>NZ_JBNHFS010000001.1:0-1199986 GCF_059090465.1 Arthrobacter sp. MDT2-3 | reverse complement strand
CTTGGCACACTATTGAGTTCTCAAACAACAGACACACCCGGCACCACCCAACCAAACGGTTCAGGATCGCTCCGGAGCAACTTTTCAAACTTACCCGCTGGACTCTCACTTGTCAAACCGGCGTCCGCGACACTCTTCAGCTTGAGGCTTGGTTGTCGGTTTTTCCGTCTGACTTCGTGGAGCAGCGCGGAAATAAACTCTACCACCACTCTGCGGAGATAGCCAACCGGCCCCTTCGGCCACTCCCGGGCAGGCGGACAGAATAGCGAAAAGGCCCGGAACCACAAGGATTCCGGGCCTCTTTCGAAGAAGTTCAAGCAGGAATCAGGCGGACGTTGCTGATGCCGGCTTGAAGTACGCAGCACCGAGCGGTGGCAGGGTCACGCTCAAGGTGGCCGGCTGTCCGTCCTGCCCCTCATCCGTCGCCTTCAGCTCACCGGCGTTCAGCACACCTGAGCCGCCATAGGTGGTGGCATCAGTGTTCAGCACTTCTGTCCACGCCCCCGGCTCAGGTACTCCCAGGGTGTAACCAGCGTGCGGCGCGCCCGAGAAGTTGATGGCACAGACCAGGGGGTTGCCCTCTTTGTCCCAGCGAATGAACGAGAGCACATTGCGCTCCGCGTCTCCCCCGTTGATCCACTGGAAGCCGCCGGGCTCGTTATCCCGGGAGTAGAGAGCGGGCGTGGAGGCGTAGAGCTCGTTGAGGTCCTTGGTCAGCAACTGCAGTCCCTTGTGAGCGGGGATATCGGCGAGCCACCAGTCGAGCCCGTGCTGTTCGGACCACTCCGCTTCCTGGCCGAACTCAGTGCCCATGAAAATGAGCTGCTTGCCCGGGTGAGCCCACTGGTAGGCGAAGAAGGCTCGCAGGTTGGCCAGCTGCTGCCAACGGTCGCCGGGCATCTTGCGGAGCATGGAGCCTTTGCCGTGGACTACCTCGTCATGGCTGATGGGGAGCAGGAAGTTTTCCGTAAAGGCGTAAACCAGGGAGAACGTCACGGTGCCGTGGTGCCACCTGCGGTTCACCGGGTCCTCGGACGCGTACTTGAGCGAGTCGTGCATCCAGCCCATGTTCCACTTGAGGCCAAAGCCCAGTCCACCGTGGCTGGTGGGTGCCGTAACGCCGGGGAAGGCTGTGGACTCTTCGGCAATCATGACAGCCCCGGGGTGTGTCTTGTACACCGTGGCGTTGACTTCCTGCAGGAACGAGATGGCTTCGAGGTTTTCCCGGCCGCCGAACCGGTTGGGCCGCCACTGACCCTCTTCGCGCGAGTAGTCCAGGTAGAGCATGGAGGCCACAGCATCCACGCGCAGGCCGTCGATATGGAACTCATCCAGCCAGTACAGGGCGTTGGCCACGAGGAAGTTGCGGACCTCGGTGCGGCCGAAGTCGAAGATCAGCGTGCCCCAGTCAGGGTGCTCGCCTAGGGCGGGGTCGGCGTGCTCGTACAGGGGCTCGCCGTCGAACTGGGCCAAGGCCCATGCATCCTTGGGGAAGTGCGCGGGCACCCAGTCCAGCAGAACCCCGATGCCGGCCTGGTGGAGTGCGTCCACCAAGTACCGGAATTCGTCGGGGTGCCCGAACCGGGACGTGGGCGCGAAGTACGACGTGACCTGGTAGCCCCATGATCCACCGAAGGGGTGTTCCGCCACCGGCATGAATTCCACGTGGGTGAAGCCAAGCCACTTGACGTAGTCCACCAGTTCCTTGGCCAGTTCCCGGTAGCCGAGCCCAAGCTTCCACGAACCAAGATGGACTTCGTAGACGCTCATGGCCGAGTTGTGCGGATCCCGCTTGGCCCGGGCCTCCATCCATTCGTCGTCCTTGAAGGCGTATGAGGGCTCCACCACCCTCGACGCTGTCAGAGGGGGGACCTCGGTTCCGAAGGCAAGCGGGTCAGCCTTCTCCACCCAGTGGCCGGCCTTGGTGCGGACCTGGAATTTGTAGCACGCCCCTGCTGCAACCCCGGGAACGAAAATTTCCCACACGCCGGAGGAGCCAAGGGAGCGGAGCGAGTTTTCGCGCCCGTCCCACCCGTTGAAGTCACCAATAACGCGCACAGCCTGCGCGTTGGGGGCCCAGACAGCAAAGGACACACCGTCCACGTCTCCAAGGGACGACTTGTAGTGCTGGACATGGGCGCCCAGGACTTCCCAGAGTTTCTCGTGCCGGCCTTCATTAATGAGGTGCAGGTCAACTTCACCTACGGTGGGAAGGTAGCGGTAGGGTTCGTCCACGGTGACCGGCTCAGCACCGGGGTAGGTTACGGCCAGGCGGTAGTCCGGGACGTGCCCCTGCTGGAGCGGATCCATAACGGCCACCCACACGCCGTGGGCTTCATGCTCCATAGGGATTTCGCCGGCTGCAGTGATGACCGTAACGGCCTCCGCCAGATGCTTCACGGTACGGATGGTGACGTGGCCGTAGTCGTCCAGGTGCGCGCCCAGGATGGAATGGGGGGCGTGGTGTTCACCGTTCGCGATCTTGCCCAGGGTGCCCGCATCCACGTGCAGCGGCACCCCCGGACGGTCCGTTCGTGCTGAGCCTGTCATTTCGTTACCTTCCGATGCTGCCCCGGCCTGGTCGCCGGCGCCGTTACCGCTGAGGAGCCGCCTGGAGGCGTTCACAGGGATCGCCAGCCAGTCGGGCCTGTTACGCATTTCATAAACTACTTCGTACAGTGCCTTGTCCAGCCACAATGCCACAAACAGGGGCGAGTCCCGGTCCACGGTGCCGGGCGTGACACCCGCATATCCGGCAAGGAAGGCCTCGGCGCAGTCGTCGACCCAGGAGGCCGGCACTTTGGCGCCTTCCTGTTCACGATGGGCAGCTCCCGCCGCGTAGTCGAAGGACCGCAGCATCCCGACGACGTCCCGCAGGGGAACGTCGGGAACGTTGCGCTCCGCAATGGGACGCAGCGGTTCGCCTTCGAAGTCGAGGATCGCCCACCTGGGCGCGTTGCCCGCCTGGCCCGGGACCTGGAGGATCTGGCCAAGGTGGAGGTCGCCGTGGATCCGCTGGAGCGGACCGGCAGCAACGCCGTCGAGTCCGCGCAGGAGGTGGTCCAGCGCGTCGTCGTAGGGGCCGACGGCGGAGGCGGCTTCCGCCCAGGCCTGCCGGACGCGCTGGGCTACTGCAGGGGCAATCACTTTGCCGGGTTCGGCCTCCGCCGATTGCCCGAGTGCTTCTGCAAGGCGGCGATGGACCGTCGCCGTGGCGGCGCCCAAGGCGCGGGCCTCAGCCGTAAAGTCGATTCCGGACCTGGCCGCGTCAACAGCCAGCCGCCAGGCATCGCGCCCGCCGGCCAGGAACTCATGGGCCACCGCCAGCTCGCCCTGGACGTAACGGGAACCGGAGCCCGGCCCGTCGGAAGAAGGCGTGCCCTGGGCCAGCCACTCGCCGCGGACCCAGCCCAGGGTCGCCGGAACTTCCGTAGTCCCCGCGGACGTGAGGGCAGCACCCACCTCAACCTCGGGGTTTGTCCCTTCCGACAGGACGCGGAAGAACTTCACGATGGCAGCCGATTCGCCGTCGTCCACAATTACTGAACTGTTGGACTGCTCCCCGGAAAGGACCTTCACCACCCCGCGGGCCGTGGGAAGGCGGTGGTCTCCTGGAGCCCGGAACCCGGAGGCGGTACCGCTGGGGGCCTTGTCCTCGCTGCGCATCAGGTCAAGCCAGGCGCCCACAAAATCGGGATCGTGCACGGCATCGTAAACCCAGGGCCTGGATGGATCCGTCCCGGCGGCCTCGCCAACCAGCGCGCGTTCCATCCCGGCGGCTGGCGCCGGCCGGAAACTCAAGGGGACCTGGACGACGTCGGTACGTCGGCCGCCGTCGGCTCCCCGGGTGGCCACCTTCAGGAGGAAGACTGCGAGCCCTGCGTGGCCGGAAGGATCGTCCAGCCCCAGGCTGCCTGCCTGGGACAGCTCGAAGGCGGGCGTCTTCACGGGGAACCAGCGCTGCCTTGGAAGCCATTCCTGAAGCAACGCGGTGAGGGCGGGGGTAAGGATGGGCTGGTTCATGTCAGTTCTCAATCGAGAGGATCGGCATTGCCTGCGTATAGGGGGACGAAGGATTGGACGCTGCCGACCGGATCCTCAGCCAGAAGAAATCGTGGCTGCCGAGAGTCAGCGTCAGCGTCCCGTCCTCGTTGATGCCAGGAAATGGCTGGCCGCCAAATACATCACGAAGGCCGCGCCCACCGTAATCGGGGATACGCAGCCGTGCGGCCACTGGATGCTGCGAGAGGTTGAATGCACACAGAATGGATTCGCCGTCCAGCCCCGCGGCGTTGCCGCTGGGCAACTCGCGGAGGTAGGCCAGGACGGCGTCATGGTCGGCCTCAACGTGTTTAAAGGAGCCCAGGCCGAAAGCGGGATGGTTCTTGCGGACGCTCAGGATCTGGCGCGTCCAGCGCAGCAGCGACCCCGAGTGGGCGGCCTCGGCCTCAACGTTTGCCATGTTGTAGTTGTAAACCAGGGACTGGATGACCGGCAGGTAGAGCTTGCCCGGGTCCGCGTTGGAGAAGCCCGCGTTCCGGTCGGGGTTCCACTGCATGGGCGTCCGGACGGCGTCCCGGTCTTCAAGCCAGATGTTGTCCCCCATGCCGATCTCGTCCCCGTAGTACAGGAACGGGCTGCCAGGAAGCGACAGCAGCAGGGCGTTGATCAGTTCAATCTCCGCCCGGGAGTTGTCGAGCAAGGGTGCGAGCCGGCGCCGGATGCCGATGTTGGCACGCATCCTGGGATCCGGTGCATACCAGCCGAGCATGGCTGCGCGCTCATCGGCGGTCACCATTTCAAGGGTCAGTTCGTCGTGGTTCCGCAGGAAGGTGCCCCACTGGGCGCCGTCGGGAATGTTCGGCGTGTCCTGCATCGTCTCGATGATGGGCGCAGCCTTTTGGTCCCGAAGCGCGTAGTACAGCCGCGGCATGATCGGGAAGTGGAACGCCATGTGGCACTCGGGTTCAGCTTCCGTCCCGAAATACTCCACCACCTCATTGGGCGGCTGGTTCGCCTCGGCAATAATGACGCGCCCCGGGTAGCTTTCGTCCACCATGGCCCGCAGCTTGCGGAGGAACTCATGGGTGGCCGGCAGGTTCTCGCAGTTGGTCCCCTCTTCCTCGAAGAGGTAGGGGATGGCGTCGGCGCGGAACCCGTCGATGCCCTGGTCCAGCCAGAACCGGACCACGTCAAAAAGGGCGTCGATGACCTTGGGATTCTCGAAGTTCAGGTCCGGCTGGTGGCTGAAGAATCGATGCCAGAAGAACTGCCGGCGGATGGGGTCGAAGGTCCAGTTTGATTCCTCGGTGTCCACGAAGATGATCCGGGCGTCCTGGTACTTCTCGTCCGTGTCGCTCCAGACGTAGAAGTCGCCGAACGGTCCGTCCGGGTCCTTCCGCGACTCCTGGAACCAGGGGTGCTGGTCGGAAGTGTGGTTCAGTGGCAGGTCGATGATGACCCGCACTCCCCTGGCATGTGCCTCGGCAACCAGCCGCTTGAAATCCGTAATGGTGCCGAACTCGTCCAGGACCGAGTTGTAGTCGGAGATGTCGTAACCACCGTCGCGCAGCGGCGACTGGAAGAACGGCGGCAGCCAGAGGCAGTCCACGCCCAGCCACTGCAGGTAGTCGAGCCTGTCGATGAGGCCCGAGAAATCCCCGGAACCGTCACCGTTGGCATCCGCAAAAGCTCTGACGAGGACCTCGTAGAAAACGGCTTTCCGGTACCACAGCGGATCGTGCTGCAGGCCCGGCGCATTCAGTTCGAAGGTGCTCTTCGGCGTGAAATGCTGTCCCGAACTTTGCGGATTAAAACTCACTGATGCATTCTCCTCACGCTGAGGATGTGCGCGGGCTCAACATGCGGGTCCAGGCGTACGTAGTTGTACTCGCCCCATTCCCAGCTTTCACCGGAGATGAGGTCGTCCACGTGGAAGCCGCCGTTCGCGGTGAGGTCCTGCGGGTTCAGCTCCAGGGCCGCAAGGTCCAGCGATACACTGCATTCCTTGGTCACGTGGGGATCCAGGTTGACCACCACGATGATGGTGTCCTTGGATCCGTCGGCGAGGGTCTTGTGCTTGGAGTACACCACTGTTGAATCGTCAGTGCTGTGATGCACCGTCAGGTTCTGCAGGTCCTGCAGCGCCGGATGCGTGTGCCGCAACTCGTTCAGCCGGGTGATGTACGGAGCAAGAGTCCGCCCTGACTGGGCGGCCGCGTCCCAGTCCCGTGCCTTGTACTCGAACTTCTCGTTGTCGATGTACTCCTCGGCGCCCGGCCGGGCGACGTGCTCGTACAGCTCGTACCCCGCGTAGACACCCCACAGCGGGCTTGCCGTGGATGCCAGGGCCGCCCTGATCTTGAACGCAGCCGGCCCGCCAAACTGGAGGTATTCCGTGAGGATGTCCGGCGTGTTCACAAAGAAGTTGGGCCGGAAGAAGGCCGACGACTCGTGGCTGACCTCGTTGAAGTACTGCTCGATTTCCTTCTTGGTATTGCGCCACGTGAAGTAGGTGTAGGACTGCTGGAAGCCGGCACGGCCCAGCGCGTGCATCATGGCGGGACGCGTGAAAGCCTCAGCGAGGAACACAACCCCCGGAACCTGCTTATCCACCTGGGCAATAAGCCACTCCCAGAACCACACGGGTTTGGTGTGCGGGTTATCCACCCGGAAAATCTTGACGCCGTGACTGACCCAGAGCAGGACAATACGGAGAATTTCGTTGGAGAGCCCCTCCGGGTCATTATCGAAATTGAGCGGATAAATGTCCTGGTACTTCTTGGGCGGGTTTTCCGCGTAGGCAATACTGCCGTCCACCCGGGTGGTGAACCATTCCGGATGCGACTCAACCCACGGATGGTCCGGGGCGGCCTGCAGTGCAAGGTCCAAAGCCACTTCCAGGCCGAGGTCATTGGCCCGGGCTACAAAGGCGTCAAAATCCTCAAAGGTCCCAAGGTCGGGGTGGATGGCATCGTGGCCGCCCTCCTTCGCGCCGATGGCCCAGGGCGAGCCTGGATCGTTCGGGCCTGCGATGAGTGTGTTGTTGGGCCCCTTGCGGTGCTGGACGCCGATGGGATGGATGGGCGGCATGTAGATGACGTCAAAGCCCATGGCGGCGACGGCGTCAAGCCGTTGCGCGGCGGTGCGGAAGTTTCCCGAAGTCCAGGTGCCCGTGGTGTGGTCCTTGACTGCGCCTTCAGAGCGGGGGAAGAACTCGTACCAGGCTCCGCGGCCGGCCAGGTCCCGCTCAACCAGCAAAGGGTACTGCTCGGAGACGGTGACCAGCTCGCGGATCGGCTGGTGCGCAACAACGCCGGTGACTGCGTGGCTGAATCCGGCCCCGAGGCGCTCCTCCGTGCTGAGGGAAGGGTCAGCGAGCTTGTCCGCGGCCTCGCGGAGAACACCCCTGTCCCAATCGCTGCGGGATTCGTCCCTGGCAGCTTCGTGGAGCAACGCGGCACCCTCCGCGAGCATCAGCTCGACGTCGATGCCAGCTTCCACCTTCACTTCCGCGTTGTGGTGCCACGTGCCGTAGCGGTCGTGCCAGGCTTCGATGAAAAAGGACCAGTTGCCCGTGTCCGACGGCGTGAGGACGCCTTCCCAACGGTCCGTCCCCATGCCGCGTTCCCCGCGGGGCGGCGCCAGCCTGATGCGCTGCCGTTCCTGGCCCGCCGGGTCCAGGAGCACTGCACTGACCCCAAGCTGGTCGTGCCCCTCCCGGAACGCGGTGGCGCCCACCACGATTCCCTCGCCAGGCAAGGCCTTGGCAGGAAACTTTCCACCCTCGACCACGGGCTGCACAGCCGTGATGGGGAAACGTCCAAACCGCAGGCCGTCCGTGATGCGGCCCTGCGGCTTTTCCTTCGATGCGGCAATGGTTCCTGAGTTAGTCGTCACAGGCTCGACGTTAGCGAGAAATGAGCCGGAATGCTAAGCCTGCGCACTATTTTCGTTGCGGCCCGTGTCATTTCCTCCACGCGAAGAGTCATTTATCCAAAAGAAACGCGGGGTTGGTTCCGGCCGCGCATGTTGTCGGTTAGTGTGACGCAGGTGAAGGCAATCCGCAGATTTACGGTCCGTACAGTCCTCCCCGAACCAATCCGGCCGCTGGCCCGGTTGGCGAGTAATTTGCGCTGGTCCTGGCACCGCCCCACCCGGGAACTCTTCGCCGGGCTGAACCCGCGGCTTTGGGTGGAAAGCGGTGAGGATCCCGTCGGTTTCCTGGGCCTGGTGAGCCGCGAAGAGTTCCAGCAGCTTGCCGCAGACCAGTCGGTGGTGGACCGTGTCCGCACCGCCGAGAAGGACCTTGACCGGTACCTCGAGGAGCCCCGCTGGTACCAGAGCCTGGGCCCGGACGCGCCGGCGTCGATTGCCTACTTCTCCCCCGAATTCGGTATCACCGAAGTCCTCCCCCAGTACTCCGGTGGCCTGGGCATCCTGGCCGGCGACCACCTCAAGGCCGCCTCGGACCTGGGCGTGCCCCTGATCGGTGTTGGCCTGCTCTACCAGGCCGGATACTTCAAGCAGTCACTGTCCCGGGACGCCTGGCAGCAGGAAACCTACCCGGTCCTGGATCCGGACGGCCTGCCGCTCACCCTCCTCCGCGAGCCTTCCGGCGACGGCAACGGCCAGCCGCTGCAAGTTTCCCTGCCGCTCCCCAACAACCGGCGACTGCTGGCACACATCTGGCGCGCCGACGTCGGACGCGTCCCCCTGCTCCTCCTGGACTCAAACGTTCCGGGCAACGACGAAGCGGCCCGCAGCATCACGGACCGTCTCTACGGCGGCGGCGGTGACCACCGGCTCCAGCAGGAACTGCTGCTGGGCATGGGCGGGGTCAAGGCGCTCCGCGCCTTCCAGAAGCTCACGGGAACCCCTGCTCCGGAAGTGTTCCACACCAATGAAGGCCACGCCGGTTTCCTGGGCATTGAGCGCATACAGGAACTGATGGCCGGGGACGAGGCACTGACCTTTGATGAGGCCTTGGCTGCCGGCCGCGCCTCCACCGTTTTCACCACGCATACCCCGGTGCCGGCCGGCATCGACAGGTTTGAAATCTCCCAGATCCACCACTTCTTCCAGTCGGGGCTTGCACCGGCTGTACCGGTGGACCGCATCCTGGAGCTTGGCCGCGAAAATTACGCGAACGGCACCCCGTCCGTTTTCAACATGGCCGTGATGGGCCTGCGGCTGGCACAGCGGGCAAACGGTGTTGCCAAGCTGCACGGCGAAGTGTCCCGCGGGATGTTTTCCGCACTGTGGCCCGGGTTCGACCACTCAGAAGTGCCCATCACTTCCGTCACCAACGGCGTGCACGTGCCCACCTGGGTGGACAGCCGTATTTCAAAGCTTGCCCGGGACCAGTTCGGCAGCGAAGCTGAAGCGCTGGGCCGCTGGGACCTCGCCTACAACGTCAGTGACGCCGACGTATGGGCGCTGCGCCGTGAAATGCGGGTTGCGCTGGTTGAGGACGTCCGCCGCCGGCTCCGTGCAGCCTGGAAGAAACGCGGTGCGGCCGACGCTGAGCTGGGCTGGACGGACAACGTGCTGGACCCGGACATACTCACCATTGGGTTCGCCCGCCGCGTTCCCACCTACAAGCGGCTTACCCTGATGCTGCGCGAGCCGGAACGGCTCAAGGCACTCCTGCTGCACAAGGAACATCCCATCCAACTGGTCATCGCCGGAAAGTCCCACCCCGCTGATGACGCGGGGAAGAAGATGATCCAGGATCTGGTCACCTTTACCGATGACCCGGAAGTCCGGCACCGCATTGCCTTCCTGCCGAACTACGACATCGGAATGGCACGGACGCTCTTCCCTGGCTGCGACGTCTGGCTGAACAACCCGCTGCGGCCGCTTGAGGCCTGTGGAACGTCCGGCATGAAGGCGGCGCTCAACGGTTCGCTGAACCTGTCGGTCCTCGACGGCTGGTGGGATGAGATGTACGACGGCGAGAACGGCTGGGCGATTCCCACGGCCAACAACGACGCATCGCCGGAGGAACGCGACGATATCGAAGCCGCCGCCCTCTACGAGCTGCTCGAGACGCAGGTTGCCCCGCGGTTCTACGGCATCACCGTGTCCGAAGGCGCAGGCGCAGCCGGTCCGTCGACGTCGGGTACCGAGAAGGTGCCCACCCACTGGGTATCGATGATCAAGCACACCCTCTCGCACCTTGGTCCGGCGGTTTCGGCCGACCGCATGCTGCGTGACTACGTGAACATCCTCTACCGCCCGGCAGCGGAGGCCGGCCGGAATGCCGGCGCCAACTCCTACTCCCAGGCACGCACCCTGGCAGCGTGGACCGCAAAGGTCCGTGCAGCCTGGCCGCAGGTGCACGTGGAGCACGTTGACTCCGTTGGGGTTTCCGAGGACCCGCAGATCGGTGACATCCTCCAGGTCAATGCCTACGTATCGTTGAACAGCCTCACCCCGGACGATGTCAGCGTGGAGGTGGCCTACGGCAGGGCGGAGGAAAACGACACCTTGGCGGACATCACGGTGATGGAACTGAAGGTCCAGGAAGACCTGGGCAGCGGCCGGCACCTGTTCAGCGGCTCGCTGCTGATCGACCGCTCCGGGTCCTTTGGGTACACCGTACGTGTGCTGCCGCGGCATGACGCGCTGGCGTCGAAGGCTGAGCTGGGCCTGATCGTCAACGCGTAAGAGGCAGGGCACGAAACCGCTGCAGGAGGATCCCATGAACGACCGCACCGTGGCAGACCTGATCGTGGAACGGCTCACAACGTGGGGCGTCAACCGTGTATTCGGGTACAGCGGGGACGGGATCAACGGGTTCATGGGAGCCCTCCGCCGGGCGGAGGGCCGGGTTGAGTTCGTGCAGGCACGGCACGAGGAAACCGCGGCCTTTATGGCCGTGGGGCACGCGAAGTACACCGGCGGCGTGGGAGTGGTTACGTCCACGCAGGGGCCGGGCGCTGTCCACCTCCTCAACGGCCTTTACGACGCCAAGCTCGACGGCGTGCCGGTGGTGGCGATCGTGGGCCAGCAAAGCCGCACTGTGCTGGGGTCTGCCTACATGCAGGAGATCGAACTGACCGTCCTGTTCAAGGACGTTGCAGCCCAGTTCGTGCAGCAGGTCAACGCACCCGAGCAGCTTCCCATGGTCCTGGACCGTGCCTTCCGCACGGCGAAGGCCACCTCCTCGCCGTGCGTGGTGATCCTGCCGCACGATATCCAGTCCGCGCCCGCACCCCAGCTGGAGCAGGAACACGGCGTCGTGGTCACCGCGCCGTCCTGGAGCACGTCCGCGAAGTCGCCGCGCGGGGAAGACCTGGACGCCGCGGCCGCGCTCCTCAACAATGCGCAGAGGGTGGCGCTTCTCGTGGGCCAGGGCGCCCGGCACGCCGCCGCGGAGGTGGTGGCCGTTGCTGAGCAGTTGGGTGCCGGCATTGCCACCAGCCTCTTAGGGAAGCCCTACGTGGACGAGACCTTGCCTTTCGCCGTCGGCACCATGGGGCATTTGGGCACCACCGCCAGCGCCCACCTGCTGGGCAACTGCGATGCGCTGCTCATCGTCGGCTCGAACGATCCCTGGACTGAGTTTTATCCACCGCCCGGTGCGGCACGGGCTGTGCAGATTGATATCGACGAGCGGAAGATCGGCAACCGCTACCCCGTGGAGGTTGGGCTGGCCGGCGACGCGGCAACGGCCCTCAAGGCCCTTGGTTCCCGGCTCGACCAGCGGCCGCGCGGGCAGTGGCGGGCCGACGTCGAACAGGAAGTCACGCGCTGGCGGGCACTGGCCGAAGAGCGCGCCGCCGTACCTGCCAGCCCCGTCAACCCGGAAAGGGTGGTGCGGGAGCTCAATGGCAGGCTTCCGGCCAACGCCCAGGTGAGTATCGACGTCGGCAGTTGCGTTTACTGGTACGCCCGCCAGCTCATACTTCCGCCGGACGTCCCGGCCCACCTCTCAGGCACGCTGGCAAGCATGGGCTGCTCCATCCCCTACGGCATTGCCGCCAAGCTTGCCCATCCCGCCAGGCCGCTGGTGGCACTGTCCGGGGACGGCGCCATGCAGATGGCGGGAATTGCCGAACTGGTGACAGTGGCCCACCGCTGGCGGCAATGGCAGGACCCCCGGTTTGTCGTCTGTGTCTTCAACAACCGGGAGCTCGCCGAAGTTACGTGGGAACAGCGCGAGTCAGAGGGCGAGCCGCGGTTCCGGGACAGCCAGGAGCTCCCGGACTTCCCGTTCGCGGGTTACGCCGAGCTGCTGGGCCTTACGGGCATCCGTGTGGACGATCCCGAGCGCCTGGGCGGTGCCTGGGAGCGGGCGTTCGCGGCCGACCGGCCTGTGGTGATCGAAGTACTGACCGACCCCGAGGTTCCCCTCCTGCCGCCCTTCCCGGGAGGCCGTGAGAAGGCAGACAGCATGCGCAAGGCCCTTGCGGAGGAGGAAGGCGGCGGGCGGGCCCTGGACCTCCTGGAGACTTATGCCGAGCAGGAAGAACGCGCCTAGAGCATGACGGCGGTAACGGCGAGGTCCTTGCCGGCGTAGCGCTCGGCGTCCTGGAGGATTTCGCAGATGACCCCGAAGGACCGGTCACCGCGGAATGGCGCCGCTACCTGCCACAGCACCGTGACGGGCGGGTTGCCGTTGTCCGTGATGCTGTCCGCGAAGTCATGCAGGGAATCGTTCAGGGCGTCCAGGTTCACGCCGTAGTGCTCCGGGAAGTTGAGGACCTCCCCAAATGTTTCCAGGACTGCCTTCTTGCTGTCGGCCGCCGGAACCACCAGGCTGCGGCGTCCGGCGTCAGCCACCTGCTCCTGCAGTTCTTCCAAGGTCCAGGTCTCGCCGGAGTAGATCTTCATGGTTGCCTAGCTGCCTTCTGCTATGAATCGAAACGTCTCGTAGTGATCATCTGTGTAGTACTTCTCGCCGTCGTCGCCTGCCACGATGCGCCGCGCTCCCCGGTCTGATTCCCCAGGTGTTGGCACCGTGTATTCACGGTAGTAACCCCTGTCCCGCCGTGGCAGGATCCGCTCGAAGTTCCCGAAAGTCTGGTCGTCCTGCCGGTAACTGTAAGGTCCACCGGCGCGGATGAGGGCGAGCGTCCGGCGGCCTTCAGCCGGCAACGCAGACTCCCGCACCTCCGGCAGGCCGGACGGGTTCTCCTGCGCCTGCGGTTGAGGGGCGGCATCTGTCCCGGAACCTGCAGAGTGGGACCCCCGGGCGGAGGGACCAGTGGCGGCACCCGGGGCCGGCGTGGCACTGACCCCGTCTTCCGGCGTCGTCCTGTCCGTCAACTGGCCCAGGATCCCCGTGCCGCCAAACGAGAGCAGCCCCAGCACCACGAGCACAGCCAGCAGCAGGGGAAGAACATTGCGGTTGCGCATTACGTTGTTTCCCGGTGCATCAGCTGCGGTAGATGTTGATGGAGTTGGCCTCCAGGAGGTCCTTCTCCCCCGGGGCCACCCTGGTGCCCTGCCGGAGCTCGTGCAGCGGGGAGGTGGTCAGACGCAGCTCGAACATCGTATGCGGGGTGCCCTTCTCAGTGATGTGGGGCAGCGTGATCTGCACGTCGGAATTGCTGCCGTTCACCACCACCAGGCCGGCCAGTGTGCCGTCGTCGGAACCCAGCAGGAGCTGCATGACGCGGTGCCGGGGATCGTTCCAGCGTTCCATGGACATGGGCTGCCCGGCGTGGTCGAACCAGTACAGGTAGGACTGCTCATCCCGGACCGGGAAGTCATGGGGCTGTGCGGCCAGGAACTCCTTGCGCAGGCGGATGTACCTTTTGGTGCTGCGGAGCATCTCGTGGGACTCCGGCGTCCTGGTCCAGTCCAGCCACGCGATGGCGTTGTCCTGGCAGTACGCGTTGTTGTTGCCCTGCTGGGTCCGCGCCAGTTCGTCTCCGGCCGTGATCATGGGCACGCCGATGGAGATCAACAGCGTGGCCATGAGGTTACGCCGGGACTGGGCGCGCCTGGCCAGGATGACGCCGTCCTCGGTGGGGCCTTCGAAACCGTGGTTGTAGCTGCGGTTGTCGCCGTGGCCGTCCCGGTTCTGCTCACCGTTGGCCTCGTTGTGTTTCCGGTCGTAGGAGACGACGTCGTTCAGGGTGAAGCCGTCATGGGCGGTGACGTAATTGACCGAGGCCAGCCGGGAGCGGCCGGACGCCGCAAAGAGTGCTGCGGAACCGGACATGACGTCCGCGAGCTTGGCCACCGATCCGCCCTGCCCGCCGGATTCAAGCGCAGCGCGGTCCGCCAGCCAGAACGAGCGCACGGCGTCCCGGAAATGGTCGTTCCAGTCCGCCCAGCCGGCCGGGAACCGTCCGGTCTGCCAGCCGCCGTAGCCCACATCCCAGGGTTCGGCAATCAGCTTCACGTCGGACAGGACGGGATCCGCCGCGATGGCAACGAGGAACGGGTGCCGGGGATCGAATTCATTGGTCGCATTCCGGCAGAGTGTCACGGCAAGGTCGAACCGGAAGCCGTCAATGTGGAACTCGTCCACCCAGTGGCGCAGTGAGTCCACCACCAGCTGGACCACCCGTGGTTCGGCAAAGTTCAGGCTGTTGCCGCATCCCGTGGTGTCCTCATATTTGCCGTTCCCGTCGGTCCGGTAGTACGTGTCCTCCCCCAGCCCGCGGAAGCTCAGGGTCTGCCCGTCGGGACCGCCTTCAGCGGTGTGGTTGTAGACCACGTCCAGGATGACTTCCAGCCCGGCGGCATGAAGCGTCTTGACCATTCCCTTGAACTCGTCCTGGACGGCCTGGGGGCCAGCCTGCTGGGCTGCCTTGGTGGCGTAGCCGGGGTGGGGGGCGAAAAAGGCTGCCGTGTTGTATCCCCAGTAGTTGGTCAGTCCCAGGTCCTGCAGGTGCGGTTCATCCAGGTGGAAGTGGACGGGCAGCAGCTGGACAGCCGTGATTCCGAGGCTCTTGAGGTGTTCAACAATGGCGGGGTGCGCCAGGCCGGCGTACGTGCCGCGGAGTTCCGCGGGCACGTCCGGGTGGAGCATGCTCTGGCCGCGGACGTGGGCCTCGTAAATGATGGTGTCGCGCCATTCCAGGCGGAGCCTCCCGTCTGAAGCCCAGTCAAAGTCGCTGGCCATCCGGACGCTGGTCAGGAAGCCGTCGCGCTGGTCCACTGCGCGCCCGTAGGGGTCCAGCAGCAGCGGCTGCCCGCCGTCGTCGTCAACATCCTGGGTGGGCACGGCAAGCGGCAGCGACTGTTCGGCGGATGCTGCACGGAACCCGTAGCGCGAGCCGTAAGGCAGGTTGTCCACAATCCCGTGGTGTACGCCGTTGCTTACGTTGGGCAGCGCCTGTACCCGCCAGTCTCCGCCAGGGGCTATGTAGGCGATTTCCAGGTTCCGCACGCCGGGGGCGTAGCAGGCCACGTTGGCCCTGGCACCCGGCCGGGTGCCGTTTGCGGCTGGTCCGGACACGGCCAAATCCGCGCGCGGGACAGTCACACCGAGTGGAAGAGCCGTTGAGGCGTCCGTGGTGGAAGCAGTGTCGAAAAGCGGCATGACCATCACCTAAAATATTAGCCGCCAAGGGCACATCGCCTGCCTATGCGTCACAGGGCGCATAGGCAGGCCGGGAAAACTGATTTATAGGCCGCGGTTACTTTGCGGCGCGCTGGCGGGATACCTCGTACAGCGAGATGCCCACTGCCATGGAGGCGTTCAGGGATTCCATGGCCGAGTCGATGGGGATCGAAACGATCTGGTCGCAGTTCTCCCGGACCAGCCGGCTTAGGCCCTTGCCTTCCGAGCCCACCACGATGCAGACGGGCTCCCTGGCGAGGGTGAGGTCGGGAAGCGAAACATCGCCGTCGCCGTCAAGGCCCAGGACAAAAATGCCCATGTTCTTGAATTGCTTCAGTGCACTGTTGAGGTTGGACGCACGCGCCACCGGTACCCGGACTGCTGCCCCGGCGCTGGTTTTCCAGGCGGAGGCGGTGACGCCCACCGAGCGGCGTTCGGGCACGATCACGCCGTGGCCGCTGAAGGCGGACACGGACCGGATGATGGCGCCGAGGTTCCGGGGGTCGGTGATGCCATCGAGGGCAACGAAGAGCGGCGCGTTGGGGACGTGGCCCTTTTTCCACTTCTCCACCGTCTCCTCGGCGAGTTCGTAGGCGTCCTGGTACTCGTAGGGCGGGATCTGCAGGACCAGGCCTTGGTGGATGGCGTCGTCCGTCATCCGGTCCAGTTCGGGCTTGCCGGTCTCCAGCAGCGGGATGCCGCGTTCGGCGGCGAGCTTCAGGGATTCCTTGACCCGGTCATCCATTTCGATGCGGATGGCGATGTGCAGGGCTTTGGCGGGAATGCCGGCCCGGAGCGCTTCAACCACGGAGTTCCGGCCGGTGACCACTTCCTCGGTAGCCCGTCCTTTGGGCCCGGACTTGGCGGCGCCGGCGCTTCGCGCGCCCGTGCCGCGCTTGGCCGCGGAGCGCTCTGCGAGCTGCTTGGACTTGTGCGCCTTGTGGTAGGGACGGTCCTCCGCCTTGGGCGTGGGTCCCTTGCCTTCGAGGGCCTTTCGGCCATGACCACCGGTTCCGATGGTTGGGCCCTTCTTCGCTTTAACCGATCGGCGACCATTGTTGGCCATTGTGTTCCACCCTTGATTGTGTTGACTGAGTCTGCCTACCAGTCTACTGAACCAAGTAAAATCGCCTGACCCCGGCGGAATGGCCTAAGGGTGATTACCCCCTCAGTCCCGCTTCAGGCTCCAAGTGGCGCCGTCCGGACCGTCCTCGACCACGACGCCGGCGGCGGCCAGGGTGTCGCGGATGGCGTCGGAGGCGGCCCAGTTTTTTTCGGCCCGCGCCGCGGCCCGGGCTTGCAGCTGCGCCTGGACCAGGACGTCGAGGGCGGTTGCTTCCTTGCTGCCGCCCGCATCGGTGCCTGCGACGGCATTGAGCCCAAGCACCTCGGTCATCACTTTGACTGCGTTCAGCGCGTGACGTCCGGCGTCGTCATCCCCCTCGGCGAGGGCTGTGTTCCCGGCGCGCACCGTCTCGTGGAGCGCCGCCAGCGCACGCGGGACGTTGAGGTCGTCGTCCATGGCCTCAGAAAAAGCGCGGACAGCATCGCCCGATGAGCCGAAGTTGCCGGCCATAAGGCCGAAGTCCTCCCCGACCCGGGCCGAGGCCTTGGCGAGGAAACCGTCAATGCGTTCGACGGCGGCGGCTGCCTCCTGCAGCGACGTGGGCCGGTAGTCCAGGATGGAGCGGTAATGCGCCTGGCCGAGGTAGTAACGGACCACCCGGGGCGGAGCCAGTTCCAGCATCTCGGCCGGACTGATGGTGTTCCCGATGGACTTGGACATCTTTTCGCCCTGGTAAGTCACCATGCCGTTGTGCATCCAGAAGCTGGCGAACGGATGCCCCGCCGCCTGTGACTGCGCCATTTCGTTCTCGTGGTGCGGGAACCGCAGGTCCAGCCCGCCGCCGTGGATGTCGAACTCAGTGCCAAGGTACTTGGTGACCATCGCGGAGCATTCCAGGTGCCACCCGGGCCGGCCGGCGCCCCAGGGGGAAGCCCAGCTGGCGGTGGCGGGTTCGCCCTCCTTGGAGCCCTTCCACAACGCGAAGTCGCGGGGGTCCTTCTTACCGCGGGGGTCGGCGTCCGGGGCCGCCTGCATGTCGTCGATGTTCTGCCGCGTAAGCGCGCCGTACTTGCTCCAGGAGCGCACGTCGAAATACACATCCCCTGAGTCATCCAGCGCCGGGTAGGCATGCCCACGTTCTATCAGCTGCTGGATCAGCGCATGCATTTCGGGGATGTGCCCGGTGGCCCGCGGCTCGTAGGTGGGGCGGGAAACACCCAGGACGTCGTAGGCCTTGAGGAACTCCTGCTCGTAGCGGTAGGCAAGCGCCCACCACTCCTCCTGGGCCACTTCGCCGGGCTCCGGCGTGAACTCCGGCGCGAAGGATGCTTCCGACTTGGCCAGGATCTTGTCATCAATGTCTGTGACGTTACGGACGACCGTGACCCGGTATCCGCTGTGCGTGAGCCAGCGGGTGAGCTGGTCGAAAGCGATGGCTGAGCGGATGTGGCCAACGTGGGGCATGCCCTGCACCGTGGCCCCGCAGTAATAGAGGCTGGCCTTGCCCTCGACGAGGGGGACGAAGTTCCGGACTTCGGCGGAGGCAGTGTCATAGAAGCGCAGGGTCACCGCTCCAGATTAGCCGATGGCGGCAGTGGGCTTCGGATATACCAAGGCAGTGGCCACCGCGGAGATACCCTCTCCACGCCCCGCGAACCCCAGGCCGTCGCTGGTGGTTGCCGTAACGCTGATGGGCGCCCCGGCCGCTGCGCTGAGAACCTGTTGCGATTCTTCACGGCGGGGACCGAATTTGGGCCGGTTGGCAACGAACTGGACTGCAACGTTGCCGATTTCGAAGCCGGCCACCCGAACGATCCTGGCTGCTTCCGTGAGGAGGGCTACCCCGGAAGCGCCGGCGAACTCAGGACGGCTGGTCCCGAAGTGTGTGCCGAGATCGCCAATTCCGGCGGCCGAGAAGAGGGCGTCCGCAGCCGCGTGGGCCACCGGGTCACCGTCCGAATGCCCGGCGAGGCCGCGCTCGCCTTCCCACAGGAGCCCGCCGAGCCACAGCGGGCGCGGCGCGTCCTCCGGGGCATACGCATGCACGTCGATGCCGATGCCGGTGCGGGGCAGGACCACGTTGATGTCAGCCACGGTCACCCCTCCACCCAGCGGGCGCCCAGTGGCCCTTCCAAAAGTCCCTCAGCGAGGATCAGATCCAGCGGAGTGGTGATCTTCAAGGACTGGCTGGAGCCCCGGACAGCGTGGACCGGGGTGCCGAGCATCTCCACAAGCATCGCGTCATCAGTTACGGCGGCGGCCTGCTGCTGGTCAAGGGCCCGCGCCGCTTCATGCGCCTTCAGGAGGGTGTTGAACTGGAAGCCCTGCGGTGTCTGGACGGCACGCAGCTCTTCGCGCGGCGCGGTTCCGGTAACAACTTCCGGCGCCAGCGCGCTGTCCTCGCCGGTGGTCGCAGCCACGGTCTTGACCGTGTCCACCACGGCGACGGTGGGAATAACGGCAGCGGCTCCGGCGGCCAACGCATTCACTACCCGGTGGAAGACCGATTCGGGGGTCAGGGCCCGGGCCGCATCGTGCACCAGGACGGCCTCGATCCCGTCCATGAGGACAGCCATGCCTGCCCGGACGGAATCGGCGCGGGTGGCGCCGCCGTCGACCATGGAAAGGAGGGGGCCGCCGTCGGCCAGTTCTTCCTGGAAGTCCTCGCACAACTGCCGCAGGCCAGTGTCGCCGGCCGGCAGTGCGATGCATACCTGGCTGCTGACCCCGGACGCCACGATGCCCCGGAGGGCGTGCATCAGGATAGGCTCGCCGCCCAGCGGCACCGCTGCTTTGGGCATGCCGTAGCCCAGCCGTTGCCCTGAGCCGGCAGCCACCAGGATCACGGCAGTGACGGGGCGCGTTGGAGTTTCACTCATGCGGACTAGCCTACGTCCCTGAAGCTGGCCCGCCGGGACCTGAATTCGGGCAAAAAGAAGCCCCGGCGGCACTTGGGTGCCACCGGGGTTCAATTCTTAGGAAGCCAGAACCTCGTCGAGAACGCTTGCAGCCTTCTCCTCGTCGGTCTTTTCAGCCAGGGCCAGTTCTGAAATCAGAATCTGCCGGGCTTTGGCCAGCATACGCTTTTCGCCTGCGGAAAGGCCCCGGTCGTGATCGCGGCGCCACAGGTCACGAACGACCTCTGCCACCTTGATGACGTCACCGGAAGCAAGCTTCTCCAGATTTGCCTTGTACCTGCGTGACCAGTTGGTGGGTTCTTCGGTGAACTCGGCACGAAGCACATCGAACACGTGCTCCAAACCTTCCTTGCCCACTACGTCCCGAACGCCAACAAGATCTACATTTTCTGCTGGAACTTCAATGGTCAGATCACCCTGAGCCACCTTGAGCTTGAGATACATCTTCTCTTCGCCCTTGATGGTGCGCATCTTGATTTCTTCAATCTTCGCAGCACCGTGGTGAGGGTAAACTACTGTCTCGCCGACCTCAAATACCATGTGGACATTTCCCCTTTCCCGCAGACCAGTTTATCACGATTCAGGCATATGACCGGCCGGCAAAAGGGCCTCGAACCGCGAAAATACGCGGAAAAACGGCACAATCGACCCCCCTTGACCCCTTGACGAATGCGGATATTAGTGCATCGCGCAGGCCCTGCCAAGGGAGGATATGACGGCGGCGAATCCTTGTTTGAGGGCGTTTGCGGATAGGCTATGGCTGAATAATCTTTCAAAACCCTCGAGGAGTACGTGACGTGCGTTTCACTGCGATGAACCGGGCCCAGCGCGCCAAAGTGGCACTGGCGGCTGCCGCCCTCGGCGTCGGACTGCTGACGTCAGGCTGCGGGTACACCAATTCCCAGCAGACGAGCGAGCAGTACCAGTCGTCAGACGGCATCATCACCGACCTCGGCCCGCTGCAGTTGCGCAACATCCTCATCGTCTCGAACGGGGAAGACCAGCCCGGCCGCGTCATCGGTGCGGTCTACAACTCGTCCTCCCAGGACGTGACGCTTACGCTGAACGGCGCCGAAGGTTCACAGACCGAAGTGCCGGTTAAGGCCAACGACTACACCCTGCTGAACGACACCACGGACGAAGCCATCCTGAGCACCACCGGTGGAATCCCCGGATCCCTGGTTGACATCAAGATCAGCGAAAACGGCACCAACGTAAGCAACACCGTGAAAGTACCGGTGCTGGACGCCACGCTGCCCGAGTACAAGGAGTACCTGCCTGCGGGCAGCACCCCGTCGCCGTCGGCAACCCCCTCCCCCACGGCTTCCGAACTCGGTGGCGGCAGCGGCCACTAGGCCGCTGGCCCGAAGAAGCTTCGGCACAACAAAAGGGAGGGGCCAGGCGGCTCCTCCCTTTTGTTATGCCGTTCAGGCTCCGCCTACGGCTCGAACTTGTAGCCGAGGCCCCGCACGGTCACCAGGAACCGTGGCGCCGAAGGATCAGGTTCGATCTTCCCGCGCAGCCGCTTGACGTGGACATCGAGTGTTTTGGTGTCGCCCACGTAGTCCGATCCCCAGACCCGGTCAATGAGCTGGCCCCGTGTCAGCACCCGGCCCGAGTTGCGCAGGAGCATCTCCAGGAGTTCGAACTCTTTTAAGGGGAGCAGCACCTGTTCGCCTTGCACGCTGACCACGTGGCGTTCGATGTCCATGCGGACGGGCCCGGCCTGGACGGTGGAGGAGATCAGCTCCTCCGGTTCACCCTGACGGCGGAGGACAGCCCTGACCCTGGCCACCAGTTCGCGGGATGAGTATGGCTTGGTGACGTAGTCGTCGGCGCCGAGTTCCAGGCCCACCACCTTGTCGATTTCGGAGTCCTTGGCCGTCAACATGATCACCGGGACGCTGGAGCGCTGGCGCAGCTGGCGGCATACCTCGGTGCCCGAGAGCCCGGGAAGCTGGAGGTCCAGCAGCACCAGGTCCGCCCCGTTCCGGTCGAATTCGGTGATGGCGTCCAGGCCGTTGTCCACAACCTCCACCTCGAACCCTTCCTTGCCCAGCAAATAGGACAAGGGATCGCTGAACGATTCCTCGTCCTCCACAATCAAAATCCTGCTCAAGCGTTAGCTCCTCGTTCTTTTGCGCCTGCGGCGCGGGGTACTTGGGTGGCAGTTAACTTCCGGTGAGTCTGTCCCGTAAGTGCGGGGGCGGCGGCGGGCGGAATCTCGTCCTCGCCGTCCTGTCCTTCCATTTCCGGGAGGCGGAGCGTGAAGGTGGACCCTTGGCCGGGCTGGGACCAGAGGGTCACTTCCCCGCCATGGTTGGAGGCGACATGCTTGACGATGCTCAGGCCAAGACCAGTGCCGCCGGTATGGCGGGATCGGGCCGAGTCCACACGATAGAAACGCTCGAAGACGCGCTCCTGGTCCTCGGGGGTGAGCCCCTCGCCCTGGTCCGTCACGGAGATTGAGACCAGGCCATCCCGTGAGCGGACGCCGATGCCCACCCGGGTGTTGGCCGGCGAGTAGCGGATGGCGTTGTCGATCAGATTGCGCAGTGCGGTGACCAGGAGGTCCTGGTCACCAAAGACCTTGCCCTCCGTCCGGCCACCGACAACTATCCGGATGTTCTTGCTCTCGGCCGGGAGCTGGGACCGATCCACTGCCTCGGCAATAACGGCGTTGACGTCTACCGGGCGGCCTTCCTGGGCTACGCTTGCACCCTGCAGCCGGGAGAGCTCGATGATGTCCTGCACCAGGGCGGCCAGGCGGCCTGATTCCTTATGCATGCGCTTGGCGAAGCGGCGCACTGCCTCTGCGTCGTCGGCTGAGGACTCCAGGGCCTCGGCGAGCAGTGAAATCGCGCCGACGGGGGTTTTGAGTTCGTGGGAGACGTTGGCGACGAAGTCGTTGCGGATCTCTTCGGTGCGTGTGATCTCGGTCCGGTCGTCCGCCAGCAGGAGGATGTATTCCTCCCCAAGCATGGCAGCCCGCACCTGGACAATGATCGTTCCCTGCCCCAGCGGGCCGCGCGGCAGCTCCAGCTGCTTCTCCAGGATGACGCCATCCCGCCGGACTCCTGCTGTCATGTCCAGCAGTTCCTTGTGGACCACTGTGTGCCCGCGCACCAGCCCGTAGGCGTAGGCGGCGGGGCTGGCCCGGACGACGCCGTCGACAGCGTCCACCACCACAAAGGCTCGTCCGACGACGGCCAGCACCTCGGCGGCGCCGGCCGGCAGCGCAATTTCATCGGCGTCGACGTCCAGCAGGTGCCGCTGCTTTTCACTGACCCTGTAGGCCAGCACGCCGAACGTGCCGAGCGCCAGGCCGATGAGGCCGGCGACCAGACCGATGAGCATAGGATCCACAGCTCCACCTTATGCGCTGGGAGGTGGCCGACGGCGCGTCCGGGACTGCTGCACCGACGGTTCAACTAACGTTCATCTTCAAGGACTTAAACGTTTACCGGATACTGGCAGAGTAACGAGTTGGACTGCCGAACGGCGACACGAATTCCTGCTGCCCTGGAGCGGGCGGGATGGGAGTTCCAAGGAAAGGACGCCTAAGTGCGTAAGGTTTTTCAGGAAGAGCTTACCCAGGTCGGTGACCAGCTGGTGGAGATCTCCCGGCTGGTCAGTGAAGCCATGGCCAAGGCCACAACATCCTTCGAGGTGGCGGACGTGGACCTCGCCCAGGACGTCATTGCTGCGGATGCGCGCATCGACTTCCTGCAGAACAGCCTGGATGAACGTGCCATCGACATCCTGGCGCTGCAGGGCCCCGTTGCCAGCGACCTTCGGATGATCGTGGGATCCCTGCGGATGAGCGCCTCACTGGAGCGGATGGGCGACCTTGCGAGGCATATCGCCCAGCTGGCCCGTCTCCGTTTTCCCGCCAATGTTATTCCGGAATCCATGACCGCAACGTTCAAGAGCATGGCACAGCTGGACCAGGAGATCGCCGACAAGCTCACCTTGCTGCTGGAAACCCGTGATCTTGAGGTAGCCCGGGACATCCTGAAAGCGAACACCGCCATCAACGATCTGCATCTCAGCGTTTTCAAGGCCATCGCCGCCCCGGAATGGACCGAGTCGCCCGCAACCACCGTGGATGTGGCCCTGGCGAGCCGCTACTTCGAACGCTTTGCGGACCACGGCGTCTCTGTCGCGCAGAAGGTCACCTACCTCGTGACGGGTGCCTGGCAGCCGAACGGCAACGAGCACAGCTAACTTCGGCGGGTTTTTCGAACAAACGACGGCGGGCCGGTCACCAGGGGGTGACCGGCCCGCCGTCGAGCGTTTTGAGCCTTATTTCTTGCCCTGGTTGGCCACGGCCATGATGGCCTCTGCAGCTGCTTCGGGATCCAAGTACGTGCCGCCCGGCTTGACCGGCTGGAAATCCTCGTCGAGGTCGTAGACCAGCGGGATACCCGTGGGGATGTTCAGGCCGGCGATGGCTTCATCACTGATGCCGTCGAGGTGCTTGACGAGCGCCCGGAGCGAGTTGCCGTGGGCCGTCACCAGGACAGTTTTGCCCGATTTTAGGTCCGCCTTGATGTCCGATTCCCAGTACGGCAGCAGCCGGACCAGGACGTCCTTCAGGCATTCGGTGCGCGGAATGGCGTCCCCGAGGTCGGCGTAGCGGGGATCCCCCACCTGGGAGAATTCGGAGTTGTCGTCCAAAGGCGGCGGCGGGGTGTCATAGGAACGGCGCCACTCCATGAACTGCTCTTCGCCGTATTCGGCGAGCGTCTGGGCCTTGTCCTTGCCCTGCAATGCACCGTAGTGGCGTTCGTTCAGGCGCCAGTCGCGCTTGACCGGGATCCAGCCGCGGTCGGCCTTGTCCAGGGAGATGTTTGCGGTGTTGATGGCCCGCTTCAGCAGGGACGTGTAGAGGATGTCCGGGAGAACATTGTTCTCAACCAGGAGCTCACCGCCCCTTGCTGCTTCCGTACGGCCCTGGTCATTGAGGTCTACATCCACCCAGCCGGTGAACAGGTTCTTGGCGTTCCATTCGCTGTGGCCGTGGCGCAGCAGAATCAGCTTGTAAGTCATGATTTTCATCCTAGCCGAGCGCCGCTGCCGCCCGCCCAGCGTTACAAACGGCGCCACCTGGCAGCAGGCGGGCAGGGATGGCACAAGGATAAGGTTGGGCGGTGGTGCAAAAAGCTGAACGGGTGGCCGCCCCGCAATTAAGTGGCAGGAATCCGGGCGGCAGGCAGGGCCGGCCGGTAGGCAACGTGACCCGCGGCACCACCAATCCCAACCGCATGCGCCGGGTGGACCGCTGGTTGACCGGACCTCAAGCCTGGCGCCTGCAGTCCGCTGCCAGTCCCCTGGTGGTGGACCTGGGCTACGGCGCCACCCCGGCCACCGCCGTCGAACTCTTTGAGCGGCTGTCCGCCGTGCGCCCGGATGTCCAGGTGCGCGGCATCGAGATCGAACCGGACCGGGTCCGCGCCGCACTGCCCCTGGAGCGGCCCGGTTTGAGCTTCCATGTGGGCGGCTTCGAAATCCCCGTTGCCGGGCGGCCTGTGCTGGTGCGTGCCTTCAATGTCCTGCGGCAGTACGAGGAAGCCGATGTAGCCGGGATCTGGCGGCTGGTGCAGGACCGCCTGTCTCCGGACGGCCTTTTCATTGACGGCACCTGCGACGAGATCGGGCGGCGGGTGACGTGGGTGGCGTTGGATGCCAAACGGCCGCTCTCACTGAGTATTTCCGTCCGGTTTGGAAGTTTCGAGCTGCCGTCGGACGTGGCGGAGCGCCTGCCAAAGGCATTGATTCACCGCAATGTGCCCGGCGAACCGGTGCACGCCCTGATGCAGGCCATGGACCGGGCCTGGCTGGAATCCTCTCCGCTGGCGGCCTTTGGCAACAGGCAGCGCTGGCAGTCCATGGCCCGGATCTTGCGCGACGCCGGTTGGCCGGTTCAGGACGGTCCGGCCAGATGGCGGCTGGGCGAGCTCACGGTTGACTGGGAAGCGGTGGCCCCGCGGGTTTAGGGCAGCTGGGTTGGGTCAATGCAGTCCGTCACCAGGGTCCGTACGGCCCCGTGTTGCGGCTGCCGCCGCGTCCTGCGTCCTTCACTGCCGGGCGCACGTCCGCCAGGTAGACGGACGCCGCGACCACCGCCGCGAGCCCGAACAGGCCAAGCGTGCCGAAGAATCCGCCGCCGCTGCCGAAGAACGAGATGACGCCGACGAAGGCGGCTCCGCCGGTCAGGGCCATCCAAAAGGACTTCGTCCTCTTCCCGGTCGCCTCGAAGGCATTGGCGCGGTGACGCGCGCAGTCCACCACAGCCCACAATTCGAGCCCAAGGGCCACCAGGGCAAGAATAAAGAACACTGCCTGCTCTACAGGCCGAATAATGAGTTCACCGTCCACAAGCCCAGCCTAGCCGCCCGGCGCGTCCAGCGCCTGCTTCAAGTCCGCCCAGAGGTCCTCAACGCTTTCGATGCCCACGCTGAGGCGGATCAGATTTTCGGGCACGTCTAAAGGTTCGGCGGCGTGCCGGCGCCGGCGTTCGATCAGCGATTCCACCCCGCCCAGCGACGTTGCGGGCAGCCACAGCTTCACTGCGCGGACCACCACGTCCGCAGCGTCGGCGCCGCTCATGCCGTCCACGGGCGCTACCTGGATGCAGATGATTGAACCGAAGCCCTTCATCTGGGCCGCGGCCCGTTTGTGGCCCGGGTCCGCGGGAAGGCCCGGGAACCTGAGCGATTCGAGCAGCGGATGGGCCGCAAGCCGCTCCGCCAGGACCATGGCAGAGGCTTGGGACCGTTCAACGCGGAGCGCCAGCGTCCGCAACCCGCGCAGTGCCAGCCACGATTCGAAGGGGCCGGCAATGCCGCCATGGATAGTGCGGTGATGGAGCAGCGCGGACCGGATGTCGGGGTTGGACGTCACCAGGGCGCCAAGGACGACGTCGGAGTGGCCCGCCAGGTACTTGGTTACCGAATGCAGGACGACGTCGGAGCCCAGGCGGAGGGGCTGCTGGACCAAGGGCGTGGAAAAGGTGTTGTCCGTGACCACGATGGCTCCGGCGGCGTGTGCCGCGGCCGTGACAGCCGGCATGTCCGCAATGCTGAGCATGGGGTTCGTCGGGCTCTCGATCCACAGCATGGAGGCGGCGCGCCCCGCCGGGCCGCTGGGCGCGAGCGCCTCCTTGACGGCGTCGGTATCCGCGATGTCCACCGTCCGGAGTTCGATGAAACCCTTCTGGGCAAGCTCGGCGGCCATGACCAGGGAGCCTGAATAGCACAGCGTGGGCATGACCAGCACTCCACCGGCGGGAATGAGGGACAGGGCGGAACTGACCGCAGCGAGGCCGGATGCATAAAGGAGACCTGGCAGTTCCGACCCCTCAAGCTGGGCGAGCGCTTCCTCGAAGGGATCCCAGGTGGGGTTGGAGTACCTGCCGTAGCCACGGTCCCCGTCAGCAAGGGCACCAATGCCGAAGAACGTGGAGGACAGGACGATGGGCGGGTTGACCGGCTGGTCCCTTTCCCGGGGAGGACGCCCGGCCGCCACCACGACCGTCTCGGCTGCCAGGGAAGCCGCTTGCTGTTCCGAAAGGCTCATGCAGGAAAGCCTACTGTCCGCTCCGGGCACCCTTGGAAAGCCGCTACTACTGTCCACATATCGCCTTCGGCAATCTGCGATTGCGGGTGCGGGTCGGTAGTCTTGACCGGTGAGTAAACAACGGGCGGGTCTTTTCATCGCGTTTGAGGGCGGGGACGGTGCCGGCAAGTCCACCCAGGCAGCCCGTCTTGCAGACGCCCTTGAAGCGCGGGGACTCACCGTCCTGCGGACCCGGGAACCCGGCGGAACGCCCATCGGCGAGAAACTTCGCTCCTTGGTCCTTGACCATGGCCACGGCCACATCGACGCCCACACCGAAGCCCTGATCTTCGCGGCGTCCAGGGCCGCCCACGCCAGCCAGGTCATCAGGCCGGCGCTTGAGCGCGGCGAGATTGTTTTGACGGACCGGTACATCGATTCGTCCGTTGCCTACCAGGGAGCCGGACGGGACCTCGGCAAGGATGCAGTCCGGTCGATTAACGCGTGGGCCACTTCCGGTTTGGAGCCCCACCTCACTGTCCTGCTGGATGTTGACCCGGCAGTGGGCCGCCAACGCCGGACCGCCGGTGATGCCTCGGAGGACCGGCTCGAATCCGAAGCTGACGAATTCCACGTTCGGATCCGGGATGCCTTCCTGGAACTGGCAGCCAGCCGCGCCGGCTCCTACCTTGTGTTGCCGGCCCATCTTCCCGTAACTGACCTTGCCGCCCGGATCCTCCAGCGCGTGGACGGCCTGTTAGCGGCCACGGAGGGAGACATGGCATGACGGTCTGGGACGACCTGCAGGGCCAAGCCGCCGTCGTCGAACAACTGCGCCAGGCCGCAAGCGGCGAAAACCTGACACACGCCTGGCTGTTTACCGGGCCGCCGGGTTCGGGCCGTTCAAATGCCGCCAAGGCGTTCGCCGCGGCGTTGAACTGCGACCAGGAGGACGTGGGCCGGCGCGGCTGCGGGCAGTGCCCTGCCTGCCTGACCATCCTGGGGGAAACCCACTCCGACGTCACCTTCGTCCGCACTGAAAAAGTCACCATCACCATCGACGAGGCGCGGGAACTGGTAGCCACTGCGGGCAATCGGCCATCCTCCGGACGTTGGCGGATCATCGTGGTTGAGGACGCAGACCGGATGGCCGAGCGCACCACCAACGTCCTGCTCAAGGCCATCGAGGAGCCAACTCCCCGGACGGTGTGGATGCTGTGCGCACCTTCCCCGGCCGACGTACTGGTGACCATCCGCTCGCGCTGCCGCAGCGTTGCCTTGCGGCTGCCGCCCGCCGCCGATGTGGCTGCCCTGCTGGTTAAGCGCGACGGCGTGGAGCCGGCGCTGGCGGAACGCGCGGCCCGGGCGGCGCAAAGCCACGTGGGGATCGCCCGCCGGCTTGCCCGGGATCCTGCAGCCAGGGAACGCAGACTGGAAACCGTGCGCTTTCCCCTGGCACTTCGGGGCGTTACCGCCGCGGTGATGATGGCGGAGAAGCTGGTCAAGATCGCCACCGCAGAGGCCAACAGTTCCAATGAGGAACGCGATGCCGCCGAGAAGGCCGCCCTGCTGGCAACCCTGGGCGCGCCCGAATCCGGCACGCTGCCTCCGGCCATGCGCAGCCAGGTGAAGCAGCTGGAGGAGGACCAGAAGCGCCGGGCGAAGCGGTCCATCACCGATTCCCTGGACCGGACTCTCACCGACCTGCTGTCCTTCTACCGGGATGTGCTGATTATCCAGCTTGGGAATGCTGTGGAGCTCGTAAACGTTGAGTTGAGGAGTGAATTGGAGGAGTTTGCCAGCCGCTCCGCTCCAGAAGCCACTCTGGCCCGGATGGACGCCATCAACAAAGCCCGTGAACGCATTACCACCACCAACGTTGCCCCGCTGTTGACCATTGAGTCCATGGCAGCCAGCCTGATCTAGCCCTCCAAGGAGACCCGATGACTGCCCGCCCCCTGCCAGCACGCCCCCGATCCTGGGTGATTGGAGTGCGTGCCGCCGGGGCCATGGCGCTTGCCATGGTTCTGGCCTCCTGCACCCTCCTTGGCGGCGACGACCGCAGCCAGGAGGCATCCACTGCAAAGGCGGATCCCTCGATTGTGGCGTCCGCTCCGGCCGGGCTAGAGCAGTTCTACTCGCAGGAAGTTGTTTGGGAGCCGTGCGAAAGCGAATTTCAGTGCGCCAAGGTTAAGGTGCCGGTTGACTACGACAAGCCCGAGGGCGACACCATCGAACTGGCTGCGCTGAGGGCTTCGAGCACGGGCAACAAGACGGGCAGCCTGCTGGTCAACCCCGGAGGACCGGGAGCGTCCGGATACGACTTCGTCAAAGATGCTTCCGGAACACACTTTTCCCAGGCGGTGCGTGACGCCTACGACCTCGTTGGTTTCGATCCCCGGGGCGTCAAGCGCTCTGCTCCAGTCAGCTGCATGACGGATGCCGAGCGCGACGCAGCCCGGGCGAAGGTCTACGAGCTTGAAACGGACGCCGGCCTGGAAGCGGCCCGGACGGACAACAAGGCGATTGCCGCGCAGTGTGCTGAGCAGACCGGTCCGGTTCTGGCCCACATCGATACGGTGAGCTCCGCGAAGGACATGGACATCCTTCGCGCAGTGGTCAATGACAGTAAGCTCAACTACCTCGGGTACTCCTATGGCACGTTCCTGGGTTCAACCTATGCTTCGCTGTTCCCGGACAACGTGGGGCGCATGGTGCTTGACGGCGCCCTGGATCCGTCGATCAGTAACGAGGAGCTGACCCGGGGCCAGGCCCGCGCCTTCGAAAAGGCGATCCGGGCCTATGTTGCCAGCTGCCTGCAGCAGGAGGGGTGCCCCTTGAGCGGGAATGTTGATTCCGGAGTGCAGCAGGTTCGCGACCTGATCGCCGCGGTCCAGCAGACGCCCCGCACTGCCAAGGACGGGCGCGTGGTCAACGCCACGATGTTCGTCAGTGGCCTCATTACCCCGCTGTACAACGACCAGAGCTGGCCGGCCCTGACCCAGGCCCTGGAAGCGGCGATGACCGGCGACGTGAGCCTGATGCTTCGGCTGGCCGATCTTGGTGCCGACCGCGCTTCCAACGGAACCTACACCTCCAACTCGACGTTCGCGTTCAACGCCATCAACTGCCTGGACTACCCCATGGAGTCCGATACTGCCGCTATGCGGGCGGAACAGCAGCGCCTGATGCAGGACTCCCCCACGTTCGGGTATTTCTTTGCCTACGGCGGCACCAACTGCGCCGACTGGCCGTACAAGAACGTCCGCACACCGGCACCCGTGGAGTACACGGGAGAGTCCCCCATCGTCGTTATCGGCACCACGGGCGACCCTGCCACACCCGTGGAGTGGGCGGCTTCGCTCAGGAAGCAGTTGGGCAACGCCGCATTGCTGACCTGGGAAGGCGAAGGCCACACCGCTTACGGCCGATCCAACAGCTGTATCGAGGACCGCGTGGACACCTACCTTGTCAGCGGTCAGCTTCCCGCCGACAACACGGTGTGCTGAAGGCCTCAGCCCTTTCCGTCCTGTCCATTTTGACCCGGGCGCGGGGACTCTATTACAGTTGACTCTTGCATGAACCACCCGGTTCTTCCGGATAAAGCATGCGGTGCTTCCTTAGCTCAGTCGGTAGAGCGTTTCACTCGTAATGAAAAGGTCATCAGTTCGATTCTGATAGGAAGCTCGGGATAAACCCCGTGTTGTCGTTGATTTCGACGATGATGCGGGGTTTTTCGCTGGTTAAGCAGTCGAGACCGCTGGTCTTCCATGGGGTGCATGCTCTACGGAATCCCCTGCTTATTCCAAGAGCTCGATGCGCGGTTCGCCAGGACGTTGTTCGGATCACCGGCCATCCGGTGTACCGACTCCTTGGTCACCCCTCCCTCCTTCTGCATGTCGGAAACGGAGTCGTAGACCTTGCGCCAGGCGCTGTGTCCTCAGCCTCAAGGGCCTGGGTCCGGTGCAATACCGGACCCAGGCCCTCGCGCGGCTTCGCTCTTATGCGGCCAGTCCAGCTCCCGGGGACCGGTTCACACTCACGCTCCCCTAGGGGGTGGTCAGGGTGAGGATGAGTTTGGGCCTGTCAGCGGCGGTGGCGGCCTCGCTGGAAGCAAAGTCCAACCCGTCGCCGCTGGAGGAGTCCACTGCCAGCGACAGACTCTGGCCCAGTTCCGCCTGCAATGCGTTCTTGTCCAGGTTGACGCTGTAGATACCGGCGCTGGTTGCACCGGTCAACGTTCCTATCGGGGTTGCTCCGGGTAGCGGGCGGGCGTTGAAGCGAATAGCGTTCTCGTTCCAGAGGTCGTCCGGGACCAGCTTGACCCTCTGGTTTCCCGTCGAGCCGTTGGTTGCCTGGAGCTGCAGCTTTGCCTCCGTAATCGTCCTACCCGAGAGAGTCCCAAGGTCGAACTTCAGATAGCTGACCTCGGCGGGGCTGCCGTCAACCCCCAGCGCCGTGGCCGAGCCGTTGTCGGTCGTGGCGGCACGGCCGGAGACATAGCTGTCCTCGAGCGCGTCAACGGTCACCGTCTGGGGCGTACCGCCACCAGGTGGTGGTGGTGGTGTCGCCGTGCCAAGATCCAGGTGGGCGTGCCAGTACCGCGCGTTGGTCCTCGAGGCTGTCAACACCACCAGACCGGTCTGACCGTTGACGTTTTGTTTCGTTGATGTGGGGTCGTTGATGTCCTTGTCGGTACTGCTGCTGATGATGGGCGTACCGGGGCCGGGCGCGAAGGAAACGTTGTCCAGCGGCGACTTCTTGTAATAGAGGGTGCCGCCCGCCTCCGGCGCGATCGCAAACATGTAGAGCTGACGGTTCTCCTCGTCGATCATGACCATGGGCCGGGTGTGGGCGTCCTCCACAGTGCCGTACTGTGTGCTGGTCCATTGGCCATTACCATCGCGCACCAGGAGCGCCACAAACGTTAGACCGGCGCCCTGCTTGGCTGTCTTGATCGCTGCGTAGAGGCGACCGCTGCCGTCACTTGTCAATTGCCTGAGGTTTAGATGGTCGTTCGCGCATCCCCCGCTGCAGTTGTTTCCTCCCCCGTAGGCGACCTCTGTCTGCCACGACGTCTCTGGCTGGCCGTCCTGGTGGGTGGCCAGGTAGAACCTCTTATGACCTACCCGCTGATTGCTCCACATGATTCCGATCTTGTCCCCCTGGAACGACGCGACTGCGGAGATATCGTCGTGGTGCACGTCGGCGTTGGTTGTCGGTAGGACGAACGGAGTCCCCCACGCCGTGTCGCTCGTCGTGGAGTGGTTCACATAGACACGGTTGCTGAGGTCGCTTGAGACGACGGTGTAGGTGACCCATAGCTTATCGAGGGAGTCTTTGGCCACCGTAATCGATTCCGTGCTCCCCCTGTGCAGGGTGACAGGGAATTCGGCGTCTCGGGAGTAGGTCTTCGTGGCTGCGTTGTAGCTGAAGCGGTGAAGCGCTGCGGACCCGGAGGTCACCGCGGCCTGGGTTGGAGGCGTGGTCCACTCCGAGAGCACAGTCGTACCCGACACCACGTAGAGCTTGCCGGTTTTTGCGTCCCAGAGCGCGTCACCGCGCGCACTCGGCCGTGCGTCAACAACCGTTGGGGTCTCCTGCCAAGCCTGCGTTGCGCCGTCGAGCTTGTGGATTACCGTCGCATGTGCGGACGCACTCCACATCAGCCCCCACCAGGTCCCGTCCTGGAACCAGAGTTTGCTCTGGGCCTTGTCTGCAGTCGGCGTTTCAACGCCGTCGCCGGCATATGATGGCCCAGGTTTTCCGACATCAGCGGCCTGGGCGGCGACGGGCAGTGCGACAACCCCGGCCGCGGCGAGTAGCAGAGCAATTAAAAGGCGTAGCAGACGCATAACGATGCCCTCGGATCTAGGTCGGTGGAAGTCCTTGCGGTATCAGCGAGCGTATGGTTTGCCCCAGGAAGTGTCACGAGTAGCTTGTACTTCCTTTTCTCCGCCCGGTTTATCCGCTTTCCGTAAGTAGCGGGATTAACTTGCCGCCCATTCCTTAGGTATAGGGTTGCCGCTTAATTCAATTTTTAGGCATATGGGGTTTTCCGGCATTTCACCAACACAGGTGTAGGGGGTTTTGTTGCACATTCCACGAACACAGATATAGGGGGCTCTGTTGCGCATACTTTGTCACCTTGGCTAATTCCGGGTCTACGCTTTGCTCAACTCCAGCCGGATACGTCGACTCCCAACTAGAAACAGCAGTAAATACTTATGCTGCGTCCGCACTGCGAAACTGGGCACGCAGGACATCGCGCACCCGTCCCGGCAAGAACCTGGTCGCGTGGGGGTTGACCGTGACGTCGTCGGTCGAGCCCTGCTCGACCACCACCCCGTGCTCCCAACACCATTATCCGACCCGCGACATAGCAGGCCTGGCCGATGTCATGGTGATGAACAGGACGGGCCGCGGGATTTCCGCGAGTAGTTGAAACATCCAAAAGTCGAGTACTTCCTACGGATGAATAGCCGGTGACCGGCACCTAGCATTGTGGGTACGGCAGCATGCCGGCCACGGCTGCTGCCGGCCATCCGCGTTCACCGGTGCACGCGCTTCGTCCCGTACATGCCCGGCCTTGCGCACAGTCTGCCCTGTCCCTCGCGGGTCGCCACCTGGCTGCGTCGGCTCTAACGCCCCTGATCCCGCAGGAGCAGGCTGGCGTGTACTGGGTGCCTGCTTCATCGTAGGCTGAAGTCCGCACGCGACGGAGAGGGGACTGTGATGGCCGGAACTGCTTTGACCCGGACGAGTTTGGCGGAGCTGATGGCGGAGCTTGCCGACCTTGAGGACCCGCGGGCGCGCGAGGTGAACGAAAAACACGGCGACGACCACGGCGTAAACCTCGGCAAGCTGCGCGCCATCGCGAAGCGGCTGAAGACACAGCAGGAATTCGCCCGAGAGCTCTGGGACACTGGCGATACCGCAGCCAAGCTGCTGGCCCTCCTGATTTGCCGTCCGAAGGCGTTCGGGCGCGACGAGTTGGACGCGATGCTTCGCGAGGCCCGCACACCCAAGGTGCAGGACTGGCTCGTGAACTACGTGGCGAAAAAGAACCCATACTCAGAAGAGCTGCGGCTGGCCTGGCTCGCCGACCCCGACCCTGTGGTCGCCAGCGCCGGCTGGGCATTGACGTCCGAACGTGTGGCCAAGCAGCCCGAAGGCCTCGAGCTGGCCGGACTGCTGGACGTCATCGAGACCGAGATGAAGGGTGCGCCGGATCGCCTGCAGTGGGCGATGAACACTTGCCTGGCTCAAATAGGGATCGGGCACGCCGAGCACAGGGACCGGGCGATCAGCATCGGCGAACGTCTTGAAGTGCTGAAAAACTACCCGACTCCTCCGGGCTGCACGTCGCCGTTTGCGCCCGTCTGGATCACCGAAATGGTTCGCCGGCAACACAACGACTAGCAAAAGCCCGTGGTACCGCGGGGTTCCATATATCTCCTGCAGTGTCCGCCGGGCTTCCGGCCGGACCCGTCGCTCCAAAAGGACACTTTCCGGGCGGCGCTCCGGCGGACCAGCCAGCCTTGCCCGACCTGCCTAAGATGGCGTTCATGGAAGACGAGGCCCTGGCAGAGATCGCGAACGAGCTCTATGCCAAGCCGATGGAAGACTTTGTGTCAGCACGCGCCGCCGCGGCAAAGGAAGCTGCCGGTTCGGACAAGGAACTTGGAGCAGCTGTACGCGGGCTGCCAAAGCCCTCGGTTGCCGCCTGGGCCGTGAACATGCTGGCCCTGCACCAACCGGATGTCCTCGCCGAACTGGCCAGTCTCGGCGGCAGGATGCGCGGCGCACAGACGTCGCTGGACGCCGCGGCACTCCGGGAGCTGGGACGTGAGCGCCGGACCATGCTGGCCGCCGCGGTAGATACCGCCCGCTCAGTGGCCCAGCAGCAGGGCCGGTCCATCAGCGATGCCATGGCGACGGACATCGAAGAGACTTTGCGGGCCCTCACTGCGGATGAAGGCGCAGCTGCTGCTGTCCAGAGCGGACGGCTCCTAAAGACACTCTCGGCCGACGGCGTTAACGCCGTGGAGCTTGAGGGCTCCGTGGCAGTCCCCGCCGCCCTGCCCGCACCCAAGGCAGCTCCCGCTCCGCCCAAGGCGCCCATGCGGAAAGAACAGGCAAGGAGCACGACGGCGGCGGGCACCACCCGGACCCAGCAGGGCAAGCCGCGGCTTGAGGCAGTCCGGCAGACACCCCGGCCAACGTCACCACCCGCACTGGAGAAAGCCAAAGCCGCCCTCGCGGAAGCACAGGCGGCAGAAGCAGAGACAGGGCAGGTCGCCCGGGACCTGCAGGACCAGGCGGACGAAACACGGACTGAAATTGTTGAACTGCAACAGGAGTTAGCAGATCTTCGGGCCCGCCTTAGAGCGGCCGAGGACCGGCTGGAGCAGTCCCGCAAAAGGCTGGCAAGCACCACTGCCGAGGCTAAACAGGCCGCGCGGGCCGCGGACAAAGCGGAGCGGACGGTGATGCTCGCGCAGGAACGGGTCCTCCGCCTGGGCAACACGCGGGGCTGATTCCGCGGAATGTCAGACACCGGTTGCACACTGGATTTATGGAAAACGAACTCGTACAGGAATTTCACGTCACCTACTTCGATGCCGACTGCGGCCGCGCACGTGCTGAAGTCTTTGACACCTTGGTGGAAGCCGAGCGGTTCGCCAGCCGCCACTGCGCCGGCGAAGACAGCTGGGCCGTCGTGGACGCGGTCCCGGTCCAGCACGTGCGTATTGCCGCCTGAGTCGAGGCCGGCGAAAAGTCCAGGCCGCTTAAAGCAGTAACCCGCGTTTCCTGGGGATTACTCAGGAAACGCGGGTCAACGGTGCGGCTTAGGGCTGCGTGCGGCTCTGCTTAAGCGAAGTCGGCAACCGCAGGATCGGCCCCGATCCGGCCTTCGCCCTTGGCACTGCGGTCCAGTGCGTTGATAGCCTCAATGTCGTCAGCGTCCAGGGAAACTTCCAGCGCCGCGAAGTTCTCGCGAATCCGGGATTCGGTGACGGACTTGGGAATGACCACGTTGCCGATAGCGAGGTGCCAGGCAATAACCACCTGTGCAGGCGTGGCGCCGTGCTTGGCAGCGATGGAGGCCACGGTTGCATCCTCGAGGAGTTCGCCGCCCTGGCCCAGCGGTGACCAGGCCTGCGTCAGGATCCCCTTGGATGCGCCGAACTCGCGCAGTTCGCGCTGGCTGAAGTACGGGTGGAGCTCGATCTGGTGAATAGCCGGGACCACGCCCGTTTCATCAATGAGCCGCTCCAGGCCTTCGACGGTGAAGTTGGAAACACCAATCGACTTGACGCGTCCGCGCTTCTGCAGCTCGATCAGGGCCTTCCACGTATCCACGTACTTATCCCGCTTGGGCGTCATCCAGTGGATCAGGTAAAGGTCCAGGGTCTCAAGGCCCAGCCGGTCCATCGAGTCCTCGAAAGCGGCGAGGGTGGACTCGTAGCCCTGGTCTGAGTTCCAGAGTTTAGTGGTGATGAAAAGCTGCTCCGGCGACAGTCCCGAGCTGGCAATAGCCCGGCCAACGCCCGCCTCATTACCGTAGATCTTGGCAGTGTCGATGTGGCGGTAGCCCGCCTCGAAGGCCTGGCGGACAACCTTTTCCGCCACTCCGTCCTCGACCTGCCATACGCCATAGCCGAGCTGGGGGATCTGGTTACCGTCGTTGAAAGTCAGTGTGGGTGAAAAAGTCATGCTTCATATCTTGCCAAATCCGCTGCCCTGAACAGGACGATTCGCGCCGACTAAGCCACACGCTTAACCAGGAATATCTTCCTGGCGGGAGCCCAGTCTTTCCTCCCGCAGTTGCCTTTCGGCGTCGGCCACCTGTTGGAAGACAGCCTCCGCACGGCGCCGCACAGAGGCTGCTCCCACGGGCACGGGGCCTACGGCGAGGCGCAGCATCGCAGCGGCTTCGGCGGTGGTGGCAAGGGAGTTACCCGCCTTGGACAGCGAGCGGTGGACAGGTGCCAGGGCAACCGGGATGTCCAAACCCTCACTCGGCGACCGTTGCTGTGCTTCCACACAGACCGCCCTGACGCGGTCCAACAGCGCGGCCAGCTCGTTGGCGATGTCCACCAGTTCCCCGTAGAGCTGGTCGTCCTCAACTCCTTCGAGGACCTGGTGGAATCGGTCCAGCCCCCGGTGGAAACGATCGTGGGCCCGGCGCCACAATCCCTTCCCAAGTTCCGCATCGTCCTTGCGCCCCTGCCTGGCGGCGCTGAAAAAGCCCAATGACCCTAGAGGTACTGTCCCGGACCGTGGTCCGGATCATTGGGCTGCCCTGGTCGGGCCGGAGCCCCCGCCCGGTGGCCGGCCGACGCACGCTGGGGCTCTCCGTTTTCCCCAATAACGACGCCGGGCGCGATCACCGTGCCGGGAGGAAGCTGGCGGAGCTGCAGCTGAGCGGCCGCGTGCTCGCGGGCGGCGTGCTGGGCAGCAATGGCCGTCTGAATGCCGTGGAACAAGCCCTCCAGCCAACCCACCAGCTGGGCCTGGGCTATACGCAGCTCAGCGTCGGAGGGTGTGGCCTCATCCGAAAAGGGGAGGCTGATCCTGTCCAGTTCCTCCACCAGTTCAGGGGCAAGCCCATCCTCCAGCTCTTTGATGGACCGCTCGTGGATTTCGGCGAGCCTGCCCCGGGCAGCGTCGTCCAGCGGGGCGGACTTCACCTCTTCCAGCAGCTGCCTGATCATCGTTCCGATCCGCATCACCTTGGCTGGTTCGTCCACCAAATCCTGCAGGTTGCTGCCTTTGGGCTTTCCGCCGTTGTCCGGGGCAGCCGGCGCAGGGGCCGGAAGCCCGTCGTCAATGGTGGTGCCCTCTACCGGGAGGTCCTCAGGTGCCTGAGTGTCTTTCGGATCGCTCATGCGTTCATACTCTCATGAGCGATCCGCCCGGGGTCCACTCCATGAAGCCCGCCGAGGGTTTGTCCGCTGCAGGCTAAATCAGCAGCAACGGCCTTGGGGATTGGAGTCCTGGCGGTCCGTCCGGTCCCGCCAGAACTCACGCTCGCCCAGGGGCGGAGCGCTGTGGCCTGCAGCCCGGTGGTGCTCCAGGTACTTCGCGTAGGCATCCGCCCCCAGCACGCCGCCAAAATAGCGCGCGAACCCCTGGAAGCCTTTCGCAACCGCGGCGAGTCCGGAGCTCATCAGTGGCCGGCCCTCTCGAACCTCAGCTCGGCTGGGACCTTGTCCCACTCAGCCATCAGCTCCCGCTCGGCAGGCGTCGGAAGAAGCCCCGCCGGCGCGAAGACGCGCGAAGGCCTGGCGGGGTCCTCATTGCCCCTCACGGCTGTGGCGTCCGCCCGGTTGCGGAACGCCCTGACGGTGGCGAGCAACGCCGTCGTGATCACGATGATGCTCAGCACCACGAAGACCACCGACAGCCAGCCCTGGATGGCGGTGTTGCGCACCACGGCTTCCATCGCTGCCACCGACTTCGCGGTGCCGAACTCCGTTTTTCCTTCCGCCAGCGCTTTGCTGAAGGCTGCGTTGTTGGCGAAGTAGCCCACCGCCGGGGTGGACGAGAAGATCTTCTGGTAGCTCGCCGTGATGGTGACCACCGCGGCGAAGGCCAGGGGCAGCGCCACGATCCACAGGTACTTGAAGGTTCCTTGCTTGGCGACGATGGCCAGGCAGACGGACAAGGCGATAGCCGCCAGCAGCTGGTTGGCGATGCCGAACAGCGGGAACAGCGTGTTGATGCCGCCCAACGGATCGGTGACACCCATGAGCAGCACCGCACCCCAGGCCCCTACCATGATGGCGGTGCAAAGCCAGGCGCCGGGCCGCCAGGAGTGCTCCTTGAACTTGGGGACGAAGTTGCCAATGGAGTCCTGCAGCATAAACCGGGCAACGCGGGTCCCGGCGTCCACCGCTGTGAGGATGAACAGGGCCTCGAACATGATGGCGAAGTGGTACCAGAACGCCATCATGGCCGTGCCGCCGATGAACTGCTGCATGATGTGCGCGAGGCCGACGGCGAGGGTTGGGGCACCGCCGGTGCGCGAAACGATGCTTTCCTCACCCACGTTGGCCGCCGTCTGGGACAGGAACTCCGGGGTGATGTTGACGCCGGCAAGGCCCAGGCTGTTGACCCAGGTGGCGGCTGTCTCAACGGTTCCGCCGGTGAGGGCGGCAGGAGCGTTCATGGCGAAATAGAGGCCGCGGTCGATGGAGATTGCAGCGACCAGGGCCATGATGGCCACGAAGGACTCCATCAGCATTCCGCCGTAGCCAATGAACCGGGTCTGCCGTTCCTTTTCGACGAGCTTCGGTGTGGTGCCGGAGGAAATCAGTGCGTGGAACCCGGAAAGGGCGCCGCAGGCGATGGTGACAAACAGGAAGGGGAACAGTGCGCCGGGGAAGACCGGGCCGTTGTCCCTGCTGGCGAACTCGCTGAAGGCCGGGACGGTGATCTCGGGGCGCACCACGATGATGGCGAGCGCGAGCATCACGATCACGCCGATCTTCATAAACGTGGACAGGTAATCCCGGGGGGCCAGGAGCAGCCACACGGGCAGGATGGCTGCGATGAAGCCGTAAATGATGAGTCCCCAGGCGATGGTGACCTTATCCAGGGTGAAGATATCGGCGCCCCAGGCGGTCTCGGCAACAATGCCGCCACCGATGATCGCCGCCATCAGCAGGACAAAGCCGATCAGGGAAACTTCCATGATCTTGCCGGGGCGCAGGTAGCGGAGGTAGACGCCCATGAACAGGGCGATGGGGATGGTCATGCCAACGGAGAAGACGCCCCACGGGCTTTCACCAAGGGCATTGACGACCACCAGGGCCAGGATGGCCACAATGATGACCATGATCAGCAGGGTTGCGATCAGGGCTGCGGTGCCGCCGATGATACCCAGTTCCTCCCGGGCCATCTGTCCCAAGGAGCGCCCGCCGCGCCGCATCGAGAAGAACATGACCAGGTAGTCCTGCACTGCACCGGCAAGGACGACGCCGATGATGATCCAGATAGTGCCGGGCAGGTATCCCATTTGGGCTGCAATAACGGGCCCGACCAGCGGTCCGGCGCCTGCGATGGCGGCAAAGTGGTGGCCGAACAGGACATTGCGGTCCGTGCGGACGTAGTCCTTGCCGTCCGCTTTGTACTCGGCGGGGGTGGCCCGCCGGTCATCGGGCCTGGTGATGTAGCGCTCTATGACCTTGGAATAGAAGCGGTAGCCGATCAGGTAGGTGCAAACCGAAGCGAACACGAACCAGATGGCGTTGACCGTTTCGCCGCGGATGATCGCGAGCATGAACCATGCCACGCCGCCCAGCAGGGCAATCGCGGCCCACAGGGCGATCTTGCCCGGCGTCCATTTTTTCTCTTCCGCCGCGCGGACCTTTTCATCCAGGGCCGAGGGAGGGAGATCGGTGTCGGTGGCAACCGCACCTACGCCCCGGGCTGTGCTCCGTCGATCAGGCGTTTCGGCCATGTCTCCTCCTTGAGATTGTTTTCGCTTCTGCTGACAGGCACCCTACCAACGACAGGTGCGTATCGGGCTGGATTTTGCCGCTTAAGGAAAAGCCCTGCGCCAAACGGCCGGCAGCCAGCGCCAAACGACGTGTTGCGGCTGAGGTCCGCAGCGCTGCGGCCCGCGTACGGCTCCACGCAAAGAGGGCCCCCACCCGGTGTTCCGGACGGAGGCCCCCACTCCCGCCGGCGGCGGAACGGGTTTGCTAGGCGTGTGAATAAGTGAGGCAGTCGGCGTTGTCGGCCCCCGGCCCAACATGCACTTCAGGTGCCTTGCACATCAGGTGGTCGTTGTGGATGCACTCGGAGCGCTGGCATGCTCCGACGTCGGCCAGTACCTTGGGCAACCCGCCGTGCATTCCGGTGTCAATGAACGTGGCGCAATGTGCGTGGTTTTCGGCACCGCCCACGGTGATGGCGGCGGCATTGCAGTTGGTGTGGTCGTTAAAGGAACAGTTCGTTACGCTGCAGTCTGCGACGTGCGTTGTCATGGAAAGTCCTCCTGGGTTCCGCCGCCCTGGCCGGGCGGCTCCTGAACCCCACGGTAAGCCTGTTGGGAACAATCAAAAAGACCCAATTTAGTGACCTAATTGCTCATATCCCCACCGCCCGCCGCGATGCCGGCAGTCGGGCCCGGGTGAAGAGCCAGGCCAGGAAAGCGCCGGTCAGCGGAACTGCAACCAGGAGTGCCAGCAGGTGCAGCCAGGGAACGTTCACCGAAGCGCTCATTCCGGTAGCACTGGCAATGAGAACTGCGGGCAAAGCGCCCGCCGAACAGCCGAGTAACGTCCCCAGACCGGACGTGAGGAGCGCCTGCGAACCGGCCAATCCTTTCCGCAGCCGGGGTGGGGCGCCCACTGCAGCAAGTGTTGCGTGATCCGGACGGGCATCCGCAAGCGACAAGCCGGCGGTAATACCGGCAGCACTGAACGTGATCAGTGCGCTGACGGCAACGATCGACCAGGTCATCCATGGATTCTCCTGCGAAATGCCCGGCTCCACCCAGAACCCTGCCCTGGGTTGCTGGTAGACGGCGGCAACGGCGGCAGATGCCGCATCCGCCTCAGCCGCGGACGGGTGCCGGTTCAACTGGACCAGGAGCTCAGCGGGCCCAGGCTGCATACCGAGCCGTTGGGCTGTCTCTTCCGAAATGAAGCCGTAGTACGGAACGGCTTCGGCAGGCTCAACAACCGCGGCGGCAAGGGCAGTACTGCTGACAGTTTCATGCATCAAGTAGGGGTCCGGCTGTTCGGCCTGCGTGCGGACATCCTGCGCCAGCAGCACGGTTTCCCCGTCGCGGACGAAGACGGGGTTGGTCACCACCATGCCTCCCGCATCCAGGACAGCCAAGGCCTCTTGACCTGCTTCACGCCCGAGCACGGCCCCAATGACGTCAGCATCACCGACCATGATCGAACTCGGGGATCCCGGTGACTGGGCGAGGGAGCCCCGGCACCGCCAGTCGTCACGGTTCACAACCCTTCCCTGCGGGGTGACGGGACATTCGTTGCCCGGGGGTTTGGCCAACGAATACTGCAGGCAGTTGGACGTGGCCGTCCTGGCCGGTACGGACAAGTCCGAGCCGGGCCCGAAAGCGCAGTTTCGAACGTAGGCTGGAGCACTAATCGTCTTCGTCCAGGCAACGCTGCCGAGGGCACTCGTTAGGGCGGAAGAAAGATCCGCTGCTTCGACGTCGACCGGCGGCTGGCTGCTGCCGTCAGCCAGGAAAGGACGCTCGATGGACAACGGCAGAAAGGTCTGGTTCTCCAGGGCACTCCAGTAATGGTTCTCCCGCATCCCGGCCTGCTGACTGGCCAAGAGGACCAGCGCGGCGCTCGCCAGGGTGGCGGCGGCCAGGACAGAGGCCACTGCCGGTATGGTGCGGCCACGGTTCCTGGTGGAGTCGCGGGCAGCCAGCCGCATGGACAGCGGCAACCAGTCCGTTCTGGCGGTCAGGCCAACAATGGCCCAGCCGACGATGAGCACAAGGCCGACGACGGCAAGGACGGCTCCCGCAATCAGCAACCCTGCAACCAGAGGGAGCTGCTCGGCTTTTGTGTCCGGATCGGCGGCTGACTGCCCGAGCAGCCATCCCGTGGCCAGCAGCCCTCCTGCCACGAGCAGCAGCGCGGCCCCGGCCAGGCTTGTCCGTTTTCCATTGCCGGCAGGGGCCCTGCCGGATTTGAGGGCGCCGAGCGCCGCCTGCCGGGCCACTTGGTTCGCCGGAGCCATCGCCGCCAGGATGCAGCACACGAGGCCCATGACCATGGAGACCAGTGTCAGCGGCACGTCGGGATGGAAGCCGGGAAAGCGCGGAGAACCCATAAAGCGAACCCAGTGCACAACGCCTGCTGCCGAGCAGAGGCCCAATGCGGCGCCGGACAGGACGGCAATGCCGCCCAGCCACAGTCCCCCTGCCGTCACCACCGAGCGGACTGTCGGTGAATCGGCTCCTGACGCCGCCAGCAGCGCCAGCTCCCGAACCTGCCTTTTGGCACCAACCGCGAAAGCGGCTCCTGCCAGGAGGCCAACCTCCAGGAGCGCCAGCGCGGCCATCAGGCCGAACATTGCATAAAGCGCCATGAAGTCTGAATGCCGCTGGGGAGGCGGGACGCCCTGGATAGCCTGCTGATCCACGGACGGCGGATTGAGCACGACACTGCGCGACAGCACACCCACCCCCTGGCTGTTGGCCTTGCGAACAAGGGACCACGTCACCGGTTCCGGGCCAACAACGTAGTAGGACATCGACTGCGGAGATCTGGACTGCTGGTCCAGGACGGAATCCGGCACCTGCCCGTCACGCAGGAAAATAAAGGAGTTCCGGTCCGAAGCATCGGCGTCCCGGAGGGTTCCGACGGGCACAAAAGAACCCGCCGACGTCGTGATTTGTTGGCCCAGCCCAAGGCTGAACCGCTCCAGCAAGCCGGGAGATACCAGGACCTCTTCCGCGGACCGGGGAGCCCTTCCCTCAAGGAGCGCGTACTTTCCCGTAAAGGCGGGATGCAGTGCGTCAACCAGCCGGCCCTGCAGGGACACCGTAGCCGCCCCCACACCTGTTGTCAGGTCCAACTCGCGTTGGGGCAGAACCTCATAACCCGGCGGGATCAGGTCCACGGGGTCCGCGCTTGTGAAGTCGGCATCATGGACTCCCGTGCTGTGCGCAACCATTGTGTCGTTCAGCGGATCCTGGACAGAATCCGCGTTGGGCACGGGCAGTGCACTGAAACGGGCCTGCGTGCCCCCGAGCTCGTACCGGACAATCTCTTCCGACGTTTTCTGCGTGCTCTGGAACAGAGTAACCGCCCCCGTCATGCCGGCTACCGGAAGCATGATCAGCAGGATGATAAGCAGCGAGCGCCCTTTGTGCCGGTTGATGTCCCGGCGGGCCATACGCAGGGCAAGGCGGAAACTGCCCGGGCGCCCGCCCGGGGCCGGAGCGAGGTCCAGCGGCATCAGCGGCCTGCCTGCGCCAGCAGAACAGCGGGATCCTGCAGTGCAGCCGCCTGCTCCACGATGCGGCCGTCGCGAAGGAACACCACGCGGTCCGCCCAGGCCGCGTGCCGGGCCTCATGGGTGACGAGCATAACGGCGGCACCTGCCTCCGCACGCGAGCGCAGGACTTCCATGACCCCTTGGCCGGTAGTGGAATCAAGTGCTCCCGTCGGCTCGTCCGCAAGGATCAGGCGCCGTTGTCCCACCACGGCACGGGCTATGGCCACGCGCTGCTGCTGGCCTCCGGACATCTGGTCCATGAAGCGGTCCGCCAACTCGGGGATTCCCACCTGCCGCAGCGCGTCCAGCGCCTGCCGATGGGCTTTCCGGGATGCCGTGCCGTCCAGTTCCAGCGGCAGCGCCACGTTCTCGGCCGCCGTCAGGGTGGGGACGAGGTTGAAGTCCTGGAAGACGTAGCCGACGGCACGGCGCCTGAGGCGCGCCAGGTCGTTCAGCCCCAACCCCGCAAGCGGCGTGGACTCAACAAAGACACTGCCCGACGTCGGACGGTCCAGTCCCCCGGCAAGCGCCAGCAAGGAGGACTTGCCGGACCCGGACGGTCCCATCACCGCAACGAACTCTCCCGCACCGATGGTGAGGTCGACGTCGCGAAGTGCGGCAACCGCCGTCGCGCCCTCCCCGAAAGTCTTGCTGACCCCGGCAAGTTCCAGGACCTGCTGCGGCCCCTGGACGCTCACCGGCGGCTGTCCGCGTTGAGCGGGGCCGCGGCTTCCGTAACCCCGGTGGACGTCCTGCGTGCCTGCCCGGCGGACTGCGCCTGCTGGACCATCCTGGCCTCACAAAGATCCAGCCAGCGGACCTCTGCTTCTGTTTGGAAGATCAGGGAATCAAGGACCAGTAGCCAGGCGGTGTCTCCCGCGCGCTGGCTCGTGGCGGTGTCCCTGCGGGCCTTGGTGTAGTCCTGCAGGGCCTTGATGGAAGCCACCCGCTGCGCCTGGATGATGCCTTGCACGTCCACGCCCGGGATGGTGACGGCGAGCGCCAGCTTGATGGCAAGCTCGTTTCGCGGCGGGTTGTTCCGCTCCACCGGGGCCGCGAACCAGTTCCCCACCTCGGCTTTGCCGGCGTCGGTAATGCTGTAGATCACGTGGCCCTCGCCGTCGTCGCCGTCCTTGGAGACGAGGCCATCGCGTTCCAGCCGGTCCAGCGTGGTGTATACCTGCCCGATGTTCAGCGGCCAGGTGGCGCCTGTGCGGTTTTCGAACTCGACCCGCAGCTGGTAGCCGTAGCGCGGCTGGTCCTGGAGCAGGGCGAGGAGGCTGTGGCGGATGGACATGGCGCTCCTTGCGCTTGAAAGCTTTGGTATGCACGCTCCCCCAAGGCGCGTGCATACCGCGTATGTTGAGCGTAACGCAGATGCGATCCTTAAGCAATACTCAGTATCTATGTGCCGGGGCCGCTACATCAGCAGGAGAATCTTCCCCACATGGTCGCCGCTGTCGAAGTATGTATGCGCAGCCTGCACCTGGTCCAGCGGGAAGGTCTTGGCTACCAGCGGACGGATCCTGCCGTCGCTGACCAACGGCCAGACGGCGTCACGGACCGCGTTCATGATGGCACCTTTTTCTTCAACCGGCCGGGGCCTTAGCGCCGTTGCCACCACAGCGGCCCGCTTCGTCAAGAGCTGTCCCAGGTCCAGCTGCCCCTTGGTGCCGCCCTGCAGGCCAATCACCACCAGCCGTCCATAGTCGGCGAGCGCATCGACATTCTGCGCGAGGTACTTGGCACCGACGACGTCGAGGATCACGTCAGCGCCACGCCCGCCATTCTGCTCGCGGAGGCTCGCCGGGAAATCCTCTTCGGCGTAATTGATCGCAATATCGGCACCGAGGAAGGCTTTTGCCGTCCCCACCTTTTCGTCGGTGCCGGCCGTCGTTGCCACTTTGGCGCCCAAGGCCTTGGCCAGCTGGATGGCCATAGTACCGATACCGCCGGTGGCACCGTGGATCAGGACCGTCTCGCCGGCCTGGAGCTGGGCAGTCATGACGAGGTTGGAGTAAACAGTGGCGGCCACCTCCGGCAGCGACGCCGCAGTAACCAGGTCCACGCCGTCGGGCACGCGCAGGACCTGCTCAGCCGGCACCGCCACCTGCTGGGCATATCCGCCGCCTGCCAGCAGGGCCACCACCTTGTCGCCAAGGGAAAAGGGCTTGCTGACGCCGGGGCCAAAGCCTGCAATCCGGCCTGAAACCTCCAGCCCCGGAATCTCGGAAGCGCCGGGCGGCGGCGGGTAAAAACCCCTGCGCTGCTGCACGTCCGCGCGGTTTAGGCCGGCGGCGACGACGTCGATCAGCACCTCCCCGGGTCCGGGTACCGGAGCGTCCGCCTCGCGGACCTCAAGTACTTCCGGGCCGCCCGGTTCGGATATGTAGACGGCTTTCATGGAACACTCCCGTTTCTGACTGAATACTGGCTGCAACCAGTGTGCACCGGACAGCTTCCGGTCTCTGTTTTGTTGCAGGCAAGTGCCTATGAAACACTACTAGTCGAGGAAGGTTGTCCGAGCGGCCGAAGGAGCTAGTCTTGAAAACTAGTGTGCGGTAACCCCGTACCAAGAGTTCGAATCTCTTACCTTCCGCGATTGGGACCCCTGTCCGCCAGCACGCTGGCCGGCAGGGGTCCTTCGTTTATCCCGGGACCTGCGGCGATGTACCCGAACGGGCCCGAACCATTGAAAGTGTCAGACCCCCCGCATAGCCTCATGGTGTCCATCCAGGAACGGAAATCCATCCGTTGCTAACCAACGGATTACCACTCACCCAGGAGACCGCTATGCCTGCTCCCGATATCAAACCCGGCTCCCCCTGCTGGATCGACCTTATGACCTCCGACACCACAAAGGCCCGTGAGTTCTACGGGGAACTTTTTGGCTGGCAGTTCGAAGCGGGTGACCAGGAACTCTACGGCGGCTACATCACCGCCCGCAAGAACGGGAAAACGGTGGCCGGCATAATGCAGAAGCAGGAGGACCAGGCCGGGCTCCCGGACATGTGGTCCACCTACCTGTATACCGAAGACGCCAACGCCACGGCAGCCTCGGCGTCCTCCAACGGCGGACAGATCTACATGGAGCCCATGGAAGTCCCGGCGCAGGGAGTCATGGCCTATTTCGCCGATTCCAGCGGTGCGTCTGTGGGTGCCTGGCAGCCCAGCGGGATGGGCGGGTATGAGATCGCGGCCGAACCCGGCGCCCCGGCGTGGCATGAACTGCACACCAAGGATTACGACCATGCTGTCAGATTCTACGAAAACGTTTTTGGCTGGCAGACGAGTGTCATGAGCGACGCTCCCGAGTTCCGTTACACCACCTTGGGCGCGGGGGAAACCGCCCAGGCCGGGATCATGGACGCTTCCGGGTATCTTCCCGAGGCTGTCCCGTCCCACTGGCAGGTGTATTTCGCCGTGGAGGATACCGATGCCGCGGTTGAGCGCACCGTGGCGATGGGAGGCTCCGTTCTGGACGGACCGGCGGACAGCGACTTCGGGAGGGTTGCGCAACTGGCAGATCCCATGGGCGGCATGTTCAAGGTTATTTCGAGCCCCTCCGGGTCTGTGCAGGACCAGTAGGCAGAAGCCTGGTTCCACGCGTCGCAAAAATTTGAAAGAACTGCCGGCCGGAGCTTCCCCTGAAGCTACCGGCCGGTATTCTTTTGTGATGGCCGGCACATGGGGTTCCGGCCACCAACCCAACCACTGCTGACAGCAACACCGGACCGGGCTACTGGGGCGCCGGCCGGTGGGGCGCGGCGTTCCGCTGGGGAACGTCCTGCCGAATGCACGCGCTATCAACCTTGCGTTCATTCAGCGCTGTTGTGATGTGCCGGATACCACTTGACCAGGAGCAGGATCCGGGCCCTTGTCCGTCGGTAAAAACCTGGACACCTTCCATCGGCTCCCCTACCGGGGAGACCCTTCTGAAAGTAAGAGCGGATGCATCAAACACCTTGGAAATTAGCGCTGGGGACAGCGCTGTCGGCGGGGCTCATAGCACCCTTCGCGGCCTTTCCTGCTGCTGCCGACTCGGTCGCGGAGGTCTCAGCCGCGGCGGGAACCTCGCCCGTTGTCATCAACGAGGCCTATCTCAGCGGTGGCAGCGAAGGCGCCGCCTACAAGAACAAATTCGTTGAGCTGTACAACTCCTCGGACGCTCCGGTTTCCCTGGAGGGCTGGTCGGTTCAGTACCGTGCCGCCTCAGGCATCGCGGCCCCCACCGGCGTGGTTGCGCTGACCGGTTCCATCCCAGCCAAGGGGCATTACCTCATCCAGGGAGGAAGCAATAACGGTGGCGCTGCCGGTGCAGACCTGCCGGCAGCGGACCTGGTAGCTACCGGCATCAACCCCTCCGGCAGTGCCGGGACACTGATTCTGGCGAGGCAGCGCACCGCCGTCGTGCTGGGCACCGGTTCCCAGGTGGAGCCTGCCGGCGTGGCCGATCTCCTCGGCTACGGCACCTCGAACACTTTCGAAACGCAGGCAGCCCAGGCCCCGACCGCCAACACCGACGTCAGAAGCCTGAATCGCGCAGCCGGCGCGGACAGCAACAGCAACTCCGCGGACTTCTCGCTCAGTGCCAGCATTACCCCGACGGCGGCGGGTGGCACCACGGCACCAGATCCCACACCTGCCCCAACACCCGACCCCACGCCCACGCCCACGCCTTCAACCCGGACTATCGCAGAAATCCAAGGCACGGGCACCGAAAGCCCGCTGACCGGCTCCACGGTGACCACCACGGGCAAGGTCACGGCAGTCTTCCCGACCGGCGGGCTCAATGGCTACTACGTGCAGACCCCGGGAACCGGCGGGGATCTGACGGCAACCAACCATGCGGCTTCCGACGGGATCTTCGTCTACTCCCCCGCCACAGCGGCGTCGGTCCAGGCCGGAGACCACGTCCAGGTGACGGGCACGGTGGCCGAGTACTTTGGCATGACCCAGCTCAACGTCACGGCAGCGGCTGGGCTCACCAGGCTGACAGAGCCTGCACCCGAAGTGAAGGCCACCACCTTCACGCTGCCAGCCAACGAGACCTTCCGTGAATCCCTGGAAGGCATGCTCCTGGCACCCCAGGGCCCGTTGACGGTGACAGACAACTACACGCTGAACCAGTATGGCGAGATCGGCCTCGCCGGCGGAACAACTCCCCTGGTCCAGCCCACCGCCGTCGCCCCCTACGGCTCGGCCGAGCACACGGCAATGGTGGCGGAGAATGCCGCCCGGGGCATCAAGCTCGACGATGGCTCCAGCACAAACTTCCTAAAGGACGCCGCCACGAAGGCGCAGGTCCTGCCCTACCTGACCACCGCTGAACCGGTACGGGTTGGCTCCCCCGTCACGTTCACCACCAATGTGGTCCTCGGCTATGCCAACAATGCCTGGAAGCTCCAGCCACTGACGCACCTGACGGAGGGCAACAGGGCCACGGCACAGCCGGCCACCTTCGGCGCCACCCGCACTGAAGCTCCCGCCCCGGTAGGAGGCAACCTGAAGCTCGCCTCCTTCAACGTCCTCAACTACTTCCCCACCACAGGCGACACCTTGGAGGGTTGCACGTTCTACGAGGACCGGGCCGGCAACCCCGTCACTGTCCGCGGTGGCTGTGACGCCCGCGGCGCCGCCAACGCTGAGAACTTCGAACGGCAGCAGGACAAGATCGTCGCGGCCATCACCAAGGCCGGCGCAGATGTTGTCACGCTGATGGAGATCGAAAATTCCGCACAGTTCGGCAAGAACCGGGATGACGCCCTGGCCAAGCTGGTGGATGCGCTGAACGTCCAGACCCCGGGCATCTGGGACTACGTCCGTTCGCCTGCCAACGCGCCGCCGCTCAGCGATGAGGACATGATCCGCACCGCCTTCATTTATAAGAAGGCTGTTGCAGAACCTGTGGGTGAGTCCATCATCCACAACGACACCGTGGCATTCGCCAGCGCACGCAAGCCGCTGGCCCAGGTCTTCAAGCCGGTGGGCGGCGGCGCCGGGACAGAGTTCATCGCCATCGCCAACCACTTCAAGTCCAAGGGCTCCGCTGCCACTCCGGAGGACACGGACAAGGGACAAGGTGCGTCCAACCTGGCCCGTACAGCCCAGGCGAAGTCCCTTCTGGAGTTCACCAAGTCCCTGCAGCAGTCCAAAGGCACGGACAAGGTCTTCCTGATCGGCGACTTCAATGCGTACGCCAAGGAAGACCCCATCAACGTCTTCACGGACGAGGGCTACGTCAACCAGGACGACAAGGCACGCAACGCCGACGGCACCGCCAAGCACTCCTACCTGTTCGGCGGAATGGTGGGTTCCCTGGACCACATCCTGGCTTCCCCGGCAGCAGACGCCGCGGTCGCCGGAGCCGACATCTGGAACATCAACTCGGTGGAATCCGTAGCCCTGGAGTACAGCCGCTACAACAACAACGTCACCGACTACTACGCGCCGGACCAGTACCGCGCCAGCGACCACGACCCCGTGATCGTGGGCTTAAACCTGGAGTCCGCGCCCGCCACCGTTGACCTGAATTTCCTGGGCATCAACGACTTCCACGGCAGGATCGACACCAACACGGTCCAGTTGGCAGGCACCATTGAGAAGCTCCGGGCCGCAGCCGCCCCCGGTGCCACCGCTTTCCTCTCGGCCGGTGACAACATCGGAGCGTCTCTGTTTGCGTCCGCCGTCGCCAAGGACCAGCCCACCATCGACGTGCTGAACGCCCTGGAGCTTCAGGCTTCCGCCGTGGGCAACCACGAGTTCGACGGCGGCTGGGCGGACCTGCGGGACCGCGTCGTCGCCGGCGGTACCAACGCGAAGTTCCCCTACCTGGGAGCCAACGTCTACAAGAAGGGCACCACCGAGCCCGTGCTGCCGGAGTTCACCGTCCTGGACATGAACGGGATCAAAGTGGCCGTCATCGGCACCGTCACGCAGGAAGTCCCCTCCCTGGTGACTCCCGCCGGCATAGCCGACCTTGAGTTCGGCGACCCGGTGGACGCCATCAACCGGGCAGCGGCACGGATCACGTCGGAGAAGCTTGCCGACGTCATCATCGTGGAAAACCACGACGGCGCCGGTTCGGGAACGGTGGAAGGCGCCACCCTGGAGGAGGAAGTGGCCGCCGGCGGGCCCTTCGCGAAGCTGGTCACCGAGACTTCTTCAGACGTCGACGCGATCTTTACCGGGCATACCCACAAGGAGTACTCCTGGGATGCCCCGGTCCCGGACGGTGAGGGCAGGACCCGCCCGATCGTCCAGACAGGCAACTACGGTGAGAATGTGGGGCAGATCCAGCTCACCGTTGACACCGCCACCAAGGAGGTCACCGCGTACAAGGCCGGCAACGTCAAGCGGACCACCGATCCCGCGGCGGACCTGATCGCCGCCTTCGCGCGGGTTGCCGCCGTCGATGCCATCGTCAAGAAGGCACTCGCGGATGCCGCCGTCGTGGGCAACCAGCCCGTTGGCGCCGTCACGGCGGACATCACTACGGCCTTCACCACTGACGCCGCCGGTGTTGCCAAACGTGATGACCGCGGCAGCGAGTCAACCCTGGGCAACCTGGTGGCCGATTCCCTGCTGGATTCGCTGCAGCCGGCAGAACTGGGCGGCGCCGAAATCGGTGTGGTCAATGCCGGCGGACTCCGGAACGAGCTCTACTACGCTCCGGACGGTACTGTCACCTACGCCGAGGCGAACGCGGTGCTCCCGTTCGTGAACAACCTGTGGACCACGTCCCTGACCGGCGCCCAGCTCAAGACGCTGCTGGAACAGCAGTGGCAGACCAACCCGGACGGCACGGTACCCAGCCGCGCCTACATCCAGCTCGGCCTGTCCAAGAACGTGAACTACACCTACGATGCAGCCCGGCCCGCCGGAGACCGCATCACCTCCGTGCGGGTGAACGGGGCCGCGCTCGATCCGGCCAAGTCCTACCGGGTGGGTACGTTCAGCTTCCTGGCCACCGGCGGCGACAACTTCCGCATTTTCACTGCAGGGTCCAACACCAAAGACTCGGGCCTGGTGGACCGGGACGCCTGGATCGGATACCTGCAGAAGAGCGGCCCCCTCTCGCCTGACTTTGCCCGCCGCTCCGTTGCCGTCATCAACACCACCCCCGGCGAGGTCAAGCCAGGTGAGGCCATCACACTGGCAGTATCCAAGCTGGACCTGACGTCGCTCGGCAGCCCGGTCAACAAGACGCTGTCAGCCGTATTCACCGACTCTGCGGGCACGGCGGCCCAGCTCGGGTCCATGCCTGTGGAAGCCGGCGCAGCTAACGTCAACCTGCCCGTTCCCTCGGGCGCCGCTGCCGGTACCGGAACCCTTGTCCTCACCGCAGCCGAGTCCGGCACGGCAGTCACTGTTGAGGTGAGGGTGGCAAGCGTTCCGGTTGACCCGGTCTGTATCGCGCCGGCGAAGCCGACCAAGTGGTACGACGTCCTGGGCTGGATCCGCTACGCTGCTGCCTGGCTCCAGTACCAGGTGTGCCTGCGGGGCTAAGGGACTGGTTTCGGCATCCGCCGCAAACGCTCTCTCAGATAACGCCGGCATTCCTCCTACGCTCTCTCACCCAAGTGAACGGGGTGAGAGAGCGTAGGGGTTTAAGGCGCATCAAGTGAGAGAGCGTAGAGGTTTAACGCGCATCAAGTGAGAGAGCGTTGGGGTTTGCTAGAGCCCCAGGATGGCGCCGGCAATCTCGTCGGCGTCGCGCAGCGTGCGCTGGCCGCTGCGGTAGTTCGGCCCGCCGGACTGGACGGCTTCGGCCGCAATGGCTGTGCCCCACTGGGTGGAGGAGAGCTGCAGTCCCAGCACGTAGAGGCCTTCCGTCACGGAACCGTTCGCTGCCAGAGGGCGGTAAGGGTGCGGCTCAACATCCAGGCCGGTGGACTGCACTGGCGCGCCTTCCACCGACATCATGAGCCGGGGCCGCACCAGGCCGTCGGCCAGCAGCTGCTCCAATACCGGCGAATCGTTGGCGGAGACTCTGTTGCCGGGCGCCAGCGCCTCCACCATGGTCCGTGCTGCCACCGGCGCATCGTCCACCCATGGCGAAAAGGCAGTGAAGACACCATTCCTGCGATCCACCCCGAACTTGGGGTCGGGCCCAACGAAACTGACCACTCCTGCTCTTGCCAGTGCCGCGAGCTGTTCGGAGCGCAGCGCAGGAGGCCCGCTGGCCAGTCCTTCCACAAACGACTCGAACCAGCCACGCAGTCCCGCGACCCAGGATTCATCGGTGATGCCGCCGTCGGCTACCGCTGTCTTCAGCACCGCGCGGCCATGGTGTAGGGCCCCAATGGCCATCTTCACCGGGTCATCCTCGCCCAGGGCGGAGCGGCGCGCATCGTCCAGCAGGTAATCCACGACGGCGGCGTCAAGCTCTGCGCGCGATCCGAAGGACCGGCCCGCCAGCGGCGCAGCGAGCCCCGGCAGGTCCAGCCGGTGCCGGGGCCCAACGTGGACAGCGAGGACGCTCTCGACGCTGTCCTCCCAGTTCGCGGCACTGTGCGCGTGCGGGTGGAGTGCCTCGTCAAGGGCTTCGAGGAAGGCAGCCGAATCAGGCACGGCATTGGGCTGCGAGCGCACCAGGGTTGAGTAGTAGGCCCAGAGCGCATCCCGGTGCAGGAGGGGCCAGAAATCATGGTCGAATGCGGGGCGGATACCGGCCTTTTTGAAGCGTTCCAGCGCAGCCTCAGTGAAGTAGCGCAGGGTCACGGATGCCGGGTAGTAGCCGTTCAGCGCGGCTTTGGCCCGGTACGGCGTTCCTCGCCGGGAGGCGGCAATGATGCGCGGTTCCTGGCCTGAGGGCTCGTAACGGAGCACCGTCCCGTTGCTGATGAACTTGCCGCCGCGGCCCTCGGTCAGCTGGCCCATGGTGTCGAAGAAGTTCAGTCCCATGCCGCGGACCAGGACAGGTTCCCCGGACGGAATCAGGGACCAGTCCACGTCTGCCGGCACCGCAGGAGGAAAATACCGAAGGCCCAATTGCTCGGCCGAGGACTGCAGCTCACGCTGTTCAGGATTCAGCCGGGACGGGATGTGGCCGAGCGCCAGCACTACGGATTCGGTGCGGATCGTGGCTCCCGTGGCCAGGCCGACGTCGAACGTTCCGTCTCCTGAGGGGCGCACCGACAGTGCGGACGTTTCGTGGAAGTCGATGGTGACGCCGTCGGGTGCGTTCCGCATCAGCTCCTCCACGGTGCTGCGGAGGTACCGGCCGTACAGTGCACGGCTGGGGAAATCGCTGGCGGCCAGGACCGCAAGTTCCGCCAGTTCTTCTTCGTTCAGGGACGGTAAAGGGTCCTTCTGCTGCCGGGCCCGCCACTGGTCGAAGGTAGTGCCGGCGACCGGCGGCGCCAAGGCAGGGTCCTCAGGAATCAGCGTGGGATAGAAGGACTGCGTGTTCATCAGGAACAGCCGCGACTGCCCTGGCTGCCACACATGGCCCGGACCTGCAGGATAGGGATCAATGACATGGATGTGGAGCCGCACCGGGCCCGCGCCGGCCGCGCTCAACGTGGCACTGCGGGCAAGCAGGCGTTCCAGGACACTGGTGCCCCGGGGACCCGCCCCAACAATGGCGGTCCGGATGCTCTGCGTTTTTTCCACGGCATCCAGAGTACGGGCTCAAACAAAGTCCGCGCTGAACCCTTGACTTGCCAGCCGTCTGCGGATGTTGTTTGGATGGGGCCATGACCACCACTGCAGCTGATCCAGCGCCCGCCTCCGGCGATACCACCGGCACCGCACCCTCGGGCCTCGCGCCCGAGCCCACTGACGAGAATGCCTGGCTCGAGGAGATCTACGGCGAGCAGCAACTGGCCTGGGTGAAGGAACAGAATTCACGCACGGAGGACCTGCTGGAGGACGCCGACTACGTGGAACTCGAGGGAAAGATCCTTGAGGTGCTGGACTCCACGGACAGGATCGCCATGGTGGGCAAGCGCGGGGACTGGTATTACAACTTTTGGAAGGACCAGCAGAACCCCAAGGGCCTGTGGCGCCGCACCACGTGGGACAGCTACTGCACCGACACCCCTGTTTGGGATGTCCTGCTGGACGTGGACGCCCTGTCCGCCGCCGAGGGCGAAGAATGGGTCTTCCACGGGGCAACCTTCCTCCGCCCTGCGCCAGGTGCGCCCTACCGGCTGGCGCTGCTGGCGCTTTCACCTGACGGCGGCGACGCCAACCACTACCGCGAATACGACGTGGAATCCAGGATGTTCGTGGACCCCGCGCAGGGCGGCTTTGACCTGCCAACGGCGAAGGGGAACGTGTCGTGGCTGGATGCAGACACCCTGCTGGTGGCCTCCACCGCGGAGGGCCTTCCGCGGACTGCTTCCTCGTACGCCCGGACCGCCGTCACCCTTAAGCGCGGTGCCTCCCTGGCCGAAGCGCCCCGCCTGTTCGAGGTGCCCGAGAACCACATGATGGCAGTGGTGGCCCACGACTCCACGCCGGGGTTCGAAAGGACCTTCGCGGTTGACTACATCGACTTCTACAACAGGAGCAATTCCGTACTGCGCGAGGGTTCCTGGGTGGTCATCGACGTCCCCACCGACGTCAACGTCAGCGCGCACCGGGAATGGCTGCTGTTCCGTCCCCAGCAGGATTGGGTGCTGAACGGGTCGACCTATCCCGCGGGATCGCTCCTGGCCGCCCGGTTTGAGGACTACCTGGCCGGCGTGCGCGAGGTGGCAGTGCTGTTCACTCCGGATGCCAACACTTCGCTGCAGTCCTGGAGCTGGACCCGGAACTTCCTGCTGCTCAACCTGCTGAAGGACGTTTCCTCCGAGATTCGTGTTCTCGACCCGTCCCGGCCAACGGGTGACGCCATTGGAGCCTGGGAGTCCACTCTGCTGGATGCCTGTCCGCCGCTGCACGACGTCAACGCCTACTCGGTGGACGATGAAGACGAAGCCGACGGCGGCGCGGGCGACGACTTCTGGCTCGTCGCCACGGGCTTCACCACCCCCAGCACGCTGATGCGGGGCACATTGGAGCGCGCCGCAGCGGGGACGCCCGGGGTGGTGAGCCGGCAAACGACAGTCAAGGCCTCGCCGTCGTTCTTTGCCGATGAAAACTATGAAGTGCAGCAGCACTTCGCCGTTTCCGACGACGGAACCCGGGTTCCCTACTTCCAGGTCGCCTCGCGCGACCTCCCGCTGGACGGGCAGAACCCCACCCAGCTCTCCGGCTATGGCGGTTTTGAGGTCTCCCGCACTCCGGCCTACAGCGGCACTGTGGGCAGGGCCTGGCTGGAACGCCGGACTTCCACTTCCGCCGGCACCAATGGGGAAGCATCCCACTCCAGGGGCGGTGTGTACGTGGTGGCCAACATCCGCGGCGGCGGGGAATACGGTCCGGGGTGGCACCGGGCAGCCCTGCAGGAGAACCGGCACAAGGCTTACCAGGACTTCGCGGCCGTGGCCCGGCACCTGATCTCCCGCGGTGTCACCTCCCCGGAGCGGCTGGGCTGCGTGGGCGGGTCCAATGGCGGCCTGCTGGTGGGAAACATGCTCACGCAGTACCCCGAGCTGTTCGGGGCAATCTCCTGCGGCGTGCCGCTGCTTGATATGCGCCGGTACACCAAGCTGTCCGCCGGCCATTCGTGGATCGCCGAGTACGGTGACCCTGACGTGCCGGAGCAGTGGGAGTACATCCGCACCTTTTCTCCCTACCACCTGCTCAAGGATGGGGTTGAGTACCCGGACACGTTCGTTTGGACGGCCACTTCCGACGACCGCGTGGGTCCGGTGCAGGCCCGCAAGATGGCTGCCCGGATGCTGGCCATGGGCATCCCGAACGTCTGGTTCCACGAGGCCCTTGAGGGCGGACACGCCGGAGCGTCCGACAACCGGCAGGCGGCAGCGCTGCAGGCCCGAAGCCAGCACTTCCTCTGGAAGGCGCTGGCGGGCGGGACGGCGTAGCGGTGTCCCTGGCCGTGCGGCGGGCGGCGCGGGCTGATGTGGAGCGGCTGGCGGAGGTGCACGTCCGCTGCTGGCAGGAGACGTACCGCGGCATGCTGTCCGAGGGGTTCCTGGCGTCCCAGACTCCCGATAACCGGCTGCCGCTCTGGCGCCACCTCCTCGATGCTGCGGAGCCTGCGGAAGCCTGGGTGGCCTGCGACGACGGCGTGATCGTGGGGTTCGCGGGTATCCGGCGTATGCCTTCCGGCGATTCCTGGCATACATCAGGGCCGCCCTCGTCCGGGGACCTGGAATTGTGGGGACTGTACCTGTTGGCATCGCACCAGGGGCTGGGATTGGGGCGCCGGCTCCTGGAGGAAGCATTGGGCGACAGCGCGGCAAGCCTGTGGGTGGCTGCTGGGAACGGGCGTGCGATTGGCTTCTACAGCCACTTCGGCTTCGCACCCGACGGCGCTGCGGACGTAATTCCCGACTGGGAGAACCTGCGCGAAATCAGGTTAGTGCGGCCCGGGCAGGTCCCGCGTTCGTAGCCGGCGGGCGATCCTGGCGGGCTCTTTGAAGGGGCTTGCGGCCCGTTTTGCACTGCGTGCCACGTTCTGCGTATCCTTGGTGGGCTAGGAATAGCAATTGGAGACGTGCCAGAGCGGCCGAATGGGCTTCACTGCTAATGAAGTGTGGGGCACAACTCCACCGGGGGTTCAAATCCCCCCGTCTCCGCGTTTGGCCCCGGTCCTGGACCGGGGCCTTTTGCGTCCCCGCCGATGGTGCTGCCTGCCGCCCCGGCTGCCCTCGCCGTCCGCTAACCCCCGTCCGCGGTGCGGACAGATGCATCCCGGGATACCGCCGCGGTGGAATGATGAACGGATGGCAGTAAGCGACACAGTGGATGAGACGCCAGGCAGCACGCGGGCCTGGAGTCCCCGCCTGGCACTGCTGGTCGCCGCGACCTTCTTTATGGAGTTCCTGGACGGCACGGTCCTCACCACGGCCATTCCCAACATCGCTGACGACTTCAAGGTTCCCGCCGCTGACGTAAACATCACGATGACGGCATACCTGCTGACCGTTGCCATGGGCATCCCGCTGAGCGGATGGCTGGCTGAACGGTTTGGCGCCCGGCGCGTTTTTTGCCTTGCCATTGCGATCTTCACCTTGGCGTCCCTGGCCTGCTCGCTGAGCCAGGACCTTACCGCCCTCACTCTCAGCAGGATCATGCAGGGGTTGGGCGGGGCCATGATGGTTCCCGTCGGAACGCTCTTGGTCCTTCGCGGGACGCCGAAAGCAGAACTCCTCCGCGCCACGGCGTTCCTCGTGTGGCCCGGCCTCCTGGCACCGGTCCTCGCTCCCTTGGTGGGCGGGGCCCTCACCACCTATTTGTCCTGGCACTGGATCTTCCTGATCAACCTCCCGCTGGGTGCGGCTGCATTCCTGGCCGCACTCCGCTTGGTCCCGGCAGCGGCAGGTGACCGGGGGCGGCGGCTGGATTGGCTGGGGCTGTTCCTCACGACGCTCGGCGTGGGGGCCCTGGTGGTGGGCCTCGAATTGGCGAGCACCCACCCCGCTCCCTGGGCCGCCCTGAGTGCAGGAGCAGGCGCGGTTGCTCTCGCCTGCTCCGTGCTGTGGATGCGGCGTGCCCGCTATCCACTCTTTGACCTCGGGGTTTTCAGCGCCCGGACGTTCAGGGCCATGGCCACCGGCGGGTTCGCTTACCGGTTGACCATCAGTTCGGTCCCCTTCCTGCTGCCCCTGATGTTCCAAGCCGGGTTCGGTTGGACCCCGCTGCACGCCGGGGCCATGGTGGCCGCTGTGTTCATCGGCAACATCGGCATCAAGCCGGCTACAACTCCCCTGATCCGGCGGTTCGGCTTCAAGGCTGTGCTCGTCTTTGCGTCGGTTGCCTCTGCGGCCACTTTCGTGCTTTGCGCCCTGCTCACGCCCGAGACGCCCGAGCCGCTGACTTTCGCCCTGCTGGTCTGCAGCGGAGCTTTCCGCTCGATCGGTTTCTCGGCCTACGCGTCGGTTCAGTATGCGGACATCGCACCGGCGCAGCTCACCTCGGCGAACACGGTCTCTGCCACCCTGGTCCAACTGGCCGCTGCCGCAGGCATCGCTGTAGGAGCGTTACTGATTAGGCTCTTTGACGGCCTGGGCACATTTCCTGAAGACGCCGCCGGACCCTTCCGTGGCGCCTTCCTCGCCATGGCTGTGCTGATGCTGGCCAGCACGGCGGACAGCCTGTTCCTGCCACGGCATGCCGGTGCGGAAGTCAGCCAGCGCAAGGCCCAGCGGGTCTAGGGTCTCATCCCCCGGCCACGCGCCAGCATGAAGTAGGCCCGTGTGGGTCTTACCCGGCCTGCGTGGGTTTACCTGGCCTAGTTTCAGCCGGCCTGGTTTCACCCGGCCTGGGCAAGGACCAACGGAAGGACCGCTCCCACCCCGGCCTGCCTCAGTGCCCGACCAGCAACCGTGAGTGTCCAACGGCTGTCTGTCAGGTCATCGACCAGCATCACGGGCTGGCCCTGCACAGCGGCAAGCGCAGCTTGGAGCTCAGGACCCACCACCAGCCGCTCCCAAACGCCGGCCAGCCGGTAGGCGCTGTTGCCGCCGCGGCCTCCGGTGGGACCACCATGCGCGAGCTGCATCTCCCCAAGGTAGGGAATGCGGCCGATCTCGGAGATTCCCCTGGCCAGAGAACCCACCAACTCGGGCTTGCTCCGCGCCGGAATGCTTACTATCGCGGCAGGCCGGCCGACTCCGCTCCAACCAGGATTGCGGGCATCGCCGCCACCCCACTCCCGCAAGACCTGCACGCAGGCCTGCAGCATGGCCGGATCCACGGGTTGGTCTTCGGCGCCGGCCGCAAACAGCGCGCGCAGGGCGCCACCCCAGCCAAGGTCCGTCAGCCTGGCCAGAACGCGCCCTTCGGCGAGCCCTTCCCCCGGCTTGAGCTTCCCCTTAACCGGCACGCCAAGGCGGTCCATGCCGCTAGGCCACTGGAGCCTGGCTTCCAGGACCCCGCCTGCCCTGCTGAGGGTCTGGCCGGCAGCTTCCGTGGCGGTGTCCGCTATGTCCGCCGGGAACCAGCGCCCTGCACAGTTGTCGCATCGGCCGCAGGCCTGCGCGGTTTCGTCGTCAAGGACGGAGGTGATGTATTCCATCCGGCATCCGGCGGTGTCCTGGTAGATCACCATGGAGTCCTGCTCGTCCACGCGCGCCTCAGCGATCCGGCGGTACCGCTCCGCGTCGTAAACCCATGGCTGGCCCGTGGCCCGCCATCCGCCTCCCACCCGTTCCACTGCGCCGTCAACGGACAAGACTTTAAGCAGCAGTTCCAGCGGGGTGCGGCGGAGGTCAACCCGCGCTTCCAGGGCCACCGTGGAGAGTGCCGTACCGGCTTCCGCCAAGGCAGTGAGGACGGCCGCTGCTTTCTCTTCGGAGGGCATGGACGCGGTGGCGAAATACTGCCAGATGTCGCGGTCCTCCGAGCCGGGAAGCAACAGGACGTCGGCATTGGCAGCGCCTCGCCCGGCACGGCCCACCTGCTGGTAGTAGGCCACCGGGGAAGACGGCGCCCCAAGGTGGACCACAAAGCCCAGGTCAGGTTTGTCAAAGCCCATGCCCAAGGCCGAAGTAGCCACCAGCGCTTTGACCTGGTTGTCCTTTAGCAGCTGCTCGGCGCGTTCCCTGTCCGCGGGATCGGTGCGGCCGGTATAGGCCAGTACGTCATGCCCGGCTTCGGCGAGGAGCCGCGCGGTGTCTTCCGCCGCCGACACAGTCAAGGTATAGATGATGCCGCTTCCGGGCAGGTCGGCCAGATGCGTCAGGAGCCAGCCCAGCCGCTGCTTCGAGTCCGGCAAGGACAGGACGCCCATCCGCAGGGAGTCACGCCCCAGGGAACCGCGGATGGTGAGGACCCCGTCTCCGAGCTGCTCTTCGATGTCGTGCACAACCCGGGAGTTTGCCGTGGCGGTGGTAGCGAGGACCGGAACGTTATCCGGCAGTTGGGTGATCAAGTCCGCGATCCGCCGGTAGTCGGGGCGGAAGTCGTGGCCCCAGTCCGAGATGCAGTGGGCCTCGTCAATAACCAGCAGGCCGGTGCGCCGGATGAGCTCCGGCAGCTGCGTTTCCCGGAAGGCCGGGTTGGTGAGCCGCTCCGGGGAGACCAGCAGCACGTCCACCTGGTCAGTGGCAAGCTGCTCACGGACCGCGTCCCATTCGAGCTGGTTGGCGGAGTTGATGGCGACGGCACGCACCCCTGCCCGGGCAGCGGCAGCCACCTGGTCCCGCATCAGGGCCAGCAGCGGCGAAACGATGAGCGTGGGCCCGGCGCCGCGGCGGCGCAACAGCAGGGACGCCACAAAATAGACGGCAGATTTGCCCCAGCCGGTGCGCTGGACCACCAAGGCCCGCCTGCCGCCGTCGACCAGGGCTTCAATGGCTTCAAACTGCCCCTCGTGGAAGGCGGCCCCGGGGTGTCCCACAAGCTCGCGCAGCACCTCCAGTGCCTGGTGGTGGGTTGCGGAGTTGGAGGCAGAGCTTCCGACTGGCTCTGCGATTGCTGTGGAGTTCTGGTTATCGACCATTGATTCAGTATCCCAGCCGCCCCTGACAGCCGGCTCCGAACGCCGCCCCTCTGTGGATACGGCAGGATACGGCAGGGATACAAAACGCGCATGCCCGCCGGAACCGCCGTCACATAGTGCGCTTGCCAACCCGTCCTCCACAGCCACTTCCGCCGTCCACGTAAGATAAATCCCGTGACTAGCGAACAGACAACGACTTTCGACCTTTCGGCATCCTTCAAGGCGTACGACGTCCGGGGCATCGTGGGCGAGTCCATCACCGCCGAAATCGTTGAAGCCGTGGGGGCCGCGTTCGTGGACATCCTCCAGCTCCAGGGCCAGACGATCCTGGTGGGCGGCGACATGCGCCCTTCCTCCCCGGAGTTCAGCAAGGCTTTCGCCAGCGGCGCAACCGCCCGTGGCGCGGACGTTGAGCTCCTGGACCTGATTTCCACTGACGAACTGTACTTCGCCTGCGGTTACCTGAACCGTGCCGGTGCCACGTTCACCGCCAGCCACAACCCTGCGGGCTACAACGGCATCAAAATGTCCAAGGCCGGGGCCGTGCCCATCTCCTCGGAGTCAGGCCTCAAGGACATCCAGGCCCTGGCCGAGCAGTACCTGAACACCGGTTCCATCCCTGCGGCGGAAAAGCGCGGCCAGGTCAGCGTCCGCGACGTGCTCAAGGACTACTCCGAGTACCTCCGCACGCTGGTAGACCTCTCCGGTTCACGTCCGTTGAAGGTGGTAGTGGACGCAGGCAACGGCATGGCCGGCCTCACCACCCCGGCAGTCCTGGGAGACGCCCTGCTCCCCAAACTGCCCCTGGACATCGTTCCCCTGTACTTCGAGCTGGATGGTTCCTTCCCCAACCATCCCGCCAACCCGCTCGAGCCGGAGAACCTCCGCGACCTGCAGGCTGCAGTGCTCCAGCACGGTGCGGACATCGGCCTGGCGTTCGACGGTGACGCTGACCGCTGCTTCGTCATCGACGAGAAGGGCGAGCCGGTCTCGCCGTCGGCCATCACCGGGATGGTGGCCCGCCGGGAGATCGCCCGCGCCAAATCGCAGGGAGAAGCCACCCCCACCATCATCCACAACCTCCTCACTTCGCGTGCCGTGCCCGAACTCGTGGAACACGACGGCGGCAGGGCTGTCCGCACGCGGGTTGGCCACTCCTTCATCAAGGCAGTCATGGCGAAGGAAGGGGCGGTGTTCGGAGGAGAACACTCAGCCCACTTCTACTTCCGTGACTTCTGGAACGCAGACACCGGCATGCTGGCAGCAATGCACGTCCTGGCTGCCCTGGGCGAGCAGGACGGTCCGCTTTCGGAGCTGGGCCGTGAGTACGAGCCCTACGTATCGTCGGGCGAGATCAACTCCGAAGTGGAGGACAAGGCCGCAGCAGTTGAGCGCGTCCGCCTGGCTTTTGCCGACGAAGACCTCACCATCGACGGGATGGACGGCAGCACGTTCACCGCCAACGACGGCAGCTACTGGTTCAACCTGCGCCCGTCCAATACCGAGCCTTTCCTCCGGCTCAACGCTGAGGCCACGGACCGCACCACAATGGAGCGGATCCGGGACCGCGTCCTGTCGATCGTCCGGGCCTAGTCCACGCATGGCTGAAGAGAGCGCATCCGGTTCGGGAGAAGCTACCGCCGGTGAAGCGTCCTGGCGCGACACCGTTCCCGAGAGCACGGCGACGGACCTTGAGAACCTTCTAGGGACGGGCATCAGCGCCGCACAGGAACAGCTTCAGCGCAATGGCGGTTTCCTGCCCTTCGCCCTGACAGTGCAAAACGACGGCGAGGTCCGCTTGGTTGCCGTTTCCCCGGCGGATGCCCAGGAAGGTTCCGACGGCGACTTTGATGCCGATGCCATGATCAGTGACCTCACCGCCCTGCTGCGCCAGAACCGGGAGGACTTTCGTGCCGCGGCGGTGGTTTGCGACATTCTGTTGGTGGAGGAGGACTCGGACGCGATCCATGTAGCCACCGAGCACCGCGAGGGCCCGGTGTTCGCCGCCGTTTTGCCCTACTCCGCCGACGCCATCACCCGGACGTGGGAGTTCGGTGAGCTTGCGGCTGACGCCAGCGAGCCCGTTATCTGGGTGGACTAGACCGGCCCCCGCCATGAAAATCAACGCTTTCGCGGACGTAAGCCTGCGGGCCCTCATGGTGCTGGCAGCTGCCCCTGGCGGCACCCTGCTTACCACGCAAAACATTGCCGATACCGTGGGAACTCCCTACAACCATGTCAGCAAGGCGATGGCCAAACTGCGCAACCTGGGGTTGATCGAGGTGGAGCGCGGCCGGACGGGCGGTTCCCGGCTGAGCCATGGTGGCCGGAGTGCCACCGTCGGCCAAATCCTTCGGCAGCTCGACACCCGAACGGACGCGGCGGAGTGTGTAGCCCCCAGCGGCAACTGCCCGCTCATCAACGAGTGCAAGCTCCGCGCTGCCCTGTCCCGAGCCCGCGAGGCGTTCTACCGCGAGCTCGACGGGGTAGTGATCGCAGATCTTCCCGCCTCTCGGCAGATGAACCCGGTCTTCGAAATGATCGGACTGCGGCCCGGGCTTTAGCCCTGCGCAAGGTATTCAGAAAGGCCGGGCGAAGGCCCCGGTCCCTACCTCAGGAGTTTGCGTGGCAAAGGCGGCAACGCTTCCTGCCAGGGCCTGCTGCTGGTTGCCGGAGCGTTGGTTGGAGCGGCTGAACAGGCCGTCCAGGAGTTCGGGGTGCGCGGCGAACAGCCGCCGGTAAAACTCACATTCTGGAAATCTCCAATCCGTACGGCGAGATCACCCTGAAGGACGGCGACGGTCCGGTGGTGCTGGCGTCCGCCGGCATCGGCTGCACGCCCACGGCATCAATCCTGCGTTCCCTGGCTGATTCGGGCTCCGAACGGCAAGTGCTGGTACTTCACGCCAAGAGCGCCCTGGAAAGCTGGGCCCTGCGCAGCCAGATGACGGACAACGTCGAGCGCCTTGACGGTGCCGAGCTGCAGCTATGGCTGGAACAGCCGGAGGCGGGAGCCAAGGACGGCTTCATGTCCCTGCGCGAAGTGGACCTTCCGGCCGATGCGTCCCTCTACCTCTGCGGCCCGCTGCCCTTTATGAAGAACATCCGCAACGAGGCAATCAACGCCGGGATCCCGGCCACCCGGATCCACTACGAGGTCTTCGGCCCGGACATCTGGCTGGCCGGCTAAACCCCTGCCCTTGGAGTCTTTGTCCATGTATGCGGACGTAGAGGCGATTTAGGTCTGCGTAGCTGGACAAAAGGTCCGGACAGGACGACGGCGGCCCCGCACCTTTCGCTGGAAAGGTGCGGGGCCGCCACCGCACTTAGGACGCCGTTGTATTTAAGGGGTTCAGCCCAGCCGGGACTTCAGGCTGGTGAGCTCCGACTGAAGTGCGTCGGGGAGCGAGCTGCCGAAGTTGGCGAACCATTCTTCGATTGAGGCAAGTTCCGCCGCCCACTCCGTCGGGTCCACCCTGACTGCTTCCTCCACCTGGGCGGGAGTCATGTCCAGGCCTTCGAGGTCGATCGAATCACCGGTGGGCACGAAGCCAATGGGAGTCTCAACAGCGTCCGCCTTACCCTCGAGGCGCTCGATGGCCCACTTGAGGACACGGGCGTTGTCGCCGAATCCGGGCCAGGCGAAGCCGCCCTCAGAGTTCCGGCGGAACCAGTTGACCAGGAAGATCTTGGGCAACCGCTCGGGGTTGGCCTTCGCTGAAAGGTTGACCCAGTGGTTCAAGTAGTCGCCTGCGTCGTAGCCGATGAAGGGCAGCATGGCCATGGGATCGCGGCGCACCACGCCCACAGCGCCTGCAGCGGCAGCAGTGGTTTCGGAGGACAGTGTTGCACCCATGAAGATGCCGTTTGACCAGCTGCGCGCCTCGGTGACCAAGGGGATGGTGGTCTTGCGCCGGCCACCGAACAGGATGGCGGAAAGCTCAACACCGTTGGGGCTGTGGTACTCCTCGGCGAGCATGTCGATCTGGTCGATCGGCGTGCAGAAGCGCGAGTTGGGGTGCGCGGCGGGCTTGTCGGAGTCGGGGGTCCAGGAGTTGCCCTGCCAGTCCGTGAGGTGGGCGGGAACTTCCTCGGTCATGCCCTCCCACCAGACTCCGCCGTCGTCGGTCAGTGCCACGTTGGTGAAGATGCTGCTGCCCTTGGCGATGGCCCGCATGGCATTGGGGTTGGTGCCCCATCCAGTGCCCGGGGCAACGCCGAAGAGGCCTGCTTCAGGGTTGACCGCGCGCAGTTCGCCTTCCTTGCCGAACCGCATCCAGGTGATGTCGTCACCGAGGGTTTCGACTTTCCAGCCCTTGATGGTGGGATCCAGCAGGGCAAGGTTGGTCTTGCCGCAGGCGGACGGGAACGCAGCGGAAACGTAGTACGTCTTCTGCTCAGGAGAGGTGAGCTTGAGGATGAGCATGTGCTCGGCCAGCCAGCCCTCGTCACGGGCCATAACGGAGGCGATGCGCAGGGCGTAGCATTTCTTGCCCAGCAGGGCGTTGCCGCCGTAACCCGAGCCGAAAGACCAGATGGACCGCTCTTCCGGGAAGTGGACAATCCACTTGTCCGGGTTGCAGGGCCAGGGGACGTCCGCCTGGCCGGCCTCGAGCGGAGCACCCAGCGAGTGCAGCGCAGGGACGTAGAACGCGTTCGTTTCGGTGATGCGGTTCAGGACATCGGTGCCGATCCGGGCCATGATGCGCATGGAAGCGACAACGTAGGCGCTGTCAGTGATCTCGACGCCGAACTTGGGGTCCTCGGCGTCGAGGTGGCCCATAACGAATGGAATGACGTACATGGTCCGGCCCCGCATGGACCCGGCGAACAGGCCGCGAAGCTTGTCCTTCATCTCAGCCGGTGCCATCCAGTTGTTCGTGAACCCGGCGTCGTGCTCCTTTTCGGAGCAAATGAAGGTCTGCTCCTCCACGCGTGCCACGTCAGCCGGATCGGAGAAAGCGGCGAAGGAATTAGGGAAGAGGTCCTGGTTCAGGCGCCTGAGGGTTCCTGCCGCGACCAGCTCGTCGGTAAGGCGGGTGTTCTCCTCTTCGGAGCCGTCAACCCAGTAGATCCGGTCCGGCTGCGTAAGCTCAGCAACCTCTTCGACCCATGCCAGCAGACCGGCATGTGTGGTGGGTGCATTCTCAAGCAGCGGCTTTTGCGCCAGATCGCCCATTTCGGTTCCCTTCCTCGGGTTCATCGGTGTGAGCTAAATGCTATGGTCCGGACCACCGGAGTTTTTGGGACGTATGCTGAGCATTTGGCGCAGCAGAAATGCGTTTCCGCAGGAAATCAAGGAATTTGGGGCGCAAATCCGGCAATTAAGTGACGAAGGTCACCTATACCGGTCTAGTTGCCGAGATTACATGCTTCCCGATTTGGCATCGCGGCCAACCCTCGCGTAAAGTAATTCGAGGTTCAGGGAGAGCGGTTCTTCTCCCGGGACACGAGATGCGCCCATAGCTCAGCTGGATAGAGCGTCTGTCTACGGAACAGAAGGTCAGGGGTTCGAATCCCTTTGGGCGCACAGATAAGGTCCGCACCGGTTCGCTGGTGCGGACCTTTTGCTTTGCGCCACGAATGAACCCACGTGGCGGATGCCCCCTCCAGCAGCAGGCCGGGATCCCGGGCGTAGGCTTTCCCCATGATGCCCGAGGCGATTTCGCGTGAATTTGATGTTGTGGTGATCGGCGCAGGCGCCGTTGGGGAAAACGTGGCTGACAGGGTGGTGCAGGGCGGCCTCACCGCCGTACTGGTGGAAGCGGAACTGGTGGGCGGGGAGTGTTCCTACTGGGCATGCATGCCTTCAAAAGCCCTGCTTCGCCCCGGCACTGCCCTCCACGGAGCCCAGACCGCACCTGGAGCCAAGGAAGCGGTGACGCGGACCCTGGATGCCGCGGCCGTCCTCAAGCGCCGGGACTACATGACGTCCAACTGGCAGGACGACGGGCAGGTGAAGTGGGTGGAGGACACAGGCATCGAACTGGTCCGGGGGCACGCGTGGCTGACTGGGCCCAAGTCGGTTGAAGTCGCCGGGCTCGACGGCAACCCGTACCAGCTTCACGCGCGTCATGCGGTAGTCCTGGCTACCGGCTCAGCACCCAACACTCCCCCGATCGAGGGACTCCAGGACGTGCAGGTATGGGGCACCCGGGAGGCAACTTCAGCCAAGGAAGTTCCGCCACGGCTTGCAGTGCTGGGGGGAGGAGTCGCCGGGACAGAACTGGCGCAGGCCTTTGCCCGGCTGGGCTCTACTGTGACGCTCGTGGCACGCAGCGGACTGCTCCGGGCCTTCCCGGCGGAGGCAGCGAACCTGGTCGCGGCCGGGCTGCGTGCCGACGGTGTGGAGATCCGGCTCAACACCACGACGGAAAGCATCAGCGAGAACGACGACGGCACGCTGAGCCTGCAACTGGGTGACGGTTCCAGCGTGACCGCCGAAAAGGTCCTCGTGGCCACGGGCCGGCATCCGGCCTTAGAAGGCCTGGGGCTGGAGAGCGTAGGATTCGAGCCGAACGAGGCCGGGCACCTCACCCTTCGCACGGACAATTCGGGGCTGGTGGAAGGACCCTCCGGCGGAGAACCCTGGCTTTATGCAGTGGGTGACGCCGCCGGCAAGAACCTGTACACGCACCAGGGAAAGTACGAGGCCCGCGCCACCGGAGACGCCATTGCCGCCCGGGCCAAGGGGGAATTGGCAGGCGCCGCCAGGGACTGGAGCCGCTTCGCGCAAACTGCCAACGAGCATGCTGTGCCCAGCGTTGTCTTCACCGACCCGGAATTGGCCACCGTCGGGCGCACCTTGGATATTGCGCAGAAGGACGGCTACAACGCTTCCTCCGTTGAACTTGCCATCCAGGTAGCCGGGGCTTCCCTGCACTCGGAAAACTACGAGGGTTGGGCACAACTGGTGGTTGACGAGGACCGCAGGGTTCTCCTCGGAGCCACGTTCGCCGGACCGGACGTGGCGGAACTCCTGCACGCGGCCACCATCGCCGTGGTGGGCGAAGTGCCGCTGGACCGGCTGTGGCATGCAGTTCCCTCCTACCCCACCATCAGCGAGGTCTGGCTGCGCCTACTGGAGAAGTACGGGCTATAGCGCTCTATTTGAACTGACTAGTCAGTTCAAATAGACTGGGTGCAGAACACCACCGCGAAAGGCATCCTTGCTTCTGGCCCAGCAGCTCCATGTCCACGGTCGCCGGGATCCCCTGCTCCCGGCGACCTCCCTCCGAACACGCCGCGGGGAGCTGGTACTTGCCTGCGGGGAACGGCAGGCTCAGCGGACGGCGCTGGCCCTTGTACTAAGCGGCAGGATGAAAGCCGATGGGGGCTCCATCAGCTGGGATGGCAGCCGCGGTATCAAGGCACTCCGCACGGCCAGCGCTCTGGTTGATGCCCCGGGCGTCAATGAGCCTGAACCGCACCTGAGTGTGCGCGATCTCGTGACGGAGGACCTTGCCCTGATCCCCCGCCGCTACCGGGGTGCCCTGCTTAGCAGTCCGTGGCTCAAGGTGAACCGTTTTGAGGACATCGGCGACCTGTGGACTGAGCAGCTAAATCCTTCCCGCCGGCTGGAACTCCTGACGGCGCTGGCTTTGGCCAGCCCACATACGGACTTGCTGGTGGTCGACTCACCGGACCGGCACAGTGCCGATCCCGGCAGCTGGCTGCCGCGCCTGGAGCAACTGGCATCCGACGCCGGGCGGCCGCTGGCCGTCGTTGCTACGGTAGCTGCCCCTCCGCCGTCGTGGTCCGGTCCGCTCGTTGCGATTGGCAACGCGGTGCCCAGCGAACATAAAGCTGGAACGGAAAGCCCGGCGGCTATCCACGAACTCGAACTCGAAACCGAGGATGCGAAGTGACCGTATTGCGGCTGGCCCGCTCTGAACTCAAGCGGATGACGGGCGGGCTGCTGCCGAAGCTGACCATCCTCGCGCTGACCATGGTCCCGCTGCTGTACGGCGCCGTCTACCTCTACGCCAACTGGGATCCGTACGGCAACCTGGACCAGATCGACGCCGCACTGGTGGTTGAGGACGCAGGTGCCACCGCCGCGGACGGCTCTGAACTGCAGGCGGGCAGGGAAGTGGCGGTCAGCCTGATGGAGGGCAATGTCTTCCACTGGATCCCGGTGGCAGGCGGAGACGAGGCGGATGAGGGCGTCGCCAGCGGCAAGTACGCCTTCGCCCTGAAAATACCCCAGGACTTTTCCGCCCACCTCGTATCCCCCGGCAGCTTTGACTCCGCCAGCCAAGCCATGCTCAACGTCACCACGAACGACGCCAACAACTATCTGCTGAGCACCATCGTGGACAAATTGACCACCTCTGTTCACAGCACCGTTGCTGCAGATGTCGGAGAAGAAACCGCCAACCAGTTGCTCACCGGATTCGGCACCATCCATACGCAGATGGTCAAGGCGTCCGACGGCGCTGGTCGCCTTGCGGACGGCGTGGCCACCCTCCGGGACGGGAGTGTGGCCCTTCATGACGGGACCGCAGGCCTGAGCAGCGGAGCCGATGAGCTTTACGCAGGCCAGCTCAAGCTGCGCGACGGCGCCAACGAGCTGACCGCCGGCGCCGGCCAATTGAGCAGCGGGCTCTCCGTACTGAAGGACAAGACAGCAACATTGCCCGGGGATTCCCGGACACTGGCAGCGGGTGCCGCGCAGGTGGCTGCCGGAAACGCGCAGCTGAACACCAAGGTCCAGGACGCCGCGGCCCAGCTGGAGGCCGCTGACCAGGGATTTCGCACCCGGGTGGTGGAGTCGAACAACAGGCTGATCGCTTCCGGCGTCCTCACCCAGGCCCAGGCGGACAGCATCCTGGCCGACTTCGACTCCGTGGCCGCCTCCAACCCGGTGACAGCCGCCAAAACACAATTCCAGGCAGACGCCGCGCAAATCCAACAGCTGGCAGACGGAGCCGAGGCAGTCAGCGTAGGTGCCGCGCAATTGGCTGCCGGAACCCCGGCACTGAAAGAAGCGATTACACAGGCATCCGGAGGTGCTGATCAACTGCACACCGGCGCAGCGACGCTTGCCACCGGAGAGCAGTCAGCGGTGGATGGCACTGCAGCCCTGGCGGACGGGGCGCGCAAGCTCGCCGCCGGCGCCGCGCAGCTCGAGGAAGGCGCAGGTACGGCCTCAGACGGTTCCCGAACCCTGGCCGACGAGTTAGGAAGCGGCGCAGGACAGGTTCCACATCCGGACGACGCCCAGAAGAGCAACCTGTCGCGGGTCATCGCAGATCCGGTGGCGGTCAGCAACGTTTCACAGGCGAAGGCCGGGTCCTACGGCGCCGGGCTGGCACCGTTCTTCCTCACCCTCGCTTTGTGGATCGGCATCTTTATGCTGATCCAGGCCATGCGGCCCCTCACGCAGAGGGCGCTGGCATCCAACGCCCGCTCCTGGAAAATCGCGGTCGGAGGATGGCTGCCTTTCCTGGCCGTCTCGGTGGTGCAGGCCACCCTCCTCACCCTGGTGGTCAACCTGGCCCTGGGCCTGGACGCCGCCCATCCCGCCCTGATGTGGCTCTTTATGCTGGCCGCAGCCATGGCTTTCAGTGCCCTTATCCAGGGAGTCGTGGCACTGCTGGGCTCCCCCGGGAAACTCGTGGTCCTGATCCTGCTGGTCCTTCAGCTGGTATCTTCCGGTGGAACCTTCCCCTGGCAGACCACACCACAACCCCTGCATGTGGTGCACCAGATCCTGCCCATGGGGTATGTGGTGACAGGGATGAGGCACCTGATTTACGGGGCCGACCTCTCCATGATCGTCCCCACTGTGCTGGGACTTGCGGGGTACACGGCGCTCGGATTGGCCATGTCCACCCTGGCCGTGCGCAAGGGAAAATACTGGACGCTCAAGACGCTCAAACCGGAGATCGCAGTATGAGTCTCGCGGATCTGGAGCCAGCGAAAAAACTCCGCCCTGCCCGGACGACTGCCACGCGGCAGAGGCTCTTTGACGCTTCCATGGAGCTGATCGGCGAGCGTGGTGCCGCCGGTGTGACCGTTGACGAGATTGCAGCTGCCGCAGGCGTTTCCAAGGGGACGGTTTACTACAATTTCGGCAGCAAATCAGACCTCATTGCGCAGCTGCTGAGGCACGGCGTGGACATCCTCAAGGCCCGGCTGCTGGGGGCGCCAGACGGCGGGACGGGCCAGGATCCCTTGCTGGCAATGGAAGCGATGATTGGCCAGGCCATGGACTTTATGGCCGAGTACCCGTCCTTCGCCCGGCTGTGGGTGAGCGAGAACTGGCGTACCCCCAGCGAATGGCAGGGGACCTTTACGCTCCTGCGGGCAGAGCTCCTGACGGTCATCAGCGAAGCGGTGGAAAGCGTTGCCAAGGCGTACCCCGTGGATCCCTCCGTTGCAAGGGGCAGCCTGGAAACAGCCATTTTTGGCGCATGCTTTGTGGTGGGGCTTGACCGGCAGACCTACAACCCGGAGCGCACCCGTGACCAAAGTGTTGCAGCAATCATGGCCATCATGCGCGGCTACGTGATGCAGCAGCCCGCTCCTCAGGGATGATGGTGGACATGCGTCACATGGGGAACAGCGGAAAATTCGCGGTCATCACCGGCATCGTGGCTGCCGGCCTCCTGGTCCTGACAGGCATGACGCTGGCGGAGCCCGTGTTCATGGCTTTCCTCGGCGTGCTGGGGCTCGCCTCCCTTGCCTGCATCACGGAGCTCCTGCGCCGCCGACGCTTCGTTATGCTCGCCATTGCCGGTCTGTCCACGAGTCTCGCCGTGGCGGGATCGCTGGCCTTCCTGAGCACGTGGGAGGTGGCCTTCACCGACGAGTCGTCGCTGTTTGGCACCCCGTTGCCCACCTCGGACCCGGACAACTACTTCTTCCTGGCCGCGTTCTCCGCAATGACGGCCCTGGCGGCACTGTTCACGGGCGCCATCTGGCCGGGACGCCGGCGCGCACAAGGCAGCGCCTCCCGGGCTGCCGGCGTCCGAACCGCTGCGCGCGGCAGCAGCAACGCCGCGAGGAGGGCTCCGGCACGGCAGGCCGGTGCAACGCAGCCGCCCAGCCCGTCCGGGGCGCGCGCGCAAGTGCGGCAGCCGACGTCGTCCGCCCGGCAGACGTCCAAGGGACAGTCGTCCCAGGGAGAAGGCACGGCGAGGCAGGGCGCCACCAGGCAAAATGCCACAAAACAACGTTCCACAAAGCTGCCGCAGGGCCGTACAGCAACAAGGAAATAGCTTGGGCGCTAATGGGCCCGCGGCACCTTGAATTTGGTGATCCGTGCGTCCTGTCCGTCCAGCTCAGCCCACGACTTTTCCGTTTCGAGGACAGTGAGCGCGTTGGTGGGGTACCTCGTTGCGGCGTCCATGTAGGCATCGTGGTCTGAATCGCGTGAGGCGAGGTGCATGGCAAGATCCTGTACCCCTGGCAGGTGCGCTATCAGCATCAGCGTGGTGACGGTATCGGGCACGTGGTTGACCACGGTAAGCATGCGCAACGCGGAGGAAGCGTAGAGGCCGTCTTCGAGCTTGGGCGTGGGCGCCTTGTCCCCCAGTTCAGAACAAACCCAGGTGCAGGTCTGGCGGGTCCTCAAGGCGCTTGAGCACAGGATGAAGTCAGGCACGATGTTGTGCTTGAGCAGCCAACGTCCAGCAAGGGGCGCCTCCCGGTGGCCCCGTTCCTCCAGCGGCCGCTCGTGGTCAGCCACGCCACCAGGCCAATCGGCCTTGGCATGGCGCATGATCACAAGGCGTCGAAGATGGTGCTGGCTCATGGCCCAAGCCTAAGGCACGGCCAGATGACTCCTGCGTGCCTCTGGGTGCTAGATCGAGTATTCCGGAGCGGCCCAGACAACAACCTCGGGGTGCTCGTAGAAGCGGTAGCCCTGGCCGCGGACGGTGCGCACGGTGTTGGCAAGGCGGCCCAGCTTGGAGCGGAGGCGGCGGATGTGGACATCGATGGTGCGCTCGTTGGGCACTTCTTCAGCGTTGCGCCACAGGCCTTCGAGCAGTTCGTCGCGTCCTACAGTGCGGGTTCCGTTTTCCACGAGGTAGTTCAGGAGCTCGAACTCTTTGAACGTGAGATTCAGGGATTCACCGTCCAGGTGCACTTCGCGGCGGGCGAGGTCGATCAGGACGCCTGAGGGGCGCGGCTCCTGGGGCTGCTGCGGCCGCGGGGTTTCGGTGCGCTGGCGGGTGTTGACAGTGGGGTCACCGAAGGTGGAGCGGACGACGTCGAGTGCTGAGCCGGGCGTGCCGGCAGGGGCGACGGCGACGGCGGCGTAGCTTTCGGCTCCCGATACCAGGGACTGAGCGTAAGCGCGGATCTCCTGGGCGAGTTTGGCGATGGAGGTACCTGCGGCGGCTGCGGTTTCCTCGTCGATCCCCATGTAGAGAACGAATCCACGGGCCACAGTGTCACTGGCCACTGGGCGGACCTGGTCGTGCCCGGCAACTACGGGAGTGGGGGCAGTGAGCGGCGCCGACTCGGCCGGCGGAACGGCGCGGAGTTGGCCGTAGGAGTTGGGGTTATAGCCCTGGGGGCCGTATCCCGAGCCGGGAAAGCTGCTTCCGGAAGTGGCGGGAGCGAGCGACGTGCGAGGTCCGAAGCCGGGGCGGAGGCCGGAAGGCTGGCCACCCTTGGCGGCGTTTCGGACGGAAATGTGGACGTATCCGGATGCAACTGACATGGATTGCTTACCTCAATGTGAATGGCCGTCATCGCGGCTCGAATGCTGGGTTCCCCGCAATGAAACTGGGGAGGGACGCCCGACGCTGGGCTGGGGGCGTATGCCTACAAACTTCGAGGGGTGGGAAGATCAGGCGTACATTCGACAACAGCGCATGTCGACAGCAGCGGATGTGCTGGGCCAATAGTCTGCGGCTGCAGGTGCTGTTGAGTTCTTGTTCACAATGGAAGTGTGCAGCGTAACAATGCGAACTTGCAAGTAACAATGGACCTTTCCGTCCGCATTATGAGACAAAAGCGCTTGATGTGTCACAGATCACGATTCTGGACAATCGTCAGATTGCTGATCATTGTCCTGCTTCCGGGGCGGGAAAGCAGCTTCTGATGAAGTTAATTCGCCGGTTGCTCCACTAGCGGCCCTTTTCTTCAGATGTGCAGGGAATGCCGAAATTGCCCTTCTGTGCGCCCCATCTGTCCAGTGGCAGCCGGAGCTGGAGGAGAAAAAATCGCCCTTCCTCTGCTGTATGGCCAACTCTTCAGGGCGCCCATCTGTCCAGCTTCCCATTGACCGACGCTGGCCGGGCAGCAGCAGCCCCTCTTCGCAGGCCGCCATTCCCTGCCCAGCTGGCTACGCTGGTATTCACAGCTAAGGCACAGGAAGCCCATAGCCCCGGCCAAACGACTGATCGGAGAGTTGTTCCATGGCCACTTCGCACTCCATGACCAACAACCTCCCTGAGCTTTCCCACCCGGACGGCTCCCCCATCCGCGCCCTGGTGGTCGACGACGAGCCAAGCCTTTCGGAGCTGATGAGCATGGGCCTGCGCATGGCCGGCTGGTCGGTGGCGGTGGCGGCCGACGGCCCGGAAGCAGTGAAACTGGCCAAGGACTTCCGTCCCGACGTCCTGGTCCTTGATGTCATGCTGCCGGGGTTCGACGGCGTCGAGCTGCTGGGAAGGATCCGCACGTTCGCACCCGAGGTACCCGCTCTCTTCCTTACTGCCAAGGACGCGGTCCAGGACCGGATCGTGGGCCTGGCGGCCGGTGGCGACGACTACGTCACGAAACCGTTCAGCATGGAGGAAGTCTTGCTTCGGCTGCACCGCCTGGTCCAGCGTTCCGGAGTTGCCGCTATGGACACGGCCGAATTGGTGGTAGGAGACCTCGTCCTTAACGTCGATACCCGTGAAGTGACCCGGGCCGGCGAGGAGCTCCAGCTCACGGCCACGCAGTTCGAGCTGCTCCGCTACCTCATGGAGAATCCCAAGCGCGTCATCAGCAAGGCGCAGATCCTGGACCGCGTGTGGGACTACGACTTCGGCGGCCAGGCCAACATTGTGGAGCTTTACATCTCCTACCTGCGCAAGAAGGTGGACGCAGTTCACCCGCCCATGATCCACACCGTGCGCGGCGCCGGGTACGTCATCAAGCCTGCCGAGTAGGCGCACCATGGCGTCACAACAGGCAGCCGATCCCCATCGCCGAAGCTGGCTCAAACCCGGCACCTGGCACTTGCGTACCCGCCTCATCCTCCTGGCCATGGCCCTGCTGATTGCCATCTGCGGTGCCGTGGGCGTTGCAAGCTACGCCTCCATGGATGCGTTCCTGACCCGCCAGCTGGACGAACAGCTAAGCCAAGCTGCAGAGCGGTCCAACAATCCGGGCCGCCCTCCCATGGGCGGCTCCAACGGAAGGGACCCCTTGGACGCCCGCGGCCAAAGCGTGGGAACCATGAACGCCCGCATCCTGAACGGCCAGGTGAACAGTGGTGGATTCCTCACCTCGGACACCACGCGTTCCGCCCTGTCCGCCGAGGACAAGCAGACGCTGCTGGCACTGGCGACAGATGCGGAGCCCGTGGACCGTACCCTCTCGAACGGTGGCTACCGCCTGCTGGCGGTGAAGACCACCTTTGGCGATGTCCTGGTCACGGGACTCCCCCTCGCTGCCAAAGAAAGCACGCTTGCCTCCCTCGTGTGGACCTTTGCGGTCGTTTCGCTTGGCGGGTTGCTTTTGATCGGATTAGTTGGCACGGTCCTGATCCGACGCACCATGAAACCTCTCGAGCAGCTGTCGGAGGTTGCCACCCGGGTATCGCAGCTGCCCCTGGACGCGGGCGAGGTGGCGCTCGCGGTGCGCGTACCGCCGTCGAACTCCAATCCCGGGACGGAAGTGGGCAGCGTCGGGCACGCGCTCAACCTCATGCTGGACAACGTGGCAAACGCGCTGCAGGCGCGCCAGAAGAGCGAAACGAAGGTGCGCCAGTTTGTGGCCGACGCCTCCCACGAGCTGCGCACTCCCCTGACCGCCATCCGCGGCTACACCGAATTGATGAGGATGACGGAGTCTTTCACCCCGGACGGCCAAAAGTCCCTGGCCCGTGTACAGAGCCAGTCGGAGCGGATGACTGCCTTAGTGGAAGACCTGCTGCTGCTTGCCCGGCTTGATGAGGGCCAGCCGTTGAAGCTCAGCGAGGTGGACCTTACGCAGCTGGTGGTCGAAAGCGTCAGCGATGAAAAGGTGATGGCACCGGGCCACAACTGGCGGCTGGAACTTCCGGATGAGCCCGTGGTGGTCACCGGTGACGCCTCCCAGCTGCGCCAGGTGCTGATGAACCTGCTTTCCAACGCGCGCAAACACACGCCTGCCGGCACCACTGTTGTTACCGGCGTGGGAAAGACCGCTGGAGGTGCCGCGTTGATAACGGTAACGGACGACGGCGCCGGCATCCCGGCCGAGTTTGTGGACCATGTTTTTTCGCGCTTCGCCCGCGCAGACGCGGCGCGGAAGGGCGCGGAAGATGGGGCGGGCACTGCAGCAGCCGAAGGCACCAGCGGCCTGGGGTTGTCCATCGTGGAATCTATTGTGGAAGCCCACGGAGGAAGGGTAACGGTGACATCACAACCGGGGCGCACACAGTTCGCCTTACAGCTCCCCTCGAGGTGGCGCTAGCAGCAAGGCGACGCGCCGCCGTCGTGATCTCTGTTACCAAAATGTGACTTACGCGCTGCACTCCTGTACCGTCGATTGGGTGCAGTTCGTGTTCGAGCCGCATATCCGGATGACGCCAAGCTCTGCCACTTCCCGGATTCCCTTTGAACAAAGGCAGAGGCGGGGGACCCACCGTCCCGGGCACTGATTGCCCTTGGGGTTAAGCCAGCACGTGATCTTTCCGTGCGGCCGGATGCCCTCATCCGAACCCGACAGCTAACTCCGCAGGTGTGAGAGGCGATCCATCATGTTCAAAATCCTGGTAAAACCACGTCCGAAAACCCGGCCTGCACCGCTCGCCGGACCGGAAGCCGGCAAAATCCCTTCCTTCGGCAAGCGCGCGGCCGTGGTGGCCGCATCCTGCGCACTCCTCGTCGGAGTGGGAGCTGCGGGACAGGCTACGGAAACCAGCATCCGCGTAGCGGCCACCGAGACGCAGGCCGCCCAGGCGCAGTCGAACCTCAGCATCGAGAAGAGCGAGATTACCTCAAATCCCGCGCCTGAGCCCGCCGTTCCGGAGATAGCTGTAGCCCCGCAGGCGGCCGAGCCCGCCCCTGCGCCGGCTCCCGAGCCTGCACCGGCACCCGCTCCCGAGCCCGCTCCGGCACCCGCTCCCGAGGCGGCTCCAGTACCTGAGCCTGCTCCGGCCCCGGCGCCCGAGCCTGCGCCCGCCGTCGCGGTCAACGATCCCGCCGGCGCCCAGGCTTACGCCGCCAGCCAGCTGGCGAACTACGGCTGGGCTCCTGACCAGATGCAGTGCCTGGTAACCCTATGGGACAAGGAATCGGACTGGACCACCACGGCCACCAACCCGAGCAGCGGCGCCTACGGCATCGTCCAGTCCCTGCCGGCTGAGAAGATGGCCAGCGCCGGTGCGGACTACCTCACCAACTACCGCACGCAGATCAACTGGGGCCTGAACTACATCCAGGAGCGTTACCAGTCCCCGTGCGGTGCCCTGAACTTCCACCTGTCGAATAACTGGTACTAGACAGTACGGGCACACCCGCTCTGCAACACGGGCGGCGTACTAATCAGCCCCGCACGTCTGGATCCCGCAGCTTCTGGGTCCCACACCTTTGAAGGACCGGGCCGACGTGGAACTGGACACGCAACCCCGGATTGTTGAGGTCCCTGAGGATCTTGCCGCTGCAATGGCTGCGGAGCCGGCGGCGCAGGAGTTCTACGCGACCCTGGGCTACAGCGCCCAGCGGCGGTACGTGGAGCCGCTGGGCGAAGCCAAAACTCCCGAGACCAGGTCGCGACGCATTGCCAGGTGGCGGACCTCAAAGCCGGAAAGAAATGACCGTCCGGCCCTCCTTGTCCTTGTCCACTCGGGCGGCGACGGCACCGTAATCAGGAATATGCAGGACCCCCGCCGGAAGCGGCCCGGTGTTCGGCCCCACGGCTACGGTTGGGATACCGGCGGCCACCCCGGCCGCAATGCCGGCGGGAGCGTCTTCAAACACCACGGCGTCGGAGGGATCCACGCCGAGACCGGCAGCGGCCTTCAGGTATCCCTCGGGATCCGGTTTGCCCCGGGTCACCAGTTCGGCCGTCACGACGGTGGCCGGCATGGCCAGCCCCGCTGCCCCCATCCGGATGTCAGCAAGGACCCGGTCAGCTGATGTCACCAGCGCGACGGCGTCCGCCGGCAGGGTGCTCAGCAGCCGGGCGGCTCCGGGCAGCGGCAGGATGCCCTCGGTCCGGAGGCGTTCCATGGCGCCCAGTTCCGCTGTCAGCGCCAGCACATCCGCCCCGGGCGGCGCGAAACGCCGGACGGTATCGCCGGCTTGGACGCCGTGCGACGTCCGGAGTATTTCCTCGATGTCCAGCCCGTAGCGCGCCGCGAATTCACCCCAGACCTGTTCCACCACTGCCGTGGAATCCACCAGGGTGCCGTCCATGTCGAAGAGGACGGCGCGGCAGGTCAGGGTCCGGACAGCAGCCGGTGTGGAGGCGTTCACGGTCCCCATTGTGCCTTAGGCGCTGCGCTCGGGGGATCACCGCTGCGCCTCCACTATCCCGTTGCCGCTTACGGTATGTCAGGCGCCGCGGCCGGGGATGTATTGGACCGCCCACCTGTTGCCGTCGGGATCGGCGAAGTACACAAAGTGGCCCCAATCCTGCACGTCCACGTCACTGACGTCCACTCCGTTGCTCTTGAGCTGCTGGTGCGCGGCATTAATGTCGCTGACCACCAGTTGAAGGTTGGAGCCGGTGCCGGGAGGCGCCTCCGTAAGCCCGTCGCCAATACAGATTGAGCAGGCGGAGCCGGGAGGCGTCAGCTGGACAAAGCGGATGGAGTCCGTGGGCCGCTCATCAAAGTCGGCATTAAAGCCCACCTTGTTGACGTAGAAGTCCTTGGCGCGGTCCACGTCGGACACAGGGACGTACACAAGTTCGAGTTTCCAGTCCATCCGCACAGGCTAACGGCGGGAGGCGGAATGAAAAAGGCTTGAGGACTACCCTGCGATGCCGTAAAGGCGATCGCCCGCATCCCCCAGCCCTGGAACGATGTACGACTTCTCGTTGAGCTTTTCGTCGATGGAGGCCAGGACTATGGTCACGTTGGCATCGGAGAGTTCCTCCTCCAGCTTGGCCAAACCTTCCGGGGCGGCCAGGAGGCAGATGCAGGTCACGTCCGAAGCGCCGCGCTTGAAGAGGAACTTGATGGCCTCGCGGAGGGTTCCGCCGGTGGCCAGCATGGGGTCCAGGACGAAGATCTGCCGGTCCGTGAGGTTCTCGGGGAGGCGCTCGGCATAGGTGATGATGTCCAGGGTTTCCTCGTCCCGGGCCATCCCCAGGAATCCGACCTCAGCGGTAGGAACGAGTTTGGTCATGCCCTCGAGCATGCCCAGGCCGGCCCGCAGGATGGGAACCACCAGCGGGGTTGGCTTGGTGAACGCTGTACCCACGGTGGTGCTGACGGGCGTTTCGATGGTGACGGGTTCGGTGCGGACCTCGCGGGTGGCCTCGTAGGCAAGGAGTGTCACCAGCTCCTCCGTCAGCTGCCGGAAGACCGGGGACGGGGTGTTCTTGTCCCGCAGGACGGTGAGCTTATGGGCGACCAGCGGGTGGTCCACAACGAGAGTGCGCATGGGTCAAAACTATCATCCGGCCGCTGGGCCATTTCCTGCCGTTAGCCTCCTGCACCCGTCCGTGAGGAGCCGCCGTCGCTTCGACGGAACGTACCGCCGTCGGACCTTCCCGGGGCGCCGCCGTCGTTCCTTTCGGAGGTGCCGCCAGTCCCCCGTGAGGGTCCGCCGTCGCTCTGTCCGGAGGTGCCGGCGCTGCTTGTGGGCGGGTCCGCGCTGGGGTCCTCGCGGAGGACCGGGTGCTCGAAGGTGGGTGCCGGGCCGGCATGTTCCCGCTTCCGGATCAGGTGGAACAGCCGGTGGGCCAGGATCACCATGCACACCCATGCCAGCCCCAGGAGCCATCCCGCTATCACGTCCGTCATCCAGTGATGCCCCAGGAACACCCTGCTCAATCCCATGGCGATGATGAACAGTGCGCCGGCGGTGATGGCAGTGATTCTTGCCCAGAGCATCTGGAACTGAAGGCACATGATGTACACCAGGACGCCGATCACCACTGTTGTATTCAGGGTGTGGCCGCTGGGGAATGACGGTGTGGTCTCGAAGGGCGGTACTGCTTCGGAGTGGTCCGGGCGGGTCCTGCCCACCAGGCGCTTGCCCAGGGTGGTGGCCGTGGTGGAAACAAGGGCTGCGCCGCCCACCAGGACAATGGGGCGCCAAGTCCGGCTCAGGAGTGTCAGCCAGGCCGTGAGGATGCTTGCGAGGATTGGCATACCGATCCCGCCGCCCACGTTCGTAAAGGCGGTAGCGAAGGCATCCACTTCGGGGTTCCGCAGGGATTGTGAATATTCCAATGCTGGAATGTCGAGGCTTGTCAGTCCTTCCTCGTCCACCACGTCCGAGTACACCTCGGCTCCCAGCAGGGCCATGGTGAGCACCAGCGCCCCGCCGATGATCATCGTCAGCCACAGGGCGGCATAGGGCTTGATCCACTTGTCCATGCGGTCTCGGACGGTGCTCATTGTGCCTCCCGGCGGATCTTCGTCACGGGCTCTGGGTATCCTTCGAAACTATCATTGAGCCATGGTCTCCGCAGATAGCAAATACGATGCCTGGATGGGCCTCGCCCTCGCGGAGGCGCGCCGTGCCCTTGCTACGGAGGACGTGCCGATCGGAGCCGTTGTAATAGGGCCCGACGGCGTCGTGCTGGGTTCCGGCCGGAACCAGCGGGAGGAGCTGGGCGACCCCACCGCACACGCCGAAGTGGTTGCGATCCGGGAGGCGGCGGCGCGCTTGCGGGACCTGCAATTGGCCGACGGCGGGAGCGGAGATGGTTGGCGGCTGGCGGACTGCACGCTGGTGGTGACCCTCGAGCCCTGCGCGATGTGTGCCGGTGCGATTGTCCTTGCACGGATTCCCCGGGTGGTTTTCGGCGCCTGGGATGAGAAGGCGGGCGCAGCGGGATCCGTGTTCGACGTGCTCCGCGAGCGCCGGCTGAATCACTGGGTTGAGGTCTACGCGGGGATCCGCGAAGCCGAATGCGGCGGGCTGTTGCGTGACTTTTTTGTGGGGCACCGTACGCGGCTGTAGGTGCTTGTGCGTGCTCCCATCCGCGTGGGAACTTTAGCCGCCGAGGGTGTCGAGAACGTGCGCGGCCGTCCGGTCCCACCGCGGCAAGCGATTCCTCGTCTCAAGCGCGGCTGCCCGCCAGGCGTCCCTGGTTGCGCCGTCCTGCAGCCAGCGCCGCAGGACCCCGGCCAGCACGGCAGGGTTTCCAGGGTCAGCATCGGACGGAAAAGTTACGGCAGTTCCGGGGAGGTGAGCGCCCGCCCGCTCTCCAGACTCCACTCCCGGCGCGGCAAAACTTAGGGCTTCAACGGCGCCTGTTCCTTCGCGGACAACCACGGGAATTCCGTGGGCGAGCGACTCCGTGACTACCATGCCGAAGGCCTCAGCCTGGGACACCAGGACGCTTAGGTCTGCGCGGTTCCATTCGTCCTCGAGCGACCGCCCTTTCAGCTCACCGGTAAGCCCCACCCGATTTTCCAGCCCGTGCGCGGCGACCGCGGCCCGTACGCGGCCTGCGTATTCCGGGTCCGCCTGGTCCGATCCCACCAGTGATGCTGTCCACTCGAGTTCCTGGATCCGTGCCAGTGCCTCAACGGCCAGCAACTGGTCCTTGTTCGGGAGGAGCGCGGCTACGGTGATGATGTGCGGCGGAATGGATCCCTCGGCCACAGGTGCGGGATCCGTACCGGGCAGGGCCACCCGCAGCCCGGAAAGGCCGTGGCGGGCTTCGAGAGTGATGGCCGCCCAACTGCTGGTACAGATCACTCCCGATGCCGCACGTAGGGACCGTGCCTCCAGCTCGTGGCGCGACGGGGCCGGCATGTGCACCAGCACCCAGGTCTCCTGCCGGGCTTTGGCTGCTAACTCCAGTTCGTCCGGCGCACCCATGGCGATCAGGCCGTCGACTATGGTGACGACGGAGCCGTGTTGCCCCTCCGGCTCCCGCTCGCCCAGCAAGCTGCCCAGCCGGCGTCGTTCTTCGGCGCTGGACTCCGGCCAGGAGCCCTCGACTGCCAGCACATGCACGTCGACGCCCAGGGCCCGCAGTGCCTGGACCAGGCGCGCGTTGTAAACGTTGCCGCCGGAGTTGTGCCGGATGTTGGCAGGAACGAGGAGCCGGATGGGCCGCATGGTCAGGCGGCGGAGAGGTCAAGCGAGTAGGTGGCCCAGGCGTCCGGATTTTCGCGCAGGGTGACATCTATACCCGCAAGCTCGCGGCCGTCGTCAGTGTCCTTGACCTTGCCGGCAACCGACTGGGCGACGTACTCCGCAAGCGCCTCGGTGGTGCTGAGCTTTCCCTGGAAGTCCGGGTGCTCGTCCAGGTTGCGGTAGTTCAAGCCCGCCAGCACCTCCTCGATGATGGTGCCGGCGGCGCCGATGTCCAGCACGATGGCTTCATCATTGAGCGTCCGACGGCGGAAGGCAACCTCCGCAACGAAGGTAGCCCCGTGCAGTGCCTGGGCGGGGCCGAAAGCCTCGCGCGGAAGGCTGTGGGCGATCATGAAGTGGCGGCGGACGGTCAGGCTGAACAATGGGCTACCTCTGCTCTTCGCGGGTCGGTTCGTCGGTGAGTTGATCTTCGGGGTTTTGGTCTTGCAGGTCTTGAGCTTGCACGTCTTGAGCTTGTGGGCATTCGACTTGCGGGTATTCAATGACGTGGCACAGCGCGTCCACCGAACCGTCGGCGAGGCCCTGCACAATGCCGGGCAGGTCGGTGAAGGGTGACGATCCGGTCAGGAACGCGTCGAACACCGGATCGGCCAGCAGGGACACGGCAAGGTCCAGGCGGTCGGCGTTGGTCCTGCGGTGGCGCCGGGCACGTGCCACCACTCCTACCTGGCTGGCGCGGATTGAGAGCCGGCGGGCGTGGAAGTCCTCGCCCAGCGGCAGTGTGACTTCCCGGTTGGCGTACCAGGACATTTCGATCACGTCGCCTTCATCACCGGCGAGCTGGAGGCTGCGCTCGAGTCCTTCCTGGGATGCCGAGCAGTGAAACACAATGTCGCAGTCATCCAGGGCGTCATCCGGGTGGGTGAATTCCACGCCAAGGGCGTCTGCCAGGTCCTTCCGCCCCGGGTCCACGTCTACGAGCTGAAGCCGCTGCAGTGGGAAGGTCCTTAGCAGGGTGGCAACCATGCCGCCCACCAGGCCTGCACCCACCACGGCTACTCTGTCTCCCAGGCGCGGGCCGGCCTCCCACAGGGCATTCACTGCCGTTTCCACCGTTCCGGTGAGGACAGCACGTTGCGAGGGAACGCCGTCAGGAATTTTGGTGAGTGCATCAAGGGGCAGCACGTATCGGTCCTGATGCGGATTCAGGCAGAACACCCGCTGGCCTATCCACTCTGCCGGGCCCTTCTCCACAACTCCCACCGACAGGTAGCCGAACTTCACTGGCCCCGGAAACTGGCCCTCCTGATGCGGGGCCCGCATCTCTTCGGCGACCCGTGGCGGGACGAGGCCGTGGTGGACCACCATCTCGGTGCCCTTGCTGATGCCGGAGTAGAGTGCGCGGACCAGCGCTTCGCCGGGACCGGGCGCCGGGAGTTCCTCCGACCGGAGCTCGCCGTGCTCCCGGGCTGTGGTCCAGTAAGCCGTTGCATTGATGGGCGCGCGTGAATTAGTCATCTTGCTGATGAATCTATCGGCCTGCGTGCGCCGAGGAAAGTTTGACGGCCTCATCCCGCGTTGCAGCCCTTAGCCCCGAGGCTGACTGCATCGCTAGGTAGCGCGGGCGTCACCTAGCGATGCCAACAGCTGAGGTGGCTGCTAGGTCGTCAGTGCCAGGGCCCAATCCCTGAACGGGTCTTGAGGCAAAACGATCGCCACGGCATAGAAGTCCTCCCAAAGAGGATCTTCAGCCGGAAGGTCGTCAGGATCCAGGAAGTTGTCGCCCGGAGGTTCCTCCAGTGGGGGCTCCAGAAATAGGGCGTCTTCGGCAGGGCAGCCATGAGTGCTGGGCATGGCTGCGTCTCCGATGCTTCCGGGCCAGTGGGGTGGTTCCCAGTCCTGGTGTTCGCTTTTGTAGTGCCTGCCGGTGGGTGAGGTCCAGCCGGGTGGTTCGGTTGTGGTGGCTGGTGTTGGTTTCCAGCCGCTGGTGTGTCGGAGTTTGTGGTGTTTGCGGCAGGGCTGGCCGAGGTTCGATATTCCGGTGGTGCCGCCTTGGTGCCAGGCGAGGATGTGGTCGGCTTCGTTGTCCAGGGAGTTGTTGCTGCAGCCGGGGAACGGGCATTTGCCGTCCCGCAGCCGCAGCCAGTTCCGCATGGCTTTGGTGAGCCGGTAGCTGGTCCGGCCGATCTCCAACGGTGCCCCGTCCCGGGGATCCACCAGCACCCGGTAAAACGAGCCGGCACCGTCAGCGACGAGGTTCCGGGCCATCGACGCCGGGATAGGTCCGGACCCGTCCAGCATCGCCGGTTCATCGGTCAGGCCCAGCAGGGAGAACACCGGTACGGTGACCAGCACCTGTGCCCGGATCGAAGATCCTTGCCCGGGACCGGTTTTCTCCCCGCCGCCACCGGCGCTGCGGGCACTGTTGGCCCCGCGGTTGCCAAAACTATTTCCGGAGCCGTTGCTGGAACTGTTTCCGGCGCTGATGCCGGGCCCGGTGTTGAGGAGTCCTGAGGCGAAGTTGTCGGCCCGGAGCTGGGTGAGGGTGCGGGTTTCGTCCGGTCCCTGCATTTCCCGGGAGATGGTGGTGAGCCGGTCCCAGATGGCGGACGCCTGGTCCGCGGGCAGGCAGGCTGCGATCCAGGCCGTCCCGTCGTTGTCCGGCCAGAATTCGACCCGCCGGTCCGCCACACTCTTGGCGTGCCGCTGCTCCAGGCTCTCCGTGTGATGGCGTTCCCGCCAGGCCCGGGCCTTGGCTTTGAACCGGTACGCCGGCATCTCCCCGACCATGGCCGCTGCTCCCGGTCTCGTCGCGTCCGGGTCCAGGAAGTGCGCCTCCAACGCCGCCGCGCCTTCACGGTCTAGGCTCGCGGTCTGGTCCACCATGGTCCGGGCATGCGCCCAGGAAACCGTCCCGGCCTGCAAAGCAGCCAGGGTCCGGGGCAGGGATGTGATGAGGGCATGGGAATCGGCGAGCAAGGCACCGGCGGCCCGGTCACCGATCGCCAGCACACACCCCACCTCCGCCACCAGGCTCCGCTCCTGCGCCGCCACCTCATACGGCGACCGAGCAGGAGCGTTCAGCGCTTTCGTGGCCACAGCGAACACCGCCACGGCCTGTGCCTTCAGGGCCGCCAGCTTCGCTTCCGACCGTGCCACCCCGGCAAGAACATCCAACGCCCCATCAACAACCCGCTGCAACGGATCATCATCAAACCCCACCCCAGCGCCGGCAACGCCCACAGCCTCAGGTCCGTCAGTGGCACCGGAAACAGCAGCATCGCTGTCAGCCAGCGCCGCCATGAACGCAGCGACAGCAGCCACAACGGCTTCCTCCGCCTGCATTACTGCCGCGTTCGTATCCATACCCCTATCATGGCGATGGGGTCTGACATTCTGGCCCTCATAGCGGGTGCCCCCGAAAAAAGTTCTTCAAACTTTTTCCGCACCTCCTCGGAACGCAGCGGATCAAACCGTGCATCGTTCAACAGCGCTCCAGCCATGCTGCCCCACTATCAATCGCGGCAGAAAGAAAAGAGGAAAATCGAAGATGGGCGAAGGTGCTCTCCGATAATCCCGTTTTGGGGATGGGCCCCTCGCTCCGGTACCCTATTGAGGTTGGTGACGTGTCCGAGCGGCCGAAGGTGCAACACTCGAAATGTTGTTTGGTGTAAAAGCCAACGTGGGTTCAAATCCCACCGTCACCGCCAATGAAGAAGGCCCCTGCTTCCTGTTTTACCTGGGAGCAGGGGCCTTCTGTTTCCGTGGGTAGTTGCCGAGTCGCTGAACCCATTTCCGACCTAAGCCAGGATCCCCACACCCGGGTTGGAATGCCAACCGAAAAACTGGCTCTCCCTTTGGGTCTCCTTCCAATTTTCGACTGATCAGGGCTGGATACCATGATCTGACCGGACAGAGCCGTCCGGCCCGATCGACGCGAAGGAAACCATGGCCGCGGTTACGGTGGACGATATCCTCTCGGATCTCCCCCTGGGGTTCGCCAGCCTCATCCTCCGGCCCGCTCCTACCGGTTCCGCCATCGAGCGTTTCCTCATCGTGGACGCTGACGATGAGGCGCCCGACGGCGGCGGTGCTTTGGTCCTGCTGATCGGCGTCCGCGGGCGGTCGGCGTTGCCCGCGTTGCGGCGGCTCCTGCAGAACCCGCCACCGGTAGTCGCCGTCAAGGGAATCCGTGAAGAACTTTCCGAAGCTGAAGAACTGCTGCAGGACGCCGGGACGGGACTGCTCCTGGTGAACCCTACAGCTGACTGGGACCGGCTGTTGTCCATCGCCCAGGACCGGATCCAGCCGCGCAGCTACCAGAGTGAAGTGCTGACGTTGCTGGAAGAAGACCTGTTTGCCATCGCCCAAACCACTGCACGGCTTACGTCCAGTCACGTGCTCATCGAAGACGCCGCCAACAAGGTGCTTGCGTACTCCACTGTGTCGAACGACATTGATGAACTGCGCAAAGCCTCCATCCTGACCCGCCGCGGCCCGCGGAAATACGAGCTGTTGCTGAAGGACCTCGGCGCCTACCGGGAGCTGCACCGAACGCGGCTGCCAGTGAGGGTGCCCGCCCGCCCCCAGGACGGATTACGGGAACGGGTAGCCATCACGCTTTTCGCCGGAGACCGAATTATGGGTTACATCTGGCTCCAGGAAACCGGCGCCGGTTTTGGCCCCGATGTGGATCATGTGCTGAAGGGGTCGGCTGCCCGGACCGCAGCAGAGCTGATCCGGTACCGCAACCAGCAGTCCGTGCACATGCGCGAAGACCGCGTCGCGCGGATTCTGTCGGGCCCTGCGGAAGCCGCAGCCAGCGCGCACAGCGAGAAGATCCCGGCTGAGCGCCCTGCCGCGCTGATCCTGATCGGCATCTCCGATGCTGAAGCGCAGGCCGACGACGCCGCACTGAAGCACGGCGAACTCGCCAACCTGGCTTCCATCCATGCGGCTGCCTTCAAGGCCTCCGCCGTCGTCGGGCAGTTCAAGGGCGACACCGCTGTGATTGTCCCCGGCCTGCAATCCAATGCGACGGAGTCGGGGCTGCGGAGCTTGGCTGAATCCATCGTCCGCGATGCGGGCAAACACCTGGGCATCAGCCCGTTTGCGGTTGTGGGCCCGTTGGTACCGGACCTGCTGTCCATCCACTCAATCACCAGCATCACTGAAGCCCTGCTGGGCTGCGTAGGCACCTCTCCCGACAGATCCGTGGCCACAGTGGACGACTTCGAGGGAGAGATCCTTTTCCGCGAGGCAGTCCACAATTTCACGTCCTCAACCTTCCGCCACCGCGGCCTTTCCACCCTGTTGCAGGAGGACCTCGAACTCGCGGAAACCCTGCGGGCGTACTTCGACGCCTCGCTCGATGTCGCTGAATGCGCCCAGCGGATGGGACTGCATAAGAACACGGTCTACTACCGCATCAGCAAAGCTTCCCGGGCCACAGGGCTGGATTTCGGCAACCCGCGGGACGCGCTGGTGGCCTTGCTCCATATCCAGGAATGGGCCGGAACGTCCAAAGAACATTCAGGCAGGAAATGAAAACAGCACTTGAGGCGCCGCCGCTCGGCCCCATCCTCGACGACCTCGTCCGCTACCACCGGCCGCAGCGTGAAAGCGGCTCTGTCCCCGCCAACATCCCGTTCCTGGCAGCGGTCCCCTTCGATAAATTCGGGATAGCCGTCGCCACGACCTCCGGCAACGTAGTCAGTTCAGGCGACGCGGACGTCCCGTTCTCGATACAGAGCATCTCGAAAGTCTTCACCCTGGCAATGGCCCTTCGGGGCGATAAGTCCGGAACACTGTGGTCCCGGGTCCTGCGCGAACCCTCCGGTACCTCGTTCAACTCCCTCGTCCAGCTGGAAGTGGAACACGGCATCCCGCGGAACCCGTTCATCAACGCCGGCGCCCTGGTGGTCACGGACCACCTGATGGAAGAAACGTCCGACGCCGCCACGCAGCTCTTGCGGTTCCTCACCTTGGAGGCGGGCAGCGCCGGGCCGTTCATCGATGAGGGCGCGGCCGCCAGCGAGCTATCCAGCAGCAGCCGCAATTTGGCTCTGGCGCACTTCCTGAAGGACTTCGGCAACCTGAAGCAGCCGGCCGAATCAGTGGTGGAAAACTACGTCCGCCAGTGCTCCATCATGATGACCTGCACTGAACTCGCCCAGGCAGGGCTCTTCCTGGCCAAGGAAGGACGGGGAAGGCTCGGGACTGTCCTGTCCCCGAGCGACGCGAAACGCATCGGCTCCATCATGCTGACATGCGGCATGTACGACGCCGCCGGCGAGTTCGCCTACCGTGTAGGCCTGCCCGGTAAAAGCGGTGTGGGCGGCGGCATCCTGGTCATCGTTCCGGGTGAATGCGCCATCTCCGTCTGGAGTCCGCGGCTGGACGCTAAGGGAAACTCACTTGCCGGCACTGCCGCCCTCGCCGACCTTTCCGACCGGACCGGCTGGTCCGTTTTCTAGGCGAAAGGCCCCACACCCACCACAACTTCTAGTATCGCCCGCGAGATTTTCGTTACTCCTTCGCTGCCAGGAAACCCGCCAGCCGCTGCAGTGCGGGGAGGCTGGCGGCGAGCTGCTGCTGCTCTCCGGGGAGCAGTTTCGACGCCGAGGCAGCCAGGACCCCGGCCAGGAGGTTTCAAGAATCGCCCTGATTTGCTGGGATTCCTCGGTGGGGTGCAGGGTGACGTAGCGCTTGTCGCTGGGATCCCTCAAACGGGTGACCAGATTGGCGGCCACCAGCTCGCGCAGTTGGACGCTGACGTTGCTGAACTGCCGGCCGAGCCTCGCAGCCACCTCCGCCACCGTGATTCCCGGGCCGCCCTCGACGAGGCGCAGGATATCCACCGCTCCATTCGGCAGCGGACGGACGCCGGTATCCTCGTGCGACTTCCGGCGCACATCGGCAGAAATATCCAGCAGCGCTACAGCAAGGTCCCTATGGTCCATGGCCTCCGCCGCATTCACGCGCTGCTCATTTTCCATTGGCTCGTCATAGGCACGACAAGGAAGCCCCAGCGGCGCCTGCCGCTGGGGCTTCCTTGAGCTGGTTCCGCTAGAGCCGGTCCGTCTGGTCCCCGCCCTTGTGGCCCGTTCCGCGCAGGTTCTCCTGGACCTTGCCGAACAGATCCTTGATGGTGGATTCGGCGTTGCTAAGGACATCCACCGGCAGGTAGACCTCATGCGTGAGCGGCAGGTCGTATTCGTCCTTCAGATGCGTGCCATTTCCCACGCCCTCCAGGGACAGGTAAACCATCGCCTCGGTCCGGGCAATTCCGGCGATTTTGCCAAACACAACGGTGAACTCGTTCGGCTGGAAGCTGATGGTCTGGCCGATGTGGCTGCGGCCAAGTTCACCGGCGGAAAGTGCCTTCTCTTGCTGGCTTCGGGTGTATTCCATAAGTACTCCTCAAGGTCGCCGACATCTACGCCTGCAGTCTAGTCCCGCCCCGATCGGCCGGTACACCTCACGGGCAACCTGATGGCGCTTTGGCGGGCTGCACAAAGATTCACCCATCGGCGTAGCCACTCCTCCATTGAGGTGTGCTGCAGATGACCGGTTTGATGAGTGGACCGGCACAACCGGCCGGATCCCCCAATCAATGAGATCAAGTCAAGGAAAGAAGCGTGACTTCGATGGTGAACCGCGTCAAGGGCCCGGCCCGCTGGGAAGAAGTCCAGGTGGGCGAACCGGTGCAGCTCAGCAGGAACGGCCGCCAGGCGTACGCCGGGCTGGTGGATGACCGGACGGCGGACGGAGACGTGGTCTGGGTCACGACGACTGTCGGCGGGCGCCGGCTCTTCCACATCTCCGACGGCTACGACCTGCTGGCCGCCGAGTCATGACGGAGAGTTGCCCCGACGACTGCCACTTCTGCAGCGGACCGGAAACTGACTGACTTGGGCGACGCCCGGCGGGCTGCAAGACTGGGGTCGAGCCGAGCCAAACAAACCATCGGGAGCCTGCCATGACCGCCGCACCGTCCCCTTCCGCCTCCACCAGCAGGGCTAGCGGGCTCTTCGGGATTGACGTCCCCGTGGTCCTTGGCCCGTTCGGTGGCGTCTCCTCCGTGCCGCTCACCGCTGCAGTGAGCGACGGCGGCGGGCTGGGTTCCTTCGGTCTGTACGGGTACGACGGCGGTGCCATCCGAAGGACGGCAGCCGAACTTCGCGCGGCCACAGCGAAGCCCTTTGCCCTTAACCTGTGGGTGCCCAACGGCACCGAGACCACGGCCATTCCACAGGAAGAATTCGACCGCTACGCGGCCACCCTGAAGCCCTACTTCGAGGAACTGGGCATTCCCCTTCCGGACATGCCGGCGCGGTACGTGCCGGACTACGGCGAGCAGGTGGAGGCCACGCTGGAGGCGGGTCCCGCCGTCGTCAGTTTTGTTTTCGGCGTGCCCGCTCCGGATGTGGTGGAGGAGGCGCACCGCCGCGGCATCACGGTCCTTGGCACCGCCACCACCGTTGCGGAGGCTCTGGCGCTGGAGGCCGGCGGCGTTGACGCCGTGGTGGCCAGCGGCATGGAATCCGGCGGCCACCGGGTGTCCTTCCTCAAGCCCGCGGAGGAATCCCTGGTGGGCACGTTCGCCCTGGTCCCGCAGGTGGCAGACGCCGTATCCATCCCGGTGATCGCGGCCGGCGGAATCGCCGACCGCCGCGGCTTCGCGGCGGCAATGGCATTGGGCGCCGATGCCGTACAGGTGGGAACCGCATTCCTGGCCACCCGCGAGTCCGCCGCTGTGCCCGAATACCGCGAGGTACTGCGAAGCGCCGCCGCAGCCCGCACCGTACTGACCCGCGCATTGAGCGGCCGGTTGGCCCGCGGCATACCCAACCGCATCATTTCCGAGCTTGAAGAAGCAGGCGCTGTTGCCCCCTTCCCGGTACAGAACTGGCTCACCGGCCGGTTCCGGCCGCAGGCCGCCGCCAAGGGCAACACGGACCTGATGTCCCTGTGGGCCGGACAGTCGGCGCCCCTGCTCAAACACGACACCGCGGCGGAGGTCCTCGCCGAACTGCTGGCCGGTACCCGCTGACTGTCGCCGCGGGTTACTGGCGGTTCCGGTAACGCCGGCCCGGCCCCCTTCCGGCCCCGTCCGCTTCCGGCTCAGGCTCAGTGGCAGATCACAGCTAGAATCTGATCGTCCAGCATCTGGCCGGCTCCGCCCTCAGCGGTGCATGGTTCCGTCAGGGGGAAGGGAGAGCAGTGCTAACGCACGGTCCTCGCGTTCCCTTCCACCTCCTCCGCTCGTCGGCGGTGGCCACGGTCATCCTGACGCTCGCCGCTGGTGCCCACCTGGCCGGCGGCGGCGGGCTTCCCGCCCCTGTCATCCTGCTGGCAGTCCTGGCCCTGACTGGCCTCGCCAGTACCGCCGCCACCCGGCTCCGGCTGGGACTTCCGGCCATGGCCGCCCTGCTGGCTGGAGGGCAACTGGCCCTGCACGGCCTGTTTACGGCTTTCGGTCCTTCCCCGGCGGGCTGGGCACCTAACGGGGCCGTCCCTCATGCCGGCCACCTTCCCGGCGCCGAAATCATCACCCCAACCGCCCACCTCGCTGGTACCGAAGCTGCGTCCGGGACACTGATGTTGGGCGCGCACGCCCTGGCGACGCTGGGTTGCGCGGTCCTGCTCGCCAAGGGCGAGGCCGCCCTCTGGGCACTGGCTGCCTGGCTCAGGCCGCTTTCAGCACTCCCCCACGCGGTGGCTCCCGACGGCGCCCCGCCACCTTTGGCTGCCTTCCCCAGCGCTGCCGCGCCGCACCGTCCCTGGCGGAACCTCCGGCAGGACAGCCGCCGGGGCCCGCCTTCCGCCGTCGTGCCCTCCAGCTAAAACCGCCGCCCCTCTCATGCCGGCGGCGGCACCGATACGTTTTGCGTGCCCGGGTCCCCGGACCCTGGGCGTGCGCCAGAAAGGCAAACCATGAAACCCTCAGCTCTTCGCCGTCCCCTGCACACTGCCGCTGCTGCCGGAGGCGCGGCAGCCCTGCTGCTCACCGCTGCGGGCGGAGCCTCGGCCCACGTCGGCGTTACGCCGGACAAAACCGCCGCCGGCTCCTACGCCCTGCTTACCTTCGGCATCCCGCACGGCTGCGACACGTCGGGCACTACCAAGGTGGCAATCACGCTGCCACAGGAACTGAACGATGCCCAGCCCACGGTCAACCCCAACTGGACCGTGGAGAAGGTGACTGAGCAGCTCGCCGAGCCGAAGAAACTCGCCGACGGCACGTCCATCTCCAAGCGGACCAGCCACATTGTCTATACCGCCAAGAGTCCACTGCCCCATGAGCTCCGCGACGCATTGGTGCTTTCGGTAAAACTCCCCGACACGGCCGGCGCCACGCTGTATTTCCCCACGCTCCAGACCTGTGAGACGGGCCAGACGGACTGGTCGGAGATTGCCAAGGACGGCCAGGACCCGCATTCCCTGGAGGCACCTGCGCCGTCAATATCGGTCACCGAAGCTGCCGGCACCGATGGACATGGCGAAGCCGCTGCCACGGCATCCCACAGCACGGCATCCGCGTCCACTGAGCAGGCGTCGGTGACGGACAGCGGAGCTGACGCCCGCAGCTGGGCCGGACTCGCAGCGGGGGTCGCGGGCCTTGTGCTCGGCGGCGCGGCGTTCCTGCGCAGCGGTGCGCGCCGGAACACCCCAGCGGAGGCGCCGGCCAGGTAGGACGGGTTTTGATGCCCGGATCATCACGATCCGGGCATCAAAATGCTCTATGGCCTCGTGGCATCATTGACGCGGCCAAACAGTGCCGCAAAGGTGGTGCCATGAGGTCTCAGAGAATTTCACATGGGTTGGCCATAACGACGGCGGCCGCGGCGGCGGCACTGATGCTCAGCGGGTGCGGCCCCAGCGAGCCCCAAGCGCAGGCGACGACGGAACCGGGCAGCAGCTCTGCCAGCCCCGACGCAACGTCCGCAGCGCCGGCGGCGACTGAAACGCCGTCCGGAACGCCGACCACAGCTGCTCCGGCTCCGGCTACGTCCGGGGCACCGGCCCTTTGCAAGGCGGCCGGCCTCTCCGCCGCCACGGATGCGTCGGGCGGCGGAGCAGCAGGCAGCGTCTTTATGAAGCTCAACCTCACCAACACAGGCTCGGAAACCTGTGTCCTTCGGGGTTTTGCCGGCGTTTCCCTGGCTGCCGATGCTGCCGGCGCCCCCATCGGTGCCCCGGCTACCCGTGATGAAGCCGCCGCCCCAACCGATATCCTGCTGGCCCCCGGCCAGACAGGCTCGGCAGTGCTGCGCTATACCCAGGCGGGGAACTACCCGGACTGCGCCATGGTGGATGCCGCCGGCTACCGGATCTACCCGCCAGAGGACACAGCATCCCTGTTCCTGCCCCAACCCACCAAGGCCTGCAGCAATGCGGAAATTACGCTGCTGACCATTGGGGCATTCCAGCCAGCGTAAGAAGTCAAAGGCTGGTAATTTCCGGCGCTGGAATTCCCAGCGAGCGTAGAGGAACTAAGCGCAGACAAATCCAGTACAGACAAATGCAGGCGGTCCGGCAAAGTGCCGGGCCGCCTGCAGGTGGTTTCCGCCCTTGGGGCCTTTTGTCATAAATCCCGAGGGATCAGAACATTAGCGCGCGGCGCTGGTGCCCCCGACACGCGAAGTGCCACGGGAAAGCGCCACGCCCAAACCGATCATTGCGACCCCCAGGACAAAGTGCAGCCAGTTATCCGCGCTGTTTACGGGAACAAAGTTCGCGGGCGTGTCGCCGCCCATCAGAAGGCCGTAAAGCCAAAGGACAAGGTAAATGGCGCCGCCTACGAGCAGGTAGTTCCGGGACTGGGCTGCGCTGCGGGCCATGGCGATACCGGCCGCTCCAAAGAGCAGGTGAACGATGTTATGCAGTATGGACACCTGGAAAATGCCCAGGAGCAAGGCCTGAGATGTATGGCCGGCAAATCCCATGGTTTCGTAGTTGCTGGTAATGCCCGGGATGAAGCCCAGGACGCCCACGAGGAGGAACACTGCACCCACGGCGAGGGCTGCTTTTTGGATATTTGTACGGCCAGCGGTGCGACCGTCGGAACTCATGCCTGTCATGATTACTCCTGCTGTTGTCGTAAACGTTCACATCATGGCTGTCGGGTCGCGCCTGAAACCATAAACCATAGACTTAAACACCGACATCATAAGTATACTTAGCAGCTACGCCACGAATAGTAATGGTCTATAACAGACACATCACAAACGGCCCGTGAGGGCCAGGACCAAAAGGCAGGCTGAACTGGGATGACGTCGATTTGGTTGGACCGCGCGGAGACCTTCACCTCTGATCCCTTCGAGCCTGGAAGCAGCTACGACACCGTGGTGGCCGGCGCCGGACTCACCGGCTTGGTGACCGCACTCCTGCTGGCCCGCTCGGGGCAAACCGTCCTGGTGCTCGAGGCACGGTACCCAGGTGCTGTGACCACCGGGAACACCACCGCCAAGGTAACGCTGTTGCAGGGAACTTTCCTGGCCCAGCTGGCCCGCCAGTACTCCCAGAAACAGGTCCAGGCCTACGTGGACGGCAACCTCGAAGGCCAGGCCTGGCTCCTGCGGTACATGGAAGAGCACAAGGTTCCGTTCCAGACCCGTGACGCCTACACGTACGCGGCTTCAGCGCAGGGCACGGAGAAGCTCCGGGAAGAGGTCAGCGCCGGCACCACCGCCGGCCTGGACATGGAATACGTGCGCGACCCCGGGCTGCCGTTTCCCGTCCACGGAGCAGTGCGGCTGGCAAACCAGGCACAAATCAACCCCGTGGAAGTGCTGGACACCCTGGTGTCCGATATCCGCAGCCGCGGCGGATCCGTGGTGGGCGGCGTTCGGCTGCAGGACGTCACCGGGGGCGGCCCCGCCACCATCCACACGGACCACGGCACGGTCACCGCGAACGAGGTAGTGCTTGCCACCGGCATTCCCGTCCTGGACCGCGGGCTCTACTTCGCCAAGCTGAAGCCGAGCCGCTCCTATGCAGCAGCGCTGCAGCTGCAGGAGGACCAGGCTCCTCCCCCGGGCATGTACATTTCAGTGGAACAGCCGACGCACTCCCTGCGGGACTACGAAGTGGACGGCCGCCGGCTGCTCCTGGTGGGCGGGCACGGACACCACGTCGGCCGGGCACGGTCGGAGAAGCACCACCTCGGCAGCCTCGTGGACTGGGCCGTGCAGCAGTATCCCGGCTCAGTGGTGACCCACACCTGGTCCGCCCAGGACTACATGCCCGTCAACCTGATGCCGTTCTTCGGCAAGCTTCCCCGGGGCAAAGGCCACGTCTACTTCGGCACCGGCTACAACAAGTGGGGCATGACCAACGCAGTGGCTGCTGCCGTGGGAATTTCCGCCGATATCCTTGGCGGCCACGTGCCCTGGGCCAATACCATCCACCGCCGTGTCAGTTCGCCGGCAGCCGCAGCTTCAGCGGTTTCCCTCAATGCCGGGGTGGCAGCCAAGCTTGCAACGGGCTGGGGACAGTTGGCCGCCGGGGGTCTGAAAAAAGGCAAGGAACAGCCTGCTGCCGAGCCGGCCCCTGTTGTCCCGGCCGACGGCGAGGGCACGGTCTATCGCGAGGGAACAAAACCGGTGGCCGTTTCCACCGTCAACGGCACCACATGCAAGCTGTCGGCAGTCTGCACGCACCTGGGCGGCATCCTGCACTGGAACGACAGCGAGCTGACCTGGGACTGCCCGCTCCACGGCTCCCGCTTTACCAATGAAGGACAACTCCTGGAGGGTCCTGCCACCAAGGACCTCCCCCGCGCAGGAAAGGCTTGAGCCGGAACCAGGGGAAGCCTGCCTGCCAGCCTCGCTGTCGGTGGCTTGGGGCATGATGGAGGCATGATCCAGGAACAGCCTGCAGCGGGTGGCCGGGGTGCAGTCGCGGAGGCACCCATGGCCCAGTTCAGCAGGCCAACACGCGATTGGTTCCTCGGCGCCTTCTCAGAGCCGACGCCGGCCCAGAACGGCGCCTGGCAGGCCATCTCCTCCGGCTCGCACGCGCTGGTGGTCGCTCCTACCGGTTCCGGAAAGACCCTCGCCGCATTCCTCTGGGCGCTGGACCGGCTGCTTGAGTCCGGGTCAACAGCCGCTCCCGAGACCCCTGCACCGGAGGCACCAAAGGCGCCGGCAAAAGGGAGGCGCCCCCGGCCGCCCAAACGCAAGACCCGGGTCCTGTACATCTCGCCACTGAAAGCCCTCGGCGTTGACGTGGAACGGAACCTCCGCTCCCCGCTCATCGGCATCACACAGACTGCCAAGCGGCTGGGGCTGCCGGCACCCCTGATCACTGTCGGCGTCCGTTCCGGAGACACCACAACGGCTGACCGCCGGGCCTTGCTGAGCAACCCGCCGGACATCCTAATCACCACGCCGGAATCGCTGTTCCTGATGCTCACCTCCCGGGCCCGGGAAACCTTGACCGATGTGGACACCATCATCATCGATGAAGTCCACGCCGTGGCCGGTACCAAGCGCGGGGCCCACCTCGCCGTCTCACTTGAGCGGCTGGATGCCCTGCTGCCTAAACCGGCCCAGCGGATCGGGCTCTCGGCCACCGTGGAGCCAAGGGAACTGGTGGCACAGTTCCTGGCCGGTTCAGCACCAGTGGAAATCGTTGCCCCGCCGGCCAAGAAGAACTGGGACCTTACCGTCTCGGTGCCGGTGGAGGACATGTCCGACCTCCAGGGCGCCGCCGGAGCGTTCGACTCCGGTCCGGCCTCCGGGTTGCAGCCGCAGGCCTCCATCTGGCCGCACGTGGAGGAAAAGATTGTTGACCTGGTGCTGGCCAACCAGTCCACCATCGTTTTTGCCAACTCCCGCCGCTTGTCGGAACGGCTCACGGCGCGCCTCAACGAGATTTACGTGGAACGGCAGCTGCTGGCGGAGGGCGGGGGCTGGGATGATCCTGGGCCGGGGGGCGCCACGGCATTCGAGGCAACGGCCGGAGCACCGGCGTCGACGGCTACCCCCGCCCACATGATGGCCCAGGCGGGAAGCTCCGCGGGGGCAGACCCGGTGCTGGCCCGCGCCCACCACGGCTCGGTCTCCAAGGACCAGCGGGCACTGATCGAGGACGACCTCAAATCCGGCCGGCTGCGGTGCGTTGTGGCCACGTCATCCCTGGAACTTGGCATCGACATGGGCGCCGTGGACCTGGCGGTGCAGGTCGAATCACCGCCGTCGGTAGCCAGCGGCCTGCAGCGGGTAGGCCGCGCCGGCCACCAGGTGGGCGAAGTTTCCCAGGGCGTCCTGTTCCCAAAGCACCGGGCAGACCTCGTGCACACAGCCATCACCGTGGAACGCATGCTGGGCGGCAAGATCGAGCGCCTCAGCATTCCGGCCAACCCCCTGGACATCCTGGCGCAGCAGACCGTGGCTGCCACGGCACTGGGCAGCATTGATGTCGAGGAGTGGTTTGCCACTGTCCGCCGCTCGGCCCCGTTCGCGTCCCTGCCCCGGTCCGCGTTCGAGGCAACCCTGGACCTGCTGGCCGGCCGCTACCCTTCCGACGAATTCGCAGAACTGCGTCCCCGGATTGTCTGGGACCGCAACGCCGGCACTATCGAAGGCAGGCCCGGAGCCCAGCGCCTCGCCGTCACCTCCGGCGGAACCATCCCCGACCGCGGGCTCTTCGGCGTGTACATCATCGGCACCGAAATCGAGGGATCGGCGTCGCCCTCGGCGGACGGCAAGCCCGCCCCTTCCCCCAAGGGCGGCCGGCGCGTCGGCGAGCTGGACGAGGAGATGGTGTACGAATCCCGCGTGGGCGACGTCTTTGCCCTCGGCGCCACCAGCTGGAAGATCGAGGACATCACGCACGACCGCGTGCTGGTCTCCCCCGCCTTCGGCCAGCCCGGCAAGCTTCCCTTCTGGAAGGGCGATTCGCTCGGCCGCCCGGTGGATTTGGGCCGTGCCCTTGGGGCCTTCGTGCGTGAACTGTCAGCGTCCGACGTCGGGCCAGCTACCGAACGCTGCCAGGCCAGCGGCTTGGACGCCTTCGCGGCCAACAATTTGATCCAGTACCTCAGTGAACAGAAGCAGGCAACCGAGGTGGTGCCAAGCGACACCACACTGGTGGTGGAGCGGTTCCATGACGAACTGGGCGACTGGCGGGTGATCCTCCACAGCCCCTTCGGCATGCCGGTGCATGCACCCTGGGCGCTTGCGGTGGGCCAGCGGCTCAACCAGCGGTACGGCATGGACGGCTCCGCCATGGCCGCGGATGACGGGATTGTCCTTCGCGTGCCCATGATGGAGGACGAGCCACCCGGGGCCGAACTGTTCCTGTTCGACCCCGAGGAACTTGAACAGATTGTCACTGCAGAAGTGGGGGGCAGCGCACTATTCGCCTCACGCTTCCGCGAATGTGCCGCCCGTGCCCTGCTGCTGCCGCGGCAGACACCCGGCAAACGGCAGCCCTTGTGGCAGCAGCGGCAGCGGTCCGCCCAGTTGCTTGACGTTGCCCGGAAGTACCCCACGTTCCCCATCGTGCTGGAAACTGTGCGCGAATGCCTGCAGGACGTTTACGATCTCCCGGCGCTCAAGGACATCGCTGCATCCGTGGAACGGCGCGAGCTTCGGATCGTGGAGACCACCACATCGCAGCCGTCGCCGTTCGCGAAGTCGCTCCTGTTCGGGTACGTTGCCCAATTCCTTTATGAGGGCGACTCCCCCCTGGCGGAGCGCCGTGCCGCTGCCTTGGCCCTCGATTCCACCCTCCTCAACGAGCTGCTGGGGCGCGTCGAGCTCCGCGAACTGCTGGACGCCAGGGTCATCGAGTCCACCGAACGGGAACTGCAGCGCCTGGCGCCGGACCGGCGTGCACGGGGAGTGGAAGGTGTCGCGGACCTGCTGCGCCTGCTTGGTCCCCTGGCGCCGGAGGAGGCTGCCGCCAGGCTCCAAGGCGGGGAGCCTGCAGCCGCCGGACCTGCTGGCGGGGAATATGTGGCGGCGGATGCGGCAACGGCGGATGCGGCGGATGCGGCGGATGCGGAACCAACAGATGCCGAACTTGCGGCCGAGCTTGCCGCCCAGGCGCCTGCAGCCGACCTGGCCCATGCCACCACCGAATCCGCCACCAACCACCTGCTCGCCCTGCAGCGGGCCAACCGCGCCATCAAGGTCAACATCGGCGGCGTGGAACGCTTCGCCGCCGTCGAAGACGCCGCGCGGCTCCGGGATGCCATCGGCGTTCCCCTTCCAATGGGAGTGCCGCTCGCGTTTATTGAACCAGTGGCAGATCCCCTGGGGGATCTCGTGTCCCGCTATGCCCGCACCCATGGTCCCTTCACTGCGGCGGAAGCGGCAGCCCGGCTGGGCCTGGGCGTGGCAGTGGTGAGCACCGCCCTCAAGCGCCTCGCCGCTGATGGGCGGGTGGTGGAAGGCGAGTTCCGGCCCCATTCGGGCCCGCCTGAGGCGCCCCCGGCCAGCGCGGACCCGGCAGCTACCGATGCCGCTGCTGCCGCCCCTGCTGTTACCGAGCCTGCTGATGCGAACCCTTCTGCTGCGAAGCCCGCACCCGCCGAGTCACTCCATCCCGCCACAGTCAGTGAGTGGTGTGATGCCGAGGTCCTCCGTAAACTGCGCCGCCGGTCGCTAGCAGCACTGCGGGCTGAAGTGGAGCCTGTCGACGCGTCTGCGTACGGCCGTTTCCTGCCGGCCTGGCAGCACGTCCGTACCCCCGGTGCAGGCCGCGGCCAACCGGGGTTGCGCGGGCTGGACGGCATCGTCACAGCCATCGACCAGCTCTCCGGTGTTCCGGTTCCGGCCTCCGCCTGGGAGCCCCTGGTCCTGGCATCCCGGGTCTCCAATTACCAGCCGGCCATGCTGGACGAACTCATGGCCACCGGCGAGGTGCTGTGGTCCGGAGCAGGAGCGCTGCCCGGCAATGACGGCTGGATCAGCCTGCACCTGGCCGACTCCGCAGAGCTGACCCTGAACCCGGCCATCGACTACGAACCCGGCGACGCCCAGCAGCGGCTCCTGGAGCACCTTCGAAACAACGGCGGCGGCTACTTCTTCCGGCAGCTGACTGAGGTGGCCGGCGGAATGGACTCGGTTCTGAGTGACCAGGAGATTGTCACTGCGTTGTGGGACCTGGCGTGGGCCGGCCGCATTACGGGCGACACGTTCGCCCCCGTCCGCGCCCTGATCGCCGGGGGGCACACTGCCCACCGGCAGGTTGCCCGTGCACCCAGGGCGCGGGCCCCGCGCCTGAGCCGGCTGGGCCGGTCCCACGGGACCGGCCTGATGGGTTCCGCCGGAATGGGCAGTGGCCGCTACGGAACATCCGCCGGCTCGGCCACGCCTCCCCTGGCAGCAGGCCGCTGGTCCGCGCTCCCGCAGCCCGAACTGGACCCGACCATTCACGCCCGGGCCACAGCAGAACTCCTACTGGACCGCTACGGCGTGGTCACGCGCGGCTCGGTGATGGCAGAACAGATCCTTGGCGGGTTCGGGTTGATGTACAAAGTCCTGGCACGGCTCGAGGAAGCGGGCCGCTGCCGCCGCGGCTACTTCATTGAGCACCTGGGGGCAGCCCAGTTCGCCGTGCCGGCCACCGTGGACCGGCTGCGGTCGTACTCCGAAGACACCCAGCTCGCCAAGGCCGACCCTGCCGCCCTCGCCCTCGCCGCGACCGATCCCGCCAACCCTTACGGCGCGGCCCTCCCCTGGCCGGCCCTCCACGACGACGCCGGAACCGGACACCGACCCGGGCGGAAGGCGGGTGCACTGGTGGTGCTGGTGGACGGGGCGCTGGTCCTGTACGTGGAACGGGGTGGAAAAACATTGCTGGCCTTCAGCGACGACGAGACGATCCTCGCCGCTGCCGGCTCCGCACTGGTCAGTGTGGTGACCCGCGGCGCCGTCGACAAGCTGATCATGGAGAAGGTGAACGGCCACGGGATCCTGGATACGCCTGTTGCAGTGGCGCTCAGCTCAGCCGGGGCTTACTCCACGCCCAAGGGGCTGAGGATCCGTGCCTGAGGGGGATTCGGTCTGGCGCGCTGCCAACCAGCTGCACCAGGCCTTGGCAGGACAAAAGCTGCTCGCGTCCGATTTCCGCGTGCCCCGCTTCGCCACGTTGAACCTGGCCGGCTGGACGGTGACGGAGGTCGTGCCCCGGGGCAAGCACCTGCTCATGCGGGTGGTAAGTCCGGAGGACAAAAAACTCACCATTCACTCGCACCTGAAAATGGAGGGCACCTGGCAGGTCTACCCGCCTGGCGGCAGGTGGCGTAAGCCCGGATACACGGCCCGGTGCGTGCTGCGCACGCCCGTGGCAGACGCCGTCGGCTTTTCCCTTGGCATCGTTGAAGTGGTGGCCACGGCCAGCGAGGACTCGATCGTGGGGTTCCTTGGCCCTGACCTCCTGGGGCCGGACTGGGACCTGGACGAAGCGGAGCGGCGGGTTCGAGCCGCCCCGGACGTCCCCATCGGTGTCGCCCTGCTGGACCAGCGCAACCTCGCCGGGATCGGCAACATCTACCGCTGTGAGGCCTGCTTCCTGTCCGGTGTGCATCCGGCATCCCCGGTGTCCGCCGTCGAGGATGTGCGGACCATGATGATCGACGCCAAGCAGCTGCTCGAAGTAAACCTTGGCCCCGGCCGCCGGGTCACCGTCCTCAACGCCAAAGGCCTGCCGGTGGGGAGGATGGCCGGGCGGCCCGGTTATTGGGTGTACCGCAGGGAGCATCAGCCCTGCCTCAAGTGCGGAACGCCGATCCGGCGGGGCGTCCTGGGAAAGTTAAACGGAGAGGAAGAACGGGACATCTACTTCTGTCCCCAGTGCCAGCCGCTCCTGGCGCAGGGAGCCCTGCCCGGGAGTCCTGGGGAGTCACACTAGCCGTTGCTGGCCAGTGGTTCGGGAGTAACGGAGCCGGCGTCGTCCCGCCCCTGTGAATCCGATTCCGCCGGCAGTGCGGCGGGCACCATAAACACCGGGAGCAGCAGCTGGACCAAGGGCCCAATCGCGAGGGCGTAGACGACTGTGCCCACTCCCACCGAACCGCCCAGGAGCCAGCCGACCGCCAGGACCACCACTTCAATCAGGGTGCGCGACAACCTGACAGACCATCCGGTGCGCCGCGCCAGCCCCGTCATCAGGCCATCCCGTGCGCCGGGTCCAAACCGGGCACCGATGTAACCGGCCGATGCAATGCCGTTCAGGAGCACGGCGCCTGCGAGCATGGCGGCCTGCCCGCCCAGGTGCGAGAAGGCCGGAATCAGGGCAAGGCCGATGTCTGCGAAGACGCCCACCAGCACTGCATTGCACAATGTGCCGAACCCCGGCCGCTGCCGCAGCGGAATCCAGAGAAGCAACACCAGGAAACTCACAATGATGACCACCAGGCCGATACTGAGCCCGGTCCTCCCGGCGACGCCCTGGTGGAAGACATCCCACGGGTCCAGGCCCAGTCCGGCCCGGATGAACAGGGCGAGGGAGATGCCGTACATGGCGAGGCCGAGGAAGAGCTGGAGGAGTCTGCGGGTCATCATGGGAACCACTGTCGCAGACCACTGGCATTGAATTCCATAGCCAGTTTGGGATACTGGCCTTATGTCCCCTCTCAGCGCTGCTGCCCTTGCCCGCCTTCTCGGAACGTGGCACCTTGGCGCGGCGCCCGCCTACCGCGAGCTGGCCGACGTCGTACGCCTCCTGGTCCTGGACGGCAGGGTGGCGCTGGACACCGCGCTGCCCAGCGAGCGCGCACTGTCCGAATCCCTGAGCGTCAGCCGCACCACCGTAACGGCGGCCTACGGCCTCCTTCGGGAGCAGGGGTTCCTGACCAGCGGCCAAGGCAGCAGGAGCCGGACCCGGATTCCACGCACGACACCGGCCGGCGGCTTGCTGCTCACCGGCGCAATGCCTGTTGGTCCAGCACCGGCAGGGCCGGGACTCGCGGCACCCGGACTGGCGGCACCCGGACTGGCCGCGCCGGAGGGGCTGATCGACCTCGCCTACGCGTCCCTTCCCGCGAGCGGTGTGGTGGTACACCGCGCATTCGCGGCGGCCCTCACCGAGCTTCCGGCACTGCTCCCGGGATTCGGTTATGACGCCATCGGCCTGCTCCCCCTGCGCCAGGCAATAGCGGCCCGGTACACGGCAGCGGGGGCACCGACTACGGCGGACCAGATCCTGGTGACGTCGGGCGCGCAGCACGCCCTGACCATCATCCTCCGGGCCCTGGCCGGGCGGCAGGACAGGGTGCTGGTGGAGCACCCCAGCTACCCGAACGCCCTTGATGGCATCCGCGCCGCCGGCTGCCGGCCAACTCCAGTGGCATTCTCCAGCGCCGCGGCCGGGGTTGGTGCCGGCATGCGGGTTACTCCAGCCTGGGACATGCAGGCACTTCAGTCCGCCCTGATGCAGCAGCGGCCCAAACTCGCATACGTGGTGCCGGACTTCCACAATCCCACCGGACAAGTGATGCCCGACCTCCAACGCCGCCTCCTGGTCAGGGCGGCGGCTGCCGCGGGAACAACTCTGGTGGTGGACGAAACCTTGCGGGAGCTGAACCTCGACGGCGTCGAGACCACTCCGGTGGCGGCCTTCAGTCCAGCAGTGGTAACCATCGGCTCGCTCAGCAAGTCGCATTGGGCGGGTCTCCGCACCGGCTGGATCCGGGCTTCCGGGGACCTGATCCAGCGTTTCGCGGCTGCACGGACCTCCCTGGACCTGGGCGGACCTGTTATGGAACAACTGGCCGGTGCGCATCTCGTCCGGGCCCTGGACGAGCCGCTGCCGGCCCGGCTTACTGCCCTGCGGGACAGCCGTGCCGCCCTGCTGGAACTGCTGGCCGGATACCTGCCGGAGTGGGAAACGGCGTACCCCTCCGGCGGCCTGTCCGTCTGGTGCACACTGCCTGCGCCCATCAGCACGGCGCTGACGGTCATCGCACCCGAACATGGGATCCGGCTCGCGGCAGGGCCCCGCTTTGGGATTGGCGGCGCCTTCGAACGCTACCTCCGGGTGCCGTTCACCTTGCCGCCGGAGAAGCTGCAGACCGCAGTGCTTGCCCTGCGCTCGGCGCAGGACCGGCTGGACGCCGCCCCCCAGCTCCGCCGGACCCTCAAGGACGCGCCCGCCGTCGCTATTGCCTGACGGCGTCGCTATTGCCTGGCGGGAGTCAGGATTACCGGGCGGGGCTCGACGGTGCGGCGGACGGTGCGGCGGACCTGCCCATCCGCTGCCTGGCGGTATTGGTCCCGGCCCCAACAGGGACATGGGCGGTGGCCTTGGCCAGCCCAAACAGGGGCATCCCGTTGTAGATGACTTCTATCCCGGCCGCCGGCACCTGGTAGGTCTCATGCCAGACGCCCACATCTCCGCTTCCGGCAGTTTCCTTCATAAAACGGCGCCAGGGCTCCAGGTGCGGGGACTCCCGGTCCGCGGCAAACTTCCGCAGATGGTCCGGACTCTCCCAGTAGCTAAGCAGCATGGTGGTCCGGCCGAACCACTGCTCATAGCCCAGCATTCCCGCCGACGGGTCCCCCGCCAGGTGCTTGAGCATGCGCGGCATTGCGGCAGCGACCTTCGCAACCGTCGCCGCCTTCCACCACCGGTTTGCCCGCATGCCGATCAGGAAAACAGTGACTGATTCCCGGCCGGGGTCGGCGGTGTACCGGCCAGAAAAAACACTGTGTGCCATGGGAAGCTCCTTGGTCTTGGTTTCCGTAACGTCGCTTCATAACATTGTTACAAAACAAGGTTATGAAACAATGGACCTCATGGCAAGACCCGTGGTGCACAACGATTCTCTAAGGCACGAACTGCTGGCCGTAACAGCTGAACTCGTGGACCGGGACGGGCCCGCGAGGGTAACCCTGCGCGATGTGGCATCGGCGGCAGGAACTTCCACTACTGCCGTCTACTCCCTGTTCGGCGGGAAGTCCCAGCTCCTTACGGCAGTGGTGGATGGCGGGTTCAGGTCGTTCCGGGACTCGCAGGTCGCCGCTGCACCGGGTGGTCTCCGTGACCTTGGAGTCGCCTACAGGGTTTGGGCGCTGGAGCACCGCGCACTGTACCGGCTGATGTTCGGCGGCGCGCTGGCGGCATACGTTGATTGCCAGCCCAGCCCGGAGGTGGCCGCCGACGCCATGGAGCCGCTCCTTGGCGCCGTCGCCGCCGCGCAATCCGAGGGGGTCCTGCTGCCGGCGCCGGTTGAGGTGGCCGCATTCGCGATCTGGGGCCAGGTGCACGGCCTGGTGAGCCTCGAGCTCGCCCACGTGGGCCCGCCGGACGCCGACTGGGCAGCCGCCTACACCGCAGCCCTTGACGCCATTGCCCGCGGCTGGGCCGTCTGACAGGGACCACGAGCTGCAAAAAGCACAGGGCTTCGGACGTGCACGGACCCAGGAGCGCTTCAGGCAGCAACCGCACCCCGTAGAATTGTTCGGTGATGCAATCCCCCCTCCCCGTGCGCGACGGCGTCAACGCCACCCGCCTGCGCCTTCCCGTGGAGGGCCCGTGGGAGACCGCGATGGACTACATGATGCACCGCTGGGGGCATATTGATCCGCAGGGCATCGGGGACAGGTTCGACGCCGGCGAGATCGTTGGTGAGGGCGGCACCCCGCTGAGCCGCTCCACGCCGCTGGAGGACCACACGTTCATCTGGTACTACCGGACGCTGCCGCCTGAAACCCGCATGCCGGTGGAGCTGGGCATCCTGCACCAGGATGAGCACCTGCTGGTGGTGGACAAGCCCCATTTCCTGCCCACGACCCCCGGCGGCACGTACATCCAGGAATCGGCCCTGGTGCGCCTGCGGAACCAGCTGGACCTGCCGGACCTGATTCCCATGCACCGGCTCGACCGCATGACGGCCGGCGTCCTGCTGTTCTCGACAAACCCGGACACCCGCGGCAAGTACCAGGTGCTTTTCGAAAAGCGCCAGGTTCAAAAAAACTACGAGTGCGTGTCCGCCGCAGAGCCTACCGGAGGGTACCCCGCCGTCGACTTTCCCGTGGTGGTGCGCAACCGCATGACCAAGTCCCGCAGCTACCTGCTGGCCGAGGTGATTGACGGCGAGCCCAACGCCGAAACGCGGATTGAACGGCTGGAAACGTTCGACGGCGGTGCTTCCGCCACCGCTGCGGCACCCGGCAGTCCCGTGCGTCGTGCGCTGTACCGGCTGGAACCCCACACCGGAAAGACCCACCAGCTGCGGGTGCACATGGCGTCCCTGGGGCTGGGAATTGTCAATGACTCGTTCTACCCGGAGTTGCTGGACAAGGCTCCGGACGACTACACCAAGCCCCTGCAGCTCCTGGCCCGCGGCATCCGGTTCGTGGACCCCATCTCGGGGAAACCGGTGGAGTACCGCAGCCGCCTGCAGCTCAGCGAAGCAGCCCGAAGCCGTACCTGAGGCATACGCCGGCTGCCCGCATAAACCCCTGACTCCCCGGCCTGGCCGAACCAAAGTGGGGTACCTTTGTGGCAATGGACTTCGGCAGCGCTGACAGCTGGGGGACGGCGATCTATTTCTGGATCATCCCCATCGTGCTTGGCGACGCCATCTTTCCGCCGGTCCCTTCCGAGATGGTGGTGATCACCGGCGGAGCGCTTTCCGCTGACGGCCGGGCCAACGTGTTCCTGGTGGTGGCCCTGTCCGCCGTGGCCTCCTGGCTGGGCGACGTAGTGGTGTTCCAGCTGTTCAGGAAGCGGCTGAGCCACGTCCTTGACCGCTGGAGATGGGGCCGGCGCGTGCACTCCGGAATCCACGACGCCATCGCCAAGGCCGGCCGTTCGTCCACATACGGGACCATCATCGGGGCCAGGTTTATTCCGGGCGGACGGCTTGCCACGTCCGCCGCTGCCGGGATCGCGAACGTTTCGGTCCGCGGCTTCAGCCTGTGCGCCGGGCTCGGGGCGTTGCTCTGGGCCTGCTGGCTGGTCGGCCTGGGCTACTTCACCGGTTCCGCCACGGGCCTGCCCTTCTGGGCCAGTTCGCTGATCGGCGTGGCGCTGGGACTGGTGATCGGCGTCGTCGTCGGTATCATTGTGACCCGGCGCCGCGGCAACAGATCGCCGGTGGAGGAGCCGGACCCTCCTCTGGCGTAGCTCCTTTTAGACAGGCGCCCAGCGGCCCCTGTTGCGGCGTAGCACCATCAGGGAGCCGGTCAGCGCAACGCGTTCGACGGCGTCGCGCATCATTGCTGCCGATTCCAGCGCCTGCTGGTTCTCACCGCTGTACTCGGTCGCCTCAACGAGGAATCGCAGGTTCAGTTGCGGCACTCCGCCGGCAATCTGCAGCTGGTTCGACTCCACGTGGTGGCGTGTTTCCAGCGCCTCCACCGCTGCATCCATAACGGCTTCAGGCGGATTGCCGGGGCGCAGGCCGGTGATCTTCAGGCGGGTTTGGAACGATGGCATGCCTCCAACCCTACCCAGACGCTCTCCCACTTAATGCCGGAAAACCCCAAACGCTCCATCGCCTAACGCAGGCGATGCCCAAACGCCCCATCACCTAACGCAGGCGATGCTCGAACGCCGCACCATGAGCTGCTTCAGTTCATGGTGCGAGAGCGTCCGGAAAAACGCCACATCAAGTGAGAGAGCGTCCGGGAAAACGCCACATCACGTGAGAGAGCGTTTGGGGGGGTTACCCGGTGTTGCGGAGGCCGGCCGCCACGCCGTTGACGGTGATCAGCATGGCGCGCTGCAGGCGCTCGTCAATCTCGGCGCCGCTGATGCCGTCTTCTTTCTCAGCGGCCTCGGCAGCTTCCGCGCGGACACGGCGGAGCAGTTCCACCTGCAGGTAGCTGATGGGGTCGAGGTACTGGTCACGAATCTCGAGTGAGCGTTTGAGCGTGGGCTGGGCGTCCAGGAGCAGGTTCTCGCCCGTCAGGTTCTGGACCTCGGCCACGGTCAGCTCATATTCCTCGCGAATGGCCCGGAAGATGTGGTGCAGCTCCTTGGGCACCAGGGTGGACACGTAGTACCCGGCGATGTCCAGGTCCGTCTTGGCGAGGGTCATCTCGACGTTGGAGAGCACTGACCGGAAGAAGTGCCAGTTCTCCCACATCTCCACCAGCTGCGCAGAGTTCCCGGCCTCGCGGGCAGCCTTGAGGCCTGAGCCCACGCCGAACCAGCCGGGGACGATCTGCCGGGACTGGGTCCAACCGAACACCCACGGGATGGCGCGGAGGCCGCCGAGCCCCGCGCCGGAATCCGGGCGCTTGGACGGGCGGGAACCGATGTTCAGGGAGCCCAGCTGTTCCACGGGCGTGGAGGCCAGGAAGTACGCGGGCAGGTCAGGGTCATCAATCAATTTCCGGTACTGCTCGAAGGCGGCGTCGGAAATGGTTTCCATCACGTGCCCGTACCGTTCGCGCTGGTCCGCGGAGGTGCGCGGATCCCGGTGCAGGGCTGAACCCTGCAGCACGGCGGCGAGGGACAGTTCGAGGTTTTCGCGGGCCAGTTCTGGCAGCGAGTACTTGTCCGAGATAACCTCGCCCTGCTCGGTGAACTTGATTTCGCCTTCCAGGACGCCGTTGGGCTGGGCCAGGATCGCGTCGTAGGTGGGTCCGCCGCCGCGGCCGACCGACCCGCCGCGGCCATGGAACAGGCGTACGCGAACGCCGTGCTTGGCGGCGACGTCCCGCAGCTTGCGCTGGGTTTTGTGGATTTCCCACTGGCTGGTCATCACGCCGGATTCCTTGTTGGAGTCCGAATAGCCCAGCATGACCTCCTGCACATCCCCGCGCAGGCGCACGAGCTCGCGGTAGGAGGGATCGGACAGAAGCTGGTCCACGATTTCCGCGGAGGCGCGGAGCTCCTCTACCGTTTCCAGCAGCGGCGCGAACCCGATCTTTGCGTACGGCTTTTCGCCGAAGAGGTTCACCAAACCGGCTTCGCGGGCCAGGACGGCGGCGGCAAGCACGTCGTCGGCGCCGCGGGTCATGGAGATGATGTACGTCTCGATGACGTCCGGGCCGTAGGCGCGCAGGGCACGCCGGATTTCACGGAAGACGTCGTACGTGCCGTCAGCGGCGCCGTCGAGCTTGATCGGGTGGCCGGACAGCGGCCGGCGCGACGCGAGTTCGGAGCCGAGGACTTCGAAGCGCTCCCCGCGGCTCAGTTCGGCATACCGCAGCCCAGGCCCGCCGATCCGGTCCATGAGCTGGCCCACGGCGTCGTGGTGGTGGTCGGCGTGTTCGCGGATGTCCAGGGTGGCCAGGTGCAGGCCGAAGGAGGCGACCGCGCGGCGGACCCGGGCAAGGGCGCCGTCGGCGGCCAGCGACGCCGAGTGGTTGCGGAGCGAGAGCTCCAGCAGTTCGAGGTCCGCGAGGAGTTCTCCGGTTCCGCTGTAGTCCCGGCCATGCTCGTGGTTGGAGTTTGCAGCCACCCGCTTGCCGGTGTTGATGAGCTTGGCCTTGATGCAGGTGAGCTTCAGGCGGTAGGGCTCCTGGGCGTTGAGCTCCAGGACGCGCCGGTCCAGTCCGGGCAGCTTCTTCAGGTCGGCTTCAATGGAATCCAGCAGTTCCTTGTCCGCGCCGGCGAGGGCAGTGGAGTTGGAGAGGATGGAGATCAGTTCGTCCATCATGCCGATGCTGATCCGGACGGCGTGCTGGTTCTGGATCTGCAGGATTTCCCGGGTTACGGCCGCGGTGACGTTGGGGTTGCCGTCGCGGTCGCCGCCGATCCAGGAACCGAAGCGGATCGGGGCGTCCTGGGACGCGAGGTTGACACCGTGTTCGCCCAGCAGTTCGGCGAGTTCGGTCAGCATTTCGGGCATGGCATCGGTGAGGATGCCGCCCAGATAGTAGATGGCGTTGCGGGCTTCATCCACCGGGGTGGGCCGGACCTGGCGAAGTTCGTCGGTCTGCCACATCTGGTCGATAATCTCGGCGAGCTGGCGGTCTTGGCGGCGGCGCGCCGTAGTGCCCTCGGCAGTGGGCTGGGCCAACACGTCGGAGAGCTTGCGGATCTTGTCCAGCACCGAACGGCGCGAGGCCTCGGTGGGGTGCGCGGTGAAAATGGGGCGGACATCGAGCCCGTTGACTACTTCCTGCAGCACACCGGAACCGGCCTGTTCGGCGATTTCATTGACGGTCTTAGCGAGCCAGCCGTTCTTTTCCTCCCGGGTCCGCAGGCCCCGCACGCGGTGGACCTGTTCAGCGGCGTTGGCGAGGTGGAAGTAGAAGGCGAACGCCCGCACCAGGTCGGTGGCCTGCTCGATGGGCAGGGAGCCGAGGAGCTCGCGGACCTGGGCAACGACGTCGTGCGCGCTCCAGGGCCCGGTGGCGTCCGCACCGCCGCGGGCAGCTTCCTTGGATTCCTTCGTGAGGAGGCGCACCTGCTCCACGAGGTCCAGGAGCTCGGGTCCGTGCTGGCGGACCAGCGATTCGCCGAGCAGAGTGGAGACGCGCCGGACGTCTGCCCTCAGTTCAGAGGCAAGGTCGGTTTCGGGATTTGCTGCAGTGTGAGCCATGGAAACTATCTTTCGAGGGTTCGGACTTGGCTCGTACACTGCGCTGGATACTGTGAGCCACGTAACTAGCTAAAGATGCTACCCGCAGTCCGGCGCCTCGGGGCAATCCGTCTCAGATATTGTCGTCCGCCGGGTAACCGACATGATGTTTCACGCGCTCAAGCTCCGCCCGCAGCTGTGCCAGCTCCTTCTGGGAGGAAGCAAATTCAGCCTTCCGGCGTTTGGTTTCCAAAGCGTTGCCGATCAGGACGCACAGCCCCACCGGAACGGCGGCAGCTAGGGCCCAGCCGGCCGCAACAAAAAAGTCCAGCGCCACCGGAAAGGCTGCACGGAAGTCCACGAACTCGTTGACCACATCGGCCACACCGCTGAGCGTCCCGTCCAGCGGTTCCAGGAACTGCCCCACCATTGGAGTTTCCGAGAGCGACGGCGGATCGATTTTGGCTTCCTCATCACCGCCCCAGCGGCCTTCGCCCAGGTGGTTCAGGACGTAGATGCCGGCTGCGAGGCTGGCGGCAATGAATACCTGGACGCCGGTGAACAGGGCCAAATCCGGACGCCGGGGCCGCCGCAACAGCAGCACCACCGCCGCGGAAGCCAGTGCAGCAATCCACGTCAACCACTTAAGCCACTCACTACTTACGCCCGCCAAAATATCCACGCCACCTATTCAACAGTGCGGACAGGCCTGCCGCGGAATGAACGCCTGCCATGCGCGGTTGTAGCCGGGGCAGGCAGACCTCCGAAAGGAACCATGAGCACCAATCCAGCCGCCAAGGTGGAGCGCTGGCAGCGCTTCCGCAACAGCCGGAACAAGGCCCTTGCCACCCGCCACGGCTGGTTGACCCTCACCTCCTTCCAGTGGCTGGAGGACTCCCCCGCCGCCGTCGAACTGGCGCCTGGGCTGTGGTCAACGGACGGTACGACGGCGACAGTCACCGCAGTGCCGGCTGACGGGCTGTCACTGGTGGAGTCGGGCAAACCCGTCAATGGCACCGTTTCCGCTGCCCTCGCCGACGAGGAGTCGCTGATGTGGGTCCAATTCGGCGGCGTGGATGGGGCGCAGGTTGTAGTCGAGCTGGCCGTGCGCGGAGGCAGGTACGCCATCCGTACCCGGGACGCAGGGTCGCCCGTTTTTACCGAATTCGAGGGCGTTCCCACTTACCCGTACGACCCCCGCTGGGAGGTGACCGGGACGTTCGAGCCCTACGCCGAGCCCGTGGACGTGCCCATCGCCACGGCCAACCCCCTGGTGGACGGCATTCACCGCACGGTGGGCGACGTCGCGTTCCGCCTTCCCGGCAGCGGGCACGAGTTCCGGCTGCAGGCGGAGGAGGAAAAGCTCGGCGCCCTGACCGTGACCTTCCACGATGAAACAAACGGCGACACCACCGATGACTGGCGGAAGCTCGCCCTGTCCCGGCCCCGCCCGGATGGGTCCGTGGTCCTGGATTTCAACCGCGCCATCAACTATCCCAGCGCCTTCACCCCCTACGGCACCTGCCCCATGCCCGTGAAGAACAACTCGCTGGACGTACGTGTCGAGGCGGGCGAGATGCAGCCCTATCCGCCAGGTGATTTTGGCAGCTCACCCACCCAGGACTAAACGATGGCCGAGACTCCCGTGACGGCACGGCCCACGATCAGGGTGTTGATTTCGAACGACCCCTCATAGGTGTAGATGGCTTCCGCGTCCGAGAAAATCTTCGCCATCCGATAGTCGGTCACGATGCCGTTCCCACCCAGGATCGAACGGCCCAGCGCCACGGTCTCCCGCATCCGGGCACTGAGGTAGGACTTGGCCAGGGCCACGTGCGGCATGTCGGCGGCGCCCTCGTCCTGCAGCCGGGCAAGTCCCGCCATCATGGCCATGCTCGCCACCGCGTTGCCCAGCATGGTCACCAGCTGCTGCTGGACCAGCTGGAACTGTGCCAGCGGGCGTCCGAACTGGTGGCGTTCGATGGCGTACTGCCGGGCGACGTCGAACGCTGCCAGCTGCTGGCCCACGGCCTGCCAGGCGACCATGATGCGCGAGCCCCGCAGCAGCTCGTTGGTGTCATCGAAGCTGTTAATGGCAGCGAAGCGGTCCGCCTCCGCCACCTGGACGTTGTCGAAAACGATGTCGGCGTTCTGGACTGTCCGCAGGGCTATCTTGTTTTCGATCCGGGACCGGCTGACCCCTGGCAGGGTGGCGTCCACAATGAAGCCCCGTACGGACCTGTCGGCCTCGTCCCGGGCCCAGACCAACATGTAGTCGCAGAACGTTCCGTTGCCGATCCACCGCTTGGCGCCGTTCAGCACCCAAGTGTCCCCGCCGGCATCGGGCTTTCCCGTGGTGGATGAGATCCTCCGGGCGCGGGTCTCCATGCCTCCGGCGACGTCGGAGCCGTGGTCCGGTTCAGTGAGGGCGAAAGCCCCGGTGATGCGCAGGTTGGCGGCGTCGTCCAGCAGCCGCTGCCTCTGGTCCGCGGTGCCGAAGGCATACAGCGACTCAACAAAAAGATCGTGGTGGACCAGGAAGAACGTGGCGATCGAGGTGTCCACGCGCGTCATCTCGGCGATCACCAGTCCGGCGAACAGATGACTGTAACCGCGCTGCGCCGGGGTACTGAGCTGCAGGGCGGCCAGTTTGGGCAGGATGTGCGCCGGAAACTCAGCCTTGTTCCACCACTCCCCCGCGTAGGGGGCGATCTCCGTTGCCAGGAACTCCCGCAGTTCGGCCAGCTTCTCCCGTTCTGCCTGGTTCAGCAGCGATTCGACGCCGAAGAAGTCCGACGAAGGCAAGCCGGGCATGGTTGGAGCGGTTTCACGGGCGGCGTTTGTCATTTCGGCCCCATCCGGATGGCGCCGTCAAGACGGATGGTTTCACCGTTGAGCATGGCATTGTCCACGATGTGCGCAATCAGGTTGGCGTATTCGTCGGGCTTGCCCAGCCGTGAGGGGTGCGGCACCTGGGCGCCCAGGGAATCCTGTGCTTCCTGCGGCAAACCCGCCATCATGGGCGTTTCGAAAATTCCCGGAGCGATGGCCACCACCCTTACCAGCGAGCGCGCGAACTCCCGGGCGAGGGGCAGGGTCATGGCCGCCACCGCGCCCTTGGAAGCAGCGTAGGCCGGCTGGCCGATCTGTCCCTCAAAAGCAGCCACCGACGCGGTGTTGATGATGACACCGCGTTCGGGACCACCCAGGCTTGTGGTGGCCGGCTCGGTGGCCACCATTGCCGCTGCAGCCAGGCGCAGCACGTTGAAGGTCCCCACCAGGTTGACCTGGATGACCTGGTTGAACGCCTCCAACGGAAGCACGCCCTCCCGGCCCAGCACCTTCCCCGGGGTGGCGATGCCTGCGCAGTTCACCACAATCCGCAACGGTCCGAGGGCGTTGGCGGTATCGACGGCGGCCTGTACGTCTGTTCCGCTCGTCACGTCCGCGGGCACAAAGACGGCGGACTTTCGCTGGCTCCCCGCCGGACTTCCGGCCGGGCCGTTGACTCGCCCGCTGTTCAGCGCGTTCAGTTCTTCCGCGAGGGCTGCGCCCGCCGAGGACGGAAGGTCAACCAGCACCACTGTTGCCCCGTCGTCGAACAGCCTGCGGGCAGTGGCGGCCCCCAAGCCCGAGGCGCCTCCGGTTACCAACGCAACGCTGCCTGTGGCGTCCATACATCCTCCTTGATGCGTGACTGCTTCGGCAGGAAATCGCGAAGCATTAGTTAGTGCATGTTAACTGAAATTACAGCGGGTCCGCACTATCGGCCCTCCGCGGGCACGCCGCCATGCCCGGCTAGGGTTGGAGCCATGACTTCCGCGGATGCTTCCCTTCCCGTTGACTGGGCGGACAGGGCCAACGAGGCCGCACGGTCGGTAACGGCGCTCTTCGGCAGGAAGCTGTTCTTCCTGCCCGGCACGCACCTCGGCGCGGTGAAGTGGCCCGCCCCTGCCTGGCGGGACGGCCTGAAAGGCTCACTGCTCCATCCTTGGCATTACTGGTGGCAGGCCCACTATGCCGACTGCCTGGTGGATGCGGGCCGGCGGGAACTGCGCACCGGCGCCACGCCCGCAGCCAGATTCGATGGTGCCGGCAAGCCCAGTGCCGGCAGCCTCGCTTCCCGGCTGGTGACCGGAATGTGGTTGCGCAACGCCTTCACGTTCGTGAACAACTACTACGACGACATGGCCTGGCTCGCCCTCGCCGTCCTCCGACTCGACCAGCTGGCAGAGGAGACCTGCAAGCCGGGCCGCCGCCGCAACGCCGGCGTCCGCAGATCCCTCACCCTGCAGTTCGACGCCGCCTGCACCAAAGACATGGGAGGGGGTGCCTTCTGGAGCAAAAAACGGGACTTCAAGAACACCCCCGCCACAGCGCCCATTGCGCTCTACTACGCCCGCACCGACCACCGCGCAAAGGCGCAGTCGCTGCTGGACTGGCTGGACGCCACCCTCTTTGACCCGGACCAGGGCCTTTACCTGGACGGTGCCCGGAGGGACCCGGAAGGGAACGTGGTGATCGACAGGGCGGTCTACACCTACAACCAGGGCCCGGTCCTGGGCGCGCAGCTTGAGCTGGGCGGGGACGCGAATCTTGCCCGGGCGGCTGACGTGGTGGAGGGGGTTGCACGGCTGCTGACGGTTCCGGTGCAGCTTGACCCGGCAGCCACAGTCTCCGCGCCTGCCCGCCGGACAGCACTCCGCTGCGAGGGAACGGGCGACGGCGGTCTTTTCACCGGGATCCTGTGCCGTTATCTTGCCCTCGCCGCCGTCGATGCCCGGCTTCCCGAGCGGACCAGGGCTACAGCTGCCCGGCTGGTATTCGACACTGCCCAGGCGTTGTGGGAGGGGAAGCGGCTTGCTGCCCCAAGCGAAGGAGCCCTCAGCACGGGGCGGCCCGGACGGTACATCTTCTCGATGCACGCCGCCGCCCCCGCGGACGCCACGTACCCGCCCGGCGCCGTCGTCGAACTCTCCACGCAGCTGCAGGCCTGGATGGCGTTCGAGGCCGCCGCTTCGATCACCATCGCCGACTGATTACTGTGACACTCCCGGCGGGCGCTTTTTCTGGGGGTACGGCGCCTCCCCGCGGGCCAGCATCTCCACGAACCCGGCGATCTTCCGTTCCCGGGTGGCTGCCTGCTTGACCGAGTTGGTCCGGTAGATCAAGGCGAAGCGGTTTGTCCTGGTGAGGACGTCGAACATAGCTTGGGCGGCGGGAACCGCGGCTATTGCCGCTGCCAGGTCCGCGGGAACTTCGGCGTTTGCCTGTCCCTCGTAGGCTTTATCCCAGCGGCCATCTTCCTTTGCCGCGTTCACGGCCGCCCACCCGGCGTCAGTCATCCGGCCGTCGGCCTCCAGGCGGGCCACATACGTGACGTTCCTTGCCGACCACGGGCTTCTAGGTCCGCGGGGCGTCATGCGCTGGAAGGAACTTTCCGCGTCCCGGCGCCGGGCCTGGCCGTCGATCCAGCCGAAGCAGAGTGCCTCGTCCAGGGCAGCCGCATAGTCCAGCTCGGTGACGTTTCCGCCCTTCTTATGCAGGACCAGCCAGACGCCCGGGCTGGTTTTGTGGTGTTCCTCCAGCCAGCTGCGCCAGGCGGAGGCGTCGGGCACCAGCAGTTCCTCAAGTTCAACAGCCATCGTCCTATTCTGCTCCTGCCGTCTGCCAGCACAAGTGCGGCGACACCGGGCGGACCACGTGGCAGGATGGCACCAAAGTCCCGTTGACTATGCGAAGGGGAAGCCATGCTCCGCGTCCGCCCGCTTCATTTCACCGCAAGGATCGACGCTTGGGCGGAGTTGCTCACCGCCCTGGGCCTGGCCTGCACCGAAAATTCGCCCGGATGGCAGGTCTTCGACGCCGGCTCGGGCCGCCTTGCCCTCCATGGCGTACCGGAAGGAGCAGCAGAGGACGGAAGCACAGCGCTTGCAGTGGAGGTGGGCGATGTGGCTGAGTTCGCGCGCCGCACCAACCTCTCCGCACAGGATGAAGGAACCACCCCCGCGGAAATCATCACCGCAGACCATGGTGAAGCCTGCAGGATCACCGGGCCGGACGGTTTCAGTTTCCTGGCCGACAAAGCTGCCCCCGGCACCGCCCAGGCAGGCGGCGCGGACCCGGCCCTCGCCGTCGTCGGCGTCTGGTTGACGGAGGACGCCGCCGCCGCTGCGCAGACCCTGCGGCACATCGGCGCCCGCCCCCGCCCGGTGCCGGACGCCGACGAGACCGCAGACTTCACCGCCAAGAACGGCGGCGTACTACTGGTGCGCCCGGCGTCGGGCAATCCACGCTCGGGGCTCGGCTTCGAGTACGGCGGCGGCCTGGAACCGTTGCGGGAACGGCTTGCCGCCGCCGGCTTCCACCCCGGCATTACCGAAGAGGCCTTTGGCAGGACGCTCCACGTGGCCAATCCGGATGCGGGGCCCGCCGCGCCCCATGTGCCGGCGACGGTGTGGATCTCCGAGCGGCGTCCCATGGGGTAGAACTTAACCATGAACGTGCGCACACCTGACCCGAATCCCGGCTGGCTTTCCGAAGAAGACCTCTTTGAGGCGCGCGGGCGGCTGCCCATGGTTTACGTCGAGGCTGTGCCAGTCCGGCTGGATCCGCTGGGCTTCGTCAATGAGGTTGGAACCCTTCTCCAGGCTGACGAGGACGGCACCATGGTCCGGTCGCTCGTTTCCGGCCGCGTCATCTACCGGGAGACCATCCGCGCAGCCCTTCTCCGGCACATGGAGAAGGACCTCGGCCCGCTGGCGTTCCCGCAACTGCCCATCAGCCCGGTCCCCTTCACGGTGGCGGAGTACTTCCCCGCCCCGTCCCAGACCGGCTTCACCGATGAGCGCCAACACGCCGTTTCCCTGGCCTACGTGATCCCTGTGACCGGCGAATGCGAGCCCCGCCAGGACGCCCTTGAACTCACCTGGATGACCCCGGAGGAAGTCCTCAGTCCCGGTGTCCAGGTGGAGTTCACCGGCGGGCGCGGCGGCCTGATCCGCCAGGCGCTGGCTTTCGCGGGCGTGGGGTTCTGACACCCTCGGCCGCACCCGGCGTCCCCGACTTTCGGCACCCTCCTTTGTAGACTGTAGGGCGGACCGCAAGAGAACTTAAGGACTCCCATGACCGAAACACCAGCCGCCCGGCACCATCGTGAACAGCAGGCTGGATTCCTGACCGCCGGCGACCACATCCTCCTGCCCGGCGGTGAACGGACGGCGGAGATCCATCAGGTGGAGCTGGAATCGGACGATTTCGGCGCCCCCGCCGTGGTACGTGCCAGCCTGGCCGGCGGTGGGACATTGCGCATAGCCGTTGGCACCACCGTGACGGTAACCGACGAAGAGGCCGACGCCGTGACGCAGCTTCCGCTGGCCGGGAAGCCCTTGGAGGAGGCCGGGCAGGAGCAGCCCGGCGAAACTCCCGCCGCGGCACCAGCGGCTCCCGCCGTCGTCGTACCTCCCCTTCCCCCGGTTCCGCCGGCGGCCAGCGGCCCCAGCGAGGAGGAACTCGCCCTGATCCCCGCTGCGAATGGTACGCCTGAATCGGTGGTGGAAGCCGCGGCGGAAGCCCACCCGGACGCGATGGGGGTGCTGCTCCTCGCTGACCGGCTGGCCAAGGGCGTCAATTTCAAGTCCGGCAGCTGCCTCAAGGACCTCAGCGACCTCGCCCACGAACTCTTTATCACCCTCAAGGACGCCGACGGCTCGCTGGCCGTCGCGGACCTGCTTAACGTCCTGCCCTATGACGGGAATCCCGGCCGCTGGGCCTCGGTGGAAGCGTCCCTGGCCTTGTCCAGCTACATCTGCCGGCAGGACGGCCAAAAGGAGCGGGCAGAGGTTTACGAACGGCTGATCCGTACCCCGGAAAACCAGGAGACCGACCAGTTCAAGGCGAGGATGGCGGCAAAGGTCCGGCAGCGCTCGCTCAACGAGCCCAACCTGTATGACAAGGAAATCTTCAGGTCCATCGACAACTCCAACCACGATGCAGAGCGGGAATGGCGGCTGCTGCGGCTCGAATCCCTGCTGTTCCTCCGGGCCCACGGGGGTTCGGAAACCATCGGGCTGGGCGAACTGGAACGCCGGATCAGCAACGAACTCGAGGCTGTCCGCTCCTGACTTCTGCCTCTTGGGCGTCCCCGTCACTGCCGCGGGCTGGCTGAAGTAATTGCCCCTACCCGGCGCCCGGCCGGAGTTGTACATTCGGGGCTATGACTAACAATCTGAGCGTGGTGATCAATGCTGACGCGCCGCAGGTTTGGACAATGCTGCGCGAACCGTCCAAAGTCGCCCAGTGGCATGGCTGGCAAGCCGAGGACCTGGATGACGAGATCAAGGAAATCTACTTCTCCGCGGACGTGGAGGAATCGCCGGACCACACCAGCCTGACAGTCCACGGCGGGGATATCTTCGAGCTGAGGCCAGTTCCGCAGGGGACCCTGGTGAGCGTGACACGGGCTGCCGTGGACCACAACTCGGAGTGGGCGGCCTGGGACGAGGACATCACCCAGGGCTGGCTCATGTTCCTGCAGCAGCTCCGCTTCGCCCTGGAACGCCACCCGCACGGCAAGCGCCATACCCTGTTCCTGCAAGTACCGGGCGGACCGGGTTCCGCCATTGAAAAACTAGGCCTGGCCGAGCTCCCCGCACGTGGGGACAACTACCAGGTGAGCCTGGCCACCGGTGAGGAGATCTCCGGAAAGGTCTGGTACCGGACCAACCATCAGGTAGGACTGACGGTCCACAGCTACGCGGACCATGGTGACGGCCTCCTGGTGGTCGCCGATCAGCTCGCTATTGAGGACGTCCGGCCCGACGGCGGGTCCATGGTGATCGCCTCAACGTATGGCCTGGGTGCCGCCAGGCTCGAATCGATCCGCACCTCCTGGGACTCGTGGCGGGCTGAGAACTACCCCACATCCGAACCGGTGAGCTGAGGGAGCCGCGCGATTGCTGGCACACTGGTACGGTGCCAGCCAACCCTGCTTCTGCTCCTTCCGCTTCTGCCGCTGCGACTGACCCCGGCCCCGGGCCTGCGTCCCCTGGCGTGGCGCGGCAGTCTGAGTTCGGCTTCCGGGTGGGCACCCGCCTTGCCGAAACGTGCCCGCCGTCGGCCGCCCAAGTTGCCTCCAATGGCGGCCAATTCCTGGGACGCACCGGGACCATCACCACGCCCCACGGTGAGATCCAAACTCCGGCTTTTATCGCCGTCGGAACCAAAGCCACCGTCAAGGCCGTGCTTCCGGAATCCATGTCAGGCCTTGGCGCACAGGCCTTGCTGGCCAACGCCTACCACCTGTACCTGCAGCCGGGCGCCGACATCCTCGACGAAGCCGGCGGCCTTGGCGCGTTCATGAACTGGTCAGGGCCCACTTTTACCGACTCCGGCGGATTCCAGGTGATGAGCCTGGGCTCGGGCTTCAAAAAAGTCATCGACATGAAGTCCGTTGACGCCTCCGGGCCGGACGACGCCGTCGCCCCAGGCAAGGAGCGCCTGGCGCACATCGACGACGACGGCGTCTGGTTCAAATCGCACCTGAACGGCGACAAGCACCGCTTCTCCCCCGAAATTTCAATGCAGGTCCAGCACCAGATCGGCGCGGACATCATGTTCGCCTTTGACGAGCTGACCACGTTGCAGAACTCGCGCGGCTACCAGGAGGAATCGCTGGAGCGCACCAGGCTGTGGGCGTTGCGCTGCATCGAGGAGCACTTCCGCCTGACCTCGTCCCGGCTGGGCAAGCCGTACCAGGCGCTGTTCGGCGTGATCCAGGGCGCGCAGTACGAGGACCTGCGGCGGAAGGCGTGCCGGGACCTGGGCGCCATGCCGTTCGACGGGTTCGGCATTGGCGGGGCGCTGGAGAAGGAGAACCTGGGAACCATTGTGCGGTGGTGCAACGAGGAGCTTCCGGAGGACAAGCCCCGCCACCTGCTGGGCATTTCGGAGCCGGATGACATCTTCACCGCCATCGAGAACGGGGCCGACACCTTCGACTGCGTCTCCCCCACCCGGGTGGCGCGAAACTCGGCGTTCTACACACCTTTCGGGCGTTTCAATCTGTCCGGCGCCAAGTACAAGCGCGACTTCGGCCCGCTCCAGGACGGCTGCGACTGCTACACGTGCACCCACTATTCGCGGGCGTACATCCACCACCTGTTCAAGGCCAAGGAAATGCTGTCCGCCACGCTGATCTCCATCCACAACGAGCGGTTCGTGGTGAAGATGGTGGACGACGCCCGGCTGGCCATCGAATCCGGCACCTTCTTCGACTTCAAGGCCGAGACACTGGGGCAGTACTACTCCTGATCGGGGGCTGCCTCCCGCCGGTTCGACGGTTCCCTGCCCACTCGACGTCCCGAGTGACCGTGTCCGCAGGGAACCGTCGAACCGGGCTTGTCCACATGGCGTTGCCCGGCGCTGGGCGTCCGGGGTGGGGCGCGGCAATGCTGGAGCCATGAACGGACGTGCTGCACTTTCTTCCACGGCGAATCTCTGGCGGACCAGTGAACTCCTGGAGCAAGGGCTGAACTCCCGGGCCATCGCTGCACTGGTCCGCAAAGGAGTCCTGGTCCGTATACGGCGCGGTTGTTACGCGCGTGGCAGCTGGTGGACTGGGTTGAAAACGTCGGGACGCCGTCGACAGCTCGTGCATGCGCACGCACACGGAACACTTACGACGTCGGCAGGCGGCTTTGTTTACAGCCACACCTCGAGTGCCAGCTTGCGGCGGCTTCACTTGTGGGACGTCGACGAGGTGGTGCACTTGACGCAGTCGGGCCGCCCGTCCGGAATTTCACACGGGCGGGATGTAATTGCCCATACGAGGAAGCTCAACACCCGGGACGTATCGTTTGTGGAAGGCTTGCCCTGCACGTCGTTGGAGCGCACAGTGGTGGACTGCTGTCTGATGTTCAATCTTCGCCAGTCAATAATCCTGATAGACCACGCTGCCAGGCTGGGTGCTGACCTTCCACTCCTACGACAGCTATGCGCCGAGTTGGCAGGCCGCAACGGAGTCGTTACCCTGCGGCAGGCCCTGGAACTGGCTGACCCACGTTCAGAGTCGGCTGGAGAAAGCCTCACCCGGGAGCTCATCCACAGGCTGAAGATCCCGGCGCCGGAGCTGCAGTACGTGGTGCATACAACCTTGGGCCATCACCGCCTGGACTTCGCCTGGCGTGCCCGGAAGGTGGCTCTTGAGTTTGACGGCAAGTCCAAGTACTTCGAATACCGGCCAACTCAAGAGGTCCTCTATGAGGAGAGACGAAGGGAAAAGGCCCTCATGGAAGAAGGCTGGACCTTCCTCCGGGTTGAATGGAAACACCTCTTCAACGAGGCGGAGTTCAAGTACCGGGTACTGCGAGCACTGGCCCAGGGTTCGCAGGACGAATGACGCCCCCGGTTCGACGGTTCCCTGCACACTCGACGGCTGCGGACATCGAACCGGCCGGGAACCGTCGAACCGGCCGAATAGAAGGCGGGCGCAACCCTTGGTGGTCACTCGACGGCCGGTGGCCGCTACGCCCTGCCGTTGACCGCAGCGACCGGAACGCCGTAGCTCGGCTCGCGCTTCTTGACCCAACCAATCACCAGCAACGTCACAGGCACGAAGATGAACTCCACCAGGGTTTTGTAAACGAAGCCCACCACCACGTAGTTCACGAAGGTTCCGAAGTCGGTGATGCCAATAACTGACGCTGCAATGCTGCAGAAGATGAGGGTGTCCACGAACTCGCCGGCGCCTGACGAACCCATAAGGCGCGCCCACAGGGACTTCTCGCCGGAGCGGGCCTTCATCTTGACCAGGATCCACGAGTTGATGGTCTGCCCTGCGAGGAACGCGAGCAGCGAAGCCAGCACAATCTGCGGCACCGGGCCCAGGGCGCCTTCCAGGGCGGCCTGCTTGGACGATCCGAACTCATCGTCGAAGCCGGGCAGGGCAATGATCACCCAGTAGCAGAGGGACGCGAAGACGGACAGCGCAAAGGTGGTGAAGATGGCCTTGCGGGCCACTTTAAAGCCGTAGACCTCGCTGATGACGTCGCCCAAAATGTAAGCCAGCGGGAAGAGGAAGAAGCCGCCGTCCGTAATGATCGGCCCGATGGCTACCCCCTTGGACGCACCGATGTTGGACAGGATGAGCACTACCGCCATGGACGCCAGCATGATCCCGAAGTAGGGGGAACCGATCGAGGCGAACCTGGCCGCGCTGCCTGGCGGGGTTGCTTCGGGCAGGGCGTTGTGGCCTGAGGCTGAGGGCATGGCGAGTCCGTTCAAAGTGGTTCGCTCGGCGTCCGAAGTTGGGAAGGCCGCCGGCTGTATTAGCACTGTCCGCCCAATTGTCCCATCCAACGCCAGCGCAAGGAGAACTGGATCTGAACACGTTCAATTCGTGCGATACTTCTTGAACACGTTCAAAACCCTCAGGAGCCCAACGGTGACGAAGAGCGAGCAGACCCGCCAGCTGGTTGCGGACGTCGCCCTAAGGATGTTCCGGGAGATGGGCTTCGCGAAGACCACCATGCGCGCCATCGCTGCGGAAGCCGGCGTATCGGTGGGCAACGCCTACTACTACTTCGCGTCAAAGGACGATCTGGTCCATGAGCTGTATCTCCAGGTCCAGGCGGAGCATGCGGCCAAGGCTGCCGAAGCGCTTGACGATGCTGCTGACCTCACGAGCCGGCTGAAGGCCACCCTCCACACCGGCCTGGACGTCATGGCCCCCTACCACCGGTTTGGCGCCGACTTCGTAGCGACGGCCATCCGTCCCACCTCCCCGGTAAATCCCTTCGCCGCCGGCTCGACGGCTGCGCGCGAGGCTTCCTTGGACATCTTCCGCAGGGCGGTGGAGGATGCGAAGCCTCCGGCACCGAAAAAGCTCAGGGCCGATCTTCCGGAACTGCTGTGGCTTTGCTACATGGGCGTCACCCTCTTCTGGGTATACGACACTTCGGAAGGGCAGCAGCGGACACGGCGGCTGGTGGACGGAGCCGTTCCTCTGATCACAAGGGGGCTCTCACTGGCGCGGATTCCAGGGGTTAGCAAGATCCTGGACGACGTCCTCAGCTTGAGCCGCAGCATCCGCGGCTAAGTACCGAAACAACACAGGGGGAAAGATGAGCAGCACCAGAACGGTGGTACTGGCCGGAGCGTCCGGTTTCATCGGCAGATACTTCCGGGCTCGATTTGAGCAGGACGGTTGGACCGTGCGCACCGTTGGCCGCAAGGGCGCCAGGAGTTCGCCGTCGGCCACGTGGGAAGACGACGACGGCGCTATCGCCAGGGTGCTCGAAGGAACAGAGCTCCTGGTGAACCTCGCCGGGCGCTCGGTCTCCTGCCGCTACAACGCCCGGAACAAGGCAGCCATACTGCAGTCCCGCGTTTCCACCACGGCGGCTCTTGGCCGGGCCTTGGCACTTTGCCGGCAGCCGCCGTCGACCTGGCTCAACGCGAGCACCGGAACAATCTACCGTCATGCCACGGATAGACCCCAGAGCGAACAGGACGGCGAAATGGGCACGGGATTTTCGGTGGATGTGGCCCGCGCGTGGGAAGCGGAGCTGGAAGCCGCGGTGACACCCGGGACACGGAAGGTCCCGCTGCGGATTGCCATCGTCCTGGGCCCGGGCGGCGGAGCGCTGCGGCCTGTCGCCAACCTGGCCCGGCTGGGTTTGGGAGGCCGGATGGGCCCGGGCACACAAAAATTCAGCTGGATCCACGTGGAGGACCTCTACCGATCGGTGCTCTTTGTGCATGCCCGCAAGGACATTGCAGGCCCCGTGAACGTGGCGTCGCCCGATGTGGTGGACAACCGCGAGCTTATGCGCATGGTCCGCCGGGCTTATGGAGCCAGATTCGGCATCCCCACTCCCGCCTGGCTGCTGAAGCTTGGCGCCATACTGATCCGAACGGAGACCGAACTGGTCCTGAAAAGCCGCTGGGTCCAGCCGCAGAAGCTCCTGAACTCCGGTTTCGTCTACAGCCAGCCTGAACTGGGCAGAGCACTCCTGCAGATCGCCAAAGGGACATCCTTACCCGGCCGCTTCGGTACAGAGGCAGAACCGTTCCGGCCGAGGCCCTTTCCTTTGGAGCCCTGACCACCGGCGGCGCCGCCTGCTGTTCAGGCATACAAAGCGGCCGAGCGACGCCGGATGGCAGGATAGTGCCATGACTTCTGTTTCCGCCGATGTCCACTCCCCCGCTGCTGCTCCCGCCGTCGTCCTGACGATCGCAGGTTCTGAGGCCACCGGCGGCGCCGGCGCCCAAGCCGACCTGAAGACCTTCCAGGAGCTCGGCGTCTTTGGCATCGCCAACCTGACCTGCATCGTGTCCTTCAACCCGAACGACAGCTGGAACCACCGCTTTGTGCCCGTTGACCAGCAGGTGATCGCCGACCAACTGGAGGCGACGACGGCGGCCTACGGGCGGGACTCCGGCGCACCGTCAGTCCTGGAGACGGTGAAGATCGGCATGCTGGGCAGTCCGGCCACCATCAGCACCGTGGCGGGTGCCCTCGAGGCGGGTCAGTTCCGCAACGTGGTCCTGGACCCCGTTCTCATCTGCAAGGGCCAGGAGCCCGGGCACGCATTGGACACAGACCAGGCGCTGAAGGCACAGATCCTCCCGCTGGCCACCTTCGTGACCCCGAACCACTTTGAAGCCGAGTCCCTGTCTGGGATGGAGATCACCGACGTCGAATCCTTGAAGGCCGCGGCTGTGCGCATCCACGAAATCAGCGGAGCAGCAGTATTGGCCAAGGGTGGCGTGCGGCTGGCAGGCCCCGACGCCGTCGACGTTTTCTATGACGGCGAAACGCTCGAGGTGCTGAGCGCGCCCAAGGTCGGGGACGTCGCGGTGTCCGGCGCCGGGTGCTCCCTCGCCGCTGCAGTAACGGCTGAGCTGGCCAAGGGCGCGGTGCCGCTGCAGGCTGCCCGCACAGCAAAAGCGTTTGTCACTGCCGGGATCCGGAACCGCGTAGCTTCGGGCGCGCCCTTTGATGCCCTCTGGCAGGGCGGCGCCAGCTAGCTACTGGTTACCCAGGGCTAAGCCGCAGGCGACGGAACTCCTTCAAGGAGGCTTTCAGCCATCAGCCGTGCGGTCCGCGAAACAAAGGCCCGACGGCGGTCCATGCGGTCAGGAGCCGATCCGGCCAATAGTGCGTCGATCTGGGGCAGCACCTGCCAGCCATCGCACAGCGTCACGATGGTGATGACGAGGTCTGCAGCGTCCGTGCGGTCGATCCCGGGCAACACTGCGAGCATTTGGTCCACCTTGACGGCACAGTGGTCCGCGCGCGTGGCCCGGTCCACTGTCTGGCTCCCGCGCTCCAGCCCCTCCCAAAAAAGGAGTCGCGCCAGAGCGGTGTCCCTCGAATGACGGTCGAAGAGCCTGGCGGCGTATTCCCCTACGGCTGCGACGCCATGCCCCTCGATAGGCACCTCGGTCATCACCTTCGTCATTTCTGCTGCCAACACGGCGTCGAAAAGGTCATCCTTTTTTCCGAAGTACTGGTAGATGCGCTCCTTGTTCACGCCCGCCGCCGCCGCAATGCGGTCCACCCGGGCGCCTGCCAGGCCTTTCTCACTGAATTCTTCCGTGGCGGCCGCGAGCAGCAGCGCTTTGGTGCGTTCGGTATCCCAGGCCATGACCTCATCCTACGCCAATTCCAACTAAGTGGTTGCAGTTTTGCTCGTCCAGGTCTAGTGTCAATCCCAGCAAAAGCAACCAGACAGTTGGAGATTCCCGTGAATAGCACTACCGCCCCCGCCGCGCCCGCGACCAGCCCCGTGTCCCCTGCCGCCCCTTCGGTCCACGTCCGTGCTGTCATTACGTGGCTGGCCATCTTCCCGCTGGTGGCGCTAGGGATGATGGGAAGCGCACCGCTGGTGGAAAACTGGCACCCGGTCCTCAGGGCGCTGGCGCTCACCCTGGTGGTCGTTCCGGCGGCGGTGTATGTTGTGCTGCCGCGCCTGTTCGCCGCATACGGTGCCATCCGCCGCCGCCGTCCCGGTGGCAGGTCCGGCCGCTAAGGCAAGTCAGCGCGGGTCCGCAACCTTTCCCATGAACAGCGGCAGGCCACTCTCCACATGCACAATCTGGTAGTGGAACGGCCGGTTGAAGGTGATGGACCTCGTGGGCTGGGGCGGGGCACTGGTGACCATGCCGTTGATCTGGGTGACCGCGGCGGCCACCGTCCCCTTTTCCGCGACTGTGATGTTGGCGTCCTGCGCGGCCTGGGTGACCATCAGGCCCGGTTGAATCGCGTCGAAGTCGCGGGTGGTTTCCAAGGTTTTGCCGAGCCCCAGTTGTTCTAGAACGGCCCGCACGTCGAAACTGCTCTTGTGGTCCCAGGTGGGCAGCGCCAGTTGGACGATCTCGGGCTCGGCTCCTTCCAGCGCTCGTGCCACCTCGGCCAGCCGGTCCGCCTCAAGTGAGGCACCGCCGTCGGAACCTTCAGCGGGAAGCACCAGCCGCATCACGAACCCCTCTCCGTAAGGCAAGTCCACCGCCTGCCAGCCGGGCCCCTCCGCGAATGCCATGTCCTGCTGGCCGTGCATCATCGGCACGCTCACGCGGCCGCCCTGTCCCGTGGCAAACGGTGCATCCGACGTGGCCTCGGCATTAAACGGAACATCCCAGGCGGCGGCAAAATAGACGGTGTTCAGGAGGCTGAAGGTGTTCCTCGTGTCGTACCGGGCGGGCGCCTTCTCGATCCTGCCGCCAGTGTTCCTGTTGACCCACGCATCCATCGCGGGTTTGGTTTGTGACTCGTCACGGAAGTCCACGGGATAAACTCCCGTGCCGTAGTGCTCCGCCAGAGTCTCCAGATAGTCCTCGCCGGTGGAAACGTTCCTGTCCAAAAACAAGCCGTTCGCGGTGTGCAGGAGCGGCTTGGCAGGCGGGTTCTCCTCGTCAACGGACCCCGGATCGCCGTCGTACTCCTCCAAGGAGGCGAGCAAAGCGTTCATGGCTTCATCCCGCGCCGTTTCCGGAAGCCCTAGTACCGCGTCCATTTCTGCGGCGGCTTCCCCTGAGGCGCCGGCGCGCAACATGGCCAGAGCAACCAGCAGGCTTCCCGGTGACGCAACAACGTTGCCTTCTCCCCCTACGGCCAGGAGAGCATTACCCAGCCTGAACGCGGAATCCCGATAGGCGGACACTTCCGCGCGGAATTCGTCGCGGTCCACGGCCAGCCGTTCGACGCCGTCGGCCGTGAGTAACCCCGGCGGCGCCGGGGCTGCGCACGCTGCCAGTCCTATCAGGGCACCCAATGCAATCATCCGCTGAAAACGAAACACCTCTGTTGCCTCCCCCGGCAGACGATGGCGGGAATCCGCCTCCTCCCAGTGAAACAGCGACGGCGGCATCAGGCGATGCCTATTCGGTCACGCTTTGCACTCATTAGGGTCTCTCCGGCCCGTGCCGGCCGGGTTTACCTTCCACGGACCCCTCACCACGACGCTCTCTCACTTAACGCAGGAAAACCCGGGGCGCTCTCTCACTTCTTGATGAAAGTGAGAGAGCGTAGGGGCTTTTCCTGCAGAACCTGAGAGAGCGTCCTGGTGCGGCGAGGTACGACGACGGGTGGCTGCCGCCGTCGTACTGCCCTGGTTCGCTCTGTTCCCCCAGCCGCCATCGCTGCCCGCCCACAGCGGGGCGGGGCGCTTCCGCATACCGGAAGCTTCACCGGTGAAGGTCAACGCTCCATCACGTCCTGCATAGAAATGGGCAACGCTCTCTCACCGATCACGGATTGGATCAAAACCCTGCCGCAGGCACTGAGAGAGCGTTCGGGAAAACACCACAGCAAGTGAGAGAGCGTTCAGGAAAACACCACAGCAAGTGAGAGAGCGTTCAGTTTCCCGAGTGGGCCTGCAGGAAGCTGTACACCTCGGTTTCGTCCACCCCGGGGAACGCGCCCGGCGGCATGGCGGCGAGCAGATGGGAGTGGGCGCGGGCGGAGGGCCACGCGTTCCCTGCCCACTCCGACGTCAGCGATTCCGGCGGGCGTTTGCAGCAGGTGGGATCGGGGCAGTTTGAAGCAGCCCGCGCCGTCGTCTCCCGCCCGCGGAACCACTTCACGTGCTGGTACGGCACCCCGATGCTCAGCGAAAACTCCCCACTGGCGGAACGTTCCGTGCGCGCCGTGCACCAGTACGTACCGGACGGCGTATCCGTGTACTGGCTGTAGGCGCTGAACTTGTCCGGTACGTCGAAAACAGCGCGTGACGTCCAGGCCTTGCACGAGGGCTGCCCTTCAATGGCGCCGGTATGGTCCTGAGGAAAGTTCACGCCGTCGTTCTCATAGGCCTTGTAGATGATCCCGCTCTGGTGCGTCTTCTGGAAATGCGTGGTGATGCCCAGATGCTTGGTGGCCAGGTTCGTGAAGCGGTGGGCCGCTGTCTCATAGGAAACGGCAAAAGCGTCCCGGATATCCTCTACGGCGATTTCCTTCGCGGCCTTGGCCTTTTGCAAAAATTCCACAGTTGCCTGCTCAGGGAGGAGAAGGGCTGCGGCGAAATAGTTGGTGGCCACCCGTTGGGCGAGGAAATCACCGTAGTTCCTGGGCGTTTCGTGCCCCAGCACGTAGTGGCCCAGGGCCTGCAGCAACACCGAGCGCGGATCGTGGTCCTGCCGCTGGCTCTGGGTCAGGTAAATTCTGCGGTTCTTCAGATCCGTGACGGAGCGGGTTGAATGGGGCAGGTCGCCCACATGGTGCAGGGTGAAACCGAGGTGCTCGGCAATGTCCGCGATCACGTGCTGGCTCAGCGGCCCGGTGGTATAACCCACTTCCTTGAGGACCTTCTGTGCTTCGGCTTCGTACTCCGGAAAATAGTTCCCCCGCTCCCTCATCATGGCCCGGAGTTCACCGTTGGCGCGGCGGGCTTCCTCCGGAGTTGCTACCTGCTCGTTCATCTTTCGTTCGAGCTCCTGCAGCAGCCCCACCTGGGCCTCGAGCACATCGAGTGGAAGCCGCGAACTGATGCGGATTTTCGGCAGATTCAGGGATTCGTAGAGGGGCCCGCGCTGATACCGCTCAAGCTCGATCTCCAGGGCCGCCCGGCGGCTGGGCGGTTCGGCTCCCAGCAGCTGGTCGATACTGACGTTCAGTGCGGACGCCAGGTGCTGAAGGAGCCCGAGTTTTGGTTCCCGCTTTCCGTTTTCGATCAGGCTCAGCTGGCTGGGCGCTGTCCCGACGGCGGCGCTGAGGCCTTCGAGCGTAAGCCCCGCCTGTTTGCGGAGGTGGCGTACCCGGCGGCCGAGTGAAATGACGTCCAGGTCAACCGCCGCCCCTGGCGGCGGCTGGGAAACTTCCCGGTTCCAGCTTGTAAGCGACATTTCTGAAGAATACGGGAAGAAGTGCATTTCTTTCCACAGTTTTTCTCTACCAACCCTGTTGGAAGTGCTGAAAAGTAGTGATCACGGAAAGAAACAACGCACCGGGAAGCCGGCGGGAAGCGCAAAGGCGCGGTTCCCGCCTACCGATCCCGGAGCTCAATCAAGGAGATCAACGATGACTGCAGCATTTGAGCCCACCCAGCAGCCGTCCGGCCAGGACACAGAATCACAGGCCGCCGCCCTGGAGCTCGAGTGGGCCGCCAACCCCCGCTGGGAAGGTGTGACCCGGGACTACTCAGCCTCCGACGTCGTCCGCCTCCGCGGCCGCGTCACCGAAGAACACACCCTGGCCCGCCGCGGCGCAGAGAAGCTGTGGAAGCAGCTCACCGAAGAGCACAAGGAAGGCAAGTACACCAATGCCCTCGGCGCCCTGACCGGCAACCAGGCCGTGCAGCAGGTCAAAGCCGGGCTCCGTGCAATCTACCTCTCCGGCTGGCAGGTGGCCGCTGACGCCAACAACTCCGGCCACACCTACCCGGACCAGTCCCTCTACCCGGCCAACTCCGTCCCAACGGTGGTTCGCCGCATCAACAACGCCCTGCTCCGGGCAGACCAGATCGAATTCGCCGAGGGCGTGCAGACCGTCGAGGACTGGATGGTCCCGATCGTCGCCGACGCCGAGGCAGGGTTTGGCGGCCCGCTGAACGCCTACGAGCTCATGAAATCCATGATCCAGGCCGGCGCCTCCGGCGTTCACTGGGAAGACCAGCTCGCCTCCGAAAAGAAGTGCGGCCACCTCGGCGGCAAGGTCCTAATCCCCACCCAGCAGCACGTCCGCACCCTGAACGCCGCCCGCCTCGCGGCCGACGTCGCCGGCACCCCCACGGTGGTCATCGCCCGCACCGACGCCGAGGCAGCCACCCTGATCACCTCCGACGTGGACGAACGCGACCAGGAATTCATCCTCCGCGAAGGCGGACAACCCGTCCGCACCGCCGAGGGCTTCTACAAGGTCCGCAACGGCATCGAACCCTGCATCGCCCGCGCCAAGGCCTACGCCCCCTACTCGGACCTGATCTGGATGGAGACCGGCACCCCGGACCTGGAACTGGCCCGCAAGTTCGCCGAAGCCGTCAAGGCCGAGTTCCCGGACCAGATGCTCTCCTACAACTGCTCGCCGTCGTTCAACTGGCGCAAGCACCTGGACGACGCCACCATCGCCAAGTTCCAGCGTGAACTCGGCGCCATGGGCTTCACCTTCCAGTTCATCACCCTGGCCGGCTTCCACGCCCTGAACTACTCGATGTTCGACCTCGCCCACGGCTACGCCCGTGAAGGCATGAGCGCCTACGTCGAGCTCCAGGAAAAGGAATTCGCCTCCGAATCCCGCGGCTACACCGCAACCAAGCACCAGCGCGAAGTCGGCACCGGCTACTTCGACGACATCGCCACCGCGCTCAACCCGAACGCATCCACCCTCGCATTGGTCGGATCGACCGAAGAGGGCCAGTTCCACTAACCACATTCCCCACAGGTGAGTAGTTCGCTTGGCTCACCAAAGAGGCACGACGGCGGCACTCATCTAAGCGTGACCGTCGCTGGCCAGGAAGGGGAATCCGGAAGCGTGCGTAAAAGGGCCCTGTCCCCGTCGTTGACCGAGCTCTGCGAGGTCTTACGACGGGGACAGGGAATAGCACGCGGAGGATTTCCCTTCCAGGCCCACCTGGGCAGTACCGCCGTCGAACTTCCCTTTCGTCTTTAAGGAGACAGAAATGAACAGCTTTACTGACAGCTTCACGATTAATGGCATAACCCTGACCGCCCAGCCGATTTGCCGGCAGAACGAGGTCCTTACTCCGGACGCACTGGAGTTCGTGGCGAAGCTGCATCGGGCGACGGCGGCGCGGCGCCAGGAACTTCTGCAGGCGCGGCGGACCCGGCGGGCTGAGATTGCCGGCGGGCAGGACCCCCGGTTCCTGCGGGAGACCGAGCACGTCCGTAATGACCCGTCCTGGCGGGTCGCTCCCCCGGCACCCGGACTGGAGGACCGGCGGGTGGAGATCACCGGCCCGGTGGACAAGAAGATGACCATCAACGCCCTGAACTCCGGTGCGAAGGTGTGGCTCGCGGACATGGAGGACTCCTCAACCCCCACGTGGCGCAACGTCATCAAGGGCCAACTGAACCTCACCGACGCACTGGAGCGCCGGATCGACTTCACCACCGAAGAAGGCAAGGAATACAAGCTCCGCCCCGCCGGGGACCTGCCCACCATCGTGGTCCGCCCCCGCGGCTGGCACCTGCCGGAGAAGCACATGCTGATCGACGGCGCCCCGGTGGCCGGCGGGATCGTTGACTTCGGCCTGTTCTTCTTCCACAACGCCCGCCGCCTGCTGGCCCAGGGCAAGGGCCCGTACTTCTACCTGCCCAAGATCGAAAACCACCTCGAAGCCAGGCTCTGGAATGACATCTTCATCCTCGCCCAGGACCTCCTCGGCATCCCGCAGGGCACTATCCGCGCCACAGTGCTGATCGAAACCATCACGGCCGCCTTCGAGATGGAGGAGATCCTCTACGAACTGCGCGACCACGCCGCGGGCCTGAACGCCGGCCGCTGGGACTACATCTTCTCCCTTATCAAGAACTTCCGCACCCGCGGCCCCCGGTTCGTCCTCCCGGACCGCGGCCAGGTGACCATGACCCAGCCCTTCATGCGCGCCTACACCGAGCAGCTCGTCCGCGCCTGCCACAAGCGCGGCGCCATGGCCATCGGCGGGATGGCAGCAGCTGTGCCCAACCGCAAGGACCCCGAAGCGAATGCCAACGCCTTCGAAAAGGTCCGCGCGGACAAGTCCCGCGAGGCCAGCGACGGCTTTGACGGCTCCTGGGTGGCCCACCCCGACCTCGTTCCGGTCTGCCGCGAAGTGTTCGACACCATCCTCGGCGACAAACCCAACCAGCTGGACCGCACCCGCGACGACGTCACCCCTGATGACCGGGCTCTGATCAACGTTGCCGCCACCGAGGGCACCATCACCGAACAGGGCATCCGCAACAACATCGAAGTGGGGATCCGCTACATCGAATCCTGGCTCCGGGGCAACGGCGCGGTAGCGATCCACAACCTGATGGAAGACGCCGCCACTGCCGAAATCTCCCGCTCCCAACTCTGGCAGTGGATCTACGCCCGCGCCATCACCGACCACGGCGAAATCATCACCCACCACTGGGTAGAGGAACTCCTCGACGAGGAATTCGCAAGGCTCGAACGCTTCGACGGCGACCGCTTCGAAGACGCCCGCGACATCTTCGAAGAAGTCACCCTGGCCCAGGACTTCCCGTCCTTCCTCACCCTCCCCGCCTACGCCCGCTACCTCACAGAAGCGCGTGAACGCGCATCGGTCGAGGAGCTCGCTGCAGCATAACCAGACTTCCGTCCGCCGGGCCGGCACGCCCTCCGCAACAGGCACCTCCGAAATCCGGAGGGTCGGCCCGGCGACGGAGCACCCCCTGAGCAGGTCCGGTGCCGGGCGTCCCCACCCCCACGACAACCGGACGCTCTCTCACCTAACGCAACACATCCAAAGATCCTCTCTCACTTTCCAGAAGACAGTGAGAGAGCGTCAGCCGTTAATCTGCATTAAGTGAGAGAGCGTCCCGGGAGGCCGGGTGGGGACGGCAGGGGAAAGCACGATGAACGCCGGGGGAAAGCACGACGGCGGCGGGCTGCTGTTACGAGTCACCGCCCCTTGGGCACCCGCCGCACGGAGAGGGTGGCAGCAAGGAAAAACGTCAGCACCGACGCCAAAATAAGGAGCAGGGCCGGTGTCCAGGATCCTGAGACGTCGTGCACGTATCCCACCAGTGGTGGAGCGACGGCACCGAAGCAGTAACCCAGCCCCTGGACGGTGGCGGACATCCGGCCGGCGGCAACCTGGTCGCGGGCCAGCTTGATGATGGCGATGAAGATCAGCGTAATCCCGCCGCCCTGGGCAACCCCGCCAAAGACTGACCACAGCCACCAGAGCTCGGGGGCCAGCAGGAGCCCGGCCGGCACTGTGGTCCACAACAGGCCCAAGGTGACGGCCACCGTCGTCGTACTGAAGTACTTGGCGGCGAACGGCACGCCGAGGCCGCCCACAATGGCAAACACCTGGAACAGCGAGGATCCCGCTCCGGCCGCAGCAGCGGACATGCCGAGTTCGTCATTGAGGTAGCTGGGCAGCCACGCAGTGACGGCGTAGTAGGAGAAGGCCTGTCCTGCGAACGCAGCCGTCAGCCCCGCCGTGGTCCATGCCGATCCGGCACCAGCTCCGTCCCTGGGTCCGTCCGGGACATCAGCGGGGGAAGGAACGAAGGCATTGCGCAGTCCGACGGCGAGCGCCCAGCACACCATTGCCGCTACAGCGAAGACTCCCACCGACGCGAGCGCCAGCCGCCACCCCGCCAGTTCGGCCAGCGGCGCCGTGACCATCGAGGTCAGGAAGGAGCCAACGTTCAGCGCGGCCGTATAAACGCCCATGGCCGTTCCCTGCCGCAAGGGCGGGAAGTCGCGGCGGATGATGAGGGGCGCGGCGATGTTGCCGATGGTGATGGCAAGGCCAATCACCACTGTCCCCGCCAGCACCAGTGCCGGGCCACCTGCCGAACGGACGATGACCCCGGCCAGCACGCCCAGGATGGTGAGGCTCACCGCGAACTCGGCGCCATACCCCCGGGCCACCAGCGAAGCCAGGGGTGCTGCGAGCGCGAAGCACAGCACCGGGATGCTGGTCAGCAGCCCCAGCACCACAGGGGAAAAACCCAGGTCCGCCTGCATAACATCCACTACCGGGGCCACGGCCACAAATGGGCCGCGAAGGTTCAGCGCCAGCAGCCCGATGCAGGCCAGCAGGATCCAGGTGTTCGGAATCCTGGCGAGGAAGCGGGCCCTCACCGGCAGGGCTTAGGGGTGTGATCACGTTTCATTACCCCCATTGCTATCACGGGCACCAACACGGCAGTTCCCCGTGGCGGCGTGCCGGTCCTGCCTTACGATGAACATCACAGCCGCAGACTCCGGGACGAAGGACACACCATGCAGCACCGGCTTGCCATCCTTGACGACTACCAGGACGTGGCGCATGGCTTCGCGGATTGGTCCTCCCTCGAGGCGGACGGCGTGGCGGTCACCTCCTACCGGGAACCGTTTGCATCGCAGGACGCTCTGGTGTCCGCTTTGGCAGGTGTCACCATCATCATTGCAATGCGGGAGCGGACGGCCTTCCCGCGGGAGGTGCTTGAAAAGCTCCCCGCCCTCCAGCTCCTGGTGACCACGGGCATGGCGAACGCGTCCATCGACGTGGAGGCGGCGGCTGAGCTTGGAATGACGGTGTGCGGTACGCCCGGATCGCCCACCGCCGCCCCGGAACTGACGTGGGCACTGCTCCTGGCCATCGCGCGCAACATCCCCGCCGAGGACGCTTCGCTCCGCTCCGGCGGCTGGCAGAGCGCGGTGGGGTTCGAACTCGCGGGCAAGACGTTGGGCGTGGTGGGCCTGGGCAAGATAGGCCGCAGGATTGCCGCGTACGGCCAGGCTTTCGGCATGGAGGTCCTTGCGTGGAGCCAGAACCTGGCAGACGAGGACGCAGCGGAGGCCGGGGTGCAGAAAGTGTCCAAGGCCGACCTGTTTCGAAATTCCGACGTCGCCACGCTCCACCTGCGCCTGTCTCCCCGTTCCGAGGGCATAGTGGGCGAACCGGAGCTGCGGCTGCTGGGGCCCGACGGCGTCCTGGTGAACACCGCAAGAGGTCCTTTGGTTGACCAGGACGCCCTGGTGCGGGCCCTGTCCGAAGGCTGGATCGCCGGCGCCGCGCTGGATGTCTTCGACCACGAACCCCTGCCCGCAGGCCACCCGCTCCTCAGTGCCCCCAACACGGTGCTGTCCCCGCACCTGGGCTACGTCACACGGGAGAGCTACCGGCAGTTTTACGGCGGGGCGCTGGAGGACGTGAAGGCCTGGCTCGCTGGCTCACCCGTGCGTGTGATTTCCGCCTGAACCGAATTTCAGCCTGTCCTCCGGTACGGCCGAAAGGGACGCAGCAGGCTACCCGGTTGCCTGAAGGGTTGCCTCGATCGCTGCCGGGGCCAACACGTGCTGCGTTACCATCTGGCTTGCTCCCAGGATGGCAGCCCGGTCGCCGGCCAGGGACAGTGCGATCCGAAGGTGGGCCGTGGCCAGCGGCAGCGAGCGCCGGTAAACCACCTCGCGTACGCCTGCCATCAGGTGTTCACCGGCCTGGCCCAGGCTTCCGCCAATCACCACGACAGACGGATTGAGCAGGTTCACCACGGTGGCCAGGACGTCGCCCACGTCCCTGCCCGCCTGGCGCAGCACCTGGATGGCCTGCAGGTTTCCCTGCGCCACAAGCCGCAGGACGTCACTGCCCTTCGCGGCATGCACGCCCTGCCGGTTCAGCTCCGCGGCCAACGCCGGACCGGATGCCAAAGCCTCGAGGCAGCCGTAGTTGCCGCAGCGGCAGAGCACGTCGTCGCCTCGAGGGACCCGCACGTGGCCCAGGTCGCCGGCGGTACCATTGGCACCGCGCTGCAGGGTCCCGCTGCTGATGATCCCGGAGCCGATTCCGGTGGCTACTTTGATGAACAGGAAATTGTCGTCCCCGGGCCAGTGCGCGGTCCGCTCCCCCAACGCCATGATGTTCACGTCGTTGTCCACCAGCACCGGGACCGGCAGGGAGCGCTGGACGTAGGTGACGACGTCGAACCCGTCCCAGCCCGGCATGATGGGCGGCTTGACGGGCTGGCCCGTGGAGTGCTCCACCGGCCCCGGCAAGCCGATTCCGACACCTGCCAGATCAGCCGCATCCCGCCCTGCCGCGGCCAGGAGCGACAATCCCTCCTTGAGCGCACGGGCCAGGACGGCCTCGGGGCCGTCCGCTACATCCTGCGCCAGGCGCTGTTCGGCGAGGACGTTGCTGTTGAGGTCCGTGACGGCGACGATCATGTGGGTGGCCCCTACATCCACCGCCAACACCACGCGCACCGCGGGGTTAAAAGCAAAGCGCGACGGCGGCCTTCCGCCGCTCGAGTTCGCCTCACCGGCAGGGCCCACCAGTCCTGATGCGATGAGTGCGTCAATGCGCGCTGCCACTGTGGAGCGTGCCAGACCGGTGGTCAGCGCCAGTTCGGCCCGCGTCCGCGCCTTACCGTCGCGGAGGAGCTGGAACAGGTCGCCTGCCCCACCCTGGGCTGTGGCAGGCTCAGACGCCGCGGTGCTGCCTGCTGTCTTGGTCATAGGAAATAGATAGCACGGCTACTTCTGTATGTCACGCGGTCAACTTTTGCTTGACGCAAAGCAAAAGTAGCCCTAGCTTTGCAGTAGACCAAGGGGCTGTGGCCAAGACCACTCCCCGCAGCCCGGAACCGAGTACGAAACTCAGGAGACCACATGTCCTATTCCCTCCAGCTCTATACCGTGCGGAACGCTATCCAGGAGGATCTTTCCGGCACCATCAAAAAAGTGGCGGAGATCGGCTTCGCCCAGGTAGAGCCCTACAACTTCGTCGCCACCGCCAAGGAACTCGGCGCGGCCCTGAAGGAGAATGGCCTCACCGCGCCTTCCGGCCATGCACCGCTGCTGAGCCAGGACCAGGACGAAATTTTCGCTGCAGCCAAGGAACTAGGCATCACCACAGTGATCGATCCTTTTATTCCCGCCGACCGCTGGCAGTCAGCCGAGGACGTCCAGGCGACGGCCGCCCAGCTGAACGAGGCAGCCAAAAAGGGTGCAGAATACGGCGTTCGGGTGGGTTACCACAACCACCAGTGGGAGCTTGAGTCCATCATCGAGGGCCGGACCGCCCTGGAGTACTTCGCAGACCTGCTGGACCCCGAACTGGTTCTGGAGGTAGACACCTACTGGGTGGCCGTCGGCGGCCAGGACCCCGTGGACATCCTCACCAAGCTCGGGAACCGCGTGAAGTTCATCCACATCAAAGACGGGCCATTGACCACAGACACCAAGGCCCAGCTTCCGGCGGGCAAGGGCAAGGTGGCGGTCCTGGACGTCATCGCAGCAGCAAAGTCGCTCGAAGCGGGAGTGGTGGAGTTTGATGACTACGACGGCGACATCTTCGACGGCATCGCCCAGAGCCTGAAGTTCCTGCAGGAGTCCGGCACCGCCACGGCAGGAGCAGAAGCATGAGCGCCGCATCGCCCCTGAACGCCGCAACCGGGCACGGTCCGGTAGGCGTTGCCGTCATCGGCGCCGGGAACATCAGCAAGCAGTACCTGGACAACCTCACCGTTTTCCCGGACCTCAAGGTGCACGTCATCGCGGACCTGTTCGAGGAAGCGGCGGAAGCCCGCGCCAAGGAATATGGCATCCCCGAGTGGGGCGGAGTCGAAAAGGCGCTGAACCACCCGGACGTCGAAATCATCGTCAACCTGACCATCCCGGCCGCCCACGTCGAAGTTGCCACGGCCGCCGTAAACGCCGGCAAGCACGTCTGGACCGAGAAGCCCTTCTCGCTGGACCGCGAATCCGGCGTGGGCCTGCTCAAAACCGCTGACGCCGCAGGGATCCGCCTCGGCTGCGCTCCGGACACGTTCCTCGGTGCCGGCCTGCAAACCGCACTGCGACTGATCGGGCGCGGCGATATCGGAACCCCCCTTACCGCGATGACCACCTTCCAGACCCCGGGCCCGGAATCATGGCATCCAAACCCGGCATTCCTTTTCCAGCACGGCGCCGGCCCCCTGTTCGACATGGGTCCCTACTACCTCACCACCCTGATCCAGGCCTTCGGCTCCATCCGCAAAGTGGCCGCCGTCGGGTCCAAGGCCAAAGAAATCCGCGTGATCGGTTCGGGACCCAAAGCCGGCGAAGAGTTCACCGTGGAGGTCCCCACCCACGTGTCCGCCATGGCCCAGTTCGAAAGCGGCGCTTCCTCGCACAGCGTGTTCTCGTTCGAGTCTCCGCGCGTGCGGATGGGCTTCGTGGAGATCACCGGCACCGAGGCCACCATCTCACTGCCGGACCCCAACTATTTCGACGGCAACATCAAGCTGTGGCGCGCAGGCGACGAGGACTGGACCACCATCCCCGCCACCGGCCCGGCGAACGGCCGCGGCATGGGGGTGCTGGACATGGCGAGGTCGATCCGCGCAGGTGTCCCGCACCGGGCCACAGGCGAACTGGCCTACCACGTGCTGGATGCCATGGTCTCCATCAACGAATCCGTGGAATCCGGGACGTTCGTGGACGTGGCCAGCTCGGCGTCCGCGTCGCCCGCGCTCCCCGAAGACTGGGCCCCGGAAACGCTGACCCTTGGGGCTTCCGCATGAGGCAGGAACCAAGCAACAGGGGCCCGCTGGGCGTAGCGATGATCGGTTACGCCTTCATGGGCAAGGCACATTCGAACGCGTGGCGGAACGTGGCAAGCTACTTCGACGTCCCCGCCTTCGAACAGAAAATCCTCGTTGGCAGGGACGCCGCCGCAGTCTCGGAAGCCGCCGCCAAGTACGGGTGGAGCGAAACGGCCACCGACTGGCGCTCGGTGCTGGACCGGGACGACATCCATATCGTGGACATCTGCGCCCCGGGCTGGATGCACGCCGAGATTGCCATCGCAGCCCTCGAAGCCGGCAAGCACGTGCTGCTGGAAAAGCCGCTGGCCAACACCCTGGCCGAGGCTGAGGCCATCACCGCCGCAGCCCAGGCAGCCAGGGTCAAGGGTGCGCAGTCAATGGTGGGGTTCAATTACCGCCGCGTTCCCGCCCTGGCCCTTGCGAAGGAGCTGATCGCGGAAGGCAGGCTCGGTACCGTCCGCCAGGTCCGCGCGGCCTACCTGCAGGACTGGCTCGCCGATGAGTCCGCGCCCATGACCTGGCGGCTGAAGAAGGACACCGCAGGCTCCGGTGCGCTGGGGGACATCGCCTCCCACGCCATCGACCAGGTCCTCTTCCTGCTCGATGACCAGGTCACGGAGGTTTCGGGACGCCTGCAGACCTTCGTGCGCCGCCGGCCCGGCGCCCAGGGGCTTGAAGACGTAACGGTCGACGACGCCGCCTGGGCAACGCTGACCCTCGCCTCCGGGGTGGTCGCCTCAGTGGAGGCCTCCCGGGTGGCCACCGGCCGGAAGAATTCCCTGCAGCTGGAGGTCTACGGCGACAAGGGTGCCATCATGTTCGACCTGGAGAACCTTAACGAACTCCGGTTCCTTGACGCCACTGCGCCTGCCCGTGAGCAGGGCTTCCGCCGCATCCTGGTGAGCGAACCCGAGCACCCCTACCTGGACGCCTGGTGGCCGCAAGGCCACATCATCGGCTGGGAGCACACCTTCACCCACGAAGTCCGCGACTTCCTGCTCGCCATCGACGGCGGCACTGAACCTTCGCCGTCGTTCGAGGACGGGCTGGAAGTCCAGCGCATCCTTGCTGCCGTCGAGGAGTCGGCCGCTGCAAAGAGCTCGACCATCCAGCTCACTCCCGCCGCCCGGCCTGCCGCAACCACCACCGAAGGAGCCTGACATGCCCCGCCCCTATACCCTGTTCACCGGCCAGTGGGCCGACCTCCCCTTCGAGGAAGTCGCGCGCCTGGCCTCCGGCTGGGGTTACGACGGCCTGGAAATCGCGGTCTCCGGGGACCACCTGGACGCCTGGCGCTGGGACGAACCCGGCTACGTCGAATCCAAGCTCGCCGTGCTGGAGAAGTACAACCTGAAGGTTTGGGCCATCTCCAACCACCTCAAGGGCCAGGCCGTCTGCGATGACCCCATCGACTTCCGCCACGAAGCCATCGTCGGCGCCAAGGTCTGGGGCGACGGCGACCCCGAAGGCGTCCGCCAAAGGGCCGCCGAGGAAATGAAACACACCGCCCGGCTCGCCAAGGCACTCGGCGTGGACACCGTGGTCGGGTTCACCGGCTCCTCCATCTGGCAGTACGTCGCCATGTTCCCGCCCGTCCCCGAAAAAGTCATCGACGCCGGCTACCAGGACTTCGCCGACCGCTGGAACCCCATCCTGGACGTCTTCGACGAAAACGGCGTCCGCTTCGCCCACGAAGTCCACCCCTCCGAGATCGCCTACGACTACTGGACCACCGTCCGCACCCTCGAGGCGATCAACCACCGCGAAGCGTTCGGGCTGAACTGGGACCCCTCGCACATGATGTGGCAGGGCATCGACCCCGTCTCCTTCATCTGGGACTTCAAAGACCGGATCTACCACGTGGACTGCAAAGACACCAAGATCCGCCAAACCGGCCGCAACACCGTCCTGGGCTCCCACCTCGCCTGGGGCGACCCCCGCCGCGGCTGGGACTTTGTCTCCGCAGGCCGCGGCGACGTCCCCTGGGAAGCGTCCTTCCGCGCCCTGTCAGCCATCGGCTACGACGGACCCATCTCGGTGGAATGGGAGGACGCCGGCATGGACCGCCTCCACGGCGCCCCCGAAGCCCTCGCCGCCCTCAAGAAGTTCGACTTCCCGCCGTCGAACACCTCCTTCGACGCCGCCTTCAAGCAGTAACCCGAAAAGTTTCTGTCCAGGTATGCAGGCGGCTTCGAGCCCTGCATACCTGGACAGAAACTCGGAAGGCAGGCCACGTACAATCCCTGCATGACACCTTCCATCCGAAAGGCAACAACGGACGACGCCGGCGCGCTGGCTGTGCTGGCGGCCGTCACCTTTCCGCTGGCGTGCCCGCCGTCATCGTCGCCTCAGGACATCGCGGCGCACCTTGCCAACACGCTCAGCGAACGGCACTTCCAGGCGTACCTCGCCGACCCGGACGTCACCATCCTGGTGATCGATGCCGGCGGCGACCTGCGCGGCTACAGCCTGCTGGTGAACCGGCCGGCAGAAGACCCGGACGTGGTTTCAGTGCTGGGAATCCTGCCATCGGTGGAACTCAGCAAGTGCTATGTGCACCCGGAACACCACGGGCTCGGTGCCGCTGCAGAACTGATGCACGCCAGTTTGGATGCGGCTGCGCGAGCAGGAGGACTGGGCGTCTGGCTGGGTGTCAACAGCCAGAACGCCAGGGCCGTCCGCTTCTACGAAAAATCCGGATTCCGCAAGGTGGGCACCAAATCGTTCCAACTGAGCAGCACCGTGGAGCATGACTTCGTGCTGGAGCGCCCGGTCCCCTGACGGCTGCACCAGCCTCGGTGCCAGCATGCTTGTGCCTTCAGGCGTGCTGGTGAGCCTTTGGCGGGTAGGCCAGGGGCGGACGTGGTTCCGATAAGAGCTTCAGGCCCGGTGGGAGCCCATCAATGCTGCCGCCGGTCCCGTGGGCCCTGATAGTGATTCGGGAGGTGTCGATAAGGACGTTCGCAGCCTCGAAATCGCCCATGTCCTCGGGGAGGATCGGCGCCAAGTGCACCACTCCGTGGGTGTAGACGGGGTCGAAGCGGAGCAGCACGCGCATCAGCTGCACCGGTGCCGCCGCAGCCCAGGCCTGGGGTGAGCACGCGGTGGGGTAGGGCACAGGTCCTGCGAACTCGCCGCGGTCAAAACCGCAAAACAGTTCCGGCAGCCGTCCGTCGAAGTGTTCGGCGGCGTCAATGAGGCCGGAAGCAACCCGCCGCGCCTCCTCCACGAATCCGTACCGCATCAGCCCTGTGGCCACCAGCGCAGAGTCGTGCGGCCAGACCGAACCGTTGTGGTAACTCACGGGATTGTAGGCGCCCATGTCCGACCCGAGGGTGCGGATGCCCCAGCCTGAGAACATTTGGGGCGACATCAGATGCTCCACCACGGAGGGTGCCTTGTCCTCGTCCACGATGCCCGTCCAGAGGCAATGGCCCATGTTCGAGGTACAGGCATCCACTGCCCGTTTGTCCTTGTCCAGCGCCACCGCGAAATAACCCTTGTCCGGCAGCCAGAACTTTTCATTGAAGGCAGCCTTGAGGGTAGCGGCCTTGTCGGCCCAATGCTGTTCCAGAGCCACATCGCCGTCCCAGCGCGCAAGCAGCGACCTGCCGATATAGGCGGAGTAGACGTACGCCTGAACTTCGCACAGGGCGATAGGAGCTTCTGCCATGGTGCCGTCAGCAAAGTTGATACCGTCCCACGAGTCCTTCCAGCCCTGGTTGACCAGCCCGTGGTCATTAGGCCTCTTGTACTCAACGAATCCGTCGCCGTCGCGGTCACCGTATTTCTCAATCCAGTCCAGGGCACGGTCCGCATGCGGAAGCAGCGGGTGGATGATCTCGCGAGAGAGGCCCCAGCGGCTCAACTCGCCCAGGAGGCCCACGAACAACGGGGTGGCGTCTGCTGTGCCGTAATAAGCTATGCCTCCCAGCGACAGCCCGGCAGTCACACCCAGCCTCACCTCGTGCGGAATTCGTCCCGGTTCTTCTTCCGAGTCCGGATCCACCTTGGTTCCCTGCAGCCCGGCCAGGGTCTGCAGCGTTCCGGCCGCCAGTTTCGGACTCACCAACAGGCTCATGTAGGACGAGAGCAGCGAGTCCCGGCCGAACAGGGCCATAAACCACGGCGCCCCAGCTGCCACCGCCACCCGGCCGGGATGGTGCTCGTCGAAGATCCGCAAGGAGCCCAGGTCGCTCTGGCTACGGTTAAGCACCTGCTGCAGGTTGCTGTCCGTCACTGTGACCTGGGGGACGTTTTCCTCCCAGGCCCGGTGCCGGCGTACCCCTTCGCGGTGGCGTGGAAGCCGCTCCTCGGTGAAAGGATCGGCCGGTGCCTGTCCGTTGACGAGTGGCACCACAATGACGCTGGTGGCCCACTTGCCCCTGGCAGGCACCGTAGCGTGGAAGCGGAGTCCATCGGTGCCGACGTCGGCACCTGCCGCCCTGATTGAGGTTCCCCGCCGCTGCCCGTGGCGGCCGGCCTCGATCACGAGGCTGCCGTCAACTACTTCGCGCGTCGCCTCAGCGCCCCGCGTTGTCCGGCCGCCCTTGACGTCGAAGAGATCGGCCTGGTCGGCATCCAGGAGCAGCTCGATCTCGCAGTCCACGGGCTCGGCCGAGAAGTTTTCCAGGGTGATGTCGTCCTGCAGGCCTGGACCGACGTGACGGGCCTGGCGGACCACCAGGGGGCTGTCGAACCTGCCGTCCGGCCACTTTGCCCGGCCAACAAAGGTGGCTCCGAAGGGCTGCGGCTTCTGGGCGACGAGGGGCTCACGAAGCGCGCCGTTGATCCGCAAGATCCAGCGGGAGATGATGCGGGTGTCCTGGAAAAATGCCCCATTTGCGCCGGCGTCAGCACTAATGTCGCCCGTTTCAGACGAGATGCAGAACGAGGACCCTTCCACGATCGTGACCGACCCTGATTCGGATGCGCCCGCTTCAGTATCGGCGTTCCATGCGGTCATGAAGGCACTCCTTCGCTAGGCGGCGGACTTTTCGCGGATTCCCAAGACCATCCCTTAAAAATTCTGGTGCAACCTGACGGTATCCGGAACCCCTGCCGGCGGCTCCCCTGCAACCAGCCTCTCGAAAAGCCAAAGGTGCTCGTTCACCATGCGTTCCTCGCTGAACCGATCCTCCGCAACCTTCCGGCAGGCTGCCCGGCTGAGCCCTTCCGCCTCCTGTACAAAGCCTGCCAGTTGCTGCGTACGCCCCAAGAATCCGGTCTGGCCATGATCGATGATTTCGGGCGCGGACCCCACGGCCGTGCCTATCACCGGGGTACCGGTGGCAAGCGCCTCGATCATGACCAGCCCGAAGGGCTCCGACCATTGGATGGGGTTCAGGAAGGCCAGCGCTTCACCCATCAGCTTGTATTTGGCTTCGTCGTTGACTTCCCCCACAAAGTCTTCGTTGGGTCCCAGCAGGGGTTCAATGACCTCATGGAAGTAGCGCAACTCCTCTGACTCGCGCATCTTGACCGCGATCCGCAAAGGCATGCCCGCCTCGCGGGCAACCATGATGGCTTCCAGCAGGCCCTTGTCCGGGCAGGCCCGCCCGACGAAGCACAGGTAGCCGCCGGCACCGGATCCTACCGGCACGGAGGAGACGTCCATGCCGTGATGGATCACCCTGGTCACTGGAACGCCCGCGACATGGGAGGTCTGGTCCCTTGAGATGGCAATGACCGCTCCCCTGCGTGCAATGGCCCGGTAGATGTCGGCAGACTCAGCAGTGAGCGGTCCATGCATGGTTGTTACCAAAGGAACCCGGTCAGGGCGGTGCAGGTACAGCGGTCCGGCCATCGTGTGGTCATGGATAATGTCGGCGTCCTGCAGCCCCTCGTAGGCCCTGACCACATGGCTCAGCTCCGAGAGGGTGCAGTTCAAACCACCCTGTTCGGCAGGCCGCATTCCGGGAACCCTCGGCACGGGGCAGCTGCTTTCCGGGGACGCTGCCAGCAGTACCTCATGTCCAGCCTCATGGAACCCCCGTGCCAGGCTGTCCACTACCCTTTCGGTGCCACCGTACGTTAACGGTGGAACCGGAATCCATGGTCCAGCAACCAGTCCTATCCGCATTCCTGGCCTCGCCTAGAACAGGCCGGGCTCCCCAGTTGGCCAAGCAATTTTATCCGCAGAACCTGCTTCGGGCCGCGGCGTTGCGGGAACCAGCGAACACCCGGGGACGTCCGTGGAACCCACACTCTGACTATTGCCCAGGATCACCCCGGGGACAAGACCTTGTGTGCGGTATCTAACACCGATTCCAGGAATGGTGGCCGGAAACCCGCTGTTGGCCCCAATATGAAGATTGAGATCTGGTCGGACGTCGCGTGCCCGTGGTGCTACATCGGAAAACGCCGCTTTGAGGCAGCCCTGGCGGCCTTCCCGCACAAGGAAGCGGTGGACGTGACGTGGCGCAGCTACCAGCTGGATCCCACCCTCCCCGAGCACTACGACGGGACGGAGCTGGACTACCTCAGCAGCCGCAAGGGCATGCCCCGGCAGCAGGTTTCGCAGATGTTTGACCACGTCACGCAGCAGGCCAAGGGCGAGGGCCTCCACTACCGGTTCGATTCGGTGGTGGTGGCGAACAGCTTCACCGCACACCGCCTGATCCATCTTGCCGCCGCCCACGGCAAGCAGGACGAAGCCAAGGAACGCCTGCTCAGCGACCATTTGGAGCACGGCAAGGACATCGGCAACCGCGGATACCTGACGTCGCTCGCCCTCGATCTGGGCATCAGCACCGATGAAGCGGATGAGCTGTTCACCACGGACAAGTACGCCGACGACGTCCGCCTCGATTTCGAGGAAGGCCGCGCCCTGGGCATCAGCGGAGTCCCTTTCTTCGTCATAGACCGCAAGTTCGGGCTCTCCGGCGCCCAGCCAGTCGAAACGTTCACCGCAGCGCTGACGCAGGCCTGGCAGGATGCCAACCCGCTGGTGCTGGTGAACTCCACCGACGGCGAAGCCTGTGGCCCGGACGGCTGCGTCCAGCCGTAACCGCGGTTTGGTGACACTTCGCGGTAAAGTGTCTACATGCCCAGGATTTCAGCGGCCAGCAACGCCGAGCAGCGCGCGGAAACACAGCGCCGCATCCTCACCGCCTTTGGCGAGCTCCTCTTTTCCCACGGCCTTCCCGGGCTGACCATGACGGATGTGGCCCGGCACGCAGGGGTGGGCCGGACCGCCGTCTACAACTATTACGCGGACATCGAAGAGCTCCTGATCTCCTATGCCCTTGAGGAGACGGAGAAGTTCCTGTCCGAGCTCCGCGAAGCCCTTGGCCGCCTGGACAACCCGGTGGAACGGCTGGCACTGTACGTGCGCGCCCAGGTGGTGGACCTCAGCCGCCGCCACCTGCCGCCCGGGCCGGCGATGGGAGCCGTGCTGTCGCCGTCGTCCTTTGCCAAACTCGCGGACCATGTGGGCGAGCTGAGCGTCCTGTTGCAGGGCATCCTGCGCGATGGGATGGAGCAGGGGTACCTGCCGACGGCGGACATCGGCCAGCAGGCGCAGCTGATCCTTGGCACGCTGTCCTCCAGCGCGGCCAGGGGCAGTGACGAGCCCGCGGAGCTGGAAGCCAGGGTGGCCAGGACCGTGCGCTTCATCCAGCTGGGCGCGGGAGCGAGGTTCGACGACGCCGGCCGCCCCGTCCGCCTTGCCTCGCTTCCCGCCGTTGCCAGCTGAGCGCCTGCCACCTTTAGTCCCCGCCAGGCCAGCCTAGAAACCAGGCCCGATAGCGCATCTGCGGGTTCGACTCAGGGCGCGGGTGCCGCCGAGGGGATGACGGGCGACTTGTCGTCGTCCGCGATCCGGCGGCTTTCGCGGGGGCAGCTAAGGGTGCCTGGCGTCTGGTCAACGAGCTCCGCCGGGGCCAGCGCAGCGTAGTCCTGGGCAAGGATCACGTCCACGCTGCCATCTGTCCTGCCGTCCTGGAAGTAATCCGAGCCCGGCAGGTTGCGCTGGACGCTGAACGCAGCTGACTGGCCGGCAGCCCCGGACACCACGGCGGCGACGCCGCGGTAGCTGGCCTCGACATTGGACACCGCCCCTACAACGAACTTCCGGGCCAGGAACTCGTCCGCCACTGACCGCGCCAGGCCCGGCCTGCTCGTGGAGTTATAGACGTTGAGGTTGATCTTGTCGTTGGGGGTGTAGTCGAAGGTCGCCGCGGGGCAGGTGGAGACAGTCTCCTGCGCAGGCTCGGCGGCAGGAATCTTCAGGCGCCCGTTGATGATGGCCAGCGCGGTGATAATCGCGGCCACGATGAGTCCGATGAGGACCACAAGCACCACCGCATGCAGCACGCGGCGGCGCACCCGCACCGTGTCATCGGCGCCGCTGTCGGCTTCGAACGCGGCCCGCAACTCAGGGCCGGTAACAACGTGGTGGCCGTGGAGGACGCTGGCGTCCTGCTGCTTCTTCCTAGCCATCTATGACCAGTACACGGGCATGGATCGCCGTGCGTTGGTGCAGGGCGGTCCGGACGGCGCGGTGCAGACCGTCCTCCAGGTAAAGGGTTCCCTGGTACTGCACCACGTGCGGAAAAAGGTCTCCGAAGAAAGTGGAATCCTCGGCCAGGAGCGCCTCCAGGTCCAGGGTGCGCTTGGTGGTCACCAATTCGTCCAGCCTGACCGGACGCGGGGGCAGCGCAGCCCACTCCTTGGGGGTGTTGTAACCATGGTCAGGGTAAGGGCGGCCCTCGCCCACAGCTTTGAATATCACCATGCCACCCTAGGCACCCGATGGTCCCAGCGAAAGTAGCCAGCACGCCGTCGGGCAGGTTGTAGCCAAACAGTGACCAAGTGTTACACGCGGTCGTCTACGCGGGACGGCACCGGGAGTTCACGGTGCTGACATAACGGTGCTGCTGACAGAATGGAGGCATGACAGCATCCGAGTTCCTTGCCGCCTCCACGTCAGACGTACACCACCCGGCCACGCCTTCCCTCGCGCTGCTGCTGGATGTGGACGGGCCAATTGCAAGTCCGGTTACGCGCGATGTGAAACAGGACATCATCCGGGATCTCGTTGCCCTGGCCTCTGCCGGCATTCCCGTCATTTTCAACACCGGCCGCTCCGATGCCTTCATCCGTGAGCAGGTCATGGAACCGATGATCGCTGCCGGCATTCCGGCCGGTACCATCATCCACGCCATCTGTGAAAAAGGCGCCGTGTGGTTCAGCTATACGTCAGCAGGTCCCGGTCCCATCCACGTGGACCGCGACCTGGCGGTGCCCGCAGCCTATGGTGACGACGTCAGGCGGCTGGTGGCAGAGGACTACGCGGCGCATATGTTCTTCGATGAAACCAAGCGGGCCATGGTGTCCGTAGAACAGCACATTGGCGTGGTCGATACCGATTACCTGGCCGAACAGAAACTTTTCGACGCTGACGCCATGGACCTGATGGGCCGCCACGGGCTGGGGGTGGTCCGGCTGGACCACCATGCCCCCAATTCCGACGACGAAGTGGACTACCGGGTGGACCCCACCATCATTTCTACAGACATTGAGTCGGTGCGGCTCGGCAAGGATCTCGGCGCCAGCCGGGCAGTGGAACTGCTCGCCGCCCAAGGCATCACGCCACAGGCCTGGCGGACAGTGGGAGATTCCCGCACGGACTACGCCATGGCTGACTGGCTTCACCACAACGACCACCCGGTAAAGCATGTGGATGTCCGGCCTGCCGATGGCGTTCCGGACAAGCCTTACCCTGTCCTGACCGCCGCGGACCTGGGACTCGAGGCCACCGTCATCCACGACGACGCCGGCGGCGCTTTCCTGCGCAGCTGGCTGGAAGAACTGGGCGCCTAACCCGGTTCCATACCCCGGGCAACCCCGCCTGAAACCTGCTGTTTCCCCCGCGCGGCTATCATGCAGGTAGAAACGCATACTATGACGAGCACGGAGACGACCATTACAGAAGCACCGGTACAGGACGAGGTCTACTACGGCGGCCAGGCATCCGTAGAGGAACAATTTCACGCGGAAATCACTTCAGCCGAGGCTGAACAGCGGCTTAACCCCCGACCTGACGTCATCAGGCACAAGGGACGCATTGCGCTGATCAACCACAACAGGACTCCCTACCAGGCAATGGTGGAGGACCTGTTGTTCGTACGCAATGTGCTGGCTAACGCGGACCTGGCGTACCTGCTGGTCAGGGGCAACAATGACCGGCCCGTCATCGCCCTGGACTGGAAAGACAGGAAGAAACTACGGGCCGCTCTGGTGGAGGCCTGCCGGGACGAGCCTTTCTATTCCATGACCGTGGATGCCAAGAAAAAAACCTCACTGCTGGTGGCGGACGGCGAGCTCTCCTACAATCGGCAGGCGCGCATCTTCCGCCTGTACCGCCCGCGGGTGGAACCGGCCGGCGGCTTCGAGTTCGGTGCTTCCGCAGGTGTACAGATCGAGCTTTGGTCCTTCAAGGCTGATGAGATCACACTGCCGATCGAGAATTCCCTCACGCGCAGGACCCTGCTCCGGCAGGACGCCGTCCGCGGCACCGTCGAGCGTTACGGCCACACTTGGCCGACCATCGAGAACATGTTCGCTGACCACGCCAGCGACATCAGCTTCGATATCGATCTGGTGTTCTCCTGGGTGGACGGCAGCTCCCCGGAGTACATTGCAGCGCGGCGGGCGCAGCAGAAAGATGTTGTCCTCGGCGAAGGCGACGACCACGAGGCCCGCTTCCGGCAGGTCAACGAACTCAAGTACGCGCTCAGGTCCGTGTACATGTTCGCTCCCTGGATCCGCCGTATCTTCATTGCCACAGATTCAGCGGCACCTGAATGGCTGGCTGAACATCCGTCGGTGACCATCGTGCGCAGTGAGGAGTTCTTCTCGGACCCCTCGGTGCTTCCCACGCACAACTCACAGGCGGTGGAGTGCCAGCTCCACAACATTGAGGGTCTCTCAGAGCACTTCCTGTACTCCAATGACGACATGTTCTTCGGCCGGCCGGTCAGTCCAGACCTGTTTTTCACGCCGGGCGGCATCACCAAATTCATCGAGGCGGAAACCCGGATTGGATTGGGCGAGAACGCTGCAGAGCGCAGCGGCTTCGAGAACGCGGCCCGCGTCAACCGCAAATTGCTGTGGAACCGGTTCGGGCGGATCACCACGCGGCACCTGGAGCACAGTGCCGCGCCGCTGCGGCGCAGCGTTGTGGCCAGGATGGAACGCGAGTTCCCGGAGGAATTCCGGAAGACGGCGGCGAGCCGGTTCCGGGCGGCGGACAACATTTCCGTCACCAACTCCTTTTACCACTACTACGCCCTGCTCACGGGCCGCGCGGTAACCCAGACGGCGGCGAAGGTCCGGTACGTGGACACCACCATGCGGGCCGGGCTCAACTACCTGCCCAAGCTGTTGTCCAAGCGCAACATGGACTTCTTCTGCCTGAATGACGGCAGCTTCCCTGAGGTGGAGGCGGACGAGCGCGCCGAACTGGTGACCGATTTCCTGGAGAAGTACTTCCCCATCAAGGCGCCCTGGGAAAAGTAGGACGCCCGAACCAAGGTCCGTGCCGGCGGCACGGACCTTGCAGCGCTTTGGGGGCGCGCCCTAACGGCCTGTGGGCAGGCCCGCCCTGGCGCTGCTCCGCTGCTTGCTGGTTTCAGGAATACGGACTCCGGCGGCCTCCAGCCGGCGGGCTGTCTCGTCGGGCGGAACGTACTCACCCACCGTCGTGGACCTGCCCAAGGGAACCACCGAATGTACGATCGTGTGCTCGTACACATGGACGAGGTTGAATGACTGTCCATTGTCCTGTCCCCTGGTGCCGCCAACAGGAACATTGAGGTCCTGGGTGTAACAGCTGGCGGAGGCGACGGAGACGGGAACCCCCGCAAAGCTCGCCGTCGTGGAATAGTGCAGGTGGCCTGCCAGGATGGTCCGGACGTCCGAGTTGCGGACTACCGCGGCGAGGGATGCCTGGTCCCGCAGCTCAACCAGGACCGAGAGGTCGAGGACGGATGGGACGGGCGGGTGGTGCAGCGCAAGGATGGTGCCGTCCGGAGCCGGTGTCTCCAGCTCGAGCGCCAGCCAGTCCAGCTGGGAGTCGCTAAGTTCGCCGTGGTGGAAACCCGGCACCGACGTGTCCAGGGTGATGACGCGCAGCCCATTAACAAAATAGCTGTGGTCCACGGGAGCGTCACTCCCGGGCTGGTCCAGCAGGCCCTTCCGGAAGTTCGCCCGGTTGTCGTGGTTTCCCATCGCCCAGATAACTTCTGCATCCAGCTCCTGGCACGCCGGCTCCACGATGGCCCGGAGCTTCACGTAGGCTTCCGGATCGCCCTTGTCTGCAAGGTCACCGGTGAAAATCACAGCTTCGGGCCGCGCCCCCGACGCCTTTACCTCTTCAAAGAGTTGGATGAGCCGCGCTTCGCTGTCAACGACGCCGTAAAGGGGATCCGGCCCTCCCATCAAGTGGGGATCGCTCAGGTGGAGTAGGAAGTGGCGTGGCCGGGGGTGTTCGGCCTCGATGTGCTCCATTGCTGCCTCTGTGGTCGGTGGGAAACGGCGTTTCCCTTGTACCCTTCAGTAAGGTTTATCCAATCAGACATTTGGCTAACTTTGGGTAAATCGCCGTAGCTGATGTGGAAAAAGGTAGAAGAACTGCGCTTTTGCGCTGCCACGTTCGGTCAAAGCGGCCTTTTTCAGCCGAGGGCTTCCTCGACGGCGTCAATAACCTCCGCCGAATCGGGCTCCACTGTCGGCGCAAAGCGGTTCACCACTTCGCCCTCCCGGCTGACGAGGAACTTCTCAAAGTTCCACTTCACCAATCCGGGCAGCAGTCCGCTCTTGAACTTGGTGAGCTCCCCGTAAAGCGGGTGTCGGTCCCTGCCGCGGACGTCCGCCTTGGCGGTCAGCGGGAACGTCACTCCGAAGTTCCGCTGGCAAAACTCGGCAATTTCGCTGTCACTGCCGGGCTCCTGCCCGGCGAACTGGTTGCATGGGACGCCGAGGATCTCAAACCCGCGGTCCCGGAACTTTTCATAAAGTGCTTCCAGGCCCGCGTACTGGGACGTGAACCCGCAGTTGGAGGCAACGTTCACCACCATCACCACTTTGCCCTTGAATCTGCCGAAATCAGTGGCGGTACCGTCGTTGAGGGTCAGTGGAATCGGGTACAAGGGGGTCACAGGCTGCGTCCTCGGAAAGTTGTCCATGCGTGGAATTCGTTGCCAGCAGACCACTGTACTGGTCCGGGCTGGGACTTCCTGGTGCAACTCCCGTTGGGGTTTACGGTTCCGGTGTCGCGGACGGGCTGGTCGGCGGCGCAGGTTCGGTCGGCGCAGGCTGAATCGGTGCAGGTTGGATCGGTGCCGGCGCCTGGCTTGGTGCCGGGGCAGGCTGGATCGGGGGCTGCGTGATCGGCGCAGTAGGAGGCGGAGCGGGCGCAGGTGGTGGTGCAGGTGGTGGTGGCGGCGGTGGTGCCGGCGCAGCCGGTGGCGGAGGTGCCGGGGCAGGTGCAGGTGCCGGAGGTGCCGGGGCAGGCGGTGCCGGCGGTGGCGCAGGTGCAGGTGCCGGCGCAGGCGATGGCGGTGGAGGCGGTGGCGCAGGTGCAGGTGCCGGCGCAGGCGATGGCGGTGGAGGCGGTGGCGCCGGGGCAGGCGGTGCCGGCGCAGGTGCAGGTGGTGGCGGTGGAGTCGGCGCGGGTTGGATCGGGGAAGGCGCGGGCTCGCTCGGAGTCGGCGACGGCGTTCCCGGACCAGAAGGCTCACTCGGCGACGGCGTCGGCGAACCCGGACCAGCCGGATCACTCGGCGACGGCGTCGGCGAACCAGGACCAGAAGGCTCACTCGGCGACGGCGACGGCGAACCAGGACCAGAAGGCTCACTCGGCGACGGCGAACCCGGACCAACCGGCTCACTCGGCGACGGCGACGGCGAACCCGGACCAACCGGCTCACTCGGCGACGGCGACGGCGAACCCGGACCAACCGGCTCACTCGGCGACGGCGACGGCGAACCTGGACCAACCGGCCCACTCGGCGACGGCGACGCCGTCCCCGAACCAGAAGGCTCACTCGGCGATAGTGTTCCGGAGTCGGCGGGCCTAATCGGTGACAGCGGGGATGCTGGCCAAGAAGGTGGGGCGGCAACCGTCGTCGGCGAACTTACCCAGCGAGGAGCCTGGGGAGGTTCATTGCCCTGCCCCACGGGGATGGTCCACGTTACCGGCCCAGGTGACGGAGCACCGATGCCCGGCAGGTACGTCCGCAGGTCAGCCGGTCCGGCGCCGACGGATCGAACTGGTATCAGGCGCCACTTCAGGGGACTGATGTGGTGCCCGTTGAGGATCGTCTCGAAGTGCAGGTGGCATCCCGTCGACCACCCGGTCGAGCCTACCCGCGCAATGGCCTGGCCAACGTTGATGGAGTCTCCGCTGCGGACGGCAATGGACTCAAGGTGGTTGTAGGTGCTGATGAGTCCGTTGCCGTGATCTATCTCTACCCGGTTACCGCCGCCCCAAGGATGCCAACCGGCAGCGCGTACCACTCCTGAATCAGCGGCGTAAACCTGTGTGCCGCAGGGAGCAGCATAGTCCTGGCCGAGATGGAAATCCCCCGCTGCGCCGGACAGTGGGCTTACGCGGAATCCGAAGGGTGAAGAGGGATACAGCAGTTTGAGGGGCGCCATAAGGTAACCGGCCGGCGGCCTCCCAAGCCAGGTAAGCTCGACCGCCAGTGGGGACGGAGTGCTCTCGCTGGAGCTGCTTACCAGCGGACGCGGGAAAGTAATCTCCACGTCTGGAGCGGTCAGGATGTTTGCAGTCACGGGGCTGGCTACAAGGCCGTCCGACGGCGGCACTACCACGTCGGCACTGCCGTGTACCACTGTTCCAGTTCCGGTACTGGTTCCGGTGCTGGGACCGGCGCTGGAACCGGTACTCGATCCCGCGGGAATCCCCACGGCACCCATTGCTGCGACGGGACGGACGACAGAGGCAGTAGCAGTCCCAGATTCGGGGGTGCTCGCGGAAAGGTTTAAAGCGCAGACCGAAATGGCGAGTACCCCGGTGGCCGCCACAGCACGGGCGGCGGGCAGGCATACCCCTCGGGGGTTTTGGGCGTCCTTCCCCGAAACCGCGTGAGTGCCCATAAGACTGACTCCAGGACGTGACGACCGCCCCTGTCTTGACGGTACCTCCCATGTGAACATACATGTCGGGTCCCTGTGAACCCCGTAACGGGACAATGCGGTTTTTTTGTGGATGCCCGCCGTCTTGTTTCCGCCCGTAGGCTGCCCAAGCCTGCACGTGGACAGCCCGCTTTGTGCTTGTGATCAGCCCCGGACCCGGGCTCTGGACGAAAAGTCCCTTCCTCCCGGCGTGAGGTGTGTCGGTGCCCGGGCTACGACGTTCGCCATTGTGGTGTCAAAGGAGTTGGTTTTCAGGCATTTTTGGGGGCCGTCATGCAGGGTCTGCCGGATCGCGTACAAGGTTTTCACACGCTGTGCCCTCAGTAAGTTGTCCGCTGCCCGGATCCGTTGCTGATACATCAGCGGGCAGGTTTGGTGTTTCCGGAGTCGGGTCTGCCGGACAGCTATCCGACGCCGGGGATGCGGCCCCTAGGGGCGACGGCGTTGGCACCGTCGCAGTGTCGGTCGGATCCGTGAGGTCAATGGGGTTCGACGTCGGGGATGGTGCAACCGGGGCAGGGGACGGTGATTGCATGAGTTCGATCGGCGCCGCGGTGGCTTCCGCCGGTGTCGGGGTCGGGACCGGCGTGACTTCAACCGGTGCCGGCGTCGGCGTGGGTGTAGGTGTCGGCGTCACTTCAACCGGCACCGGCGTCGGCGTGGGTGTAGGTGGCGGTGTCGGCGTCACTTCAACCGGCGCCGGCGTCGGCGTGGGTGTAGGTGGCGTCGGCGTGACTTCAGCCGGTGTCGGCGTGGGTGTAGGTGGCGGCGTCGGCGTGGGCGTCGGCGTGACTTCAGCCGGTGTCGACGACGTCGGCGGCTGGGTCGGTAGCGATGTCGGGGACGACACACTGGGCGGCACCGCCGGTTGGGTGCCTGCAGCACCAATCGCCGCGGCAGGCCTCAGCAAAAGCGGGGAAGCCGGTTTTGCAGGCGTTCCGGCCCGGACTTCACTTTCATGAGGGTCGTCGTGATCGTGGCTCAACGGCAGGGCCCAACTGATTGTCCCCTGGGAGGGAGAGCCAAACCCGGGCAGGTAACTCCGCATTTCACCGGATCCGCTGCCAGCCAAAGGCCGGGCGGGCATGAGAGCCCACTTCATCGGACTTGTGTGGCGGCCATCGAGGATCGTTTCAAAGTGCAGGTGGCATCCCGTCGACCAACCGGTGCTGCCCACCCGGCCGAGGATTTGGCCGGCGTTGATCTCGTCACCCGTACGGACAGCGATGGCCTCGAGGTGGTTGTACGTTGTGATTAGCCCGTTGCCGTGATCGATTTCCACTCTGTTGCCGCCGCCCCAAGGGTGCCAGCCTGCAGCACGCACCAGCCCTGAGTCCGCCGCGTAAACGCCTGTTCCACAAGGGGCGGCGTAGTCCTGCCCCAGATGGAAGTCGCCGGCCGCCCCGGACAAGGGGCTCACCCGGAAACCGAAGGGCGAGCTGGCATTGAGCAGAGTCAGTGGCGCCATCAGGAATCCGGCCGGCGGCCTGCCGAAGCCTGTCGTCCCGACTGTCAGCGGCGGGGAGTTCTCCCCGCGGTAACCGCCAATTGCCGCATGGGGAAAGGTGACACGTGCCCCTGGATTCGTAGAGGCCGCTGCCTGCAGCATTCCGGCGCCAACCCTGTCCGAAGCCAGCGCCTCCGAGCCTCCGTTGCTTGACGTGGTTGTCTCCGTACCAAATCCAGCAGCCGTGGCTCTCGAGGCCTCCCGCTCCCCTGCGCTGCCGGAAAGGTTCAGGGACCAGATGGATAAAGCAACAGCACCAGTGGCAGTCAGGGCGCGCAGGACAGAAACATGTGGACGGCGCACGTCCGTTCGCTTACCCGAAGTGTGACGATTCCCCAAAGTGTGTCTCCATAACATAGTGACCCGGCACGGGACCAAAGGGCCGGTAGCCTGTGAACCTCGTCCTATCGTGCCTGTAACTACTTGAGAAAACCTTGCGGAACGGCCCAACTGCCCCGCCAGGCGCCCTTGGGTGACAATGATATATGCGGAGTTTCCTTCGGAAATGGCAGGACGAACTTAAGAAAACCTTTACGGGCAGGGCTGATGAGGTGCCCGACTGGGTGCCGAAGCTGGCAGAGGGCGACGATCCCGGGTACCACCTTCCCGGTTCGGCAGTCTGGGCGGTGCACGGTTCCATGTCGCCCATCGTGGCCGGAATACGCACACTGTTAATGCAGGCCCTCCATCCCGGGGCACTTGCCGGTGTCCACGAACATTCAAGCTTCCGCGAGGATCCATTGATCAGGTTGGCTAACACCATCCGCTGGATTTTCACTGTGACATATGGGTCCACTGACGCTGCCGAAAACGCCTCGCGCAGGGTGCGCCGGCTGCATGAAGCGGTCCAGGGCAGTTACAGCGACAACCTCGGGGCGCAACGCGACTACAGCGCCAACGATCCTGAGTTGGCCAGCTGGATCCACTTGGCATTCACGGACGCGTTCCTCACCGCCCATAAAATCTGGGGCGGCTCCATTCCGGGAGGACCCGACGCCTATGTCCGCGAGTGGGCCCAGGCGGGCCGCCTAATGGGGGTGGAAGATCCACCGCTTACCGAGGCAGACATGCACAGGCAACTGGACCGCTGGTACGAAAGCGGTGAGCTTCGCGTTGACGGCCGGGTGGCAGAGACAGTGGAATTCATCCGGAACCCGCCGCTAAGCCGGATGCTCCAACCGGGCTACCGGATCCTGTTTGCCGGTGCGGTGTACAGCTTGGAGCCACGATACCGTCAGATGCTCGGCCTGGCTGTTCCGCGGCTGGGTCCGGTCGCGCTGCCGGTGAGGCTCGCAACAAAGGCGGTTCTCGCCGTCGTACGCCTGGCTTTGGGACCCAGGGGGCCCAGCGAATTGGCCGCCCGGGAGCGCCTTCACCGCCTGGGCGTGCCGGCCGCGGACGCGTAATACGCTATGCCGATAACGAAAGAACCCGGCCCCAGCAGTGCCGGGGCCGGGTTCCTAACCGGCGGAGAATGGGGGATTTGAACCCCCGAGGGCGTTAACCCAACACGCGTTCCAGGCGTGCGCCATAGGCCGCTAGGCGAATTCTCCAACTGCTTCTGAATCAAAAGCAGATACTAGAGTACCTGATGTTTTCCGCTTCGCCCAATTGAGGCTCCGACGCCGGTTTTGACGGCTTTCCACCCTCTCGGGCGGGCGGGTTCGAACGCGGGCTTAAACCAGAAATGGACGCCCCCAATGCGCCCATTCCACCGGAACACCGTTGAGCTGCCGGGTCCGGCTCCGTTCAGCCAGGCCTCGCAGCTCACAATCTTGAGATTGCCCCAATCGGTGTACATATCCATGATCGCGGCTGGTGATTGGATAAGCAATGAATTTTGCGTTTGGCCGCTGGCTGGTTGGGGCACGATGGGAGCCATGACAGAGCTGCATACGCTGGTGGTTTACGTCCCGGCCACTCATACGCCACGAGTGTTGAAGGCCATCGGCGACGCCGGAGCGGGCCGGATCGGTAACTACTCCCACTGTTCCTTTGTGACCTCGGGCACCGGCCGGTTCACTCCGCAGGCGGGTGCCGCTCCTTACGTCGGAGGTGTGGGCACTCCGGAGGAAGTGCCTGAGGACCGGATTGAATGCGTGGTTGAAGGGCCGCTGCTCAAGGCTGTGGTCGCTGCCTTGCGTGCCGTACACCCCTATGAGGAACCCGCGCTGATGAGCTGGAAGGTTGAGGGCTGGAGGCTCCTGGACCCCGATTCGAGTCGGGCCTGAAGTTCGGGTAAAGTATCTGACGGCCCCTCATGTGGCGTCATCCTGTTGAACTCCCCCAGGACCGGAAGGTAGCAAGGGTAAATGGGCTCTGGCGGGTGCATGGGGGGTCTTTACTATTCCCCCACAGGGCGGCAGACTGTCTGCCCGGATTGGTAGGGTTTTCTCTGTGACAGTTACTACCGCCCTCTACCGCAGATACCGTCCAGACTCCTTCGCTGACGTTATCGGGCAGGAACATGTCACCGAACCGCTGATGACCGCTCTGCGGAAAAACCGGGTCAACCACGCTTACCTTTTTTCCGGTCCCAGGGGTTGCGGTAAGACCACGTCGGCGCGCATTCTGGCACGCTGCCTGAACTGCGCCCAAGGGCCCACCGATACCCCCTGCGGCACGTGCCCCAGCTGCGTTGAGCTTGCCCGCGGCGGCTCCGGGTCACTCGACGTCATCGAGATCGACGCCGCCAGCCACGGCGGCGTGGACGACGCACGGGACCTCCGCGAGAGGGCGACGTATGCCCCCGTTCGTGACCGCTACAAGATCTTCATCATTGACGAAGCCCACATGGTCACGTCCGCCGGTTTCAACGCCCTGCTGAAGATCGTTGAAGAACCCCCGGAACACATCAAGTTCATCTTCGCCACCACGGAGCCGGACAAGGTCATCGGCACCATCCGCTCCCGGACGCACCATTACCCCTTCCGTCTGGTGCCGCCGGAGCCGCTCATGGCCTACCTCGAACTTCTTTGCAACCAGGAGAACGTTCCGGTTGCGCCCGGTGTCCTGTCGCTGGTGATCCGTGCCGGCGGCGGCTCTGTCCGTGATTCCCTGTCCGTCCTGGACCAGCTGATGGCAGGTGCAGGGGCCAACGGCCTGGACTACGAACTTGCCGTGGCGCTGCTCGGCTACACCCACGCTTCGTTGCTGGACGATGTTGTCGAGGCGGTGGCTGCCTCGGACGCCGCGACCGTTTTCCGCGCCGTGGACAGGGTCATCCAAACCGGCCACGACCCGCGCCGCTTCGTCGAGGACCTCCTGGAGCGCTTCCGCGACCTCATCATCGTCCAGGCGATGCCCGAAAGCGCCCAGACCATTCTTCGCGGAATGCCTGCTGACCAGATTGCCCGCCTGAAAAACCAGGCGCACAACCTGGGCGCCGCCGAGTTGTCCCGCGCGGCCGATGTCACCAACACCGCGTTGACCGAAATGACCGGCGCCACCTCCCCGCGGCTGCATCTGGAACTGCTTTGTGCCCGGATCCTCCTGCCCAGTTCCGAGCAGAACGAGCGCGGCATGGCCGCGCGAATAGACCGTGTGGAGCGGCGGCTCAACTATGCAGGGAACGACGTCGGGGCTCCCGCCACCGCAGCCCCCGCCCCGCCCCGCCATCCTGCACCGGCCGGCCAAACCTCCGCCGCCCCGGCGGCCCCGGAACCGGTGATGTCCGGACCTTCACGCCCCGTACCCCCGGCCACCACTCAATCCACCACCGCCCAGCCCGCCAGCCACGAGCCCGCGGGGGCCGCAGCCGCTCCCGAGCCGGCACCTGTCTCCTCCCCGGCCCCTGCCGCAACGTCCAAGCCGGTGGAGCCGGTGGACCCGGTGGACCCGGACCATCGTGCCCAGTTGACCGCTCCCCGGGTAAGCACCAGCGACTGGCCAGTCGAGCCCGCCGCAGACTCCCGGACTGCCCGCATCGAGTCCCGTCCCGCCGTGGCACACAGGGCAGCCGCAGAAGGCCCTGCCAGCGGGACGCCGACTGCCGACAACGGGCAGGGTCCGGCTCCGGCTGCCCAGGCCGCCCCTGCAGCTGGCCGGCCCGAAACGGCCCCTGCCGGATCTGTTTCCGCCGCTTCCCCTGCAGCCATGGGCGACGTGGAAGTGCTGCGTCGGGCATGGCCGGATGTCCTGCAGACGCTTTCCAAGATCAAGCGCAGCACCTGGGCACTTGTTGAACCAAACGCTCAAGTCACTGCGTTTGACGGCCACACGCTCACGCTTTCATTCACCACGACCGGACTCGCCGGCGCTTTTGGCCGGGCAGACCATTCGGAGAACCTTCGGCAGGCGATCCATAAAACTGTGGGCATTGACTGCCAGATCAATGCGGTGGCCGGCGGAAGCGCTGGCCGGGCGAGCTCTGAGCCAAACCCAAAAGCACCCGCTAGCCGGCCAGCACCGGCAACTGGTCCGGCGACTTCAGCTGATGTTGCCTGGGGACTGGCGCCTGCACCCGGGTCGGCGACGACGGATGCACCGGCGCCCTCTGCTCCGGCAAGTGCTGGCCAGGGGCAGATACCCGGCCCAACAGCGCCAGAAACCGAAGGCCCGGCCGGGAGCATCGGCTCGATTGGCGCCGGGCTCCAGGCAGGAGAAAACCGTCAGCCTGCACCAGGGAGCAGCCCTTCCCAGGTTCGGCGCGCACCCACCGCCGGCACTTCCCAGGCTGAGCCGTTGGCGGTCCCTTCAGCAACCCCCTCAGCTAAAGCTGACTCTTACAGTGGCAGCGTTGAAGACTACTCCTACTCGGATGACGACTGGGGCCCGCCCCGGGATGAAGACGTGCCACCGCTGGAAGAAGAGCCTCCCATGGAATGGGACCCTTCCGCGCGCTCCGATGTCCGCTCCGCTCCGGCCGCCGCCCCGGGTGGCATCTCCGCCGCAACCGGCTTACGCCAGCAGGGCACACATGCTGGTACGGAACCCCGCACCGAAACCGCAACTGCCAAAACTCCAACGGCCCAAGCCCCGGCCACAGACGCCTCCGATCCCTGGGCGCGTGCGATTGAGCAGGCACCGGGCGTGTGGGTTGTGGGGGAAGCCAGCAACGTGGGCAGGAACACCACTTCCGGGTTGCGCGAAAAGGAAGCAGTTGCGGCGCCGTCAGCCACGCGGTACGAGCCGGCTACCGCCCAGATTCCGCCTTCCATCCCCGTTTCCAATGCGGTGGCTTCCGTGGACGCCGAGTGGGGTTTGGCGCCAACTGCGACCCCGCCCACGAAGGCGAGTACGAGGGCGACAATTGCGGAACCGGCTACCCGGAGCCCCGTTCCCTCGGGTGCCGTTCCCTCGGGTGCGGTTCCCTCAGTCACCGCTCCCTCCGGCACTGCCCCTTCGGGCGCGGTGTCCGCAGCTAACGTCCCCGCGAGTTCCGTTCCAGTTCCGGCCCGGGAATACGCCATGGCTTCAGCCGCGGCCGCACCTGCCCACGCTGCCCCTGCGGCTTCCCCTGCTCCGGCCGCTGCCCCCGCGGCTGCCCCTGCTCCGACCACTGCCCCCGCAGCTTCCCCGGTTCCCGCCGATTTACCTGCTGCGGCCGGTAGCCGGCAAAGCCTGTATCAGCGCCTGTCCAACAGCCCGGAGGCCGAGGCGGGCCGGGCAAAAGCCCCTGCCCGGGCCGTTCCCGCGGCGGCAACCTACGTGCAGGACATCCCCAGCGCCGACGATGAGACCATTGAGGAATCCGGGGTCTTCGGCCGTGCGGCGGTGGAACGTATCCTCGGCGGGAAGCTGATCGAAGAGCGTTCCCTCGACGGAAGTCCCGTTTCACCCCGCTACTGATCCAACCACTGTCCGCCCCTAGCTAAAGAGGAAAAACGTGTACGAAGGTGCTGTCCAAGAGCTGATTGACGAGCTCGGACGCCTTCCCGGCGTGGGCCCAAAATCCGCACAGCGGCTGGCGTTCCATATCCTTGAAGCAGACCCCCAGGACATGAAGCGGCTGGTGGACGCCATCACTTCCGTCAAGGAACGGGTCAAGTTCTGCACCGTCTGCGGCAACGTCACCGAGCAGGAACAATGCAATATCTGCCGTGACCCCCGACGCGATCCGGCTGTGATCTGCGTAGTGGAGGAATCAAAAGACGTCCTCGCCGTGGAACGCACCCGTTCGTTCCGGGGCAGGTACCACGTTCTGGGCGGAGCCATTAATCCGATCGCCGGCATCGGCCCGGAGCAGTTGCGGATCCGGGAGCTCCTTACCCGGCTGAACGACGGCGCCATCCAGGAAGTGATTATTGCGACGGATCCGAACCTTGAGGGAGAAGCTACAGCCACCTACCTGGCCCGCATGCTGAAGACGATCGGGATTACCGTGACCAGGCTGGCCTCCGGGCTGCCGGTGGGCGGCGACCTCGAATACGCGGACGAGGTTACGCTGGGGCGTGCTTTCGAGGGCCGCCGCAACGCCCTGACCTGAGGATTTGGCCCACATGCTCCCGGGAGAGCCAAGGCCGCTGGTAACCCAGCGGCTCGTCCTGCGCCTGATCGATGGTTCGGACGAGGCCGCCATCCACACGTACCGGAGCGACCCTTCGGTCACCCAATACCTCTCGCACAATCCCCTTACCTCCGAGGCAAACAGGGAAAGACTGACACAGCTCCTGGCCCTGGGCGCGGCCTCCAACGGCACCTGGTTCAACTACGGCTGGGCAATTACCCTGCGGGAATCAGGAAAAGTAATTGGTGACGCGCGTACGTGGAACAGCACAGCCTTGGCCGCGACGGGTGTGCTCGCCCCCGGCAAACATCCTGCCGGGGAGGCAGCGTTGGCCTATGTCCTCAATACCGATTACCACAAACAGGGTTACGGCCGTGAGGCTGCGGCGGTGCTGGTCGAGTGGCTCTTCACGCACTGCGGAATCAGTACCGCCGTCGCGGCAGTCCACGAACCAAACAGTCCCTCCATCCGGCTCCTCCAAAGCCTTGGATTCCGGCGGGACCCCTTTCTCCCGGCAGACCAGGAAACGGCCGGCAAAGGCTTCCCCCTGCTGATGTTCAGGCTGGACAACCCGCAGCACTCATCCCCCAGCCCAGGCCGGGCCTGTCCAGAGTAGCTCAGCCAAGATTGGCTTAAGCGATACGCGTGCCCCGGGCCAGCCGGTGCGCAGGCGTACGGAGCGAACGCCAGCCAAGCCACATGAGCAACGCGGCAATCACGAGCTGCAGGCCCAGTCCCAGCGGCCACATTGGTGTGGACTGTGCCAGGTACCGAGGCTTGACCTCCCCATTGGCGCACGGATACGTGCCCTCAGGACCGGCAAGCGCGGAGCGGGCTCCCTGGCTGATACCTTCTATCGCCCCCACTGAGGAGAAGCTGCGCTCCTGCGAGCGGTCTTTGTACGGTATGGCGTCTGCCACCACCACGTAGGGATTCATGGCCAGCAACCACGCCACCCGTTCGCTCCGCATAACCATCTGCTCCTGCAACGGCCCTGAGCAGGTGTACTCCGGTTCCACCGGCCCGCTATTTAGCGGCTCGTACGCGCGGTGCTGGGCCTGGTTCGCCAGGACCGTGCCCTGGGTAAGCCCCGCGCCCAGCCCAAAGGCAATCAGCGTGCCAACCGCCAGCCCGGCCACTGCCAGGTACGTGACCACGATGGAGAACAGCGGCCTGCCTGCGAGCGCCGAGATGCCCACACCGATGGCACACACAACCCCCACCTCAACAGCGAGCATGAGCAACGCCACCAGCACATGGCCGGGAGTCATTCCGCCCAGCGCCACTCCGATCACCAGGAAGGGGGTGCTGGCCACCAGAAACGCGAGTGCTGCCGCCCATGCTGCGAAAAACTTGCCCCACAAAATCTGGCCGGGCTGCAGCAGTGTCACCTGGAGGATGGCCAGTGTGCCCCCTGCGCGGTCACCATTCACGGCGTTGGCGGAGAGCGCCGGAGCAACGAGCAACGCAAACAACAGGACAAAGGCCAGGACCACCTCGAAAATCATGGACCCGGGCCCCGACTCGGGCGGCGGGACATAACCGGGGATTTCGCGCTGTGCGGCTTGGGAGGCGTTCCAGCTGGCCCACGTCAGCCAGGTCACGAGCCCGGTGAGGACAAACCAGATGGCCAGCATGATGTACCAGCCCCGGGACCGCAGCCGCTGCTTGAGCTCCAGGACCACCACGTCCCTGACACCGGGCAGGTAGCCGCCCGTGGTTCGGTGGCTGGCCGTATGTTGCCGGTCTTCTGTCGCGTGGCTCATTGCCGTTCCCCCTCAAGGCTCATGTAAGTCTCTTCAAGGGCCCCTGAAGCGGGGGCGAAGGAACTTACCCCGACGCCGGCCAGCACCAGGTCGCGCAGCAGCCGTTCGGCGTCGTCGTCGGTTGCCAGCATCAAACTCACGGACGGACGCCGCCCGTCTTCGCGGCGGAACGCCAGCCCCAGTTCGGTGAGCCTGGCAGCAAGTGCGGCGATATCAGAGGCGGTGACTGCGTAACGGCGCCCGGCTGCGGCAGCCTCTTCGATGGTTTGACGCCGGACCGTACGGCCCTTGTTCACGAAAACCGCGCCATCGGCAATTTCGTCCAGTTCGCTCAGCACGTGGGAGGAGACCACCACGGCTTTGCCCTCTGCCGCGAGTTGCCGGAGCATGATTCGGAGCTCCACACGGGAACCCGGATCCAGCCCCGATGCGGGCTCATCGAGGAGCAGGACGGAGGGGTCATGGATCAGTGCCCGGGCAAGGCTGAGACGCTGCTGCTGCCCACGGGACAGCACCCGCGCCGGCTGGTCCGCAAGGTCGTCCAGCCGCACCCGTTCGAGCATCTCCGCGACCCTCTTCCCGATGCCTTGGGCCGGGAGCCGGTAGAAGCGGGCCATCTGGGTGAGAATTTCCCGCGCCGTCAGGGACTCCCATACGCCCAGGGTGTCCGGCATCCACCCCAATCGCCTGCGCACTTCCGCCCGGTCCCGGCGCGGATCGAGTCCGTCCACGCTGATGCTGCCGGCATCCGGTGCCAGCAACGACGCCAGCATCAGCAGCAGCGTTGTTTTCCCCGCCCCGTTCGGGCCGATCAGGGCGGTCACCTTCCCGGCCGGCGCATGGAAGTCCATGTGTTCGACGGCGCGCACCGCGCCGAAGCTGCGGCTCACAGCCCGTGCCGTTATGCCGTCGTCCGGTTCCGGCCCGTCCGCAGCCTCCGGTAATTCAGAAATCATTGCCATGTATTGCGCACCTGTCCCCCACAGTCTTCTTATGCATTTTGACAGTCTGAGCGTACGCCTGCGGGGCTCCCCGGCCGGTCCTTCCCCGGGCTGAGATTCGGTCACAATTCAACGCCCGGCCTTGCACGGCGATAAACTGGAACCAGAAGTCGCGCCAACGATGGCGCTAGTTCCCAGCGTCAGGGCCAGCACAGCGTTACGGCTGTCTGGCCGGACTCCAATTGATCCAATGAAGGTACGCGCATGAGTACGCCCACTACCGAAGTGCACAACGCAACGCAGCCACAGGAGCTGCCCGTCGGCCGTGCCGTCACCAAACAGCTCATCGTGCAGAAGTTCGGTGGTTCCTCCGTGGCGGACGCAGACGGCATTAAGCGCGTGGCCAAGCGCGTGGTGGACGCCCAGGTGGCGGGCAATGAGGTGGTTGTTGTGGTCTCGGCGATGGGTGACACCACCGATGAACTCCTGGATCTCGCAGGCCAGGTAACGGACTCTGCCCCGGCCCGCGAGATGGACATGCTGCTCTCTGCCGGTGAGCGCATCTCGATGGCGCTCCTGGCCATGGCAATCAACAAACTGGGCGCCTCCGCCCAATCCTTCACGGGCTCCCAGGCCGGTATGATTACGGACGGCATCCACGGCAAAGCCAGGATCATCGACGTCGATCCCCACCGTATCCGCACTGCACTGGATAAGGGCAATATCGCCATCGTGGCCGGTTTCCAAGGCATGAGCCGGGCCACCAACGAGATCACCACCCTTGGCCGGGGCGGTTCGGACACCACGGCCGTAGCGCTGGCAGCAGCCCTCGAAGCCGACGTCTGCGAGATCTACACGGACGTGGACGGCATCTACACCGCCGATCCGCGCGTTGTCCCCTCAGCCCAGAAGATCGACACGATCTCCAGCGAGGAGATGCTGGAGCTCGCAGCCTCCGGCGCCAAGATCCTGCACCTTCGCTGCGTGGAGTACGCGCGCAGGTTCGGTGTGCCGCTGCACGTCCGCTCGTCATTCAGCCAGCACGAAGGCACCTGGGTCATTCCCAGCGCCGAAGACAAGATCACCACACAAGAGGGAGTTGCCTTGGAGCAGCCAATCATCTCCGGCGTCGCACACGACCGTTCCGAAGCCAAGGTCACCGTTGTTGGCGTTCCGGACATCCCCGGCAAGGCGGCCGCCATCTTCCAGGTCATCGCCGATGCCCATTCGAACATCGACATGATCGTGCAGAACGTTTCCACGCATGGCACCGGCCGGACGGATATCTCCTTCACACTGCCCATCGTGGAAGGTGCCGACGCCCTGACGGCCCTCCACGCAGCCCAGGACCAGATCGGCTTCGAAAGCATCGAGTACAACGAGCAGATCGGCAAGCTCTCCCTGATCGGCGCCGGCATGCGTTCCCACCCCGGGGTCTCCGCCACGTTCTTCAAGGCACTCTCGGATGCCGGGATCAACATCAACATGATCTCCACGTCAGAAATCCGCATCTCGGTTGTTACCCATGCGGACCTCCTGGATGAGGCCGTACGCGTCATCCACCGGGCCTTTGAATTGGACAGCGACAACGAAGCCACCGTCTACGGAGGCACCGGCCGCTGACCGGCGGTTCCGAAAACATAAAAATGCACTGGCCGGGGATTTCTTCCGTGACCAGTGCATTTTGTGTTTTCCGGGGGTGACCACGGCATTGCTTCCCGGCAAGGCCGGCGTCAGGCCTCCTTCTCGAGGTCTTCGCGGCGTACGGCGTAGTGGTGGCCGGAGGTATCGGTCTCCACCACAAAGTGTGTGAGTTCCTCCTCCGAAGCCTGCTCGAACTCGTCATGCTTGTGCACCACCGGGAGGCTGGAGTCCAGGCGGGTGGCCGGCCCAAAGAAGAAGCGGAGCTTGTCGGTCGCGTTCATGAACCCGCTGAGTACATGCGGCACTGTTTTCCACCCCCTTTCTGCATTCAGGGGAACGAAGAGCCAATCCCAAATACGGCAGCTGCTCCTCGCGGAGTCAGTGCCCTTATTTTACGCCCGGGCGCCTCAAAAGGCTCCGGGTTCCAATCTCAGCGGAGGGACTTGTCGCCGGGGTTCCTGGGCACCACATAGGTGCTGCCGTCCGGCCGGGTGACCGTTTCCCATTGCTGGGTTTCAGCCTCGCGCTGGGCCAGGAGCCTGCGGTTTTCCTCTGTCATGTCGTGCATGAGGGAAGACCGGTTTGCAGGACCGAAGATGGCACGCAGCTTGCCGGTTGCCCGCATGAAGCGCTGCGAGGCGTTTTCCTTGCCCTCTGAGCTGGCCTTACCCATGAACTGGCTCCTTCCAGTGATCCCTTTTTCTTATCCACAGTGTACGCTAATAATTAGCCCACTAACAATTGGAGGCCCCGATGACCACTGCATCCAGCACTTCCACCCCAGCGAGGACTGCAACCGCCGGCGTAGACGTCCCGGAGGACAACGATCTGCTGCTTGAGCACCAGCTCTGCTTTGCCCTGACCGTCGCGTCACGCAGCGTGGTGGGTGCGTACAAACCCGTGCTTGAGAAGCTGAACCTCACCCACCCGCAATACCTGGTTATGCTGTGCCTCTGGGAATCCAGCCCGCGCACCGTCCGCAACATCAGCGATGCCTTGGCACAGGAACCGGCCACCATCTCGCCCTTGCTGCGGCGGCTTGAAGCGTCAGGGCTCATTTCACGACGGCGGGTGGACGGCAACGAGCGCGCCCTCGCCGTCGGTCTCACTCCCGAAGGAGCGTCCCTTCGACAGGAGGCCCTCAATGTACCCGGAACCATGATGGAACGCCTGGGCCTGACCCGAAACCAGGTCAGTGAACTGCACGCGTCCATGATGGGACTCATTGCAGCCACCTCCCAAGGCCGGCACTCTTAGCCAGCCCTCAGGACCGCGGCAGTAGAATGGCATCATGACGGACTTGCCACAGCGCCGGCTCAATATGCATTCACGGGACACAGTGCATGTGATGCGCCCAGCGGGTTGTCCCCGCCCGAGGCGTCCTAAAGCCACCATGCACTTCCGCATCGCGGCGCTGTTGTTCGTGGCGGTACTGCTGCCCGCCTGCACCCCGGACGGGGGTGGGGGAAGTCCTACCGGTGACGCCTCAGCCTCGCCCTCGGCCTCCGTTTCCTCGACGGAATCGCCAGGTTCGCCTGCCCCTTCGGGCAGCGCCGACCCTGAGGCTGAGACTTCCGTGCCCGCGCCGGCCCCCGAGCCTGCTGCGCCGTCATCAGGCCCCGGGCAGGGCAACGCCGAACTGGCCATCGCCTTCAAGCCGTCCGCCGGCGAGTCCGAGGTCCACTACACCCTGGTCTGCGTCGACGGTAGGCCTGACGCAGAAAGCAACCATCCCGCTGCTGACGCTGCCTGCTCCGCCCTGAAGGAAAACGCGGCGCTGCTGAGCCCCTCTCCGAAACGGGCTGACCAGGTCTGCACGGAGCAGTACGGCGGGCCGCAGGAAGCTACCGTTACCGGCGTAGTGGACGGGATTTCTGTTGATGCTGCCTTTACCCGCACCAACGGTTGCGAAATCAGCGCCTGGGATGCTGCGAAGGATGTACTTGGTGCTACTGGTGGAGCGGCTTAACGTCCTGGCGGCCGACGAGTGGCGGGCCAGGGAAGAAGCCCACCAGCAGCGGGTTAGCCGCTACGCGGACCCGTACCTTGCCCGCCGGTCAGCCGGAGAAAAGCATCCGGTGGAGGATTTCCTCTTTACCTACTACACCCAGAAACCGGGCCAGCTCCGCCGCTGGCACCCGGGCGCCGGCGTCGTTCTTCTGGGCCGGGAAGCAGCGGACCGCCGCGGGTGGAAACACTATCGGACGCTCGACGACGGCGAACTTGCCTTCCTCGGGCTGCCGCCGGGAAGCCCCGCGGTCACCATGGACCGGGACGCGTTTCTCGCCGACCGCAAGGATGCCGTCGCCTTCGCCGCGATCATCCTGCGCGGCACTGCCGCCCGCCCTGCGCAGTTTGGCTGCTTCGGGCTCCATGAATGGGCAATGGTCTACCACCAGGACCGGTTCGACCTGCGCCACGAGTATCTGCAGCTGCGCCTCGGGTCGGCCGGGACGGACAAGGTGGTGGAGGACAACCGGATCCGCTGCAGCCACTTTGATGCCTTCCGTTTCTACACCCCTGACGCGATTCCGCTGAACGAACTGGCACCCAGCCGGGAAACCCAGCGGCACCTTGAACAGCCTGGCTGCCTGCACGCCAACATGGACCTGTATAAATGGGCGTACAAGCTGCTGCCCGCCCTGCCCAGTGAGCTGGTGATGGACTGCTTTGAGCTGTCGTGGCGGATCCGGGCCATGGACATGCAGGCTTCCCCCTACGACCTGGTGGAGTGGGGCTACCCCGCCATCCCCATCGAAACCCCGCAGGGCAAGGCTGCCTATGTGGAGCACCAGCGGTCCTTTGCAGCCGAGGCAGCAGGACTCCGGGAAAAGCTGGCCCTGGAACTGGCCGCCTTGTCCGGGGGCGGACAGCCGTGATCGACCTGACCATCCGGCTGCGGGAAAGCCCCGACGCCGGCGAGCACGAATTCCACTTGGTGGCCGACGGCGGGCGTCCTTCCACTGAAAGCACAGTGCCGGACCCTGAGGCTGCGCTGGCCGCGGTGGAACGCTACGGCGAGGATATCTTCTTTCCCAAACCGGGCCCTCCGAAGCTGTGCACGCAGCAATATGGTGGACCGCAGGTCGCCGTGGTGACAGGGACGTTCCACGGCCGCTCAGTTGAAGCGGTCTTCACGCGGACGGACGGATGCGAAATCTCGCGCTGGAAGACAATGGCTTCTTTGCTGGGTAACGTCAGTGGAGCTTCCGGCGCCATCTAAGGCAACGCCGTCTGCCCGAGGAAAAAGCCGGAAAAGCAGGATCCCCGGTCGGTACAACCGCCGGGGATCCTGTTCGGTAAGCGTCAGGCTGCTAGGCCCCGGGAACCGCGTCCGCGAGAGCTACCTGCGGAGCTCCGGAAGGAGCAGCGGAGGCGCCGCCCACCTGGACGTTGATCCAGGTCCTGATGCCGTTGTCGCCCAGGCTGAGGCGCGAAGCGTAAGTCCCTTCGGACAGGCCTGTCCAAGCCAGCGTGGCCGAGGTGGCCGTGCCGTTCGGAGCCACAATCGGGTTCGGTTCGACCGTGAGGTTGCCGGCGTCCCCCGCAAACGTGACCGCCTGAACGGACGCGCTGGCTGCTTCATTGTCAGGAGTGGAGTACAGGTTGGCCACGATGTAGTACGTGCCCGCTCGCGGCGACTCCACATCCAGGAACTCGCTGGCCGAAGCCGTTGCCACCTGTGTTGCCGTCACCCCGCCCGAAGCATTAGGTGCGTAGACCACCATGTCCCAGTCGACGTCGTTCGATTGCGCCTGGACACCCAAGCGGGCGAATGAAGCCCCGGCGGGCACCGTTACCTCAAGCAGCGCGTTGTGCGCATCATTTGTCGGGGCGTACGCCCCCGGAGTTTTCGTGATGGCTGTCTGGCTTACCGGCGCCAGGCCTTCCACCCCAACCTTGATGGGGTTGTCCGAACCGGACACCAGTTCCATGGTGCCGCTGCCGCTGCCCGTGGCTGAGCTGAAGGAGAACGACGGGGCAATCTGGGCATCAACAGGGCGAATGGCGATGGGAGAGCTCACAGTGCGCGGGCCCTTCCAGGTCAGGGTGCCGGTGCTGAACTTGCCCACCGGAGCGCTCACGTTCCTGATGGTCAGGGTAACCTCGCGGGTCTGGCCTGCCTTCGCGAAGTTCAGCGCATTCGGCTCCACTTGGACGCTGAAGCCCGGCATGTTGACTTCCGGCCGGTACATCCCGGGAACCAGGGCAGTGAGTTGGCGCTTGACCTGCACTTCCCCCACCAGGCTGCCGAGCGCGATGGACGGCAGGTTCAGGTCGCGGGCGGCAATGGTGCCGGCCTGTGGAACCCCCGTCTCTACACCTTGACCGTTGAGGAAGCCGAGCCAGTCCTTGACGCCCGAGTTGTAGACCAGGCCTGGATCCAGGAAGCGGGTTGAGTCGATATGGCCCGCGCCGCCCTGGAAGGGATCTGTGTTGGGTGAACCGTCAGCGTTGACCAGCGGGTAGGCAGTGGTCATCATTGCCGACTTGACCATGGCAGGCGTCCACTTGGGCTGTTTGCTGAGCACCAGCGCCCCAAAACCGGCGATGTGCGGTGCGGCCATGGACGTGCCGGACATAAAGCCGAACTGCTCGCCGTCGTTGCCGATGGTGGAAACGCCCGCGAGGACGTTCACACCGGGTGCAGCGATATCCGGCTTCAGCAGGTCGCCACCGGAAGCAAGACTTGGCCCGCGGGAGGAGAAGCCGGCGATCTGGGGCGTCGGGGAAGCGGGTTCTCCGGTCAAGTCCCCCTTGACCAGGCTGACTGTCAAAGCGGGGTTGGCTTCAATCTTGGACTTCAGTTCCAAGCTCTTCGGAGCGTTGACGTGCACCGTGGGGAGCACGTGATTGTCCGCATCTTCGGAGCTGCTGGTGAGGTTCACCAGGATCATCCCGACGCCGCCCTTGTCCTGGACCTCCTGGCTCTTGGCCATCCTGTCCACAACGCCGCGGTCGCAGACCACCACCTTGCCAGCCACCTTGGCAGCATCGAGGGAACCGGGGCCGCAGAGGTTCGGATTGGCAGCACCTGCTGCTGCCGCAGCTGAGGCGACGACAACCGGTTTGTCTGCGACTTCCGATTTCATGATCGAAGCTCCGCGGTACAGCGAGCCGTCGGAGACCTTGACGGTCCCAAGCAGGTCACTCGGGAAGGTGGACGCCGCAACCGTGGTCAGCCAGGGTGAGGCGTGGTTGACCGTTGAGACGGTGGGGCCGGAGTTGCCGGCGGACGCGGAAACAAAAACCCCTGCGGCGGCAGCGTTGAGGAACGCCAGTGCCACCGGATCAGTAGTGCTGTTGTTGTTGCCCGAAATCGAGTAGTTCAGGACGTCCACGCCGTCCTTGATGGCGGCATCCACTGCTTCGACCGAAGCGGAGGAGTAGCAGCCTCCGGTATCGGGGTTGGTGTCCTCCCAGCAGATCTTGTAGACGGAGACCTTTGCGGCGGGAGCAACGCCGGAGCTTTTGCCGAACCCCAAGCCGTCAATCACCTGCTCTACGTTCGCGTTGCCTGCGGCGGTAGTGGCAGTGTGGGTGCCGTGGCTTCCGACATCGACCGGTGAGATGAGTTCTTCCGGGGCCCGGTTTCCGGGCGGTACGGACTGCAGGAAGGCATCGGCAAAGTACCTGGCGCCAATGACCTTGGAGTTGCACTGGGAGCCGTCGAAAGAGGCGCCCGTCCCCTGCCCCTTTTGGCATTCGCCTTCGAAGGTGGTGCCGTCGGCCTTGAGCATGGCGATCCGGTCCTCGGCGGTCCGGTACGGCACGCCCACCTGCGCGGGACCACTCAGCGGCTGGACTGGCTCGCCCTGCAGGAATGGGTTGTCCGGGGCGTACCCGGAATCGATGACCCCTACGACAACGCCTTTGCCGGCGTTGGCTTCCCCGCCGAACTGCTTTGCCCAGACTCCGTCGGGGCCAGTCAGCTTGAGGAAGTCAGTGGTGGTGTAGTCCGGGGCATTCTCCACATCCGGCGCCACGGCCAGAACCCGGTTGTCCCTGGACAACTCCATGGCCTGATCTGCGTTCAGCTCGGCACTGAAACCGTTGAGGGCAGCCGTGAACTGCTTTACCGGAGTAACCCCCTTGCTGGCAGCGACCTCACGCTGCTGCTTGCGCAGATGGGCGTCGTAGGCCTTGTAGTTGGCACTTCCGGGTTCCAGCTTCCGGCCGCTCTGCGGCTTGGTGGCCCCAAGTCCCGGCGTTTCACCCTCGTAGGCCGCAGCCGCCGCACCCGCGAGGACAACGATGTAGCGTCCGTCCTTGAACTCCGCGGGCGTGGTCTTCTTTGCAGCTATTGCCATATCCTGTCCGGCCGGCACCGCGGTAGCGGGACTTACGGCCATCGAGGTGAGGAGTAGAGGCAGACCCACGGCCAGCGCCGCAGCCTTCCGGAATCCCCCGCCCCGTAAGGGACTCTTTCCAGTAGATCTCACGTGCAACCCTTTCACGAGGTACCGGCCCCGCCACGACTGCGGGCCGAAAATGACTGGCTGTCAGCGAAATTACAGATCTTGTCATTTCGTGAGACCAGTCGATTCAAAGAGTACAGACTGATAGCTCAATATGACATAGGACACAATGAGAATCTTTCGCCAGTTCCACGCCTGCGCCGGGCAGGGCACGGTGGCATGGAAAGGGCACCGTGCAGGGCGCCCTGGCAAGTTCAGAGTGAGTGCGGGCAGACGCTGCTACCGGGGTGTGCGCACCACGTCGCTGATCCACTGCCGGGTCTTTTCATCCATGGGCCCCGCGACCCGGTTTTCCCGCGCGAACCGGTCGGCTTTGATCTTCTGGAGCACCATTCGCCCCAGTCCGGCAAACACTGCCGCAGCAACCATGGGCAACAGCACGGATCTCGATTTCGCAGCCATTCAGCAATCCTAGTGACACCTTTGGCTCAACTCCAGATCCCGCGGCGAACCGCCCGCCGCTGCTCCTCAAATCCAGGGTTCCGGCCGCCGCCGGTGACTGGAATTTGCCGAATACAGGCTGGGGCGCTCCGGCCGGTAGAATGGAGTGGCAAGCTCGCGGAGCGCCCGTCCACAAGGTTTAACAAGGTGTATCAACACCTCGGTACGGCGTGAGACGGCACCACTCCGCTGCGCCCTTACCCAAGCTCACGCACAGGAGTTACCGGATGCCCCGGATCGTTGTTGACGTTATGCCCAAGCCCGAGATTCTGGACCCGCAGGGGAAGGCTATCGTCGGCGCTCTCCCCCGGCTGGGCTTTACCAGCTTCAGTTCTGTCCGCCAGGGCAAGCGCTTCGAACTGACCGTCGACGGCGAGGTGACCGAGGAGATCCTGGCCCAGGCGCGCGACGCCGCAGAGACCCTGCTGTCCAATCCCGTGATCGAGGACGTCGTCAACGTCGAGGTCGTCGAGGCCTGAAATGACTGAACTTCCCCTGATCGGCGAGGCCGTCGCCGCCAACGCTTCCGGTGCCGCCAGGCTCGCCGGCGCCCGGATCGGCGTGGTCACGTTCCCAGGCACTTTGGATGACCGCGACGCCGCCCGTGCGGTCCGCCTGGCCGGCGGCACCGCCGTCGAGCTTTGGCATGCCGATAAAGAGCTTGGCGACGTCGACGCCGTCGTGATTCCCGGCGGCTTCTCTTACGGCGACTACCTCCGTGCGGGCGCCATCGCCCGCTTCGCGCCGCTGATGTCCAAGATCATCGATGCCGCCAACAGCGACGCTAAGCTTCCCGTACTCGGCATCTGCAATGGCTTCCAGATCCTCACCGAGTCGCACCTGCTGCCCGGTTCGATGATCAAGAACGACCACCTGAAGTTCATGTGCCGTGACCAGGTCCTGCGTGTCGAAAACAGCAACACCGCATGGACGCTGGACTACGAAGCCGGCCAGGAAATCACTGTGCCGCTCAAGAACCAGGACGGCCAGTACCTCGCGGATGACAAAACCCTTGACGCGCTCGAGGCAGAGGGCCGCGTGGTGTTCCGCTACGTGGGCTTCAACCCGAATGGCTCCCGCCGCGACATCGCCGGCATCTCCAACGCCGCCGGCAACGTAGTGGGCCTCATGCCGCACCCCGAGCACGCAGTGGAGCCCGGATTCGGTCCCGAGTCGCTCGACGGCGTCGGCGGGTCCGACACCGACGGGCTGGGCTTCTTCACCTCCGTTTTGACCAAGATTGTGGGAGGCGACAAGTGAGCATCGAAACCACCAAGAAGTTCAACATCGACACCGTTGAGCATGCCGCGAAGACTCCGGATACCGAACTCCCCTGGGCCGAACTGGGCCTCAAGCAGAACGAGTTCGACGAGATCGTGAAGGTCCTGGGCCGCCGTCCCACGGGCGCCGAACTCGCCATGTACTCCGTTATGTGGAGCGAGCACTGCTCCTACAAGTCCTCCAAGAACCACCTGCGCCAGTTCGGCGAAAAGGTGACCCCGGAGATGAAGAAGGACATGCTGGTGGGCATCGGCGAAAACGCCGGCGTGACCAACCTGGGGCACGGCTGGGCCGTGACCTTCAAGATCGAGTCGCACAACTCGCCGTCGTTCGTTGAGCCCTACCAGGGCGCTGCGACCGGAATCGGCGGCATTGTCCGCGACATCATCTCCATGGGTGCCCGCCCCGTCGCTGTGATGGATCCGCTGCGCTTTGGCGCCATCGACCATCCTGACACGGCCCGCGTGATGCACGGTGCCGTTGCCGGCATCGGCGGCTACGGCAACTCCCTGGGCCTGCCGAACATCGGTGGCGAGATGGTCTTCGACTCCGTCTACCAGGGCAATCCGCTGGTCAACGCCCTGGCCGTGGGCGTGATGCGGCACGAGGACATCCGCCTCGCCAATGCCTCGGGCAAGGGCAACAAGGTGGTCCTGTTCGGCGCGCGCACCGGCGGCGACGGCATTGGCGGCGCCTCCGTGCTGGCCTCCGAGTCCTTCGACGACACCAAGCCGTCCAAGCGCCCCGCAGTCCAGGTAGGCGACCCCTTCGCCGAGAAGGTCCTGATCGAGTGCTGCCTGGAACTGTTCAAGGGTTCGCTGGTTGAGGGCATCCAGGACCTGGGCGCAGCCGGCATCTCCTGCGCCACCTCCGAACTCGCTTCCAACGGCGACGGCGGGATGGCCGTTGAGCTGACCTCCGTACTGCTCCGCGACCCCACGCTGACCCCGGGCGAGATCCTCATGTCCGAGTCGCAGGAACGCATGATGGCCGTTGTCACCCCGGAAAACGTGGAAGCGTTCGAAGCGGTCATGGACAAGTGGGCTGTGGAGTACGCCTGGCTGGGCGAGGTGACGGACAGCGGCCGCCTCATCATCACATGGGAAGGCGAGGTGATTGTCGACGTCGATCCCCGCACCGTGGCACACGACGGCCCGGTCTATGACCGTCCGTTCGCCCGTCCGGAGTGGCAGGACGCTGTGCAGGCAGACACCTTCACCGGTTCCGTCCAGGACGCCAGCCGGCCCTCCGCTCCGGCAGAACTGGCCAAGGCCGTCACCGAGCTGGTGGCATCGCCGAACATGTGCTCCAAGTCCTGGATCACCAACCAGTACGACCGCTACGTGGGCGGCAACACCTCCATGGCGTTCCCCGATGATGCCGGCGTTGTCCGCGTGGACGAGGAAACCGGACTGGGCGTGGCTCTGGCCACCGACGCCAACGGCCGCTACACCTACCTGGATCCGTACCACGGCGCACAGCTGGCGCTGGCTGAGGCGTACCGGAACGTTGCCACGTCCGGCGCCGTCCCCATGGCTGTCAGCGACTGCCTGAACTTCGGCTCCCCCGAGGACCCGGACGTTATGTGGCAGCTCGCCGAAGCGATCCGTGGCCTGTCCGACGCCTGCATGGTGCTGGGCATCCCGGTCACCGGCGGCAACGTCTCGCTGTACAACCAGACGGGCACCACGCCTATCCACCCCTCCCCTGTGGTGGCAGTGCTGGGCAAGCTCGACGACGTTGCCCGCCGCACGCCGTCGGGCTGGCGCGAGGATGGCCAGGCAATCTACCTGCTGGGCACCACCGCGGCAGAGCTGGACGGCTCCGAGTGGGCGAACATGCGCGGCCACCTGGGCGGCCAGCCGCCCAAGGTTGACCTCGACGCCGAACGTGCCCTGGGTGAGATCCTGATCAACGCTTCGCGCGATGGCATGATCGATTCCGCGCACGACCTCTCTGAAGGTGGCCTCGCGGCGGCCCTCGTGGAATCCTCGCTGCGATATGGCGTCGGTGCCCGGATCGCGCTGCAGGATGTCCTGGACCGGGACGGCGTGGACCTCTTCACGGCGCTCTTCTCCGAATCCCAGGGCCGTGCCGTCGTTGGCGTCCCGCGCTCCGAGGAAGTGCGGTTCACGGACATGTGCACCGCCCGCGGCTTCGCCCACACCCGTATTGGCGTGGTGGACGCGGCCAGCGGCACCCTGGAGATCAACGGGGTGGAGAGCCTGTCCCTGGACGCCCTCCGGGAAGCCCATGAGGGAACCCTGCCCAAGTACTTCGGCTGACCCCAGCACTGCCAAACACGGACATCCGCGCCCCCTTCGGAAGGTGGCGCGGATTTCCGCTTTAATCGAGCTATGGCCAAGGTGGCAAGGTTCCTCAGCTTCCTGCTGCTGCCGATCCTGATCCTGGTTGCGGCGGCGCCTACACCACGATCGGCGCCGAACGCTGCCTACCCCCACAGCATGGCGGCCCTCGGGGACTCCATCACCCAGGCCTACGGCGCCTGCTGCGCGCAGGGCGATGATCCGGCACGGTCCTGGTCCACCGGTGACGGCCCGAGCGATGGGGTCACTAGCCACTACGAACGCCTGCTCCAGCTGACGCCCGGAATCAGGGAGAAAAACTTCAACAACGCCGTGAGCGGGGCAAAAGCAGCAGATCTGCCCCGCCAAGCCGAGGCCGCAGCCGGACAAGGCGCCGCGTATGTCACCGTGCTGGTGGGCGCGAACGATCTTTGCACGCCGTCGTTGGACACGATGACCCCGGTTGACGACTTCCGGGCCTCCGTGACCCGCGCGCTTGCCACGCTGGACCAGATGCGTCCGCGGCCCCAGGTTTTTGTCAGCAGCATCCCTGACATGTACCAGTTGTGGAATGTCCTGCGCCTCGACCCGTCAGCACAATCAGCCTGGTCCGCCGGCCGCATTTGCCAATCCATGCTGGCTGCTCGGAACTCCGAGGACATGCGCCGGCAGGTGGTCCAGCGGGAGCAAGCATTCAACGAGGTCCTCGCAGACACCTGTGCCCGGTATGAAAGCTGCCGTACTGATGGCGGAGCCGTCTACGCCCACGGATTCAGCGCAGGCGACGTAAGTGTCCTGGACTACTTCCACCCGAGCCTCCAGGGCCAGGCAACGCTGGCGGACATCACGTGGCAGGCCGCCTGGCAACGGAACTAGCAGTCAGTCCTCGCTGTGGTGGTCCCGCTGCCGTGCGCTCAGCAGTTCGATTTCCGGCCGTCCGGCCACGAGGCGTTCGACGGCGTCGAGCACCTCCACGAGGTGGGCCCGGTCAGCTGCCACCAGGCCGGCGCCCACTTGCGAGCGCCGGTATTGGTCGTGATACCCCACCTCAGCCACAGACACGTCATACTTGCGCTTGATGTCAGCCAGCAGCGGCCTGATAACCGAGCGCTTCTCCTTCAGGCTCTGGACGTCGCCCAGGAGGATGTCGAATTCGATCCAGCCGATCCACATGGCATCAGCCTAACGAAATACGGCTGCGGGGCTAGATGGAAAGTTCGCCCATCCGGTCCCAGCCTTCGCCGTCGAGCTGGCGGCTGATGATGCGGGGTGTCTCGGCGAGGGCCTGGTGCATGTCAGCTATGGCCTGCTTGAAGTGCGGGCTGTTGACGTGCTCTCCGGCGGCGTCGTCCTTGAACGCTTCAACCAGGACGTATTCGTTCGGGTCCTCCAGGCTGCGGGACCAGTCGAACCAGAGGTTGCCCGGTTCCTGCCTTGTTGCCTGGGTGAAGTCCGCAACAAGATCAGGCCAACGCTCGGACCATTCAGGCTTGACCTTGAATTTAACGACGATAAAGATCACGGGAGTTGTCCTTCCACGGCGAGTTGGCGTGCCCCTTCAATGTACCGGGAAGTAACGTGGCGCTGCGCAGCGCGGGTCACCAGTCCGCCGGCCGCGTAAAACCAGTTGCCCGGCTTGCTGAAGGCCCGGATTCGAAGGAGAACCTCGGCGTTTCCGTTGATTTCCACCTCGAAGGACTCCTCTCCCCGCGCGGGATGCCCGGGCAGTGCTCCGTACCCGAATCCGGCAGACTGGGGCATTCCCCCAGGCAGCGGTTCACGGACCCATACCACCTCGCACGGCGCGTCCAGCCGCAAGGGCCCGACGCCGAACCCGCTTGCCACCCGGGCCCCGGGCACTGCACGCGGGGAATCAGTGCGGACGCGGAGGCCCGCACGCCGCTGCAACTCCCAGGACAGGATGCCGGCGGCCACCCGCTGGTAAACCCGCAGGCCGGTGCCGAGGCGGACCTCCTCCAGCACGGTCGCGTAACCCGCAGGCGCGGAACCGTGCTCCGTGCCGCCGATGCCGGGGTAGTTGAGGACATCGCCTGCCATGCGCTTTGCCTTCAAAGGTGTTCACCTCTGCTCCCTGCCAGGCGCGCCCAGCCGAGCTGCTCCTGCTGCTTCCTGCTGAGGCCAGCCACCACCAGGTCGTAGGAGTCCTCCACCATGTCCCGGACCATGCCATAGGGCAACGCCCCATCGAGGCGTACGCCGTTCCAGTGCGTTTTGTTCATGTGCCAGGCCCCGGTAATTTCCGGGTGCGCTGCGCGGAGCTGAACGGCCAGGGTGGGCTCACATTTGAGGTTTACGTAAAAATCGCTGGCGTCCATCGAGGACAAGGCAAAGAGCTTGGCCTCGTGCCGGGCCCCGCCGGCAACCCTGGCCCGGACCTTGAATACGGCAGTTTCGGGCCCGAACGGGTAATCCTCGAAGGCGCCCGGGAAAGAAAGGCAAATTTTCCTCAGCGCGTCGGGGTCCATAAAGCCAGCCTATAAAGCAGGCCACTGACGGTGCTAGTCTGCGAGGATGTCACACGATCAGGGGATACCTGTTCTGGACCTGAGCACGGCGCGGCAGCCCTACGGGTCCTTCAGTCCGGAATTCATTGAACAGCTGCGGTACGCCACCCATAACGTCGGCTTCTTCCAAGTCACCGGCTACGGTGCCGGCCCGGGCCAGGCCGAACATCTCCTGGACGTCATCCGGCGCTTCTTCAGCCTGCCCCTGGAGGAACGGATGAAGCTGGACAACCGCCTGTCGCCGCACTTCCGGGGATACACCCGGATGGGCACCGAGGTGACGCAGGGCAGGGCGGATGCCCGCGAACAAATTGACTACTCCCCCGAGCGTGAGCCGGTCAGGGACTATCCGGCCGACCAGCCGTACTGGCTGCTCCAGGGTCCGAACCTGTGGCCGGACGAGTCCTTCCCCGAGCTCAAGCCTGCGGCGATGGAGTGGGCCGAGCTGATGTGCACGGTTGGAATGGAGCTCCTTCGTGCCATCGCGGTTTCCCTGGAACTGCCCGAGGACTACTTCGACGAGCCCTTCCGCGGTTCACCTGCCTGGATGGGCAAACTGGTGCACTACGTCGGCGGCGTGGTCGAGGCAGCCGGCGACCAGGGAGTCGGCTCCCATGCGGACTACGGATTCGTCACGCTCCTCCTGCAGGACCAGGTAGGCGGGCTGGAGGTCCAGCCCCCCGGCGTCACGGAGTGGCTGCCTGTGGAGCCTATCCCGGGCGCCTTGGTAGTGAACCTCGGCGAGATGCTCGAAGTAGCAACGGAGGGATACCTGGCGGCCACCATCCACCGGGTCCAGGCGCCACCCCCGGGGGTGGACAGGTACTCCGTCCCGTTCTTCTGGTCTCCCCGGCTGGACGCGGTGATCGGCCCGGTCCCCCTGCCGCCCGAACTGAAGGCTGAAGCAAGGGGCATTTCAGACGACCCCGCGAACCCGCTCCTGGCCTCGTACGGGATGAATATGCTCAAGGGCAGGATGCGTGCCCACCCGGACGTCACGGAGCGGCACTATCCCGAGCTTCTGAACCGCTAGCTGCCGGCCCGTCAGAGGTTGTATTTCCAGGCCTGCTGCGCGGGACAGGTGTCCATCACTACATCCAGCCCGGCCGCCTTGGCCCGCTCCGCCGCGGCCTCGTCGATGACCCCAAGCTGGAGCCACACCGCCTTCGCCCCAACGGCGATTGCCTGGTCCACCACTTCCCCCACTTTCTGGGAGTTCACAAAGCAGTCCACCACGTCGATGGGGTGTTTCTCAGCGGGAATGTCACCAAGGCTCCGGTAGCCGGCCTCCCCATGTACCGGCTCGCCCCGAAGGTTGACGGGGATGATCTCCATCCCCAGCCGGTCCCGGATAAAAAGCGAAGTGTCGTACGCGGCGCGCCACTCATTGGTGGTGAGGCCCACAATGGCCCACCGCCCTTTGGTCCGCATCAGGCGTTCGACAACGGCAGGATCATTCTTGTGCCCCATGTGCCTAGCCTACGTGGCCGGGAGGGCACGCCGGCTAACGTACTTCCCCGTGGCGCCTACCGGCTGAACTTCTGCAGCTATTTCCCACCGGGCACTGCATGTGCAGCTGCCCCGGCGGCGTCCGCAGCCTGTCTGAGGACTTCCGGCACGGAGTCCGCCCGTACCACTGGCACCGCTCCAGCCACATGGTTGGGCTCGTCCTGGGCACCTGCCCCTCCCTGGCCAACTGCCTGCTCCGGGAGCACACCGGCAGGGACCGCGTATTCCTCCTCGTCGGGCCCCTTGGCGTCGCTCTTCCCGGAGCCGGTGGCAGTGTTCTGCCCGCCGCCCCTGTGAGCCTCCCCGTTTACGTGTTTCCCCTGCCCGAACCGGTCCGGTGCCGCGGCTTCCGGCCTGCCGGGTGGGACAGGCGGATCCTCCGCGACGGGAGCGGTCGTGCGGGTGCCCCCGGCAGTAGTGTCTTCTTCGGCATCGCCAGGTTCCCGCTCCCCGTGCGCCGCTGCATCGGAGTTGGGTCCATCCATGGGGTCCGACAGCACTACGGCGTCCCGCGTGGGAAGGCTCCAGGCGGGCGTCCAGTCGTCCAGCATGTGCTGGATCGAGAGACTGCCGGTTGCACCGGGGATGGCGGAACTGGCCGCTACCCCGCCCACGCCAAGTCCCATGCCTGCTATGAGGGCAAGGCCGACGACGGTCGGCCGGTGTGCCCGGAGCCCCCGGCGCCTGGCGAGTTCATCCGGCCCGCTTTCCGAAGTCCCGGCCGCATCGCCCGCGCCGCCAGTGGACCCGTCGCCGCATTCCGCCAGCAGAACCGCAAGTTTTCCGGACGGGGCCGGTGCGGGCAGTGACGCCAGCGACCCCACCGCAAGAAGCGCGGCGCGAAGCTCGGGGTCCTTGCCGTGTCCGGCGTCGAGGAGCAACTCCTCCACAATTGTGGGCAGGAAATCCACGTGCGTCATGGCCTCAGGTACTCCTTCACAGCCGAAAGTTCCCGAAGTTTCCCCAGTCCCCGCCGCTGAAGCTGCTTTACGGCGCCGGCGCTCTTGCCCATGGCTTCAGCTGTCTGCTCCACGGTGAGTCCGGCAACGAGGCGAAGGGCCAGGGCCTCGCGCTGGTCCTGCGGCAACCCGTCCAGCAGGCCTATGACCTCAAGGGGTGAAATACGTTTGAGGGCGTCCGTCTCCGCGGAGCAATCTTCACGCTGGTCCAGTTCAGGCTCGAAGGGCAACCTGGCGGGGGTGCGGCTTTGGCGCCGGTGATCGTCCACCATCCGGGCGTGCGCGACGGAGAAGATAAAAGTCCGGAGGCCCGCGGCGCCACCATGGATGGTGTCGAGCCGTGGCAGGACGGAGAGGAACACTTCCTGCATGGCCGCCTCCGGGTCCTCGACTCCCCGGGCGGCGAGATAGCCCAGGACTTGTGATGCATAGGTCCGGTAGACAAGGCTGAAGACGGACGCACCGGCGGCTTGGTCCCGCAGGGTTCCGTCTGTGAGTGCATCTGTCACGGACGTCGTGCTTTCAGTCAAAAAGGGGTTCCGGACGGAAGAGGCCTGATCCAATGAGGAATGCCTTTTCCCCGCATCACTTTACCCCTCAGTAACTACTGCCCCGAGCCAGCCACGCAAAGCGCTGCGGCCAGTTGCCGCAACTGCCTTTGGCACCGGGAAGTGAAAGAGCCGGCCTGGAACGTGATGGGGGACAAGTTCCAAGCCGGCGCTACATAGGGGTAATCGTCAGGGCCGCCCAAAGGGTTACGCGGTTTCAAAAGTTTTTTTGCAGAACTTTCGGAGCTGGTGGCGAGGAGTCGGAGACGCGGAATCAGCGCGGCGCAACGGCCAGTTGGCGCGTTCCCCTGGCATGGGTGAAGGCGTGCACTTTGACTGGAATCCGCGGCCCGCAATCGGGCTTGGCTTCAACGGTTGCGGCACTGTGGACAGCCGCAGGAACGGGCCGGGCAACAGCGACGGACGAGGAAAGATCGGTGACCAGCCCGGTCCCGGCGCACTCGCGCACTGCTGCGATCCCGGCGGCCACTGCCCGCTTGTCCTCAAACGCCTGGGAAACAGCCATGATCGTGCCGTCTGCTGCCAGCAGGCGGAACCTGAACAGCGAGTCCGCGTCGACAAACACTTCGAACTTTCCGGCCATAGCGAATCCTTCCGTCTACGGGGATCCTGCTGGCGACGTCTTTGGCCGGGTTGTCCGGACGCATCGCTGCGTTCTCTCCGAGGGGTTTGTGTGGAACCGTGTGGTGATCAGTTCACCTGGTGTTAAAGAGTCTGCGGCCGCCGCCGGACACCTCACAAGACCGGCCGGGTTAACCCTGTGTAAATTGCAGCCCACGCCCCTTCCGCGGCGAAAGCCAACGGCGGGCCACCCTTTATGGGTGGCCCGCCGCCGTCGTAATTGCTGACGCGTCAGTCGTTGATGAGGTCGTTCACCACAATCGTCTGGTCCCGGTCCGGTCCGACACCGATGGCGGAGAAGCGCGTCCCGGACAGTTTCTCCAGGGCCAGCACATAGTTGCGTGCGTTCTCCGGCAGGTCCGCCAGGGTCCGCGCACCCGTGATGTCCTCTGTCCAGCCCTCGAAGTATTCGAAGATTGGCACTGCGTGGTGGAACTCGGTCTGCGTCATGGGCATTTCGTCGTGGCGCACGCCATCGACGTCATAGGCAACGCACACGGGGATCTGCTCGATGCCGGTGAGCACGTCCAGCTTGGTGACGAAGTAGTCCGTGAAGCCGTTGACGCGTGAGGCGTGGCGGGCCAGGACGGCGTCATACCATCCGCAGCGGCGCGGCCGGCCGGTGTTGACGCCGAATTCACCGCCGGTTTTCTGCAGGTAGACGCCCATCTCGTCGAAAAGCTCCGTGGGAAACGGGCCGGCGCCAACGCGTGTGGTGTACGCCTTGATAATGCCGATGGAGCGGGAGATGCGGGTTGGCCCGATGCCCGACCCCACGGAGGCTCCGCCGGCCGTGGGGTTGGAGGAGGTGACGAACGGGTAGGTTCCGTGGTCCACGTCCAGGAAAGTCGCCTGGCCGCCTTCCATCAGGACCACCTTGCCCTCGTCCAGGGCAGAGTTGAGGACCAGGGTGCTGTCGATGACCAGCGGGCGGAGCCGGTCGGCGAAGGACAGGAAGTACTCCACGATCTCATCCACGAGCACGCCGCGGCGGTTGTAGACCTTGACCAGGAGTTCATTCTTCTGGCGCAGCGAACCTTCCACCTTCTGGCGGAGGATTGACTCGTCAAACACGTCCTGGACCCGGATGCCCAGGCGGGCCACCTTGTCCATGTAGGCGGGGCCGATGCCACGGCCCGTGGTCCCGATGGCGCGGCTGCCAAGGAAGCGCTCCGTCACTTTGTCCAGCACCTGGTGGTAGGGAGCAACAAGGTGTGCGTTCGCAGAGACGCGAAGCTTTGAAGTGTCGGCGCCGCGGGCCTGGAGGCCTTCGATCTCCTGGAACAGCGCCTCGAGGTTAACAACGCAGCCGTTGCCGATGATGGGTACCGCGTTGGGGCTGAGGATGCCTGCCGGAAGCAGCTTGAGTTCGTATTTTTCACCGCCTACGACGACGGTGTGCCCGGCGTTGTTGCCGCCGTTGGGCTTGACGACGTAGTCAACGCGGCCGCCCAGCAGGTCGGTCGCCTTGCCTTTTCCTTCGTCGCCCCACTGGGCTCCTACGATCACAATTGCTGGCATGGGATCCTCCCCCATTCGTTCGGGCTGCCCGTGCCATGCCACAACGTGGCGGCCTGGTGCAGCGCCGTTCATGAGAATGCCCCGAATGGACCGGCCTTCGCTGGTCCGCGGGCGGCACAGCGACGCAAGAGTTCCGGGGCTCTTACCACCCAAGTTTAGCCGATGAGGGACTTTGTCCACTCGTTGGGCCGCCGCGGTCCTTCTTGCAGGGTAAAGGAATCCTGCGCGGCAAAGGACCGCGGCGGGCTGTCAGCGGTGACGCTACTCGTCGTCAGCTTCCTCGCCGGGGCGGGAGGTCTGGGTGGCGAGGCTGTCCCAGAAGGAGGTGTCGGCGTCGGCAATTGATCCATCAGCGATTGCTGCGGCGGTTGCGGTGAGGGTGGTGACCGTTTGCTTGATCAGGTATCCGTTGCTACGGAGCCCCAGGGCGTAGCCGTCCAGATAGTGGTCGGACATGCCACGCATCTCAAACAGCAGCGTAGCGATCCCGTATTCCACGGCAATGCCGTTGCGGCTGATCGTTTCGGCGCTGCCGCCGACGTACTTGCCGAGGTGGCCCCAACCGGTGGAGTCAACGTTATCGAAGACGACGGCGCCCAACTGCTTGGACTTTTCAACAACTGCGGGATCGGCGTTCGGCGTGGTGGGGTACAAGATGGACCCGGAAACCAGCTTGCCGTCGCGTTCGCTGCGGGTGCCCTGGTGGTGCAGATCGATCATGTAATCGATCCGGTACTTGCGCATCACGTTATTGTGCAGCGCCTGCGTTTCCGGCTGGACCTTGGCTACGTGGTCGCGGTTGAGGTCCACTTCTTCGGCGTTGTACCGCGTCATGTTGCGGTCACCCTTGGCCAGGTAGTCGTCCAGGGGGAAGTTCACGTCCCCCATGGCGCCGTCCGCATTAAGCATGGGAACGATCAGGATGTTCGCGCCGCCGAGAATGTCTGCGGACTTGCCGGTGCCCAGGTGCTTGACGAATTCCAGCGCGCCCTCGGTGGTTAGCTGCTCGTTGCCGTGCTGCTGCGTCAGGTAAAGGATGGTGGGCTTGGCCGGGTCCGACATGTACTTGACCAGGTGTATGTCCCGGCCCTTCACGGTCTGGCCGATGACCTCCAGCTCCATGGCGCCCTGGCGGGCGTCCTGGTCCTTGAGGAAGGAGACCATCTGCTCGTAGGTGGCAAGCTTCGATGTGGTGATCTGGCCGTTGCCGTCATAGTTGGGGCCTTCGCCCACGGCCATCGCCGGTGCCGGCGCGGCTACTGCTGCCAGTGCCAGGGCTCCGGAAACTGCCAGGGTCCTGAAGGTTGCCAGGGTTTTTCTCACGGTGCGGTACCTCTTTCGAGTGCATTAGGTGCGTCCAGCCCGCCATGTCCCCCATCGCGGGCTGTGACAAAAGACAACCAACCTCGACAAAGGCTGTCAATGAGGTGACACCAATCTGCAGCCAGTTATTACGTTCTGAAAGCTCCGGCCCTCGTGTCCCCGCCGACACAATCCGAAAGCGGATTTGCTCCCGGGCGTACCGGTGCATTTAAGTGAGAGTGCCCATCCGGAGCGGCCGAGAGACCTGGATCGATGACGCCGCAGCAACCCCACAGAGTGCAGGTACGTCCTGCCTGCGAAGGTGCTACTGCCAGGACCGATGGAAAGGAAATCCAGCATGTCCCTGAACACAGACCACATCCGCGTCACCCACGCCGGATCGTTGCCGCGTACCCCTGAGCTGATCGCCGCCAACGCCGCCCGCGAAGAGAAACCTTCCGATGTCGGGGGCTTCAACGAACTCCTTACCGCTTCCGTGGTGGACCTGGTCCAGCGCCAGCAGGGCCTCGGCATCGACATCCCCAACGACGGCGAATACGGGCACGCGATGTCCGCCGCTGTGGACTATGGCGCATGGTGGTCCTATTCCTTCGCACGCATGGGCGGGCTGGAACTGGACAACGACGCCAAGTGGGCGGTTGAACCGAAGGAATCCACCCCGGGCAACGTACAGCTCACCGGCTTCATCCATCGCCGCGACCGCACCCACTTTGCAGAGGCCTACAACGATCCCACCAGCGGCATCTTCACCGGTGGCCCCAAGCCCTTCCCCAAGGTCACTGGACCGCTCGTCTACACGGGCCAGGACGCCGTCGCCTCCGACATTGCAAACCTGAAAGCAGGCCTGGCCGCCGCCGGTCTGAAGGAAGGGTTTGTTGCCGCACTCTCCCCCGGGAGCGCCTCACGCATCACCAACGAGTACTACGCCACGGAGGAGGAATACATCTACGCCTGCGCCGACGCGCTCCGTGAAGAGTACAAGGCCATCATCGACGCCGGCCTGATCCTCCAGATCGACGATCCCTCCATCGCCGAGAACTGGGACCAGATCAGCCCCGAGCCGAGTGTGGCCGACTACCTGAAGTTCACCCAAATCCGCGTGGAAGCCCTGAACTACGCCCTCCGCGGCCTTCCCGAGGAGCAGGTTCGGTTCCACCTCTGCTGGGGCTCCTGGCACGGCCCGCACACCACCGACCTTCCCCTTGCGGACCTGGTGGACACGATGCTGCAGATCAACGCCGGCGGCTACTCCTTCGAGGCTGCCAACGTCCGCCACGAGCACGAGTGGCGCGTTTGGGAGGAGACCAAGCTCCCCGAGGGCAAGGTCATCATCCCGGGTATCGTCTCGCACGCCACCAATGTGGTGGAGCACCCGGACCTGGTGGCAGACAGGATCGTACGGTTCGCAGACGTTGTGGGCCGGGAGAACGTCATCGCCTCCACCGACTGCGGCCTGGGCGGCAGGGTCCACCCGCAGATCGCCTTCGCCAAGCTGGAAGCCTTGGGCGAGGGTGCGCGCCGGGCCACCAAGCGGCTCTGGTAGCCCGGAACAGAAAACGCAAACCGCCGGTTCCGTGCCCCGCTTGGATTGGGTGCGCGGGACCGGCGTTTCGTTTCGCAGGGCTTGCTAAACTGGTAAAGGCCGACCAGGAATCGGTCCGCCCCATTTCAACCACTTCGGATTTGCTGCGCCATTGTGCGCCCATTTTCGCGGTGGCAGCAACACCAATCCCCGCAGGAGACCCAGCACTACATGACAGCCCTGGCACCCGAATCTTTCCATGATCAGCTTCTGAACCGCCGCTACGAACCGAACGTTGCAGCCGTCAACGAACTGTGCGATTCCCTGCAGGGGACCAAGCCGGGCACCATTGTGCCCTACGTGGACCCCATGCACGACGTCGACGAGTGCCGCATCATCAGCCTGTACTCGAACATCGGCGAGGCCGACCCGTCCGGATTCATCACCGCCGGCGACCACGACGCCGCCACCCGGATGCTGGGGATCCAGTGGAAGCTGGGGCTGCGGCCGGAGTTCGTTATGCCGTGGAACGTCCATCCCTGGCACGTCGCCGGGGAGGCCAACGGGAAGTTCACGCCGGACCAGATTTCCGCGGGCCTCAAGCCGCTGCTGAAGTTCCTGGCATTGGTTCCGCGTGCCTCGGTGATCGTGGCCCACGGCACGGAGGCCAACCGCCTGGCGAACCTGCTGCTGAAGACTGAGGTGCCGCTGCTCTGGCGTCGCGGACTGAAGACCTACAAGGTGCGCTCCCTCAGCGGCCGCGCGTTCGCCGGCTCGCCCGCCCGCCAGGAGGAGTACCTCGAGGACATGCGCGTGGCCTACGCCGACGCGATGGCGCGGACGGGCCTGCAAAAAGCCAGCTAATCCCCCCAAACCTGTGAGTTTTTGTCCAGATATGCAGGCCAAAACAGCGTTTTGAGCTGCGTATCTGGACAAAAACTCCTGCACGTACGACGACGGCCGGTCACCTTTCCAAAGAAGGTGACCGGCCGTCGTCGTTCTTTACCGCAACGCGTATTACTCGCCTTCGATGGCTGCTTTCGCCGTGGGGTCCGAGTCGTTCAGGAACTTCTCGATCCGTTCCGGCTCCTCCGCCTCGCCAATGGCCGCAGCAGCCCGCCCCAGCGAGTACAGCGCCCGCAGGAAGCCGCGGTTGGGCTCATGCTCCCACGGGATCGGGCCGACGCCGCGCCAGCCGTTGCGCCGCAGCGAGTCCAGCCCACGGTGGTAGCCCACGCGTGAGTAAGCGTAGGAATCGATGGTGCGTCCCTCGGCCCAGGCCTCTTCAGCCAAGACGGCCCACAACAACGAGGAAGTGGGGTGCTTCTCCACCAGGTCCAGGGCTTCCTGGCCGGCTTCCAGCTGCTGGTAGACCTCCGTCTCGGCAGGCAGGAGCGTGGGTTCCGGGCCCATCAGGTTCTTGCGGAACTCGTCCGACATCTAGAAGGTCTTTCCGGCCGAACCGAGCTGCTTGGTCGCCTCCACCACGCGGGCTGCCAGGCCGGCTTCGGCCGAAGCACCCCAGACGCGGGGATCGTAGGTCTTCTTGTTGCCCACTTCGCCGTCGACCTTCAGGACACCGTCATAGTTGCGGAACATGTGGTCCGCTACCGGACGCGTGTAGGCGTACTGGGTGTCGGTGTCGATGTTCATCTTGATGGTGCCGTAGGAAACGGCGTCGGCAATTTCCTGGTCAGAGGAGCCGGAACCGCCGTGGAACACGAGGTCGAACGGGCTGTCCTTGCCGATCTTGGCGCCCACCTGTGCCTGGATGTCCTTGAGGATCTCCGGGCGGAGCTTAACGCCGCCGGGCTTGTAGACGCCGTGGACGTTGCCGAAGGTCAGTGCCGTGATGTAGCGGCCGTTCTCGCCGGCGCCCAATGCCTCAATGGTGGCCAGGGCATCCTCGACCGTGGTGTAGAGCTTTTCATTGATCTCGTTCTCGACGCCGTCTTCTTCGCCGCCCACGGTGCCGATCTCGACCTCAAGGATCATCTTCGCGGCAGCGGTGCGCTCGAGCAGCTCGCGGGCGATGCGCAGGTTTTCCTGCAGGGTCTCGGCGGAGCCGTCCCACATGTGGGAGTTGAACAGCGGGTTGCGGCCGGCCTTGACCTCAGCCTCGGAAGCTGCGAGCAGGGGCAGCACAAAACCGTCCAGCTTGTCCTTGGGGCAGTGGTCAGTGTGCAGCGCGATGTTGACGTTGTAGTTCTTGGCAACTTCGCGGGCGAAAGCGGCGAAGCCCAGGGAACCGGCAACCATGTCCTTGGTGGAGGCGCCGGACCAGTAGGCCGCACCGCCGGTGGAGACCTGGACGATGCCGTCGGACTCAGCTTCGGCGAAGCCGCGGAGGGCTGCGTTCAGCGTCTGCGAGGACGTGACGTTCACGGCCGGGAATGCGAAGCCGCCCGCCTTTGCGCGGTCGATCATCTCGGAGTAGATCTCTGGGGTTGCAATGGGCATGCTGACTCCTATGCTGAGGTTCGTCTGTGGGCTGGTAACCCTGGAGTACCGCTTACGGCTAGCACCATCCTAGTCATTACCGCGCTGGGAGTGCTGTGGGTTACGCCCGGACCCTGGCCCTGCCCCGCTACACGTGCTGGTTGAACACGTGCCGGCGTACCCAGGCGTGCATGGCAATTGCGGCCGCCGAGGCCGCGTTGATGGACCTGGTGGAACCGAACTGCTCGATGGACAAGGTGGCGAGGGCGGCCTCGTGGACCTCAGGGGTCAGCCCGGGCCCTTCCTGGCCAAACACCAGCACGCAGTCCTTGGGCAGTTCATAGGTCTCCAAAGGAACGGAGTCCGGGAAGATGTCGATCCCGATGATCGCCAGCCCCTCCCCCTGCGCCCAGGCCACGAAATCCTCCACGGTGGGATGGTGGCGGACGTGCTGGTAACGGTCGGTGACCATGGCGCCCCGGCGGTTCCACCGCCGTCGTCCGATGATGTGCACCTCCTTGGCGAGGAAGGCATTCGCGGTGCGCACCACCGTGCCGATGTTGAGGTCGTGCTGCCAGTTTTCGATGGCGACGTGGAAGTTGTGCCGCCGTGAGTCCAGCTCCGCCACGATCGCGTCATGCTTCCAGTAGCGGTACTTGTCCAGCACATTGCGGCGGTCGCCGTCCGCCAGGAGGTCAGGGTCCCAATGGTCGCCTTCCGGCAGCTCGCCTTCCCAAGGTCCGACGCCGACTTCCGGCTTTTCGCCCGGCGCCTCCGGGTGTTCCGGTCCAGGTGCTGCAGGCGGTTCGGACGTCATACCGGGCGTTTGCTTCACCCCTCAACACTAGACTGGACCTTTCGGGCTTTCATCACCGGCGGAGGTAGGCATGGCAGAAGCGGACAAGGTTAAAGGGTCACCATCGGTATACCGCAGCGGGCAGGACATCGAGTGCTGGCTGACGGACATGGACGGCGTCCTGGTCCACGAAAACCAGGCGGTGCCCGGCGCCGCCGAGCTTATCCAGCGCTGGGTGGACACATCCAAGCGCTTCCTGGTGCTCACCAACAACTCCATCTTCACGCCACGCGACCTCGCCGCGCGGCTGCGCGCCTCCGGGCTGGAGGTTCCCGAGGAGAACATCTGGACCTCAGCCCTTGCCACCGCGCAGTTCCTCAAGAACCAGGTGGAGGGTTCTGGGTCCGGGAACCGCGCCTACACCATCGGCGAGGCAGGATTGACGACGGCGCTGCACGAGGCCGGCTTTATCCTCACCGACCAGGACCCGGACTTTGTGGTGCTGGGCGAGACCCGCACGTATTCCTTTGAGGCCATCACCATGGCCATCCGCCTGATCCTGGCCGGGGCACGGTTCATCGCAACGAACCCTGACGCCACGGGCCCGTCCAAGGACGGGCCCATGCCTGCTACCGGCGCCATCGCGGCATTGATCAGCAAGGCCACCGGCCGGGAGCCGTACATCGTGGGCAAGCCCAACCCGATGATGTTCCGCTCCGCCATGAACCAGATCGACGCGCACTCCGAAACCACCGCCATGATCGGGGACCGGATGGATACGGACATCATCGCCGGCATGGAAGCGGGGCTGCACACCGTCCTGGTCCTCAGCGGCATCACGCAGCGCGAAGAGATCGGCTCGTACCCGTTCCGGCCCAACCAGGTGTTGAACTCCGTGGCGGACCTGAAGAACCAGATCTAGGACCGCCCTAAAAGACCGTTACCCGCGATCCGCCCCGGGGCAGCGGGAAGTTCTCGTCAAGGAGCTCTTCAAGGATGGGGCGGTAGATGTTCGGGTTCCACCCGGGGCTGGCGTGGGCGGGCACGGCCCCTTCCGTCTGTAGCTCGCTGGGGACCATGTTGTTCTTGAAGGCAACCGCCCAGGCTCCCACGGCTGTCTGGTAGCGCACGGTGCGGTCCCGGGGGTTGCCGATGTAGGCCATTTTGGCGTCGCCTATTTTGTCGGTGAACCGGGTGCCGTCAAAGTGGTAAATGTAGGCAGACTCCGACTGGACGAGCAGGCTGGACGGTGCGATGGGCGAGAGCTGTTCGAGTGTCTGGTCAAGGATCTGGCGCCACGTCCGTTCGTCTTTGTGAATGACGCGCTCCCCCAGTTCGTACCCGCCGCGGAAGGTGGACGGGAACCGGAAACCCCTTTCGTACAGGAACACCACGCCGTCGAACCAGCTTTGGTCCAGGACGTCGTGCTTGCTGTACGGGCTCGAGTCCAACACGATGAATTCCACCCCCACCCCATGGAGCTCCAGCAGCCGGGCGGCCACCTGGGTGGCCACCATTCCACCGAAGCTGTGCCCGTAGAAAAACAACTTGGTCAGCTTTTGGGCGCGGACGTGCTCGATGACGGCGATGACGATGTCATCGATGTCCAGGCCTAGGTTGGAATAGCCGACGGCGGCGAGCCTGGCGCGCTTGTTCAGCGTGCCCCGGAGGGAGTTCAGGATCCACTGCCCCTCCTCCCAGCTGGTTTTATAGCCGGGGAACAGGAACCAGCTGGCGTCGGGGTAGTACACATCAGCGAAGTCGTCGGGAACAGGGAGGATACGGTTTACCTGGCGGGCGGACTGCACCTGGCGGGTGACCAGCATGTCTGCAGCGAGCAGGCCTGACATGCCTGCCCCGGCAAGGAATCCCCGGCGTGAAAACTGTTTGAGGGCAGCGGCCTCCTGCAGCAGCCGGGCTCCAGAAGCGCCGCGCCTGTCCTGCGGATTTACTTCCCCCTCATATGGCACACCACTACCGTAGGCACACTGGAAGTCACCGTCGCAAGAAGCCGCCGGTAACCTTTCAGTGACGTCGTATCAGCTGGCGGCCTGTCCTTCGGCTGCCGGAATGGGGGCCGCGGTGTCCTGCTGGCGGCGCAGCATCTCGTGCCCGATGTCGTCGTACCTGGCCAGCAGGTCCAATCCCGGGAAAGCTGCCGGGTTGTCCAGGAGAGTGAAGAGGGTGTCGCTGGCAAGCAGCAGTTCCTCATCCGTGTACTCCTGCAGCGCGCGCCCGCACAGCACCTCAAACTCCGTGAGATCCAACGGCAGGATTCCGGCGTCGCCAGGAGCGGCAGCCGGGTAGCCAACGGCGCCATTGTCCAAAACGGCACCGGCGGAGAAGCCGTCAAGAAGGGTCAGGGCCTGTTCAGGCGCAGCAGCCCATTCCACCCCGGCGGGCGAGAGATCAAGGGACACCCCTGCGCCGTAAGTCCCTGGCAGGATGCTGGTGTCAATGGCGTTGAGGTCACTGCGAAGGCCCGCGAGCGCTAAAGACTCCACCATGGCTGCGCGGGAAAGCTCTACGCGGATGTGCGAGCGGATCCCTGTTTTCCTGATCCGGCGGATGATCTGGACCAGGCCCGGCCGGGAGTCCTGGTTCAAACTCCCACGGACATCGATGCAGACAATGTCGGCAGGGACATCGAGGTTAACGAAGGCGTTTAGTGCGCGGTCCATAGGTACTCCAAAAGAGGGTGTCTATGGCCGACGGCTCAACCTCGGTAAGCGTAACCTCCAGCACGAGTAAGGCACAAGCCGTTGGTCACGCGGTTTGGCCGGTTTGCCGCTGCCCGGGCTCCTGGTAGTGCGTGCGCGTACCCGAACCCCCGACCGAGTCCACCAACGATTTGGCGATATCCCGCAGCTTGGTGTTGCTGTTACTGGAGGCCTCGGTGAGGATGCTGACCGCCGCCTCCTGGCTGCACCTGTTCTGTGCCATCACAATGCCAACGGCGATGTCGATGATGGTCCGGGATTCCAGGGTTGCCCGAAGATTTGCAGCGCTGTCCGTGTGAAGCGAGAACCTCACCGCGAGCCTCAGTGCCTGCGAAATTTCCCGTGTGTAGCCACGGGCCTTTGCAGTGGCACGGTCATCAAATTTATGGGGGACTTCGGAATACAGGTTCAGGGCAGCTCTCGCCTCGCCCTGCAGGTTGAAGGGCAGCGACAGGACTGACCGCAGTCCGTGCGATGCCACCGCTGACGCGTAGTCCGGTCCCCAGCGGTCCTCCTCGAAGAGGTCCGGAACGTGGACTTCGCGTTCCTCCTCCGCCGCAGTCAGGCAGGGGCCCTGGGACAAGGAGTACTGGATCTCATCCACTTCCCGCGCAGAGTCGCTGCTCCAGCCAATCGTTGCCGCCTTGCGGTCCCGGAGCAGGGTGATGCCACAGAGTGCGTCATCGCCGTCGCCAGCCATCTGATGGGCGGAGAACCGGGCCAGTTCGTTCAGGAAGTCCTCGAAGTCGGCACTTTCCAGAATGAGGTTCTGGATCTGGTCGGTCGCGCTTAAGGACTGTTGAGGGGGGAGCATCGTGCACGTTCTCCGTACAGGGGAGTTAAGGGGATAACGCAAATGATAGGCCAGCCCTGCCTCCCGCTCCAACATCAGGGCACGGGCACGGTGTGTGCCCGGGCCCCAACAACGGCGGGTCTAGGAAAGCCCGAGCTCATCCTTGCCGAAGGCGAACAGGTAGGGGACGCCGGTCTCCGCTTCGATCTTTTCCTTGGCCCCGGTGTCCCGGTCCACGATGACGGCGACTGCCACAACGTTGCCGCCGGCTTTGCGGACGCCTTCCACGGCGGTCAGCGCCGAGCCGCCCGTGGTGGAGGTGTCCTCCAGGACAAGCACCTTGCGGCCTTCCACGGACGGGCCTTCCACCTGCCGGCCCATGCCGTAGGACTTCTGGGCCTTGCGGACCACAAACGCGTCAACGGCCCGGCCGGCGTCTGCGGCAGCGTGCATCACCGCGGTACCAACAGGGTCGGCCCCCATGGTGAGTCCGCCTGCGCACTCGAAGTCGATCCCGGCGTCGTCCGCCAGGGCCAGCATGACCTGTCCCACCAGCTTGGAGGCCTCGTGGTGCAGCGTAATGCGGCGGAGATCAATGTAGTAATCGGCTTCCGCTCCGCTGGACAGGATGACCTTGCCGCGGACAACGGCGAGTTCCTTGATCAGTTCGAGCAGGCGGGCGCGGGCGGCTGCAGCGTCTACTGCAGTCTCACTGGGGGAAGTCATGGACTCCAGTTTAGTGGGGGCCGGCCGGTGTGGATGCTTGAGGCCGATTGACAGGGCTGGCTAGGCTGGACCACATGCGCGAACTCCAGGCCAGGATCATTGAAGAAATGGGCGTTCAGCCCCGGATCGACCCCGCCGGGGAGGTGCGCAAGCGCGTCACCTTCCTGAAGGACTACCTGAAAGCCACCCACACCAAGGGCTTCGTCCTGGGCATTTCAGGTGGCCTGGACTCGTCCCTGGCCGGAAAACTAGCCCAACTGGCTGTCGAGGAGCTCGAGGCCGAAGGTGTGGACGCGAACTTCGTGGCCGTGCGCCTGCCCTATGGCGTCCAGCATGACGAAGAAGACGCCCAGGCTGCCCTGGACTTCATCCAGCCCAAAACCGAGTGGACGTTCAACATCTCGGCCGCGGTGGATGGCTTCGAGGATGAGTTCGAGAAGACCGTGGGCTCGGAAATCTCCGACTTCCACAAGGGCAACACCAAGGCACGCACCCGCATGATCGCCCAGTATGCCCTGGCCGGGGAACACAACTACCTTGTCCTCGGCACCGACCACGGCGCGGAGTCCGTCACCGGCTTCTTCACCAAATACGGTGACGGCGGCGCAGACATCCTTCCGCTGTTTGGGCTGAACAAGCGCCAGAACCGCGCCTTGCTGGCCGAACTCGGCGCTCCCGCCCGCGTCTGGGAAAAGGTACCCACCGCCGACCTGCTGGACGACAAGCCGGGCCGCACCGATGAGGACGAGCTGGGCCTGACCTACGACCAGATCGACGATTACCTGGAAGGCCGGGACGTCCCTGAATCCGTTGCCGCGCTGATCGAAGAGAAGTACCTGCGGACCCGGCACAAGCGCACCGTCCCCGTCACCATTTTTGATACCTGGTGGAAGCACCAGGGGCCCGAAGAGCCACGCGTGGGGCTCTAGGAATTCAGCTGTGTAGGAATTCAGCGCGGCCGGCGCCCCTTCCCGTCCCCGCTGAGCTGCTGGGTGATCCGGTGCGCCTCGGCCATCAGGAGCCCGCCCAGCTCCTCCTGCCGCTCGGGCTTGAAGCGCGGTTCGATCCCGGTGAGGGAAAGGGCCCAGGCGGGCCTGCCTGAGGCATCAAACACCGCGGCGCCCATTCCCCAACTGCCTTCGAGGACCAGCCCCGGATTCACCGAGTAGCCCAGCAGCCTGGTCTGCGCGAGGTTGGCCCGGACGAGTTCCTCCGTGTGCGCAGTGGCGAAAGCACCTGCGTGTCCAGCCCACCCCTTCAGCAACTCCTCCTGCTCGGCCTCGGGCAGGAACGCCATGATCGCGGTGCCCGCAGAGGCCACACCGAGGGGGAACCGGACGCCCTCGTGCAGCACAAAGGACCGGACCGGGAAGCTCCCCTCCTCACGCAGCAGGCATACCGTCTCGGAACCGCGGCGGATGGAGAAGAAGGCACTCTCACCGGTGGCCTCGGCCAGCCTTCGGAGGCTGGGCCGGGCAAGGTCCTCCAGCGGAAACCGCGCGGCAGCCACCGACCCCATGAGGAGCATTTCCGGGCCCAGCACCCAGTTCCCGCTGCCGGCGTCGTGATCCAGCAATCCCTCCGACGCGAGGGAGGAGAGGAGCCGGTGGACGGTGGGCCTGGTGAGGCCCGATTCCCTCACCAGCACGGACAGCGGCAGCCCCTCTGCACTGCGGCCAGCAAGCCGCAGCAGTCCGGCGATGCGGCTGACCACCTGGGCGCCCTGTACTGGCAAATTAGTCACTTAAGCCTCCGGTCTTCCACATTATGGACTCCTGCAATGCTACCGTCCACACTGTAAAACCAGCAGTGTAAGCCCGATTTTCCGGGCTTGACAGGCCTTTCGCAGCGCCCGTAGTGTCCTTTCCCAAGCCCCGCGTCCACAAAATGGACCCCATCGCGGGATTCTCAAGGAGGAGGCGCCATGTCCAAACTTCAGCCAGCAGCCGCAGTCGCCCTGGAGGGCGCACTGCAGGACGGCATCACCCTTGCCGTGGGCGGATTCGGCCTGAGCGGAATTCCCGCGGACCTGATCGAGGCCGTCCGCGATTCCGGCGTGAAGGACCTGACAGTGGTCTCGAACAACATGGGAGTGGACGGGAAGGGCCTCGGCATCCTGATCGAAGCGGGCCAGGTCCGCAAAGTCATCGCCAGCTACGTGGGCGAAAACAAGCTCTTCGCCGAGCAGTACCTGGCCGGCAACCTGGAAGTGGAGTTCACGCCGCAGGGAACCCTGGCCGAGCGTCTCCGCGCCGGCGGCGCCGGCATCCCCGCCTTCTACACCAAAACCGGTGTGGGCACCCTGGTTGCCGAGGGCAAGCCACACGAGGTGTTCGACGGCGAAACGTACGTCCGCGAGCGCGCCATTCGGGCCGACGTCGCGCTCGTCCACGCCCACACCGCAGACACGGACGGAAACCTGATCTATCGCTACACCGCCCGGAACTTCAACCCTGTGGTTGCAACCGCCGGCCTCCTGACCATAGCGGAGGCCGAGGTGATTGTGGAACCGGGCCAACTGGATCCCAACCACATCGTCACGCCCGGCGTGTACGTCCAGCGCCTGGTGCAGGCCAGGGACCGCGTCAAGGACATCGAGCAGCGCACCGTGCGCACCGCTGCACGCCGCACTGCCGAGACTGTTCCGGCCTAACCCCCACTACCCATTCAAGGAGACCCCCATGGCCTGGACCAGGGATGAAATGGCTGCCATCGCAGCCGAAGAACTGAACGACGGCGATTACGTTAACCTCGGCATCGGGATCCCCACACTGGTGGCCAACAACCTGCCCGACGGCGTCCGGGTTGTGCTGCAGAGCGAAAACGGACTGCTCGGCATGGGACCGTTCCCCTACGAGGGCGAGGAGGACGCCGATCTCATCAACGCCGGCAAACAAACCGTCACGGTGCTGCCGGGCGGGAGCATCTTCGATTCCGCCACCTCCTTCGGCATGATCCGGGGCGGCCACGTCAAAGTAGCCATCCTCGGGGCCATGCAGGTCTCCGGCAACGGTGACCTCGCCAACTGGACCATCCCCGGCAAGATGGTCAAGGGCATGGGCGGCGCCATGGACCTCGTGGCCGGAACGCCCCGCGTGGTGGTTCTCACCGAGCACAATGCCAAGGACGGCAGCGCCAAGATCGTGAGCGAGTGCACTCTGCCCCTGACGGGCCTTGCGGTGGTGGACCGGATCGTCAGCGACCTCGCGGTCTTTGTCCTCTACAGGACGAACGACGGCGGGCGGCAGCTCACGCTGACCCGCCTCGCCCCGGGCGTCACCGTGGAGGAGATCCGGGAAAAGACGGAAGCCGGATTTACCGTCGCCCTGGATACGCCGGCACCGGCAACCAACGCCCTGGAAGGAGCCACAGCATGAGCCTGCAGGAACAGTTCGGCAAGGATGTCCTGCTGACAGGCTGGGGACACAGCCGCTTCGGAAAACTGACGGAGGAAACCCTTGAGTCCCTCATCGTCCAGGTTGCCACCAAGGCCATCGCGAACGCCGGGATCGAGCCCGGCCAGATCGACGAAATCTATCTCGGCCAGTTCAACTCGGGCATGATGCCGCTGGCCTTCCCGTCGTCGCTGGCGCTGCAGGTCTCTGCAGATCTGGCGAACGTTTCCGCCACCAGGGTGGAAAATGCCTGCGCCTCCGGTTCCGCTGCGTTCCAGCAGGGCACCAAGTCCCTGCTGGCGGGCACGGCGAAAACGGTGCTGGTGATCGGCGCCGAAAAGATGACCCATGCCGGAGCCGACGTTGTGGGCGCGGGGCTGCTGGGCGCAGACTATGACATGGCGGGCAAGGCCTCCACCACCGGCTTCACCGGGCTCTTTGCCGAGGTGGCGAAGCACTACGGGAAGCGGTACGGCGACCGCACCCTGGGTGACGTCCTGGGCAGCATTGCGGCGAAGAATCACCGCAACGGCGTGGACAACCCCTACGCGCAGCTGCGCAAGGACCTGGGCGAGGACTTCTGCCGAACGGTCTCGGACAAGAACCCCATGGTGGCCGAGCCGCTGCGCCGCACCGACTGCTCCCCCGTGTCCGACGGCGCCGCCGCCGTCGTGCTGTCCAGCTCCCCGACCGGCGGTGCCACTGCACCTGTGCGGCTGGCAGGCTTCGGCCACGCCAACGACTTTTTCCCCGCCTCGCGCCGGGACCCGGTTGCCTTCAACGCCACCCGGGTGTCCTGGCAGCGCGCACTGGAAATGGCCGGCGTCGGGCTGGAGGGCCTGGACTTCGCGGAAGTGCACGACTGCTTCACCATCGCCGAACTGCTGATGTACGAGGCGATGGGCCTGACAGAACCGGGCCAGGGTGCCCGTGCCATCGAGGAGGGCTGGGTGTACAAGGACGGCAAGTTGCCCGTCAACGTTTCCGGCGGCCTCAAGGCCAAGGGCCATCCCGTGGGAGCCACCGGGGTATCACAGCACGTCATCACAGCCATGCAGCTGACCGGGACCGCAGGCGGCATGCAGCTCGCCAACCCCCGCCGCGCCGCGGTCCAGAACATGGGCGGCGTGGGCATCGCCAACTACGTCAGCGTCCTCGAGGCTGTGTAGCGGATCGAAGTCAATCCCGGGCGCGAAGCAAAGCGGCGATGTCCGCGAAGCCCAGCCGTTCGGCGTTCTGCAGTGCTGTCCTTCCCTGCGGATCCCTGATGTTGGGGTCGGCGCCTGCTGCCAGGAGAAGCCGGACCACTTCCTGCTGCCTGGGCCCGCCGTTGTTCAGCAGGATGGCCTCCTGCATGGCAGTCCAGCCCAGGTTGTTGACATGGTTCACCGGCACTCCTGCGTCGATCAGGATCTGCACCGTCTCCACGTGGCCGTGTTCGCTGGCCGGAATAAGGGCTGTCCCGCCGTACCGGTTGGTGCTCGCGACGTCGGCCCCGGCGGCCAAAGTCAGCCGGAGCACCTCATTGAATCCTTCGGCCCCCGCGTAGAGGAAAGCCGAATCCTGGATGGCGTCCTTGGCGTTGACATTGCCCCCACGGGCAATCAGTTGGCTGACCAGCGGCGCGTTGTTGGCCTTGGCTGCGGCTATCAACTCCTGGTCAACCTGCGCCTGTGCTTCAGCGGGGAGCGCAGGCGGCGTGGTGGCTGGTGCAGCCGGGGCGGGGGACGCCGGGGACGCGGGGGATGCCGGGGACCCTGCGGACGGTAGGGCGTCCGCAGGGTCCAGGACCGACGGCGGAGGGGACCCCGACTGCTGCGGCTCCCCCGGACCCGCCTGGCACGCGGTCAGGATAAGCGCCACAAACAGGGCCCCGAACCACCTCATGCGCTTAGCCTACTGAGCGGAACCGGCGGTAGCGATGGCGTCCGCACCGGCTGCAGCACAGGCCTCATCCAGCGCCCCATCGGGAGCGCCGCCGACGCCGATGCCGGCCACCGAAACCCCGTTCACCTTCAGCGGGACGCCGCCCGCCAGGAAAAGGGTGCCGGGGAGGTCGGCGATGCTGGGTCCGGTTCCGTTGATTCGCTTTGCCAGTTCACTGGTGGGGGTTCCAAAGGCGGCGGCGGTGTAGGCCTTCTGCTGTGCGGCTTCAATGGTGTGCTCGGCCGCGTTGTCGCCCCGAAGCAGCGCCTGGACAGTCCCGAAGCGGTCCACCAGGGCCACCGTCACAAAGGGAAGTTTGTCAGCCTGGCATTTGGCCAGCGCCGCTTGCACCGCCTTGGCCGAGGCGCCGACCGAGATACGGTTCTGCTGCACCACGTTCTCCGGTACGGGCTGGATGTCGGCAGCAGGGACGGCAGTGGGAGCGGAACCGGCGCCGGCATTGGCGGCAACCGTTACCCCGGCGGTGAGGGCCAGGGCGCTGGCGGCTGCGGCGGCAAGAACTTTCGTGGACTTCTTCATGCTGATTCCTTTGCTCGGAGCCCCACATTCGGAGCGGGGTTCGTTTCATCCCCAATCCTTCCGGGACTCCTGCTGCCTGCCATCGGGCCTTTGGCTGTAGCGTCCTGCTCCAATAGGCCAGCCGTATCAGCCAAAAGGTTGAGAGACGGTGCACGTGCCGGGGCAATAGCATGGTGGGTAGCATTCCCCACCGGAACCGGAATTCCCATGCCTCCCCACGCCAGCGCCGCCCCGGCCGCATCCTTCCCCGACTCGATCGCTCTCGGCAGGACCGGCGCGGACGGGACCAGGGCGTCCACCAGCACCGCAGCCCGCTTCCGCAGCATTGATGCCGCCGTTCATGGTGGCTTCGCCGTCCTGCTGGTGGCGTCCCTTGTCCGGTACGTGATGCGGCACAGCCCCGCCGACAACGTCCTGGTCCTGGGGCTGGCTGCGGCGGCCTGCCTGCTGTACTTTGCCGTTGCCGTCCTTTCATCGCGCGGGAAACCGGGAGCGCCCTGGGTATTCACCCTGGTTGCAGTGTGGGCCGTCCTGGTCATTGCGGCGCCGAGCTTTGCCTGGTGCTCGTTTGCGCTTTTCTTCCTGTGCCGCAGTGCACTGAGCGGTGCAGCCGCGTACGCAGCGGCAGGAGCCACCGCTGTTGCCACCGCGGCAGGGCTGTTCCGGCTGAGCAGCGGCACTGACCTTGCCATGCTCCTCGGCCCGCTCGCCGTGGGACTGATGCTGACCTTGATCTACGACAGGATCCAGCACGACGCCGAGGAACAGCGCCGCCTGCACGCGGAAGTCTCCCTCGCCCAAGGGCAACTGGCGGCCAGCGAGCGCCGGGCAGGAACCATCGCCGAACGGGAGCGTGTCTCCCGGGAAATCCACGACACCGTCACCCAGGGGCTGGCCAGCAGCCTGCTCCTGCTGGAGGCAGCCGGCAGGGCGTGGCCCAGTCCTTCAGCCCACGCCGACCTCAGCCAGGCCACTTCATTGCTCCGGGGCAACCTGTCCGAGACCCGGAGCCTGGTCCATGAACTTGCCTCCCCCGGACTGGACGCGTCGCCCTTGCCTGAGGCCCTGCTTTTCGCGGCCAGGCAGTACGTTCCGGACGCCAGGCTCCTGGTCACGGGTGAACCGCGGCCGGTGCCGCCGGATGTGCGCCACGCCCTCCTCCGGGTAGTCCAAAGCGCTGCCTCAAACATCAAGCTCCATGCGGGCGCCGCCACCGCCACCGTAACTCTTGGCTACCTTCCCGACGCCGTCACCCTGGACGTCCACGACGACGGTGCCGGCTTCGATCCCGCGGCGGCAGCACCGCCGTCGGACGCCGGAGGGTACGGACTGCGGGCCATGCGGCAGCGGGTGGAGCAGCTGGGCGGCGTTTTCTCGGTGGAAAGCGCACCCGGCGAAGGGACCATCGTAGCTGCCCAGCTGCCCGCGCCGGCGGAGCCTGCAAGCATGGAGGACCCTGCATGAGCGCCATCACGGTGCTGCTGGTGGACGACCACCTGGTGGTGAGGAGCGGGCTGCGGGCCCTGCTGGGCACCCAACCTGATATCGCCGTCATCGCCGAGGCAGCCTCCGGGGAGGAAGCGCTGGAACGCCTGGAACAGGACGCCGTCGCGGTGGTGGTGATGGACCTGGCCATGGGCGCGGGCATGGACGGGATCGAGGCCATCCAGCGGATCCGCGAGCGCAACACAGGGCAGGCCATCCTGGTGTTCACCACCTACGACTCCGATGCGGACATCGTGCGGGCAGTGGACGCCGGCGCGATGGGCTACCTGCTGAAGGACGCCGCACCTGATGAGATTTTCGCTGCCATCCGCGGGGCAGTCCAAGGCAAGAGCGTCATGAGCGCCCCGGTGGCATCGCGGCTTTTCCAGCAGCTGCGCAACCCCGACGAAATCCTCACTCCGCGCGAGGCCGAACTGCTCAGCCTCCTCACGCAAGGCCTCAGCAACCGTGAACTCGGACAGCGCCTCTTCATCTCGGAGGCCACGGTCAAGACCCACCTCGCCCACATCTACGCCAAGCTGGGAGTGGAAACCCGGGCCGCTGCCATTGCCACCGCAATCCGCCGCGAGGGGATGCGCTGACGACACTTTAATGTCGTTACCCTTGCATGGTTGGCGTTGGCCCCGTACGTTGGGGACTGCGGGGGACGTTCTCCGCGCACCTCGGGCCGGTGGCCCGGGGAGAGAATCAGAGTCACACGAAGGAATGCAGCCATGGCAACAGGCACAGTTAAATGGTTCAACGCCGAAAAGGGTTTTGGCTTCATTGCCCCCGATGACGGGTCCGCTGACGTTTTCGCCCACTACTCAGCAATCGCCAGCAGCGGATACCGCTCACTCGATGAGAACCAGAAGGTTGAATTCGATGTGACCCAGGGTCCCAAGGGCCCGCAGGCAGAGAACATCCGCCCGCTCTAAGGCTTCGGCTTCCCTCCCGCACCTGCAGGAGGAATGTCGCCACAGCAGCGGCCTCTCCAACGTCAGTTGGAGGGGCCGCTGTTTTTGTGTCCCCTGCTTCTGCTTGGTCAAGGTAAACGTCGCGCGGGGTTTGGTGACCGGGCTCCCGTCCCGGTTTCCGGGCCCCTCTCCCTATCCCTGGGCGGGTGCTGGGATACTTGGACTATGACCGGACAGCACCCGGACAACGTTCCGGGCAACGACCCAACGAAGGATCCGTGGGAAGAGTTCGACAGGCTTCCGCCTGCCGCGCCGGACCGCGTTCCCGGACAGCCCGGCGGAGAGCCACAGGGTTTCGGTTTCCGGACCGGCGTCCGCAGTGCGCGCGTTGCCGTCGGATTTGCCGTCTACACCCTGGTGCTCGGGACAGTGCTCGCGCTCGCAGGCTGCGTCGTTTTTGTTGCCGAGGAACAATGGTTGCTTGTGGCGCTGATGATCCTTATCGAGGCAGTCTTCATCTTCGCCTTCACGCGCCTGGTCGCCCAGGCCCGCGCCCGCTCGCCCCGCACCCGACCACTGCGTAACCGATACCCCGGGAAACCGGCTTGACCTTGACGCTGCGTCAACCCCTACGCTCGAAGCATGGAAGCAACCGAAGCGGAGGCGGCCGTCGACTGGTCCATCCAGGATGTCGCCAGGATGGCAGGCACAACAAGCCGGACCCTCCGGCACTATGACGACATCGGGCTGCTGAAGCCCACCCGCGTTGGGCGTAACGGCTACCGCTACTACAACGGGGCAGCGCTCCTGCAGCTGCAGCGGATCCTCCTGCTCCGGGGACTCGGGCTGGGGCTGCCGGCCATCGCTGAGGTCTTCCAGCACGAGACAGACGCGGTCAAAGCGCTGAGCCGCCACCTGGACTGGCTGCGGCAGGAGCAGGCGCGGCTGGCCCGCCAGGTTCTGTCCGTACAGCAAACAATCGAAACAGTGAAAGGAGGAGGCGAACTCATGGCCGAAAAGATGTTTGACGGCTTCGACCACACCCAGTACAAGGACGAGGTGGAGGAGCGCTGGGGCAAGGAGGCCTACGCCAAAAGCGACGCATGGTGGCGGGGCATGGGAACAGAGCAGAAACAGGAGTGGAAGTCCCGCGCCGAAAAGCTGGGCAGCGACTGGATTGCAGCGTCGGGATCAGGACTCGCCGCCGACAGCTCCGAAGCGCAGGACCTGGCGCGGCGCCACGTTGACTGGTTGACGTCCATCCCCGGCACTCCGGCATCGGAAAGCGGAGGGGACGTAAAGGGTTATGTCGTGGGGCTGGCGGAGATGTACGTGGCCGACGCCAGGTTCGCGGCCAACTACGGTAGCGAGGCGGGCGCCGGTTTCGTCCGGGACGCGCTGCGGGCCTACGCCGAAAGGAACCTCTAGGCAGTACCCGCGGGGACAACGGCGCGGGCCGGGATGTCCGGCCGGGGACAGCTCCCGGGAATCAGCCCAGCCGCTTCCGCAATGCCACTGCAGCTCCCGCCAGTGCTGCCGCGCCCGCTACCGCCCGCTGCGCCGTCCGCCGTCGGCCGTGCCATCCGCCCGTGGTGGACGCCTTCCCGATGGATTGCGACGCCTGGTGAAGGTTCCCTGTAGTCACAGTGGCTGACCGCCGCCGCGAGAGCTGGCGGCGGTCCACCTGGCTTGCCGTGGCCGCTTCCACTGCGCCCGGCGTGAACTTGTGCTGCAGGACCAGGAGCCAGCCCGCCACTCCTCCTGCCACGGTTTCCCGGCGCGGGTGGGCAGCGAGTTTCACCACGGCTTTCGCCACCCGCTGCGGGGTGTAGACGGGGGGCAGTGCCATGGGGCGGCGGCCCGTGAAGTTGGCTGCGTTCTGGTAGAACGGCGTGTCAATGGTGGCCGGGAGGACCGTGCACACGTCAACGCCGGTAACGCCTTCGCGGGCCAATTCCGAGCGCAGGCTGATGCTGAGGGCCCGCACCGCGGCCTTGGAAATGGAGTACGCGGCGGAGTAGGGCAGCGGTATTTCCGCCACGATGGACGAAACATTGATCAGGGTGCCAGAGCCCTGGGCTGTCTGGCGGGTCAGCGCCGCCCGGGCGCCATTTACGTAGCCGGCGATGTTGACATCCAGTACCCGCTGGAACTCCTCTGGAGGAATCTCGGTCAGCAGGCCGAACGCACCGACCGCTGCGTTGTTGACCCACACATCCAGCCGCCCGAACTCCTCAACGGCACGGCATGCCAGTGCCTCCACCTTGCCCGGGTCGGTGACGTCGGTGGGGACGGCGATTGCCTTCGCGCCGCGTTTCCTGCATTGTGCAGCAACGGCTTCGAGTGGTTCCGCTCCCCGGGCAGCCAGGACCAGCCGGGCCCCCTTGGCGGCGAAGCGCAGTGCGGTGGCCCTCCCGATCCCGCTGGACGCGCCCGTAATCACCACTACTGAATTCTTGACGCGCATTCCGCCTCCCCTTTCGAGCGAACATCCGGGTTAAACACTAAGTAGGCTTAGTGTTTGATGCTACCCATGCCGGGCCGGCGGGACAACGGGCCGGCGCGACCACGGCCCGGCCCCGGCTTGGGTGAAGAGGGTGGAACTTAGAGGAAGGCGGATTTTCCGGTGACCGCCCTGCCCACGATGAGAGAGTTGATCTCGTAGGTGCCCTCGTAGGTGTAAAGGATTTCGGCGTCACCGAAGAGCTTGCCCATTTCATAGTCGCTGCTGATGCCATTGCCGCCCAGGAGTGAACGGCCCATAGCCACCGAGGCACGTGCCAAACGCGTGATGGTGGCTTTGGCCATGGCCGCCTGCGCCATCTCAAGCTTCCCGCCTTCCTGGATGCGGGCCAACTGCACCATCAGCGCCAAGGATGCGGAAGCGTTGCCCAGGATGTCCGCCAGCTGCTGCTGGACCAGCTGGAATCGGGCCAGCTCCTTGCCGAACTGACGCCTGTCCAAGGTGTAGGCGCGCGCGACGTCGAACGCCGCCAGCTGGATGCCGGCACCTTGCCAGCCAACCCAGGCGCGGGAGTCCCGGAGCAGTTCGTTGGTTCGGGAGAAACTGGTGGCCCCGGGCAGAAGATTGGCGGCAGGAATCCTCACGTCCTCGAGCACAATGTCCGCGTTCTGCATGATTCGCAGACCGATCTTGTTCGAGATCTTGGTGGCGGTATAGCCGGCACGGTCTGTCTCAACGATGAAACCCTTGATTTCCCCGTCCGCCTCGTCCCGCGCCCATACCAGAGCGAAATCGGCGATGGTCCCCGCCCCGATCCAGCGCTTGGCCCCGTTGAGTACCCAGCTGCCGCCGTCGAGCCTCGCTGAGGTTTCCAGCCCGCCGGCGATGTCCGAGCCGTGCTCCGGCTCCGTCAGCGCGAAGGCTCCGAGGTGGCGGAAAGTTCTCAGGCCCGGCAGCCACCGGGCCTTTTGCTCCTCGGACCCCAGTTGGCTGATCATCCCGAGAATCAACTCGTTATGGATCCCGGCCAGCGCAGACAGGGACACATCCGCCCGGGCAAGTTCTACGTACATCAGGCCCTTGAAGAGGGCGGAGCTGCCATCCAGCTGCAGGGCGCCGAGGCCGTACCTTCCCATGTCCGCCAGCAGGCCAAAGGGGAACTCCTCGCGGTTCCAGTATTCAATGGAGGGCTGCCGGACGGAGGATTGCAGGAAGCTGCGGATGGTGAAGTACCTGTCACGCTCAGCGGCCGCCAGGAGGTCCACGATGTACATGAGGTCCGCATCCGGATACGGCGGTGCTCCTGCATTATGTGCCGGGGGGTACATCGGCGATCCCCCTTGCTCCCAAACCGCTGTACGAACCATTGGATGTCCTAGTATATTGCACAGGTCCACCACTCACGTGAGGTACATCACTCTGCGAAAGGCTGGCTGTGGGCAGTCCGCTATCCCGTGATCCCATTGCAGATGCCCGCCGCAACTGGGAGGAGCGCGGCTGGGCGGACGTCGCTGCGCCGATGGCTGCCATCACGGCGATCATGCGGACCCAGCAGATCCTGCTGGCCAGGATCGAACTCACCCTCAAGCCATTCGGGCTGACGTTCGCCCGCTATGAGCTGCTCGCGCTGCTGAGCTTCGCACGGAACGGATCCCTTCCCATGAAGAAGGCGAGCACGCTCCTCCAGGTCCACCCGACCTCCATCACCAACGCGGTGGACCGGCTCCAGGACGCCGGGCTGGTGCGCCGCTCCCCGCACCCTACGGATGGCCGCACCACGCTGGTGGAGCTCACCGCAGAGGGCCGCACCCTGGTGAAGCGTTCGACGGAGGCACTGAACGCAGGTGTTTTCAGCGACCCCGGGTTCGGGCCGGATGATGTGGATCAGCTGATCCGGATCCTACGTGACTTCCGCCGGAATGCAGGCGACTTCACTGATTCCTGAACAGGGCACGGAGCCGTTCCTGGACGAACTTCCCCGCAGCCGGATCAGCGTGCGGCCTTCTTACGCTTGATGCGCCTGACCACGAGCAGCACCACGGCGACGCCCACGGCGGCATAGACGGCGTAGTTCAGGAACCGGGAGTACTCCTCGACGATTCTGTACTGCGTGCCCACCAGGTAGCCCAGCCCCAGGAGCGCCCCGTTCCACAGTCCGCTGCCTGCCAGGGTGTAAAGGCTGAACGTTCCAAGGTGCATTGCGGAAGCCCCGGCAGGAAGGGAGATCAGGCTCCGCACTCCCGGAAGCAACCTGCCAAAAAAGATGGACGACCGTCCATGACGGCGGAACCAGCCCGCTGCGTGCTCGAAGTCCTCCCGGTCCACCAGGGGCAGCCGGGATAAGCCGCGGATGGATCGCTCAAGCCCAAGCTTGGCGCCCAGCCAGTACAGGAAAAGTGCACCCAGGTAGGCTCCCAGCGTGCTGGTGACAAAAACGAGGACCAGGTTCAGGGCCCCTTGCCGTGCGAGGTAGCCGGCAAGTGGCAAAATCACTTCGCTGGGGATGGGCGGCACCACGGTTTCAGCAAGGGTGAAGAGCCCCACCCCCCACTCGCCCAACTGCTCGATGCCGCGGGCGGCTATGCCCACCAGTCCGGTAAGGTTCTCGGTTGAGCCGCCTTCGTCCGCCGCCGTTCCCCACATACAACTCCCCCGTCCGCGTCCACGTTTGGTCTCCCCTGTCTACCTTACGCACCTGCGCACAGGCTGGGACCCTGGTTCAGGCGGGCTTGGCCCTGACATGCATCCGTTCCCCCTGCGTGCCGAAAAGGCTGAGGAATTCCACGGGTTTACCGTCCGCGCGGCCGAACCAGTGCGGCACGCGGGTATCAAACTCCGCCGCTTCCCCAGCGCGGAGTACGAGGTCCTGGATGCCGAGAACCATTCGAAGATTTCCGTTAAGGACGTACAGCCACTCGTAGCCCTCATGCACCTTCGGGCTGGGCTCCTCCAGCGGCCCGGCAGGCAGGATGTGCTTATAGGCCTGGATGCCGCCCGGCTTCCTGGTGAGCGGAATGATCGTCATTCCCCTTGCCTTGATGGGACGCAGGTGGACGCGCGGATCCCCGGTGGCAGGCGCACCGACCAGTTCATCGAGCGGCACCTGGTGGGCTTTGGCCAGCGGCAGGAGAAGCTCGAGGTTTGGCCGGCGCTGGCCGGACTCCAGCCGGGACAGCGTGCTGACCGAGATTCCGGTGGCCTCCGCCAGTGCTGACAAGGTGATGTCCCTCGTTAGACGGAGTGCACGCAGCCTCGGGCCAACAGCCGCCAAGACGTCATCCAGTTGTTCATCCATGGCCCTATTTTGCCACTTCGGCAAAAGCCTTTGCCAGCCGAAGGAGAGGCACCAGATCATTGGACCTATGACGAAATCCAGAGAATCAATGGCCGATGTCCTGATTATCGGCGGCGGCGCAGCCGGGCTGAGCGCCGCACAGATGCTGGGGCGCAGCCGCCGCTCCGTCGTGGTGGTGGACAGCGGTGAACCACGCAACGCCCACGCCGAGGGAGTCCATGGCTTCCTGTCCCGCGACGGCATCAAGCCTGCCGACCTCCTCGCCATGGGCCGGGAGGAGGCCGGGAGCTACGGTGCGGCGGTCGTCCGTGGCAGGGTGCTTGCCGCCCGCGGCGACGTGGACCAGGGCTTCGAAGTAACGCTCGACGACGGGAGACAGCTTCGCGGCCGTCGGCTCCTGGTCACCACGGGCCTGGTCGACGAACTGCCGGGCGTTCCCGGGCTCCGGGAACGCTGGGGCAAGGACGTGCTGCACTGCCCGTTCTGCCACGGCTGGGAGGTGCAGGACCAGGCAATTGGCATCCTGGGGAACGGACCGTGGTCCGTGCACCAGGCCCTGCTCTTCCGGCAGTGGAGCAGCGACATCACGCTGTTCCTCAACAACAAGGTGGTCCCGTCCGAAATCGAAGCGGAACAACTGGCAGCCCGCGGGATTAAGGTGGCAGCCGGCGCGGTGGAATCGGTCCGGGTGGAGGAGGACCGCCTGCGGGGTGTTGCCCTGGCCGGAGGACCGGAAGTTGCGGTGGAGGCCCTGGTGGTGGGTCCACGGGTCCAGGCACGGCTGGAAGCTTTCGCCGGCCTCGGGCTGGCTCCGTCCGATCACCCCACCGGAATGGGAACCTACCTCGCGACCGATGCAGATGGCCACACGTCCGTACCGGGCGTGTGGGCGGCGGGAAACGTGACGGACCTGAAGGCGCAGGTGCTCGCCTCCGCGGCAGCTGCCGCCTGGACCGCCGTCGTCATCAATAACCATCTGATGGCCGAGGAGATGGCCGCGGACCTGGCCGCTTACCGGGAGTCGATGTCGCTCAGCGGTGCTTGAATTCGGGCTGGCGTTTTTCCGTGAACGCCGCCATGCCTTCCTTCTGGTCCTCAGTGGCGAAAAGGGAATGGAACAGCCTGCGTTCGAACAGGACGCCTTGGGCCAGCCCGGTTTCGAAGGCGGCGTTCACGGCCTCTTTCGCCACCATGGCCGCCGGCTTGGACTTGGCGGCGACCACCTCGGCAGCCTTCATTGCCTCGTCCACAACATCCTCAGCGGGCACCACGCGGGACACCAGGCCGCAACGGTCAGCTTCCTCTGCCCCGATGAACCTTCCGGTGAGGATCAGGTCCATTGCTTTGGCCTTGCCCACGGCGCGGGTCAGGCGCTGGGATCCGCCCATCCCAGGCAGTACGCCCAGGTTGATCTCCGGCTGGCCGAACTTCGCGTTGTCCCCGGCGATGATGAGATCGCACATCATCGCCAGCTCACAGCCCCCGCCCAGGGCAAATCCCGAGACTGCGGCAATCGTGGGTATGCGGAGCCTGGTGAAGTCCTCCCAGCCGCGGAACCAGTCGGCGGCGTACATGTCCATGTAACCTTGGGCCGCCATTTCCTTGATGTCAGCCCCTGCGGCGAAGGCCTTGCCCGAGCCGGTGATGACCACCGCCCCCACACCAGGATCAGCATCCATGGCACGGACGGCGGACACGAGCTCCTCCATGGTGGCTTTGTTCAGCGCATTCAACGCCTGCGGCCGGTTCAACGTCACCAGGCCCACCCGGCCCCGCTGTTCCACGAGGATGTTCGTGTATTCCGTCATTCGGGGCTCCCGTCGTCCTGCGCTGCCTGATGTGCTTGTGATGCCGGTGATTCCGGGGCTGGAACGCCGGACGCCGGGTTTCCGGCAGCCGCCGATCCGGATGCCGCCACGGCCGCCGGATTGTCCTCGGCGTTCGACCGGTCCCGAATGTCCGTGATGATCGCGGAGAAATCCCGGCCTGCACCGCCTTCCGCGGCAAACGTATCGTAGATTTCGGCAGCCAGCGGTCCAACCCGGGCTGCAACTCCTGTGCTGTGCAGTGCGTTGACGGCGAGGTTGAGGTCCTTGGCCATCAGGGCACCGGCGAAGCCGGGCTGGTAATCGCGGTTGGCCGGGCTGGTGGGGACGGGACCGGGAACGGGGCAGTTCGTGGTGAGGGCCCAACATTGTCCGGACGCTGCCGAGGCCACGTCGAACAGCGCCTGGTGGCTCAGGCCCAGCTTCTCCCCCAGCACAAAGGCCTCGCTTACGGCAATCATTGAGGCGCCCAGGATCAGGTTGTTGCAGATTTTGGCAGCCTGTCCAGCACCATGGGCACCGCAGTGGACCACGCGTTTGCCCATCACGTCCAGCAGCGGCAGCACCGCCTCGAAGTCCGCGTTATCCCCGCCGACCATAAACGTGAGGGTGCCGGCTTCGGCGCCCACCACTCCGCCGGAGACCGGGGCATCCACCGAGCGGTGTCCGGCTTCATTGGCCAGGCTCGCTGCTTCCCGGGCTTCGTCCACGTTGATGGTGGAACAGTCCAGGAACATCGTTCCGGGGGCAGCCACCGCCAGCAGGCCAGGGCCGCCAGCCCTGCCCAGGTAGGCATCAAGCACATGCCGGCCGCTCGGGAACATGGTGAGGACCACGTCCGCACCGGATACTGCCTCGCCAGCACTGGCCGCGACCGGAACACCATGTGTACGGGCTGCTTCAAGGGCTGCGGGCACGACGTCGAAACCGGCTACCGTGTACCCCGCTTTGACCAGGTTAACCGCCATGGGTCCGCCCATGTGGCCGAGGCCCAGGAACGCAACGGTGTACATCTCAGGCATGGTCCGTCTCCTTTAGCTGCAGGTCAAGTTCCTTGCTGCCCAAGGGCTCAAAGAAGCGCTCCACCTGCTGGGGCAGCACCTCCGCCAGGGTGGGCGGCCGCCAGCGGGGCGTGCGGTCCTTGTCCACCACCTGCGCCCGGATGCCCTCCCGGAAGTCCGGCGTTTCCAGGAACCGCAAACCTACCCGGTACTCCTGCGCCAGGGCCTCATCGAGGCTTAGGCCCTTCACGCGGCGGAGGGAGGCCAGCGTGACCTTCACGGCCGTGGGTGACTTTGCTTCGATGGTGTCTGCGGCAATCCGGGCGGCTTCGCCGGCGTCGCCGTCAAAGCTCCGGAGGCGCCGGACAATTTCCTCGGCGTCATCGGAGGCGTAGCACGTGTCAATCCAGTCACGCTGCTCCTCAAGGGCCGAGGGCGGCGGCGCCTCGCTGTAACGCGCGACGGCGGCTTCCGCAGTTTCGGTTTCCAGTGCCGCCAGCAGGTCCTCGAGCCTGTCTGACGGAACATAGTGGTCGGCGAGTCCAAGGTGCAGGGCATCCGTCCCGCTCAGGTGGGTGCCGGTCAGCGCAGCATGGGTTCCCGACTCCCCCGGTGCCCGGGCCAGCAGAAGGGTCCCGCCGACGTCGGGCGCAAAACCGATGGTGGTCTCCGGCATGCCCATCCGGGTACGGTCCGTCACCACCCGGACCGATCCGTGCGCGGAAATCCCCACGCCGCCGCCCAACACCAGGCCATCCATCAAGGCCACATATGGCTTGGGGTAGCGGGCGATCAGGGAATTGAGCCGGTACTCCACCTGCCAAAAGTCCGCCGTCAGCCCGCCGCCGGCCAGCATGTCCTCGTAGATGGCCACAATGTCGCCCCCGGCGCACAGCCCACGGTCACCGGCGCCCCGCACCAGGACCGTGGCAACGCCGTCGTCGTCCGCCCATGCGGTGAGCTGGCCGAGCAGCGCATCCACCATTCCCGCGGTCAACGCGTTGACGGCTTGGGGCCGGTTGAGGGTCATGATCCCCAACCGGTCGCGGCGCTCAAAGTGCACCTCGGCCTGGTTGTCCGCAGCCGGCTTCAGGCTGTCCGTCATCAGCTTCCTTCCGGCATTACGAAGCTGGCCCCGTGCCGTATGCCTGAGGGCCACCGTGTGGTGACTGTCTTGGTCTTGGTGTAGAAACGGAAGGCGTCTGCGCCGTGCTGGTTCAGGTCGCCGAACCCGGACGCCTTCCAGCCGCCGAACGTGTAGTACGCGATCGGCACCGGGATGGGGACGTTGATGCCCACCATGCCCACATCCACCCGGGCGGCGAAATCCCGGGCTGCGTCGCCGTCGCGCGTGAAGATGGCCACGCCGTTGCCGAACTCATTGCTGCTGCACAGCTGCAGCGCCTCGTCGTAGTCGGACGCCCGCACCACGCTGAGGACGGGACCGAAGATCTCTTGCCGGTAAATGCCCATGTTTGGCGTCACGTGGTCAAAAAGCGTTGGCCCCACCCAGAAACCGTTCTCGTAGCCTTCCACCGTGACTCCCCGGCCGTCCGCCAGGAGCGTGGCGCCCTCGTCCAGTCCCGCCTCGATAAGGCCTTCGATCCGTTCCTTGGCCGAGGCGGCCACCACCGGGCCGAAGTCCGAGTCCCGGTCGAGGCTGTGGCCCACTTTCAGGCCCTTCACCCGGTCCTGGAGTTTGGCGACAAGCCGGTCAGCGGTTTCCTGCCCCACCGGAACAGCCACCGAAACGGCCATGCAGCGCTCCCCGGCCGAGCCGTATCCCGCACCGATGAGGGCGTCGGCAGCCTGGTCCAGGTCTGCGTCCGGCATCACCACCATGTGGTTCTTTGCTCCGCCGAAGCACTGCGCCCGCTTGCCGTGGGTGGCTGCCGTGGCATAGATGTACTGGGCAACAGGGGTGGAGCCCACAAACCCAATGGCCTTGACCCGGGAATCCTCCAGGAGGGCGTCCACCGCCTCCTTGTCGCCGTTGACCACGTTGAACACGCCATCCGGCACGCCAGCTTCGGAGTACAGCTCGGCCAGGCGCAGCGGCACGGAAGGATCCCGTTCGGAGGGCTTGAGGATGAACGCGTTGCCCGCGGCCAGGGCCGGCCCGGACTTCCAGAGCGGAATCATGGCGGGAAAGTTGAACGGCGTAATCCCGGCCACCACACCAAGGGGCTGGCGCAGCGAATGGATGTCTATCCCGGGTCCTGCCTCGGTGGAGAACTCCCCCTTGAGCAGATGCGGTGCGCCGGCGGCGAACTCCACCACTTCCAGGCCGCGTTGGATGTCTCCCCGGGCGTCGGCGAGGGTTTTTCCGTGTTCCGAGGACAGCAGCCGCGCCAGTGCGTCCATGTCCCGGTTGACCAGGTCCACGAAGCGGAGCAGTATGCGGCCGCGGCGCTGGGCGTTCATGGCCGCCCATTCCGCCTGGGCCTTTGCGGCGACAGCAACGGCATTGGATACCTCGTCCCGGCCGGCCAGCGGAATATGGGCCTGGACAGTTCCTGTGCAGGGGTCAAAGACGTCGCCGAAGCGGCCGGAGCTGCCGGCTGCATGCTGGCCGCCGACGTAGTGGGAAAGCTCGCGCACCATGGCCGGAAGCTCCTTCGCGTGTGACGCAGGTCATTTCTGGTTGCGAATATACTCGGACTTCCTACTAAACTCCACCGAACCGGGCTCACCCCGGATGCGCCTGCCGGGAGCTTGCCCGGGGGCCTTACCGGTGCTTTACCTGGGCTTTACCCGTGGTGGCGCGGCCACGGTAAGTTAGGAACTGTGAAGATTGCTACCTGGAATGTGAATTCGCTCAGAGCCCGTGCCGACCGCGTGGAAGCCTGGCTGCAGCGCAGCGACTGTGACGTCCTGGCCATCCAGGAAACCAAGTGCAAGGACGAAAACTTCCCGTGGGAACTCTTTGAGCGGATGGGCTACGAAGTGGCCCACTTCGGCGTGAACCAGTGGAACGGCGTAGCCATCGCCTCCCGCGTGGGGCTTGAAGATGTTGAGCGGACGTTCCTTGACCAGCCCGCGTTTGGCAAGGCCGGCACGGAGCCAGTGCAGGAAGCCCGTGCCATGGCTGCCACCTGCGCCGGCGTCCGGATCTGGAGCCTTTACGTCCCCAATGGCCGCTCCCTGGACGACGAACACATGCCGTACAAGCTCAAGTGGCTGGAGAGCCTCAAGACGCATGCGCAGGGACTCGTCGCGCAAAACCCCCAGGCGCAGGTGGCACTGATGGGTGACTGGAACATCGCGCCGTTCGACGACGACGTGTGGGACATCGACCTGTTCGCCAACAACAGGTACACCCACGTCAGCCCGCCGGAGCGCGAGGCGTTCCACGCTTTCGAATCCGCAGGCTTCACGGATGTGGTGCGCCCGTACACGCCCGGTCCCGGCGTCTACACCTACTGGGACTACACCCAGCTGCGCTTTCCCAAGAAGGAAGGCATGCGGATCGACTTCGTGCTGGCCTCCCCCGCCCTGGCTGCACGGGTGACCGGCGCGTCGATCGACCGCGAAGAGCGCAAGGGCAAGGGCGCGTCGGACCACGCACCCGTGCTGGTGGAACTGGCAGACTAATGACATTGTCCTGGACCCATTCAAGGAGGCCGTGATGACGGGAAACCTCTACCGGGGCCAGGCAGGCCTGCCATTCTCCTCGACGCTCCGCGTCTACGAACCCCTGGACGCCTTTCCCGAGGAGCAGCGGAAAGCGATCGCCGCGGCGGGCGCGCAGACTGCCTCGCGCGCCGCCGTCGAAAACGCGGAACTGCTGGCCTCGCTGGGGCGGATCACCCGATCCGGCGGCGACCCGTTCCCCACCGGACGAACCGACCTGGTGCGTGTCACCACTGCCCCGGCTGCCGGCGGAGGCACGTCCGACGACGGTGCTGACGCAGAGCCTGAGCTGCTGTATTGTCCCAGCCAATTGGTACTGCGGGCCGGCTTGGCGGCGAACGCGCTGATGGAGGGAATCCACGGCCCGCTGGCTGAGCTGTTGATTCCTGAAGAGCAGCGGGACAAGCACCAGGAGCGGATCGACCAGGTAAAGGCGCGTGACGGGTCCATCCGGGTGCACACCAGGGCATCCACCTGGGGGATCCCCTTCAGCTGGTTTTCCCTGTTTATGGATTCGGACCATAAAGACGTGGTGGAGGCTTCCGGGCGGATCCTCACGGTCCGGGTGTGGGCACCCATCACGGAAGCCCTGGAGCGTGCCCGTTATGCCGTGGCCAACCTGGCACTGGCGGCACCGGACCTTGACATGCTGGACGATCTTGCCCAGCTCACCGAATGGCTTGAACTCTTCCATGTGAACTCAATGGTGGAGCTGGACTACGGAGCTGTTGCCGACAAGGTGTACCCGGACGATTCACCCATGGATATCAGGCTGGGCATCGAATGCCTGGCCGAGGGGGACATGACGGGGGCCGCCGCGGCGTACCGCCGCCTGGCCTCCCGGTGGATTCCCATCCGTCAGCTGGCCCGCGCTTCCTGAGCCTGTGCCTGTGCCTGTGCCTGTGCCTGTGCCTGTGCCTAGGGACTCACGGCGCTAGGACTGGGGCGGGGCGGTTGTCCTTCTGACGATCAGTTCATGGGGCGCGACGGCGGACTGCACCGCTCCTGCGTCACCGTCCAGTTCGTCGAGCAGCATCTTGGTTGCTTGCTCGGCCTGCTCGTCAGGCCGCTGGCCCACCGTAGTGAGGCCTATCGCCTCTGCGAAATCGTGGTTGTCGATGCCCACGACGGACAGGTCCTCGGGGACACGGACGCCCATCCGGGAAGCTTCGAAAATGACGCCCATCGCCATCTCGTCCGATGCACAGAATATCGCTGTCGGCCTGCCGCCGGGCTTGGACCAGAGCCGGCGGAAGGCCTCCTGTCCGCTGCGGACGGTGAAGTCCCCCCACTCGTCCCATTCGGGCCGGGTGGGCAGGCCGGCCGCCGTCATAACGTCCTTGAACGCGAGGATCCGGACACGGGGAACGTCAAAGTTGAGGTCTGTCTCATCGTCTCCGTGCAGCAGGGCAATGTCCCGGTGGCCCTGGTCGATGAGGTGCCTGACTGCGGTGGACGCGGCGGCGTAGTCGTCGATGCCGATGTAGGCGCATTCCTCAACATGGCCGCCAACCACCACCAACGGAATATCGATCTTCTGCAGGTGGTCGAGTTCCTCGTGCGATAGTGCCATACACAGCACCAGCAGGGCGTCGATCTGCTTATAGACCATGGTTTTGCTGAACAGCCGCTCACGGTTGCTGCCGTGGCCGCCCAGGTTGAACAGCGAAAGATTGTAGTTCCGGGCGTGCAGTTCCCGGTCGGCGCCTTCGATGGCTTTGGAGAAGAACCACCTGCTCACGAAGGGTGCCAGCACCCCGATGGTTCTGGTGCGGCCGGTTGCCAGTCCCGAGGCGGAACTGGAGGCGACGTAGCCCAGGTTTCCGGCTACCTCGAGGATCTTCTCCCTTGTGGCCGGTGATACCCGGGGCAGGCCCCGGACTGCCCGCGAGACGGTGGCCGTAGATACTCCCGCCGCTGCCGCCACGTCTTCGATGCTGACACCACTGTGGCCGCCTCGTTGTGACCTCTCGCCTGCGCGTGCCACGGTGCCCCCTTATCTGTCCCTTGAGCGTTTCCGGCCGCCATCGAATGATGGCCTTTCCGGGGTTAGCAGGGCCGCGGGCGGCCGGCGCACCGGCCGGCCGCACGGGGCCCTGTCAGTTATTAGCCCTTGAGGCCTCCCGCAAGGAGTCCCCGGACGAAGTACCGCTGCAGGCTGAAGAACACGGCCAGCGGAACGATGATGGAAACGAAGGCGGCGGCGGGATTCAGGTAGTCCCTTGCGCCACGGGTTCCTGAGATTTCCGCCAGGCGCTGGGTGATGGGAGCAACGTCGGCAGTTCCGCCGGAGAACACCAGCGCCACAAGAAGGTCATTCCAGACCCAGAGGAACTGGAAGATCGCCAGCGACGCAAGGGCGGGGACTGACAGTGGCAGGATGACCCGCCAGAAGATGGTCGTGTGGCCGGCGCCATCCATCTTTGCGGCTTCAATGACCTCACCTGGAATTTCGGAGATGAAGTTATGCAGCAGGAAGATGCCCAGTGGCAGCCCGAAAATTGTATGGGCGATCCAAAGCTGTGTGTAGGAACCTGGCGGAATTTGCAGGACTTGGGTGAACAGCTGGAGGAGTGGAATCAGGGCCATTTGCAGGGGAATAATCTGCAGGGCAAAAACGAAAATAAAGGCGGCTTCCCGGCCCCTGAACTTTCCCCAGGCAAAAATGTACGCGGCCATGGAGGCAAGAACCAGGACGAAGACAGTGACCGGAATGACAATTGCCAGGGAGTTGGCGAAGTACTGCGTCAGGTTGGCCGACTGTGATCCCCCCGCGGCAGTGACGTCCGCGTAGTTCTTGAAGGTGAACTGCCAGTCGCCGAAGAAGTTCCACCATCCGTCTGAACGGGGTCCCACCTGCTTCGCGGCCGGACGGAAGGAAGAGACCAGCAGGCCGAAAGTCGGAATAGTCCAGACCACAGCAATGACCAAGGCAGCGGCTGTCGCCCAGCGGGACGTCAGCTTGCTTTTGACCCGGCGCATTATCGGCGCGGAACTTTCAACAGGTGAAGCCGTACCGCCCCCACGCGTGGCCGCAGTTCGTGTATTTGCCGCCTCATCCGGCGCTGGCATGACGGTCATCGGATTTCCTTTTGCTGACGAAGTACGCGGGCGTTGTAAACGACGATTGGGAGGACCAGAAGGAAGAGGATCAGCGCCAGGGCGGCACCCCTGCCCGGTTCGCCGGCACGGAACGCCTGGGTATACATTTCATTGGCCACCACGGAAGTTTCGTAGTTGCCAGCGGTCATGGTGCGGACGATGTCGAAGACCTTCAAAGTAGCGATGGTAATCGTGGTGAGCACGACGACGAGTGAACCGCGAATCCCCGGAATGGTTACGTTACGGAACTGCTGCCACGGATTGGCGCCATCCAGACGCGAAGCTTCCACCAGTTCTGCCGGGACGCCCTTGATGGCCGCCGAAAGAATAACCATGGCAAAACCGGTCTGGATCCAGACCATCACGATAATCAGGAAAATGGTGTTCTCGGGGGCGTCCAGCAGGAATTGCTTTGGCTCCATCCCAAAAGCGACACGCAGCGCATTCAGCACGCCGGTTTGCTCAATGGCAGGTCCGCGGTAGTCGTAGACAAGTTTCCAGATAATACCGGCGCCCACAAACGAAATTGCCATGGGCATAAACACGAGGGCCTTCAGTATCCGCTCGCCCTTGGCTTTATCGATGAAGACTGCATAGGCCAAACCGAAAACAGTAGACAGCAGCGGCACCAGAACAGTCCAGATAATGGTGTTCCGGAGCGTTACCAGGGCTTCGGGCTGGGTGAACATCCAGACGAAGTTATCAACCCCGTTTAGCCTGCCGCTGGCGTCGGTGAACGCGAGGAATGAGGTCTGCGCAGCGGGGTAGACCAGCCCTACAAGCAAAAGGATTGCCGCAGGAGCCAGGAATCCGGCCACAGTGATTTTATCTTTGGCGGACTTTGGGGCCCTGTCCACCAACAGCATGATAAGTCCGATGATCGCGGCGAAAACCGCCAACGCGATCACGACTTGAAGGAATTTTCCTCCGATGAATTCCATTGCCCATCTCCATGGTTGTGGGTAGATCGAATGTGCAGGATGACACTGCGCCTCCGGGGTTGAAGCCGGAGGCGCAGAACCAGGGAGAGTTAGCTCTTAGGCCAGCTGCTTTCGATGCTGTCCGCAACTTCCTTGGACGGCGTGCCGTTGATCCATGCAACGATGCCCTTCCAGAACGAGTTGGAACCAACAGCGCCCGGCATCAGGTCCGAACCGTCGAAGCGGAACGTAGTTTCCTCATCCTGAAGCAACTCGATGCTCAGCTTGTCCAGTTCAGTCTGGGCACTTGCCGGATCAAGGCCCTTGTTTGCGCTGACGACGCCGCCCAGCTTGACGCGGTCATTGGCGAATTCAGCACTGGCCAGGTAGGCCTGGAAGGCCTGGGCCTCGGGAGTGTCCTTGTAGGCGCCAACCATTTCGCCGCCGCCCGTGATAGCCAGGCCCTGGGACGCATCAATCGGCGGGGTCATGAAGGCCCAGACGTCGCCATCCTCAGCCACGACGGTTCCTTCAGGCCAGTTTGCAGCTTGGAAGTTTGCCTGGTGGTGCATGGCGCACTGCCCGTCGAGCACCGGCTGGCCAGCCTGTGCGAAGCCGGTGGTGAGAATGGAGCGAACGTCGCCGAAGCCGCCGTTGACCATCTTGTCGTCAAGCAGGATTTCGCCGGTTTTATCCAGCGCTTCAACGATGCGGGGGTCGTTGAAGGGAATTTCGTGGTTGACCCACTGGTCGTAAACCTCAGGTCCCTGCGAGCGAAGCACCACGTCTTCCACCCAGTCGGTGCCCGGCCAGCCGGTGGCTTCACCGGACTCGAAGCCGGCACACCAGGGCTTCATGCTGCCGTCGTCGGCAATCTTCTTGGAAAGCTCCAACATCTCGTCCCAGGTTTTAGGAACTTCCCAGCCCTTGTCTTCGAAGGTCTTGGGCGCATACCAGACATATCCCTTGACGTTGGCCAGCATGGGGGCGGTGTAGAAGACGCCGTCTACAGTGCCGTACTTCTTCCAGTCCGCCGACCAGTTCTTGTCAACAGCGTCCGATACAGCCTGCGGTGCCGGCTTCAGGTTCCCGGCACGGGCCTGGTCTGCCATCAGGCCGGGCTGCGGGAAGATAGCAATGTCGGGGGCGTTTCCGGCCTTTGCCCGAACACCGATCTGGGTCTCGAACTCTTTGCTGCCCTCGTACTTGACGGTGGCGCCGGTGCACTTTTCAAAAGCAGCCCAGGTCTTCTCGAGGTTGGTGGCCTCGGTGTCAACGATGGTCGAGTAGACAGAGACGGTCTTCCCGTCGTGCTTGCCGTAGCTTTCGTACTTGGAGCAATCGGCGGTGGCGGCCGGGTCAGTTGTGCTTTCTTCCGAATTGCTGCACGCGCTGAGGGACAGCGCCAGGATTCCGGTCACCGCTACGGGTAGCAGGTACTTGCGATTTTTCATGCCGAGAACTCCTCTATGAGTTGCAGAGATAACATCCGCCAGGAACGATGTGGTGACCATCACGGTAATTTAGCCAGCCGCAATGATGCAAGCGTTTACACGCTTTTGTTTCTGAACAGTAACCTAAAAATCACGTCAGCGGACACGCTCAGCCCTGCTGAAGCGTGTCCGTGCACCGGCTCCGATGTGAATCAGCACGGGGATGTTCTTTCCCACCACCGTTTCCAGCGCCGCCACGAGGGCATGCACCTCGTCTGCGAGCAGGTGCGGGGCCACGCCCTGGCGCGGCAGGAGGCGCACCTTCAAGGCGGGCGTGCCTTTGACGTCGTACGTGGCTACCGTGGCGCCGGCTAAATCGGGACGGTTCGCGAGGGCATGCTTGAGCGCCTGCTCGGCCACTCCCCCGCCGATCCTCACGTCACCGGGGACATCGCCGGGATCGTACTCCATGGCCAGCAGGTTGGCCCGGCCCTTTCCCTGTTGGGCAACCCACGCCACCATCAGTCCGATAAGCACCAGCAGGGCCAGCGCTACCAGGATCCACAACCAGCTTTCGGTGCGCCCGGGAAACCTGGTGGCGTTGAAGGCCCCGTTGACTCGGCTCCACACGCCCGCGGACCAGGCATGCCACCACGAAGCTACGGCCGGCACTGCGGCCAGCAACATCAGCAGGGCGCCCACTGAAAGCAGCATCAAACCCAGGACCGCTATCAGTATCCGGTTGAGAAGGGTGGGGGTGCTGTTCATGCGCCAATCACTCCCGAATGTGCCACCATGACGCGCACTTCAGGTGAGGGATCCAGTGCCATGGCATCGAGCTCGCTTCGGACTGCCGCGAGCACAGCAGCCTCGTCAACAGGCACTCCGGAAGTGGGCCGCACGTTCACCTCTGCCTGCCGCTGGGAGACGACCACCATGACCTGTTCCGGCGTGACGTTCGCGGCGAGCCGGGCACGGCGCGCCAGGGAGGAAGCGATGACTTCATCATCCACCACCACAGCAGGACCGGCGGTGTTCCGGCCGCCACGCAGAAGGTGACGGGCCCGGCGTCCGGGCAGAACCCCATTGAGGAAAAAGACCAGCCCGAACATTGCCAGGACCCCTCCGATGGCGCCCAGCAGCAGCGGCGAAATCCCTGCGGGCAAGGCCACGAGGCGTTCAGCTGCCACCTGCGGCTCGATCAGCCAGGCCGGCTGCCCGATGGCATGGACGGCTGCCTCGAGGAGCCCGTAGGCAGCGAGCCCAATAACCAGGACCGCGGCCGCTGTGGCCACCACCGCACGTGAGGAGTGCGTCTCCCGGTGCAGGATGCGGTCCATATCCGGGCCTTGGCTCTCGACCTGCCGGCTCATCGCACGCGTCCCCCTTCAATGGTCGTTGCTCCGCTGATCCTGATATCCACCCGGCTCAACCGTGCACCGCTAAGCTCCGTCACTGTCGCCAGGATACGGGCCTTTGCCTTGACCGTACGGTCCCAGATGGAGCCGCCGGCGGCCTCCACACGCGAGGGGTCACGGACCACGGCAGTCAAAGGCGGGATGCTGATCGGCGTGACGAGGGACAGCGCCAGCATTCCGTCGTCGTCCGTCCAGTCAGCCCGGACATCCTCCGCGTCCACGCCCAGGAACTGGGCAGCTGCCGCCTTGGCGAGGCTTGTCAGGGCCTGCGTGCTGATGCGGTTGTGGCCGCGAAGCTCCTGGCCCCGGACAGTCGGGACGGCGGAGCTCATGAGGACGAGCGCCGGCCGGTGATGGCGTCCAGGACGCCGCGAAGGTCAAGTTTCCCTTCCGCGGCACGGCCCAGGAGTGCCCCGATGGCCATAAAGAGCAGGGAAATCAGGAAGCCCCACAAACCGAACTGCAGGGACATAAAGGCCACGAACGCGCCCATCGCTGTGCCCGCCACGGTGAGGTTCACAGCAGCGCCTCCCTCTCTGTCGAGCCGGCAATGGTGGGTTTGACCGGAGGCGGCACGTAGACGTCCGTGACTTCCACGTTGACCTCGATCACCTGCAGCCCCACGAGTTCCCCGACAGCCTGGTAAACGGCCGCGCGGACCTCATTGGCCAGTGAATGGAGCGGTGTTCCGTAGCTCGCCACGAGGCTGATATCCACGGCAACCTGCGTTTCACCGACTTCGGCACGCACGCCGGCGGCATGTTCGGAACTGCCGACGGCGTCGCGGATGGCGCCGAGCGCACGTGAAGGTCCTGAGCCGAGGGAGTAGACCCCGGGGACGGAACGGGCGGCAATTCCTGCCACCTTGGCGACGGCGGTCTCGGAAATCACGGTGCGGCCGTGGCTGGGTGCCGGCACAGGGACCGGCACGGCACGGCTCTGGATGCCCTGGCCGGGTTGTGGGTTCTGGTATTCCATCAGGCACTCCCCCTTCTGTTGATCCCAACCCTATCCCCGCCTGCGGTTTAACGGCAGGAGGCGGGGATACGGTCGGGATCCAGGGTTAAAGACGAAAAGCACCAGTTCCGAAGAACTGATGCTTCCCAGTGGTGGCTCCGACCGGCGTCGATCCGGTGACCTTTCGATTTTCAGTCGAACGCTCTACCAACTGAGCTACAGAGCCTAGGTGACTAGTCACCATGAGAGCCGGAATCTCTTCCAGCAATCAGAGCGACCCTGACGGGACTTGAACCCGCGACCTCCGCCGTGACAGGGCGGCGCGCTAACCAACTGCGCTACAGGGCCTTGCGTTTCTTGCTTCAGCAGCATCTCTACCGCTTTTTTCAAGGCTTCCAGCCTACCAGACATTTTTTGTCTGTTTGACCAGTTCCTTGCGTACCCCCAACGGGATTCGAACCCGTGCCGCCGCCGTGAAAGGGCGGTGTCCTAGGCCGCTAGACGATGGGGGCCAGAACCCGTTCGGAACAAAATAAAAGGCGTCAAGCGAGGCTTTCCGTCTTTGTCCTTTGCGTTTCTCCGAACTGGACTCTAAAACTATAGGGCCTAGGTAGGAATTATCCAAAATCGGCCAATTTCCGCGCCAACAGCAGGGAAGAACAGGTGAAGATGGACTGATGGATGCCGTTGCAGCACTCAACGAGATTGCCTTCTGGCTGGAGCGCGGACGCGCAGCCACCTTCAAGGTCCAGGCCTTCCGAAAAGCCGCCGGGGTGATCGCGCCGCTGTCGCCGGAAGAAGTGGCAGACCGGGTCCGGAGCGGCCGGCTGAAATCCATGAAGGGAATCGGTGACCGGACCTACCAGGTAATCCGGGATGCGGTGGAGGGCCAGGTCCCGGACTACCTCGCCGACCTGCGGGAGAAGGGTGCGCAGCCCTTGGCTTCCGGCGGCACGGCCATTCGCGAAGCACTCCGCGGAGACCTGCACAGCCACAGCGAATGGTCCGATGGCGGGTCCCCCATTGAGCTGATGGTGGCCGCCGCCGGGGTCCTGGGCAGGGATTACCTCGCACTGACGGACCATTCCCCCAACCTCACGATCGCGAACGGGCTCTCGGCGGAACGCCTCCTGCAGCAGCTGGACGTCGTGGCGGCTATCAACGACGGCACCCATCCCGGGTCCGATGGGCAGCAGGACCAGCCGGTGCGGCTGCTGGCCGGCATCGAGGTGGATATCCTGGAGTCGGGTGAGCTGGACCAGGATCCGGAACTGCTGGACCGCCTTGACATCGTGGTGGCCAGCGTTCATTCCAAGCTGAGGTCGGATCGGAAAACCATGACCCGGCGGATGCTCAAAGGGATCGAGGATCCGCACACCAACGTGCTGGGACACTGCACGGGGCGCCTGGTGGAGGGATCGCGGGGGACGCGGCCGCCGTCGGAATTCGATGCCAAGGAGGTGTTCGCGGCCTGCGCCGAACACAATGTGGCAGTGGAGATCAATTCACGGCCTGAGCGCCAGGACCCACCTGACGCACTGATTCAGCTGGCACTGGACGCCGGCTGCCTCTTCTCGATCGACAGCGACGCACACGCGCCCGGACAGCTGGACTTCCTGCAGTACGGCGCCGAGCGAGCGGACCGGAACGGTGTTCCGGCCGACCGTATCGTCACCACCTGGCCCGTCGAACAGCTGCTGGAGTGGGCAGGGGCGAACTAGCCCTTACTTGGCCGGGTCCGGGGAGTCTCATCTTTGGCAGGAACTTGGCTAGACGTGGCCGATTTCCGCCAGCCCGGGATCCCTGCCCAGGGCTAGATTGGCTCCATGGCATCAAGCACCCCGGTCAGCACAACTGCTCCCCCACCCACGCCCGCGTCCCGGGTCAAAGCCCTTGGCGTGGCCGCAATGGCCATCACCGTGGTCCTCTGGGCCTCGGCCTTTGTGGGAATCCGGGCGATCGGCCCCCACTTCTCCCCTGGCTCCCTGACGCTCGGCAGGCTGGCGATCGCCGCCGTCGTCCTGGCCCTGCTGGTCCTCCCCCAACTGATGAAGAGCCGGATCCTTCCCCGGGGCCGGGAGTGGTGGCCGATCCTCGCTTACGGCGTGATGTGGTTCGGCGGGTACAACGTGGCCTTGAACGCGGCGGAGCACGTGCTCGATGCAGGCACCAGCGCCCTGCTCATAAACGTCAATCCCATCCTCGTCGCAATCATGGCCGGTATCTTCCTCAAGGAGGGCTTCCCACGCTGGCTGATCATCGGAAGCCTGGTTGCCTTCGCCGGGGTTGCTTTGATCGCCGTGGGTTCGGCGCAGCCGTCCGCACCAGGGGAAAGCCCGACGGCGGATGTGGCCGGCGTGCTGCTGTGCCTCCTTGCCGCTGTGCTCGCCGCAGTCAGCGTCATCATCCAAAAGCCGGTGCTGCGGAAGTTTCCCGCCGCCCAGGCGACGTGGTTCGGGATCATGGTGGGCGCCCTGTGCTGCCTGCCGTTTACCGGACAACTGGTTTCCGAAGTGCAGGCAGCGCCGCCCGAAGCGACAATGGGCCTGGTCTACCTTGGGATCTTTCCCACGGCGATTGCCTTCACCACCTGGGCGTACGCGCTCTCGCTGATTGAGGCCGGCAAGCTTGCAGCTACCACGTACTTGGTGCCCGGCACCACCATCCTGATCTCGTGGCTCCTGCTGGGCGAAATCCCCACCGTACTGGGCCTGGTGGGCGGTCTGGTCTGCCTCGTGGGGGTGGGGCTCACCCGGCGCAGGACCCGGCCAGGACGAGGAGCCAAGCGAAAGGTTTCTTCGCTAAAGTCGGAGTATGCCAGCCACCCTCCCGCCGGGCCTGCCCATCGTTCCTGAGGGTCCCAGCGAGCCCCTTCCCTTCACCGGACCCCATGGCTTCACCATGTCCGCAGACGAATTCGAGGCGGCCGTCCAGGATGCCCTGGACAGCATTCCGGGCAAACTGGCCAGCGCCATGGACAACGTGGCGGTGTTCATCGAGGACGACTACGTTCCGCGGCCCGGGGAGGACCCGGACACTGTCCTGCTGGGACTCTACGAGGGCGTGCCGCTGACCGAACGGGATTCGTGGTGGGACGCGGGGTCCCTGCCTGACCGGATCACCATCTTCCGGGAACCGATTCTTGATATCTGCTCGTCACGCGAAGACGTCATCCACGAAGTGGCGGTGACAGTGGTCCACGAGATCGCCCACCACTTCGGGATCGACGATGACCGGCTGCACGAGCTTGGCTGGGGCTAGCCTTGTAGGCATGGGACACGACCACAGCCATACGCACGGCGTCACCGCCACAGGCCGGCACCGCAACCGGCTTGTGGCCGTCCTGGTCATCACGCTTGTTGTGGTCCTCGTCCAGGTGGCGGGGGCGGCCCTCTCGGGTTCACTGTCCCTGCTAGCCGATGCCGGCCACATGCTTTCGGACGCCGCCGGCGTGACCATCGCATTGCTGGCCGCCTGGATTGCAGGCCAACCGGCAAGCGACCAGCGGACCTACGGGTACCAGCGGGCCGAAGTCCTCGCGGCCCTGGCCAACGCATTGATCCTGATCGTGATTTCCGTGGTCATTTTTACCGAGGCGGTCCGCCGGATCGGTTCCGCGCCTGAGGTGCAAACGGACATCATGCTTTTTGCCGCCATCCTGGGCGCGGTGGCCAACCTGGTATCGCTCCTGATTTTGCGGGGCGCCCACGAGGAAAGCCTGAACGTACGGGGCGCCTACCTGGAAGTCCTGGGCGACCTGTTGGGCTCCTTCGCAGTCATAGCGGCGGCCGTGGTCATCATGGTGACCGGATTCCAGGCCGCCGACACCATCGCGTCTGTGGTGATTGCCCTGTTGATCCTGCCCCGTGCGTGGCGCCTGCTGCGCGACGTTGTTGACGTGCTTCTCGAAGCCAGCCCCAAGGGAGTGGAGGTGCAGATGATCCGGGAGCACATCCTCTCCGTAGAGGGCGTTTCGGATGTGCACGACATCCACATCTGGACGATCACCTCCGGGGTGCCCGTCTTTTCTGCGCATGTGGTGGTGGAGGACGGTGTGCTGACCGCCCGCGGAGCAGACCAGTTGCTGGACAAACTGGTCACCTGCCTGGGCTCACACTTCGATACCGACCACTGCACCTTCCAGCTGGAACCGGCCACGCACTCAGAACACGAGGCGCACCAGCACGCCTAACCTGGCTGCTGACCGCTACTGCCGGGAGTCCCAAGAGCCCTCTGGTCCCTCAACCGGCGACACGCCCGTGCGCCTCCCCCGCCATGACACTGCTGTGGTTTATGTTATTGATGTGATTGCTGTTCCTAAAGTGCAAAAGCTCACGTAGCCTCGGGTCTGCTGGGGAGCAGGCCAGGGGCATCGCCTTGCCGTGAACAGGAACTCCAGCCTGATCATTACGGGGTTTCTGCACATGGTTTTGACCGGATCCGGGCGCAAAGCGGCCGTGCTGTGCGCCACTGTCATACTTCTGGGAACCATTGCAGCGCCGGCCGGGGCCGGCACAACACCATTGTTGCCAGCCGTTTCCATTCCTGCAGCTCCTGAAACTCCATCCCCCGAAGACATCGCCGCGGCCAAGGCCAGCGAGGCTGCCACCGCGGACCAGGTCTCCACCATCGAACGCATCCTGGAAGCAGCGGCGAGCTCACAGCAGGCTGCCTTCGCCGTGTCAATGCAGGCCAACAATGCCTACAGCGAGGCCCTCGTAGAGCTGCAGCAACGATCATCCGCGGCAGCTGCCGCTTCAGCCAAGGCCACGTCGGCGCAGGAACAGCAGGACGAGGCCCGGAAACTGGTGGGACAACTGGCGGGCGACCTCTACCGTCACGGCGGGCTCAACCCCACTCTCGGTACTTTTGTGAGCGGCAACGCTGAAACTCTGCAGCAGGCAGCCACGCTGCAGGCCCTCTCCGCCGGCAGAAGCCGCGCTTTCGAAGCGGCAGATGCAGCAGCCCAGGCCTCACAGTCATTGACCGCAGCTGCGGAAGATGCCACAAAAGCTGCCGACGATGCAGCAATGACGGCGGAAATCCGGAAGACCCAGGCGGAGGAGGCCAACGCAGCCCAGGCGAAGGCTGTGGCCGACGCACAGACCCAGCGCACCGTCCTGGTGGACCAGCTGGCCCAACTCCGGAACACCACCGTGGCCCTCGAATCGGCACGGGTGGACGCCCTCGACCGGCAACGCGAGGAGGCCCGGCTTGCTGCTGCACTGGCGGCAGCCGAACGGGTCAACCAGGAGCAACGGTCTCCGTCCGCCAGCCGTCCTGCCGCGGTGGCACCTGCACAGGCTGCACCCGCTCCCGCACCGGCCGCAGCCGCACCACCCGCAGCTCCCGCACCGGCCGCACCTCCCGCACCGGCCGCACCTCCCGCAGCTCCCGCACCGGCCGCACCCGCACCTGCAGCTCCGGCGCCTGCACCCGCTCCGGTGCCCGCGGCACCTGTCCCCGCGCCCGCCCCCGCGCCCGCTCCGGCTCCCGCTCCCGCTCCCGCGCCCGCTCCGGCTCCCGCTCCCCCGACTGGGAGTGGAACCTACGAGGCCGCCGTCTCGGTGGCACTCAGCAAGGTGGGCGCGCCATACCACTACCGGTGGGGCGGCACGGGCCCCTACGGTTTCGACTGCTCAGGCCTGGTGCAAACAGCGTTTGCGGCCGCCGGGAAATACCTTCCGCGGACGGCAGCCCAGCAGTACTCTGCTGCTCCCGTCCACGTACCGATCTCGCAGGCACGGCGCGGCGACCTGCTGGTGTGGGGGTCACCGTCGAACTTCTACCATGTTGCCATCTACCTGGGCAACGGCCAGGTGGTGCAGGCGCTCAACCCGCAGGAGGGCATCGGCGTCACGCAGCTCAGCGCGATGGCCGGCATGCAGCTCTACCCATACGCTGCGCGCTACTAACGGGCAGGGACCGGCCTGCTCAGCTCAGCTGTCCAGCTCAGCACCTCTCAGCTCAGCACGTCCTTGGTGACGAAACGTCCGTAGGCGAGCGCGCCGAACACGGCCACGTACCCCGCCTGCAGCAGGGCATTGCTGGCGAAGGAGTCCCACAGCACAGGCTGGCGGAGCAGGTCACCGAACCCCAGCCAGTAATGGCTGAACAGCCACGGGTGCAGCCACTCCAGCTGCGGCAACTGATCAAGGACCTGGGACACCACCGAGACCACCACCGTGGCGGCCATGGCCCCCACCGGAACCACGGTGAGGGTGGACAGGAAGAGACCTATCGCGGAGAGCCCGGCCAGGGAAACCGACAGGTAGGCCGCAATCAGGAGGATGCGCAGTGCGGCCTCCGGCGGCTCGATCACGTCCCCGGACAACAAAGTCACCGGGCCCACCGGGAACAGCGCGGCCCCAATGGCGGCACCGGCCAGGCCCACGGTGACGGGCGCAGCCAGGCAGAAGGCCAGCGCCCCCGCGTACTTCACCAAAAGCAGCCGTACCCGGCCTGTGGGAGCAACCAGCAGGTACCGCAGCGTTCCCATGTTGGCCTCGCCCGCGATGGTGTCCCCTGCCACCACGCCCACGGTCAGCGGCAGGAACAGTGGAACAGACACCAGCATGGCGGTGAAGGCCACGAACAGCCCGTTCTGCGTGATGCGGTCAAGGAAAGCAGGGCCCCGCCCCGGGGGAACCGTTGAGGAGATCCTGACGGCCACTGCGACCATAACCGGAATTGCGGCCAGCGCGAGCAGCAAGGCCCACGTGCGCCGCCGTCCGAACAACACCCGAAGTTCGGACCAGAGGAGGGAAAGCCCGGATCCGCGCGGTGTTGCCCCAGCCTCTGCGCCATGTGTTCCACTAGCCCGTGCGCTACTGGGCAACATCGAACCCCTCCCCCGTCAAGGCGACAAAGCGGTCCTCAAGGCTTTCACGTTCCACCGCGAAGCCACGGACCCGGACGCCGGCCTCCACCAGGTGGGCCACAATGTCTTCAGGGGCGGGGTTTCCGGCAAGCGCCGCCGTCACCACCGCGCCATCCGACTGCGCAGCCGCTGGCTCCGGAAATAGCCCAAGGCGCGCCAAAACGTCCAGGGCAGCCGCGGCGTCCGGCGTCACCAGCCGGATGCCGGCGGTTCCGGAGCGGCGCAATTCCGGCAGCGGACCCTGGGCCACGAGCCGGCCGGCGCTCATGACTGCTGCATGCGTGCAAATTTGTTCGACCTCGGCCAGCAGGTGGCTCGAAACAAAAACGGTGGTCCCGTCTGCCGCGAGGGATCGGACCAGGTTGCGCACTTCGCGTGTGCCCTGCGGGTCCAGGCCGTTGGTGGGCTCGTCCAGCACCAGCAGTTCCCGGGGTGACAGCAGGGCGTTGGCGATGCCCAGCCGCTGCTTCATACCCAACGAGTAGGCGTGTACCCGTTTGCCGGCTGCGTGACCCAATCCCACCCGTTCCAGGGCCTCGCTCACCCGGGCTTTGCGGGTGGCGGGGGCGGCATGCCGGGTGGCGGCGTCAAGCCGGTGGAGGTTCGCGGTGCCGGAGAGAAAGGGATAGAAGGCCGGGCCCTCCACCAGCGCCCCCACGCGCGGGAGGACGTCCTGGAACTTGCCCGGCATGTCCATCCCCAGCAGGCGAACGGTTCCCGCTGAGGCAGCAGCAAGGCCCAACAGCATCCGGATGGTGGTTGTTTTTCCGGAGCCGTTGGGCCCCAGGAACCCAAAGACGGCGCCGGGAGGCACCGACAGATTAATGTCATTCACGGCCAACTGCTGCCCGAAGCGTTTAGTCAGCCCCTGCGTCTCGATGGTCAGGCCATAAGCCCGGGAGCCGGGGCCTCCTGCGGCCCCGGTCACGGAGCGGTTGATGCGGCTTGCAGCCTCTCCGGCGGTACCATGCCCGCGAAGATCCGGCCGTCGTCGGTGAGCAGGACGTTGAACAGCGTGGTGGAGAGCAACCGCCCGCCAGGGACGGCGACGGCGGCCTGGGCCAGGAGCGGGTTCCCGGAAAGCAAAGTATTCGCGGCAGCGGCTGCCCCTGCCTCCGCCGGGACTTCCACCACCGTTTCCCAGCCAGTGCCTGTCAGATGTTCCCGGGCTTTGTCCTTGATGTTCTCCGCCAAGTCATCCGGAGCCGTGTGCGTGCCAGGATCACCCGGGAGCCCTGAACTCGGCAGCCAGCTTTCGGGATGGCGGAACTGGAGCTCCTCCACGGTGCTGCCCGGCGGCGGGACGAAATTGAACAGTGCCTCGTCCGGAGCATCCAGGGACAGGCTGGTGAATCCGGCGCTAAAGGCAGGTTGGGCGGCACCGCGTGCCGTCACCGACACGGACAGCGGCATTCCGTTCGCTGCGTCGACGGCGATGGCCACCGTGCCCACCAGCGTGCCTTCGGTGCGGGGCTCAAGGAGCAGATTGTAGGCAGGGCGCCCGGCGGCCTCCACTTCGGGACCCACGGACACGGCAGTCGAACTGTCAACCGCGGCCAGGAACTTGTCGGCAAGCTCCTGGGGTGTGGGCGGGACCGGCATATCCGGCTCGGGTTCAGCCAGTGGCGGCGTCCCGGTGTTGCCCGGGTCGGTCAGCGGAAGGTCCCGGGCGTGAGCCGGCAGGGTCAGGTGGGCGGCGGAGTTGTCCTTTGACGAGTAGAACCAGACGTCGTTGCCGCGGCGGATGATGTCCCGCTCGGCGAGCCGGTCAACCACCTGGATGCGCGCCTTGGCCTTGCCGTCCATAAACACCCTGGCCGTGTGCTCACCGGTGAGGAACTCCATGATGGATGTTGCACCGCCGGCAGATGCAGGGCCGGAGGTGGGACCCGTTGCCGGCAGTTCCGGCAACCCCAGCTCCGAAGATTGTTCGATGGTGCCCGAGAACGTGTGTGTCGTGTGACCGGCGAGCAGGGCGACCACTTCGGCGGGGGTCTTGTCAGGCAATGGATCGCCGGCGCGCGCCGGAAGGGATCCAGCGAGAACCCCAGCGGCGATCACCGCAGGCACCGCCCCTGCCGGCACCCACCGCAACCAGGCGCGGTTCATGCCGTGCCTTACAGCCCGGTTCGTATCCGGGCCGTTCTTACTCCGGCGGTTCAAACTGTCGTTCATTGTCCGGCCGTCTCCGTCCTTGGAGCCCATAGTCCAAGGGTACGCCTCGGGACCACTCCCCACACCTGCCCGGCGGTCCGCAGGGGTGCTACTCGGGCACTACGGTCCCGGCGCCGCCGTCGACCGTTATTCTTTGTCCGGTGGCAAGCCGGGCGGTGGCATCGGGAACCCCCACCACGGCGGGGATGCCGTACTCACGCGCCACCACTGCACCGTGCGAGTTGGGTCCGCCCATTTCCATCACCAGGCCGCCGGCCGTCAGGAACAAGGGAGTCCATCCAGGATCGGTGGACGGTGCCACCAGGATTTCCCCGGCTTCGAGATGTGCACCAACGGGATCCAGGATGACCCGGGCAGGGGCCGTGACCAAACCTGCCGAGGCGGGGCTGCCGGACAGCGCACCGTCGGCCACCGCAGCACCCGCGGCGTGCAGCACCTCAGGCTCGCTGCCGTCAGAGAGCAGGACCCTGGGGATGTGGCGCCTGCCCAGTTCACTGGCATAGGCGGCACGGCGCTCCAGGACGAGTCCGCGCAGCCTCCGCGGTTGGTTGGCCCCCTTGTCGCTGCCGCCGCCCAATGCCTGCCGGGCTTCCTCGAAGTCGAGGAAGAAGATGTCGTCCGGGCTCTCCAGCTTGCCATCCGCTGCCAGCACAGCTCCCACGTGGGCCAGCTGCTTCCGTACTTCAGCGATGCCCAGGACCAACTGGTACTTGGGCAGTTCCCGCAGCCCGGCGAAAAGCCTGGTGCGGCGCAACGCGGCTCCGACCAGCAGCGCACGTGCCCTGCCGCGGCTGCGCGCCTCTGCAACCAGCCGCTCCACTTCCGCCTCAGCCTCTGCATTTGCCCGGCTAAACTGCACCTCCGGCGCCATGGCGGGATCAGTGAGGCGCAGGTAGTTGGCCAGCACACCCAGGATGTGCGTGGGGTCGTCGGACCACCGGGGCAGGCCCACATCGATTTCGGCTACGGCCCGGTGCCCGTAGCGTTCGAGAAACCGCGCCATGCCCGCGTGCAGGACAGGGGGCAGGCGCCCGGCGTCGAACTCCGCTGCCAGCACGGATGGCTCCAGCGTCTCCAGGGCCGCACGTGACTCGCGGTCGTCCTTCATGGCTGAGGCCAGGCGCCACAGGTCGAGGTCCATCTCTGTGGTCACGTTGTGAGGCAGGCCCCGGAGCACCTTCTGCAGGTCCTTCCCACGGTCCTTTCCGCCCAGCAGCTTTCCTGCCAACCAGAGCATCGCGAAGCCCAGTGCGGGCAGTGGCAGGATGGCGGGCACAATCGCAAAAAGCCGGCCTCCCAGGAGCCGCTCCGCGTGGTCCAGCCGTCTAATTGGCCCCGCTCCTGCCTCGAGTTCGAGGTCTTTGGCGAATTGCCGGGTGAAGCGGTCCAGGCGGCGCAGGGCCGACTTGGGCCGGAACAGTCCCCGGAGCACCGATTCCGGGACACGGGACCGCACCGCCGCCGGCAGGACATGGCGCACGAGCCCGAGCGGTGTCCTGCGGGTCACAGAGAACCGGGGATCATCAAAAACGTGGCGCAGCACCATGGCTGACCTGGCTTCCATCACGTCAAAAATCCGTGGAAGAATCCGGCGGCCCACGTTGCTCCTGACTGGCGTGGTGAGGTCAAAGTAGATGCGCTGGGCAGCCTCGGCGAACGGCGGGGGACCGTCACGGGGTTCGGGGACGGCGAAGCCGGCCGCTTTGGCTACTGAAGAGGCAACGAGCCGCAGCGACGCCAGCCCCATCGGCGTGAGGGGCCGGGTGAGGCCCTGGGCCAGGCTGAAGCACAGGTAGACCCTGGTTCCGGTTCCGGCAGAACGGCTCTCGGGGATCGGGTAGAGGGTGGTGATTGGCCGGGACTGGGTCAGCCAGAGGGCGCCGCCGGTGTCGATGGCCCATTCGGTGTCCTGCGGGGACCCGAAGTGCCGCTCGGCCTGCAGGCCGAGGGCGGCAAGCTCCAGTGCCTGCCCGTCCGTCAGGCTGGAGGCTTCTGCCGCGCCGGCGAGGTCCTGCGTCTCCGTTCCGCCACCCGGAAGCGGCCGCACCATAACGCGCTTGTCGCCCAGCTTCCGCTCAAGGATCCGGCCCTTGTCCGTATCCACCACGAAGTGGTCCGGATTGACAACGCCGGAAACCACCGCTTCGCCCAGCCCTGGGGCGGCATCGATGACGGCCTCCCGCCGCCGCCCAGTCAAGGGATTTGCTGTGAACATCACCCCGGCCGCTGCGGCGTCAACCATCCGCTGGATGACGACGGCGAGGGCTACTTCGTGCGGCGCGATCCCCAGTGCTGCCCGGTAAGCCACTGCCCGGTCTGTCCAGAGGGAGGCCCAACAGTTGCGCACTGCCTCGAGGACGGCCTCGATGCCTACGACATTCAGGTACGTGTCCTGCTGGCCCGCGAAGCTCGCAAACGGAAGGTCCTCCGCCGTGGCGGAGGACCTGACGGCCACTGGAGTCGCCTTCCCCAGTGCTGCATATGCCTTCTCCACGGCGGCAACAATCCGGGCCGGAACCGGGATGGCGCGGATAGTCTCCCGTATCCTGCCGGCCACAGCGGCCAGTTCAGCGGCCTGGCCCGGGGTTCCCGGTTGACGCGCGGCCTGCAGGTTCCCCAGCTCTGCGAGCACCCCGGCCCGGACCGTCCCGGTGGCTTCGCGGTAGGCCTGGGTGGTGAGGCAGAACCCGTCCGGCACCGGCAGGCCCGCTGCTGTCAGTTCACCGAGGTTGGCGGCCTTGCCTCCCACGAGGGGAAGCATGCCGCCGTCAACATGACTGAGGCGAAGGATGAGGCCGGGGGCGGTATTTCCGTCCGGTGGACCGGAAACCCGCCCGGCCTTCCTTGGTGGGTCGGCTGCCATGATGACGCTCCCTGCCGCAGGATCTGGTCAGGCTGCGCCGAGGATCGGCCCGAAGCGGGCCCGGTCGGCCAGGCGCGGGTCCTCGCGGTCCGGAACCACCATAACGGGACCCTTGGCATGGTGGAGAACGCCGTCCGACGTGGATCCCAGGAGCATCCCGGTGAAGCCGCCGCGGCCGCGGGTCCCCACGACCACCAGCTCCACGTGACGGCTTGCTTCCACCAGGATGTCAACCGGGGAACCGTCCGTCAGCTCAGATTCTGCGGGCAGGTTGGGGTAGTGGCTCCTCAGCCAGGCCATCCCCGCATCAAGGGTCACCTGGATATCCGCGAAAAGCGCCTTACGGTCCATCGGAGCAGGAACCCAGGCCAGCGAGCCGCTGTATTGCGGAACCGCACAGACAACCCGGAGCGATGCACCCAGCCGCTCAGCCTGGTCCGCGGCTTCGAGCACGGCTACCCGTGCCTGTTCAGAGCCGTCCACACCGACGACAACCACATTCTCCACGCGCTGGTGCCCGGCCTTGGCCTGTTCTGCTTTCACGCGCCGGTCCTCAGTGGTTTCGCCCAGCCGGTCCGAGCAGACCAGCGGTACGGTGACCGTAGGGCATTTCGCGTGCGCCGGCAGCGCGCTGCTGACGGAGCCGAGGAGCCTGCCAACGAACCCGCCGCGGCCGCGGGTGCCGCAGACCAGGAGCTCTGCTGTTTGGGACATTTCCAGCAGCACACCGGACGCATCACCGTTTTCCACCGAGGCGCTCACGTCAATGTCGTAGGCCGAGACCTTCTCCAGGGCCTGCTTGACCACCGCTTCGGCACCTTCGCGGATGACTGAATCATCGACGGTGGCGTAACCGCCGTCGAGGCCGGACGCGGCAAAGATCGGCACCGAGTAAGCGGTAACGATATGCAGTGGACGACGGCGGCGCCGGGCTTCACGGGCTGCCCACACCAGCGCGCACTGGCCGTGGTCCGATCCGTCCACGCCCACAACGATCCCGTCGGGAGCGGCATGAGCGCCACCGCTGTCCCTCGCCGGGTCCGGATGCAACTCTTGTGCGCCCATTGGGCCGCCTCCTCGCGATACTGCCTGATGTTGCGGCTATTCTGCCAGAAAGCAGGCCGTTCCCCGTGCACCCGTATGGCAGCCGCCGCTGCTCAGGAAGGTCCGCTTCCAGTTCTCACTATTCTCCGTCCACCGTTGCTTAGCAAGCCTGTTCAGGGCAGGAAACGGCGGTTATCCACAGGCTCTGGCCTGCACATTGGAAAGCGTGTTCACCAGCAGGCGAATCTTTACGGGTTGGGCTATCCAGCGCCGCGAATCTTCTGTAGTCTTCAGGACATTGTTGGTCCGGGACGCCTGCTGCAATTTCCTGTCAGAGCTGCCCGGCAACGCACTGCGGCCGGACTTTGGGGGTAACGGAACGCGCGCGGGCGACGACGCCCGCACCTGCCGAAGCTTCGAAGGAGGAAACTGTAGTGTCAAGCATGCCTGGGAATGCCGGGACCGAACAGACCACCACTGTGATCATTGGCACCGGCTTGTCCGGCCTGGCCGTGGCCGCTGAACTGTGCCGCCGCGGGGTGGACTCGATAGTGGTGGACGGACTGGACATCCTGGGCGCCGCACAGCCGGCCAATACAGCCTCACTGCAGCGCTGCGATGCAGCGGACTCGGCTAACCTGCGGGAACGGAACGAAATCCTGCGGCACCTGCGCAACTATGCCGCCAGCCACGATGTGGATGTCCGCAACACCACCCGCGCCGTTCAACTGACCAAGGTGGATGCCACGTCGACGGGACATGCCGTCCCGCAGTGGGAGGTTCATACCCCCACCGGAATCCTGGTGGCGGACCATATCGTCCTCACGCGGTGCGCCCACAGCCAGCTGCGGCGGATGATCAACGACTTCGGCATCTCGGTGGGCCGGAACCTCGTTGCCGCCATGCGTGCCATCGGCATCTACCTGGTAGGCGTCGGGGAGCTGATCACCCCCTCGCCCAAAGAGGTCCTGCGCCAGGCCAAGACGGTGGGCCAGGCCATCTCCGCAAAGGTCAACCCGGAGAACCCTGCTCTCCCGTATACCGGAAGCCTGGCGATCCTGCCCTGCTAGTGCCGGTCAGCCCTCGTCATCGGTGCCCGCTGCGAGCCTCCGGCGGGCCAGGATGGCGAGGGTGACAAGCAAGCCCACCGCGGCCGCTGCGAAAATGACGATGCTCCACTGGAACGGCTCCCCTGAGCCGGTGTTCTTCGGCGCCGCCGTCACGCCCGGCTCAGCGGTTCCCATGCCGGGAACGGTAGCGGCCGCCGTCGAACCCGCCGTTGAACCCGCCGCGGAAGCAGCCCCCTCGGCTGCCGAAGAAGCCGTGAACGTGAAGGTCCCCTCGATGGGATGCGAGTCGGAGCTCACTACCCGCCAAGCAACCGTGTACTGCCCTGCCGGTCCGCCCGCCTTGAGCTTCTGGCTGGCCACGTTGTCCACGATGTCCACCGGCCCGTCCGCCCACTCTGCCCCCGAAGCATCCTTGACGGAAAAGGATGAGCCAATACCCAAAGGGTTGTTGCTGAAGGTCACCGAGACCTGCTCCGGCGGCACCGCCACTGTGGCGCCCTCGGCAGGGGTGCTGGACTCGGCGGCGTCGTGTGCTGCAGCCGGTCCGGCGAGGCCCAGGACAGCGGCAGCAAAAATGAAGGACCCGAGGACGAAGCTTAGTAAGTGGCGGATGGAACCCATGCTTGGACTGCTCCCTTGGTGTTGGCTTCCTAACAGACTAGGCGAAATTGACGGTGACCCTGCCGGAGCCCCCATAGGATTCAGGTATCCCCAAAGACTCCCCCGGAGGACTAATGCTTAAGCAAGGCTCTGCCCTGGACCGGTATTTCATGATCACCGAGCGCGGCTCCAACTTCTCGCGCGAGATCCGCGGCGGCTTCGCCACGTTCTTCGCCATGAGCTACATCGTGGTACTGAACCCGCTGATCCTCTCCGGACCTGACTCCAGCGGCAACACCCTCGGGTTCCCGGCAGTTGCCGCCGTCACGGCCTTTGTTGCGGGCATCCTCACCATCCTGATGGGAGCCTGGGCCAAGCATCCCTTCGCGCTGGCCACCGGGCTGGGCGTTAACGCGTTTGTGGCCGTCACCGTCGCCACCAATCCGGGCCTCACCTGGCCGGACATGATGGGCCTTGTGGTCTTGTCCGGCGTCACGATGCTGATCCTGGTCCTCACCGGTTTCCGTACCGCCGTATTCCGGGCCGTGCCCGAGGGGCTCAAAACGGCGATTGTGGTGGGCATCGGGCTGTTCATTGCCTTGATTGGGCTGGTTAACGCCGGCTTTGTCCGCCGCATCCCGGACGTGGCCGGCACCACCGTTCCGGTTGGGCTGGGCTTTGAGGGCAAGCTCCTGGGCTGGCCCACCGCGGTGTTCGTCTTTGGCCTGATCCTGACCATCGCCCTGGTGGTGCGCAAGGTCAAGGGTGCAATCCTGATCGGCATCATCACGTCCACCGTTATTGCCGTCATCCTGGAAATGACGCTGCAGATCGGTCCGAGCGTCCAGCCAGGCAAACCCTTCAACCCCCAGGGCTGGTCCCTGGTGGCTCCTACTTTCTCTGAATGGGCGGCTCCCGATCTGTCCCTGATCGGCAAGGCCAACCCGTTCGGCGCCTTCGAGCACCTCGGCTTCGTGGCCGCCACGCTGCTGGCCTTCGTGATCCTGCTGAGCATCTTCTTCGACGCCATGGGAACGATGGTGGGCCTTGCGAACGAGGCAGGGACGGTGGATGAGCACGGCAACATTCCCAACGTCGACAGGGTCCTCCAGGTGGACGCGCTCGGCGCGATCGCCGGCGGCGGCGCTTCGGTATCCTCCAACCAGATCTACGTCGAGGCCGGCGCCGGCATCGGCGAAGGCGCCCGCACCGGCATCGCCTCCATCGTGACCGGCCTGCTGTTCCTGGTGGCCATGTTCTTCACCCCGCTGATCAACCTGGTTCCCTTCGAGGCTGTTGCCCCGGCCCTGGTGGTAGTGGGCTTCATGATGGTGTCCCAGGTGGGCAAGATCGACTGGCAGGACTGGGGCATCGCAATTCCCGCCTTCCTGACGTTCACGCTGATGCCGTTCACGTACTCCATCGCCAACGGCCTCGGCGCCGGATTCATAGCGTTCGTCCTGATCCGCACTGTCCAGGGCCGGATCAAGGACGTCCACCCGCTGATGTGGGCAGTGGCCGGGGCATTCCTGCTGTTCTTCGCGATCGGTCCGATCGAGGCCGCCGTAGGCATGTAGCCTGCTGCCCCCGGCCTGCGGGCACAGGCAGGCGGGCGCAGCGCCTGTTACACGGGAGTGTTGGGAGCCAGGCCTTCGTCGCCGGACACGGCGAGGGCCTTCTTCTCGCGGAGCTTGTCCAGCCGGTTCATAAGCGGCGAGGTGGTGGCCCCATGGATCACGATGGACAGGGCGACCACCAGGCCCACGAAGGCCCACAGCCACTCCGCCTGGTCCGCAAACTGGCCTTTGCCCAGCGCATAGGAAAGGTAGTACAGCGAGCCGATCCCGCGGATGCCGAAGAACGAGAGGGCGATCCGCTCTCTGGGCCCGGTTTTGCCGCCCAGCAGCCCCACCCAGCCAGCCAGCGGCCGGACCACCAGCAGGAAGGCAAGCGCCACGAGAACTTCGGCCCAGCCAACACCTTCGAGCAGCCCGCGGGCGATTGCACCGCCCAGCAGGACCAGGATCACTACTGTCATGAGCCGCTCCAACTGCTCCACATAGGAGTGCAACACCCGGTGGTAGCCGTGCGTGTGCTCGGCGGCGCGGATTGTGACCGCGCAGACAAACACCGCGATGAATCCGTAGCCCTCGACCATCTCAGTGACGCCGTAGGCCAGGAACGTGGCAGCCAGCGCTACGAAGCCTTCCGAATGGTTGGAGAGCCGCAGGCTTTCGGCCCGGGCCGAAAAGAATATCCTGGCCAGCACCTTGCCCGTGAGGAAGCCCAGGAGCAGCCCGACGGCGAGCCGCCACAGTACATCCACACCAAACCATTCGGGGAACCATGCTGAAGGGGATGGCCCGGCGATGCTGATGGCGATCGCAAGGTAGACAAAGGGAAAGGCCAGGCCGTCATTGAGGCCAGCTTCGGAGGTGAGCCCGAACCGCACCTCATCCTCTTTATTGGTCCCCTCCTCGTGGTCTGCCGGCTCGCCCACCTGCACCTCGGATGCCAGTACGGGATCCGTGGGCGCGAGGCTGGAGGCCACCAGCAGGGCGGCGCCGAGGCCAAGGCCGAGGAACCACAGCCCCAGCAGGGTCAGCGCAATAATGCACAGGGGCATGGCGATCCCCAGCAGCCGCCACGTGGTGGACCACCGTTTACGCCCCACTGGCCGGTCCAGGGCCAGACCCGCGCCCATCAGGGAAATGATCACGCAGATTTCCGAGAGGTGCACAACAAAGTCGGAATGCGTTAACGGGTCGGGGTCGGGAAGGGTGGGAATCAGGGCGAACGCCGCCATTCCTGCGCCAAGGAAGACCATGGGCATGGAAAAGGGCACGTCGCGCAGCAGCTTGGGGAGCACTGCGGCAATGAACACCGCAAGGCCCGCGGCCGCAAACAGGATGTTGGGGGCTTCAAACACGTTGCTGTTCTCCGGCCTGGATCGTTGCGCCCTGCTGGCGCGGCAAGATGGCGTTTCAGTCCCGGGAAGGGATTGCTCCACAATAGCCCCTTCAGCGCTCCGCACGGTTTGTGGATGCTTTAGTCTTTAGAAGCTTGCTGATTCTTGGATTCCAGACATCACGACGGCGGCGTTGCTGGTTTTGGCCGCCGGCATGCGGTGAGCTTGAGGCATGCCTTCCTCAATCCCCGCCGTCGATGTCCCGCCGCAGCCCTGGAACGGCAGGTTTGACGGTGACGGCGCAGAGCACCGCCGCTGGTGGCAGGCCGTCACGCCCTACCAAGGTGGAGCTGCAACAGGGGCCGCCCCAAAGCCCGCCGTCCTGCTCGGTTTCTGCAGTGACGAAGGAGTGCGCCGGAACAAGGGCCGGGCGGGAGCAGCCGCCGCCCCCGCTGCACTGCGCGCCGCCCTTGGCCCGCTGGCGTTCCATCTGGACCGGCCTCTTGCCGATGCCGGGGATGTGGTGGTTGCCGGCAGCGATCTTGAAGCCGGCCAGGCGCGGATCGGCAAGGCAGTAACGGCAACGCTCGACGACGGACACCTCACCGTGGTGCTGGGCGGCGGCCACGAAACCGCGTACGCCAGCTACCTGGGCGTGGCCGGATCCGCTGCCGTCCAGGAAGGCCGGCGGCTGGGCGTCCTGAACCTCGACGCCCACTTCGACCTGCGGGATGAGCCCGAACCCAGTTCCGGCACCCCGTTCCTCCAGATGGCCCGGGCCGAAGCCGCCGCCGGCCGCGACTTCCGGTACGCCGTCGTCGGGATATCAGAACCCAGCAACACCCGCGCCCTCTTCGACACCGCACAGAAGCTGGGTGTCCGGTACCTGCTCGACGAGGACTGCGGCGCGGAGCGCGTGCGGGACTTCGTGGCAGGGTTCCTTGCGGACATCGACGCCCTGTACCTGACCATTGACCTCGATGTGCTGCCGGCAGCGGTGGCCCCGGGCGTCAGCGCGCCGGCAGCGTACGGCGTTCCCCTTGCGGTCATCAGTGCCGTGTGCCGCCAGGTGGCCCGGTCCGGGAAGCTGCTGCACCTGGACGTCGCGGAGCTGAACCCCGGCTTTGATATCGACGGCAGGACCGCGAAAGTCGCCGCACGCCTGATCGAGACCCTGCTGCGCTGATCCCTCTGCCCTCCGCTTCTCCCCGCTCATCCTTCCGTGGCCGGTCATTGTGTGGCCGCACCATACCCCAAAAAGTAAGTAGGCTGTCTAATATTGGACTTTCTACTGGAGGAAGGGAGTAAGCGGAATGCGGGGCCGAGGAATGGTGGCAGGACTGCTGCTGGCCGTCCTGCTGATGCTCACCGGCTGCGCGGGCAGCTTCCCCGCCGACCCCAAGGGAACCCTGGAGAAGGCACAGGGGGGAACCCTCAGGGTGGGTGCGAGCATGAACGGGGACTGGGTCCGGATCTCCGCGGACGCCAGCGGAGATGTGCGCAGCAGCGACGTCCAGGGCACGGAGGCCGACTTGGTACGGGACTTCGCGGCGCGGCTCGGCGCGGACGTCGAGTGGGTGGCCGGCACCGAGCAGGTCCTGGCCGAAGAGCTCAAGCACGGCGGGCTGGACCTGGTGATCGGCGGTCTGGATGACAAAACACCGTGGGTGACGCACGCCGGCGTGACCCGCCCCTACGCGGAATCGCGTGACGAACGCGGAAACCTCCACAAACACGTCATGCTGGTGCCGCTGGGCGAAAACGCCTTCCTGCTTGAGCTCGATAAGTTCCTGATGGCAGTGAAGGAGCAGAAATGACAGACGTCACGAGCCATGACGCCGTCCGGTTCGGGAACACCGAACTGCCGCCGGAACAGCAAGAGGCGCTGCGCAAGGCCAGCAGGGTGGAATGGGCCACCATGGGCTTCCTGGTGGTCACCACCACCATGGTGTTCCTGGTGCTGGGCAACTCGCAGGCCATGAAGGCTGCCTGGATCGAGGACCTGCTTTCCTTCCTGCCGCCCATCTCCTTCCTGGTGGCGGCCCACGCCATCCGCAAACCTCCCTCCGAAAACCACCCCTATGGCTACCACCGGTCCACCGGGGTGGCGCACCTGGTGGCCGCCGTCGCGCTCACGGTGATGGGCGGTTACCTCCTGGTGGAGTCCGGGCTTGGCCTGCTCAAGGCTGAACATCCCACCATCGGGGGCATCGAGCTCTTCGGCAACACCATCTGGCTTGGCTGGCTGATGATGGCCGTCATGATCATCACTTCGGCGCCGCCGGTTTTCCTTGGCCGGGCCAAAATGAAACTCGCCGAGAAACTGCACGACAAAGTGCTCTACGCTGATGCGGACATGAACAAGGCCGACTGGATGACGGCAATAGCGGCGGTTGCCGGGGTGGCGGGAATCGGCATCGGACTATGGTGGGCCGACTACGCTGCCGCGCTCATCATCTCAGCCAGCATCCTGCGCGACGGCTTCAAAAACACCCGCGCCGCCGTTTCGGCCCTGATGGACAAGCGCGCCATGACGTACGACGACGGCAAGCCCCACCCGCTTGGCCGGCAACTGGATGAGTACCTCCGCAGCCTCGACTGGACAGAGGATGCCAAGTCGCGGATCCGCGACGAGGGACACGTGTTCCACGTGGAGTCCTTCGTGGTCCCGGCCGGAAAGGCCGCGCCCTCCCTTGAGCAGCTCAAAGCAGCCCGCGATGCCTGCGTGGCCATGGACTGGAAAGTGCAGGACATGGTGATCGTCCCGGTGGCCGAGCTGCCCTCCGAGTTCCTCCCCGGCCCCACACCGGGCGGCGAGTGATGCGGCGGTCCTTCAGGACTAAGGGCCGCCGCTTACTGGCCTTTGAGGACGTAGCGCCGCTCCGGACGCCCCACCCCGTACTTGAGCCGTACCTCAAGGGTTCCTTCATCATGCAGGTATTCGAGGTACCGGCGGGCGCTGACCCGGGATGTTCCCAGCTGTTCGGCCACCTCGGCCGCGGACAGATCGCCGTCGGCCCCCTTGAGCGTTGCTTCCACGAGCTTGAGCGTCTCGATGCTGCAACCCTTGGGAAGCGGCCGCTCCGTCCGGTCCAGGCCGAACACCCGGTTCACGTCCGACTGCTCCGCCACGTCCTTGGTTGAATCCAGGCCCTGGTACGCGCTCCGGTAATGCTCCAGGCGCTCCTGCAGGTCGGACTGCGAAAACGGCTTGATCAGGTAGTGCACAATCCCGCCGCGCAGGGCCTTGCGCACCGTTTCCACCTCGCGGGCCGCGCTGATCACCAGTACATCCAGCTCCGGGGCAACGTCCCGCAGCCGGTGCATCAGGTCCAGTCCGTTGATGTCCGGGAGGTGGATGTCCAGCAGCACCAGGTCCGGCTGCAGCCGTTCCGTTTCAAGGACGGCCTGGGCACCCGTATGGGCCACCCCCACTACGGAGAACCCGGGTGTCCGCTGGATGAACCCGGCGTGGACCTTGGCCACCATAAAGTCGTCATCGACGATCAGCACCTTGATCATGGCTGCGTTGTACCTCTTTTGAATCGTGCTGTGAAGACTGCCCCGTTGTCATTGGCCACTGTGAGGTCGCCGCCGGACCGCCGGCAGACCACCCGTGAGAGGGCCAACCCAAAACCGCGGCCATCTGCCGGTCCCGTTTCCTTGGTGGAGAACCCCTGCCGGAAGATCTCCTCCAGAGCCTCGGCCGGGACTCCCGGGCCAGTGTCGCGGACGGTGACGGTGACGTGGTCCGCGCTGTCCTCCACGAGCACGCGGACACTTGCGCCCGGAAGTCCGCTAACGGCGTCGAACGCGTTATCCACAAGGTTCCCCACCACGGTGGTGAGGTCCCGGGAGAGGTCATCGCTGACCTGGCGCAGGGCGGACTCGGGATCGAGCTGAAGGGCCACGCCGCGTTCGGTGGCCAGGCTGGACTTGGCGATCAGCAGGGCGGCGAGCGCAGGGTCCTGGATGCGGCTGGTCACTTCATCGTTCAGCCTGGTCCGGTCCACCGTGGCCCCATTGACGAACTGCACCACGGAATCATATTCACCAATCTGGATCAGGCCTGAGATGACGTGCAGCTGGTTGGCGAACTCATGGGCCTGGGCCCGCAGCGTGTCCGTGGCGGTGCGGGTGGCCCCCAGCTCACGTTCCAGCGAGGACAGCTCGGTCCGGTCCCGCAGGGTGGTGACCGAGCCGATGTCCCGGCCGCGGGAGCGGATGGGGACCCGGTTCGCCACCACCAGGCGCTCCCCCACCAGCACCAGCTGGTCCGGGTCCTGTTGGTCGCGGGTCAGGACCACCTTGAGCGCGGGGTCCACGGGCAGGGAGGCGAGCTTCTTGCCCACGCAGTCCTGCGGAAGCCCCAGCAGTATCCGTGCGCTGTCATTGGCCACCGTGATGCGCTCATGGGGATCCAACGCCACCACGCCTTCCTTCAGGCCATGCACCATGGCCTCCCGGTTTTCCACGAGTCCGGTAATTTCGCTGGGCTCCATGCCCAGGGTCTGCCGTTTGACGCGACGGGCCAGAAGCAGGGATCCGGCCACACCCAGGACGCTCGCGACGCCGAGGTAGGTCAGGAGGTTGGGAACGGCGTCGCCCAGCCGCTCAAGGGTGGAGGGGTAGTTGCGGCTGACGGAGGCGATACCGATCATTTTTCCGGCGTCGTCGAGCACCGGCACATGGGCAGACAGGACGGTGGCGCCGCTGCCACCCACCACGCCCGTCCAGGCTCGGCCTTCCATCACCCTGCTGGGGCCAAGTTCCAGCGGATTGCCCAGCAGGCTTGGATCGGAAGCAGCCACTACCGTCTGGTCCAGCCTTGCCAGCGCCACGTGCGAAGACCCCGAGACGGTCCGGACGGATTCAGCCACTGCGGGCAGGGCGGCCCCCACCCGCGGTTGCGCGTCGGGCAGCAGAGCACGTACCGCAGGGTTGTTGCCCAGGGCTTCGGCTGCGGACAGCGCCCTGCGGCCCTCAGTGCGCTCGAAGGCGGCAGCAGACTGGGCAAGGGAAATGGCCACCACTGCCACCAGCACCGCCAGGACAATCAGCAACTGCAGCACAAGGTACTGACCGGCGAGGGACATTCCTCTTCGTCGAGTCACTGCGTGGATTCCTTTAGTGGTGGTTGAAGTGCCCGCGGTCGCTGGTGCGCAGGGGCGCGCCGCCCGTCCCCTCCCGGCGTATCGGAACTATACCGCAGGGCATGCACGAACCAGCGGGGACCGCCGTCGTGCACGCCGCGGAGCCTTGCTGCCGGAGGCCATGTGGGACCCCGGAAACGTGAACGCAATGAACTTAACTTTCTCTGCGTACACAAGAGTGATGGGCGTCACGGATGGACCTAGCATCGAAGCACAAGGTCAAGTTCGCTGGCCATCCCCCGTAGAGCATGCATCACTGAGAAGAGGAACACCATGCGCCAGATCCGCGCATTGCGAGTCGCCGCCGTCGCCGCCGGCATCGCCCTGATGGCCACCGGCTGCGGTGCCACCGGCAAGAGCTCCACCGGTTCGGAAAGCTCCGGCGCCGCTGCCGGGCCCATCACCGGACTGCAGATCATGGTCCCTAACACCCCGGGCGGTGGTTACGACACCACCGCCCGCGCAGCTGCCAAGGTCCTCGACGACGAGAAGATCTCCACCAACACTGAAGTTTTCAACCTCGCCGGTGCAGGCGGCACCGTGGGCCTGGCCCGCGTGGTCAACGAAAAGGGCAACGGCGACCTCGCCATGCTCATGGGGCTGGGCGTCGTTGGCGCCAGCTACACCAACAAATCCGAGTCGAAGCTGACCGAGACCACCCCGCTGGCTCGCCTCATCGAAGAACCGGGCGCCATCATGGTCAGCAAGGATTCCCCCTACAAGACCATCGACGACCTGGTGAAGGCCTGGAAGGCCGACCCCGCTTCCATCTCCGTGGGCGGCGGCTCTTCCCCCGGCGGCCCGGACCACCTCCTGCCGATGCAGCTTGCAGGTGCCGTGGGCATCGACGCGACCAAGGTCAACTTTGTTTCCTACGACGGCGGTGGCGACCTCCTGCCGGCGATCCTCGGCAACAAGCTCGGCTTTGCGGCCTCCGGCGCGGGCGAGTTCCTGCAGCAGATCCAGTCCGGCGAAGTGCGCGTCCTGGCCACCAGCGGTGAAGAGCGGCTTGAAGGTGTGGACGCCCCCACGCTGAAGGAATCCAACATCGACCTGGTGTTCACTAACTGGCGCGGCATCGTGGCCCCTCCGGGCATCAGCGACGAGGACAAGGCATCCCTGATCGCCGCCCTCGAGAAGATGCACGCCACCGAGGGCTGGAAGGAAGCACTGAAGACGCACAGCTGGTCCGACGCCTTCATCACCGGCGACGAGTTCGAAGCCTTCCTCACCGACCAGGACAAGCGGGTGGCGGACGTCCTCACCAAGCTTGGGTTGGCGTGAGCTCCCTGATTTCAGGCCTGAAAGGCCGCGCCGAGCTGGGAGTTGCACTCCTGCTCGGCGCGGCCGGCGTCCTGGTCTTCCTGGACGCCAATCGCCTGGTAACCCCGTACTCCCAATCCGATCCGGTCGGTCCCAAGACCGTTCCGTACATTGTGGCCGGTTTACTGGTGGCCTGCGCTGTCCTGCTGGCAGTTAACGTCATCCGCGGCGGCCAGGGTGAGGCGGAAGGCGGCGAAGACGTCGACCTCACCCACCCCGCAGACTGGAAGACCATCCTGCCCCTGGCGGGAGCCTTCATCCTGAACATCCTGCTCATCGACTGGGCCGGATGGGTCATCTCCGGCACTGTCCTTTTTTGGGGCAGCGTCCTGGCGCTGGGCAGCCGTCACTACATCCGTGACGGGATCATTTCCCTCGCCCTGGCCCTGCTCACCTTCTACGGCTTCTACCTCGGCCTCGGCATCGCACTGCCCGCCGGACTCCTGGAAGGAATCCTCTGATGGACGTCTGGTCCTCACTGATGGACGGTTTCGCCACCGCCCTAACCCCCATGAACTTCCTATACGCCGTGATCGGCGTACTCCTGGGCACCGCCGTCGGCGTCCTTCCAGGACTGGGCCCCGCCATGACCGTGGCACTGTTGCTTCCGGTCACCTACGCACTGGAACCCACCAGCGCCTTCATTATGTTCGCCGGCATCTACTACGGCGGCATGTACGGCGGCTCCACCACCTCCATCCTGCTGAACACACCCGGTGAATCGTCGTCGGTGGTGACGGCGATCGAAGGCAACAAGATGGCCAAGGCGGGCCGCGCAGCGCAGGCGCTTGCGACGGCGGCCATAGGCTCGTTCGTTGCCGGCACCATCGGCACCGCGCTGCTTGCCGTCTGCGCACCCATTGTTGTCGAGTTCGCCGTCAGCCTGGGCGCCCCGAGCTACTTCGCCATCATGGTCCTGGCCCTGCTGGCCGTCACCGCGGTCCTGGGGTCGTCCCGGCTGCGCGGCTTTGCCTCGCTGGCCCTCGGCCTGGCCATCGGCCTGGTGGGAATCGACTCCGTTACCGGCCAGCGCCGCCTGACCTTCGGCCAGCCGCTGCTGGCGGACGGCCTGGACATCGTGGTTGTGGCCGTAGCCATCTTCGCCGTGGGTGAAGCCCTGTGGGTAGCGGCCCACCTGCGCCGCACCCCGCTGCACGTCATTCCGGTTGGCCGTCCCTGGATGGGCAAGAAGGACTGGAGCCGTTCCTGGAAGCCCTGGCTGCGCGGTACCGCCTTCGGCTTCCCGTTCGGCGCCCTTCCTGCCGGCGGCGCCGAGATTCCAACGTTCCTGTCCTACGTCACCGAGAAGCGCCTGACCAAGCACCCGGAGGAATTCGGCAAGGGCGCCATCGAAGGTGTGGCGGGTCCGGAAGCTGCCAACAACGCAGCTGCCGCAGGCACCCTTACCCCCATGCTTGCCCTTGGCCTGCCCACCAATGCCACCGCGGCCGTGATGTTGGCCGCGTTCACGTCCTACGGCATACAGCCCGGCCCCCAGCTGTTCTCAAGCCAGGGCCCCCTGGTGTGGGCGCTGATCGCGAGCCTCTTCATCGGCAACCTGCTGCTCCTGCTGATCAACCTGCCGCTCGCTCCCCTGTGGGCCAAGCTCCTGCAGCTGCCGCGGCCGTACCTGTACGCGGGCATCCTCTTCTTCGCCACGCTGGGCGCCTATTCGGTGAACCTGCAGGCGTTCGACCTGGTGCTCCTGCTGGTCCTCGGCGCACTCGGCTTCATGATGCGGCGGTTCGGCCTGCCCGTCCTGCCGCTCATCCTCGGCGTGATCCTCGGCCCGCGCATCGAAGGCCAGCTCCGGAAGACCCTCCAGCTCAGCGCCGGCGACCCCGCCGGACTCTTCAGCGAGCCGATCGCCGTCGTTATCTACGTCATCGTGGGCCTCATCCTGCTGTGGCCGCTGCTCTTCAAGCTGTACCGGCGGACGCGTCCGGCGTCGAAGACCGCGATCCCCGCCAACTCCGGCGCAACCGTCCCCAGGGAGGTCGGCGGCAGCGTGAGCCACGGCAGCCACCGCGCCGACGGTCCGGCCGACGGCGACGGCTAAGAAGCCGTCCCGCAATTCCTGCCGGCATCAACTACCCTCCCCACGGACCCCCTAAGCTCGCAAGCTCGGCCAGGGAACCCTTTCCATGTGGCCCCAGAAAACAAAGGAGACACCATGACCATCGTGGTGGGATACGTCCCGACCCCCGAGGGCGAAGCAGCCCTGACCCAGGCCATCCACGAAGCCCGGAAGAGCAACACCACGCTGCTGGTTATCAACTCGTCAAAGGGCGACGCCCTGGTGGACAACCGCTACGCCCAGGAGCCGGAGATCCAGAGCATCGAGGACCGGCTGGCCACCCAGGGCATCGACCACGTGATCAAGCAGCCGGTCCGTGGCCATGATGCCGCCGCAGAGGTTTTGGATGCCGCTGAGGAAAACAACGCCGAGCTGATCGTGATCGGGCTGCGCCGGCGTACGCCGGTGGGCAAGCTCATCATGGGCAGCGTGTCGCAGCGGATCCTGTTGGAGGCGGACTGCCCGGTCCTGGCGGTAAAGGCCGGCTAGCGGGACTGGAGCTGCCCCTGCGGCTGTTCCTGTTCCTGTTCCTGTTCCTGTTCCTGCGCCGCAGGCTGCCCGGTCCGGGGCTGCCCTGCACGGTACAGTTCCTGGCGCTGGCGCCCCAACCCCTTCACCTCCACCTCGACGACGTCGCCGGGCTGGAGGTAGGGGAAGCGGCCGCTCAGCGCCACCCCCTCCGGAGTCCCGGTGAGAATCACATCGCCGGGCTCCAGCCGCATGTACTGGCTGCAGTGGTGGACCAGGGTAGGCGGGTCAAAAATGAGTTCCGATGTGCTGGAGTCCTGCCGCCCTTCCCCGTTGACCCAGCTGCGCAGCCGAAGCTTGCCGCCGTCGATGTCGTCTGCCGCAACAAGCCATGGGCCCAGCGGCGTTGAACCCGGCAGCGTTTTGCCCTTGGTCCATTGCCCGGCAGCCCCGGGAAGCTGGTACTCACGCTCCGAGAAGTCGTTGGCCGTGACGTAGCCGGCGATGCACTTCTTTGCCTCGGCCACGGACCCGAGGTAGCTGGCTTCCCTGCCGATCACGATGCCGAGTTCCACCTCCCAGTCGTATTTATTGGAGTGCAGGGGCACGGGGGCGGGGTCGTAGGGCCCCGTTACGGTGTTGGTGGGCTTGAGGAACACCACGGGAATCTCCGGTGGTGCCGAGCCGGACTCAGCCGCATGGGCGGCGTAGTTCATGCCAATGCCCACCACTGCTCCCGGGCGTGCCAGCGGTGCCCCGACGCGAAGGGCGGCTGCTTCTGCCAGGACCGGCAGGGTACCTGCATCCAGTGCTTCCCGGATCTTGCCCAGCCCTCCCGCTGCCAGGAAGTCGCCGTCCACATCGCGGGTGAGGGGCAGGAGGCTGAAGTACCGTTCGGATCCGTCTTCCGATGACATCAGGACGGCCGGCTGTTCAGTGCCGCTTTCTCCCAGGCGCATGATCTTCATACAGGAATTCCTTCTTTCTGGAGCCGGATCGTAGGTGGACTACCACCATGGTGGCCGAGGCGGGTTGGCTTCCGCCACCGCACCGTTTGTGACCGCAGTTCCGCGGCTCTTCGGGCCCTCCCGGGCCCGCCCCTCATGCCCTCCAGAGGGCAGTCATCTCACATATCAGCCCCGCCCGTCGGGGTATCAAGCAAAAGTCCCCGCCCTGCGTCAAGCAGCGGCGGGGACTTTTGTTTTGGAATTGCGAAGGCTGTCAGCCGCGGCGTACCTGCACGCCGTCGGACTTCAAAAAGAGCTGCTTCTCAGTCGGACCAGCCGGCACAAGCCACAGCACGTTTCCGCTCTGGGACACTTCTTCCACCTCGCCAGTGGCCACCACATGCGCCTGTTTGATGATCTCGACGCGTTCCCCGGCCTGAAGAGTCCTCCAGTCGGTAACCGCGGCGGAATGGGCATTTCGCCTCGACAGGACTGCCCCACGTGCTTTCATTTGAACTTCTACCCCTTTGTATATGTTCCGCGCCACAGCCTCTTTGATGTGACTTTCACTACACCTTCAGTTCTACTACACTCCCCGTCCGCCTGATGACTGTGTCACCCGAAATTTCACCAGGCGGACGGTTTGTGCGGTTCAGCTGAAGATTCTTCGTACTCAGGCGAGGGCACCGACTGCGGATTCGGCTGCCCGGCGCACTTCCCCGGCTCCGACCAGGCTATCTGCCACCTCCAGCTCCGGCGAGAGGAAGCGGTCCGTTCCCGGCCCGTCCACCACAGCGCGAAGGGCAGCGACGACGGCGGCGCCTGCCGGCCCCGGCGTCAGCACTCCACCGGAGAGCTGGGTGCGGATGTCCAAGGCACGGGCTGAGGTCACCAGTTCGATGGCCAGCACCCTCCGCAGGTTCTCCACTGCCTTCCGCAGCTTGCGCCCCGCGTGCCAGCCCATGGACACGTGGTCCTCCTGCATAGCGGAACTCGGGATGGAGTCCACTGATGCTGGAACAGCGAGCCGCTTGTTGTCCGATACCAGGCCTGCCTGGGTGTACTGGGCAATCATGAGCCCGGAATCGACGCCGGGATCAGCTGCGAGGAAGGCGGGGAGGCCGTGGGAACGGGCCGGATCCAGCATCCTGTCCGTGCGCCGCTCGGCAATGGAGCTCAGGTCGGCGACGGCGATCGCGAGGAAGTCCAGGACGTAGGCCACCGGGGCGCCGTGGAAGTTGCCGTTGGAGCTGACCCGTCCGTCGGGTAGGACCACCGGGTTGTCGATGGCGGCGTCCAGCTCACGCGAAGCGACGAGGGCTGCATGGTCCAGCGTGTCCCGGACGGCACCGGCAACCTGCGGGGCGCAGCGGAGCGAGTAGGCGTCCTGTACCCGCGAGTCCCCCACCCGGTGGGAGGCCACGATCGGAGAATCGGACAGCACGCGCAGCATGTTGTTGGCACTTGCCGCCTGGCCGGGGTGCGGGCGCAGCGCAGCGTGAAGTTCCGGCAAGAACACCTGGTCGGTGCCCAGCAATGCCTCGACGCTCAGCGCGGCGGTGATGTCCGCCGTCGTCAGGAGCTGGCGAAGGTCCGCGATGGCCATAAGGAGCATGCCCAGCATGCCTTCCGTGCCGTTGACCAGTGCCAGTCCTTCCTTTTCGGCGAGGGTGACGGGCTCGATGCCATGCTCGGCGAGAAGTTCGGCGACGGCGGGGCGGCCGGCAATGCCGTAGAGCTCGCCGTCGGGCCCGGCTGCTTCCCCCTCCCCCATCAGGACCAGGGCGCAGTGGGACAGCGGGGCGAGGTCGCCGGAGCAGCCAAGGGAACCGAATTCGCGGACCAGTGGGGTGATGCCGGCGTTGAGCACGTCCACCATGGTCTGCAGGACCACGGGGCGGACACCCGTACGGCCGGAGGCGAGGGTCTTGGCGCGCAGGAACATGATGCCGCGCACCACTTCACGTTCCACGGCCGGACCCATGCCGGCGGCGTGGCTGCGGATCAGGCTCTTCTGCAACTGCGTGCGCAGTTCATTGGGGATGTGGCGGTTGGCCAGGGCGCCGAAGCCGGTGGAGATTCCGTATGCCGGGACGTCGCTCGCAGCCAGGTCATCGATGTGTGCCCGGACCTTGGCAACGGTTTCCAGTGCTTCCGGGGAGATGGAGACCTTGGCGTTGTGGCGCGCGACGGCGACGACGTCCTCGGGCGTAACCCCGCTGGACCCGAGGGTGACGGTCAGCGGTTCGTGGGTAATTGCAGTCACTTGTGGTTCCTACTTCTTTGTCTCTGCGGAATCTGCCGATTCCTTCATGGGGATGCGGACGCCGCGTTCCTTGGCGACGTCGAGGGCGCGGTCATAACCGGCGTCGGCGTGGCGGATGACGCCCATGCCGGGGTCATTGGTGAGGAGGCGCTCAAGTTTCTGGGCAGCGAGGTCGGTGCCGTCGGCGACGGAGACCTGGCCGGCGTGGAGGGACCGGCCGATGCCCACGCCGCCACCGTGATGGAGGGATACCCAGGTGGCGCCCGAGGCGGTGTTCAGCAGGGCGTTCAGCAGGGGCCAGTCGGCGATGGCGTCCGAACCGTCGGCCATGGCCTCGGTTTCGCGGTACGGGGAGGCGACGGAGCCGGAGTCCAGATGGTCGCGGCCGATCACGATGGGGGCCTTGACCTTTCCTTCCTTCACGAGCTGGTTGAACAGGAGCCCTGCCTTATGGCGTTCGCCGTAACCGAGCCAGCAGATGCGGGCGGGCAGGCCCTCGAACTCCACCCGTTCCTGGGCGGCGTCGATCCAGCGGTGCAGGTGCTTGTTCTCCGGGAAGAGTTCCTTGATGGCCTCATCGGTGACCCGGATGTCCTCGGGGTCTCCAGACAGCGCGACCCAGCGGAAGGGACCGAGACCCTCGCAGAACAATGGCCGGATATAGGCGGGAACGAAGCCGGGGAACTCGAACGCCCGGGTGTAGCCTCCCTTGCGGGCTTCGTCGCGGATGGAGTTGCCATAGTCGAAGACCTCGGCGCCTGCGTCCTGGAATTCGACCATCGCCTGGACGTGGCGTGCCATCGATGCCTGGGCCTTTTTGGTGAAGCCTTCCGGATCTGCTTCGGCTTCGCGGTGCCACTCCTCCACCGAGACGCCCTCGGGCAGGTAGGACAGCGGATCGTGCGCAGAGGTCTGGTCGGTGACGATGTCCACCGTAAGCTCCCCGGCTTTGTGGCGGCGCAGGACTTCGGGGAAGACCTCGGCGGCGTTGCCCACGTAGCCCACGGACCAGCCGCGGCGCTCTTCCTTGGCCTTGAGCACCTTGGCGATGGCGGCGTCGAGGTCTGTTTCCACTTCGTCGAGGTAGCGCTTGCCGGCGCGGCGGCGCAGGCGGGTTTCGTCGACGTCGACAATCAGGCAGGCGCCGTCGTTCAGGGTAACGGCCAGCGGCTGGGCGCCGCCCATGCCGCCGCAGCCACCGGTGAGGGTGAGGGTGCCGGCCAAGGTACCGTTTTCGTCGCCGGTCAGTTTGCGGGCGATGGCAGCGAACGTCTCGAAAGTGCCCTGCAGGATCCCCTGGGTGCCGATGTAGATCCAGGAACCTGCGGTCATCTGGCCGTACATCATCAGGCCCTCGGCCTCGAGCCGGCGGAATTCGGGCCAGGTGGCCCAGTCGCCCACCAGGTTGGAGTTCGCCAGCAGGACCCGGGGCGCCCACTCATTGGTGCGGAACACGCCCACCGGCTTGCCGGACTGGACCAGCAGGGTCTCGTCCTTTTCCATGGTCTCCAGGGTGCGGGTGATGGCGTCAAACGCTGCCCAGGACCGGACGGCGCGGCCGGTGCCGCCGTAGACCACCAGGTCATCCGGGCGCTCGGCCACCTCGGGGTCCAGGTTGTTCATGAGCATGCGCAGCGGGGCTTCCGTCTGCCAGGACTTGGCAGTGAGCTCGGTGCCGCGGGCTGCTTTGACCGGGCGGGCACCGGTGGTGAAATCGGCGGGTGCCATGGTGGCTCCTTTTCGTCTGATGTCTGTGGTGTGAAAGAGGTTCTGTATCAACTAAAGCCCTTGGCGGTCGGGCTTTACAGGGGTTTCAAGGGGGTGGTGTCCGGTATTCCAGACGTACCCAACGCTCCCGTTGCGCCAGCAGTTTTGGTTGCCGAAAGCCCCGGTTGGGGACCGTAGGTGATAGGGCAAAAATGGGGAGCGGGGGCGGCTACTTGACGGGGCGGCCGTGAAGCCGGACGGACAGTTCGTCGGCTACCTTTTGGACCCGGCCAGCCAGCACCGGCCATTCCTGCGGGGGCAATTTGTCCTCGAGGAACGTCACGGCGACTGCCGCCGTCGGCCATCCCAGATGGTCGGTGACGGCGGCGGCGATGGAGCCGAAGCCTGGTGTGACCTCGCCGTGTTCGGTGGCGTAGCCGCGCTGCCTCACCTGGTCCAGGTGCGAGGACAATGCCGAGTACTTCATGATGGCGCCCTCCACCTCGTGCCGGGCGGTGAAGGCTGCGGCGTTCGGGTAGAGCGCCCGCACTTGGGACTTCGGCAGAGCCGCGAGGATGGTCCGCCCGCTGGCGGTGAGGTGGCTGGGGAGCCGGACGCCGACGTCGGTCACCAGGGACGGGCGGTTTTTGGCCCGCTCCTCCACGATGTAGAGCACATCCCGGCCGTGCAGCACCGCCAAGTGTGCACTTTCTCCAAGGGCATCCACGAGGGAAGCCAGCAGTGGCCGGCCGAGCCGGGACAGTGGCTCCTGCCGGGAGTACGCGGAACTGAGCTCGAAGGCGCTGATGCCGAGCCCGTACCGTTGCTCCTCATGGAGATGGAGCACAAAACCATTTGCCTCCATGACGCCCAGCAGGTGGTAAACACTTGAGCGGGGCAGGCCGAGGGAAGACGCAATTTGCGACGCCGCCATCGGCCCCCGCCGGGAGGCCAGCAGTTTCAGGATGCGCAGCGTGTTCTCGGCAGCCGGAACCTTCGACGCCACCTTAGATGCCGCCTTCGGTTCACTGACCGACTGCGGCCTCGCTTCTGTAGTCAACACCGGACACTCCTTCGTTCCTCGCGGGATCTCCCACTGCTATCCGGGATCCCGTACTTAAGCATGCGCCCCCGCTGGTTCTCCAATTGCGTTCAGCGCATGCCTCCTGTCTGGAGTACCAGACAGGAGGAGGAAACGACGAGCTGGGCGGGCGTGATGGCGCGTCGACCACTGTTAGGGGCTGCTCCTGGCTGCCCGGCCGATGACAAAACTTGCGTTGGGTATGCTCCCGCTATGGATGAGAAAGAGACACTGCTTCACTATCTGCGCGTCAGGCGGGACAATCTCCTGGGCAAGCTGGATGGCCTGAGCGAATACGACATCCGCCGCCCGCTGACGCCTACCGGCACCAATCTGCTGGGCTTGGTGAAGCATGTGGCAAGCGTGGAGCTCGGTTACTTCGGTGAGGTTTTTGGCCGGCCCAGCGGACGCCACCTCCCCTGGTTGGATGAGGATGCAAGCCCCGACGCCGACATGTGGGCGCTGGCCGATGAATCCATGGACTTCATCGTGGAACTGCACCTGTTTGCCGCTGCCCACAGCCATGCAACCATCGAGGCACTTCCGTTGGATGCTCCAGGTGTAGTGCCGTGGTGGCCGGCAGAGCGGCGCCACGTCACCCTGCACCAGATTTTGGTCCATATGGTTGCAGAGCGGGCGCAACACCTGGGCCACGCCGACATCCTGCGCGAACTCATCGACGGGAGCGCCGGCCAGCGGCCCGGAGATCCCAACCTGACCGTTCGCAGCGCGGAAGAATGGGCGGCACACCGCGCCTCGATCGAGGCTGCAGCCCGAGCTGCGTCCAGCACTGCATAGCTTCCCTTGGACCAGAACACGCACGCTGGAATACACGCGTGGCTTCAAACGTGTAGGACAGGTTTCGACGTCAGGAACAGCTCCCAGTCCGGGAACGGATCGTGCGGCAGGACCTCGGGCACGTCATGGAGGTCCTCCCAGCGGGGTTCTTCAGGTGAAAGGTCGTCGGAAGTTATGAAGTCTTCCGGTGCTATATCGACCCAGGGATCATATGTAAGCGCCGAATCCTCTGCTCGGAGTTCCGCAGCCTGAAATCCCGCACTCAGAACGTCCGCAGCCTGAAATCCCGCACTCGGAACGTCCGCAGCCTGAAATCCCGCATAAAGAACGTCCGCGGCGGCAACTGCCCGTGGCAGCGATACTCCCAATTCAGTGGGCCAGTGGGGTGGTTCCCAGTCCTGGTGTTCGCTTTTGTAGTGCCTGCCGGTGGGTGAGGTCCAGCCGGGTGGTTCGGTTGTGGTGGCTGGTGTTGGTTTCCAGCCGCTGGTGTGGCGGAGCTTGTGGTGCTTTGGACAGGGCTGGCCCAGGTTCGATATTCCGGTGGTGCCGCCTTGGTGCCAGGCGAGGAGGTGGTCTGCCTCGTTGTCCAAAGAGTTGTTGCTGCAGCCCGGGAACGGGCATTTACCGTCCCTCAGCCGCAGCCAGTTCCGCATCGCCTTGGTCAGCCGGTAGCTGGTCCGGCTGATCTCCAACGGAGCCCCGTCCCGCGGATCCACCAACACCCGGTAGAACGAGCCGGCCCCGTTACCGACGAGGTTCCGTGCCATCGAGGCGGGGATCGGGCCGGACCCGTCCAGCACCGCCGGCTCGTCAGTCAGGCCCAGCAGCGAGAACACGGGCACGGTGACCAGCACCTGCGCCCGGGGTGCGGGGATCTTGGTGGTGGTGCCGCCCAGAAGCCAGCCTGCAGCGACATCGGCCCGGAGCTGGGTGAGGGTGCGGATTTCGTCCGGTCCCTGCATTTCCCGGGAGATGGTGGTGAGCCGGTCCCAGATGGCGGACGCTTGGTCCGCGGGCAGGCAGGCAGCGACCCAACCCATCCCGTCACCATCAAGCCAGTACTCGACCCGCCGGTCCGCCACACTCCGAGCATGCCGCTTCTCCAGGCTCTCCGGGTGATGGCGTTCCCGCCAGGCCCGGGCCTTGGCCTTGAACCGGTACGCCGGCATCTCCCCGACCGAGGCGGCTGCTCCCGGTTTCGGCGTGTCCGGGTCCAGGAAGTGCGCCTCCAACGCCGCCGCCCCTTTACGGTCAAGGCTCGCGGCCTGGTCCACCATGGTCCGGGCGTGCGCCCAGGAAACCGTCCCGGCCTGCAAAGCAGCCAGGGTCCGGGGCAGGGATGTGGTCAGGGCATGGGAATCGGCGAGCAAGGCACCGGCGGCCCGGTCACCGATCGCCAGCACACACCCCACCTCCGCCACCAGGCTCCGCTCCTGCGCCGCCACCTCATACGGCGACGAAACCGGAGCATTCAACGCTTTCGTGGCCACAGCGAACACCGCCACCGCCTGCGCCTTCAGGGCCGCCAGCTTCGCTTCCGACCGTGCCACCCCGGCAAGAACATCCAAAGCCCCATCAACAACCCGCTGCAACGGATCATCAGACTCAACCGCGGCCCCAGGACCAGCACTACCGGAAACAGCACCACCGGAAACAGCAACATCGCCGCCAGCGAGCACCGCAGCAAACGCAGCGACAGCAGCCACAACGGCCGCCTCCGCCTGCACCACTGCCGCGTTCGTATCCATACCTCCATCATGGCGAGGGGGTACGACATTCTCAGACGGCAAAGCCTGCGGCAAGTCAGGCGTGAGCATGCACAAGCCTGCCGTCGATTCAGATCGTGACGACAACCTTGCCGCGGCTGCGCCCCTCGTGCAGGTACCTGATGGCCGCCGGTGCCTCAGCCAGCGGGAAGACCTTGTCGACTGCCGGCTTCACGCTGCCGGCCTCGATCAGCGATGTGAGGGCCTCGAGATCCAAGGACGTTTCCTTCGAAACAAGCCCCTTGAACTTCTGCCCCGAGAACATTGAAGCAAACGGTGCGCCAAGGGACCGTTCAAAGCCGCCGGTCAGCTTGCCACCTCCTTCGCCTCCCACGATCACCAATGTGCCCTTCGGCGTTAGAGCCGCGCGCAGGACGGACAGCGGCCGGTTGCCGGCCGTGTCCAGGATGACGTCATACAGCACCCCGGACCCGGCAATATCGGACTTGGTGTAATCGATGACCGCATCCGCGCCAAGGGACCGGACCAGCTCCACCTTGCCGGTACTGCACACTCCCGTGACTTCTGCTCCAAAAGCCTTGGCCACTTGAACCGCAAAGGAGCCAACTCCCCCGCCGGCTCCGATGATGAGCACCTTCTGGCCAACGGTGACCTCGCCCGCATCCCGGACAGCTTGCAGGGCGGTGACAGCGGAGATGGGTGCCGCAGCCGCTTCCTCAAACGAGAGGTTCGCCGGCTTCCGGGCCACCTTGTCCTCCTTCGCGCGAACGTACTCTGCGAAGGATCCGTCGCAGGTTCCGTAGACCTCGTCACCGGCAGAGAAGCGGGTTACTCCTGCACCCGCGGCCTCCACAACGCCCGCTACCTCCCGGCCCCGCACGGGAACCTTGGGCCTCCTCAAGCCGTAACCGAAGAGCCGGACCAGATACGGCAACCCGGTCATCAGGTGCCACACACCCTGCTCAACGCCTGCCGCCCTCACGCGGATCAGTACCTCGCCCTCGCGGGGCACCGGCGCAGCGATATCCCGCAACTCAAGTACGTCGGGCGATCCATAAACATCCTGCACGATAGCTCTCATGGTCAATCTCCTTCAGGCTGCGGGTGCTTGAACCCGTCCTCAAGCAGTTCCCGTCCGGCGTCATTCGCCGGGTTCAACAGCGGGCCCCTCAAACTAAGGAGAACCCACCCATCGAGTCAAGGGTTGTACCCCGCCGTAGCGGAAGGCTGAAACAGCACGTCGTCTGAAATCAAAGACACCAACGCCCCGTGAGACTCATCACGCCGCTTCCGAAAGTGGTCTGCTGGTTAGCGGCTCCCCTCCCAAAGACGAGAAGGTATTTGTATGCAACCAGCACCCAGCCCTGCCCGGACCAAAAGTCCGGCCGGAAAACAGGCGCCCGCAGCCGCCGTCGGAAGCGTACTCAACCGCGGACTGAACGTGCGGCACATCCGGTTCATGGCCCTGGGCTCCGCGATCGGAACAGGCCTCTTCTATGGTTCCGCCTCAGCTATCCAGAAAGCCGGACCAGCGGTCCTGCTGGCCTACATCATTGGCGGCGCGGCAGTGTTTATGGTGATGCGGGCCCTAGGCGAAATGGCGGTGCGGCATCCGGTCTCCGGCTCCTTCGGCCAGTATGCGAGCCGCTACCTTGGTCCCCTGGCAGGCTTCGTCACAGGCTGGACCTATGTCTTCGAAATGGCCATCGTCGCCATCGCGGACGTTACAGCCTTCAGTATCTACATGGGCTTCTGGTTCCCCCAGGTGGAGCGCTGGGTCTGGATCCTGGCCATCATCTTCTTCCTCGCCGCGTTGAACCTCCTCAGCGTCAGAGTCTTCGGCGAGCTGGAGTTCTGGTTCTCGCTGATCAAGGTGGTGGCCATCATTGCCATGATTGCCGGCGGCGCAGCCATTATCGCGTTCGGCTTCCAGGCCGGCGGCTCAACAGTTGCGCCTGGCCTTGGAAACCTTGTGGACCATGGCGGCTTCTTCCCGTTCGGCTTCGAAGGCCTGCTGGCATCCTTCGCGGTGGTGATGTTCGCCTTTGGCGGTATCGAGACGCTTGGCATCACGGCCGGCGAGGCCGCGAACCCGAAGAAAGTCATCCCCAAGGCAGTCAATACCGTCCCGGTCCGCGTCCTGCTGTTCTACGTTTTGACGCTGGGAGTGCTCATGAGCCTCTTCCCGTGGAATGAAATCGGCAGCAACGGCAGCCCCTTCGTGCAGATCTTCAGCGGGCTTGGCATCCCCGCAGCCCCCCACATCCTGAACGCCGTGGTGATCACGGCGGCCCTCTCCGCCATCAACAGCGACATCTTCGGCGCCGGCCGCATCCTCTTCGGGCTCTCCCGGCAAGGCCACGCTCCCGCTGCCTTCGGCAAGGTATCGCGACACGGCGTGCCGTGGATGACAGTAGTGATGATGGCCGGGATCCTCCTTGTAGGAGTCATCCTGAACGCCGTAATTCCCGAGAACGTCTTCATCCTCATCGCCTCGATCGCCACGTTTGCCACTGTCTGGGTATGGGTCATGATCCTGGCCTCCCATGTGGCCATGAAGCGGGAAATCGCTCGTACCGGCCTGCCGGCGTCGGAATTCCCGTCGCCCTTGTGGCCCGCGGCATCCCTACTCACCATTGCCTTCATGGCGCTGGTGATCGCCGTGCTGGGCGCATTCGAGGACACCAGGATCGCGCTCTACGTTGGCGGGGCCTGGCTGGCGCTTCTGGTCCTTGCCTACCGCCTGTGGGTCAAGGGTGACGGACGACGACGTGCTGACCTCGTGGACGAGACCTCGCCCCTGCCGGTGGTCACCGCAGCCCCCGGCAGCAAGTAAGTATCAGGACTTCGGGAGGCTAAACCAGTGACTGCCGGAGCTAAGATCAGGCATGGTTCCACTCTCCAACCTGCTGGCCTTTGCGCTTGCAGCCGTGATCCTCATCGCCGTGCCGGGCCCGAGCGTTTTGTTCGTGATTGGCCGGTCGCTGGCACTCGGGTGGAAGGGCGGCGTCCTCACCGTCCTTGGCAACGCCGCCGGGCAGTTGCTGCAAGTGGCGGCCGTGGCGTTGGGGGTGGGCATTGTTGTTGCCCAGTCCGTGGTCCTCTTCAGTGCGGTCAAGCTGGCGGGCGCCGCCTACCTGATCTACCTTGGCATCAAAGCCATCCGGCACCGGCGGAGCCACCACTCCCTCGACGCCCGGCCAGTAGACGCACGCCCGTTGCGCCTTGTTGCTGAGGGCTTGGTGGTAGGCGTCACCAACCCCAAGTCAGTGGTGTTCTTCATGGCCGTGCTGCCGCAGTTTGTCCACTACCCGTCAGGCGCCATCGCGTTCCAGTTGGCGCTGCTGGGGGTGGTGTTCCTGGTCATCGCACTGGTCTCGGACAGCCTATGGGCAATAGCAGCAGGTTCCGCCCGCCAATGGTTTGCCCGGTCGCCCCGCCGGGTCTCAGCTATGGAGGCAACCGGCGGGGCGATCATGATCGGTCTGGGCGGGACCCTGGCGCTCACAGGCACCAAGTCCTAGATGCTAGGCAGTGGCACTGGGAGCGGCTAAACGAACCGCGTCTGCCAACGAAGTGGCCGGGCGTCCGATCAGTTTGCGCAAGTCGCCAGAGCTCACCAGAAGGTCACCGCGGGCTATCCCCAGGTCCGAGTCGGCCAGGATCTCCGCGAACGCCTCCGGCACTCCGAAGCCGGTCAACATCCCGGCGTACTCCTGCGGCGGAAGGTCCTGGTAGGAAACGTGGGTGCCGGCCGCGGCGCTGATCTCGGCCGCAAGCTCAGCCATGGTGAACGGTTCATCGCCGCCCAGCTCATAGATCCTGCCGGCTTGGTCGGTGGCAACCAGCACTGCAGCAGCTGCATTTGCGTAGTCTGCCCTGGAAGCTGCGCTGACACGCCCCTCCCCAGCGCTGCCTGCGATGGCGCCCTGCGCGAGCGTGCCGGGCAGCTGGTCGGTGTAGTTCTCGAGGTACCAGCCATTGCGCAGCAGCACGAACGGAACGCCGGATTCCTGCAGGATGGCCTCCGTTGCCTGGTGCTCGGCTGCCAGCTTCATTCCGGTGGTGTCCGCATTCGCGATGCTGGTGTACGCCACCAGTTCAATACCCTCAGCCTTCGCCGCCTCTATGACGGTCCGGTGCTGCTCCACCCGCTGGCCCACCTCGCTGCCCGAGATAAGGAGCACCTTGCGGGCGCCCTTCAAGGCCTCCGCTACGGAGGCTGCGTCGGCATAGTCCATTCTCCTGACCTGGACACCACGCCCGGCGAGGTCTGCGATCTTTTCGACGGAACGGCCCGCGGCCACAATCTCCCCGGCGGGAACGTTCCGCTCCAGCAGGGCCTCGACGACGTGGCGGCCCAGCTGTCCGGTTGCTCCGGTGATAACGATGGTCATGATTTTCCTTCCATTCGGGGTTCTGTCAGGGAGCACAACCACGCCCTTCCGCGATTACTTCCCGAAAGAGAGTACGCACTTTCAGGTAAGGTACTTACATGAAAGTTAGTGCCGAGGGGTTTACCGGCCACGCAGCACCCCTTCCGGCTGCCCTTGCCGACGGCGTTTTCCCGGCCGGCTGCCCCAGCCGCACCGTCCTGGACCATATCACCAGCAAGTGGGGCGTACTGATCCTGCTGGCGCTTTCCGAGGGCGAGCAGCGCTGGAGCGACTTGCGGCGGCGGGCAGAGGGCGTCAGCGAGAAGATGCTGGCCCAAACACTCAAGACCCTGGAGCGTGATGGCCTCGTCACGCGGACGGCCCAGCCCGTCATTCCGCCACGGGTGGACTACAGCCTGACCGGGCGCGGTTATGAGCTGAGCGCGCTGCTCGTTCCGTTGGTGGCGTGGGCCTTCGAGAACGCTGACGACATCATCAAAGGGCAGCCTTGAGAAAAATAGGAGCAACCCGAAGGGCTTCCCAGGCACTCCTCAAGTAATCAACCGGAGCGAGTATGGGCCCCTTCAAAAAGCGAGTACATGTTACTGGTGTGACTGCTGTGAATAGCGCATAGCTTTGGCGTAAGGTGCCAGCCGGAATGGGAGGGCCGTCCTCCGCTGGGAGCGTTCCGGTTTGCCTGCACTGCCAGTGGGCGGCTTGCCGCCCGCAAGGAGTTGGTACGCATGGTCAAACCTCTTGTCCAGGACCTGTCCAGCATGGGACAGCCTGTAACCTTGGCCTCCGTCGCGGCGCAAACGTGGAGCCGCGTCGTGAAGCCCTTCGCCCCACGGTCCCCTTACAGGATCGGTGACGCAGTAGTGGCAGACGATCCCTTCAAGGGCCGCCGCGAGGGAGTGGTGGTGTTCCTGCAGGGCTTGTCCGCGGGGGTGGACACCGCCGAGGGCGTCTTCTTCTACGACCACCGGCACCTCAAAAGGCTGGATTGAGTTTTTGTCCAGATCTGCAGGCTTCAGCGGCCTCCAGCCCTGCATACCTGGACAAAAACTCCGTGCCTCCACGGGCGGCACTACCGCGCGGACCAGCCGCCGTCCATGGTGTAGCTGGCTCCGGTCACCATGCCGGCGTGGTCCGAAGCCAGCCATGCGACCAGGGAAGCAACTTCCTCAGGCTCCACCAGGCGCTTGATGGCCGACTCTGTGAGCATGACCTTGGCCAGTACCTCCGACTCGGGGATGCCGTGCACCAGAGCCTGGTCCGCGAGCTGCTTCTCCACCAGGGGCGTCCGCACATACCCCGGGTTGATGCAGTTGGAGGTCACCCCGTGGTCCCCGCCTTCGAGCGCTGTGACCTTGCTGAGCCCTTCCAAACCGTGCTTTGCCGAAACGTAGGCACTCTTGAACGGCGAGGCCCGGATGCCGTGCACGGAGGACAGGTTGATGATCCGGCCGAACCCGCTGGTGTACATGTGCGGCAGGGCAGCCCGGATCAGCAGGAACGGCGCCTCCAGCATCAGGGCGATGATCCGGCGGAACTCTACCGGATCGAATTCCTCAATAGGACTGATGCGCTGGATCCCGGCGTTGTTCACCAGGACGTCGCAATCCAGGCTCAGGGTGGCGAGCGAGTCCACGTCCAGCAGGTCAACAGCCCAGGAGGTGCCGCCCACCTCATCGGCAAGCTCGGCAGCGCCGGCGGCGTCGACGTCGGCAACCACCACTTTCGCTCCACGGGCGGCCAGTTCCCGGACGCAGGCGGCGCCGATGCCGCTTGCACCGCCGGTGACCAATGCCTTGCGGCCATTCAAAGTGTTTTCCATAGCAATCCCCTCGGGTGTTTCCCACTGAGTATTACTGCACAGACATGCACCTTCAATGACTAATCAAGCACCAAGTGCATGCAGAATTGCAGATATGAAAGCCAACCCCGATGACTTGCTGGTACTGCTCGCGGTGTCCCGCTCCGCAAAGTACACGACGGCGGCCCAGGCCTTGGGGCTCAACCACACCACCGTCTCGCGGCGGATAGCAGCCCTTGAGAAGGCGCTCGGCGGCCGGGTTCTGGCGCGTGCCACCGGAGGGTGGGAACTGACTGACCTCGGAGCCCGGGCCGTGCAGGTCGCCGAACAGGTGGAAGCGGTGGTGGGCACGCTGGGAGCAGCCGGGAAGGCACCCGACCCGATTACCGGCGTCGTCCGTATGACGGCGACGGATGGCTTCAGCGCCTATATCGCCGCCCCTGCCGTCGCCCGGCTGCGCCGGGATCATCCGGGGCTGTGCGTTGAGGTGGTGACCATGACCCGCCGGGCGCTGCAGCAGCGCTCCGGACTGGACATCGAAGTGGTGGTGGGCGAACCGCAGGTGCACCGGGCCGAAGCGGTGCGGCTGGGTGACTACATGCTGGGCATGTATGCCTCGCGCGCCTACCTGGAGGAGCACGGCACGCCTGCCACCGTGGCCGAACTCAACGAACACCCGTTGGTCTACTTCGTTGATTCCATGCTGCAGGTGGATGACCTTGACGCGCCCCGCCGCCTGGTCCCGGGGATGCGCGACGGCCTCACCTCCACCAATGTCTTTGTCCATGTGGAGGCAACCCGCGCCGGGGCCGGCATCGGTTTCCTGCCCTGCTTTATGGGCGACCTCCACGATGACCTGGTCCGCCTGCTGCCCTCAGAGATCGCCGAGTTGCTGCCGTACTGGATGGTGCTCCGGCCGGACTCGCTGCGGCGGCCTGCGGTGGCGGCGGTAGTGCACGCGCTGCGGGAACAGATGGCGGAGCACCGGGAGAAGCTGCTGGGCCGAGGTTCCGGTGATTGAGCTAGCTACCGGGCGGGTCGTGCCGCACGGGTGATCCGGCCGCAAAGGCCCGCACTTGGGTGTCGTCCCACAGGTGCGCCGGAACGGCGCCGCCCAGGAGCCGGCGCGCAAGTTGGGGGTCATCAGCGAACGGGGTATCGCTGCCCGCCATGACCATGTTTCCGTAGCGGCGCCCCTTCAACATAGCCGGGTCCGCGATGATGACGGTGTGCTTGAAGGCAGCCGCGATGGTGGCGGCGTCCTGCCTGGCGTTCCTCAGGTCCGGCGCATCCCCGGAGTTCACCACGTACAGCCCGCCGGGCGCGAGAACCCGCCTGACGTGCCGGGTGAACTCGGCCGTGGTCAGCGGGCGCGGGGTCAGGGCACCGGCGAAAACGTCCCGAATGATGAAGTCCCGGGTCTCGGCCGTCAGGGTCTCCGTGACTTCGCGGGCCTCCCCCACCCGCAGGCGGAGCAGCGGCGCCTTGGGCAGGTCGAACCAGCCGCGCACGTACTCCGCCAGCTTGCCGTCCAGCTCCACCACCACCTGCCGGGCGTCCGGATAGACAGCATGGAAGTAGCGGGCCAGGGAGCAGGCGCCGCCGCCCAGATGCAAGCCGCGGAGCTTCGGCCTGGTTCCCGCCGTTTCCGACGGCGGCCAGCGCGACTCGATCAGCGCCGCCATCCAGCGCATGTACTCGAAATCCAGGAACAGCGGGTCGGCGAGGTCGATGTGCGAACTCATCACGCCGTTGATCTTCAGGAGCCAGCCGGTGGAGTTGTCCTGGTCGGCGATCAGCTCGCAGTCCCCGGTGTCGACGTAGTAGACGCCTTCAACTGGTCCGCTGGGCCGGGCTCCCGCGGGGACCTCCACCACTCCTGCTACAGGGCGCAGGCCGTTCCGGCCACCTGACCTGCCGCGTTTTGCCATTACCCGTGCCGCGCTTCAGTCATGTTTCAACCCTAATTGCTTCCGACAGCACCGGTGCCCGCACCCTAGCTGCCCGGCACAGCCCCTTCGCCTTCCCGGATCCGCTTCACCACAGCCGTGGTGGACCGTTCCGCCACATAGTCCAGAATGGCCACCCGGCCGCCGTACTCCTCCACTGCCGGCGTCTCGGCGAGCATTTCCGGGGTGTAGTCCCCGCCCTTGGCATAAACCTCGGGCCGGAGCTGCGCGATGAGCGGGGCCGCGGTGGGAGTGTCGAAGACAGTCACGTAATCCACGCAACTCAGTGCCGCCACCACCGCTGCACGGTCCGCCACCCCGTTGATGGGCCGGCCGGCGCCCTTAAGCTTTCGGACCGAGTCGTCGCTGTTAAGCGCCACCACCAGCACGTCCCCCAGCTGTTTCGCCTGGTTGAGGTAGCGCGTGTGGCCGCTGTGCAGCACGTCGAAGCAGCCGTTGGTCAGCACGATGCGCTGGCCCTGCGCCCGGTGCAGCTCCAGCTGCCGTTGCAGCTCGTCCGCACCCAGGGCAGTGTCGGCGAAGGCCTTGAGGTACCGGCTGAGCTGGCCTGTACTGCAAACGGACGTGCCCGGCTGGTGCACCACCACGTCCGCGGCCGACTGCGCCAGGTCCAGGCTCGCCGTCAACGGCAGCCCGGCAGCGCGCGCCAGGGTCAGCGCAGCCACGAACGTGTCGCCTGCACCGGAGGCCTGCTTTTCCGCGGCCGGACGGGCCCACGTACGGTGCGTCACGCCGTCGGGCCTTAGCAGGACGGTGCCGTCACGGTCCAGGGTGACCACCACGGCCCCTGCGCCCGTGGCTTCCAGCAGGGCATCGGCGTGCTTGCTTACCTCTGCCACCCTGTCCTGCCCGTCGGGAAGCCGCAGGTCCAGCATGCGCGCCGTTTCCTGCGCATTCGGGGTTACCAGGTCCGGGCGGAGCGGCGCCCAGGGCCGGGGGTCGTGCGAATCGACCACCAGCAGCGGACGATCCCCGCCGGCAGCCGGGGCGGCGAGAGCATCCACCAGGCTGGCCCGCACCGGATCCGCCAGCACCCCGTTGCCGTAATCGCAAACCAGCACGGCGTCCTGCTGGTCGACGGCGGCACGCACGGAAGCAGCCAGCGCGGCCAGCGCTTCGGCCGGCACCGCCTTGGCGGAGTCGTCGATGCGGAGCATCACCTGTCCGCCGCTGCTGATGCGGATCTTGGTGGTGGTCACCATGTCCGGGTGGCTGTGCAGGTGGCTGACATCGATGCCTGCATCCACCAGCTGGCTGCGCAGGTCCACGCCGGCATCGTCGGTTCCGATGATGCCTGCCACGGAGACCCGGGCACCGAGGGCTGCCAGGTTCATGGCGGTATTGGCGGCCCCGCCGGGAACGGACTCCCGGGTTTGCACGTCTACTACCGGGGCGGGGGCTTCCCGGCACAGCCGTTCGATGCTGCCGCTCCACCAGCCGTCCAGCATCAGGTCGCCGATTACCATGATCGCCGGCTCTTCCGCGGCCAGTCGCCCTGGCAGCCATTCGGAGAGCGCCCGCTGGCTGGAAAGGTCCACGTCGGCAGGCTCAACCGGGAGGTCGGCAGGCAGGTTCTCCGGTGACAGACTCATGACCCGTCCTGCTGTTCAGCCGCGGATTCCGCATCCGCCGCCGCGTCAGGGGCTGCAGACGGAGGCGCCGCAATGTGCACCACCTTGACCCGGCTGAACTCGTCCAGGAGTTCCGGGCCGTAGCCGAAGCCCGCGCCGCTTTCGCCCCGCGGCTGGGCAGCACCGCCGGGGGCGCCGCCGAACACTTCGTTGATCTTCACCGTCCCAACCGGGAGGGCAGCGACTGCCCGCTGGATGTGGGCGATGTTGTTGCTGAGAACGGTGGCAGCCAGGCCGTACCTGCCACTGCATGCCAGGCGGAGCCCCTCGTCGAACGATTTCACCACCTGCACGGGGGCAACGGGTCCAAAGGTTTCCTCCGTCATGACCTGCATCCGGTCCGTGCATTCCAGCAGCACGGTGGCGGGGTAGAAGGAGCCCGGGCCGTCCGGGAGGGCACCGCCCTCGACGGCATGCGCACCCTGCCTCAGGGCGTCAGTGACCTGCGCGTGGACCTCATCCCGCATCCTCAGATCCACCAGCGGGGCCACTGACCCGTTGCCGTTACGCACAGCCGCTTCGGTTTCCAAGGCTGCGCAGAACTCTGCGGCGATGTCCTCATGGACGTAAATCCGCTCAACAGCCACGCAGATCTGGCCGCTGTTGCTGAAGGCACCAATTGCCGCCTGCTCGGCAGCCCATAGCGGGTCAACGTCCCGGTCCACCAGCAGCGGATCATTTCCCCCGTTCTCCCGGATGACGTGGGCACCCGTCAGCGCTCCGGCCCTGGCGATCCGCGCTCCGGCCGCACTGGAGCCCACGTGCGCGATGACGTCCACCTCTGACTGGGCAAGGAGTGCACCAACGCCGGCGCCGCCCGAAATCGTCTGGAAAACGCCGGGCGGAAAGCCTGCCGCCAGGACTTCGCCCAAGGCCTCACCCAGCCGCGGGCACCGCTCGCTTGGTTTGTGCACCACGGTGTTGCCGGTAGCCAGCGCGGCGCCGATCAGGCCGCATGCCACCGCAACGGGATCGTTCCACGGGGTCAGCAGGACAGCCACGCCGCGGGGCTCGGCAACGGTGTAATCGGAGGCAAGCCGGTTGCCTCGCAGGCTGTGCCCCCGGTGGACGGGCCCCAGCTCCGCGTACTGTTCCAGCGTGGAAACCCCTGCGCCGATGCCGGCGAGCGATTCCTCCACCGGCCGCCCCGTTTCGCTGGCGTTGAGTTCCGCGAGCTCCCGGGCCGCTGCAGCGAGCGCCTTTGCCGCAGCACGCAGTGCCGCACCCCGCTCGGCCGGCGCAGTGGAAGCCCAATCCGCCGCAGCGCTCCGGGCCACCTCTACCGCCTGGGACACTGCTTCCGGTTCGGCCTCCGGCACAGTCCAAAGGACGTCACCGGTTCGTGGGTTCCGGATGGTGATGCCGTTGCTGTCGGCGGCTTCCGGGCGTGCAGTCGTTTCTGTAGCAATGGTGGGCATGAGATTCCTCCCGTCGGTTCCGGCCTGGTCGTATGTGGGGTTTAGGGCCAGGAGCCCTCTTCCTCGTGGCAGATCAGCATCTCGCGGACCTCGCATCCGGTAGGCTGGGACAGCGCGAAGAGGATGGCCTGGGCCACGTTGTTGGGGTCATTGAGCCGCGAATCGTCCTGGGGCTTGTACTGCTCTGTGCGGTCGTCGAAGAAGCGCGTCTTCATGCCGCCGGGGATCATGGTGGTCACGCCGATTTCGCCGCCGGTCTCGGCAGCCAGCGCGTGGCTGAATCCCACCACACCGAACTTGGATGCGCAGTACGCCGTTGCGTCGGCCACGGCGCGCTTGCCCAGGGTGGAAGCGACAGTCACCACCCGGCCGTGGGAGGACTTCAGGTACGGCAATGCTGCGCGCACCACTGATACGGTGCCCATCAGGTTCACGCCGATGACCTTCTCCCACTCTGTGGCCTCGACGTCGGCGAGCTTGCCGCAGCGGTCGATGCCGGCGGCAGTGACCACTGCTTCGAGCCCACCAAGGGATTCCGCGGCTTCGCGTACGGCGGCCTCCACTGCCTGCCGGTCCGAGACGTCCACTTCAAAGGCTTTCACGGCGGATACGTTGCTGATATCGCGGTCCAGGACCACCGGAGTGCCGCCCGCCTTCAGGACGGCGTCGACGACGGCGGCACCCAGTCCGGAGGCACCTCCGGTTACGAGTACGCGGCCGGGGGTGTTTGATTCTGCAGTCATGGTGTTCCTTTCAACGGGGAATACAAAACTTGGGTTGGGCGGGCGTGACCAGACGGTTTAGCCCACCCGGTTTCAGCTGACCTTTGCGAGGGCGTCGGCCAGGCCCGTGGTGGAACGGGCCGGGTGGTACGGCACAGTGAGGCAACGGCCGCCCCAGCTCTCCACCAAGCTGGCCTCGGGCAGGCTGGCACCCTTGTAGTCGCCGCCCTTGACCCAGATGTCGGGGCGAAGGCGTTCGAGGGCTGCCTCAGGTGTGTCTTCGTCGAAGACCATCACGGCGTCCACGCATTCCATGGCCAGGAGCAGTTCGGCCCTGTCATGCTGGCCGATGATGGGACGCTCCGGCCCCTTCAGCCGCCGCACGGAATCGTCCGAGTTCAAGCAGACGATCAAACAGTCGCCCAGCTCACGGGCAGCGGCCAGAGACCGGACGTGCCCGGCGTGCAGCAGGTCGAAGCACCCTCCGGTGGCCACTACCTTCCCGCCGTTTTCCCGCACGGCGCGGGCCAGCAGCAGGGGATCGTTGACCCGGGGCTTTGGCTGCGCGGGCTCCCCGCCGCTATCGGGAAGGGCGGACACCCCGCCGTTGGCGAGGAAATCTGCGGCGTCATGGACGGCAAGTTCCGCGGCTTCGGCAAGGTCCCGGCCGGCCAGAAGGTGCACAGCGAGGCTCGCTGCGAGCCGGTCGCCGGCACCACAGGGATCGCCGGCTTCCACCCGGGGCGCGGGAACAGGCTGCGGGCTCCGGTCACGCCGGCACAGGACGGCGCCCTGCTCACCCTTGGTGACCAAGACAGCGCGGCTGCCCCATTCCTCCAGCAGGACCGCGCCGGCCTCTGCGGCCGGATCCCCTGCAGCAGTGTCCCCGCCGTCCCGTGACGCGCCATCCTGCGGGGCGCGGTTTTCTTGCCGGCCGCGCAACTGCACGGCCTTCCGGGCCTCGGACAGGTTGGGCGTGACGACGGCGACTCCCGGCACCGGGTCTGGCCCGGCAGGATGCGGGTCCCAGACTATGGGCACGTGCCCGGCGAGCCTGGCCAGGAGCTCGCGGAGCTGCGGGTTGGCCGCCAGCCCCCGGCCGTAATCGGCCACGATGATCACGCCCGCCTTCTCCACCTCGCGGAGCATGGCGGGGCTGACATCGGGGACGGGAGCCTTCTCGCAGCCCTGGTCGAACCGGACCACCGGATGCGATCCGGCCCGCACGCGGGTCTTGACGGGCGAGGCATGGCCGCTTGGACCTGCCACAAGCCGCACTCCGGCGAGGTGGGCCTCAAGCTGCCGGCCGGCGTCGTCATCGCCCAGGACCGTCACCAGCGTGACGGGCCAGTTGTCCCCGGCAAGCATCCGGGCCACCAGCCCTGCTCCGCCGGCACGGCGCTTGACGCCGGAAACGTCCACCACCGGTACGGGTGCGTCCGGGCTCAGCCGCGTGGCCTCGCCGGACAGGTCCACGTCCAGCATCACATCACCAACGACGACGATCCTCATGCCCTGCCACCCCCCTTCTGCAGGGTGAGGTTCTGCAGGCCCACAATATCCGTTGAGCTGTGCCGTGCTACTTCCAGGTCGAAGGCGCGGCAGATTGCGTGGAGGGCGATCAGATGGCCCTCCTGGGCGTTGGCGTTGAGGGCGTCAATCATGACGGCCTCGTCGCAGGCGTCGGCCAACGGGTTGGGTCCGGCTCCCGTGAGTGCCCAGGTGGTCACGTTCAGGCGGGCCGCGACCTCGGCGGCCCGCAGCAGGTTGGGGCTCTTGCCGCTGGTAGACAGCAGTATCAGTACGTCCCCGGACCGGCCATGCGCCCGCACCTGGCGGGCGAAGACGTCGTCGTAGCCGTAATCGTTGGCAATGGCGGTCACCGCTGATGATTCCGCGTGCAGGGAAATGGCGGAAAACGGAACCCGCTCGCCGTCGAACCTGCCCACCAGCTCCGCGGTGAGGTGCTGGGCCTCCGCTGCTGAACCGCCGTTGCCGGCGGCAAGCAGCCGCTGGCCGCGGAGCAGGCGCTGGGCCAGCTCCACACCCCAGGCCGCAAGCCGGCCGGACTGGCTCCGCAGCGATTCGAGCGCCGGTACCACGTTGTCCAGGTGGATACGGACAGCATCTGCACTGGCCGGGTCCACAAAGGTGGCACCTGGCAGCACCGCGGGCAAGGCGGCAGGCGTTGCCAAAGTTTGCAGGTCAGCCTCACGCAGGGATGATTCCGGAGTCACAGTGCTGCTCCTTCCATCGGGACAATACCGGCGGCAGCACCGGCCACCGCCAGCTGATAAGCCTTTTCGGTTTCGGCCGCTACCCGGTCCCAGGAATACCGGGTGCGGGCACGCTTCTTCCCCGCGCTGCCAAGCTCCGCCCGCAGGGTGGGGTCTTCAAGCAGCAGGGCGAGCGCCGATGCGATGGCTTCTGGATCCCGCGGCGGCACGTGCAGGCCTGTCCCCTGGTCCACCACAGTGTCCCGCAGGCCACCCACTGCCGCAGCAACAACGGGGACACCGCAGGCCATGGCCTCCAGCGGGACGATGCCGAACGGTTCGTACCAGGGTGCGCACACCACGGCGTCGGCGCTGCGGAAGATCCCGGGCATCTCGCCGCGGGACACCTGGCCCTGCAGGCTCACCTGGTCCGAGACGCCCAATTCCGCTGCCAGGTCCATGAGGCGCCGCACTTCGGGGTCGGCATGGAGCGCGCCGGAGTCTCCGCCGCCCCCCACAATCAGGAGTTCGACGTCCTCAAAACCCGCCTCGCGAAGGTAGGGGAGCGCCCGGATCACCAGGTCCACGCCTTTGCGCGGCACCAGGCGGCCTACGGAGAGGATGCGGTGGGTGCGCTTCCTGGCGGCAACGGGACCCTCAACGGAAAAGAAGCCGAGGTCCACGCCGCAGGGGGCGATGGAGATCTTCCCCGTGTTGATTCCCATCGCCTTGAGCTCGAAGACCTCATCGGAGCAGGTGGCGACGATCCGGTCCGCGGAGCGTCCGACGCCGGGCTCCAGCCACCGCCGCTCCAGGGGGCTGGTGTCCTCTGCGCCCTGGTGCCGCCGCTTGACGGTGCCCAATGCGTGGAAGGTCTGGATGACGGGCACCCGGTAGCCCTGGTCCGGCCGCCTGGCGGCGTCCAGGGCGGCGACGCCGGACATCCAGAAGTGCCCGTGGACCACATCGGGCGGCCGGTGGCCCCAGTCCCGGGCCACGCCGTCGGCAAGTTCGCCCATGTAAGGAAGCAGTTCGTCCTTGGGAACATGGCGCGCCGGGCCGGCGTCCACGTGGACCACCTCCAGGCGGCGCCCCACGCGGACCCTGGCCGGGAGCTCCGTTGCATCCCTGCGCGTGTAGACGGTGACGTGGTGGCCACGCTTGGCAAGGGCTTCGGACAGCGCAGCAACGTGCACGTTCTGCCCGCCGGCGTCCACCCCGCCCAATGCCGCCAGCGGACTGGCGTGCTCGGAAATCATGGAGATTTTCATGGGGTCTTCCTCTCTCCCGCCGGAACAAGGATCTTCCTGTCCAGGCGTTCGTTGTCGGAGTGCCGGAGCCGGCCGCCCAGGTCCGCCAGGAGCTCATCCCAGCGGTCCTGGAACCTGCCCAGGCCGTAGCGTTCCAGTGCCGCCTCACGGGCGGCAACGCCCCGCCGTCGGGCTTCATCCGGATTGTTGACCAGCCGCCGCGCACAGCGGAGCAGCTCATCGATATCGGCGGAAACGGCGCCGGCCTCCGGCGGCACCGCCCGCGGCGCTTCAGTGGTTGCCAGGGCGACCACCGGCATCCCCAGGTGCATGGCTTCGAGCAGGGACAAGCCCAGGGAGGTCCAGCGCATGGGATGCACATAGACGCGGCAGCGGGCCAGTTCCCGGTGCAGTTCCCGGGTCTGGAGGTCGCCGCGGGCCGTCAGCCGGGACGGGTCAATGCCGGCGGCGGCAGCCAGGCCGTCGGTCTTCATGCCGAAGACCTGCAGCGGCGCTACGGAGGCGAAGGCGGGCAGCAGGTCGGTCCCGGTGACACGTCCCCTGCGGATGGGCTCGTTCACCACCACGCCCAGCTCCGGCAGCTCCCCTGTATAAAGCTGCCCCGGGTCCGGGATTCCGTGTTCGATCACCAGGCTGCGGGCTGACCCGTTGTCCCAGGCCAGCCTATTGAAATGGGTGACATGCACCAGGGGGATGCTGTGCTGGTCCGCGAGGGGATGCCGTGTGAAGGGGAAATCGCCCTTAGGGGTGTTGTGCTCAAGGTACACAGCGGGCAGGTCAACGCCGGGCCGCCGGCCCAGCAGACGGGCAACTTCGTCAATTTCCTCGGGTCGTTGAAGAACGACGGCGTCAACGGCGTCGGCGTCCAGCGCCGCGAGGTCCACCTCCCGCACGGACGCCGGCCAGTCCCTGCCGGCACGGCCAAGGCCCCAGGCACCACCTTCCGGCAGGACGGGAAGGAGGTACTCATGACGGCCGCGGACAAACGCATCCGTCCAGGAACCGTGGACATGCCAGAGCAGGATTCTCATCTGTTGCGGGCCTTTCTACGGGTACTGACGTGGGTGCTGAAGGAGCTGACTCCGCCGATCAGGCGTTCTACGGCCGCCACCACTTCCTCGGGTGAAACGGAGTCAAGGCAGGGGTGGCCAGGGACGGGGCAGACACGGGCCCGTGTCATCCGGCAGGCGGCGTTCTGGTCGCCGAGCAGCTCAAGTGATACTCCGTACGGCGCCCACCGGATGGCCGGCACTACCGGCGAAAAGAGGCACGCGACGGGCGTGCCCACTGCTGCCGCGAGGTGGGCGGGACCGGTGTTGCCGGTGACGACGGCGTCGGCCCCCGCCATGACTCCCGCCAAGGTGTGGAGGTCCGTCTGCCCGCCAAGGTCGAGTGCGGATGGCCCGGCGACGGTGGCAGTCAGCGAAGTCTCGCCGGGACCGCCGGTCACCACGACGCGGTGGCCCGCACCCTGAAGAAGTTCGACGGCGGCCGCGTGGTGCAGCGGCGGCCATGCCCTGGCGGGGACGGCGGCGCCGGGGTGGACCACCACGTAGGGTTCCTCACCCACCAGTCCACGGACGTTGGGGACGGACGTGAGGCGGAGTTTTCCGTCGTCGCCTGCCGGGAGCCGGAATCCTCCCGCCTCCGCGATGCCCAGCGCGCGTTCCGCCTCGGGCTGGTCCTCAGGGAAGTCTTCGCCCGGCTTGAGCCGGACATCCAGCAACGAGCCGGCGTAATCGGTGGAGGCACCGGTGATTCGTTCAACACCGGCCAGCCGGAGAAGCAGGGCGAGCGGCAGGGGTGACTGGTGGAAGGAGGTGAGGATGACCGCTTCGGTGATCCTGGAATTCCGAACGTACTCGATCAGCCTGTCAGCGTGTGGGCCGGTCATCTTGGGCGCAGGATTCATGATCCATGGGCTGTCCCAGCTGTAGACCTCCGCGGCGCCCGGCAACATACCCGCCGCCGCCTCGCCCTGCCTGCCGCAGAGCATCACCACGTGGTTTGGCCGGCTGCCGTCCGGGAACCGTCCGTTCGCCACGGCCCGCACGGCGGGTCCTGCCAGGAGAACGTCGCCCATGCTGTCCAGGCGTGCCACCAGGACGCGGCCCATCAGGGCCGCTCCGATAGCAGCGAGACGGCCTCGGCCAGGTTGCGGGCCACGAGCTGGGCCTCGGCCACTTCCTCGGCCCTTGTCACCGGCGTTGGTACCAGGACACCGGTTGCTCCGGCGGCTTCGGCGGCAAGGACGTCAGCACCAATGTCGCCGATCAGCGCCGCCTCCGATTCCTGGATGCCCAGCTTCCGGCAGGCGCTCTGCACCATCCCCGGCGCAGGCTTGCGGCAGTCACAGCCGTCCTGTTCGGAGTGCGGACACACCTCCCACACGTCAAAGGGGCCCAGGAGCTCTTCCACCCGGGCGTTGACGTCCGCCACGTTGGCGGCGGTAATCAGGCCGCGTGCGATTCCCGACTGATTGCTGATGACTCCGGTTGCTATCCCATCGGCACGAAGTGCATCCAGGACCGCCTTGGCACCCGGCATTGGTGTGACCAGGCTGGGGTCGCCGTTGTAGGGCACGTCGACCACCAGGGTCCCGTCCCGGTCGAACAGGACAGCGCGGAGCTTGGAGGATACGGAGCTTCCCATATCCTCCCTGTTCCCCACTGCTGCTGCTCCTAAACAGGGGCTGCTGCTTTTCTCGTCTTTCCGCTCGTGCGGTGTCAGCGGTTTGAACAGGCAAGATACCGCTGCTGATGCTGCTCCTGGCCCGTTCGGAGCCTTCTCCTGGGGCCCATGGATGGCCTTGCAGGGCTACCTGCCCCTGGCCCGCGGGCCGCTCCGGCGGGCAGAATTTTTGCTGGACACTCCGGTGCCGGCGGCACGGCGGACGGGGCCTACAGAAGCGGTGGACCCAGTGGGAAGCTCCTGCTCCTCACGGCCGCCGTCTCCCTGGGTACTGCTCAAAAGCCTGCGCTGGAGTTCAACGAGGACCCGGGCCAGCCGGCGCGAAACCTGCATCTGCGACATCCCCAGCCGCTTCCCCAACTGAACCTGGGTCTCCTCGCAGAAGTAGCGGCGGTAAAGGAGTTCCCTGTCCGCGGCGTCCAGGTCCTGCATGGCCTCCCGCAGGCAGGCAAGGTCCTCAAGCCGCTCCAAGGGCGTCTCGGGGCAAGCCAGTAAGTCACCGATCGAGGGAGCGTCGCTGTGGACGTTCGCCGCGTCCAGGGAGTCCGGATGCATGCTGCTGGACGCCGAGATGGCTTCCTGCACCTCGGCAGCATCCGCCCCTAGCTCCGCGGCCAGCTCGGCCACGCTGGGATTCCTGCCCAGGGACTGCACCAGCTCCGGCTCCACCCGGAACATCCTGGTGCGAAGGTCTTGGATGTTCCGGGGCGGCCGGACCACCCATGTGCGGTCACGCAGGTATCGCTTCAACTCCCCTGCGATGGTTGGCGCAGCGTATGCGGGGAAGCTCTCACCCTTGGTCTGGTCGAAGCCGCGGGCGGCCTTAACCAGGCCAAGATAGGCCACCTGGTTCAGATCTGCCCGTTCCCGTCCCCGGGCTTCGAAGCGGCCGGCGAGGGCCTCGGCAAGGTCCAGATAACTCAGGACCAGGTCATTTTCGAAGGTCTCCCGCAACCGCCCGGCCTTGGCGGCTGGGCGGTTGTCATTCGGTGGTTCCAGGCACGGCTCCTGGACAGGCGTAGCGTCCACGGCAAGCGCGGCAAAAGATTCGGGCATTGTCGTTGGTTCCCTCGGTCTGGTTCCGAAGCCTGCGGCAAGACTTAGCCATAGGAAATCATAAGGTTGCTTATAAAACAATCCTTCGCGGCATTAGGCTCGGCATGTAAGACGAACTGCATACCCCCCTGCCAAGGAGCTTTTGTCATGCGCATCGCCGTTATCGGAGCCAGTGGAAACGCAGGAACAGCACTGCTTCGGAACCTGCAGGCCAAGCTGTCCAGGAAGCCGGAAAGTCTGCAATTGACCGGGATCAGCAGGCGCCTGCCGGACACGTCACAGCCGCCCTATCGGGGCGTGGAGTGGCGCACGCTGGATGTGGGGCTGGAAAGCGACCGCCCAAAGCTGGAATCGGCGCTGGCCGGGGTGGACTCCGTTGTCCACCTGGCCTGGCAGATTCAACCGAACCGGGACCTGGACCAGTTGTACCGGACCAACGTCACGGGAACAGCGAATGTCCTGGAAGCCGCGCGGACGGCCGGCGTCAAACAGGTCGTCTGCGCGTCATCGATCGGTGCCTACAGCAAGGCACCCAAGGACCGGCGCTCGGATGAGTCCTGGCCTGCACAGGGCATGGCCGGCTCGCATTACAGCCGGCACAAGGCAGCGCAGGAAAAACTCCTGGACGAGTTCGCGGCAGCCGAGCCGGGTATCGCCGTCGCAAGGCTCCGGCCCGGGCTTATTTTCCAGCGGGACGCCGGGAGCGAGATCGGCAGGTATTTCCTCGGACCGCTCATTCCCCGGCTCCTGCCACGAAGGCCCTGGCTTCCGCTGCTGCCCGCTCCGGACAACCTGATTTTCCAGGCAGTCCACGCGGACGACGTGGCTGAAGCCTACTGGCGGGTCATCGACCAGCGGGCTTCCGGGCCCTTTAATATTGCAGCGGAACCGGTACTCACACCCCAGGAACTTGCCCGCATTGTGCGGGCTCAAAGAATCCTTCCCATACCCATGGGCCTGCTTCACAAGGCCGTGGGCCTCGCCTGGCGGCTCCGGCTGATACCGACCGACTCGGGCTGGGTTGAGATGGCGGCGGGGGTACCGGTCATGGACACCGGCCGGGCGCGCCGGATCCTGGGCTGGGAAGCGAAGACTTCATCAGTAGAGGCAGTTCTTGATGTGCTGGACGGCATAGGAAGGGGGGAAGGAGTCACTCCCTCCCCCACCCTAAAACCGAGGCACGGCACTGCGCCTAAGAGCTAGGTGCAGCCCCCGCCCCTCGACTCAGCGCCGCCCCGCGTAACGGCCTAGATGCCTGAGCGCGGATTGTCGCGATCCAAGTGCGAGCCGCCCTGGCCAGGGTTGGCGCCATCGTTGCGGCGGTCCTCGCGGGCGCCGTCACGGGCTCCTCCCGCCCCGCGGGCAGTGTCAGCAGCATCGCGGGCCGCATTGGGGCGATTGGTGGTGCCCCGGTTGGCGTCGCGGTCCCCCTTGATGTCGGGGTCGAGCTCGTCCGCTTTCCGCGTCCGTTCACCCACGTCTTCGCGGATCGCCCTGGCCTCGGCGGCCTGCTGATCCGCATGCTGGCTCAGTCGCGCTGCTTCAACCTGCGCCTGTTCTGCGTCCGCCTTGGCGCGTGCCGCCTTAGCCTCCCGTTCCCGGGCGTCAAGTTCCCTGTTCTCGGCCTCACGGCGGATCTCCGCGGCCTTCTCGCGGTGCGCATCGTCCCGCTTTTGCTGAATCGCCTTTCGCCGGCGTCCTGTTGCGAGCAGCAGCAGCACGATCAGCACCACCACGACTACGGCAATTACCACCCAAATCCACGGAGCCATTTCCAAATTACCCACCACTTCCACTTCGATGTGACCGGGCCGGCGGAGGCCATTCCGGCTGACTTTTTGGAACCGTTAATAACTCGCTTAGCAAGCGTACTTACCTTTTATTAGTAATCATGCTTATTATTTTAGGGCCAGTATCGCTGGTTCTTGATCAACAACCGGCCTTCTTGGAAAGAGAGAGCGAAGATGACAGAGAACCAATGGCCCGAGGATCCCGCCTACACGGCTCCGCCGGCCTCTACAGGAATTCCGGGCGAGCGAAGCGCGAGCACTTTCCCGTCCGCCGCCACCCCCCAATATGGCGAGGCACCAATCGGTGACGCCTCGGGGTCGTCCCGCAAGGACGCAGCAAAGGAAGAAGCAGCTGACGTAGCCCGGACCGCGAAGGGCTCCGCCCAGAATGTGGCCCAGACGGCGAAGGAAGAAGCCGCCCACGTTGCTTCCGAGGCGAAGTCCAGCGCGCAGGACCTGCTGTCCCAGGCAAAATCAGGGCTTTCCAGCCAGGCCGGCACCCAGCAGCAGAAGGCGGCCGAAGGCATCCGCACCATTTCCAGCCAGCTGCAGAGCATGGCGGACGCCCCGGACCAGCAGGGCATGGCCAGCGACCTGATCCGGCAGGCTGCGCAGCGCAGCGAGTCGGTGGCTTCCTGGCTTGAGAACAAGCAGCCGGGCGACTTGCTGGGCGAAGTCCAGAGGTTCGCCCGCAACAAGCCCGGCACCTTCCTCCTGCTGGCCGCCGGCGCCGGCGTCCTCGCAGGCCGCCTGACCCGCGGCCTCACCGCAGGCACTACCGAAACTGCAACCCCGTCCGGCAATGCCGGCACTGCAGGACTTTCCGGCCAGTACTCCAGCCCCTACGGCGACCAGTACACCGAGGGTTACACCCCTGCCGGCGGAACAGTCCCGCCTCCCCCGGTCCAGCTCCCCGGCCCGGCCACCACCACAGCTGGTTACGACGGCGGCGCCCCGGGTACCGGCTACCCCGACGCAGCACGTCCCGCCAGCCCTCTCGACAGTCCGCAGCTGGTGGAAGAGGAGCCCTGGTCCGGAAACCGGACAGCTGAGGACCCCTTGGGTGATCCCCGGCTGGCCGCTGATCCGCTGGATGATGATCCCCTCGCTCGGGACCGGCGTGCCGGCGGGCAGTCAGGCGGGCTCTGATGAGTAGTTCTATTCCGGAGCCGCCGCCGAGTGAGGCGCATGTGAAGGCGGACAACGCGTCGTTGGGTGAGTTGCTGGGTGATGTGACCCGGGATCTGTCCACCCTGATGCGCCAGGAAGTCGAGCTCGCCAAGGCCGAACTGAAACAGTCCGCCACCAAGGCAGGCAAAGGCTCTGGCATGCTCGCCGGAGCCGGCGTGGCCGGGCACTTCGTCCTGGTGTTCCTTTCCCTGGCACTGATGTTCGCCTTGGGCGCCCTGATGCCGCTGGGCTGGGCCGCCGTGATCGTCGCCGTGATCTGGGGCATCATCGCCGCGGTCCTGGCCTCGATCGGCCGCAAGGAACTCAAACAAATCAAGGGCATGCCCCAGACAGGCGAAACACTCTCTGAAATTCCCGAAACCCTAAAACCAGGTGAGGTAAACCGATGAGCGATAACCCGGACGCAATCCGCCAAGACATTGAAGAAACCCGCGCACGCCTGGGCACCAACGTGGACGCGGTCGCCGACAAAGTTACCCCCTCCAACATCGTCCACCGCCAGACTGAAAAAGTCACAGAATCAGTGAAGGACGCCGTGACAGGGGTCAAGGAGAAAATCATGGGAGCAGCAGACTCAACCACCACCCGGGTCCAGGACAAGGTCTCCTCCGGCACCGGGCACGCCGGGGACGCCCTGCACAGCACCGGCGAATCCCTGCACGGCGCCAAGGACGCCGCCGCCGCCAAACTCTCTGACGCCGGCACCGCACTCTCCCACGCACCGGACCAGGTCAAAGCCAAAACCCAGGGCAACCCCCTGGCCGCCGGCCTGATCGCCTTCGGCGCCGGAATGCTCGTCTCGTCCCTGATCCCGGCCAGCCAAAAGGAACGCGAAGCAGCCCAGCAGCTCAAAACCGCCGCCGAGCCCCTCGCCACCCAGGTCACCGACGCCGCCAAGGACATGGTCCAGGACCTGAAGGAACCAGCCCAGCAAGCCATGGACAACGTCAAAGCCACCGCCACCGACGCCGCCCAAAACGTCAAAGCCGAAGGCCAAGGAGCCGTCACCGACGTCAAAGACCGCGCCACCGACGCCAAAACCAACGTCCAAAACACCTGACCCGCCACTAATCGCGGCACCAAGAGGCACGAGCACCATCTGAGAGGCCGGCCCCGCCATCCCGCGGAGCCGGCCTTTCAGTTTTCGCACCCTTATCGAGAGGACACCCCATGGCCACTCACGACGCATCCGAGAGCAGCACAGCCAAAGCACGCCAGGCACCGGATCCCAACGACTCACGGAAGCCGGACAGCCCCAAGGACTTGGACAAGCCGAACTGGAAGTACATTGCCAAGAAGACCCTGCGGGAATTCAACAAGGACCAGTGCCCGGATCTCGCTGCTGCGCTGACGTATTACGCGGTGCTGTCGCTGTTCCCGGCCATCCTGGCACTCGTTTCATTGATCGGACTTTTCGGGGATCCGCAGAAAACCACCGACGCCCTGCTTCAGATCGTGCGGGGCTTCGCTCCTGCGGAGACTGTCAACACTGTCAGCGGCACGGTATCGGAACTGGCCAACGCTCCGGCCGCAGGATTGACCCTCGTGCTTGGTCTTGCCACCGCCCTCTGGTCGGCTTCCGGGTACGTGGGCGCCTTCGGCCGGGCCATGAACCGGGTCTACGAGGTGGACGAGGGGCGGCCGTTCGTTAAGCTGCGCGGCACCATGCTGATAGTAACCCTCCTGTCGGTAGTGATCATCGCGATCCTGGCCGGCATGCTGGTGCTTAGCGGGCCGGTGGCAGAAGCGGTCGGCGGCCTGATCGGGCTCAGCGGCGCTTTCCTCGCCATCTGGAACATTGCCAAGTGGCCGGTCATGGTCGCGCTCATCATCGTGATCATCGCTGTCCTCTACTACGCGACTCCCAACGTCAAGCAGCCCAAGTTCAAGTGGATGAGCCTCGGTTCCGGCATCGCACTTTTTGTGTTCCTGCTGGCGTCGCTCGGCTTTGGCTTCTACGTAGGCAACTTCGGAAACTACAACAAGACCTACGGCGCCCTGGGCGGCGTGATCGTGATGCTGCTGTGGCTGTGGATCCTGAACATGTCCCTGCTCTTTGGCGCCGAGTTCGACGCCGAGATGGAGCGGGGCCGCCAGCTCCAGGCAGGTATCGAGGCAGAAGAGACCATCCAGCTGCCGCCGCGTGACACCAAGAAGAGCGAAAAACTGCAAAAGCAAGAGGAAGAGGACATCAAGCACGGACGTGAACTCCGCGAGAAGTACAGTGCGGAGAACGGCAAGGACGGGGACTCCGGGGAAAACGGAGACAACGGCCAGGCCGGCAACCAGGACACTGGCCAGCCCAGGGAACCGCATCGTGACCGGGTACGGAACAAGCTGCGTGACCGTGGCACCAGCCGGGACTGAGCAGTTGAAAAACGGGGACTGCGGCGAGCGGAAGCCTGTAGACGGGCGCCGCAGTCCCGGGGACTAGGCAGGACCTGCCAGATGGGGGAAAATTGTGTTGGAGGGTCCTGTACAGGCTTCCCCGGTCAACAACAAGGTGGCCCGGGACAAAGACGGGGCCGGCGGTGAGATGGCCTCTTCTGAGACCGAGGCCAGTCCCCCCAGTCGCCGTCGGCCCCCTCGATCCAGTGAAATTCCCGGCGTAACTGGACAAAACGAGCCGTGCTGCCATACGTTCATGATTACCCTGCTGGTTCCCTTGGGATCCGGCAGTGCCGCTGAAGCAGAAACGGCGGCAACACGGTCGACCCCGAATGAGCGAATATGCCTGCTACCCATTTTGAAGATTTTCTTGCCGAAGCAGTTGTCGCAGACAGGGAGCCCGGCCTGGGCCTCCGGCGCGATGAGCTCTACGGGCTGTACACCAGTTGGTGCCTCCTCCACAACGCACCGCTCCAAGCTCCGGAAGCCCTGTGGGAGGCGCTTCATTCCCGCGGGATCAACCCGGACAGCAACAACTTGTCCATGACGGGCCCCGCCGCCGCCGACTACATTGTGGCGAGTGCGCCGGACCTGGTCTGACAAAACCTATCGAACCTGTCGAAGCTACCTTCCGCTGGTTAGCATTGAACATGGCCAGCGGTTACTGTCCGCAGGCCACCAGCCGAAGGGAGAATCACCATGGGTTTGGATGACAAGATCGACAACGCCGCAGAGAAGATGGGCGGCAAGGCCAAAGAGGCTACCGGTGCGGCCACCAATGACGAAAGCCTTCGGTCCGAAGGCAAGATGGACCAGGCCAAAGCGGACCTGAAACAGGCCGGCGAGAAAGTCAAGGACGCTTTCAAGAAAGACTGAGTCCCTCAGGAAGGGTCTGCTGCGGAACACCGCGGCAGGCCCTTTTGCTTTGCCCGATCAGTGGCAGCGCCGGATCAGTGACCGGGGCTGTGGCACCCTCCGCAGCCCTACTTGATCAGCGCGAGAGCGAATCCGTCCCAGCCCTTAGAGCCCACTGTCTGGATGACGGTGGCATCCAGCCTGGGATGGCCGCCCAACAGCTTGAGCGCATCAACAATTCCCTGGGCATTGACGGGATCCATGCCGGGGTCCATGACGGCACCTTCCCAGATGGTGTTGTCCAGCACGATGGTTGTCCCCGGGCGCCCCAGGCGGATGGCCCAGTCCAGATAATGGCTGTTGTTCTCCTTGTCCGCATCAATAAAGATGAAGTCAAAGGGTTCACGGTCCTCCTCTGCCAGAGCGGCGAGCGTGTCCAGGGCCGGTCCCAGCCGGATCTCCACCTTCTGCCCCAGGCCTGCCGCGTCAATGTTGGCCCACGCCACCTCCGCATGCTTGGGGAGGAATTCGCAGGTGACCAAAGTGCCGTCGTCGGGCAGTCCCTGCCCCATCCAAATTGTGCTGAAACCGGCCAGGGTGCCTATCTCCAGGACGCGGCGCGCGCCGGAGAGCTGAACCAGGAGCTTGAGGAGCTTGCCGGCGTTGGGCGCCACCTCGATGGCGGGCATGCCGGCGGCAGCCGCGGATTGCACGGCCCTGAGCAAGCCTGGATCAGGATGGACCACGACGTCGGACAGGAACTTCTCCGCGGCAATCCACTCCGGCCGGGGCTTGTGCTCGAACATGAGGCACAGTCTGGCACGGGGCAACCCACGGGTCCAGAGAGTGCACGGCCGACGCCGGAGGGGACGCCCGTGTTCAGGAACCGTCCGAGAGCGCGTCTTCCAGGCGGTCCACTTTGGCGGTCAGCTCACCTGAGTAACCGGGCCGAATGTCGGCCTTGATGACCAGGGAAACCCTGCTGCCGTAGCGGCCCACCGCCTCCGTGGCGCGCTTCACGACATCGAACACCTCATCCCACTCACCCTCGATGGTGGTGAACATCGAGTCGGTTTTGTTGGGCAGGCCCGACTCCCTGACGATCTTCACGGCGGCGGCGACGGCGTCGTGGACGGAGGCGTCAGCGGGCCGGGAACCTTCGCTGGGAGTACCGGACGGGGCGACAGAAAACGCAAGCAGCATGAAGCCCAGTGTGCCACGGCGCCGGCGATGACGCAGGACAGGGTGGCTGGCCCCCTCGTCACATAACCCCCTACCCTTCGGTAACGGTGAAGGCAGCAGGCTCGATTGCTAACCTTTTGGCATGAGCCTCGCAGTCGCCCGCAAGCCCCTCCGCGCCGACGCAGCGCGGAACGTGGACAAGATCATCACGGCGGCACGCCAATGCTTCCGCGAGTTCGGCCCGGAAGTACCGCTGCAGACAATTGCGGCCACAGCCGGCGTCGGACCGGCAACACTCTTCCGGAATTTCTCGGACAAGGAGGAGCTGGTCCTCGCCGCCCTCAACCGGCAGCTGCGGCTCACCGTGGATCCGGTCGTGGACGGTGCCCTTGCCGACATCGACGCAACCGCAGGACTGTTGCGGGTCATGGAGGCCCTAATGGCCGTCGCCAGTGACGACGCCAATCTCTTGGGGGCCGTCGCCGGCCGCCGGGAGCTCCTGACAGGCATCACGGGCTCGCTGATGGAGTCGATGGGTGTTCTGCTGGTACGCGGCCAAGGCCAAGGCAGCCTGCGCTCGGACATCTCCATGACGGACATGTTCCGGCTGCTCGCCATGCTTATCGGAGTTGTGGACACCATGGAGCCCGGATCCGATGCCTGGCGCCGTCCGCTGGCCTTGGTGGAAGACGCCATCCGGACCGTCCGGCCCACGCGCCCGCTTCCTGTCCACGTGCCGCTGCCGGCCGCTTCCCTGGCGGGGCAGCAACCCCTCTAGCCGCAGGAATCCTGCCCGCAGGGACGCCTGGGCCTCCCCATTGTGGGCCTCCAGCCGGTGCAATACACTTCAAGTGGGTTACGCAGCCAGCCTCTGTTCCTCTCCAGATGGAGCCCACGCATGCCACAGTTCCTGCACCTACGGCCCTCCACGGCCCCAGCGCGATGAACAGTTCCCGGCTTCTGCACTACATCAACGACCCGCGCGGCCCCGAGGAACTACTTCCCACCCTGCCGGCAGAGGAACTCGCAAAACTGTTGGATGCCCTCTACCAGAACCTTGACACACCCGAACCCGAATTCGGCGCCCAGGCCTGGTACGAGATGGCGGTTGAAGAAAGCATGCGCCGGTCAGCTGCACCTGACGGCGCCACCCACGGGGTAGCCTAGCCACATTCCGTCGCCCGCGTGCGGACTCTCCTGATAGCGCTCTTGATGTCCTGGCCCAGTTAGTTGCTGTCAGCTGCTCCCCTGGCGCGGATCTCCCGGCGGACCAAGGCCTGCAGCGCAGGAACCTGGGAGGCCGGGTCCACGTCCATAGCCCGTTGAAGGCTTTCTGCGAGTGCTTCCAAGTCCTCGGCCGGGACGTCGGAGATACCGGAAAAGCGGGTGAAGAAACGCTTGACGGGCAGCCCCGCGCGTCGCCGAAAATCCTTGTGTGGACGGGGTCTTCCGGCCCTTGCCGCGGACGCGTGCAGTTGATCTTCCATCGTTGCCGTTCATCAAATCGTTGGGGCCAACTGCATAGCCGCTCTCATAGTACAACTCACACCCACCGGCAAGGGAAGAGAACGGCGTCACGTTCTTACTCGTGGGTCAGTTCCAGCCCAGCATCCGGAGCAATGCCGCAGTCCCGGCACCGGCCACCACCACCACGAGAAACGGTGCCCTCAGCGCCAGGGCGACCGCGGCTGCTGCGAGCGCACCCAGGCGCGCATCGGCCACCAGGGCCTGCCCTGACGCTACGGCGTTCACTACTGTCAGGGATGCAAGCAACCCGATAGTCATGGTGCCTGCGACCCGTGACATCCGTGGATTCTCCAAAAACCTGGCCGGGACGAAGTAGCCCACCAGTTTCCAGGCATAAGCCAAGGCACAGGCGATCAGCAGCCAAATCCAGAGGGTCATGTGCCGGCCCCTGAGGTGCCGCCCTCGCCACGCTGGTGGCCGCCGTCTGCGCCGTGCCGGCGGTGCCCGCCGTCCGGATCGCGCCCGCCACGGTGATGGTCCGCGCCGCGGTGCTGGTGCTCCCGGTAGGGATCCACATCCGGCTCCAGGCCCTCGTCGCTCCGGCCGTGGCTGAACCAGCCCATCACGGCCGCCACGACGGCGGCCACCAGGATCGGCACTCCGGCAGGAACGAAAGGTACTGCCGCCACCGTGGCCACGGCACAAACCACAGCAATGGCGATCGGCTCACGGCCCTTCAGCCGGGGCCAGAGCAGGGCCAGGAAAGCGGCCACCGCTGCTCCGTCCAGTCCCCACTGTTTGGGGTCCCCCAGTCCGCTTCCGGCCAGCGCCCCCACCGCGGTGAACAGGTTCCAGAGGACGTAGATGCCGATGCCGGCTGCCCAAAAGCCGCGGAGCTGCTCTGCGGGGTCGGTCTGGCCGGTGCTGGTGGCTGTGGATTCGTCGATGGTCACCTGGGCGGCCACGTACTTGCGCCACCCCGTGGGGTGCAGCAAGGCGTTCAGCTGCATGCCATAGATGCCGTTGCGCATTCCCAGAAGCGTGGCTGCGCTCATCGCCGCCATGCCCGAGCCGCCGCCACCTACCACGCCGATAAAGGCGAACTGCGAGCCCCCACTGAACAGGAGCAGGCTAAGGGCCATCGTCTGCCAGAAGTCCAGTCCGGACGTGACGGAGAGTGCGCCAAATGATATTCCGTACAGGCCGGTGGCCACGCTGATGGAGAGCCCCACGCGCACGGCAGGGGAAGCCAGGAGTTTCACTGCCACGGCCACGAACCCAATGCAGGCTTCCGAAGACTCCATGCCCAGACGATCAGCGGCCACTGTAACGGGAGGCGCAAACTGTGAACTTTGCGTTGCAGAGGGGTCCCCTGGGGGCCGTAGGCCCGGCGGAGGGCATCGGCATGGCCCGCCAGGAAGACGATGAACATCGCGGTGAGGGCGGTTGCCGCCGCCTTGCGCGTCAACGGCACCAGAATGCCGACGGCGGCAGAGAGTTCCAGCAGGCCGCTGACGGCGATCCATTCTTCCCTGGTCATCACAGCCAAGGGCCGACGGCGGCTTGGTTCCGGGTTGCTGGCGGCCGCACCGCAGTCGCGCATTCCTTGCCGTTCTGAGTCCACAAGGCAGAGGTAATCGGGCACTACCTGGCGGAAGAAGCCGGGGTCGCGGAAGTGTTTCATGGCGCTGGCCAGCAGCAGCGCGCTCATGGCTGCAGCGGAAAGGCTCTGGAGGGCCCGGCCGGACCGGGGAAAAGGCATGGCTCCACTCAATCACAAGCGCGGCGGGCCATCGAAACCGCCCGGCCCGGCGTAAACCCCAGGCCCAACCCACCCTCTGCCCACTTAACCCATCTGCCCGGGCAAACCGTCAGTTCCAGGCAGGAGCCGAACGTCCATAGGGCACTGGCGGCGCGGTGTAGTCGAGGGGTCGTCCGGCCACCAGGAGCGGCGGCGGAGCGTAGCGGAGTTCCCCATAAGTGCTGGCCATGGTTCCGAGTTGGGGTTCAGGCAGCAGGCTTGCCATGCCCGCGGAATGCACGGCCGGCAGGGCGAAAAGTTCCTCTGCGGTGCGGACCAGCGACAACCGGGCCCATCCGCCGAGGCCAGTCCGCCGGCGCCGGGCGAGCAGGGCGATGGCTGCCGCGGCCACACCGTACCCTGTCGCGTGGTCCAGGGCCTGGACGGGGAGCACACCCGGCCGCCACTCGCCGTCGTGGTTCTCCGTCCCGTAAAGGTGTGCGATCCCGGTGGCCGCCTGGACAATGCTGTCGAAACCGCGCAGGCCACTCCAGGGCCCCATGCTGCCCCAGGCGTCCAGCGAGACCACCGCGCGCTCCGGGCGGGATGCCAGCAGCACCGCCGGCTCCAGCCCAAAGCGGTCCAGGGAGCCGCGCCGGTAGCCGGTTATCACTACGTCAGCGGTCTCCAGCAACTGTTCCAACTGGTGTTGGCCGCCGGCGGCAGTCAGGTCGGCCTCGGTACTCCTCTTGTCGAACCCGGTATCCACGAACTGGTCGATGATTTCAGGCAGTTGCGGCGGATCGATCCGCAGGACGTCGGCGCCCAGTGCCCCCAGCAGCCGGGTGGACACGGGTCCGGCGATGACGCGGGTCAGGTCCAGCACACGAACTCCCTTGAGGGGGCGGCGCGGGTCTTCAGCCGCGAGCCGCAGGGGGCCTTCGGTGCCGTTGGTTTCGCCCGCCGGGAGGGTCCAATCGATCCATGGCCCCGCTGCTGCAGCCCGGCCCATCCCGGACTCCAGCCATTCGTTGCGGCTTCGCACCACTGCGGCCACTCCGCCCTGGGATTGGATCGCGGCCTCGGCTTCGAGGGACGTCATCGTGCGGAGGGAAGCGGCCAGGCCATCGGCCGTGCTGGCTCCCACCGCCTGCATCAGCCGCTGTTCGTGGTGCGGGTAGTTGGCGTGCAGCCGGATCCAACCGTCCTGCGTGCGCCGGAAGCCGGACAGCGGGGCGAAGCCCTGGATCTTCCGGCCGTTGATCCGCAGGTGCCCGGAGGAGTCAAAGGCTCCGGCCGTCAAGGCCGCCGTGGTGGTAAAGCGGCCCGGCGCACCGGCCAGGAGGTTCAATACTGCGGCTGCAGCGCCAACGGCTCCCAGAGCGAGGCCTTCCACGTCCAGGGGGCCGCCCCACCAGCTTCGGGGACCGGACCAGGGCGGCAGGGCGTCGCCGAGCGCTGGTTCTCCGCCACTGAGCACGGGCGCGGGGCCGTATGCCGGCTCGAGATTCCGGAACAGCTGAGGAACGCCGTCGAAAGACTTGCTCACGTGGCCGGCCTGCCTTCCCTGATCAGCTTCCCTGCGTCGAAGCCACCTGAAGCTGGCCCAGCACACGGGCCGGCACGTTGGTGGTGATCTCGTGGACGCCGAGGTCCTGGCAGAGGGCCACGTCCTGCTCGGAGTCCACGGTCCACACCCGGAAGCGCCGGCCCTGCTCGAGCCACCGCTGGACAGTTGCCGGGTGGCGGCGAACGTAGTCGACGCCTGGACCGGCCAAAACGGCTTCGCCTGCGTCCAGGATCCGCTCACCTTCCAGCTGGGCGGCTTTCATGACGTTGGCAATCGCACCGCCGGTGATCAGCCCCAGCCCCAATTCCTCGCGAAGCTCACGCACATCCACGTCATCCACCAGCTGGCAGATGTACTCGGCCGGAACCGACCGGAGCAGGCGGCGCACGGATTCCGGACTGAAGCTCATAAAGGTCACCGCCACGTTGTCCAGGGATGAACTCCCGGCGTCCCAGCCCTCGCCGCGGAGAACCTCCAGGACCCGGTCCTCCAACTTGAGCTGGTACGGGCTGGGATGCTTCAGCTCGATGGCCAGCCCCACGGGCCGTCCGGCCCCGCGAAGGATCTCCAGCAGCTCGGGAAGGGTGAGGAACTGCTCGGACCTCGCACCATACACCTCGGGGATGCGCACGCCTTTCCACGAACAAAAATCCAGGCGGCGGAGCTCGCGCAGCGTCCGTTCCGCCACCGGCCCGGTTCCATCAGAAGTGCGGTCCAGGTTGGCGTCGTGCAGGAGGATGACGTGCTGATCGCGGGTGAGATGGACATCGCACTCCACGCCGTCCGCCCCGTCCGCCAGCGCCTGCAGGTAGGCTGCCCGGGTGTGCTCGGCAAACGCGGCGCTCGAGCCCCGGTGGGCAAAGACCAGGGGCCGCGGCGGCACTGACTCGTCAGTAGTCATGGAGACACGGTAGCCGACCCGGGCCGCACTGCGGGACTAGGCTTGGCACATGCAGGTGAACTCTGAGCCAACTACCCGGGAAGCACGCACCAACCACACACCGTCCGCTCCGGCCGCACCGCCCGGCGCAGAGGTGCGTGCCGCCGTCGGCCATAAACTCAGCGCCGGTGACGCCGAAAAGGCGGCAGCGCTGCGGAAAATGAAGCTGGTGGCGCTGGCGCTGCTGGCGGCCATGGCGGTGATCTTCGTGTTCGCGTTCGCGCTGCAGAAGGAGTATCCGTGGCTCCAGTACGTGCGTGCTGCGGCTGAAGGCGGCATGGTGGGCGCGCTGGCCGACTGGTTCGCCGTCACCGCGCTGTTCAAGTACCCCATGGGCATCAAAATCCCGCATACCGCCATCATTCCGCGCCGGAAGGACCAGATCGGCGCCTCGCTGGGTGAATTCGTGGAAACCAACTTCCTGTCCGAGCAGGTGGTCCAGGACAAGCTGGCCAGCGTGAACATCGCGCGCCGGGCAGGCGAATGGCTGGCGACGCCGGCAGGCGCCGAGCGGGTGGCAAAGGAGGGCGCCGCCGTCATCCGCGGTGTTTTCAAGGTCCTGAACGACGACGACGTCCAGGCGGTCATTGAGGGCATGGTCCGCAAGCACCTGCTCACTCCGCCGTGGGGACCTCCCGTGGGCAGGATGGCCGAGCGGATTTTCCACGACGGGCACCACCACAAGCTTGTGGACCTGCTGGTGGACAGGGCAGCGGACTGGGTCAGTGAAAACCACGAGACGGTCAGCCGGCTGGTGTCGGAGCGTTCGCCCACCTGGGTGCCGCAGTTCGTGGACGGGCTGGTGGGTGACAAGGTCTACATCGAATTCCTCAAATTCGTCCGGGCCGTGCAGTCCGATCCGAACCACCAGGTCCGGCAGTCCATCGACAAGTACCTGAACGACCTTGCACAGGACCTGCAGCACGACCCGGTGATGATCGCGCGCGCCGAGGACATCAAGGCCCAGGTCCTGGGTGATCCCGAAGTCCGGGAACTGGCATCCCGGACGTGGGGAACAGTAAAGAACGCCCTGCTGGGTGCTGTTGATGATCCGCAAAGCGACCTCACCATCAAGTTCAAGGCAGCGGTCCGCGACTTCGGCTCGCGCCTGGTCAACGATCCCGAACTCGCCGGAAAGGTCAACGCCTGGATTGGCGACGCCGCCGGCTACCTGGTACGGACGTACCGCTCCGATATCGCCGGGGTCATCACGGATACCGTTGCCCGCTGGGATGCTGAGGAAACCTCCCAGAAGATCGAGCTCCAGGTGGGCAAGGACCTGCAGTTCATCCGGATCAACGGCACCGTGGTGGGTTCACTGGCCGGGCTCACGATCTTTACCGTGGCGCACCTGATTTTCGGGTAAGCGAAGCCTACGCGAAAGACTCCAGCTCCACACCGGCAGCTTCCAGGCCCGCCCTGACGGCTGCAGCCATCTCAACCGCCCCCGGCGTATCACCGTGGATGCACAGCGAGTCCGGCCGTACCTGCAGCACGGTTCCGTCAAGGGCCGCCACCTCACCCTTGGTGGCCATGCGCACAGCCCGCTCGACGATCGAGTCGACGTCGTGCAGCACGGCGCCCTCCTGCGAGCGCGGCACCAGTGTTCCGTCAGCCATGTAGGCCCGGTCCACAAACGCCTCGATAAAGACGGGGTGCCCCGCTTCCTGCGCCTGCTTGAGAAGCTCCGAACCGGGCAGACCGAGGATGGGCAGGCCGGGATCGTAGGAGTTCACGGCGGCCACCACGGCGGAGGCCTGGTCGGCATCGTGTACCAGCCTGTTGTACAGCGCGCCGTGCGGCTTCACGTAGTCAACGGAGGCACCCACGGCGTGGGCCACGCCGTCGAGCGCGCCCAGCTGGTAGAGCACGTCCCCGAAAAGTTCGTCGAAGGACATGTCCAGCGAGCGGCGGCCGAACCCGGCAAGGTCGCGGTAGCCGACGTGCGCGCCGACGGTCACGTCGAGCTCATAGGCCGCCCGGCAGCTGTCCAGCATGGTAACGGGGTCGCCGGCATGGAAGCCGCACGCCACATTGGCGCTGGTGACCAGCCGGAACATGGCGGGGTCGTCCCCCATGTTCCAGGAGCCGAATGATTCGCCGAGGTCAGCGTTGAGGTCCAAGATTGTCACCTTCCAGCGTCAGGTTGTCCGGTGCGGCGGCGTTGAGTTCGCCGGGGATGGTGTCCGGCATGGGACCAAACGCTTCCTTCGCGTTCGACACAACTGCCCGCCCCATCATGAGGTTACCGGCTCCGCCCACCACTGCGCCGATGCCGAACGGCAGCGCCCGGCCGAACAGCGCGGTGCCCTGGCGCTTGAGGAGGTTCTTAAGAAAGGCTTTCTGGATCCGGTTACGGATTGAGCCAAAGCCGGGCACGGGCATCGACTTCGACAGCACGTTGCCCCACGCACTGGAAGCACCAATGCTGTTGCCGGCCGCCTGGCCGCTCAGCGTTCCGAGCAAAGCAGTGCCTTCCTCACCGAGCATGAGGGCCATCACCATGGTGCTGGCCTTTTCCGGGTTGGTGAGGCGGATGCCGTGCAGCTCCGCGAGTGAAGTGGCGTAGAGGGCGGTGGCCTCCAGGAATCCAACCGTCGCGGCAGCGGAGAGGCCGAGGGAGGCCACGGTGCCAACGCCCGGGACCACCGCGGTGGCGCCGACCAGGGCCCCGCCGCCTGTGACGGCGCGCAGGTAGTCGCGTTCCAGGATGTCCGCCAGCTGGGCGGCGGTGGCACGCGGATGCTTGCGCTGCAGCCTGCGGATGTAGGCCAGCACCAGGGGGCGCTGGATCTCCACTGCCTTCAGGAGCATGTTGTGCACGCCCGGCTTCGGGTTGCCGTCTGCGTCGAAGACGGCATTGTGGGCGGTCTCGTGTGCGATTCGTGCTGCGGGATTGCTGCGCCTGGCCATGGTCACCTCTGTTGGTCTCGCCGGCCGCGTCGGATGCGGCCTTTCCTAATACTAAGGTTGCTTAACACTAGGCCACGGCATGCCTGCCCCAGGTGGCCATGAGGATAGTTTGACCCTGCTGTCCGGGTATCCGTCCAAAGCCTAGACTTACCCTATGCCCGCCCCCAAAGCCCTGCGGCCCTTTGCCCATCGTGAGTACCGGGTACTGATTTCGGCCCTGGCCATCTCCATTTTCGGTTCCGGAATGTGGGCCGTCGCAATGGTCTACCAGGTGATCCATCTGGGCGGCGGACCGCTGGAGCTGTCAGTGGTGGCTGCCGCCGGAAGTGTTGGCCTGGTGGCCTTCCTGCTGGCCGGCGGAATCGCCGCCGACCGGATCCCGCAGCGGCGCCTGATCATTGCCGTGGAGGGAGCCAACCTCGCCGTCATCGCCGCCATCAGCGGGCTCGCCATGGCCGGGTGGCTGCAACTCTGGCATCTGGCAGTGGGCGCCTTTGTGCTGGGCGTGGGAGCGGCGTTCTTCTTCCCCGCCTATTCGGCCATCCTGCCGCGCATTCTGCCGGCAGAAGATCTGCTCGCAGCAAACGGGGTGGAGGGTTCCATGCGGCCGGTACTCCAGCAGGCCGCCGGTCCCGCAGTGGCCGGTATCGTGGTGGCCGCCCTCTCGCCGTCGCATGCCGTAACGGCGGTGGCCGTCTGCCACCTCTCGGCCTTCATCGTCCTCAACTTCCTGGGCCAGCACTCCCTGGACGCGCCCGTCAACGGGGCCGAAGGCGGTTCCCACCCTGCGGGAGCAGAACGCGGCAAGTCGTCCTTCCTCCAGGACCTGCGCGAGGGTGTCAGCTATACGCTGCGCACCCCGTGGCTGCTGTGGACCCTGCTGTGGGCGTGCATCTCGGTCCTGTTCCTCATCGGCCCCATCGAGGTCCTGCTGCCGTTCGTGGTGCGCGACCAACTTGGCGGCGATTCCCGCATGTTCGGCTTCCTCCTCGCCGTGATGGGCGTGGGCGCGGCCTTAGGCTCGCTGTTCACGGCATCATTGAGGCTGCCGCGGCGCTATCTCACGGTGATGATGGTGTCCTGGGGCGCCGGCAGCCTGCCGCTCGCCGCCGTCGGGCTCATGGACAACTTCTGGGTCATGGCGGCGTCGCTGTTCATCTGGGGCGCCACCGGCAGCGTGGGCATGGTCATCTGGGGCACGCTGCTGCAGCGGCGCGTCCCGCCCCATCTTTTGGGCCGGGTCTCCAGCCTGGACTTCTTTGTGTCGCTCGCCCTCATGCCAGTCTCCATGGCCCTGGCCGGGCCGGCCGCCGAGGTTCTGCCTATCTGGCTGCTCTTCCTGGTGGCCGGCGTTGTGTGCCCCATCATGGCGGTCATCGCCATGATGGTGGCACGGATGCCCGACGACGAACTGGCCCACCCGCTGGACAGGGCAACTGAAGTTGAACGTTCGACGGCGGGCGGAGACTAGTTGTTGGCGCGCACCACGGGGATGCTCGCCGTCGGAAGTCCGCTGGGGAACACGGTGGGTTCGGGCTCCGGCACGGGTTCGAGCGCTACCCGCACGGGCTCCGCGCCCACGCTGAGACGCTGGCCGCGGACGTCCACCTCCAGTGCCTCGCCTTCCTCGACCGCCAGGGTGATGGCACCAGCGACGAGCTCAACCAGCAGCAGGCGGCCGCGGATCTTGAGGTGGAACGTCAGGGCTTCCCAATCAGCGGGTAACCGGGGATCGAAGTACGGGACCGGGCCCTGGTCCCGTAGGCCGGCGAACCCGCAGACGAGGGAGCTCCACACGCCGCCGGTGGAGGCGATATGCACACCGTCGATGGTGTTGCCGTGCGTGTCGTCAAGGTCGATGAACACAGCGTTGGTGAAGTGCTCAAGCGCCTCGCGGGAGTACCCCACCTCAGCAGCCATGATGCCCTGGACGCAGGCGGAAAGTGTCGAATCGCCCGTTGTCAGCGGATCGTAGAAGTCGAAGGCACGCTGCTTTTCCTCCGCGGTGAAATCCTGCCACTGCAGGAACATCGCCAGGACCGTGTCCGCCTGCTTCAGGACCTGGTGGCGGTAGATCACCAGTGGGTGGAAGTGCAGCAGCAGGGGGTACTTGGACCGGGGCGTGGTCCAGTCCCAGGGCTCCAGGGTCATGAAGTCGTTGTCCTGTGAATGGACCTGCATGCGGTCGTCGAACGGCAGCTGCATGCGGTTCGCCGCTGCCTCCCACAGCTGCCGTTCTTCCAGGCTGATGCCGGCATGTTCCAAGGCGGCAGCAGCACGCAGGTTGAAGCGCGCCATGACGTTTGTGTAGAGGTTGTCGTTGACCACGGCCGTGTATTCGTCGGGCCCGGTAACGCCGTGGATATGGAAGAGCCCGTCCTTGCCGAAGAAGCCCAATGAGAGCCACATGCGTGCGGTCTCAATGAGCAATTCAGCGCCCATCCCGTCACGGAACGCGGTGTCCCCCGTCGCCCAGACGTACCTGTTGGTGGCGAAGGCGATGGCGGCTGCAATGTGGAACTGGGCGGTACCGGCGGCATAGTAGGCACTGGCCTCGAGTCCGTTGATGGTGCGCCACGGGAACAGCGCCCCGTCCACGCTGAGTTCCTTGGCGCGGATCCTGGCCTCGGGGAGGATGGCGTGGCGGTACTCCAGGACCTGGCGGGCGCCGTCCGGATTGGTGTACGTCAGGTACGGCAGGAGGTAGACCTCCTGGTCCCAGAAATAGTGGCCCTCGTAGCCTGAACCCGTGACTCCCTTCGCGGGAATCCCGGCAACATCGGCGCGGGCAGTTGCCTGCGCCAGCTGGAACAGGTTCCACCTGATGGCCTGCTGCAATTCGGGCTGGCCGGCCACCACGATGTCCCCGGTGGCCCAATAGTCCCGGTAGTGCGCTTCGCTTTCGGCGAAGATGTCCTGGACCGGACGCAGATTCTGCTCTGCTACGCCAGCGGCGTCAATTGCATGGTCCTGGAGCGCCGGGCCGGCCGCGTAGCTGACGCTCTTTTCCAGGCGGAACGGCTCGTCCGCGCTGACGGCCAGGACGTAGCGGACGCTGCTGTCATCCTGGTCCACCAAGGTGTCGAACGGCTGATGCCCTGCGGACGTCCAGTGGTCCACCGCAACGCCGATCCGCTGCTTGGATTCGGCGGCCTCCCAGGCGAGCCGGAGGGACCCGTCCCCCCCGTCCAGCCGCACGGGCAGCAGCACGCGTCCGGCGTGGCGGCCCGCCCGGCGCGGATCGTGGGCGGAATGGTCTTCCACCGGCTGGTCCTGGCGGTTGATCACTGAGGAGGTGACGTCCAGGGAGACGTCGCGGTCCGTGGCCACTTCCAGGGAGATGCCAAGAGTTCCCCGGGAAGCGAATCCGACGGCGCGCCGTTCGGTGGTGGTGACGGCAGCGCCGGAGCGGCACTGCCAGGTGATCCGGCATTCGTAGACGCCTTTGGCGAAATCAACGGAGCGCCGGTAGTCCAGCACTTCGGATTCGGCCAGGCTGAGGGCCTCGCCGTCGACAATCACGGTGAAGTTGTTGGCGTCCGGGATGTACAGGATGCGCTGGCCGGTGCGGGCGAAGCCGAAGGCGTTTTCGGCATGCTTGATGTCCCAGATTTCGTGCAGGCCGTTGATGAAGCTGCCCGGCAGGTCCGAGTCCGCTGCCGCCCAATGGGCACCACGGATTCCCAGGTGCCCGTTACCCAGGGCGAAGAGCGTTTCCAGCGTCCCCTCATTGCCCTGTTCGTGGCGTGTTTCCACGAGCTGCCAGGGTGTGTTCGGGAACCTTTCGCGGTCCGCGGAGATCAGAGCCATGATGTTGGGGTCCTTGTGCTGTGGCGGTGCTGCCGGGTGGGCCGGCCAGGCGTGCCGAGGGGGATTGTGGCAGCTGGGGGTGCTGCTTATTGCTTGCTTAGGTGGTTCGTTGTGTTCCGGCGGCGGGATTGGGGGACGCCACCCGGTACGGTGCGGCTAGAGGAGCTCGTCGAGGTCCCTTACCACCACGGTGGCCCCGGCCTCGAGAAGCGTCTTCCGTCCGGCGCCGCGGTCCACTCCGACGACAGAGTGGAATGTGCCGGCGTTTCCAGCCTGTACACCGGAGACAGCGTCCTCGACTACCACGCATTCCTCAGAGGGCAGGTCCAGCAGGCGCGCGGCATAGTTGTAGGTGGCGGGGCTGGGTTTGCCCGGCAGGCCTTCGCTGGCTGCCACCACGCCGTCCACCACCACCTCGAAGTGGCGGCTGAGTCCGGCGGCCGCCAGGACAGCCGGAGCGTTGCGGGAGGAAGAGACGACGGCGACCTTCAGTCCGCGGTCAAGCGCGGCATGAAGGAACCGCACGGAGCCTTCGAAAGGCTCGACGCCGGCGCTGACGATGTCGTTGAAGATCCGGTTCTTCCGGTTGCCCAGGCCCTGCACGGTGATGTTACCGGGGTCGTCATCGGTGGGCCCTTCCGGAAGCACGATTCCGCGCGAGGCCAGGAAGTCCCGGACGCCATCGAAGCGCGGCTTACCATCAATGTGGTCGAAGTAGTCGCTTTCGCTGTAGCCGGCGACTTGCGGCTGCGACGCGAGGTAGCCTTCGAACAGTTCCTGCCACGCCCGCTCATGGACGGTGGCCGTGGGGGTCAGCACCCCGTCCAGGTCGAACAGGATGGCAGAGGCGCCGGTCCAGGCGGAGAGTTCGGCGGTTGCTTGTTCTGTAGCCATGTTTTCAGTCATCAGCGGTGGGTTGTCCTTTCAGGACGTGGGCAGCCTCGAAGGCGGGATGCTTTGGGAGTGTGGAGGCCTCGATGCCCGGACGATCCGCAGTCGCGGCAGGCAACTGCCGGCATAGACATTGCCGGGGCCCGTAAGCTAGCTGATCGTTGTATTCCATCATGACCGTGTGGTGCGCTATCGCACAAACCGTCGGAGCATTCAACTGGGACTGCGAAAGTCAGGGCAGCTGACCGTTTGGGGCCACAGTAAACCGTCCGCACCGCGTTGATCTCCTTGTCCGCCCAGTTCAGGGCCGCAATAACGGCCGAAGACGAGTGTAAGCGCTTACAAATTTGGCTGGCAACTGTTTTTTCGTTCGGTCAAACTGTGACGCGCTTCACGGCTCAACATGGCCGGCGCGCTGGGTTTAGCCCAGCCCGCCTAGGCTCCAACGGCCGCTGCGGGCCTGAGCACGTAATGGCGCAGGAAGGCACTCACGTCCACCATCTCGGTCTTGGACATCGCATGCCCCATGCCCGGGTAAGTCCGGGCGGTGAGGAGGGTGTTGTTCCGGAGCCACTCCTCGGTGTACGCGATCGCGTCTTCGTTGATGACAAGGTCGGCCTTGTCCCGCCCCCAGAAGAAGGGCGGTTTGGCGTCAAAGGATTCAGTGAGGGACAGCAGCTCATTCTCGAGCACAAAACCGGAAAGCCCCACCACGGCCATATAGTCCTTGGGGTGGAGGCGCAGCAGCGTGCTGGCCATCGCCATGCCCTGCGAGTAGCCAAGCAGGCTGACGCTGCTGTGCTGGCCCTTGACGCTGTTGATCCATGCCTGGACGGCACTGGAGGCTTTGATGACGTCGGCGAAGTCATTGGCCAGGAAGTAGTCCAGAAGGAACCAGCCAAAGTGGTCGCCGATGGGCATCGGGGCCCGCAGGGCCGCGCAGGTAAATTCCGCCGGCAGGTACTCAAATAGCCTGACCATGCGTGACTCGTCCGTGCCGTAGCCATGCATCATCACCAGCAACGGAGTGCCCGCCCGCTCGTTCTCCGGCTTGGACCACACAACTGTTTCCATCGAATCAGCCTAACGAGGCAGGTTAGGAACAAGCCTCAACCGGATACCTTAATCACTTGAGTCACACCTGCCCCGCGTCGCGCCGCCACCAACTGCCCCGCCCCGGTCATTGAATACCGCAACTTGGGGCTGTAGCGTGACGCTTAACGGGAAGCATGCTTAGCAACCGTCAACGGGCTATGAACACGCCCACCAGCCACCACAAGGAGCACGTCATGAGAATCGGATCCTCCATCTTCCTCATCGCCCTCGGCGCCATCCTCGCGTGGGCGGTCGCTCCAGGCCTAATACCCGCCGTCGACCAGGTGCTGGTGGGTTACATCCTGATGGCCGTCGGCGTGATCGGCCTCATCGCATCACTCATACTCGCGTCCCCCGGCCGCAGCAGGCGCATCAGCGAGAGCCGCTCGGTGGTGGACCCCAACACCGGAGAGCGCATCACCCGGAATGAAAGCCGCGACGGCGGACTGTAGCCAGGCAGAAAGAAGCATCGTGACCCGCTAAAGCCGGGCCGGACCATTGCGGTCCGGCCCGGCTTTCTTGTCCCCCGCATTCTTGTCCCTGCAGGGCCGGACGGCAGGACGCTGCGCCGCGAGGGCTGAAACTTGGCGCATTTTGTTTCGTGTGGATTTCCATTGACAAACCAACACAACCAAAGATAAAGTCAAGTAACACAACATCATGTGATGCCAGTCACGCACCGGCCCGCTTCCATCATCAGAAGCAGCATCATGAACAGCCGCACCATCAAGCCTTATGCAACGGAGGGTATGTGTTCGCCGAGGAGCGCCAGCAGAAGATCGCCGAGCTTGTAGCCGGCACCGGCCGGGTCAGCGTGACCCTCCTGGCCGAGCGCTTCCGCATCACCACCGAAACCGTCCGCCGGGACCTTGCCACCCTGGAAAACGCCGGCACCGTCCGGCGCGTGCATGGCGGGGCCGTTGCGGCAGACCGCTTCAGCACCACGGAGGAAAGCGTCAACGAACGGGCCATACAACGGCCCGACCAGAAGATCCGGATCGCCGAGGCTGCGCTGGCGCTCATCCCCCGCAACTCCCCCGGCAGCGTCCTCATCGACGGCGGCACCACCACGGAAGTGCTGGCGGACCTGCTCTCCCGGCGCACCGCCGTCGAGCGCATTGACGGGGCAGAACCGCGGGCGGAACTGGTTGCCATCACCCATGCGGTCCCCATCGCCGGCAAGCTTTCGAGCGTTCCGGGCATCGCCCTGGAGATCCTGGGCGGCCGCGTGCGCGGCATCACGCAGGTTGCCGTGGGCCAGGCAACTGTGGACGCCGCCGGCAGGCTCCGGCCAGACATCGCGTTTATCGGCACCAACGGCATCCACCCGGAATTCGGCCTCAGCACTCCCGATCCCGAAGAAGCGGCCGTCAAGGCAGCTTTTGTCCGTTCGGCCCGCCGCATCGTGGTGCTGGCTGATTCCTCAAAGCTGGACACGGAAACCCTGGTCCAGTTCGCCTCCCTGAAAGATCTGGACACCTTGATTACAGACAGCGAACCCGGCCCGGAACTTGCAGCCGCCCTGGAAGAAGCCGGCGTAGATGTGGTGATCGCATGATCGTCACCTTCACGGCCAACCCCAGCCTCGACCGGACCGTGGCGCTCCCCGGCCCCCTCGAACGGGGCGAAGTGCAGCGGGCGGTCTCCGTCAGCCAGGAATCCGGCGGCAAGGGCGTCAACGTCTCCCGCGCGCTGGTGGCCTCCGGCCTTGAATCCGTGGCCGTCCTGCCCGGCGCGGACAGTGACCCCGTCCTGGCCGGCCTGCGCGAAAGCGGAGTCCCCTTCGTTTCCCTCCCCATCAATGAGCCGCTCCGCACCAACGTGGCGCTCACTGAGCCCGGCGGAGTGACCACCAAGATCAACGAGCCCGGACCGCTGCTCGACGCCGACCAGCAGGAAGCCCTGATGAAGCTGCTGCTCGAGAGCTCCCGCGGTGCGAGCTGGGTGGTCCTTGCCGGGTCGCTTCCGCCGGGATTCCCCCCAGACTTCTACGCCACCGTGGCGCGCCGGCTCCGCTCTGCGGGGAACGGAAACGCCCCGCAGATCGCCGTGGACTCCTCCGGCGCTCCTCTTGCCGCCGCCGTCTCCAGCGACGAGGCAGGCGATGGTTCGGGAAAACCGGACCTCCTTAAACCCAACGCCGAAGAACTGGCGGAACTGGCTGCTGCAGCCGGCTTCGCCTCCCCGGCCACCGCTGACGAACTGGAAGCGGACCCGGCTGCTGCCGCAGCAGCAGCCGCCGCCGTCGTACGTTCCGGTGTGGGTGCTGTGCTGGCAACTCTCGGATCAAAGGGAGCTGTCCTGGTAACGGCCGACGGCGCGTGGCTGGCCACGCACCCGCCGGTCGCCGCGGTCAGTACGGTCGGTGCGGGCGATTCGGCCCTCGCAGGCTACCTGCTCGCCCACGGCCAGGGCGCCGCCCCGGCCGATTGCCTTCGTCAGGCCGTGGCCCATGGTGCCGCAGCCGCCTCCCTGCCCGGTTCCACAGTTCCGGCAGTTCACCAAACCACCCCGGATGCCGTAACCATCACGGCCCTTCGAAAGGATTGACAGTGACCCAGCTCATCACCACGGAACTGGTCGAGCTCGACCAGAACCTGGGCAACGCGCCCGAGGCGGTGATCCGGCACCTGGCAAGCAAGGTAGCTGCCGCCGGACGCGCAACAGAAGTTGAAGGCCTCTTCGCCGATGCCTACGCCCGCGAGCAGAAGACCGCCACGGGCATCCCTGGCGGCATTGCCATCCCGCACTGCCGCTCCGCCGCAGTAACGGAACCAACCCTGGCCATGGCCCGCCTCAACCCCAAGGTGGACTTCGGCGCCAAGGACGGCCCAGCAGACCTGATCTTCTTCATCGCAGCCCCGGACGGCGCGGACCAGGAGCACCTCAAGCTGCTGTCCAAGCTCGCCCGGTCCCTGATCAAGAAGGACTTCACCGCCGCCCTGCGCAACGCTTCCTCCCGCGAGGAGATCGTGGAACTGGTGGACGGCGCACTCGCTGACAAGCCGGCCGCCCATGCAGCGCCGGTTTCGGCAGGCGTTTCTGCGGGCGGTTCCCTGAACGCTTCCGGGCAGTCCGGGGCCTCCGCAGTAGCCGCGGCAGGTTCAGACGGCTCCGCCGCCCCGGGACCCAAGCGTCTCGTCGCCGTAACAGCATGCCCCACCGGCATCGCCCACACCTACATGGCAGCCGACTCCCTCGTCGCCGCTGCCCAGGAGGCAGGCGTCGACCTGCAGGTGGAAACCCAGGGTTCCTCCGGCGCCAAGCCGCTGGACCCCGCCGTTATCGCCGCAGCGGACGCCGTCATCTTCGCCGTGGATGTGGACGTGCGCGGCAAGGAACGCTTTGCCGGCAAGCCCGTGATCAACGCCCCGGTCAAGCGCGGCATCGATGAGCCCGCCAAGATGGTCCAGGAAGCATTGGCCGCCGCGGACAACCCGAACGCCCGCCGCGTCCCGCACTTCGGTGCCGAGGAACAGGCAGAGCACGACGCCGAGGAAAAGGGCGAGCACATCGGCCAGAAGCTGAAGCGCGCACTCCTCACCGGCGTGAGCTACATGATTCCGTTCGTCGCCGGCGGCGGCCTGCTGATCGCCCTCGGCTTCCTGCTGGGCGGCTACGACATCACCGAGGTTGCGGACACGGTGGTCGTGGAGAACAACTTCGGCAACCTTCCTGAGGGCGGGCTGACCACCTACCTCGGCGCAGTGCTGTTCAAGATCGGCGCCCTGTCCATGGGATTCCTTGTCCCTGCACTCGCCGGTTACATCGCCTACGCAATTGCGGACCGGCCGGGCATTGCACCCGGTTTCGTTGCCGGTGCAGTCTCCGGGTTCATGGGCGCCGGCTTCCTCGGCGGCATCGTCGGCGGCCTGCTCGCCGGCTACATGGCTCACCTGATCGGGACCTGGCAGGTTCCTCGCTGGCTCCGCGGCCTGATGCCCGTGGTGATCATCCCGCTGCTCGCTTCCATCTTCGCCTCCGGCCTGATGTTCCTGGTCCTCGGCGGCCCCATCGCCGGCCTCACGCTGGCCCTCAACGGCTGGCTGTCCGGGATGACCGGCGCGTCCGCCGTCGTCCTCGGGATCATCCTCGGCCTGATGATGTGCTTCGACCTCGGCGGCCCGGTCAACAAGGTGGCTTACGCCTTTGCAGTCGCAGGCCTGAGCGCCGGCAGCGCCGACAACCAGGCACCGTGGCAGATCATGGCAACCGTTATGGCCGCCGGCATGGTCCCGCCATTGGCGATGGCCCTGGCCACGGTCCTGGACAAGAAGCTCTTCAGCCTGGCCGAGCGTGAAAACGGCAAGGCCGCCTGGCTGCTGGGTGCGTCATTCATCTCAGAAGGTGCCATCCCCTTCGCCGCGGCCGACCCGCTGCGCGTCATCCCCGCAAGCATGGTAGGCGGTGCACTCACTGGCGCACTGTGCATGGCTTTCAACGTCACCTCGCAGGCACCCCACGGCGGCCTCTTCGTGTTCTTTGCCATCGGCAACCTGCTGATGTTCGTGATCTCAATCATCGCCGGAACCATTGTCAGCGCGCTGGCAGTGGTGGCACTGAAGCGTTGGGCTGCCCCCAAGAGCGCTGCTACGGTGGAGACCGTTCCAGCAACGGTCTGACCTGCCTCACCCACTACCTGTCCGGCGCTGAACGCCAGCCGCCCGGAAGACAAAGGAGCAAAAATGCCAGAACGCACAGCAACCGTCGCCAGCCGTGTGGGCCTGCACGCCCGCCCCGCCGCCATCTTTGCCGAGGCAGCAGGAGAATACGACCTGGACATCACCATCGCCCGCGAAGGCGAACCGGCCGATGAGGCCATGGATGCCGCGAGCATCCTCTCCCTCATGAGCCTGGGCGCCTCACACGGGGACGTGGTAGTCCTCCGCGCCGAAGGCGACGGCGCTGACACCGCCCTGGACCACCTGGTCCAGATCCTCGAAACGGATCACGACGCCGAGTAGCGGCACCGCAGCCCAGGCAGCTAAGCAGCGGCCGCCGGCGGACTTTCCCTCCCTGGGGAGTCCGACGGCGGCGGTTGCGTTTAAGCGGTCCCCTCCCTACCCAAGCAGGTAGCCCTACGTGTCGTTACGGCGCCTATAACGACACGTAGGGCTACATAGTTGCGTGGGGTGGGTCAGCCGCGCTCGGAGAGCCTCTTGACGTCCGCCACCAGCTTGTCCCACATGCCCTTCGAGTGCTCGGCAGCCTCCGCGCTGGCGTTGTTGTCCTGCGACAACACCAGCAGCGTGCGGACGCCCTGGTCCTGAAGCGTCCAGGTCAGCGTGTGATAGTTTTCCGGCTTGTCTTCCTGGCCTCCCAGAGGACTGAAGTGCGTGTAAACCAGCTTTCGGCCGGGTTCCACTTCAAGGATCACTCCCTTGTCCTGGTACTCCTTGCCCTCCCAGCTGCCACTCCAGGTGATGGGTCCGCCCACAGTCCAGTCCGTGCCGAGCTCGGTGCCGAACATAAAAATCCTCGTGGCAGCCGGGTCCGTGATGGTGTCCCACACCCTGGCGGGCGGTGCTTCGACAGTGACCGAGGACGTGGCGACATAATCACCCGGCATTACCCTTGGCCTTTTTGGCGGTAAACAGCAGGTACTCCCACTCCATCTGGAAGGGGGTGTCGCCATGGGCGTCGCCAAACGACTCGGCCAGGTCCGTCAGCGCCTTGTCCAGCTCCTTGACCTTGTCCCCGTCCTCGGCGATGAACTTGTACACGGAAATCGTGGGGCCGTAGTGGGACTTGAAGTAGCGCACGAAGTCCTCCGGCTGGTGGAAACTGTGCACCGCCAAAGTCTTTTTCCGGGCGTTGGTTTCGGTGATCCTGTCACCGAAGAGTTCGCGGAGGTGGTCCTCGCTCCCCCACAGCGGTGCCGGCTGGGCACCCGGCGGCGGTGGCGGGGCAAACGGCTTCAGGGTGGCGAACATCCTGCCGATGAACCCCTCGGGTGTCCAGCTGAGAAGTCCGATGGTGCCACCCGGTTTGCACACGCGCAGGAGCTCATCGGCTGCCGGCTGGTGATGGGGCGCGAACATCACGCCGAGGCAGGACATCACGGTGTCGAACTCGGCGTCGGCGAAAGGCAGCGCCTCCGCGTCCCCTTCTTTCCATTCCAGCTCCACTCCGCGGTCCGCTGCCTGGTGGCGGCCGGCGTCGAACAGTTCCGGGGTGAGGTCGCTCGCCACAACCTTCGCACCCATCATGGCGGCGGGGATCGCTGCATTGCCTGCCCCCGCGGCGACGTCGAGGACCCGCTGCCGGGAGTTGATGCCGCAGGCTTCCACAAGGATGGCTCCCAGCTCCGGCAGCAATTCACTCGCGAGCGCAGGATAATCCCCTGACGCCCACATCGCACGATGCTTCTGCTTGAGCGCCCGGTCCGCCTCGAGGACATCGGTTTGGTCATCCATGACTGTGCCTCTCTACCGTGATGGTTCGTCAGTGAGTGAACAGCGCGCTGCGGCCACAGCGGAGGCTGCGATGCGACTCATTGTGAACTCGCCGAACTCGGCTGTAAAGAGAGCAGCCGTAAGGGAGCCCGCTGCGGTAGGCCGCGCAGGCAGACCGCTGGTAAAACCAGTGCCGGCTACCGAAAAGCAAGCAAGCTTAGTAGTTTCGTAGTCATGGCATCAACCCCGGGAAAAGACGCCGCCGGCCACGGACCCTCACGCCGGCTTGCGCGCCCTGGTGCCCGTTGCCTTGCTGGTGGTGGTTTTAGCGGCCGGTTTGGCACTGGACTTGGCCGGCGAGGACTTCGCCGCAGTGGATGTGTCCGCCTTGGACTTTGCTGTGCCGGCCTTGGCTGTAGTGGATTTTGCCGTACTCGCCTTCGCTGTGCCGGTCTTCGCCGTGCTGGTCTTCGCGGCCGCCGACTTCGCAGCGCCGGACTTGCTCTCACCCGACGTGGAATCCGAGGACTTGCTGGCGGTGGCCCTCTTGCGCGCCGGTTTGGCGGCCTCTTCGTCGTCTCCGGAGGATTCATTGCCCAAGTCCCCGCCATCCGAATCGGCGGCGGCATCGGCCCCGCCCCCACGTTTCCGGTCAAGGCTCCGTTTCAGTGCCTCCATCAGGTCGATGACTTCACCCTTGCCGCCTTCGCCGGCTTCCACACCGAAGGTTTCCTCGGTATCCAGGGAGTCGCCCTGCTCCAGTTTGGCCTCGATGAGCTGGCGCAGCTGCACCTGGTAGTCATCCGTGAAGTGCGCGGGATCAAAGTCGGCCGCCATGGACTCCACGAGCGCCGCAGACATGTCGCGTTCCTGCGGGGAGATCTTGATGGATGCATCCAGGGAAGGGAAGTTGGCTTCGCGCACCTCGTCCGGCCAGAGCAGGGATTGGAGCACCAGGACGTCGTCCTTGATCCGCAGGGCCCCCAGCCGGGTCTTCTCGCGCAGGGCGAACTGGACGATGGCCACCCGGTCAGTGTCCTCCAGCGCCCGGCGCAGCAGGACGTAGGCCTTGGGCGACTTGGAGTCCGGCTCCAAGTAGTAGCTCTTCTCGAACATCATGGGTTCAAGCTGCTCGGACGGAACGAACTGCACCACTTCGATCTCGTGGCTGTTCTCGGCGGGAATGGCCTTGAGTTCGTCCTTGGACAGGATCACCGTCCGGCCGTCCTCCTCGTAGGCCTTTTCGATGTCCGAATAATCGATGACCTGGCTGCACACTTCGCACCTGCGCTGGTAGCGGATCCGGCCGCCGTCGGCATTGTGGACCTGGTGCAGACTGATGTCATGATCTTCGGTTGCGCTGTAGACCTTCACGGGCACGTTGACCAGGCCGAACGCGATGGCACCTTTCCAGATGGCTCTCATTCCCTAAGTCAACATCACGCAGCCCCGGAGGTGAAGCCCCATGGCCGCAGCTAAGGAGCGTGTCCGGGTTGCCGGCAGGGAATTGACGCTCACCAACCTGGGTAAAGTCATCTACCCGGAGACCGGCACCACCAAGGCGGACGTGCTCGCCTACTACGCAGCGGTGGCACACGTCCTGATCCCGGCGGCCGCCAACAGGCCGGCCACCAGGAAGCGGTGGGTTAATGGCGTGGGTACTGCGGGGAAGCCCGGCGAGGTGTTCTTCCAAAAGAACCTTGAGGACTCCGCTCCCGGCTGGCTCCCGCGCGCGGCCATTACCCACAAAGACCGGACCATCCACTATCCGATGGTCAACGACCCCGCTACGCTCACCTGGTTTGGCCAGATCAACTCGCTGGAAATCCATGTTCCCCAGTGGCAGGTGGACTCCCACGGCAACCAGCTCAATCCGGACCGGCTTGTCCTGGACCTGGATCCCGGTGAAGGCGCCGGCCTGGAAGAGTGCGTGGAAGTGGCCCTCCTGGCCCGCTCAATCCTCGAGGACGTCGGCCTGGATCCCGTCCCCGTAACCAGCGGCAGCAAGGGCATCCATCTCTACGCACCCCTGGACCGGAGCCAGACCTCGGATCAGATCTCGGCCTTTGCCCGTGAGCTGGCACGCGCCTTGGAAGCGGACCATCCGGATCTTGCGGTCAGCGACATGAAAAAGACCCTGCGCAAGGGCAAGGTGCTGGTGGACTGGAGCCAGAACAACGCGGCCAAAACCACCATCGTGCCCTACTCGCTCCGGGGCCGTCCCGCCCCGATGGTCGCCGCGCCCCGGACCTGGCAGGAGATCGGCTCGCCAGGCCTGACGCACCTGGACTACCTGGCCGTGCTGCAACGGGTGCAGGAAGGCACGGACCCCTTTGCCGCCGTCGTGAACACCGCCGGCCGGGACCCCGAGGTACGCATCGAACATCACGACGGCAACCCCCGCCTGAGCAAGTACCGGTCCATGCGGGACCCGCAGAAAACACCCGAGCCCTTCTCTGGCGCCGCCGGCAGCGGCGACGCCTTCGTTATCCAGGAGCACCACGCCAGCCGGCTGCACTTCGACCTCCGCCTCGAGCACGATGGCGTCCTGGTGTCCTGGGCCTTGCCCAAGGGGGTGCCGGAATCCGGCGGCAAGAACCACCTGGCCGTCCAGACAGAGGACCACCCACTGGACTACCTCACTTTCCAGGGCACCATTCCCAAAGGGGAGTATGGCGCCGGCGAGATGACCATCTGGGATACCGGCACGTATGAACTGCATAAGTGGATCAACGGCAGGGAAGTCATCGTTACCCTGACCGGTTCCGAAGGCGGCGGGCTGGGCGGCACCCGAAAGTTCGCCCTGATCCATACGGGCCGGGGGCAGGGCAAGGACTCCGAGGGCCAGTGGCTGATCCACCTCATGGACAAGGAGCATGCCAGCAGCCGGCACCGGCCTGCGCCGGCGCGGGAGGAGGAGCCCGAAGAAGCCGAGGACGAGGCTGCCGAGGTGCATGAGGAGGCGCCGGACTCTGCAAGGCCGGAGCAGGAAGAGGAGCCGGAGGAAGCCCGAGAGCCGGACCACCAAGAAGCTGAAGAAACCTCTCCGGCGCCCCCTTCAGCCGCCGCTTCCGCATCACCTGAGGATTACAGCCCCATGATGGCCACCGCGGGGACAACAGCTCATCTGCAGGGGAGCAACTGGCAGTTCGAGCTCAAGTGGGACGGCGTCCGAGCCATCCTCGTAGCGGACGAGGTTGAAGTAAGGATCTTCAGCCGCAACGGAAACGACGTCAGCAAGACCTACCCCGAGTTCACGGACCGGAACTGCTGGCCGCCCCAGCCGTTCGTCGCGGACGGCGAGATCATCGCCGTCGGGCCCTCAGGCAGGCCGGACTTCGGACTGCTTCAGGGGCGCATGAAGCTCACCCGGCCCGGCGACGTCGCCAAAGCGCGCAGGGCCATCCCGGTCCGGCTGATGCTTTTTGACCTGCTGTACGACGCCGGCACGGACCTTCGCAGGCTGCCCCTCGCCAAGCGGCGCCACCGGCTGGAGGAGTTCTTCAGCCCGTCTGACTGCCCGGTGGATCTTTCAACTGTGCTGGAAGACCGGGTGGAGCACATCCTGGAAAGCGCCCAGGAACTGGGCCTCGAAGGCGTGATGGCGAAGCGCACGGACAGCCGCTACGTCAGCGGGCAACGGACGCGGACCTGGATCAAGCTCAAGCTCGACCAGACCCAGGAGGTGGTGGTGGGCGGCTGGCGGCCGGGCAAGGGTGCCCGCCGGGACTCGGTGGGTTCGCTGCTGGTGGGCATCCCGGAGGGACGGAACCTGCGCTACGTGGGCAGGGTGGGCAGCGGTTTCAGTTTCCGCGAACTGACGGAACTCCGGCAGACCGTGGAACGGCTTGCCCGAAAGACATCTCCCTTCCAGGACGTTCCGCGCGAGGACTCGGCGGATGCGCACTGGGTAACCCCTCAGCTGGTGGGTGAAGTGACGTACAGCGAATGGACCGGGACGGGCCGGCTTCGGCATCCGGTGTGGCGGGGTTGGCGGCTGGACAAGGACCCGGCGGACGTGGTGGACGAAGCCTGACACTGGCAGGAGCGCCCCCTGCTTGCGCAGGGGGCGCTCCTTATGGTTGTCGCTGGTCGGGTGCTTTCTAGCCAATCAGGGTGGTGATGAGCCTGATGGAGGAGGCGATGATGGCGATGAGGCCAATGGCTCCGAAGAGGTTGTGCCACCACCTGTTGCGGAGGTCGCCCATGACGGAGCGCCTGTTGGCCATGATGACGATCAGGACGCCGAGCATGGGTGCGATGAGCACGGTGAGGGATTGGGCGATGACGATCAGTGCCACGGGCGAGGCTTGGAATGACAGGGTGATGATCAGTCCGAAGGCAAGGATCATGCCGGTGACGATGCGGGCGGCAGGCGATCCGGCTTCGGCGCCCCGGCCCATGGCGTCGGAGAGCATGGTGCCTCCGGCGGTGGCGTTGGCGATCATGGATGAAAAGGCTGCTCCGGAGAGGCCGAGTGCGAAGAGCATCGCGCCGACGGGGCCTGCCAGGGGCGTGAAGATGGAGGCGAGGGCGTTGATGGTTCCGGCCTCAGCTCCGGTTTTGCCGAGGACGGCTGCGGCGACCATGATGACGAGCGCGGTCATGATGCCGGGGGCGACGATGCCGGGGATGGTGTCGACGAGGGTGATGTCGCGGTAGTCGGCTCGGGTGCGGCGGTGTTCCTTGATGCCGTAGGAGGTGTAGAAGGCGGCGTTAATGGAGAAGTTGGTGCCCACGAGCGCGACGATGAGGATCTCGCTTCCGGCGGGAAGGGTGGGGACCATGCCCTCAAGGGAGCGGTACCAGTCGGGCTGGGCGACCACGGTGCTGGCGATGAAGGCTATGCCCATGAGGACGACGATGGCCAGGAGGGCCTTTTCGACGATTCCGTAGACGTTCTTGAAGGCCAGGACGAAAGCGACGGCGGCGGTGCAGACCACGGTCCACAGGACCGGGGATCCGCCGAAAATGAGGGAAAGTCCCAGCCCGGATCCGACGGCGTTGCCGACGGAGAACATCAGCGTTATGCCGAAGACGCCGAAGCCGGCCAGGACGCCCACCCATCTGCCCAGGTGTTCTTTGATGGAGGTAATCAGGGACACGGGTGTGGCGATGCCGAGCCGGACGCTCATGTCGGTGAAGAAGATCATCAGGATGGTGGAGACGGCGATGACCCAAACGAGGCTGTAGTCGAAGCGGCTACCGGCCTGGACGGCGGTGGTCAGGTTGCCGGGGCCGAACTGCCAGGCTCCGACGACGAATGCCGGGCCCATGAGGGCAAGGTAGCCAAGGAATGTTCGGTGCTTTTTTGTGGTGCCTTGGGTCGGGTTTCCTTGCTGGGTTGCCATCTGATCTTCCGTGGTTCCGGGGTGGGTGATGGTCTTATTCTGCTCGCGCATCGGCGAGTCCTCCTTATACAGCGACATTGCTGGGGGCGTCGTTGGCCCGGGGTGGAGAGTAAAAGCTGGGGCACGGGCGGCGGGCTAAGAGCCCGCCCCCCGTGAGGACCCGTGAAGGGTGGATCAGGCGCTGACGGTGACCTTGCCGATGTTTGCGGCAGCGAAGGCTTCCGCAATTTCGGTATCGGCGCCCTCGGGCAGGGGCAGGAGCGGGGTGCGCACTGTGGCGTGGTCCAGAATGCCGCGGTTCACGAGGCCCCACTTCAAGGCGACGGTGCCCTCCATGTGGGACCCGCGGTGGTAAACGTTCTTGGTCACCGGCAGCAGCCGCTCATGGATGGCGTGGGCGCGCTTGTAGTCCTGCGCCTTCCCGGCCTCGATCAGTTCGACGAGCAGTTCGGGGGCGATGTTGCCGTAGCCGACGAGCAGACCGTCGACATCGAACATCGTCGGCAGCAGGTACTCGTCATGGCAGGACAGCACCTGCAGCTCGGGGTACGCGGCGCGCAGCGCGGGGATCTCTGTGTACCACCGGCGCATGTTCCGGACACCGTTCTTCGTAGCAAAGACGCCTTCCTGGCCGGCGATCTCCAGCTGGGTGTCGAGGTCGTAGGTCGCCTTGGTGTTGTCGGGGTACTGGAACAGGATCAGCGGCAGGCCGGACTCTTCATAGATCTCCTGGTAGCGCGACTGGGGCGCGCCATTCTGGTATCCGAAGCGCAGCCACCCGTGCGAGGGGTAGACGAGACCAGCTGACGCGCCGGCCTCGACGGCCTTCTTGGCCTCAAGGGCCGCGGTCTTGTTGCCTTCCTTCGTGATGCCCGCCACGACCGGTACACGGCCGTCGGTCGACGCCACGAACGCGCGGATAACGTCCAGCTGCTCCTCTTCGGTGAGGAACGTGCCTTCGCCGGCGTGCCCCAGGACGACGAGGCTTTTCACGCCCTCGATCGATCCGAGCCACGAGCCCAGACGCTGGATTGCAGCGAAGTCGACAGCGCCATCTTCGGTGAACGGGGTGACAGGTGCGGGGCTGAGTCCGCGGAGATCGAGTGTCATTACAGCTACCTTCTTGTCTTCATTGATGGTCGGCAGTCCCGCCGGTTGAAAACGTTTGCGGGAACGTTTTCAATATTGCAACGTGTCCCAGCTCACTGTCAAGAGAACGTTTGCAAAAAGGGGGAATAGAGTGTCTGTTACGCCCCTTTCGAAGAGGAGAACCAGCATGGAACCGGCGGCTCCCGGCATGATCGTCACACTCAAGGACGTTGCTGCGGCCAGCGGCGTGAGCATCTCCACCGCCAGCCGCGCCCTGGATGAACGTACGACGTCGCGTTCGGCAGCAGCCGCGCATGTCAGGAAAATAGCCGAGGAGCTTGGCTATCGCCGCAACTCCTTCGCATCCAACCTCCGCCGGGGTGAGACCCGGACCCTTGGCGTGCTCGTGCCGCGGCTCAGCGACACGGTAATGGCCCTGATGTTCGAGGAACTCGAGCGGGCGGCGTCGGACCGCGGATACTTTGCCATGGTTGCAACCAGCGGCGATGATCCCGACGACGAACGCCGGGCAGCGGAAACCCTCCTGGACCGCAATGTGGACGGGCTGATCCTGGCCACGGCCCGAATCGACGACGATTTGCCCAAGCACTTGCGTGAACGGGGTGTGGCGCACGCGCTGGTCCTTCGCACCGACGGTGTCAGCCCCTCGGCTCTTGGCGACGATGAGGTGGGCGGATACCTGGCGGTCCGGCATCTGATTGATCTTGGGCACCGTGACATCGGGGTAGTGACCGGACCGTCCTTTACCTCCACCGGGATAGCCCGCCTCGCCGGTGCCCGCAAAGCCCTGGAGGGTGCAGGCATCCAGGCCCGGGAAGACTGGCTGATTGCCGCCGGCTATGGCATCGAAAGCGGGTTCTCCGCCGCGGAATCTTTGCTGTCCGGCGACTCTGGAAAACGTCCCAGCGCGGTGTTTGCCGCCAACGACAACCTGGCCATGGGGGTTATCGCCGCCGCCCACCGCCTCGGTATCACCGTGGGAGAAGACCTGGCCCTGGTCGGCTACAACGACATACCCCTCGCCTCCCGCCTTCCAACCCCGCTCACTTCGGTGCGGGTGCCCCTGGACCAGATCGCAGCCAATGCGATCGACCTCATCGTGAACCCCGGCAAGGAACCCAGGATCCGGAAATCCCTGCCCACGCTCATGCCCCGCCAGTCGAGCGGTTCGCCCCGATATTCAGCACCGCAGGCGCCTTAAAAGGCTCCCGGCCAGAAATACTTTGGCGCATGCGGCATTCTGAATAAGAATTTTCCTGGTTCCTGTCGATCCGGTGCCCGCCCGTTCGACGCGATAGTAGAAGGACGCATCAGGCGTCCTCAATCAGAAGGAGAAGAACCGTGAAGTTCATGCTGATAATGCGCGCTACGGACGAGGCCAAGAAGGCTTACGAAACGGCGGACATCGAACAGATCATTAACGCGATGGGCGCCTACAACGAGTCCCTCATGAAGGCCGGGGTTCTGCTGGCCGGTGAGGGGCTCGCCGATGATATGAGCGAAGCGTTCGTTGTCGACTTTTCAGGCGAGAACCCCATCGTTACCGACGGGCCGTACGGGGAAACCCATGAACTGTTCAACGGATTCTGGATCATCCAGACCGCCAGCAAGGAAGAGGCGGCCCAGTGGGCCAGCCGCTGCCCCTTGGGCCCGGGCAACAAACTCGAAGTCCGCCGCGTGACCGATATGAGCGACTTCGAGGACTTCTCGGACAACGAGTTCCTGCAAAAGGAAGCCGGCTGGCGCGAGGAACTGAACCAGCCCTAGCCACATGGCAGACAAGGACCTGCCAACGCCGGCGATCCAGCGCACCCTGGACGCCGTGTGGCGGATCGAAAGCGCGCGGATCGTCGCCACGCTTTCCAAGGTGACTGGCGACGTCGGCCTGGCTGAAGACCTTGCTCAGGAAGCGCTGCTCGACGCCCTGACGCAGTGGCCGGGGTCGGGCGTCCCGGAAAACCCGGGCGCTTGGCTCACGGCCGTGGCGAAGCGCAAGGCCATAGATGCCTGGCGCCGCCGGGAGCGGCTGGACGAACGCTACCGCGCGATTGCCCATGACCTCAGGGAGATGACTGAAGACCAGTGGCAGCCAATCCCCGATGACGTGCTTCGGCTCGTCTTCATCGCCTGCCACCCTGTGCTCTCCCGCGAGGGGCAGGTCGCCTTGACGCTGCGAACCGTCGGTGGCCTGACCACCGAGGAGATCGCACGGATGCTGCTCGTTCCCGTCGCCACCGTCCAGCAGCGCATCGTACGGGCAAAGAAAACCCTGTCGGCCGCCCACGTGCCCTTTGACACCCCCGACCCCAACGAGTGGAACGCGCGCCTGGGCGCGGTACTGGCGGTGCTGTACCTCATCTTCACCGAAGGTTATGCCGCCACAACCGGTGACAGGTGGATCCGGACCGAGGTCGCCAATGAGGCCCTGCGCCTTGGCCGCGTGCTCGCCGGCCTGCTGCCGCGGGAGCCTGAAGTTCACGGACTCGTAGCGCTGATGGAGTTCCAGGCGTCCCGGTTCGCCGCCCGCGTCAACCGCGACGGCAGCCCAATCCTGCTCGCTGACCAGGACAGGTCGCGCTGGGACCGGACGCAGATCGGCCGTGGCCTTACCTCCCTGGCCCGTGCCGATGCGCTCGGCCGCGGAAGGGGGAGCTACTGCCTGCAGGCTGCCATCGCCCAATGCCACGCCACTGCCAGCAGTTTCGAAGAAACGGACTGGAACAGGATTGTGCTGCTCTATGAAGCCCTGGGACGCCTGGCGCCCAGCCCCGTCGTCGAACTCAACCACGCGGTAGCAGTTTCCATGGCCACCGGACCTGCCGCGGCCCTGAGGATCGTGGACCGCCTCGTTGCCGAGGGCGCCCTCCGCCGCTCACACCTGCTGCCCAGCATCCGGGGAGAGTTGCTCACCAAGCTCGGGAGAACCGACGAGGCCAAATCAGAGCTGCTTCAGGCAGCCCAACTCACGGCCAACGAACAACAAAAGGCTGTTCTGCTCGCCAAGGCGGCTGCCCTCTGACCCCTGGGGAATGCAGCAGGCAGGGACAACCCCAGTCCAGGGCTTTGCCTGGTAAGGCTGACAGGCTAATGGGGACACCGGATTCCGGTGTCCCCATTCCTTCACGGTCCTACGACGTCGGTGTCCTCCGTTTGCCTCAATGTCCTCAGGACGAGTGCGGCATCTGTGGCCGGCTGGTGCGGTGGACCGCCGTGACGGCAGCCCCCTGCCCCATCCGGCCAAAGCCGGAACCGCGTTCCTTCGGATGCCGCCGCTTCCCGTTACCATCGGGCCACCTTTGCTGCCCGCCCGCTCCCATGGGAGATAGCGGGGCCGCCGCGCCAGGCATGTCCGGGGCGTCCATTGCCTCCGCCAGGTGGCTCGCCAGCTCCGGAGCGATGTGCTTGTTGTTTTCGTCAGCCATTTGTTCTTCCTTTCCCGCAACGCAATGAAATGAAGTGCTACCAATCGAGGCCAGCCAGGGCCTTTTTGTGACTGTCAGAGCGGCCGGCCATGCCCGGCCGCAGGCGTCCGCCTACCTAAAAGAAAGTGTTCCCATGGCACAACCTTAGGGAAGCGCCGGGCACCTGTGAACCCCCATAAAAGAGGTGGGCAAAAAGGACGACGGCGGCTCTGCCGGGTCGTGGAGGAGAGCTCAGGAAGCCGTGGCGGGCATCACTTTTTCGCGTGTGAAGCGTTCAAAACGACGGCAAGGGGAGCCGACTGCGAAAAAAATTCGGTGACAAGGGCGCCCGACCCCGCAGATCCCCATAACGGCGCGGGAAAAGCCGGGAAAGAAATCTCAAGGAAACGGCACGAAAAGCCTCAAAAAGGGGTGATCCTACGGCATAGACCGCGCAGACGCTACGGCATTCGCGTAAAATTGAAGGCCTGCCCGGAGCGGGGCAGCTACAAGTCGCAAGCAAATGACCTCCACGGGAGTCGCCCAAATGCCCACAGACCGAAGCATCACCGACTCTTCCGCAGGCGTATACAACGCCGCCGGAACCAACCAAGCTACACCCCCAGGCACCCCACCCGCGGCTGCCAAGGGACCACGCAAGCCAAACATTTTGAAGCGCCGCCGGCTCAAGGAGTCGGACGTCAACGTTGTTAACCAGCCCATGCTGAAGAAAGCCCTGGGCGGAACCATCGTAGGCAACACCATGGAGTGGTACGACGTCGGCGTGTTCGGCTACCTCATCACCACCATGGGTCCGGTCTTCCTGCCGGAGTCCGACCCCACCACCCAGACCCTCTTCCTGCTGGGTACCTTTGCCGCCACGTTCATCGCCCGCCCCCTGGGCGGCGTCATCTTCGGCTGGATGGGCGACAAGATGGGCCGGCAGAAGATCCTCGCCGCCACGCTGATGATCATGGCGGCAAGCACGTTCGCCATCGGACTCCTTCCCGGCTACGCCCAGATCGGACTGTGGGCGGCAGGCCTGCTGGTGCTGTTGAAGATCGTGCAGGGCTTCTCCACCGGCGGCGAATATGCCGGTGCCACCACCTTCGTCAGCGAGTACGCCCCGGACAAGCGCCGCGGCTTCTTCGCAAGCTTCCTGGATATGGGCAGCTACCTTGGTTTCGCCCTCGGCGCGGCCCTGGTGTCCGCCCTGCAGCTGACCCTTGGCCAGGCGGCCATGGAGGAGTGGGGCTGGCGCATCCCGTTCCTGGTGGCCGGTCCGCTGGGCCTGATTGCCGTCTACTTCCGCAGCAAGATCGAGGAATCCCCCCAGTTCCAGGCGACCCTGGACGCCCAGGAAGACCTCGCCAAGCATGCCGCTGCCTCGGATGAAGCAACGGCCAAGGGCCCGGTGGGAATCGTCAAGGCCTATTGGCGCTCCATCATCGTGGCGATGATCCTGGTTGCGGCCGCCAACACCGCGGGTTACGCCCTGACCTCCTACATGCCCACCTACCTCACGGAGTCCAAGGGCTACGACGAGGTGCACGGTACCCTGCTGACCATCCCAGTGCTGGTCGTCATGAGCCTCTGCATCCCCCTCACGGGCAAGCTGTCCGACCGGATCGGCCGCCGCCCCGTGCTGTGGATCGGTGCGCTGAGCACAGTGGTCCTGGCCTCCCCGGCCTTCCTGCTCATCGGCATCGGCGAAATCTGGTCCACGCTGGCCGGGCTTTCCCTGATCGCCTTCCCGGTGACGTTCTACGTGGCCAACCTTGCCTCCGCGCTGCCGGCCCAGTTCCCCACCTCCAGCCGGTACGGCGCCATGGGCATCGCGTACAACTTCTCGGTGGCCATCTTCGGCGGAACGACGCCTTTCATCGTGGCAGCCCTGATCAGCGCCACGGGCAACGACATGATGCCGGCCTACTACCTGATGGGAACTTCCCTGGTGGGTGCCGTTGCCATCTACTTCCTGAAGGAATCGGCCCAGCGCCCGCTGCCGGGTTCCATGCCAAGCGTGGATACCCAGGCGGAGGCCCGCGAACTGGTGGCCACGCAGGACGAGAACCCGCTGATCGACCTGGACGAACTCCCGTTCGAGACCCAGGACATCACGGATTCGAGTGCAGCCGATAAGGTTCCGGCCCGGGTTTAGCAGGGCGGCAACCGGCAGGCGGTGGCACCCAGGCACTCCCCCACGGGCAGGGCTAGCAGCAGCGCTCCAGGGCCCGTCATGCACAGCTTCCCGGAAAGCTGAGCAGGACGGGCCTTCGCCATGCAACGCCCGCCCACCGATGTCGCTTTATGTCCCCCGACGCCCGGAGAAATGGCCTGACCCGCGAAGCCGGTGATACGTTCCGAAGGGATCCGGAAGGGATCCGGAAAAAAGCAGGAGAGGTGCGGCATGAAGCTTCTGATGGAGCAGGTGCGCGCCCTTCACCGGCTGGAACCCGCCAACCGTGACCATCTCGCAGCCCTGCGGGTAGCCCTCAGTGTTGCAGTTCCTTCACTGCTGCTCCTGGCCGCCGGCCGCACAGACCTCATCATGTACGCCGTCTTCGGTGCGTTGACGGGCATGTACGGGCGCTCCGAGCCGCACCAGCTCCGCCTCCGGCACCAGTCCCAGGCCGCGGTGGTCCTGCTCGGTGGTGTTGCGGCAGGCCTGTTCCTGTCCGTCAACCACCTCCACTCCTGGTGGCTCGTCGCTGTCGAAGCGGTGCTGGCCGGCGCGGGATCCGTTTTTGCGGACCGGGTGCGGCTGAAACCCAACGGGCCCTTCTTTGGCATCCTCGCGCTGGGGGCCTGCGCCTCGGTACCTGCGGCGGTTCCCTGGCAGGTGGCCATGCTGATCGCCGCAGGGTCCGCCGCCTTCTCCATTCTGGTGGGGTTCGGGGGCTGGATCCGCAGCAGGTCCTGGTACCGCGGCGCTGTCCGGAACGTTCCCGCCATGCACCCCGCCGGCCGTGCTGAGTTGTTGGTGCACGCAGCCCGCTACGTTCTGGCCGTGGGAGCTGCCGGCACCGTCGGCGTCCTGTCCGGCAGCGGCCACCCGCACTGGGCTATGGCCGCCGCTGCGGTACCCCTTGCCGGGGCCGACCTCCCCAGCAGCGTCCGCCGCGGGATCCACCGCATCGTGGGGACATTCCTCGGTTTGGCGGTCACCGCCGTCGTTATCCTTCCCGGCCCCTGGTCCCTGGCCGGGCTGTTCCCGGGCCGGCAGGCCGTGGTGCTTGCCCTCCTGGTGATCCTCTTCCAGTTCACTACCGAGCTGTTTATGGCCCGCCACTACGGCCTGGCCATGGTTTCGTTTACGCCGGTAATCCTGCTGATTACCCAGCTCGCCGCGCCCATCGACCCCGCGGTGCTGATCCTGGAGCGCGGCGTCGAGACGCTGGTCGGTGCATTGGTGGGCATCGCGGTGGTGGTAGCCGTCCGCCGGTCCGGGACCCGCAGCCCGCGGGCATTGCTTGGCCTCGCGCCCCTATTTCGGCTTCCGCGGAGGACCCGCCAGTAGTTTGGCTGGCGCCACCCGGGCAACCGCCGCCAGTACCTTGTACCGCCTGGACGGGATGGAAACCGCTTTGCCCCGCTGGTTGTCCGCCAGGCCGTCCCGGACCACCCGGTCTGCGTGCAGCCAGGCCCACGAGGGCGCCACCGATTTGTCCATGCCCATCCGGTCGTGGAACTCCGTATGGGTGAAGCCAGGGCATACGGCGGTGACCTTAATGCCCCGCTGCCGGTAGGCGAGGTTCGCCCACCGGCTGAAGCTGACCAGCCACGCCTTCGCCGCGGAGTAGGTTCCACGCGGGAGGAAAGCGGCGATGCTGGCCACGTTGATGATCCGGCCACCGCCGCGTTCCAGCATCCCTTTCAGCGCAGCATGGGTGAGCTCCATGGCCGTCTCGCCGTGCAGCTTCAGGTGCTTTTTCTCCTCCGAGATGGGGTTGTCCTCGAAGTTGTGCAGCAACCCGATCCCGGCGTTGTTGACCAGGATGCCCACCGGCCGCTGCGGATCGGAAAGGCGTGCGACGACGGCTGCCACGCCGGCGTCATCCGTCAGGTCGGCGGGCAGGACCTCAGCCGTGATTCCGTAACGCCGTTCCAGGCCCGCCGCGGTTTCCTCGAGGCGGGCCCGGTTCCGCGCCACCAGCACCAGGTTGCAGCCCTGGGCTGCGAGCTGGCGCGCGAACTCGGAACCCAGTCCTGCACTGGCACCGGTGATCAGGGCCGTCGTTCCGGAGGAGTCTGCAGTCATGCTGCAAGCCTAACGATCAGCTGATGGCTTTTGGCTGCACTGTCCGGGCTGCAGTGTCCCGGCTGCAGTCGGGCGGCCTTGCTGTTCCCGGTGTTATTTTCCGGCGAACCTCGCCAGCGGGTTCGCCAGGCGCCCGGCCATCTGCAGGCCTCCGGAGGGATCCGACAGGTCCAGCATCTGCTGGTTGTTGCGCAGCTGGAGCCTGTTGAGGCAGGACAGTTCAAAGTCCGGCGCGAAGAGGTCATGCCGGGCGAACTGGTCCGCGAGCCCGGGGTGCTGGGCCTGGTAGTCCTGGATGGCGGCGGCGGCCGTCCGCCAGAACTCCTCCTGGCTGAGCTTGCCGTCCTCTGCAAGGAGTGCAGCCAGGAAGCGGAAGATGCAGTCGAAGATGTCCGTGAAGATGGCCAGCACCTTCTCGCCGTCCGGGATGGCCGCCTTGATCCGCGACACCTCTTCGGGCAGGTCCAGCCTGTCGCCCATCACCACAACTTCCTCGGCGATGTCCTTCATGATGGCGCGGACCGGCACCCCGTCCTCGAGGACAAGGATCACGTTCTCGCCGTGCGGCATAAACGCCAGTTCGTACTGGTACAGGCAGTGCACCAGCGGAACCAGGTAGGCCTCGAAATAGCGCCGCAACCAGTCCTGCGCGGCCAGTCCGGAACGCCCGATAAGGGCGGAGACCATCGGCCTGCCCTCGGCATCCACGTGCAGGAGGGACGCCATGGTGGCCAGCTGCTGCCCGTCCTTCAGGAGCGGCAGCGGGCTCTCGCGCCACAGCGCCGACAGCATCTTCCGGTAGGGCGAACCGTTCGCGGACCCGGCCTCGTAGTTCCTGTTGTGGTAACCGATGGCTGCGGTCTCACCGATCATGGTGAAACCGCGGGCCTGAAGTGCACCGTCTGACTCGATCAGGTTCCGCAGCCAGTCGTTGATGGCCGGGGTGGCCTTCATATACTGCGGCGACAGGCCGCGCATGAACCCCATATTCAGTACGGACATTGCGGTCTTGACGTAGTGGCGCGCCGGTGCGCTGGTGTTGAAGAACGTCCGGATGGATTGCTGCGCCTGGTAGACGTCCGTGCCGGTGCCCAGGTGGACGATGCGCTGCCGGGCGATTTCCGCCGCGAACGTGACGGTGAGCTTGTTCTCCCACTGCCACGGATGCACGGGCATCAGGAAGTACTGGTCCGGGTCCAGTCCCCGCACCTGCAGTTCGGCGTCGAAACTGCCCAACAACGGACCGAGCTCGGCTTCCAGGTGGGCCCGGTAGTCCAGCCCGGCAGCGGATGTGAAAACGGCGTGGCTGCGGTGGACGGCGATCCATTCCAGCTGGACCGGGGCGCCGGTTTCGGGAGCGAACGCGCGGTAGTCGGTGATCCCGAAACCCAGGCGTCCGTTGTTGGCAACAAAGCACGGATGCCCCTCGGTCATGCTCCGCTCAATGGCCTGGAAGTCGGCGGCGCGGTCCACCCCGCCGGTAACTCCGGCCGCGAGTTCGTGAGCCGACGGCTGGCCGGCCCACTGCTTGTAGGCGTGGCTTGCCAGGGTGCTGCTGACCTCCTCAAGGTACACCGGGAGCATCTGGAGGTTGATGCCCAAGGTGCGGTGGAAAGCCGTGATGAAGTCCAGCACTTCCAGCGGCGTTTCGGTGCCGTCCTGGAAGCAGCGGATGGAAGCGGCGTCGATGGACCAGTGGTCCAGTTCGAGGACCCTGGCGGCGAACCGGTACTCCTGCCTGCCGTCGTCGCTGCGCACCCGGTACCTGCCGGTCCCGCCAACAGCGCCGGCGACCCCGTTGGTGCCGGCGTCGGGACACCGCTCCGGGGCGAGGATACGTTCGTGCGAAAACTCGGCGAGCGCCTTGCGCAGTACATGCCGGTTGGCCTTGTCCCAGCGTTCTCCGGTGAGGTGCGGTACGTCGGCAGTGTTGGTGCCGGCATCATTCGCGGATAAGGGTGGGCCGGCGCTGACAGCGGGGGCGGCGGGGTCGAGATGGATAGTCACAGTGAGGCTCCCTGTGGGACGGGTCTGGAAAGAGTGTCGAGTGCCGTGCGGGCGGCCAGGTATTCGTCGCGGCTGCAGAAGCTCAGCAGCGCGTCCTTGTCGGGAAGGGTCACGACGCCGGCGGGATGGAAGCCCAGCCGTTCGTTCAGGGCGTGGATCTTGGTGTTGCGCGCATCAGGTTCCACCACGATGCGGTCCACTCCGGGCTTGGCAAAGAGCCGGTCAAGGACGGCGTCCATCACGGCGGCGGTGTAACCAGGCCTGGGCCCTGACATCGGCGGCGCCACCAGCAGGTGCATCCCCAGGTCGCCGGGCAGGACGGGATAGACCGCCGCCAGGGGCGAATACGCGGGAAGATACTCCTCCATCAGGAAGGCGGGGATGCCGCCGTCGAGCCCCAGCAGCGCGTGGTGGTGGGCGCTGGCCTGGATTTTGGCGTATTCCTCCACCACGTCGTCCACGCCGGCGGACAGCATCCCCCAGAACGAGGCGTAGGGCTGGGTCACCCAGCTGTGGAGGAGCGGTGCGTCCGCCTTCGCGTCGAGGCAGCGGAAGGTAAACCTCATGCCGGCACCCCTGTCCTGGTTTCAACGTCAGGCTGGGCGCCCATGCCGGCGGGTGACCCGAACTGCTGGAAGGCGATGCTGCGCTCCAGCGGGTACACCTCGCGCCCCGTGATTTCCCGGAGGATGCAGGAGTTGCGGTACGCGCCCAGTCCCAGGTCCGGGGTGACGAATCCGTGCGTGTGCAGTTCGGCGTTCTGGACGAAAATCTCCCCCGGTTCGACGCCGGTGCTGTAGTTGCGGTCCACGGCGAACCTTCCTGCGCTGTCCCGGGCTATGCGGTCCTGGATGCCGGCCAGGAAGCCGGGTTCCTGGTAACCGTAGCCGGTGGCGAGCACCACGGCTTCGCTGTCCAGCGTGTAGGACGTCCCTTGCTCGCCGTGCCGGAGGTGCAGGGTGTGCGTACCGGTTTCCGGATCCCATCGGGCAGCGGTCAGTGCCGAATGGGTCAGCAGCTGCGTGTCCACCATTCCGGAGATGCTCCTGGTGTAGAGCAGGTCGTAGATGGCATCGATGAGATCCGAGTTAATGCCCTTGTAGAGGTTCTTCTGGGTCTTGTTGAGGTGGTCGCGCTGGTGCTGAGGGAGGCTGTGGAAGTAGTCGACGTACTCGGGCGAAGTCATCTCGAGCGTCAGTTTGGTGTATTCCAGCGGGAAGAACCGGCCAGAGCGGGTCACCCAGTTCAGCTGGTAGCCGTGCGCCTCCGACTCCTGGAGCAGTTCATAGTAGATCTCGGCTGCGCTCTGGCCGCTGCCCAGGATGGTGATGCTGCGCTGCTGCAGCAGTTCCGCCTTCCGTGCCAGGTAGTCCGCGTTGTGGAAGGCCACGCCACCGTGTCCTGCTGCTGCATCGGCAGCGATGTCCGCCGCGGCTTCCGGCACGTACGGGGAGGTGCCGGTGCCCAGCACCAGCCGCCGCGCCAGCAGCACCTCAGGCCCTTCGGGACCGGACACGGACAGCCGGTACACGCCGTCGTCGTGCGTTACGTCCAGCACAGCTGTGCCAAAACGTACGGATGGCAGCTGCCCTGCCACCCACTGGCAGTACTGGTTGTACTCCGCGCGCAGGGGGTAGAAGTTCTCCCGGATGTAGAAGCGGTACAGCCTGCCTGTCTGCTTGAGGAAGTTCAGGAACGAGTAGGGCGAGGTGGGGTCTGCCAGGGTGACGAGGTCGGCCATAAAGGGAACCTGAAGGTGGGCCGGCTCAAGCATCATTCCGGGGTGCCAGTCAAAGGATTCCCGGCGTTCCAGGAAGATCCCGTCCAGGCCCTCCACCGGCTCGCTGAGCGCAGCCAGCCCCAGGTTGAAAGGCCCGACGCCGACGGCAGCAAAGTCGTGAATGCGGCTCATGCGGATACCTCACTCTGCAGCAGCCCCGCGCCGGTGCGGCGCAGGAGGTCGATGATGCCGGCGATGTCCTCCAGCGTGGCCTCGGCATTGAGGAGCGTGAACTTGAGGTAGTGCCGGCCGCCCACTTTTGTACCGGCAACCACAGCTTCGCCTGAGGCGAAAACGGCGGCACGGATAGCGGGGTTGAGCGCGTCGGCCGCGTCCTCGGAGAGCCGTCCGCCGCCATCCAGCCTCGGCCGGTACCGGAAGACCAAAGTGCTGAGCTGCGGCGGCGCGGCGAGTTCGAAGTCGTCCTCGATGGCAAGGAGGGAGCCCACGCGGGCGGCAAGGTCGATGGCTTCGTCGAACAGGGCGCCAATCGCGTCCGCACCCATGATCCGCAGGGTGAGCCACAGCTTCAGTGCGTCGAACCGGCGGGTGGTCTGGATGCTCTTGTCCACCTGGTTGGGGATCTCGGCGAGCGCCGCGCTTTCCGGGTTCAGGTAGTCGGCGTAGTAGGTGATGTGGCGCAGCATGGATGCTTCCCGGACCAGGAGGGCACTCGAGCTGACCGGCTGGAAGAAGGTCTTGTGGAAGTCGACGGTGACGGAGTCCGCCAGGCCGGTTCCGTCCAGCAGGTGGCGGTAGCGGCCGGACACCATCAGGCCGCCTCCGTATGCTGCATCGATGTGGAACCAGGCCCCATAGACCCGGGCCAGGGCGGCGAGGTCTGCGAGCGGGTCAACCGCGCCGAAGTCGGTGGTCCCGGCGGTGGCGACAACTGCCATGGGTGACAGGCCGGCGTCGCGCGCTTCAACCATGGCCCCGGCAAGGGCAGCAGGATCCATGCGGTGGTCGGGTGTGCAGGGAACGGTGATGACGGCGTCGAAGCCCAGGCCCAGCATGGAGGCTGACTTCTGGATGCTGAAATGGCTGTCCTCGGACGTGAAGATCCGCAGCGTGTCCAGGAGGGCCGGAAGGCGGAAGTTGCTTCGGGACGGGTCCTGGCGGAGGCGGGCCACGGCGTGGTTGCGGGCGATCAGCAGGGCCTGGAGGTTGGACTGGCTGCCGCCGGAGGTAAAGATTCCGTCCGCGTTATCCCCGAGGTGCAGCCGCTCTGCTGCCCAGTCGATGAGGCGGCGTTCGATCATGGTGGCACCGGCGCTCTGGTCCCAGGTGTCCAGCGATGAATTTACGGCAGACAGGATGGCTTCTCCCACCAGCGCCGGAATGACCACGGGGCAGTTGAGGTGTGCCGCGTACTTCGCGTCGTGGAAGTAGATGGCGTCGCGCAGGTACACGTCTTCGAGCTCCTGCAGTGCCGCTGCCGTGTCCTGCAGGGGCGTTTCAAGGTCCACCGCGGCAACGCGGGCTTTCATCTGGGAAGGCCCGACGCCGGTGAACGGCCGGGTGGTCCGCTCCAGTTTGGTGGCTACGGCCGTGACGCCCTGCAGCACCTGCGCCACATAGCGGGGGGAGTTGCGGGCGTTGAAGAGATGGTTTGTGGCCCCCAGGGCGAGCTCCACGCGGGACCCGAAGTCCTGGCCTGGGGCCTGCTGTTGATGGCGCGGGTCATCCACTCGTAACTCGTCAAGGCGGGGCGTAAGCGGCACTGGTCTTCCTTTGGTCGGCGTATCCGGCAAGTTGCAAAGGTAAGCCTTACTTAGGGCAGCCTTTTAAGCAAACTTCTGTGATGTATTTGTCCCGAGGTCCGCGATTCGCCGTTTTTTCGCCGCTGAGTCCGTCATTGACTGGCGGCGCGAGCTAGGCGTCCTGCAGAATGGCCCCTCCAGCACAGCTGCAGACAAGACATGCGCGAAGTCCCGGACTAGGGTTTGGCGCGTACCGGCAGCCGGGCATTGCAGAAATCACAGGGGGAAACATGGAACAGCCAGGAAGTGCGATCGAATTCCGGGAAGTGGACCAGGACGGAAACCCAGCAACGGAGGCATTCCGGTCCGGAGCGGGGGAAGAGTCGCAGAGCAGTCCCGTGCCCGCCGTGAACCCGTTCATTGTGATTCTGTGGCTCCTCGCCATCCTGCTCATTGGGGGCGGAGCCTTGATCTTCCTCAACGCCAACACGATGGTGGGCCCGACGACTTCAGGAATGCCGGCATCTTTCCTGATGTTCACTTTTGCCCCTTATGCGATCGTCGCGGGGCTTGCTGCTGCCATCTGCCTGCTGTTCTGGCACGCATTCCAGTGGCAGCGCCGGCGCGGCTGAAGTCGGGGCGGGCACGGATGGCTGGAACCCGCGGCGCCGGGGCAGCCAGGACCGCGTTGCGGCACTGACGGGGTGGACGGGGTTCCCGGGGTGCGCTGGATCACAAGCTGATTTGCCCAACTATTAGTAAGCATGCTTAGGTTATGGGGTAAATGAACCTCCGCAAGCAGTCGCGGCGGGGCTGCCAACGCCGGCAGTACCGTGAAGAAGCCCAAGGACGAACATCATGACCATCGTTACAGAAGATCAGCCAGTGGCTCCTGCGAAGCCCGAGACAGGACCCGAAGCCCTCTTGAGCTCCACCCTCCCCGTTGACATGGGATTGTTGGTCACCCTGAATTCAAGAATGCACTGCCGCGCCCCGATGCTGCGTGTGGATCCGGACGCACTGTCCCTGTACCAGCCCGTTCACGTTGATGGAGCAACGGTCATTCCCGTTGGCGCCGGCTCCCCGCCCGCCAGCGTGGAAACCTACCGCTGTGCCTGCGGCTTCACTATTGATGTCCCGGCTGCCAGCATGCACGCGCTGGCCAGCTGACCACAAGGGAAGAGCTGGCCGGAACCGCCGGCTGACTCACACCGAGCCGGATTGCGGGGAACCTGGTGGGTACGGGTGCCCCGCAAACCAGCAAGCAAGCCGGCCAACTAACCGGCCGCCAGCTAAGCAGCAGGCTAATGCACTGCAGCAGTCCTCGCCGCCTCCACTGCCCGCCGCGTATCTTCCAGTACCAAATCCGCGTTGATGGCGGCGGCCGCTTTCAATCCAGCCGCTGCGGCCGTCATCACCTGGGCCGAGACGTCGGTCGCGTTGCCGGCCGCCCAAACCCCCGGGCAGGACGTAAGTCCCGACTCGTCGGTGGCCAGCCGCGTCCCCGGCCCTTCTTCCAGGCCATCCGGTTCCAGCCCGAGGGCATGGAGCATGTTGGCCTTGCTCACGGTGGCTGGGCTGACCACCAGCACCTCCAGCGGTACCGCTGATCCGTCGTCGAGCGTGACCCCCGTGAGCTTGTCGTCCTGGACCAACACGTTGCGGACCCTGCCATCCACCACTTTGACGGACCGTGCTCCCAGCTGTTCCGCTTGGCCCGGACTGAGCGTCAAATTGTCGTTGAGCAGGAGGGTCACGTCTGGGCTCCACTGCCGGAAGGTCAGGGCATGCAACACAGCGTGGGCATCCGATGCAAGCACCCCAACCTGTTGGTTCCTGATTTCCCAGCCGTGGCAGTAAGGGCAGTAAAGTACGTCCCTGCCCCAGCGCTCGGCTACACCCGGCAGGTCGGGAAGCTCATCTTTGATTCCCGAGGTAATCAGCAGCCGGCGGGCCGTGCAGGTAGTGCCGTCTTCGAGCGAGAGCACGAAGTTGCCGCCGTCCCGCCTGGCGGACTCAACAAAACCGGTGACGGTCTCCCCGCCGTAGTCCGCAAGTTCCCGGCGCCCGGCAGCAAGAAGCTCGCTGGGGCTCATACCCTCGCGGGACAGGAAGCCATGTACTCCTTCCGCGCGCAGGTTTCGCTGCCCGCCGGCATCGATTACCGCCACGGAGCGCAGCGCCCGGGCAAGGGCAACGCCTGCGCTCAGCCCGGCCGGTCCCCCGCCGATGACGGCAACGTCGAATAGCTGTTCTTGGTGATTCATCCAGGATTCCTTCCCCGGTGCGCTGCTCCCTGAAAGGTGGCGCATTCAACTGCGTGCGCCCTCTGCAAGACCGCGCTCAGGAAAGGTACCCGGCGCTGCGGCGCTGTAACACGCAGTCCGGTTCCGGAAGGAGGATTTTTATTTCTTCTCGGAGCTGAGTCTGTTCGTTAGGCTCCCGAACCGCTAGTGGCCTGGCTTTCCGGCCAGTCGACGCACTGCTCATAGCCCTCGTGCTTGCGGAGGTAGCTTGCAATGAAGGGGCAGTGCGGGATGATCCGTTTTCCTGCTGCCACGACGTCATCCAGGGCGAAGTGGGCCAGTACCTTGCCCAAGCCCTGGCCCTCAAAGTCCGGCGACGTTTCGGTGTGGCTGAAGTCGATATGGCCCGGCAGGTCCTGGTAGAAGGACTGGACGGCCAGCTTGCCGCCCACCAGCAGTTCATAGCGGTGCTGCGCGTCGTTGCGCCTCAGCGTGACATCGGGCGTGAACCTATCCTCGGTGGACATCGTGTTCTCGGTCATGCTTCGACACTGGCACTACTTCAGCCCGCTGGCAATGCCCCCGCTTACCCTTCAACATCAGTAGGGCAAGGGCCAGGAAGGCAAAAGAGGGAGGCCAGGATCAGCGCGTGAGCATACCCAGGGCCGTTGTGGCGAAGCTGCCCGCGGACTGGTTCCAGTGGCCCAGGAGCCCCTGCAGGTTTTCACCGTCGGAACGGTGCCCGGGCAGCTGCTCCTGCAGGGCGGCGAGCACGCCGGTGCGGAGCTCGGTGTTGAAGTTGACCTTGCCAACGTTCATGGACGCGGCTTTCACCAGCTCCTCTGCAGGGATCCCGGAGGCCCCGTGCAGGACCAGCGGAATGTGCGTCCGCACCGCGATGTCCTGCAGCACGTCCCAGCGCAGCTGCGGCTCGCCCTTGTACTTGCCGTGGACATTCCCGACGGCGACCGCCAGCAGTTCCGCGCCGGTCCGGGACACAAAGTCCTCCACCTGGGCCGAATCCGTCAGCCCGGCGACGGCCACGCCGGACTGGTCGGCGCCAAAGGCACGGTCCTCATCACCGGCGAGTCCGCCCAGCTCGGCTTCCAGCACGACGTCGGGCCCCAGCAACTTACGGGCAGCTATGACCAGTGCGATGTTGTCCTCGTAAGGAAGGGATGAACCGTCGGCGAGGACAGAGTCCGCCCCTGCCGCGACGGCGTCGGCCATCACCTGAAGGTCCGCAGCGTGGTCAAGCTGCACGGCAACGGGCACTGAAGCTGCGTCAGCCAGGCCCCGGAGGGCCCCGATGAGGCGCAGGCCGTTGGAGGTGGCGGCGGTCTTGGGTGCCACGAGGAGGATGACGCCGCGGCCGGATTCCTCTGCAGCGCCCACCACGGCCAGTGCGGTGGTGAAGTCGTAGCAGGTGAAGGCCGGGACGGCGGACCCCTGCTGGAGGGCGGAGGTGACCAGGTGGTCGAGTCGGGTGCGCATCAGACGCCCAGGCCTCCTACCAGGATCCAGGCCACGAAAGTCAGCGCGAAGCCGGCAAGGCCCAGGATGGTGGTGAGGACGGTCCAGGTCTTCAGGCCGTCGGAGACCGTGAGGCCGTAGTAGCGCACCACAGTCCAGAACCCTGCGTCGGTCACGTGGGACAGGCCCAGCGAGCCGAAGCCAATGGCGATGACGATCACGGCGATCTGGGCCGGCGTGTAGCCGCCTTCCATCACGGCGGAGGTCAGCAGGCCGGTGGTGGTGACGATTGCAACGGTTGCCGAGCCCTGTGCGGCACGAAGGGCCAGGGAGATCACGAAGCCCAGGGCGATGACGGGCAGGCCCAGGTGGTCCAGGGTCTGGGACAAGGCGGCACCGATGCCGGACGTCCGCAGGACCTCACCGAACACACCGCCGGCCGCGACCACCATCAGGATGGAGGCGATGGGAGGCAGTGCCCCCTCGAAGATTTCGCCGGTTTCCTTCAGTGACCAGTTGCGGCGGACTGCAAGCAGGAAGAAGGACAGCGCGACGGCGACGAGGAGCGCGAAGAACGGGTTGCCGACAAACGCGGCCAGGCCGTACCAGGAGTTGTCCTTGGGGATGGTGAGGGTGCCCAGGGTGCCAAGCAGGATCTGCACGATGGGTGCGGCGATGAGGAAGATGATCAGGCCGGGGCGGGGAGGTGCGATGGCTGCGGCACCGGGGCCGTCATGGCCTACCTTGGCCAGGGAATCGGAGCCGAATTCTTCCACCTGCGCCTTAACCGACGGGAGGAGTTCATACTCCTTGCGGTTCATGATGCTGGCCACCCAGTAGGACAGGAAGCCCAGGGGAACACAGATGGCCAAGGAGATCAGGGTGATGAGTCCGATGTCGGCGCCGAAGACACCTGCTCCTGCCACGATGCCGGGGTGCGGCGGGACGGCCACGTGGATGGCGAGCATGATGCCGGCCATGGGCAGGCCGAACTTGACCGGATGCACGTTGGCGATCTTCGCGAAGGCGTAGACGATGGGGACCAGCACGATGACGCCGACTTCAAAGAAGACGGGGATGGCAACCAGGAAGCCGACGGCGGTGAGGGCCACGGCCACCCGCTTGGCACCGAGCCTGTCGGTGAAGTGGGCGGCAAGGGACTGCACGCCGCCGGAAACCTCGATCATGCGTCCCAGGACGGCGCCGAGTGCGATCAGCAGCGCCACCTTGCCCATGGTGCTGCCCACGCCGTTGGCGACAACGGTGAAGACGTCCTTCAGCGGGATCTGGGCGGCGACAGCAACCATGATGCTGACGGTGAGCAGGGCAACGAAGGCCTGGATCTTGAAGCGGATGATCATCACCAGCAGCACGGCGATGCCGAGTGCGGCGATGGTCAGCAGCAGCGGAGTGCCGAGCTCCACTGCGGGTTTGATGGCTGGAGCATCAGCCGCCCGCACTATCAGCGGGTTCATCAGATGGTTCACTGTGGGTGTCTCCTTTGACGAGCCAGTCTTCAAGAAGACGGGCAATCAGGCGCTGGTTTTTTCTATTGGGGAAAGGCCGGGAGGTACGGCGACGGCGGAAGGGGGACCGTCGCCATACTTTTTTTGGAAGGTGGGGCTAGTTGGTGCGCTTAGTGGGGGCAACAACCTTGATGACGGCGGAGTCATCAGCGGCGGCGAGTCCTTGGGCCTGGCCCAAGAGGTAAAGCTGCTCAGCAGCGGCGGCAACCGGAGCTGCCAGTCCTGCCGCCCGGGTGGCCTTGCCTACGATGCCCATGTCCTTGACGAAGATGTCCAGGCGGCTGAGGACCTCGGCGCCGTCCTCGTTGTAGGCCTCCAGGATTCGGGGGCCGCGGTTGGAAAGCATAAACGAGCCGGCGGCACCGGCTTCGAGGGCGGCAAGGGTTTTGGCCTGGTCCAGGCCGAGTGCGTCGGCAAGGGCCATAGCCTCGGCGGCGGCGGCGATGTGGACGCCGCAGAGGAGCTGGTTGACGGTCTTGAGCGCCTGGCCGTCGCCGGGCTTGTCGCCCACGACGGTCAGGGTGGAGGCCAGCAGTTCCAGGGCCGGAGCCGCCTTTTCGCGTGCTTCCGGGGAAGCCCCGACGACGATCAGCAGGTCGCCTTCGCCGGCGCGCTTCGGGCCGCCGGACAGCGGGGCGTCCACCAGTTCGACGCCGTACTCGGCCAGCTTTGCGACCGTTGCGGGAATGGCTTCAGTGCCTACGGTGCTGCCCAGGATGACCACGGCGCCGGGCTCGAGCACAGAGGCCACGCCGTTTTCACCGAAGAGGACGTCGTTGAGCTGCTCTCCGTTGCGGACGGCCAGGAGAACGGCGTCAGCGCCCTTGGCGGCTTCGCGGGCAGTAGCGAAGGTAGCGATGCCTGCTTCTTCGGCGAGCTTGAGGCGGGGGTCGGCGATGTCGAAGCCGTGAACGGTCAGCTGCGAAGCGAGGCGGGTGGCCATGGGCAGGCCCATGGCGCCGAGGCCCAGGACGGTGACGGTGTAGTTGCTGATCATGGTGTTCTCCATTGAAGGTGTGCTGGATTAGAAGGTGTTGCTGAGCTTGCGGGTGACGTCGGCCAGGGACTGGTCGTCGCCCACGTTGCCGGCGAAAACGATGTAGGGGATGCCCTTGGCGGGGCCGTCCACCGGTTCCCAAAGGCTCACGATGCCGGGGAGCATGGGACCCCGGACGATGGCATGGCGGATCTCCAGGCCGTGGGCAGCCACGTCCGAGGAGGTGATCCCGCCCTTGGCGATGACGAACCGCGGCGGGAAGGTCTTGAGGGTCCGGTTGACCACCGCTACGACGGCGGCTGAAACGGTGCGGGCGATCCGCAGGCTTTCAGCGGGATCATCCGTCTTGATCAGCAGCCGGCTGGTGTGGACGATGACGTCGCCGCCGCGGAGGGCTTCGACGACGGTGTCCACGGTGTGGTCCAGGTGGCTGTCAGCGTGGGCGCCAAGGAGCTTTTCGACGTCGATCTCAACGATCCGGGCCGCGCTGTGCTGTTCGGTCAGGGCCTTGAGCTGGCGGGTGGTGACCCCGACGTGGGAGCCGACGACGATGAGCCCGCCGGACTCAGACGGGGTGTTGCCCGCGTATGCCTCGGCGCCGCTGAGTTCGGTGCGGATTTCCTGGCCGATCCGGGCGCGGCCGAACGGCGGACCCACGCGGTAGAGCAGTGTCTTGCCGCGTCGCTCGGCTTCCTCCAGCCCGAGGGACAACGCCCGAAGGTCATTCTCGGTAACAATGTCGGCCACGATCGGGGTGGAGTCCGTGGCCGCTTCGATGGCGTCGGCGATGGCGTTGGCGCTGATCCGCGCACCGTCTGACGCATCTGCGGCCGAAGCGCCGGCGCGGATGATGTTCAGGTCCAGGACGATCACCGAGTCCGCAGCGAAGCGGCCCTGGGATTTCTCCTCGACGTAGTCGGCCATCACGGACGTCGTGAAGCCGAAGGTGGCGTCCTTGGCGAATTCAGTGTTGGCCACCGGGGTGAGGGTGCCGTCAGCATCACCTGTGCCGCGCATGTAGTGGACGCCGCCGATGGTGACCCGCCCGGCGTCCGGGAAGGCCGGGACCAGCACCACGCCGTCGGTCTGTTCGCCACTGACGTCAGCAACGGTGGCGGCAATGACATCCGGCTCCAGCGGGTAGTGGCCGCGGAGGGTGGAATCGCTGCGGCTGACGAAGCCCAGTCGGAGACTGGAACCAACACCGCCCTCCGGCGAGCCGGCAGCGGCGAGGGCGTTGCGGACCACTTCCTCATTGCGGGCGGCTGCCTCGGCGGGGTCAAGGCTGCGGGTGTTGGTGAGGACGTAGACGGCGGGTTTGGCCTGGCCAAAGGCCCAGATGAAGTCCTCCACTTCCCACTGGGTGAGCACCGGCAAATCTGCCACGGACTGGGTTCCGGTGGGGTCGTCGTCGAGCACTACCAGGACACGCGGGGTCTCCGCGTTGGAGGCAGCCAGCGTGCTGGCCACCAGTTCGGCGGGAATCCGGACCTGGGCCGGGTAGGCGGCCAGAACGTCTGCTTCAAGCGTCACAGTGCACTCCGTTGTGTATGAATCCAGGCGGATCCTGAGATGTAAAAAGGTATCTGTAAGATGTCTGACATCTTGCATCTGATGCTAGTGTGGCATAGGACATAAAGACGCGCAAGTAGATTTGTCTGACATATCCGCAGAGGGCACCGATGGGGGAAGCATGGCAAGGAAGTCGCTGGTAGGGCAGGTGGCGGATGAGCTCCTGGACCGCATCATTGCGGGCGAATTTCCTCCTGGCGCCACTGTTCCGGGTGAGCACGAACTCAGCGCCGCCCATGAAGTGAGCCGGATGACCGTCCGCGAGGCGATGAAAACTCTTGAGGCGCAGCGGATCCTCAGTGTCGAGCGCGGGCGCGGCACCTTTGTGAACCCACTCAACCGGTGGGCCTCGCTGGAGGCAGTGCTGCGCGCCGCCTCCGAGGGCAAGAACGAAGCGGAGGCGTCCGTCCAGCTCATCGAACTCCGCCGCATGCTGGAAACCGGTGCCTGCGAACTCGCCGCGGGGCGTATCAGCGACGCGGACATCCAGGTGCTTCACGGCTACGTGGCCGCCATGCGCGCCGCCCACGAGGTGAACGACGTCGCGGCCTTCGTGGAAGCGGACCTCGCGTTCCACGACCTGATCCTGCATTCCTCCGAGAACGTTTTCGTGGCCGTTCTCTTCGAACCGCTCCACCGGGTCCTGGAAAAGCGACGGACCGAAACGTCAGCCGTACGCGAGATCCAGGTGCACGCCATCGGTCATCACCAGAACATCGCCGAAGCATTGGAATCCCGTGACGCTGCGCGCTCCCGGGAGGCAATGGACGCACACATGCAGCAGACCCTGGACGACCTCAAGAACCTGGTGCTCGAGGCAAAGTAATTGCTGGCTTAGCGCGCCGGCGGGGCCGTTGTTCCCCGGACCACCAGTTCGGTCGCTACTTCGAGGGCTGTGGGAACGGCTGAAGCCGTCTGTTCCTGCTGCTCCGTCAACATCCCCACCGCCATGGAAGCAAGCTGTGCCAGCGGTTGCCGGACCGTGGTGAGCGGCGGCGACGTCAACGCGGCCTGCGCAATATCGTCAAAGCCCACAATGCTCAGGTCTTCGGGAACGTGGAGCGAGCGCTGGCCTGCCGCGTTCATCACGCCCAGGGCCTGCAGGTCGCTGCCCGTGAAGATGGCGGTGGGCGGCTGGGGCAGGTCCAGCAGCTCCCCGCCCAGCCGCATACCCGACTCGATACTGAAGTCGCCGTCCTGCACGAGCTCCGGCAGGACGGGCAGCCCGGCCTCATGAAGCGCAGCTGCATAGGCTGCGTAGCGGGCACGGCCGTGCCCGGGACTGTGCTTGCGGCCGGTGATGATGCCGATCCTGCGATGGCCCTGGCCCAGCAGGTGGCTCACTGCGGCCAGGGCGCCGGAGAACGACGCCGGGCTGACGCTGGGGATTGCCAGCCCTTCGGTTCCTTCCGGGTCGATGGCGACGGCGGGAATCTTCAGCGTCCGAAGCGCAGTCACGAGGCGCGAATCCTTCCGCGGTGCCAGCAGCAGCACGCCATCGAGCCGGTTGACGGACGGCTCGCGCAGCTTCCGCCAGCGCTCCGCGGTAGCATGCTCGGCGCGTGCATAGGCAACGGCATATCCCAGCCGGTCCGCGGCCGCCTCCACTCCCGCCATGGTCTCCAGGACCCAGGGAGAGTCGAAGTTGTTAACCACCAGCTGCAGGACTCCCGGCTGGGTGACCGACGCGGCGCGCTTCGAGTAGTCAAGCTCCTCGAGTGCCTGCTGAACCCTGGCGCGGGTGGCCTCGGAGACGTGGGTCCGGCCGTTGAGCACCTTGGACACCGTGGGCACGGAGACGCCTGCTGCGGCCGCGACGTCAGCAATTTTGGGACGCGGAGTGGCGGTCACAGGGGCGGTCCTCGGAGTCATGTAGTTAGGGCGGCGAATTGCGGGGCGGTGGGACGCCGGGCTGGCGCAACGTCCACCCGCACGGGTCCCACGATAACATTGCCGCCATCCTCCGAACCCAGTGGTGAGGCCGCGAAGAGGCCCAGCTCCGCGCCGATCCACTGGCCTTTCACTACGTCGAAGTTCCAGCCCTGCACTTCCCACGGTTCCCCCGGTCCGGAGCGCCAGGCAAAGGTGGACCGGGGCGTGCCGTCGGTTCGAATCTGCAGTTCTATCCGGGAACCCGGCAGGACACGTTGCCTGCCCAGCCGCTGCTCGTGGGGCCCCTCTCCCCCAGTGCCATCGCCGAGGACAAAGCCTTCAGCTGTCCTGACGATGCCCAGCCAGGCGTATTTCAGCCCCAGCACCACCACGCCTGCGCGGGTTCCCACCGGGACGTCCTGCAGCTCAAGCGACGTGGTGAACGTGGATGGCGTTCCGGGCAGGATTTGCCCGAGCAGGTTCGGGAGCTCGCGCAGGTTTACCGGATCGTTAGCCTTGGGCTTGAGGACGAGGTGCCCTCCCCCGCACTGGTGCGCCCAGTCATCCTGGGGATTCGCCTGCCAATGCCACTGCGGCCCCAGGCGCGGTGACGAGAAGTCGTCGTTGGCCGGCGGTGCAACGTTTTCCGCGGCAGTACCCGCCGGGTAGGGATGGCTAATCACAGGGGTTCCCGGTCCGCCGTCGGGATTCCGGACTCCCATCCAGGGCCAGCCGTCCTCGCTCCACCCCATGGGCTGCAGATGCACCACCCGGCCGTAGGGTCCGCGGTCCTGGAAGTGCAGGAACCAGTCCTCGCCCCGGGGACTGGTGACCCAGGCGCCCTGGTGGGGCCCGTTGACCTCGGTATTTCCCTGCTCGAGGACCCGCCGCTCCTCGTAGGGCCCGAACGGGGACCTGGACCGGAATACCGACTGCCAGCCGGTGGCCACTCCGCCCGCCGGGGCGAAGATCCAGTACCAGCCGTCCCTTTTGTAGAACTTCGGACCTTCCAGGGTGCTGTAGCCCGGGAGGTCGGCCCCGTTGACCACATGCGTGCCGTGGTCCAGCAGCCTGCCGGCGTCCGGGCTCATGCGGTGGACCGTGAGCCGGTTCTTCACGCCCACCCGGCTCTGGGCCCAGCCATGCACCAGGTAGGCCTGGCCGTCGTCGTCCCACAAGGGGCAGGGATCGATGAGCCCGCGGCCGGGGTACAGGAGGTGCGGGGTGGTCCACGGGCCCTCAGCCTTTTCGGCGCTCAGCACGAAGATGCCATGATCCGGATCGGGGTAGAAGATCCAGAAGCGCCCGTCGTGGTACCGGAGTGAGGGAGCCCAGACGCCGCTGCCGTGGCGCACCAGCGAGTAGTGGCCGGTCTGGGGGAGCTCGGCGAGCGCGTGGCCGGCATGCTCCCAATCCACGAGGTTCCGTGAGCGAAGGACCGGCAGGCCGGGGACGCGGTTGAAGCTGGAGGCGATGAGGTAGTAGACGCCGTCCACCTGCACCGCATCCGGGTCCGGCCAGTCGGCGTTAAGGATCGGGTTGCGGTAGGCGGGGGCGGGGATCCGGGTAGTCATGATGTCCTGTCGGGAGAGCTGGGGCTTACGAGGGGGTGCTGGCTTAGGAGGCCCAAGGCCTGGGCGGCGGTGGACACCTGGCCGTCGTGGATAACGGCGTGCAGGGCAAGCTTGAGCGGGTTGCCGTGGTCCACGACGGCGGGTTCCGCCCATGCCACGGCCGGTCCGGCGCCAAGGTAGCCTCCGGCGCGAACGAACCACGGAAGCAGCTGGCCTGGCTCCTGTGCGAGCACAACACTGACAGCTACGCCATCGATCACCATGCCGACCGAAAGCCAGGGCGAGAGTGAACCGTGGGCAGCATCGGCACCGCGGCCGGCGTTGGACAGGACAAGCGGCGCGCTGCTGCCGTGGGGAAAGCGCCAGAAAATGCCGCCGTATCCGGCACCCTTCCGCCCTTTCACGGCCGACGACGATACCTCCAGCCGCTGCACGCCTGCCCCGGGGACAATTACCGAGGACAGCGAAAGGCCCCACGTCCCGGGTCCCGTATGGGGAAAGTAGCGGATGCGACGCTGCTCGACGGCGAGTTCCCCGCCGTCCTTGGACAACCAGGAAACGTTGCCCGATGCTTCCTCCGGCGTTGACTGCCAGGCTCGCGGAAGCTGCCTTCCGTGATTGGCCAGGAGCATGGGTCTATTGCCGGCCGTATATGTCGACCCGCCCCAGAAATTGGTTCCGTTGACATCGGAGAAGGCGATGGAAAGCCCCAGGTGGTGCCGGTGGTCAGCCGGTTCAGCATCGGTGACAACAACGCCCGCCTTGGAACGTACCGGGTGCAGATAGGGCCGGGGCGCAAGGTTGGCCGGCTGTTGAAGAGCGGTGTTGTGGGCGGCGGAAGGGTGCTCCCGCCGGGTTGGACCCGGCGCTTCAGCGGGTTGGGTGTAGTGGGCCAAGCCGACCTCCAGTAGGGGCAGTTCAAGGGTTGTGGGGTTCAGCATAGCCACATCAGAAAGAGTCGGCAATGAGCATAGAAACTTTCCGATTCCTCTCCCGTTCCGGTTTGAAAATTGTGTTGACAGTCACAGCCGATCTTTGCTAGAAATCGTTTACCGAGTTTTCGTTTTCGTTACTTTGGCTGTTTGGGCTGGTTTTCCTTGAGAAGCCGCTGCTGTATCTGACACAGAAACTTTCTGAAGTATTTTCACTTTTAAGGCCCGCGCACTAGCAGTGGGCAACCCTAGAGAGGCGTCATTCAATGATGAAGACTGTCAGCACCCCCATCTCCCGCAGGCTGGTCCTGGGCGCAGCCGTTACGGCTGCGGGCTTGGCGTTGAGCGGCTGTGGAGGCGGTTCGACACCTGCTGCCGGTGGCGGCGGCAACGTGGAGTTGAACTTTGTCTATTGGGGTGACTCCAACCGGGCCAAGATGACGGACGCGGCAATCAAGATCTTCGAGGAGAAGAACCCCGGCATCACTGTCAAGAGCGAATACCAGGACAGCGGCCCCTATGCCGACAAACTGGCTACCCGCTTCGCGGGCGGAAACCCACCTGACGTCCTGAACATGGCCAACCGCACGCTCCTTGAGTACGCACAGCGGGGCACCCTCGCCGACCTGAAGTCCTTCCCGGAGGTCGACCTCAAGAACATCCCCGCCACAATCCAAAGCCGCGGCGAGGTTGACGGGAAACTGTACGGCCTGGCAACTGGGGTCAACCTCATCGGCATGGTGGTGAACAAAACCATTACCGACCAGGCCGGGGTCACCATTCCGGATGACAAAACCTGGAGCTGGGAAGACTACGCAAAGTTCGCCACCGAGATCACGCAGAAAACCGGCGGCAAAATCTACGGCGCCGGCTATGACGTAGCCACCGAAACGGGCCCCATCCTCCTCGCAAGGCAGCGGGGCGAGGACTTCTACACCAAAGACAACAAGCTCGGTGTCAGCGAGGAGACCATGCGCGACTGGTTCCAGTACAGCGTTGACCTGCGGGCTGCAGGAGGCTACCCGCCCGCGGGCTTCTTCGAGCAGATTGGCGGCTCTCCTGCCCAGTCGTACCTGGCCAAGGGCACCGTCGCCTCCCAGATCATCCCGATCAACAACTACAAGGGATACAACGAAGCCGCCGGCGGAAACGTGGTCCTGCTGCGCATGCCGGGCGAAACCACCGAAAAGCGCCGCGGATACTCCGCCGACCCCAGCATGCTGTGGTCCATTGCCGCAAAGTCGAAGCACCCGAAGGAAGCGGCGAAGCTGCTGAACTTCCTGATTAACGACGTCGACGGCGCAGCGGAGACGCTGACCCAGCGCGGCGTTCCGATCAACCCCGAAGTGACAAAGGCCATTATGCCCAAGCTCGGCGAGGATGACACGAAGTTTGTGCAGATGGTCGCCGACATCCAGAAGGACGACCTCGCACCGGCCTACGTCTACCCCAAGGGTGCAAGTGTTGTCGCGGACACGCTCAAGCAGCTGGCGACAGAAGTCGAGTTTGGCCGCGTCACCCCTGCCGATGCAGCAAAGACCTTCCTCGAGAAGAGCAATGCAGCCATCAACAAGTAGCCGGCCCACATCCAGATTTTTCGTTACGCAGATAGGAGCCTGACGCATGTCAGTGCTGACCAAGCAAGCCTCCGGCGCGGCCCCCACCCTGGCCGCGCCGGGCGGGAAACCCAGCCGTGCACGCGGAAAGCGCACCAATCAGCGTTCCGGTTACCTCTTCCTGCTGCCGTGGTTCATCGGCATGCTGTTTACGATCATCCCGTTCTTCGCCTCCCTTTACCTCGCGTTTACGGACTACAATCTCTTCACCGAGCCGAACTTCGTGGGACTGGCAAACTTCCAGGCGATGTTCGAGGACCCGCGGCTCCTGCAGTCGCTGAAGGTCACATTCATCTACACCTTCGTTTCCGTGCCCATCTCCCTGGCCGTGGCCCTCCTGATAGCCCTGGTACTGAACCGCGGCCTGCAAGGCCTGGCGATTTACCGCTCCGTTTACTACCTGCCGTCCCTGCTCGGCGGAAGCGTCGCAATTGTGATGCTCTGGCGCTACATTTTCGGCAATGACGGAATCGTCAACGGTTTCCTGGGTCTCTTCGGGATCCAGGGCCCGGCATGGGTCACGGACCCTGAATTCGCGTTGAGCACCCTGATCGTCCTGAACGTGTGGACATTTGGTTCGCCGATGGTAATTTTCCTCGCCGGCCTGCGCCAGGTGCCAACCATGTACTACGAGGCCGCCTCGATCGACGGAGCGTCCCGGTGGCGGCAGTTCCGGAGCATCACCCTGCCGTTGATCAGCCCCATCATCTTCTTCAACCTCATCATGCAGCTGATCGGATCCTTCCAGACCTTCACCCAGGGCTACGTGATGAGCGGCGGCACCGGCGGACCGGCGGATTCCACTCTGTTCTACAACCTCTACCTGTACCAGAAGGGCTTCACGGAGTTCGAGATGGGGTATGCCTCGGCCATGGCATGGCTGCTGTTGATGATCATTGCGATTTTCACGGCCATCAACTTCATCGCATCCAAGTTCTGGGTCTTCTACGACAATTAAGGCACCGCTATGGCTCTCCTCGAACTACCCCTCAAGAACAAGCAAAAGAAGGACGTTCCCGCAGAGGACGCGCTCACCGGGACCACCGGTACACGCTTCTCACGGCACCTGATCCTGTGCCTGGTTGGCCTGGTGATGCTGTACCCCCTGTTGTGGCTCGTCTCCAGCTCGTTCAAGCCCAGCAACGACATCTTCCGGCAGCTTGGACTATGGCCGGAAAACTGGGACTTCAGCAACTACGAGCAGGGCTGGACGGCGCTGAACCAGCCCTTCCACGTCTACCTGATCAACTCCCTGATCGTGGTGGTTTTCTCCATCGCGGGCAACATCTTCTCCTGTGCCCTGGCTGCCTACGCCTTCGCCAGGATGGAGTTCACCGGCCGGAAGCTCTTTTTCGCCCTGATGCTGGGAACCCTGATGCTTCCCGGGCACGTGCTCCTGGTGCCGCAGTACATCATCTTCTCGCAACTGGGATGGCTGGATACCTACCTGCCCCTGATCGTGCCGAACTTCATGGCAACGAACGCATTCTTTATCTTCCTCATGGTCCAGTTCATGAAGGCCCTCCCCAAGGAGCTGGACGACGCCGCCCAGATCGACGGGTGCGGACCCTTCCGGACGTTCCTGCGCGTCATCCTGCCGCTGTGTGTTCCGGCGATGGCCACCACGGCCATCTTTACGTTCATCTCCACCTGGAACGAGTTCTTTGGCCCCCTGCTCTACATTCAGAACCAAGACCTCTACACCGTGCCGCTGGCACTGCGGGCCTTTATGGATTCCGAGGGCCAAAGCATGTGGGGGCCAATGTTCGCCATGTCCGTCGTGTCCATCGCGCCCATCATCGGTTTCTTCATCGCGGGCCAGAAATACCTCATCAACGGAATCGCCACTACCGGGCTGAAGTAGCCCAGGCCGTTAGCAGCAACGACCTTCTCCGTACGCATCATCACTGAACATCCCTGATTACCCGTGCCCGGGCTGGAGGCTGCCCGGGCACAAAACAAAGGAGTTTTTGTATGAGTCTGCGACGCCTGCTCGGCGCGGCCACCGCCGTCGTGATGCTGGGAAGCCTGACGGCGGTTCCTGCCGCCACTGCCTCCCCTGCCGGAGCCACCCCCGAAGCGATGTGGAAACAAACGCCCGATGGTTTTGCGGCGCTGCCAGGCTACGGCCTTGCCGGAACCACCGGCGGCCAGGCTGGCCGCATCGTCACCGCGTCCACCATTGAGGAACTGGCCAACTACGCAGCAGCGGCCGAACCCCTGGTCATCTTCATCCGCGGCAGCCTGACAGCCAGGGACTACATCAAGATCCCGGTCGCCGCCAACAAAAGCTTCATCGGGGCGGGTGCCGGATCTGAAGTGGTCAACGCAGGCTTCAAGCTCATCAACGTCTCCAATGTAATCTTCCGGAACTTCACCATCCGGGACTCCTACATCCCCGGCGACTGGGACGGCAAGCGCCCGGACAACGACCGCGACGGCATCCAGCTGGACACCACCCACCACGTCTGGGTTGACCACATGAAGATCCAGCGCATGGGCGACGGCCTGATCGACACCCGCAAGGACTCCGACCTCATCACCTACTCCTGGAACGTCTTCGCGGACAACAACAAAGCCCTGGGCGTCGGCTGGACCTCCAATGCGGTGACCCGGATGACCATCCACCACAACTGGATCCGCAACACCACACAGCGGAACTTCAGCCTCGATAACACCGCCGCGGCGCACGTTTACAACAACTATCTGCAGGATATCGGCCAGTACGGCATGATGGGCCGCAACGCCGCCAAGGTGGTCCTGGAGGGCAACAGCTTCAGCACCGTGCAGGACCCCATCGTCGCCAAGGATCCCGGCACCGAGGTGGTCAACCGGGACAACGTCTTCAACGGCACCCGCGGCCGCAGGGACAACACAGGCTCCGCCTTCGACCCCGCACAGAACTACGCCTACCAGAAGGACGACGCCGCCCGCGTTCCGGACATCGTTGCCGCCGGCGCAGGCCCACGGGAAAACAACGCCCCGAACAACTCAACAGAAATCACCGTTGCGTTGGACGGCACCGGCGACTTCGGCAGCCTCCAGGCAGCGATCGGATCCGTCCCCAGCGGAAGCACGGCGCCCCGCACCATTACCGTCAAACCCGGCACCTACCGCGAATCGGTGAACATCTGGGCGGACCGCCCCAACCTCACCATCCAGGGTGCAACAGCCAACCCGGCCGACGTCGTCGTCAGCTACGACCTGCCGGCCAACGGCGTGAAGTTCTTCGGCGGCACCTGGGGCGCAGGTGGAAGCGCCACCCTCAACGTCCTCGCCGAGGGAACCACCGTGCGGAACCTGACGGTGGAGAACACCTACGATGAGGCCGCCAACGGAGGCAGCCAGGCGCTCGCCGTCCGGAGCGTGGCGGACAAGGTGACCTTCGACGGCACCCGCTTCCTTGGCAACCAAGACACCTACTTGGCGGATACCACCGGACGCGATGTCACCGCACGCACCTACCTCAAGAACTGCTACATCGAAGGCGACGTGGACTTCATCTACGGCCGCGGCACCGCCGTGCTGGACGGTTGCACCATCCATTCCCTGGACCGCGGCAGTGCAACCAACAACGGCTACATCGTGGCTCCGAGCACCAAGAACTCCAATCCGTACGGCATCCTGATCGTCGACAGCAACCTCACCTCCAACGCCGCCGCGGGAACGGTCAGCCTGGGACGCCCCTGGTTCGCGAGCAGTGATCCTGACGCGCATCCCATGGCCGTGATCCGGGACTCCGTCCTGGGCAGCCACATCGCAGTGCGCGGCTGGGCGGATATGAGCGGCCACTCGTGGACCGAGGGCCGGTTCGCTGAGTACAACAACAGCGGACCCGGCGCCCTCGTCAACGAATTCCACCCCCAACTCACCCCGGAAGAGGCCAACAAGTTCACCAAGGAAGCCTTCCTCGGTGACTGGACTCCGGCGGGACGTGGTTAAGATGGCCCGCACACCTGGGGTGAACCTCCGACGGCGGACCCTCCTGGCAGCCGGCCTCACCGCAACTGGCCTGGCGGGGTCCGGCCTTCTTGCCCCGAGGGCGACGGCGGCTCCGAGCAGCCGGGACGCCGCTTCCAGCTCCCACGGCTTTGCCGAAGCCGGCCTGCCGGTGAACCGCACCCTGGGAGGCAATGCCTGGAGTGACGAGCCCACAGGCTTTGCCGGGGTGGCAGCCCACGGCCGCGCCGGCACCACCGGAGGGGCCGGCGGTGACGTCGTCCATGCCGTCACCCCGGACCAGCTCCGTGGCTTTGCCAGGAGCCCCGAACCCCTGGTGGTGATCCTGCACGGCGAACTGGTATTCCCTCACTACGAGAAGCTGGTTGTCAGCGCCAACAAGTCCTTCCTCGGGGCAGGCGAAGGAGCTGCGGTGGTCAATGCAGGATTCAAGCTCATCAACGTCTCCAACGTGGTGTTCCGCAATTTCACCGTCCGGGACTCCTACATTCCGGGCGATTTCGAGGGAAAGCGCCCTGACAACGACAGGGACGGTATCCAGATGGACACCTGCACCCACGTCTGGGTGGACCACATGCACTTCACCCGGCTGGGCGACGGCCTGGTGGACATCCGCAAGGACTGCGACAACGTCACCCTGTCCTGGAACGTTTTCTCGGACCACAACAAGGCGCTCGGCGAAGGCTGGACCTTGAACGTAGTCACGCGGCTCACCCTGCACCACAACTGGACCCGGAACACCCACCAGCGCAATGCAAGCCTGGACAACACAGCAGCATCGCACGTCTACAACAACTACCTCGAGAACATATCCAGTTATGGGATGCTCGGGCGAAACGCTGCCTTGCTGGTGGTGGAGGGCAACTACTTCCGCGACGTCCGGAACCCACTGCACCATCAGGGACCGGGCGGTGAGCTGGTGGCCCGCGGCAACATTTTCGAGGCGTGCACCGGCAACACCGGCCATGAGCGGGGACAGTCGTTTGATCCCACCGAGGCGTACACCTACGAACTGACGCCCACGGCTGCGGTGCCGGCACTTGTCCGGGCGTTCGGCGGGCCCTTGCGCGGCACGCAACCTGCTGCCCGGAAGGTCATTACGGTGGCACTGGACGGCACGGGAGACTTCGCCAGCATCAGGGCGGCGGTAGGGGCGATTCCCACCAACAACGGCCCCGTCACTGTGCTGGTCCAGCCCGGAACGTACCGCGAACCCGCCGTCGTCTGGAGCGACCGGCGGAACATTACCCTGGCGGGGGCTACCGGAAAAGCTGAGGATGTGGTCCTGACGAACAGCGAAGGCCTTACCTTGCTGGTGGCGGCCGACGGGTCAACAGTGAAGGACCTCACGGTCACGTCCGACACCCCACAGAACAGCACCGTCCTGCGTACCACGGGAAGGAACGTCAGCTATTCGAACGTGGCGGTTCTCAATGGAACATCCGAATAAGGGGTGGTCAACGTTCTTGAAGTCCTACTAGTCTTCAAGAACGGCCCGCAACCGGGAGCCCCAAGGCAATCACGAGGAGCGAAGTTGTCCAACCACACGTACAGCATTTCTGAAATTGTCGGCACGTCGGATCAGGGAGTGGACGACGCCGTCCGGAACGGAATCGCCAAGGCATCCCAGACCCTGCGGAACCTTGACTGGTTCGAGGTCAAGGAGATCCGGGGCCACCTGGAAGAGGGCAAGATCGCCGACTGGCAGGTCACCATCAAGCTCGGATTCCGGCTGGAAGACCACTAATCCAAAGCCCAACTGGCCCGCAGATAACACCTGTTTTCCGGCGTTAACCTGCGGGCCAGTTCGGCTTTAACGCAAAAAGGCTAATTCGCTGAAACGGCACCTGCTGAGCGCCGCCGCCACACGGTGGGGACGCCGTCGAACGCCGGGAACACGTGGCCTTCGAAGAAGGACAGGACCGTGTGCGGGTCCTGGTCCGGGCTCCAGAGGCCCGACACCGGGCAGTGCGAACCGGTAGCGGTAGAGGGAGCACCGACGGCGGCAGCAGCCTGGCGTTCCTTAAGCAGGGCGATGCGTTTCATCTTTGAGACCATCCTTGGAGTAAGAACTTGTTCCTCCAGCCTAGGAAGGCTTGCTGTCCTGCCCAATGGGCTCGTGGCCAGAATCCGTCCGTACGGCTGGTCAAACGCACAGCGGAGGCGGCGCAGGCAGCAGCTAGCCGCCGCTTTCGGCAACGGTTGCAGGGGCGTCCGCCACGGCACTGCGCGGCTGCTCCGGATTCGCTACCGCACCGAGGCTGCCGAGCAAGGCAAGGGCATCGGCCGACGGCGACCCGGGCCGGGCGGAATAGACCCTAAGCGTCTGGTCGGGATCCTCCGGGAGGACAAGGTTCTCAAAGTTCAGTTCCAGGTCCCCGACGGCGGGGTGGTGCAGACGGACGGTCCCTGCGGACCTGGTTGCCACGCGATGTCCCGCCCACCATTGCCGGAAGTGCTCGCTGTTGACCGCCAGTTCACCCACAAGCTGGTTGGCCTGGGCGTCGTTGGGATGCCGGCCAACGTCAAGGCGGAGCGCTCCGGCGGCTTCTGCAGCCACCGTCTTCCAGTCGCGGAACAGCTCCCGGGCTGCGGGGTCGAGGATGAGCCAGCGGGTCAGGTTCCTTTCCGCCACCGGGAGCGCCGGAAAATCGGTGAAGAGCAGGAACGCCAAACGGTTCCCGGCCAATACGTCGCTCCGGCGCCCCAACACCATCGCCGGCACGTCTCCCACGGCTTGCAGGAGGTGGCGAAGGGCCGGGCGGACCGACTGCGCCGTTTGCCCGGCTGAGCGCGGGTTCGCAGCGCAGTTCTCCAACAGATCCATCATGTGCGCCTGCTCGCTGCTGCTGAGGCGGAGCGCCCGGGACACGGCGTCCAGCACTGTGCGCGAGGGGTGGATGTTCCGGCCCTGTTCGAGGCGGACGTAGTAATCGGTACTGACTCCCGCCAGCCTTGCCACTTCCTCACGCCGAAGTCCGGGCACCCTGCGGGCCCCGGAGGTGGGCCCCGCCCCTGCATCCTCGGGGCTCAGCCGGGAACGCATGGCTTTGAGGAATTTTCCGAACTCGGCGCTTTGACCCATGCAAACCATTGTGACCCGCGCTGTCCGGCAGCTTCTACAACGAAGGTAGGACTGGCAGTCCTAGGAAAAACAAGATCAGCCTTGCTTACTGACATCCGAGCCAAAAGTGCATAGGCTCAGTAACGAGCCAGCGGAAACCGCTTTCTCGGCGTCGAGCCACCGGCACCCACACCCGCACCTTTCAAGGAGCCCCACTATGTCAGAGCTGACACTGAACAACGGCGTCACCATCCCCCAGCTTGGTTTCGGTGTTTTCCAGGTACCGCCCGAAGACACCCAGCGGACTGTGGAGGACGCGCTCGAGGCCGGATACCGCCACATTGACACTGCTGCCGCATACCGCAACGAGGCCGGCGTCGGGGCAGCGATCGATGCCACCGGCATCCCCCGCGAGGACATCTTTGTGACCACGAAGCTCCGCAACGGCGAGCAGGACCGGGCACAGGAAGCGTTCCAGAACAGCCGTTTAGCACTTGGCCTGGACTACGTCGACCTTTACCTCATCCACTGGCCCGTCCCGTCGCAGGGCCTGTACGTCCAGGCCTGGAAGGAGATGGAGCGGCTGTACGAAAATAACCAGATCCGTGCAATAGGAGTCTCCAACTTCCTTGCCGGCCACTTGGACGACCTGCTGGAGTCCGCCGAAATTGTCCCCGCCGTGAACCAGATCGAGCTCCACCCCAGCTACCAGCAGGCGGAACTGGCGGACAAGTGCCGCCGCCTGGGCATCGCGGTGGAAGCCTACAGCCCGCTGGGACGGGGCGCAGACCTGAACGGTGATGCCGTGACAGCCATTGCCACCGCCCACAACGCCACCACCGCCCAGGTGGTGCTCGCCTGGCACCTGGCGGCCGGCAACATCGTGATCCCCAAGTCCAGCCAGCCTGCCAGGATCCGGGAAAACTTCGCGGCCTCGGCCCTTACCCTTTCGGATGAGGAGCTTGCGGCCATCACCGCGCTCGAGTCCGGAGCGCGGCAGGGCTCGGATCCCGCCGTCGCCTCCTTCACCCAGATGTAGTCCATCCAGCTGTAGCCCACCCAGCTGAGCCAGGGCCCCGACAGGCCCTGCCACGAAAGGATCCACAAATGCAGTACACCCATCTGGGCCGCTCCGGCCTGAAGGTTTCCCGGCTCTGCCTGGGCACCATGAACTTCGGCCCGCAGACGGAGGAGTCTGACGCCCACAGCATCATGGACTCCGCACTGGACCATGGCATCAACTTCTTTGACACTGCCAACGTGTATGGCGGAGCCGGGCATCGCGGCTGGACCGAGGAGATCATCGGCCGCTGGTTTGCCAAGGGCGGCGAGCGCCGGGAGCGCACGGTGCTGGCCACCAAGCTTTACGGAACCATGACGGACCGGCCCAACGAATCAAAGCTGTCCGCGCTGAACATCCGCCGCGCCCTGGATGCGAGCCTGAAGCGCCTGCAGACGGACTACATCGACATCTACCAGTTCCACCACATTGACCGGGACACCCCCTGGGACGAGATCTGGCAGGCCATCGACGTGGCCGTCCAGCAGGGCAAGATCCTGTATTCCGGCAGCAGCAACTTCGCCGGCTGGCACATCGCCCAGGCGCAGGAGGCCGCGCGGCGGCGCAACTACACAGGGCTGGTCAGCGAGCAGTCCATCTATAACCTCTTTATGCGCCAGGTGGAGCTGGAAGTCATTCCGGCGGCCCAGCAGTACGGGTTGGGGCTCATCCCTTGGTCGCCACTGCAGGGCGGACTCCTGGGCGGGGTGCTGAAGAAGGAACGGCAGGGCGTCCGCCGGACCGAGGGGCGGGCGGCCGAGACCCTGAAGAAGCACCAGGACCAGATCCAGCAGTACGAGGACTTCGCCGAGGAGCTGGGCCAGGAGCCCGGTGACGTCGCCCTCGCCTGGCTGCTGCATCAACCCGTCGTTACGGCGCCCATCATCGGGCCGAGGACCCAGGAACAGCTCGACGCCGCCGTCCGTGCTTTGGATGTCTCGTTGGACGCCGATGCGCTCAAGCGCCTCGACGACATCTTCCCGGGCCACCGGACGGCGCCGGAAGACTACGCGTGGTGAACCCACTCGTTCGCGAAGCCGACACGGTGGCGCCGAGGAGCATCCTCTTCATCGGCGGCACCGGGGTCATCAGCGCGACGGCGGCGGAACGCGCCGTCGCGCTGGGGCACCGGCTGACAATCCTCAACCGGGGCCGGTCCACGAGGCCGGTCCCGGAAGGGGTGGAGACTCTGCGCGCGAACGTTCGGGACGTCTCCGCAGTCCGGGAAGCGCTGGCGGGACGCGAGTTCGACGCTGTCGCAGACTTCATTACCTACAAGCCGGACCAGGCCAAGGCCAGCCTCGACCTGTTCGCCGGATATACCGGCCAGTATGTGTTCATCAGCTCCGCGTCCGCGTACCAGAAGCCGCCAACCCGGCTACCGATCCGCGAGTCCACGCCGCTGAAGAATCCCTTCTGGCAGTACTCACGGGACAAGATTGCCTGCGAGGAGCTGTTCTACGAGGCTTACCGGGAACAGGACTTCCCGCTCACCGTGGTGCGCCCCTCGCATACCTACGACCGCACCAAGATTGCCATGGTGGGTGGCTGGACGGACATTCACCGAATGCGGGCCGGGCTGCCCGTCATGGTGCATGGCGACGGCACGTCCCTCTGGACCCTCACCCACAGCAGGGACTTTGCGAAGGCCTTCGTGGGGCTGCTGGGCCGGCCCCAGGCTGTTGGCGAGAGCTACACCATCACCTCTGATGAATACCTGCCTTGGAACCAGATCTACCAGCTGTTTGCCCGGGCGGCAGGCGTGCCGGAGCCGGAGCTGGTGCACGTGGCTTCTGAAACCATTGCTGCGCACAGTGACGAACTTGGACCCAACCTGCTGGGCGACCGCTCCCACTCTGTGGTTTTCGACAACACCAAGATCAAGTCCCTGGTGCCGGACTACTGCGCCACAATCCCGTTTGCTGACGGAGCCCGGGAAATCGTGGACTGGTACGACGCCAATCCCGGACTGCAGGTTATTAACCAGCAGTTTATGGACCTCAGTGACCGGTTGACCGGCTGGGCCCGCAGCGGCGCCTGACCCTCCGTGAGGCCTCGTCCGGCTTTTCCGGGCGGGGCCTCTACAACGTTCTAAATAGCGACTTTCCTTCCGCGCCGCAAGGGCTTGTTTAACCCACTACCCACCACTAGGTTACTGGGGAAGCGTTTTCCCAATCTCAAGTTGAAAGGATTCACCGATGAATCCGAGCAGGAACTCTGCCCGCCTCCTTTCGGCAGGTGCCTTGGGCCTTGCCCTCACCTTCGGCTGCCTCTCCGCCCCCGCATCCGCCGTCGAACGTTCCCCTAAGCCCGGCACTCCCGGCGTCCAGCTTGACCACCTTGACCGCGGCCTCGTGGCTGCCAAAACCTCCGAAGGTGTCTTCCTGAGCTGGCGCCTCCTGGGCCACGAAGCTACCGGATCATCCGCCACGGGCCTGACCGGCACGGACTTCAACGTCTACCGTGACGGCCAGAAGCTGGCCACGGTCACGGACAGCACCAACTTCCTCGACCCCATTGGGACAACCGCGTCGGGATACCAGGTGCGGGCCGTCGTCGGCGGCGTTGAACTCGACCGCAGCGCCACCGCCACCTCCTGGGGCGGCAACTTCAAGGACATCCCGCTCAAGAAGCCTGCCGACGGCGTCACCCCCACGGGCCAGGCATACACATATGCCGCGAATGACGCGTCCATCGGCGATGTGGACGGCGACGGCCAATACGAGTTCATCGTCAAGTGGGATCCCAACAACTCCAAGGACGTCTCCCAGGTGGGCTACACCGGGAACACCTACGTGGACACGTACAAGGCTGACGGCACCCTCCTCCACCGGATCGACCTCGGCGTGAACATCCGCTCGGGCGCCCACTACACCCAGCTCCTGGTCAACGACTTCGACGGCGACGGCCGCGCGGAGATGATGATGAAGACCGCCCCGGGAACCAAGAGCACCAACTTCAATGCTGACGGCAGCGTTGCCTCGGAAAGTTTCATCACACTGCTGCAGTCCGACATTAATGCCGGCTACGCCAATTCCGACGACTACCGGATGAGCGCCGCTGACTACTACCAACACGTGGTGAAGACGTTCCAGGACTGGATCGAACATCCGGAAGTGAAGGCCGGCAACTGGCCAGCCACCCTGGAGGAAGCGTTCGGGATCGCCCCGAAGTACCAGTACCCCCTGTCCCAGGCCGACGCCCAAGCACTGACCGACTACTTTATGGACGTCTACGCCCCGGCGCGCAGCGCCCGGAACAACCTGCGCGCCTTCGAGGGCTTCATTCTCTCCGGCCCGGAGTACCTTACCGTTTTCGAGGGTGCCACCGGCAAGGAGTTGAAGACGGTCGCCTACGAGCCCGGCAGGCACGACGACGGCCTGATGTGGGGCGATTACGCCATGGCCCGCATCGAACCCGGCAACCGCGTGGACCGGTTCCTCGCCGGCGTCGCCTACCTGGACGGCACGAAGCCGGCAGCCGTGTTCGCCCGTGGCTACTACACGCGCAGCACGCTGGCTGCCTACACCTGGGACGGCTCCAACCTCTCCCCCGTGTGGAATGTGGACTCAGGCTGGACCCCCATGACCAACCCGTTCAACGACGGCCCCCATGGCCGGAACGGCACCGATCCTGAGTTCGGAACGCTCACCACGCAAGGCTTCCACTCCCTGAGTGCCTCGGACGTGGACGGTGACGGCAAGCAGGAAATCGTCTACGGCTCCGCCACGATCGACGACGACGGGTCGCTTCTCTACAGCTCCTTCGACACCATGCCGGCCGGCAGCGCCACGCCAGGGGAAGAAGCGCGCCTGGGCCACGGCGACGCCATGCACGTCACCGACATTGACCCCGCCCGTCCTGGCAAGGAAATCTTCAGCGTGCACGAGGGCGGAACCTATGCCCCCTACGGTTACGCAATGCGCGACGCCGCTACCGGCGAGGTGCTGTTCGGCGCCTACTCCGGCAGGGACACCGGCCGCGGCATGATCGGCGACGTGGATAAGACTGTCCCAGGCATCGAGAACTGGGCCATCGGCATGCAGTCAGCCGACGGCCGCAAGCTCTCCTCCACAGGCCCCGGTACCAACATGAACATCAAGTGGGCCGCGGACATGACCACACAGCTCGTCAACGGCTCCAGGGACCAGACGCCCTCGATCGACGACTGGAAGCGCGGCCGGCTCCTCACTGCTACAGGCACCCGCACCAACAACGACACCAAGGGCAACCCGAGCCTGGTGGCGGACGTGGTGGGTGACTGGCGGGAAGAACTGCTGGTAAGGACCGTGGACAGCTCGGCCCTGCGGATGTACCTCAGCACCGAAGTGACAAACCACAAGCTCTACACGTTGATGCACGATCCGCAGTACCGCGCAGAAATTGCACGGCAAAACACCGCCTATAACCAGCCTGCCTACACGGACTTCTATCTCGCCTCCGACATGGACTTCGCTGACGTGCCCCTGCGGGCGGCGTGGCTGCCGGGCAGCGTGAAGGCGCTGCAGCACGTCCTGGAAGACCTGGTCGAGTCAGGGGACGTCGCAGGACCGGTAGGAAGCCAATTGACGGCGAGCATCCAGCAAGCGGCGAAGGCAGTTGAGGACGGCGACGAAGCCAGGGCCGCGCAGGCACTGCAGCGCTTTACGGACTTCCTGGGCCAGCAGAAGGGCCCGGACAAGGTATCGGACACCGCACGCGTGGCCCTGACCTACAACGCCGAAAACATCCTGCGGGCGTTTGGGGACTAGGACGGGCAGCACATAAGGGAGAGACTGTTGCAATGACACGTGCACCGCTGATCAAACTCAACGACGGCTACTCCATTCCGCAGGTGGGTCTTGGCACCTGGCCGCTGGACGACGATCAGGCGGCCACCGCCGTCGTACAGGCTCTGGAAGCCGGGTACAGGCACATCGACACTGCCGTGAAGTACGGCAACGAACGTGGCGTGGGCAACGGTATCCGGGCCAGCGGGGTGGACCGGGAGGAGTTGTTCATCACCACCAAGGTGGACGGCCAGTTCCAAGGCAACGACCGTGCAGTTGAAGGGCTGGACGGGGCGCTGAAGCGGCTGGGGCTCGACTACGTGGACCTGTTCCTGATCCACTGGCCGCTTCCGCAGCGCGATGAATATGTCTCCACCTGGAAGACCTTCGAGCGGCTGCAGGCCGAGGGCAAGGTCCGCTCCATTGGGGTGTCCAACTTCAAGCCCGCCCACCTGGAGCGGCTGATGGCGGAGACAGAAGTAGTGCCCGCGGTGAACCAGATCCAGTTGAACCCTGCCATCACCCGGTCGGCAGAACGCGAGTTCCATGACAAGCATGGGATTGTGACCCAGTCCTACAGCCCGCTGGGAGGGGACGGCGCCGGCCTGCTCGGTGCGCCCATCCTCTTTCAACTTGCCGAAAAGCACGGAAAAACCCCTGGTCAACTGGTCCTTCGCTGGCATGTTCAAAACGGAATTGTAACGATTCCGAAAACGTCGAATCCGGACCGGATGAGGGAAAACCTGGACATCTTCGATTTCGCCTTGGATCTGCAGGATTTAGCGGAATTATCGGTCCTGGACGAGGGCCCCGGCGCGGGCAACGATTCTGACGTTACAGGGCACTGAAACGGGCCTGAAGTGCGCTTTTTCCTGAACCCGGGGTTGGCAAATAGATAGTAAGCATGATTACTATTGAGGCAGAAGGATGAAGTGCTTCCGGGATCCGGAGGCCTCCTTTACTTAGGAAGAGGAACAAAAAATGGGATTCATTGCATTTCTAATTCTCGGACTTATTGCTGGTGCGATCGCTAAGGCGATCCTTCCGGGCCACCAGGGTGGCGGCTGGCTCATCACCCTCGTACTGGGCGTCGTCGGAGCACTCCTCGGCGGCTGGATTGGCGGAATGATCTTCGGCACCGGACTGCAGGAGTTCTTCTCCCTGCAGACGTGGCTGCTGGCCATCGGCGGCGCGCTTATCGTGCTGCTGGTGTACGGCATGGTCACCAAGCGCGGTGCGCGTCGCTAACTAACTAGCGCGCAAGCCAGGAGACCGGCCTGGGGACACCATCCCCAGGCCGGTTTTCCCATCTCCCGGCCTCTCTGGCCGGAAGTGAAACCCTCTCAGGGAGCAGGAGTTCATCATGAAAAACAAACTTCTTTTGGGCGTTGGAATTGCCGCCGGATACGTGCTTGGGTCGCGGTCCGGCCGGGCAGCCTACGACAAGCTCAAGGCCCGCGCTGCCGGCATCTGGGACAGCAAGCCTGTCCAGGACAAGGTGTCCGTGGCCACGGAGGCGATCAAGGAGAAAGCCCCGGAAGTTGCGGATCAGCTGACCGAGGCGGCCCGCCGCGCAGGCACCGTCATCGGCTCCGCGATGCACCGTGACGGGTCGTCCGGGGACGGCAAGTCCTCTACGTCCGGCGACGCCACGACAACGGGCTCCGCCACCGGACCGGCCGGGACTACCGGTACCTCCGGCGGTTTCGGCGCTACCGGCACATCCGCTACGACGGATACGCTCGGGACTTCGGCCACCTTGGGAACAGCCGGTACACCCGGTACACCCGGCGCCGCGGGGACGTCCGGAACGCTTAGCGACGCGGAGCTCGGCGAGGACCACATCCCTGCCCACAGCACGCACCCCGAGACCCACAACCTGGGAACCACCAGCGACGAACCGGACTCCAAAGCGTAGTCGCGCCCGTCCTTTTCGTGGCGGTTCCACTTGTCCTCCTTTGTGACATGAGGCCGCCTCGTTGATGTGCTACAACTGAATGGCTTTGCTGGCCGTCGCGATCCTTGGGGGACGCGGCGGCCAGCGGCGTTTGACCCACCGATAGTGCGTCCTGCCCTCCCGATCAAGCTGAAACTCCCGCATATCCGGGACGAGGCTGGTTTATCCACATAGCGTCTTTGGCTGGCACTTTTGTCAGTGGTCTTTGGCAGAGTTGTCCTATGGAAGCCAGTGGGGATCAGCTTGCGGAGTACGGCGGTTCTACCGTTGTGCTGACCCGGGCTGGCAGCGTCTCCTCCCGTGGTTCCAAGGCGTCCGACGGCGGCCCCGGCCAGGGTTTTGCGGGCCGGGGCCGTGCCGTTCCCGGCCTGCCCACGGTCCACGCGGCTGCGCCCCTTCCTGTGGCGGGGCATGCATCGGCGCCCCTCCCGTCGGCGCGCCCTTCCAGTCCTGATCAGCCCCTTGTTGCGAAGTCACCCCAGCGTGGCGACCCGTTCAGTCCAGATCAGCCGCTTGGCCTGAGCGAGATCAGCGGACTCCTGGCCGCTGCCGCGGCTGCCGCCCCCAGGATTCTCGCCGCCGCTGACTACGTCGAGGCCGCCGACTTTGCCGGGCGGGTCGAGGACCTCTCCCGGTCCGTGGAGTACCTGCAGATCCTGGCCGCCGGGACGGTGGACCACACCCGCACGCAGGCCATTGCCGCGGCGGACGCCGCCAGGGCCAGCCGCTCCCGCACGGGCAAGGGCTGGGTCACCGGCTGGGACAACGGCGTGGAAACCCTGAACGAAACCCACACCGCCTGGCCCGGAGACTCTGCACTCAACAATTCACCGGCCAGCGGATCAGCGGCAAGAGGCGCGCGGACGCAGATCGAGACGGACAGCCCCGCCCGGGTAATCACCTCCCCGGCTGATGACGGGTGCGCGACCACCGCAGAGTTCCTGCGCCAGCGGCTGCGGATCGGCAAGAGCGAAGCCCACCGCCGCCTCGCCCTCGCAGCGGACATCCTGCCAACAACTACCCTCACCGGCGACACCATCCCGGCCACCCGCGAACACCTCGCCGCAGCCCTCACACCCACACCCGCACCCGCCGGCAACCTCCAGGACACAACGGACACCACCGACGCCGCCAGGGACGGCAGCGGGGAAACACCAACCGCCTGCAGCGCCGCCAGCCCGGCGGTCTCCTCCCGGGCCGGGACCATCATCGCCCTGACCCTGAACCGGCTCCGTCACCTCGTCACACCGGAGCGGCTGGCGCTGATCGAGGAAAACCTCACCACCACAGCCGCGACCGCGGACCCGGACTTCGTCGCCCGCGTCGCCCGCCGCTGGGCCGACACCATCGACGCCGACGGCACCGAACCCAGCGAAGAAGCCCTCCGCCACACCCAAGGCGCCTTCATCCGCAAACCCCGCCACGGCCTGCACCACATCGAAATCTTCGCCACCACCGACCAGTACGAACACATCCTCACCGTCATGAACACCGCCACCAACCCCCGCACCACCCCACCCACCACCACCGGTGCAGGCACTGGCGCTGCTGCTGGTACTGGTACGGGTACTGGTACTGGTACTGGTACGGGTACGGGTACTGGTACTGGTACTGGTGCTGGCACTGATTCCTGGCGGGACGGCGATGTGGACCTGGACCGGCGCACCCGGCCACAGAAACAGCTCGAGGGAATCGTCAGCGCCGTCAAAACCGCCCTGGCCACCAACACCCTGCCCGCCACCGGCGGCAACCGCCCCCAGATCATCGCCACCATCAACTACCAGGACCTCCTCCCCCACCCCGAACATCCCAAAACCACCGGCACCGGCAACGGCACCGGAAACTTCGCCTTCACCGGACCCGTCGCCGCCACCACAATCCGCAAAACCGCCTGCGACGCCGACATCATCCCCGCCCTCCTCGGCACCCACGGCGAACTCCTTGACCTCGGCCGCAAAACCCGGCTCTTCACCCCCGCCCAACGCCAAGCCCTCACCGCCCGAGACCAAGGCTGCACCTTCCCCAACTGCACAGTCCCCGCCCCCTGGTGCGAAGCCCACCACATCACCTACTGGTCCCACGGCGGCCCCACCAACACCGACAACGGCGCCCTCCTCTGCTCAGCCACCACCACCTGATCCACAAAGAACAATGGACCATCACCACCATCAACAACACCCCCTGGTACACACCCCCAAAACACCTCGACCCCCACCAAAAACCCCAACAAAACACCTACTTCAAACCACCACCCCCACCAACACCCCGGAAATGAGTGTGGGCTTCTGGGCCTGAGTGGCCCTTCTGGCCAACAATCAACTCGGTAATGCCACTTCCCGCCCCGGATGCCGAGGTGGGGGGCGCTGCAGGATCCTTCCCCCCGGTTGCCGCGGCCGCGGACGCTGCAGGAGTTACTGCAGGATCGGCTGCACGAGTGTTGGCCCCAGATGTTGGAAAGCTCCGCCCCGAAGCGAATGGCGCCGAAGGCTCCGGAAGGTGGAACTATGCCCTTGGAGTGCCCGCCACAACTGTGCCGTCCAGCTCGTCGGAGTGGACAGTCCGTGTCCCAAGCCCTGCAGCAACCATGATTGCGGCGGTTCCAGCGGCCTGGCGCTCACTGGTTTCGATGACGAGGTGGCCAGCCGGATCCAACCATTCAGTAGCTTCTTCGATCACCCGCCGGTGCAGGTCCAGTCCGTCGGAACCACCGTCGAGCGAGATCTGCTGTTCGTAGATCCGGGCTTCGGGCGGCATTGTCGGCAGCACGCTTGTGGGCACGTAGGGAGCGTTCACCACGATGAGCTGAACCCGCCGCATAAGCCTGGAAGGAAGTGCAGCATACAAGTCACCTTGATGGACGTACCCGCCCACCTTTGAAACGTTCCGGCGGGCACACTCCACTGCAGCAGAATCAATATCCGCCGAGTGAAGTTCCCCTACGGAAACTTGGGAGGCTACGCCCACGCCCACGGCCCCTGATCCGCAACAGAGGTCCACAACGACGGGGGATACCGACGGGCCGGGCGGCCTCAAGCTGTCCCGCAGCAGCGAGGCAGCTTCAGAGACGAGCAGTTCGGTGCGTCGTCGCGGCACAAAGACACCTGGGTCAACGGTGACCCGGAGTCCACAGAACTCCGCCCAACCAAGGATGTATTCAAGTGGTTCACCGGAAACGCGACGCTCCACCCACTCGAAAAGCTCAGCATGGCCGGATGCTTCCGCCAGGAGGAGTTGCGCCTCGTCTTCGGCGAAGACACAGCCAGCTGCCCGCAGCATGGACACAAGCTCGGCGGAAGTGGGCGAAGCAAGTGAGTCAGCAACCGGCATAAAGCCCTTTCGGTGATCCGGTGGGGATCCCTCTCATTACCGGGCGAGGAGGCCCGCACGGCGCAATAGGAGCCACCGGAAACGGATGAAGCAGGAATCGGACGCACCCCTTTTGAACCGCAGGAGTCTAATGCTAATCCGCAATTCCCCGGTTTAGTGGGCTTTTCTTGGCAGGATAGTGCTATGACTTCCCCTGCCCCACACTCCCTGATTTGGACCGGCACCTACACCCCCGACGGCGGCGGACGCGCGGAAGGGATCGGAGCGTTGTCGGCCCACCTTGACGGCTCGCTCGAATGGTTGGGAACGGCCGTCAAGACCGATTCGCCATCGTTCGTTGCCGTCCACCCCACTTTGCCTGTGGTGTACGCGGTGGCCGAGCAGCGCAAAATGGTTAGGGCCTTCCGCCGCACCGGAGATTTCCGGCTGGAGCCGCTTGGTGACCCGCAACCCTCCGGAGAAGCGACCTGTCACGTTGCGGTCGACCCCCAGGGACGCTTCCTCACCGCCACTTGTTGGGGAGACGGCCAGGTCCTGCTGTACGAATTGGATTCCGACGGCGGCATCACGGCACGCTTCCCAGCGCTGCCCTCGGTGGATCCGCACGCCAGCCAGACCCCGGGCGAGCCCCGGCAGAGCCGTGCCCACGCAAGCCTGATGCTGACGGACGGGCGCATCATAACGACGGATCTGGGCCACGACACCCTCCGGATCTGGAATTACATGCCCGGGTCGGGCTTGGTGGCCGACCACGAAGTGGCCCTCCCCTTCGGGTGCGGCCCGCGCCACCTGGTGCAGCACGCCAGCGGCAACGTTTTTGTGGTTTCTGAATACTCGATTGAAGTCTTCGTTGTCAGGCCCGAAGCCGGAACCTTTGAACTCGTCTTCCGGGGCCCTGCCACTGCAGGCGGCAGCCAGCCCGACGATTCTGCCGCAGAAATCGGCCTCGGCCAAGAGGGCAGGCACGTCTATGTGGGCGTGCGCGGCTCCAACCTGGTAAGCGTGCTGGAGGTCGGAGCCGGCGGGACAGAACTGGTGCCGGTGCACGACTTTCCGAGTGGAGGAAACTGGCCGCGGCATCATCTGATCAGGGGCCGCTGGCTCCACGTTGCCCATGAACGGTCGGACAACGTAGCCACATTTGAGCTGGACCCCGCCACGGGCTTGCCGGGGACCCTGGTCCACAACCTGGAGGTGCCCTCCCCCACCGCCTTGGTGCCCGCAGGATAAGCTTCGCCCGCCGAGGCTTGAGGACCTGAGGAGCCCACTTCATCCCAAGCGCAAAAGATAGCACGAGCCTTACAGGCAGCGGCATTTCCTAAACGCTGGAGTTATTCCGTGCAAGCGCTTACAGTTGTGACTTGGTTCACAGGGCAGCTGGGTTGCCCTGTGGGCTTGGCATCCTCATGCCACCCCCTTGCCCCGGCAAGCCTGAACAGCAGCGCAGCTACCAGGAAAGGTCTCCTGCCTTGAAATTCCGCACCCTCTCGAGCATGCCCCCAAGCGATAGAACAGGCGTGAGAATACGCGCCAAGGGAAGCACAACAAAAGACGCAAGAACGACGACGCAAACACCTTCCACTACAGCACCACACTTCACGGCATCCCACGCCCGGTCCCGGACCACCACGGCCCAGACCACCACAGCCCGGACCACCACAGCCCGAACGGCCGTTGCCTTGCTGGCAGCCGCAGTAGCAGCCGCAGTAGCCGTTTCAGCGTCCGCAGTTCCCGCGCAGGCAACTCCCGGCCCCAAGGGCCCGGGCGCAGGGTCGGCCCTGCACAGCCTCCGCGGCCCGGTAACAGACGAAAACTTCTACTTCGTCATGGCTGACCGTTTCAGCAATGGCAGCACGGGCAACGACCAGGGCGGCCTGGGCAACGACCCCATGGTGTCCGGCTTCGACCCCACCAAAAAGGGTTTCTACAACGGCGGTGACCTGGCCGGCCTGCTGGACAAGATCGACTACATCCAGGGTTTGGGCACAACTTCCATCTGGCTGACGCCGAGTTTCAAGAACAAGGCAGTGCAGCCGGAGGACAAATCGGCCGGGTACCACGGTTACTGGATCACGGACTTCACCCAAATCGATCCACACCTGGGCACCAACGCCGAACTCAAAGCCCTGATCGACGAAGCCCACAGCCGCGGCATGAAGGTCTACTTCGACATCATCACCAACCACACCGCGGACGTCATCGGCTACGAGGAAGCCCCGCGCATGCGCTATGCGTCCAAGGATGAAGTGCCTTATGAGACTGCGGACGGCGAGGCTTTCGACGACAGGGACTATGCGGGCTCGGAAAGTTTTCCCAAACTGGAAGCTACCAAGTCGTTCCCCTACGTACCTGTCCTCGAATCCGGCGAAGAGAATCTGAAGGTTCCGGGCTGGCTGAACGATCCCAACCTCTACCACAACCGGGGTGACACCACTTTCGCCGGAGAGGATGCCTACTACGGTGACTTCTTTGGTTTGGATGACCTCTTCACCGAGCACCCGAAGGTGGTGGACGGCATGAAAGAGATCTATAAGGCCTGGATCCGCGACTTCGGTGTGGACGGCTTCCGGATCGACACCATGAAGCACGTGAACAACGAGTTCTGGCAGGATTTCGGCCCCGACGTCCTGAACTACGCCAAGGAACAGGGCAAAGACGAGTTCTTTATGTTCGGTGAGGTTTTTGACACCACCAAGAGCTTCACCTCGCAGTTCACCACCCGCAACCAGATGCAGTCAGTGCTGGACTTCCCCTTCCAGGACGCTGCCCGCAACTTCGCCTCGAAGGGCCAGGACGCACGGAACCTGGAAGCCTTCTTCGCCGGCGATGACTGGTACACCGACGCCGACTCCAACGTCTACCAATTGCCCACCTTCCTGGGCAACCACGACATGGGCCGCATCGGCAGCTTCATCGCCGCCGACAACCCCGGATCAACCGACGCGGAGCAGGTGGCCCGCGATCAGCTGGCCCACGAGCTGATGTACTTCTCCCGCGGCAACCCTGTGATCTACTACGGCGACGAACAGGGCTTCACCGGCCCTGGCGGTGACCAGGATGCCCGGCAGACACTCTTCGCCAGCCAGGTGCCGGAATACCTCGACGACGACCTGCTGGGCTCGGACGCCACCCACGCCACGGACAACTTCAACCCCGGGCACCCGCTCTACTCGAAGATCAGCCAGCTCGCAGGCCTGACCAAGGAACACACGGCACTGCGCGACGGCGCCCACCAGCACCGTTACGCCTCCGCAGGTCAAGGCATCTACGCCTTCTCCCGCACGGACGCCGGAGACCAGCGCGAGTACGTCGTGGCGCTAAACAACAGCGAGCAGACGCAGAGCGCAGAGGTGCCAACGTACATCGCCAAGCGCAACTACACCCGCGTTTACGGTGAAGGCGCCGACGAGGCCAAAACCTCCGCGGACGGCAAGCTGGCAGTCACCGTTCCCCCGCTTTCTGCCGTGGTGTACCAGTCATCCGGCCGGATTCCGCACTCCAAGGCGGCGCCCGCCGTCGTCCTCCAGGAGCCGGTGGCGGCGCAAGGTGACAACGGGCGCCTAAAGGTGACAGCCGACGTCGGCGGCTCCTCGTTCCATCAGGTCACCTTCGAGGCCAAGACGGCAGGCGGTGAATGGCAGCCCATCGGCACCGACGACACGGCGCCTTACCAGGTGTTCCACGATGTGGCGGCGCTGGATGCCGGCACTGGCGTTGAGTATCGCGCCACCGTGCTGGACAACGCCGGACACACTGCCACCTCCCAGGCCCGCACGGCCGCAGTTCCCGCCCCGGTCCTCACCCTGCATAAGCCAGTGGAAGGAAGCAGTGTCAAAGGCTCGGTGGAGCTCAGCGCCACAGCGGACCCGGAAAAGGCCAGCCACGTGGTGTCTTTTGAGCGCAGCGTGGCCGGCGGAGACTGGACAGCTGTCGGAACCGATGACTCATCGCCTGTCTATTCGGTGTCCGACGACGTTTCAAAACTGGAGGACGGAACCGAGGTGCAGTACAGGGCCGCGATGGCTGGCCCTGGATTCCACGCTGTGAGCGAGCCGCGGACCGTCACAGTCGGTGATGCTCCGCAGCCGGACTCGGTGACGGTGGCCGGATCCATGAACCAGCTGATGGGCTGCACCGAACCGTGGCAGCCATCCTGCGCACAGGCCATGCTGCAGCTGGACCCCGCGGACAAAATCTGGCGCCTGACGGTGGATCTGCCGAAGGGACAGTACGAGTACAAGGCCGCGCTCAACGGCACCTGGGATGTGAGCTACGGAGCCGGCGGCTCGGCCGATGGAGGGAACATCGTGCTTGACCACCCCGGTGGCAAGGTGACATTCCGCTATGACAACAGCACGCATGTCATGAGTGCCGTGTACGCGTCCCAGCAGCCCTCGGCGGTCGCCGTGGCTGGCAGCCTGAACACTGAATTGGGCTGCGCAACGGACTGGGAGCCCGCTTGCGGCCAGGCACAGCTGGTGCTGGATCCGGCTGACCTCGTGTGGAAGCTGACCGTTCCCAACCTTGCGGCCGGCAATTACGAGTTCAAGGCAGCTTTGGACCGGTCCTGGGGCGTCAGCTACGGCGCGAACGGCTCGCCAAACGGCGGCAACATAGCGTTCAAGCACGACGGCGGAGCGGTCACCTTCCGCTACGACCACTTCACGCACCTGATCACGGCGGGCTAAAGCTTTCCTGCCGCCACAGCAATGGGCCACCTGCCGCCAACCCGAACCGGGGAAGCGGCAGGTGGCCCCGCTGTTGATGGGGTTATCGTGCCGAAATTGGGTTTTCCCGTCGGGACGAGAGCCTAGCCTCGCACCGCGTGTCCGAGGCTGGTGATGAGCCTACGAACGGCGTCCTCGGCAGTGGGCGGAGCCCCAAAGACCTCACTCTGGCGGGTGGTGTCAGCCACGTACCGGCCCGTCTGGAACCACGAAATCATTGCTGCCAGGTCCTTGGCCATGGGGTTAACCGGCCCCATAACCCTTCCTGCCGCCCGCAGGAGCCCGACCGGAACCGACCGGACACGGACCTCCTCACCCGTCAGCCGCTCGGTAAGGTCAGCGAACTCCTGCATGGAGATGGGCCTGTCCCAGCCGACATCAATGCGCTGGCCCTCCACACCCGGAGCATCCACGGCAGCGGCCAAGTACCCGGCGACGTCCGCGGTGAGCACAAACGTCAGCGGGATTCCTGCCGAGCCGAACCACATGACTTTGTGTTTGCTGAGCGGGTCGCCGCCGAACCGGGTCACCTGATCCAGGAATGCTCCGGGCCGGAGCGCGACAAAGGGGACGCCCAGCGCCTGGAGCCGGTCCTCCATGAGCCTTTTGTGCCAGAAATGCGGGACGCGGGGCGTCTGGTCGCAGGTCAGGATGCTGGTCAACACAAACCTGCGGACGCCGATACGCTTCGCCGCTTCAGCGAGGTTCGAATTGCCAACTGTGTCGGTTTCCGGGGTGTCGCCTTTGCGGTGCCGGGTGTAACCGGCGGCCGTAGTGACAACCGCATCCGCGCCGGCCATGGCATGCAGCAGCGCTTCCTGATCCATCATGTCCCCACGGGCAATCTCAACACCCGCCGATTCCAGCCGGGAGGCATCCGAGCCGGGGCGTACCAGGGCACGCACCTGCTTTCCCCGGTTCAGCAGTTCCGTCACCACCTGGCCGCCGAGCATGCCGGTGCCGCCTACTACCAGTACTGGTCCCTCACCCATCGTGCTCTCCTGACTGTTGACTTAGCCGTGCAGGGCCTCCTCCACCGCCGCCAGCAGGGAGTTGAACCGGGCATTGGCGGGAAGATCATCCAGGAACACCGGCTTGCCGTCCGGCCCGCCGAGCGGTACCTGCCAGTTCGGATACAGCGCTTCGGTGGTGCCGGGCTGGTTCTGGACGCGGCGCTCCCCCACGGCATCCACCAACGCAACGCCAAGCAGTACCGACGGCGCCTGCGCCAGCAGCAGGTGCAGCGCCTCGATGGTCCGCTCCTCGCTGGCCCCCGGAGCGCCGGAAACATCATCGGGGAGGTAGCCGCGCTCGCGCACCAGGGCAAGCATCTTCTCCAGGGAGGCATTGTGCTCAGCCCGCTCCTCCGCCTCGGAGCGCTCAAGGAGGCCCAGGCCGCTGCGCAGCGCCACGTGGTCACCGGCGAGGTACCCGGCGGTGGGCGGAAGGTCGTGGGTGTTCACGCTGGCGAGTGCCTGCGTGCGGTACCTCTCGGGCGCAAGGGGCGAATCGCCGTCGTACTCGAACCAAAGGATGGACGTGCCCAGGATGCCGCGGGCGGCAAGGTAGTCGCGCACCCAGGGTTCGAACGTGCCCAGGTCCTCGCCGATCACAACCGCCCCGGCACGCTGCGCCTCAAGGGCGAGGATACCGATCAGCGCCTCATGGTCGTATCGCACGTAGGCGCCGTCGCCCGGGGCGTTGCCGGATGGAATCCACCAGAGCCGGAACAGGCCCAGGATGTGGTCCACACGCACGCCGCCGGCATGCCGCAGCACGGTGGCCAGCATGTTGCGGAACGGGATGTAGCCTGCCTCCGCAAGCCGGGCCGGATGCCATGGCGGCTGGCCCCAGTCCTGTCCCTGCTGGTTGTACATGTCCGGCGGTGCGCCCACGCTGGTGCCGGGAGCCAGGACGTCGCGGAGCGTCCAGGCGTCGGCGCTGCTGTGGTCCACCCCCACCGCCAGGTCGTGGACCACGCCGAGCCGCATCCCGGACCGAAGCGCCGCCCGCTGCGCGCTTTCGAGCTGCTCGTCGCAGATCCACTGCAGCCAGCGGTAGAACCCGATCCTGTCTGCAAGCCTTTCCCGCAGTGCCTCGGTCTGCGGCGTGCCAAGGGCACAGGCGGGGTCCGACCAGAAGGGGTCCCCGGCCGGCAGGTCCTCCCGGATCGCGGACCAGAGGGCAAAGTCGTCGAGGCCCCTGCCGGAGATGCGGCAGAATTCGTCAAAGGCAGCTTGCCGGGCCGGCGACCGGCGGGTGTGGTAGAGCATCTCCAAGGCCTGGAGTTTGGCCGAGTAGACGGAATCGCGGTCCAGCCGGGCGCCCTCCCTATTCAGGGCGGCCACTTCCTCGTGAAGCTTTTCCACCGCGGCACGCTTGCGCGGCTTGAGGTAGGCCAGTTCGGGGATTGCCTCGATGCGAATGTACAGCGGGTTGAAGAACCGCCGGGTGGACGGTGAATACGGCGACGGCTGGACAGGCGGAACCGGCTCGGCAGCGTGCAGCGGATTAACCAAAATGTAGTCTGCGCCGCGGGCCGCACTCAGCGCGCCGAGGTCGGCCAGGTCGGAGAAGTCGCCTATGCCCCACGACCGCTTGGAACGCACGGAGTACAGCTGGGTAGCCAATCCCCAACCGCGGCGCGCTTCCAGCGGTGCGGCGGTGGTCAGCCGGGCGGGCACTACCACCAGGGTCGTGGACGCGGTGGCGCCTTCAGATTCCGCGTGGAGGGTATGCCATCCCAGCGGCAGGTCCTGGGGAAGGGCGAAGGTGGCACGTCCGGTGGCAACCCCATCCACGTCCCGCGGCTGCACCCGGAGGTCCTGCTGAACGGCATCCCGCGTCCCTGCGCCGCCTTCGAGCGTGATGCTGACTTCGGCGGTGGCTCCGTCCCGCAGATGGACCGGGACCTGCACCGGCTCGCCCTGCTGGATAACGACGGCGGGAGGCAGCATGCGCCGCCACGGCGCCAGTTCGGCTTCCGCGAGTGCCGCCTCGATGAGCTGGTTGGTGTGGGCCTGGACCCCCAGGGAGGCCAAGACCTTGATCAGTGTTTCTTCGGCGACACTGTGGGGCAACCCGTCCCAGCCCTGGAAGGAGGTTCCCACGCCATGGGCGTCCGCCAACTGCTTGAGGAGGTGCGGGTCCACGGCGCCCGTGGCAGCTTCACGGGCAGCGGAGGGAAGGCCTGGCCGATCCGCGGGCATCTGCGATTGCTGTGGGTGCTGCTGGTCTGAAGCCGTCATGCGTGTCCGCCTCGTCTGGTGTGATGTGGCCCGAACTTACAGTGCTGCTTGTTGTACCGGGCGCTTGCACCCCCGCGCACAACCGTTGGTTCAGATTATTGCAGGGCGGCGCAGAGGCGAAACCCAAGCACCCTGTTACCCAGCGCATCAGTGCTCTTTATGCGTGCTGACCGCGCGCCCGCGTTCACCCGGTCGGGTTCCCTGCCGCGAGGTCGTCAACGATCCTCCGCACGGAAGTACTGCCCGTAACGCTCCATAAAACGTCATACCCGGCTCCCTCCGTTACTCCCCAAGACGAAAAGAGAAGCACTGAGGCGCATATCCGCCGGGGCGCGGCTGATCTGTGTAGCCTCGTGACGACCAAGGGCACGCTTTGGAAGCAACGTGCCCAAAAAATCGGAGGAGACCGGAGATGAGCCTCAGCGAACTGCGGGTGTTCGGGCGATCAGGCACCCCTATCAGCCCGCTGACCCTGGGCACCATGAACTTCGGCGAGGGGGCCGGTGGAGCTCCCGGCGCGCCCACCGGAGCAGACGAAAGCATCCGGATCATCCAGTCCGCGCTGGACGCCGGCATCACCGCCATAGATACCGCAGATGTGTACTCGCAGGGTGAATCGGAGCAAGTGGTGGGACGCGCACTGCGGGGCCGCCGCGACGACGTCTTCCTCGCCACCAAGTTCCACGGCCAAATGAGCCCCAATCCGGCCCACGCCGGCAACTCCCGGCGCTGGATCACCCAGGCCGTCGAGGGCAGCCTGCGCCGCCTGCAGACCGACCGGATTGACCTGTACCAGGCGCACCGGCCGGACTACAACACCGATGTCCTGGAAACCATCACCACCCTTAATGACCTGATCCGGCAGGGAAAGATCCTCTACTACGGGACCTCGGTGTTCACGCCGGCGCAGCTGGTGGAGGCGCAGTGGCTCGCCACCACCAACCATCTGATCCCGCCGCTCGGGAACCAGGTGCCGTACTCCATGCTGGTGCGCGCCAACGAACGGGACGTATTCCCGATCGCGCAGCAGTATGGCCTCGGGGTACTGGCGTACGGCCCGCTGGCGGGCGGCTGGTTGTCGGGCAGCTTTACCCTGGAATCCGGAAAGCCGCCCACCCGCGTACATTCACTTCCCGGCCGCTACGACATCTCCGGGCCCTCCAGCGAACGCAAGCTGCACGCGGCGGATGCCCTGGCACGGCTGGCGGACAAGCTGGAGCTCTCGCTGGTGGACCTCGCCGTCGGCTTCGCCCTGGCACATCCGGCCATCAGCAGCGTGATTATCGGGCCGCGCAGCGAAGAGCACCTTGCCGCGTACCTGCGTGCGGCCGAAGTCAGGCTGGGCGAGTCGGTTCTGGATGCGATCGATGACGTTGTACCGCCGGGCACGAACTTCGTGGAGCGGGACGCCGGAGCCATCGTCCCCTCGCTTGAGTTCGCAGAACTCCGACGGCGTTAGGCCAGTCCCGCCGTCGTCCTGCCTCCTGCTTCAGGAACCCCGGTTGCGGCTCCTCGCTGCGGATGTTCCTGCTGGAAAGATGCCCACGTGCCTATCATGGCTGCCGTGGGCGTTCTTTTTACGGTGGGGCACGGGACAGGCTCCCAGGCTGACTTCGAGGAGCTGCTGAAAAGCGCTGGCGTGACATCCCTCGTGGACGTGCGCATCGGTCCCGGCAGCCGCAGGCACCCCCACTTTGGCAAGGACAGCATGGCCGCCTGGCTGCCGGAAGCCGGCATCAGTTACCGGTGGGAGCAACTCCTGGGTGGTTTCCGCAAGCTTCCGCCGGAATCACCGGACACGGCCCTCCGCAACGATTCTTTCCGGGCCTACGCTGCCTATATGCGCACCGGGGAGTTCTGCGCCGCCGCGGAACGACTGATGGTAGACGCACAGGATCAACCCACCGCCATCATGTGTAGCGAAACCCTCTGGTGGAGATGCCACCGAAGGCTCATCGCCGACCACTGCGTCCTCCTGGCCGGACTTCCCGTGGAGCATCTGATGCCCCGCTCCCGGCCCACCACCCATGTCCCGACTCAAGGCGTAAGGGTGCTGGGAAACTCACTGAGATATGACGTCTCGGGATAAGCCGCCACAACCGGGCAAACCGGACCCTTGACTCAACAGGACAAGAATCCTACGGTCGATATCGATACTCCCGACTTAGATTCAAGGGCGTCCAATGCCAATGTCCGAAGAGGAGCGGAGGCTCCTCAAGGAGCTGGAGCTCGGGTTGATCGCCGACGACCCCCACCTCGCCATGGAACTGCTGTCCGGCTACCCCTCACGCCGGTTCAGTGCAGGCTTCTACTACGGCTCAGCCGCGGGCCTGCTCGGCCTTGTGCTCTTCATCGCCGGTGTCAGCGGCCAGGTCATCGGTGTGGCTGTCTCGGGGTTGTTCCTGATGCCTTTGGGGGCTTACCTCGCGCTGAGTAAGCATCTCCTCGGGCGCCGCCGCCGTTACGGGCAGCCCACATAGCCCTGGGCCGTTCAGCCTCTGCTGCCCCTGCGGTGTAGCACGTGGGACCAGGAAGAACAGGCCCGCCAGGACCGTGGCGGCTCCGATCCAACCCGCTGCCGGCAACCGTTCCCCCACTACCAGGACAGCCAATACCGCTGCCACCACAGTTTCCACCAAGGAAAGACCCGTGGCGGTGCTGGCGCGCACCCGCGCCAGGCCCCACCCGAACAGGACGTACCCGGCAAACATCGGCACGAGCGCCATATACGCCCCTACGGTGAAGTTCGTCCAGGTCTCAAGGAGCGGGCGGCCGGTGAGAAAGAGGACAGGCATCAGCAGGACACCGCCCACCCCAAACACTGTCCCCATGGCGGCCCGGGAGGACACGCCACCGCCGATGATGCGATGGGCCGCCCACGAGTACAGGGCGTAGGTGGTCCCTGCGACCAGGCCCAGTGCTATTCCCGCCGCGCTGGACCAGGACGTGCTGGCCCAGGACTCCGCAGCGGTACCTGCGCCGCCGCCGTCGGGTCGGTGCCCGGCAAATGACAACAGCACGGCGCCGCCCACGGCGATCAGCGCCCCGACCATCCAGCGGCGCGTGAGCGGCTTTTGGTCAACAATGCGCTCAATGACCGCCGCTGCCACCGGGGCGGAGCCGATGGACACCACCGTTCCCACGGCCACGCCGGCAAGATGCATTGAGCTGTAAAAGGCCAGTGGATATACCGCAACCGCCAACGCCCCAAGGGACACCAGCGGCCATCGCTTCACTAGGAGTCGCCACTGCGCGCTGATGTGATGTGCCGCGTACAGAGCCTGCAGCAAACCGCCAACTCCCATCGCAACCGCGCCGATGGCCAGTGGGCTGACGGTGGGGGCAAAGGTGGCAGCAGTTCCTGTGGTGCCCCACAGCACCGATGCGGCGAGCACAAAAACAGCGCCCCAGAACGGACCGGACGCCAGGCCGGCGGAAGCAGTCACAGCCCGTCCAGCATCTGCGCGGCAATGGCTCGGCCTTCAAGGAGCCGGGCGTCCCCGCCCTCGAGTCCTGCACGGACCATGGCACCTTCCAGGAGGAAGGCCAGGTGGCTGGCCAGCCTCATACGGCGTTCTTCCTGGCCTGGGAGCAGTTCCGCCAGGTGCGCTGCGAGGAGGGCCTGAACTTCTTCCTTGTGCCGCCGTACCGCCGTCCGCCCTGGGCTGCCTGCGGGCAGTTCCGCGGCGGCGTTGAGCAGCCCGCACCCCCGGAATCCGTGGTGGTACGCAAAGCGGGCATGATCGAGGTAGGCGTCAAAGATGGCGAGCACGCGCTCCCGCGGTCCTTCCTCGCGGTCCACGCGCTTCCGATAGAGGCCAAGCCATTCCTTCAGTCTACCCAGCTACGCTTTCAACATTGCCCGGATGCCAGTAGGAAGAGGTCGGGGGACGGCGTAACCTGAAGGCGCTTGGGGTCTTCGGCTTTTGGGCTCCTGGGCTCCTACCGAAGGAGCTACGGCCGAGGCGGGAAGGCCGAGGTGCTGAGGAGGCGGCGGTGGGAACAATGGATGGACGCTTGGCGCTGGTGACTGGCGCGACGGGCGGGCTGGGCAAAGCCGTAGCCGCGGGCCTGGCACGCGAGGGGGCTGCCGTTGTCGTCGTCGGACGCTCAGCTGCCAGAGTGGGGGCAGCGATAGCGGACATCAGAGCGCTCGTTCCGGATGGCAGGATCGAACCGCTGGACTGCGACCTGTCGTCCCAGCCGTCCATCCGGCGAGCAGCGTCCGACGTCCTGTCCCGCCACGACAGGCTGGATGTGCTCGTCAACGCCGCAGGGGTCTTCCGCAAGGAACGCCACGTTACTCCGGACGGGCTGGAACTGACCTTCGCTACGAATGTGGTGGCCTACTTCCTGCTGACAAATCTGCTGCTGGACGCACTCAAGCGCGCCGCGCGTGCAGGGCAGGCAAACACCGGAACCGCAGGCACGCCTGGTCCGGCGGCTTCTACCGCACGAATCGTGAATGTTGCTTCAAGGTACGGCAACGCCACGCTTAACTTCGATGACCTCCAGACTGCGAAGGGCAAGTACAGCTACCTTCGGTCCACGCCGCCCACAATGCTTGCCCGTGTCCTCCTTACACAGGAGTTCGGCGAGCGCCTGCGCGGCACGGGCGTGGTGGCAAACGCCGTACATCCCGGCCTCGTCAAGAACACGGCGCTGTTGCAGGACGTCGGGGGCCCGTTCCGCTGGGTCACCAACACCTTTGGTGCCCCGGCCGAAAAGGCGGCAGACACAGCGGTTTGGCTTGCCACCTCACCGAAAACAGCGGAGGTTTCCGGGAAGCTTTGGGCGAAGCGGAAGGAACTCCCGACGCCGGGCATGGGCTCGGATCCCGAAGCCCGCCGGCGTTTGTGGGATGCTTGCTCCCGCCTTACGGGACTGTAATGCCCCCTCCGGCGATTGACCCGCTCCGTTCATCGCCCGGGGCGCTTTGGTTATGGTCCGGGGCGCTTTCGCTATACTCCGGCACGGGAGTTGAGCGTGTCCCTAATCCCGTTCAGCGCGGGGTCGCGCAGTGACATGAAGGCCGGTTTCAGCAGTGGCTGGATGATCTTGGCCGGGCCCTTGATGCTGAACTCCGCCGTGTACTTGACCACCGAACCCGCACCGTTGGAGCTCACATCGATCGAGTCAAAAGCCGTGACCGTTTTGTTCTCGCCGCGGAGCTTGATGTGGTTCTCCGTCAGCTCGATGACCTCGTATTCAAGGGTCTGCCGTTTGCCCCGGAACTCCGACTCGGCGTGGTACCTGTGCCCCAGAGCCACAGGCCCTGGGGTCAGCTTGTCCATCACCGGGGTGCTGGGGTCCCACTCGCTCGTGTTTTCGAACTCCCGCATGTAGGCAAAGGCCTGTTCGGCGGGCAGCTTGGTTTCCACACTTCCGGTTACTGTGATCATCACCCAAGTGTAGGAACCGTGCGGAGGGAAGCCCACCCCTTCGCTGGCTTATAGGGACCCGCGCCCTTGCCCGGACCCCGAGAGTTGGACGGCTGCCATCTTGAAACAGAGCTTCCCACCCAGTTCCCTCGGCCGGACCCACACCTCGTAACCCTCCGCGGCAGCAAAAAGTGCCCGGCCCCCTCCTGCGTCGGCCGCCAACCACAGGGCTGACGAATCCGCCATAGCATCATCGACCACACCGGTGCGCACAATTTCGAAGTCCTTTCGAACCTCCACCGGTGTCCCGATGAGCCGGATCCAGTCATGGTAGCGATACGGCTTCATCGCGTTACCCCAATCCGCCTTTTCTCCAGCCAGGCTTTGCCGCTGGCTCCGTTAGTGGAGGTGGCTTCCGCCGTTGATATCGATGGTGGTGCCGGTGAGGTAGGCCGAGTCCTCCGAGGAAAGGAAGGTGATGACGGCAGCCACTTCTTCCGTGGTGGCGTTGCGGCCCAGCGGAATTCCGGCGTTGATTGCGGCTTCCTGCTCTTGCGTGCTGCCCACCCGGATGTTGGTGTCTACGGCGCCCGGGGTGATTGCGTTGACCGTCACGCCGGTGGTCCCCAGTTCGCGGGCGAGGGCCTTGGTGAACCCCAGGATGGCCGCCTTTGCTGCGGAGTACGGGACTTTCCCGAACACGCCACCGCCGCGCTGGGCAGAGACGGAGGACATGTTGATAATCCGGCCCCAGCCGTTGTCGATCATGTCCGGCAGGAACGCCTTGGTGACCAGGTAGGTGCCTGTTGCGTTGACGTCCATCACCTTGTGCCACAGCTCCAGGGTGGTTTCGAGGAACGGGAGCGGGGAGGTGATACCGGCGATGTTGGCGAGGGCACCCACGGGCGGCAAATTGCCGGCGGCCACCTCAGCAGTGACGGCTGCCTGGGCGGCTGTGACCGAGGCTTCGTTGGCGACGTCGATCTCATGGCCGAAGGCGGGGACGTTGAACTCGTTGCCGATGTCGGCTGCCACCTTTGCCGACTTCTCGCCGTCGAGGTCCAGGACGACGATGCCCCAGCCTTCGCGTGCGTAGCGGCGGGCAGTGGTGATGCCAATGCCCCGGTCCGAAGTTGCTCCGGTGAGGACGGCAGTGCGCTGGATGGTGGTCATGATGCTCCCTTGGATCAATGAGTGCGTGCGTCGGTGAAACTTGGTCAAAGTGACTGGGACCACAGTATTCGGTTCGAGTGTCAACAGTCAACCTTCAAAGTTGACTGTTGACATTACACATGACCGGCATCACACTGGATCTATCATTTGTTAACCGTCGACAGCGGCTCATCCCCCATAAGCCGCTTTCCGAAAGGAACCACCATGAGCAATGAAGCTCTGAAGATGCGCGGCCACGTGCACGGCACCAAGGACGCCAAGCGCGTTGCCATTGGCTCCGGTGTGGGCGCTGTGATTGAGACGTATGACTTCATCGGTTTCGGCACCGCGGCTGCGCTGTACTTCGGGACCGCATTCTTTCCCACCGGGGATCCTGTTACCGGCACCCTGGCTGCATTTGCCACCCTGGGCGTCGGCTTCGCTGCCCGCCCCCTGGGCGGCATCATAGGCGGGCACCTCGGCGACAAGGTGGGCCGAAAGCCCGTCCTGGTGGCCTCCCTGATCCTCATGGGCGTTGCCACGTTCCTCATCGGCCTCTTGCCCACGTACGAGCAGGTCGGGTTGCTCGCTCCTGCCCTGCTGGTCTTCGTCCGCGTAGTCCAGGGCCTGGCGTTCGGCGCCGAATGGGGCGGTGCCATCCTTATGAGCTACGAACACGCTCCCTGGAAATCCAAGGGCAAATACACCGGCATCGTCCAGGCCGGTTTCCCCGTAGGCCTCCTGCTGGCCAACCTGGTCTTCCTGGTCAGCGTCAACCTCGGCGGCGAACTCGCCTGGCGCGTGCCCTTCCTGGCGAGCATCGTGCTTGTCGCTGTCGGCCTGATCATCCGCTCCAAAGTTCCTGAGTCACCGGTCTTCGATGAGGTCAAGGAAAGCGGCGCAATCGTCAAGAACCCCATCATCGAGGTCATCAAGACCGACTGGCGCAGCATTGTCCGTGGCATCGGCCTGCGGATCGCCGAGACCGCGGGCTATGCAGTGTCCATCACCTACATGATTTCCTACCTCCACACGCAGCAACTGGCGGACAAGACCGAAACGCTGGTGGCCCTCTGCATCGCCTCGTTCATTGGAATCTTCGCCACCATGGCGTGGGCCCGCCTCACCGATAAGGTCGGCCGCAGGCCCCTCTACGTCTGGTCCTGCGCCTTCGCCGCACTGTTCGGCATCCCAATGTTCCTGCTGGTGAATACCGGATTGTTCATCTTCGTCATCGCCACCATCGTCATCTCCTACGCTGTCTGCCAGAACTCGCTTGCCGGCGCGCAGGGTCCGTGGTTCCCCGAACTGTTCCAGGCCAAGACCCGCTCCTCCGGAGCCTCGCTGGCCTACCAGATCTCGGCCATGGTCTCCGGATTCACCCCCTTCGTCACCACCCTGTTGTTCGTGGCCCTCGGCTGGATGGGCCCCGCCCTCCTCTTCAGCTTCTACGCAGCCATTGGCTTCTGGGCAGCAATCGTCACCCGGGAAACCTGGGGCAAGCGGGAACGCGAACTGGCTGACGAAGCCACCAAAAGCACCCCCAACACGGTGAGCGTCTAATGACTGCCACACACGAAACGAAGACGGAGCAAGCAATGCCGACAGTTACTGTCCAGGACCAGACAGCCCGGAACGGGGTGACCTCCACCGGCGTCGCGCAGGACCGCATCACTAAAATCAGCGCTGCTGCCTACCGCATCCGGCACCACGCCCTGAACATGGGCGAGGTCCAGGGCCAGGGCTATGTTGGCCAGGCCCTCGGCGCTGCGGACATGCTCGCCACAGTTTATGGAGATCAGCTGAACTTCCGTGCTGACGATCCGCACTGGGAGGCGCGGGACCGGTTCCTGCTCTCCACCGGCCACTACGCCATCGGCCACTACGCCGCCCTCGCCGAAGCCGGGATTGTCCCGGTGGAAGAACTGGAAACCTACGGCTCGGACGATTCCCGCCTGCCGATGTCCGGGATGTCCACCTACACACCCGGTATGGAAATCTCCGGCGGCTCCCTGGGCCATGGCCTGACCATCGCGGTGGGCATGGCGCTGGGACTCCGCTACCAGGGCTCGGAATCGAGGGTGTTCAACTTCCTTTCCGACGGCGAGCTGGACGAGGGCTCCACCTGGGAGGCGGCCATGGGCGCGCACCACCACCAGCTGGGCAACCTGACCGCCATGGTGGACATCAACGCCCTGCAGGCCGACGGCAAGACGGACTCCGTGCTGCGTACCGAGCCGATCACGGAAAAGTGGGAATCCTTCGGTTGGTACACGCAGCGCGTGGACGGGAACCACGTCGCTGCCCTGCTGGAAGCGTTCGACAACGCAGCGGCCCAGGCCGCCGCCGTCGGACGCCCCTCGGTAATCCTGTGCGACACGAAGGTGGGCCGCGGCGTACCGCTGCTGGAGGACCGCGAAAAGGCGCACTTCATGCGCATCGAAGAACACGAATGGCAGACCTGCCGCGAGCAGCTCACCGCCGGTTTCGAAGGAAAGGCTTCAGCATGAGCACCACCACCGAGGCCCCCGACACAACAACCGCCGCAAAGCCCAAGCTGAAGACCTCGGCCATGATCGCGTCTTTCGCTGATCCGGGCCAGAAGACCTCCTCGGCACCGTTCGGGCACGCGCTGGTGAAGGCCGCGCAGGAGAACGACAAGATTGTTGGCCTCACGGCTGACCTGGGCAAGTACACTGACATGCACATCTTCGCCAAAGCCTTCCCGGAGCGGTTCTTCCAGATGGGCATGGCCGAACAGCTGCTCTTCGGCGCCGCCGCAGGGCTCGCCGAAACCGGACTGGTCCCGTTCGCGTCCACGTACTCGGTGTTCGCCGCCCGCCGCGCCTACGACTTCCTTTGCCTGGACGCGGCTGAGCCGAACCTGAACGTGAACATCGTGGGGGGCCTGCCCGGCCTGACCACCGGGTACGGCCCCAGCCACCAGGCCACGGAGGACATGGCCATTTTCCGCGGAATGCCCAACCTGACCATCGTTGACCCCTGCGACTCGATCGACATCGAACAGGCCGTCCCCCAGCTCGCAGCATCCGAGGGACCCACCTACCTGCGCCTGCTGCGGGGCAATGTCCCCACCGTGTTGGACGAATACGACTACACGTTTGAACTCGGCAAGGCCAAGGTGCTGCGCGGCGGCAATGACGTTGTGTTCATTTCCTCCGGCCTGATGACCATGCGCGCCCTGCAGGCAGCCAAGGCCCTCGCGGCGCACAACGTGGACGTCGCCGTCGTGCATACCCCCACCATTAAGCCGTTCGATGCCGACACCGTTCTCGCCGAAATCAACACCGACCGCCTGGCCGTAACGCTGGAGAACCACTCTGTTGTGGGCGGCTTGTTCGAAACGGTAGCCTCCGCCGTCGTCACGGCGGGCGTGGGAAAGCGCGTAGTTCCCGTCGCACTCCCGGATCAGTTCCTCGACGCCGGGGCACTGCCCACCCTCCACGACCGCTACGGTTTGGCCGTGGACCGCATCGTGGCAAAGGTGCTCGCAGAGCTCGGCTAGCACGGCTCCGGCGAATGCGGGAAGCACGGTACCGGTCCTGCACGGTGCCGTGCTTTCTGCCGTACTATCGGAACTACGACCGACTGTAAACAGTCGACTTACAACATCGAGGACAGACGCCATGGCCGGACTCACAGCCCCGCTGCTGGGACTGCAAAAGAAGAGCCTGCGTGAGCAGGCACTCTCAGCGCTGAGGACCGCCATCACCAGCGGTGAACTCGCACCCGGGCGGCACCTGGTGGAGACAGAACTTTCCGAGATGCTGCAGATCAGCCGGGGAACGCTCCGCGAGGCTCTGCGCCAGCTTGAACAGGAGGGGCTGTTGTCCGCAGGGCCCCGCGGCAGGCTGTCAGTCCGGCACCTGGATGAAAAGGAAATCCGGGACATCTTCGCTGTACGTGCAGCCCTCGAATCCTTGGCTGCGCGCACCCTCTGCGAACTCCCGGACCGAGCCCACGCTATCCAGTCCCTGCGCCGGACCATTGACGTCATGGAAGCAGCCCAGGATTTGTCCCTGGAAGAGCGGATTGAATCCGACATGGAATTCCACCGCACTCTTTGCCGGTTGACCGGCAATGAAACCCTGCTTCACTCCTGGGAGTCCTTGGAAGGGTCAATCCGGATGTCCATCATGTTCGGCGGCCTGGAAAAGGGCGTTAAGAACATGAGTGTTGACCGGCATCGTGACATTGTGGCGGCCATTGAAACAGGCGACGCATCACTCGCCCGGAAGACCATCCGCGCCCACATGGACACCGCCGCAGCCAACCTTGTGGCCTGAGGCACGGGCTTCACAGGCGGCCCCGGCGTTCCCGTCCCGGTTCCCGGGAATCCCTTTGAGTTCCGAACCGTTAACTGAATGTGCGGCTGAAAAGGCCGCCGCCGTTAACGAGGGATTGAATGAACGCGAAGTTTGTATCAGTTGAAGACGACGCCGGGAAGGTCACCCGCTACGCCCGCCACGCCAATGGCGGCGGCCTCATCGCTCCCGGTGCCACAGCGGCCGAAAGCTCACACATCGGCCCGATGACCTATGTGGAGTACGGCGCCCGGATCGGCTCGGGTTGCAGGATTGGCCACGGCAGCTGGATCGACCGGGATGCCACCATCGGTGACCGGGCCGTGATCGGCGATGGTGTGCGGATAGGCCGGGGCGCTGTGATCGGAAACCGTGTGCACATCGGCAGCCATTCACGCATCGGCTCAAGCGTCCTCATCGAGCACGGGGTGCACCTGCACGCGGACAGCAGGGTTCCCGACGGCGGGCAGGTGCTGTTGGGTTCGAAGGCAGCTGTTCGGGACCAGGCGAAGAACCGTGGGCACCGGAAGGGCAGGGGCCGGATGGCGGCTTGACCCGCCCGGCCGCCGGGGTGGTGCCTGCCTGACCTGCTCCTGGGCACGACCGCCCGCCCTGAATCCCGCCCGGGCAGCCCCCGCGTCGCCCCTTCTTAGTGCCGCGGTCCGCATCCGAGCCGCACTTTCACGGCAGCCACAGCCCACACCGCCAGCAGCAGCGCCACCAGGAGCAGGCCGGCGTCTCCCAGGTCTACCGATCCCAGCCACACGGTCAGGGGGTCGTCCAGCGCGAAGGCGGCGTTGACGAAGCCGCCCAGCGTGATCACCGCGATGAACAGCGCGGAGACCGCCGAGATACCTGTCACCAGGGCGTTGAAACCGAGCTTCCGCTGCGGGTCATCAAGCGCCGAACGGTACATCCGCATCATGGCCATCCCGTTCAGGGAATCGCACAGGGTCATGGCGGCGGTGAACGCCAGCGGCAGCGCCAGGAGGGCGATAGGCGGCACCCCGGCCAGCGACGCCGCCGTCGTCAGCATGAGCAGGCCGATGGTGGTGGCGGTGTCAAAGCCCAGCCCGAACAGGAAACCGATCGCGTAGATGTTCCGCGGCCGCCGCACCTTGGCCAGCGGCCGGGCCAGCAGCCGCGCCACCAGTCCTGTGGGTTTGAGATCCTGGGGATCAATCGCCTCGCCGGACCGAGCCCTGCGGTAGGCCTGCGCAGCGCGGGCGAAGGCCGACCCGTTGAAGAGGCCCATGGCCAGCAGGAAAAGGCCGGAAACGCCGCTGCCGATCAGTCCGAGCACCAGGTTGCCGGTGGATCCGTCCTGCATAAACTCCCCCACGGCGGCGGCGCCGGCGATGACCAGCACACCGGCCAGGGTGACAACGGAGCTGTGGCCTAGGCTGAACGCGAACCCGACACTCACCGGGTCCTGCCGCTGTGCCACGAACTTGCGCGTGGAGTTGTCGATAGCCGCAAGGTGGTCCCAGTCGTAACTGTGCTTTACACCCGCGAGATAGGCCGTCAGGGCCAGGCCCCCGGTGAGGGCCTGGGCACCCGTTCCCCCTGTGTTGCCTGCTCCGCCGGCGAGCAGAAGTACGACGGCGGCGGCGTGCAGGGCGGCCACCGCACCGAACATCCACAGCAGACGGGTCCGCAGCGGCAAGGCATCCCGCCCGCGGTACAGGGCGGTGATGCTGGTGACGGCTGTCATCAGTGCTTCCTCAGGTTCAGTGGTTCCTGCCCATGCCACCGCTCCCGGAGGAGGGAGGTGCAGGCGCCAAGGAGGAGGTTCACTTCCCCTGTGCTGTTCGACAGTGACCGCAGGACCAGCCCGGTGGTCCCTGCAACGCTGCGGGTCAGCGAGATTCCGGTCAAGGCATCGCGCGCCGACGTGATGCTGTGGAGCTCATCGGCGAGCGCCTGGTCCACCCGGGCGTCCACCACGATCAGCGAACCCAGGTGGCTGAAGCCCTCCATGAACCCCGTCCCGGTAACATCCCCCGACGGCGGCCGGATGAGCAGGTTGTCCAGCGCCAGCAACTGGCTTCCTTCGTCTGTTTCGACCTGGATGTCGTTCCGCAGCCGCAGTTCCTCGTACCGGAAGGCGGCCCCGTCCGGCGACCAGCCAGGAGTCACCACTTCCGCCATGACCAGGGAGGACGACGGCCGGAGAGTCACGTGCGTCCGTTGCCGGTAGCTGGCCTCCCGGTAGGCGATGAGTTGGTCAGGCATAAGCTCCAGCCGGGCCCCCTCCCCCAGCCGAACAGCTATCCGCTGCTCAGCAAAAGACCCCGGAGTCCGGTACACCTTAGTAGCGGACTGAGTGGTCAACAACAGATCAGCGCCGTCCCCGACTTCCACATCCAGCACAAAGAGATCCGCCCCGAGATAAGCGCCGCCAGGATTAACAACGACGTAACAGACCTGCCCGGAGTCATCCAGATAATGCGGCCGCATTACACGAAGGGCACCCTCATGAAACTGCCGGGACGCAATGGAACGCTTCCCACGCTCAGTGATGACTAGCTCCAGCACTCCGCGAGGTGACTCAACCGCAGAGGCGGCGGAGCCGGCCGCACTCAAGGGGGCCGCCGTCGTCGTCATTGAGCCAGGTCGAGCATCAGAACGTCGTGACGGATCCAATCGATGACCTTGTCGAGTCCTTCGTCGGTCTTAAGGTTCGTGAAGCAGAAGGGCTTTGCACCGCGGAACTCCTTTGAATCCCGTTCCATGACGGCGAGGTCCGCTCCGACGTGGGGGGCGAGGTCGGTTTTGTTGATGATGAAGAGGTCGGACTTGATCATGCCCTGGCCTGCTTTGCGGGGGATTTTCTCGCCTTGGGCTACGTCGATGATGTAGATGGAGAAGTCCACGAGTTCGGGGCTGAAGGTGGCGGAGAGGTTGTCGCCGCCGGATTCGACGAAGATGACCTGCAGGTCCGGGTGCCGGGCTTTGAGTTCCTCGATGGCGGCGGTGTTCATGGAGGTATCTTCGCGGATGGCGGTGTGCGGGCAGCCGCCGGTTTCGACGCCGATGATCCGGTCCACGGGGAGGATGCCGTTGGCGGCCAGGATTTTGGCGTCCTCGATGGTGTAGATGTCATTGGTGATGGCGGCCATGGAGATGTCGCCGCTCATGTGCCGGGTGAGCCGCTCCACCAGCTGGGTTTTGCCGGCGCCGACGGGTCCGCCGATGCCGATCTTAATCGGTTCAGTCATTCTGTCCTCCTGAGTAAAAAACGCAGTTAGCTCATAAACATCCGGGCACGTTGGTGCTCGTGCCGCATTTGTGAAATTTCCAGTCCGGGGGTGACTGCCCCGAAGTCATCCAATGACAGGCGCGGGACGCGTTCGACGGCGGCAGCAACGTCGTCGGCCGCTTGCCGGAGCAGCCTCTGGCCGGCGTTCTGGCCCAGCGGGATGGCGCGGACGGCGTTCTGCGTCAGGGACGTGACGGCTGCGAAAAGGTAGGCGGCGAGCGCCTCGTTGAGCGGCACGCCCAGTGAGCGGGCGACGACGGCGAAAGCGAGCGGCTGATGCCCGGCGGCACGGCTCCCACTCACCAGGTCCCGGTACAGTCCCAGCTCAGCCGAGGGAAAGACCTCCGCCCCAATTTCAAGCAACCGAAGCCCCATCTTGACGCTGGCCTCCCGAACCTGCCGCGGCAACAAAGACGCGGACAACAGGCCATCGAGTTCAAGAACATCAGCATCCTCATAAAGGAACCGAACAGCCAACCCATCCGAGTAGGTCAACTGCTGTCCGATAAAGGCACCGAGCCACATTCGAAAGGACCCCTCATCAAAAATGACCCCCCGCTCGATGTACGCCTCAAATCCAAGAGAGTGCGCAAAGGCCCCGGTAGGAAGCGCTGAGTCAACGAGTTGCTGTAAAGCAAGCTGGTAGTTGCTCACTGCTCTGCCGCCCAACGCGACGGAGCAAAGCGACGCCCCGGATTGGGGGCCGCGGCGTGGCGGGCCGCGCGGGGGGCCCACTGGCGCGCGGGCCCCGACCCGAGCTTGCGAGGGTTGGGAGCGCCAGGGGACGGGCACGGCCCCCAATCCGGGGCGGCGCACCCAGCCAGCACATCCCGTGGGGCGCGCAGCGTGGTGCCAGGACTACTAGTGCGAGTGCTCAGCATGGCGGAAAGGCACAGGCATAACGCGTTCCTGGCGGGAGTAGGGCACGGCGGCGTGGCGAAGGTAGTCCTCGACGGTGTGGTCGTAGGCGCACACCATGACGCCGGCCCCATACTCCGAAGCAGAGTCGAAAAACTGTGCCTGCAAGTGCCGGTTGCCGAGGGAATGGGCCACGACGCCCATCTCGTGGATGGTCCGGGGCGCGATCACCAGGACGTCGGTGGGGAGCACGGATACAACGATCATGTTGGAGTCGGCCACGTGCAGGATGTCGCCGTCGCGCAAGTCGCCCGCCCCGGACGTGAGCCGGATGCCGATCTCCTTGCCATGGTCCGTGGTGGCGCGCTGGATGCGCTTGACCAGCTGGGCGCTGGGCAGCACCACTTTCTCCTGGTGCAGGTTGGCGTACGCGTGCGGATCCGGCAGTTCGTGCAGGTTGCCGAGGACTTTGTCGATGATCACGTCGGGCTCCAGTGGAAGTTAGAAGAGGAAGTAGCGCTGGGCCATGGGCAGCACGTCGGACGGCTCGCAGGTAACGTCCTCGCCGTCGACCGTCACCTGGTACGTTTCCGGGTCCACCTGGATGTCCGGGGTGGCGTCGTTGTATTTCAGGTCGGCCTTGGTCAGGGTCCGGATTCCCGAGACGGGCCGGATGACCTTCTCCAAACCCAGTTCGTGGGGAACACCGGCGTCGATCGCTGCCTGGGACAGGAACGTTATGGAGGACTGCTGAAGGGCCTTCCCGAACGCGGCGAACATCGGGCGCATGGTGCGCGGCTGCGGGGTGGGAATGGAGGCGTTCGCATCCCCCATCAATGCATAGGCGATCTGGCCGCCCTTAAGCACCAGCTCCGGCTTGACGCCGAAGAAGGCCGGGTCCCACAACACGAGGTCCGCGAACTTGCCCACCTCCACCGAGCCCACCGAGTCCGCAATCCCCTGCGCGATCGCCGGGTTGATCGTGTACTTGGCCACGTAGCGCTTGAGGCGGAAGTTGTCGCTTCCCGAACCCAAACCCTGCGCTGAGCCGTGGACGCCGGCAGCGCTGCCGGCACGGGGGTCCATGAGCACGCCGCGCTGTTTCTTCATCTTGTCCGCCACCTGCCAGGTGCGGGTGATTACCTCGCCAACCCTGCCCATCGCCTGGGAGTCGGAGGAGGTGATGGAGAAGATGCCGAGGTCCTGCAGCACGTCCTCGGCGGCGATGGTCTCCGCCCGGATGCGCGAGTCAGCGAATGCGACGTCTTCGGGGATGTCCGGGTTGAGGTGGTGGCACACCATCAGCATGTCCAGGTGCTCTTCGATGGTGTTGAGCGTGTAAGGCAGCGTGGGGTTGGTCGAGGCGGGCAGGACGTTGGGCATCCCGGCGATCTTGATGATGTCCGGGGCATGCCCGCCGCCGGCGCCCTCGGTATGGAAGGTGTGGATGACACGGCCGTTGATGGCGCTGATGGTGTCCTCTACAAAGCCGCACTCGTTCAGGGTGTCAGTGTGGATGGCAACCTGGACGTCGTATTCGTCGGCGACGGTCAGGGACATGTCGATGGACGACGTGGTGGACCCCCAGTCCTCGTGGACCTTAAGGCCGATGGCACCTGCGCGGATCTGCTCAGCCAGGGGTTCGACGGCGGACGCATGGCCCTTGCCGAACAGCCCGATGTTCATGGGGAAGCCCTCGGCCGCCTGCAGCATCCGCTGGATGTGCCACTTTCCGGGCGTCACTGTGGTGGCCTTGGTGCCTTCGGCCGGGCCGGTGCCGCCGCCGATCATGGTGGTGATGCCGCTGGTCAGTGCCGCGGGAATCTGGTCCGGGGAGATGAAGTGGATGTGGGTGTCCACTCCCCCGGCGGTGAGGATCTTGCGCTCGCCGGCGATGATTTCCGTGCTCGCCCCGATCACTATGTCCACGCCGTCGGTGATCTGCGGGTTGCCGGCTTTGCCGATTTTGTAGATGTGTCCATCCCTGATGGCCACATCAGCCTTGTAGATGCCTGTGTAGTCCAGGATTACGGCGTTGGTGATGACGGTGTCCGGCACTCCGCCGCCGGAACCAACACCGCCGGAACCAACACCGGCCCGTGTCACCTGGCCGTTCTGGCCCATTCCGTCCCGGATCACCTTGCCGCCGCCGAACACCACCTCCTCGCCGTAGACGGTAAGGTCCTTCTCGATCTCGAGGAACAGGTCGGTATCGGCCAGGCGGATGGCGTCACCCGCCGTCGGGCCGTACAGGTCGGCGTACTGCCGGCGGGGAATCTGGAAACTCACTTGCCGCCCTCCTTCTCTTCGTACCGTGTGCCTGCGGACCCTGTGACCTCTGTCAGTGGACCGTTGACGGCGTTGCCCAGCCCGTACACTTCGCGGGCGCCGGCCAGTTCGATCAGCCGCACGTTCCGGGAGTCCCCTGGCTCGAAGCGCGCCGCGGTGCCGGCGGGAATGTCCAGCCGCCGGCCGTAAGCGGCGTCGCGGTCGAACGTCAGGGCCGCGTTCGCTTCGGCGAAGTGGAAGTGCGACCCCACCTGCACGGGCCGGTCACCGGTGTTAACCACGACGGCGTCGATCGCCTCCCGCCCGGCGTTCGCCGTCACCGGTTCCGGCCTGAGGACGTACTCTCCTGGAATCATGGCCTGCCCTTCAGCGGATGGGATCGTGGACGGTGACGAGCTTGGTGCCGTCCAGGAAGGTTGCCTCAATCTGCACGTCGTGGATCATCTCGGGCACGCCTTCCATCACGTCTTCCCGGCGCAGCAGCGTGGTGCCGTAGCTCATGAGGTCAGCAACTGTACGGCCGTCCCGGGCGCCCTCGATCAGCTCGTAGCTGATGATGGCCACGGCTTCGGGATAGTTAAGCTTGAGTCCGCGGGCCTGGCGTCGCCGGGCAAGGTCGGCGGCCACCACGATCATGAGCTTTTCCTGCTCACGTGGCATCAGATGCATGAAAGTCCCTTCGACGGCCAGCGGACGGCGTGGGACCCACAGTAGGGGGCGGAGGTTTCCGCTACGTTTCAGGTTTGTTATGCGCGGCTCTCACCCGCCGTAATAAGCGCCGGTCTCCGGACAACGCGCTGAATCTCCCCGCGTCCCAACGCCGGAAAGGCGAGGACGACGGCGCGTCGCCGGGACACGCCGTCGTCCGTCCTCAAAGGTGGGGAGATTCAGCGGCTGAGCCGGGCCAGGATCTCTTCCGTGGACTGGACCGGCTGGCGGTAACTGGTGGAGAGGATGCGCAGCATGTCCTTAGCGTCCTGGTTGTCTTCCGAGCCCATCGCGTCCTTTGCGTACGTGACCCGGATGTTGTGTGCGAAGGCGTCGGCGCCGGTTTGGGCGATGCAGTTGTGGGTGGAAACTCCCGCAAGCACCACTTCGTCAGCGCCCCAGTTGCGCAGCCGCGACAGCAGGTTGGTGCCAACGAAAGCGCTGTCACGCGTCTTGTTCAGCTGGGGCAGGCCGTCGATGGCGAGGCCCGGCACGGCCCGGGTCTGCTCAGTGCCGCGGAAAATGAAGCCCTGGTCATCGTCAAGCATGTTCAGGGTCCAGGTGGATTTGTCCCGCTCGTGCTCGGTTCCCACCATCAACGCCTTGTGTCCGCTTGCCTTGAAGGCTTCGAGCAACCTGTTGCAGGACGCAACCAGTTGTTCCTGTTGCGCCGCCAGTTCCGGCGCCTCGAAGTACGCGTTCTGCATGTCGATGACAAGAAGTGCAATCATGTGGCATCTTTCCCTCGTTGAGCTCTGCGGGAAAGGTACCCGAAGGCCGGCCGGGCGAAACCTAGGGTGCGGATTCCCGGACCTTCAGCTGGAACCCCGCCTTCACGTGCACGCCCTCGCCGGCCGTCTCCTGGCCCTCGATGCGGTCGAGCAGCAGGGCGATGGAGCGCTGGGCGATCTCCTCCATGCCTGGCGAGACTGTGGTGAGGGACGGCGACGCAAACCGGGCCTCGTCGATGTCGTCAAAGCCTGCCACGGCCACCTCATCCGGCACCCGGACGCCGCGGATCAGCAGTTCATGCATGGCGCCCAACGCGAGAACGTCGTTGAGGCCGAAGACGGCGTCAAACTCCACGCCTTTCTCCATGAGCCCGGCGACGGCAGCCGCGCCGTTGTCCCGGCGCCACTCGCACGGTGCGATCAGTACCGGATCGAACGGGACCCCGGCCTGCTCCAGCGCCCTCCGGTAGCCGTTGAGGCGCAGGCCGGGACTCCCCGTGGACTCCTCCGGGCGGGCACCGACCACAGCGATCCGACGGCGGCCGGCCGCCAGGAGGTGGGCGGTCAGGGCAGCCGCCGCTTCCTCGTTCTTCATGGTGACGAGGTCGAACCGGGGATCCAGGATGTGTTCGCCCAGCATAACCAGGGGTTTCTTGCCCAGGCGTGCTGCGATGGCATCGGCGTCGATCATCAGCGGTGTGAACAGCAGGCCATCGGTCAGCTGACGGAACGGCCCCTGCAGGGCGTTCAGTTCCACCTCCGCCACTGCGTCCGACTGCTCCACAAGTACCCGGTAGCCCCGCTGTGAAGCAGCCTTCATCAGCCGGGAAGCGAGCTCCGCGTAGTAGGGCGCGGAGAGGTCTGACAGGACCAGGCCCAGCATGCGTGTCTTGCCGGAGCGGAGGCTGCGGGCCGTCAGGTTGGCTTCATACCCCAGTTCGGCGATGGCGTCCTGGACCCGCTGCTTGGTTGCGGGACGGATGAACTCGTAGTCGTTCAGGACGTTGGACACCGTTTTCAGCGAGACACCCGCCGCCCTTGCTACGTCGTTCATGGTGACCGCCATCGTGGCTCCTTCTTGTGGTTCCGCTGTTCCTGGCATACATCGTTGCAGACCATTCCATCCGTACGGGAACCGGCCGCTGCAAAGGGCGCCAGGGGGAGCCCGTCAGTCCCTGGCTTTTGCTGCCTTCGCCGCGGCTTTGGCGGCCTGCTTGCTGGCCCGAACTTTGGTGAGCGACTCCGGATCCACGATGTCGGCGACCGACAGGTAGGCCCCTTCCTCGCCATAGTGGCCGGCCGCTTCACGCCAACCCTGCGCCTGGAGACCGCGCTGTTTGCCGAGGAGTGCCAGGAAGATCTTCGCTTTCTGCTCGCCGAATCCGGGCAGGGCCATCAGCCGGCGCAGCACCTCCTGGCCGTCGGGGTCGCCCTTGGTCCAGATTGCAGTGGCATCGCCCTCCCACTCGTTCTGCACGGTTTCGGCGAGCGCCTGCACGCGTGCGGCCATCGAACCCGGAAAACGGTGGACGGCAGGGCGTTCCTTGAACATCTCGACGAAGGCCTGCGGGTCCTGGGAGGCAATTGCCTCCGGATGTATGGACCCGATCCTGCTCTTGATTTTCTCGGGCCCGGCAAACGCCGATTCCATGGTCACCTGCTGGTCCAGCAGCATGCCCGTCAGCAGTGCGAAGGCGTCCTCGCTCAACAACTTGTCCGCGGCGGGATCGCCCGTGATGTGCAGTTCCATGCCGTCCATCCTCCCAGAGGTTGGCAGGTGCGTCAGCCGCCCACGGCCAGCCGGATCATGGACCAGGACACGGCCGGCAGCTCGGCGGTGAGCCGGCCGCCGTCGGCCTTGACGGAGACATTCTCCGACGGCAGGACGGACGTCGAATCATCAGCGGTAGCCTGCCAGTACGGGTCCTTGTTGGCGTACGTGACTGCCTCGACAACCCGCACGTTGCCCAGCCCGGACACCACGGCATCCAGTCCCAGCGCGTCCGTGGCGGAGCGGTTGACGGCAAACACCACGGCCTCGCCCTTCCCGGCGTCGTAGGTTGCGACGGCGGACACCGCGGAAAAGTCCGTCGTCTTGCCGCCGCTGACCAGCGGGGACTCGACGGCGAGCTGCAGAACCGTCCCGGAGGCGTGCCGGGAGGTCAGCGCGAACGGGTGGAAGGTGGTTTGCTTCCATGCGCGGCCGCCTGGCTCGGTCATGATGGGGGCGATCACGTTGACCAGCTGCGCCAGACTGGCGGAGTGGACGCGGTCCGTGTTCTTGAGCAGGGTGACCAGGAGGTCGCCGACCACGACGGCGTCCGCCACCGTGTAGGTGTCCTCAAGCAGGACGGGGGCCACCGGCCAGTCCTTGCCGGTCGGTGCCCGGGACTCGTCCCGGCTCATGTGCCACACGTTCCATTCGTCGAAGGAGATGTTTACCTGCTTGGCGGACTTCTTCACCGACTTTACGTGGTCGATGTGGCTGACAATGTCGTGGATGAAGGCTTCCATCCGGTGGCCGGCGGAAAGGTGCTCCTGCAGGTCGCCGAAGTCCTCGAAGTACTGGTGAGCCGAGATCAGGTCTACCAGCTCGTAGGTCTCGGAGAGCACAACGCGCTCCCATTCGCCAAAGCTGCTCATGGTGGGGCCGGAGCTGCCGCAGGCCACGAGTTCCAGGTCAGGCTCGATCATCCGCATGCCGCGCGCGGTGTCGGCAGCAAGCCGGCCGTACTCCTGGGCATTCTTGTGCCCGATCTGCCAGGGTCCGTCCATCTCGTTGCCGAGGCACCACATCTTGATGCCGTAGCCGTTTTCCGCACCGTTGGCCCTGCGCTGGTCCGAAAAGGAGGTGCCGCCGTCGATGTTGCAGTACTCCAGCAGGTCCAGCGCTTCCTGCGTACCGCGCGTGCCGAGGTTCACCGCCATCATGGTTTCGACACCGGCTTTAGCAGACCATTTGGCGAACTCGTCCACACCCACCAGGTTGGGGTCGGTGGAGTGCCAGGCGAGGTCAAGGCGGACCGGCCGCTTTTCCGCGGGGCCAACGCCGTCCTCCCAGCGGTAGCCGGAAACAAAGTTACCGCCCGGATAGCGGATCGTGGACGCCCCCAGTTCCCGGGTCAGCTCCAGCACGTCCCCGCGGAACCCGTCCTCGTCCGCAGTGCGGTGCTCCGGCTCGAAGATGCCGGTGTAGACGCAGCGTCCCAGATGCTCCACAAAGGCACCAAAAGTGCGGCGGCGGACGGGTCCCACCACAAAGGCGGGATCCATGGTGATCTTTGCTGCTGCCGGTCCTGCCTGGCTGGGCACGGTGGGGCCGGCGGGTTCTGGTGCTGCCACGAAAACGTCCTCGTTCCTGGATTCTGCTCAACTTCTACAACGTTATAGAAACATTGTTGTGGGGTAGCCCGTCAGGAGTCAAGCCCGTTGCCGCAGCCTGCCCCCGGCAGCGTGCTTCAGCAGCCCAGGGCGGGAAAGGGCCACCCGCCAGCGAAGGACATCGAAAAGCAGGCAGCGCAGGCCGAAAACCAAGTAATACCTAATCTCAAAGACAAGTACCGGTTACGCGTTCTCCCGAGGCGGCTACGGAACTAGGTTTTTCACATAGACAAGCCATCTTCCGGCTCGCAGTAATTGACTCACGAGGGGGTGTGAGACGTAATGCATGCGAGATACGCAAGCTCCAACTTCCCGGTCCAAAGGACTCGGGCATTAAGCGGGGCCGGCGACGAGGAGGCCTTTGAGACCAAGGCCTCTCCCCCAGCCGTCGCCGGCCCTCTCATTTCCGCACCAAGCCACCACCGCCAAGGGGTTACCGCGCCGGCACACGGGCCCCACGGGAATCCATTGGGCCATGCTGCGCCGGCACGGCAGGGCCAGCCGTGGACAGCCGCTTCGGCATCCGGGAAGCCGGACGGAATCCTGCTGGACCTGATGACCGGCGCGGAGACGCTGCACGACTCACTTGAGCTGCTCGCCGCGGCGTCCGCCCGCGCCGTCGTCCGCACCGCAGACGTAGTCATCGAATGCGCTGTAGTGGTGCGCCAACCCAAGAGAACTCCGGCCATCACCGGTACCACGCCGGACGTCATCCGGCTGTTGGAGTGGGAGCAGCAAGCGGGTGAAGGGCCGGTCAGCGAAGTTCTGTCCGGAGGCCATCCCGTGGCCGTCTTGCAGAGAAGCGGGGATTTCCGTTGGCCCCGGTATTGCAACCAATTGCAGCTGGCCCGCTTGGGCAGCGTCCTTGGTGTTCGGCTCGCTGTGGACCAGGGCGCCGGGGAGGCGCGAAACGATGGCACACCGGTCCGCCCTACCAGCGCAGCCTTGGCGTTCTTCGCCCAGGATGCCAAGGCATTCCCCCTGCAGGTGATCTCAGAGGCCCGTTCCTTCGCCGGCCTTGCAGCCAAGAGCCTGCAGATGGCCCTTGACCTGCACACAGCGAGGTCCACCGCGTCGGACCTGCGGCTGGCATTGGACAGCCGCACGTCCATCAACGTTGCCTGCGGCGTGATCATGGCCCAGAACGGATGTTCGTATCACGAGGCCTTCTCGATCCTGGCCAAGGCATCAAGCCATCGGAACATCAAGGTCCGCAGGGTGGCGGAGGACATCCTCGAGCGGTTGCCCGAGGGCCCTCCACGCGCGCACTTCGGCCACTAGGAAGCCCGGAAGGAAGGGGCAGCGGCCCCAAGAAGATTGAAGCAGCCCCGGAAGACATGTCCGGGGCTGCTGTCAGAAGGCAGCCTAGATCCCGCCGGCCAGCTTGTAGTAGGCGGCGTTCCAGTTCAGGTCCTTCTTGAACTGCCGGATGGTGGTGTCCTCGTCGATGGTGAGCAGTTCGGTTTTGGCGATTTCCGCGAAGTCCTCGAAGACATCCATCCCCACCTGCGTGGACAATACGGTGTGGTGGGCTGCGCCCGCGGTGAGCCAGGCTGCCGCGGAGGTGGCAAAGTCAGGCTTTGGCTGCCACAGCGCGCGGGCCACTGGTAGGTTTGGCAGGGGCTGGTCCAGGGGAACCACGTCCACGGCGTTCGCCACCAGGCGGAACCGGTCCCGCATGTCGGACAGGGCGACGACGACCCCCGGGGAGGCATCGGCGTCGAACACCAGGCGCACGGGGTCTTCCTTGCCGCCGATGCCCAGCGGATGGATCTCCAGGCGCGGCTTCCCGGCGGTCAGCGAGGGGCAGACCTCCAGCATGTGGGCGCCCAGGATTTTCTCGGCTCCGGGTTCCAGGTGGTAGGTGTAGTCCTCCATCAGCGAAGCACCGCCAGGCAGGCCCGCGCCCATGACCTTCGCGGCGCGGACCAGGATGGCGGTCTTCCAGTCGCCCTCAGCACCAAAACCGTAACCGGCGGCCATCAGCCGCTGCACGGCCAGGCCGGGGAGCTGGCGGAGTGCGCCAAGGTCCTCGAAGGAGGTGGTGAACGCCGCGGACCCGTTGGCTTCGAGGAAGCTGCGCAGGCCCAGTTCGATCCTTGCGCCGTAACGGAGGGAGTCATGCCGTGCGGCGCCTGCGCGGAGCTCGGGGACCACGTCGTAAAGGTCCTCGTACTCTGCAACCAGGGCGTCGACGTCGGCCTCCGCGGCACCGTGAACGGCGTCGGCGAGCTCGTTGACGGACCAGGTGTTCACGGCGACGCCGAAGCGGAGCTCCGCCTCGGTCTTGTCGCCTTCGGTGACGGCGACGTTTCGCATGTTGTCCCCGAAGCGGGTCAGCTTCAGGGTGCGGACGGCAGCCCAGCCAGCTGCGGCGCGCTGCCATGAACCCGCTTGGCGGGCCACCTCGGGGTTGGACACGTGCCCCACCACGGTCTTGCGGGCGATGCCCAGGCGGGACTGGATGTAGCCGAACTCGCGGTCACCGTGCGCGGCCTGGTTGAGGTTCATGAAGTCGAAGTCGATGTCCGCCCACGGCAGGTCCCGGTTCGCCTGGGTGTGCAGGTGCAGCAGCGGCTTGCGAAGCAGGTCAAGGCCCTGGATCCACATCTTTGCCGGCGAGAACGTGTGCATCCAGGCAGTGACGCCGATGACGGAATCGTCCGAGTTGGCCTCAAGCGCAGTCCGGCGGATGGCGTCAGAGTCAGTCAGGACCGGCTTCCAGACGATCCGTACAGGCACCGAGGAGGACGCGTTCAACTGGTTGGCGATTTCCTGGGACTGAGCGGCCACCTGCTTGAGGACGTCCTCGCCGTAGAGGTGCTGACTGCCGGTGAGGAACCAGACCTCGTAACCGTCAAGGGAAGTGTTTGCTGCGGTGCTCATATGGGTCTCCTTTGGGAGTAAGTCTTGGGTCATCAGTAAAAGGGCCGGCGGTTACTGCCCGTAAACGTTCTGGTAGCGGGCGTAGAGCGAGTCGATGTGGCTTTGGTCGATGGGGAGGGGCTCGCCCAGCTGGCGTGCGATGTGCACCGTGCGGGCCACCTCCTCGCACATCACGGCTGCCTTCACAGCGGATTTCGCGTCCTTGCCGATGGTGAACGGCCCATGGTTCTGCATAAGCACGGCCGGGGAATTGGAGTTCTTCAGCGTCTCCACGATCCCGTGGCCGATCGAATCGTCGCCGATCAGGGCGAACGGCCCTACGGGGATGGATCCGCCGAATTCGTCGCTCATCATGGTAAGCACACAGGGAATGGCCTCTCCGCGGGCCGCCCAGGCGGTGGCATAGGTGGAGTGCGTGTGCACTACCCCGCCCACCTCCGGCATATGCCGGTAGACGTATGCGTGCGCCGCAGTGTCCGACGACGGCGACAGCGGCGGATTGCCCCACGTACCTGTTGCGTCCCCCTCCACGGGCACCCCGTAGAGATCCGTCACCACCATCTGTTCCGGCGTCAGGTCCTGGTAGGAAACGCCCGAGGGTTTGATGACCATCAGCTCGTGACCGGGAACCCGGGCAGAGACGTTGCCCGCCGTCCACACCACCAGTTCGTAGCGTGTCAGCTCGGCGTGCAGGGCACACACTTCCTCCCGCACGCGGGAGATTGTGTCCAGGATGCTCATGCCGGCACCTCCATGGCAGCCTCGGAAGCAACCGCAGCGGGAGCCGGACGCGAACCGGCCGCCCGGCGCTGGATGGCCTTGAGCCGGTGCATCACATCATTGCTGCCGCGGCCGAAGTAGTCGTGCAGTGTTTTGTACTCCCGGAAAAGTTCCTCGTAGGCGGCCACGTTCTCCGGAATGGGCGTGTAAACCTCGCCCGGCTCGGAGCCCATAGCGGCGGCCGCTTCGCGGATATTCGTGTACTTCCCGGCAGCCACGGCGGCGTGGATGGCGGAGCCGAGGGCGGGGCCCTGGGCGGAGCCGATGGTGGATAGCTGCAGGTTGGTGGCATCCGCATAGATCTGCATCAGGAGCGGGTTCTTGAGCAGGCCGCCGGCCACGATGAACTCCTTCACCGGAACGCCCGAGTCGCGGAATGCGTCCACAATGGTCCTGGTCCCAAAGGCGGTGGCTTCCAGCAGTGCGCGGTAGGTGTCCTCCGGGCGTGTGGCCAGAGTCTGCCCCACCACGATGCCGGAGAGCTCATGGTCCACCAGCACCGAGCGGTTGCCCGAGTGCCAGTCCAGCGCGATCAGGCCGTGCTCGCCGATGGACTGGCCGGAGGCCAGTTCGGTGAGGTATTCGTGGATGCCCAGGCCGGCAGCGTCGGCTGCCTGATGATACTCCGGCGGCACGCCGTACTTGGTGAACCAGGCGAAGATGTCTCCGACGCCGGACTGGCCGGCTTCGTAGCCCCACAGCCCGTCCACGATGCCGCCGTCCACAACACCACACATGCCGGGCACTTCGCGCAGTTCCGTCCCGCTCATGACGTGGCAGGTAGAGGTGCCCATGATGGCCACCAGCTGGCCCGGGTCCACTGCCCTCGCGGCAGGAGCGGTGACGTGGGCGTCCACGTTGCCCACCGCCACGGCGATACCCTCGGGCAGGCCGGTCCAGGCAGCAGCCTCAGCGGTGAGGTAGCCGGCGGCATCGCCCAGGCGGCCAATGGTGTGCTCGAGCTTGCTGCTGACGAAGTCCTTGAATTGGGGGTTCAGGGCTGCAAGGAAGTCCTCGGACGGGTAGCGGCCGTCCTGGTAAATTCCCTTGTAACCGGCCGTGCAGGCATTCCGGACATAGCGGCCGCACAGCTGCCAGACGATCCAGTCAGCAGCTTCAACCCAGTGATCCATCGCCGCATAGGCTTCGGGGTCCTCCTCCAGGAGCTGCAGGCCCTTCGCGAACTCCCATTCCGAAGAAATCAGTCCGCCATAACGCGGCAGCCATTCCTCGCCCCGTTCCGCCGCGAGCCGGTTGATCCTGTCAGCCTGGCTTTGCGCAGCGTGGTGGCGCCACAGCTTCACATAGGCATGGGGCCGGTTTCCGAATCCCGGGAGCTCGTTCAGCGGGGTGCCGTCCGCCTTGACCGGCACCATGGTGCAGGCGGTGAAGTCCGTGGCAATTCCGACGACGGCGGCGGGGTCGATCCCTGCCTCAGCAACGGCGGCGGGAACCGCGATGCGCAAGACGTCGCGGTAGTCGTTCGGCACCTGCAGCGCCCATTCGCCGGGAAGCCGTGCACCTGGTTCACCGGAAAGGTCCGCGACGTCTGCCGGAAGGGCATCCGTGACCACCGCATGCGGGTACTCAAACACACCGCTGCCGAGCTCCTTGCCGTCCCGGACGCGGACCACGACGGCCCGTCCGGAGAGCGTTCCATAATCCACACCGATGACGTAGCTGTCCGTGTCCACTTTGACGTCCATAGAAAGTTCCTCCGATAGCTGCCGCAGCTTCGCGACCCTTCGATTGTGAGCGCTAACAACAGCGATGTCAATGGCGGATGGCCTTTCATTCTCTGCCGGAGGGAGGACGGCAAGTGCGAAGTGTGGGACGCTGCCCAATGGGGTAAGGACAGCATGAACAGTGACCAACCAGAAGGAGCTCCGTGGACGACCCGAAACCAAAGGTCCGCGCCGGCTCCGGCGCGTGGCTGGCGGGCCCCATCTCCACTGGCCTCGGACTGGCAGCCCATCTGGCGGCCGGAGGGCCTGCACCCGGCCTCATCATCCTCCTGGCGCTCGCCGCGCTGCTTGGCATGGCCGCCGCGATCCTGGGGCGCTTCCCGATGCCGGCCTGGGTGTTGCTGCTCTTTTGCGGAGTGGCCCAGCAATTGCTTCATCTCGGGTTCGCAGTTTTTTCCGGCGGCTCCGGAAGTGGACTGTCTGTCCATGGCCACGGCGGAATTATCCGGGACGTGCCGCCGGCCGGTGAAGTGGCTGCGCCCGCCGGCCATTCACTCCACCTGATGCTCCATCTGCACATGGCCGCGGCACTGGCAGCGTACGCGGCCATCAATTACTGGCCCCGGATTGCCGCCTGGTCCCGCCGCAGCTCCACGGACCGCCAAAGTTCCCGCGCAGCGTAGTCCCGGGCGCCTCAGAATAATGACGGGCATCACTTCAGGCTGCGGCGTCGCGTCAGGCCACAGCGACGCAACCGCTAATGCCTCGGTGCTGCTGCGCTGTCCCGGCGCACCAGCACCGGAGTTACCACTGTGGAGCTGACGGCGGCGCCCGCCTCAATCTCCTTCAGCATGGTGTCCATGCAACGCCGGCCAAGCTCTTCGAAGTCCTGCCGCACCGTGGTGAGCGGCGGGGTGAAGTAGCTGGACTCCGGCTGGTCGTCGAACCCCACCACCGAGACGTCGTCGGGCACCCGGACCCCCGCCTCGTTGAAGGCACGCAACACGCCGAGGGCCATCTGGTCATTACCCACAAACACGGCGGTTGCCCTTCGTTCCGCCGCCAGCTTCCGCCCGAGCGCGTATCCGCTCCCCGCGCTCCAGTCGCCTTCCAACAGCAGGTCGTCCTGGAGGCCTGCGTGCCGCAGCGCTGCGCGCCATCCCTCTGTGCGCAAGGCGCCGTCGATCCAGTCCGCCGGCCCGGCAACGTGGCCGATCCTGCTGTGCCCCAGCTCAATGAGATGCCCGACGGCGAGCTCGGCCCCGCGTTTCTGGTCCACCATCGCTCCGCTGACGGCCTCGTTGCCCAGCGAACCGACAGCCATCACGGGCACACCGGGGTTAAACTCCTCCAGGATCCGCAGGGTTTCGGTGTGCGGCACCAGGACGGCGATCCCGTCCACCGCCTGGTCCAGAAAGTGCCTCAGCGCATCGAAGATGGCGTCCCTGCCCACAGAACGCAACGCAGCGATACTGACAAAGTAGCCCGCGTCCCGCGCTGCCTGCTCCACGCCCAGCATGGTGTTGGCCGGGCCGTACTGGGAAAGCTCACTGCCCAGCACACCGATGGTCTGCGAGCGCCTCGTCACCAGGCTTCGCGCCGCGGTGTTGCGCCGGTAGCCCAGCTCCGCGATGGCCGCCTCAACCTTTTCGCGGGTCGTTTTGCTGACGTTGGGATGGCCGTTGACCACCCTGGAAACGGTCTGGTGGGAGACGCCAGCAAGTTCGGCCACGTCCTCAAGGCGCGGCAGCCGCCCGGTGCTGCTTTTTGTCATGTCCCCATTGTGCCGGTTGCCGCCACCAGGACATTCCCCGGCGGCGTGGAGGAGGCCGCCTGGGATTGTCCCGTTCTTCGCCTAAAGGGTGCGCCGGTAAGGGCCGAACCCACGACCCATAGCCAGGCGGCAAGACCTATCCGATGCCGTTGCCGACCTCAAATGGCACCGTCAGGACGCCCGAGGTGGTGGAGTTGCGGCCGTACTGGTCGTTGCAATCCGCGCGCAGGAACAGCGTGTGCTTGCCATTTGTCAGCTGCGTGGTGTCGATACTGATCGGGCCGTCGTACTCCCCGGCCGCCCGGCGAACGACTACACCGGGATTATTGTTATGGAAATCGGGGTCGATGCGGACTTCATGGGCCGTGACGTGCGGGTCGCGCGCATTGCCGTGCCAGACCATCTTGACAACGGGTGACCATATGCCGCTGATGGGAGTATTCGGAACCGGAACGGTCACGAGATCGGCTTCACAGTACCCGCCCACAGCGAGGTTGCGGCCGGGGGCTGAGTACCATCCCTTACCGCGCAAGTAAGGATCGCGGGAGACGTCGCTATTGGCGCGGGTGGGCGACAGATCAACGTAATACTGGAAGTTGAGGTTGGCGGTCATACTCGCCGTAACTGTCTTGCCGCCCGCAGCAGCGTCATCGACGTCAGAGAAGAAGCGCAGGCGCGTTTCTTTGAGACCGTCGGTCGAAAATACGGATGGGTTGACGCTAACCTGGCCCCAGCGGGTGCAGGTACCCGGGGTGGGACACGTCCAACCGGTTTGGAAGATCTTGGACTGCACCTTCTCAATGGACTTATCTTTCATGACCACCGAGACGTATGGCGTTGAGGTACTGCCGCTATTGACCTTTTGGCGGCCAGGATCATGTAACACCATCCGGATATCAAGCGTAAATGGTCCTGTTACGGTTTCGCGTTCGGGTATACAAGCACCAACGTGGATGTGACCATGGTTGGTACCGGCCGGACTCGCACCCTCGGTGGCCAACCACCAGGACTGGGCATCAACGAAGTGCCGCTTTTCGGGATAACCGGCACAGGTGAGGGGATCAGGAGCGGCCAAGGCCGGTGGGGCGGCGAGTGCTGTGCCAGCCACGAGGAGTAGGGCTAATACGGTGCGCGCGAGTCGCTGGACATACATCGGTGTTATCTGCATAACTGACTCCGTTCGAAATTTCCAGTGGCGGTCCCTGCCCAGCGAGGGTCCTAAATTCTCAAGGCGTCCATATCAAGGGGCGGACAGGTCGTTACGCCGAGGCTCTGACGTCCCGTGGACTGTGCCTGTGACATTCAGGGACACGTCCCTTTGATGGACACAACAGGAGCGGCATTTCCCGATCCGCATGCAATGTTCCGTGTTGCTCGCCGCCAGCGCGGAACTATGGAACCGCCGTCGGACGATTGAAGAGTTGGCCAAAAGCAGCCCAGTTCTAGGGAATTTCCGTTGCAGACTGTCTGGCCTGTCAGGGACCCGCTACAGCGCCATGGACATGAGTTATTTTTCCTCGACACACCGTGTACGGCTTTGGTCATACGCCGCCCGTTTTGTCAGCACCTGTTCGGTTATGAGAATTTCGCAACTGCTGTTTTGCCGGGATTATTTCCACCCACACCCGGGGTGATCATGGTCCCGCTCTTCAGCTCCTTTCTTGCGGTATGGATTCGGGATGTTGTGGCGTGACATTGCCCGGTTAGCATTGTGCGCGGCCGGGCACTCAGGAGGGCCGCGTATGACTGCGTTGTCTGGCCACCCCGAGGTCGCGTTCATTTAAATCACCCAGCGCAGCAGGGTGTGCGTTCAGGCCCGTATTACCTGGCTTGGGCGGTGCTGCAAAGGCAGGCATCGCTGCAGTCATAAGGAAAGCGGCCACGGAAAGGAACATCCCAGCGAACGTGCGGACACGCACGTGGCGGGTTGTTCGTGGCGATTCATGGGGACAAATTTACGTCTTCACAGCCTTGAGTGGAAGGGGGCGATCCTACCTATAAAACCCCCAATCCAGGGTCGCTGCTGAAGGCCCCAGGGGCGGAACGATGCACGTAAGTGCACGCCACAGAAACGAGTACTTACTACTGCTTTTTTCTCCCCGTGCAGGCACTAGTCTGCCGGGTAGGGCAATGCTATGGTTGTTGGTTTGCCAGGCCAGCGACCTGACTATGTCCTTAGGAGCGCTGGTGGGGTGCTCCCGGGAGTTGGAGCGTTTACCGGCCAATTTCATATCCATGCAATGAAGCAAATGGTGAGGCAGTTGTGCATCTTTATCAGCTCCCAGCTTCGATGCCTCCGCGGCAGTGATAAGCGCCCCCGCCACTTGCCCCACCCGGCAGCGTTCCTGCTACATACCTGTTTTGAAGGCCAGGGGGTAGCTCGTGCGCCTGGCCGCTAAGGTACTCTCTCTGGGCGGCAACACGATCTGGTTAACCGCAGCCCGTGTGGTGCCCATGGTCACGGGCCTTCTATTTTGGGCCCTGGCTGCAATTCGTTTGGCCCCGGCTGAGCTCGGCTTAGCTTCCGCGGTCGTCGCGGCGGCGCTGCTGACAGTTCAGGTAGGGATGCTTGGTGTTGGCCCGGCCATACTGACCCTCCTGCCCGCGGAAACCGAAGAGCGTCGGCTGATAACCACAAGCCTGCTCACTGTAGGGCTCTCATCCCTCATAGTCGCGACTGCGCTGCTCATAATAACTGGTGCCCTTGGTCCTGGGGTCGGCCAGGCCTGGGCTGATCCAACAGCAGCGGCAGCGTTTCTGGCTACCGCTTTTTTCGCTACCACGGCTTACCAGCTTGACCATATCCATGCTGCTCAATGCCAAGCCCACTTGGCGTTGATGCGCAGCTTGCTCCAGAGTCTCGTCCAGTTGGCCCTTCTGGCTACTTGCCTGGCCGGCGGATACCGCAGTCTCAACACCGTCGTCGGCGCGGTCGCTGCTGGAGCCGCAGCCAGCGTACTTCTTGGACTGCTACAGGTATACCGTGGCGGAAGTGGTCCCGGGGGCAAATACGTCCTGCGGTTTCGGCAAATCCTGAATTTACTCCATCCCGCCCTCCGGAATTATCCCCTCATGCTGGCTGACCGAGCGCCCGGCTACGTGTTGCCTCTCATCATCGCTGCTACACTCAGCGCCTCGGCCACTGCGGCCTGGTACGTCGTCTGGATGCTGGCAACAGCAGTCTTTTTCGTTCAACAGTCCGCCGGCTATTCCCTGCAGACTAAGCTCGCGGCCCCCGGCCATCATCCGGGCCTGGTTGTACGGGCGCTTCGAATCAGTCTCTTCCTCACCCTTGCAGCAGGGGGCGTCCTGATTGGAGCAAGTCCCTTCATCCTACAAATGCTCGGCTCTCAGTACGCCCCACACTGGGTTCTACTTCCGGTACTGGTCCTGGCACTGGTCCTGAGTTGTGTGACGCAAATTTACTACGGCGTTTGCCGGGCCCGTGAGCATCAGGCGGAAGCGACCGCTGTTGCATGCCTGGCAGCAGCCATTGCAGTAGTGCCTGCCGCAGCCGCTGCCCATCTCTACGGGCTAACAGGGGTGTCGGTGCTGTGGCTGGTGGCCCAGTTTGTAGCAGCACTCGTTGCTGCTTGGCGCCTGCGGGATACTCATGCCCGTACCGGCACTCACCCCGCATCAGCGAGCCGCCGGGCATCCCGGCGTCCGCAAGCGGCCCCTAATCACTATGGACGCGCGGTCAAAAGGCCTCGAACCAGCGGCAAGGTCGCGGCAGATCCTTAACCTGATCGGACAGTTTGAAGCTCTTCCCCACGCCAAAGCTGCTCCCTGCGCGACTACAAAGTCAACACCTGCTTCAGCGTGCACCCGAAGCGGGCTTTTCAGGCGAGGCAATGAAGCAGTGTTCCCGGGCCTATTGGGCCCTTAAACCCACGCAGGCCAGAGGCTAGATGCCTCTGACCTGCGTAAACGGTGGGCCCTGTGGGGCTCGAACCCACGACCCACGGATTAAAAGTCCGATGCTCTACCAACTGAGCTAAAGGCCCCTGCCGGGCTGCTTCGGCACACTGTACCGGCCGACCCGGCCCAGTCCATTTCTGGACGTTAATACTCTAACCCATCGTCACGGCACCATTCGCACGCAGGCCTGGTCCCGCCGTCGGACATTCTGTGGCACCGACTGGCATTGTCCGGATGCTCGATTTCCCGCAGGGCACAGGAGTAGCGTGGGGGGCATGAGCGAGCAAACAGGTCCCAGCCATTACGGCGGCGCCAACCGGCACCACAAGCCGAAGCCTTTCGCGCCCGTGGACTTCGAACCCTTCGCCGGCGGCGCCGATCCCGCCCGGGTGTCCGAGGCCGCCCACCTCGCTGCCCAGGCGCTGGTCCGCCACGGCCGGGACAGCGATGATCCCGTAGTGACAGACCGGCTGGTCAAACTTGCGGACGAGCAGGGCCTGGAAGCCATCGCGGAGATGTGGGCCGAGAGCCCCGCCCGTTCCCTTCCCGGCGCGCTGTGGCGGTTGTACGCCCTGCGGGCGGCTACGGTCCAGGACCCGGAGCGCATTTCGGTTTACTTCCGCGCAGGCAAGGACACTGCACAGGTCTCCAACGTAGTGGCCGGAGCCGCTGAGCCTCCCGGCGCGGACGAGATGAAAGCGATGGCTGATGCCATCCTTTCGGGCGCGTTCGACGGCGAGTTCGACGTCGCGCTGGAGCGTTCCGCCGCGTTCTGCCGGGTTGTGGCGCTCGGCCAGGCGACTCTCGCTGACGGTGCCGAACACGGCAACGAGGCGCACGCCAGCAAACTGACCCGCAATTCCCACCAGTTGGTTAAAACCGCCGAGGACCTTGAGCACGCCGCCAACGCGTGGCGCCTTGGCGAACTCGACTGACCCAAGACCCCGGATCTGTCAATGTTGACTTGGGCCAACCAACGTAGAACACTGAAACTGGTGCCGAGCCGCGAAACCCCCGGGCTTCAACATTCAGCCGCCTAGAGCGGCCTACCGCCGAGAGGCGTATCCGGTTCGGCACCATTTTTCTGCCCAATTGCTGGTGCCCGCGTTCCTGTTTTCCCATTTCAGGGGTGCAGTTCCGGCCCGGTAGAGTTAGCGTCAGTTGCGCGCCGGGGTCAAGTCACACGGCAGGCAACTCCCGCCCTGTACTTATCCCGGAGACCGGTAACTACGTGAAGCTGCGCCTTTTTCCCCAGGAGCCCGCCGGGCTGAACCTCTTATCCCAGATGGCGCAGCAAATCGTGCTGGCCAGTGCCACCCTGGCCGAGATCCTCGGCGTCCCCGCCGACGAGCACGGCAAGCTCGTGGAGGACATGCACAACCACGAGGCCAGGTCCGCCGAACTTCACTTCGCCCTCCTGACCCACATGCGCACCAGCTTCGTGAACCCGCTCCCCCGCGAAGACATGTACGCCTTGTCCCGCTACCTCAACGAGGCCATCGAGAAGCTGGATGCCGCGGCGGAGCTGGTGGCGCTTTACCGGCTGGAAAGGCTGCCCAAAAGGGCTGCGGACCAGCTGGAGGTCATCAGCCGGCAGGCCGAACTCACGGTGGACGCCATGCGCCGGCTCGACAACCTCGATGACCTCGAGGATTACTGGATCGAAATCCTGCGGCTTGCCAAACGCGCAGAACGGACGCACCGCGTCTGGGTGGCAGACATGATCAGGGACATGAAGTGGGCGCAATACTCACGCAACCGTGATGTTGCCAACCAACTGGTGGAGGTCACCAAGGACATGCGGCGCATCGCCACGCAGGTAGGCAGCATCATCGTCAAGGAATCCTGAGGTGACAGCAGTCATCTTCGGCGCGGTGGTTGTCCTGACGGCCGTGTTCGCCTTCGTCAACGGCTTCCGCGACGTCTCCACCTCTGTTGCCCTTGCCGTGCGCACCCGTGCTCTGACGCCCAGCGTGGCCGTTCTGCTGGCTGCCTTCTTCAATTTCCTCGGCGCCCTGCTGAGCGCACTCCTTGCCGTCGCCGTCAGCCAAACCTGGATCAACCTTCCCGGCGGTACGGACGGCCTCAACATACTGCTCGCCGGTTTGGGCAGCGCCGTTGCCTGGGGCATCCTGCTGTGGTGGCGGGGCATTCCAGCCTCTTCCACGCACGCTTTGGTGGGCGGCCTTGCCGGTGCCGGCCTAGCCAGCCTCGCAGTGGGCGGCACGGGTGTGGGTGGGGTGGACCGCTCCCTGCTGTTCCAGGTTGTCCTGCCACTGGTGCTGTCGCCGCTGGTTGCCTACAGCGGGTCCTTCCTGCTGGTTTACCCGGCCACGTGGGCCGCCCGCTACACGCAGCCCAATGTGGTGAACCAGCGGTTCCGCCGAAGCCAGTCCATTGCCGCCGGGGCGGTGGCGTTCGGCCACGGACTGCAGGACGGCCAGCGGATCAACGCGGTGCTGCTCCTCGCCCTGCTGGCGGCAGGATATTCCGACGGCGGGACTGTCCCCGTGTGGGTGGCGCTGCTTTCTGCGGTCATGATTACCGCCGGCACAATGTACGGGGGCTGGCGGATCTCACACACCATCGGCTACAAGATCACCCGTGTTGATCCGCTGCGCGGCTCGGTGGCACAGATCTTCAGCGCCCTCATGCTGTTTGTGGGCGCCATCGGGCTGCAGTGGTCCCTCTCCACCACACACACCGTTACCTCAGCCGTGCTGGGCGCAGGCGAGAACCAGCATTTTTCGGTGACCAACCGAAAGCTCGTGATCCGCATCGTGGGCCTCTGGATCCTGACTCCTGCGGCAACGGCTGCCCTGGCATTTGTCCTGGCGCTGGCACTTTCCCCGGTGGCCGGATAAGCGGTGCCGGACGTCTGGCCGCCAACGGCAGCGACGGCGCCGCGGAGGCCGGGACTTCCACCCTTCCGGAAGTCTGTCCGCCCTTGCCGGCCTGTACAGGTCGATCCATGTGACGTAAATTCGGAAGTACGCCTCCAACGCGCTGTTGCCGGGGGCTGATATCCGCCGCCGGGTGCAGGGCCGCGGATGAACGCCGCTGCAGCATATCGGCGGACTGGATGCACGTTGTGGAAAAGAGCAGGCATTGTGGCTAACTCGAATCCCCGGCACTCCCTGCCCCAGCCACGGCATATGGAATGCGAAGTGTGCGGAACGGAACATCACCTGACCATCCACGCCATCATGGCCATGGGTGGGGCCAACGGCGACTTGGTCACAGTTTCCTACACATGCAATAACTGCCGCCGGTTCCACGAACACCTTGCCTACGCGGCGGACGTGGCCGCGGCCCTGCACCAGGTGCGCTGGATGGCGAAAGTCATCATGTTCGGTGATGACTACATCCACTGCGGCTTTCCCATGGAGGAAGCAGAGTTCGAAATCGAGCGCCTTTGCTACCGCAGCAGTTCCGGCGGTGGCGCCCTCAGCTCCGTCTCACTTCCCACCAGGGTCCTGCGCTGCCGGTGCGGTTTCCAGCTGGAAGTGCCGGAGTAGCCGCACCCGCGCCTGGTTCAGCCGGCTGTGGGCCCACGGCCGCAGGGGTCCCCGGGCGAGCGTGCGAGCCTGGGGCGCGGCTGGGGATTATCCGAAGCGGCCGGAAACGTAGTCCTCAGTTGCCTTCTGTGTGGGATTGCTGAAGATGGTGTGGGTATCACCGATCTCGATCAGTTTGCCCGGCTTGCCGGTGCCCGCGATGTTGAAGAAAGCCGTACGGTTTGAGACGCGGGCGGCCTGCTGCATGTTGTGGGTCACGATCACCACGGTGTACTGGTCCTTGAGCTCATTGATGAGGTCCTCGATGGCCAGGGTGGAGATGGGGTCCAGGGCAGAGCATGGCTCGTCCATCAGGATCACCTGAGGTTCCACGGCAATGGCCCGCGCAATGCAGAGGCGCTGCTGCTGGCCGCCGGAGAGGCCTGAACCGGGCTTGTCCAGCCGGTCCTTGACCTCGTTCCACAGGTTGGCGCCCTTCAGCGAGCGTTCCACCAGGACGTCAGCCTCGCCCTTGGAGATCTTTTTGTTGTTCAGCTTCACGCCGGCCAGCACGTTGTCACGGATGGACATCGTGGGGAACGGGTTTGGCCGCTGGAAGACCATGCCGATCTGCGAGCGGACGGTAACCGGGTCCACGCCGGGGCCGTACAGGTTGTCGCCGTCGAGCAGGACTTCGCCCTCCACGCGGGCGCCGGGAAGCACCTCGTGCATACGGTTCAGGGTCCGCAGGAAGGTGGACTTGCCGCAGCCGGACGGACCAATGAACGCGGTGACGGACTTGGCCTCGATGTTGATGGTGACGTCCTCCACGGCAAGGAAATCGCCGTAGTACACGTTCAGGTCCTTGACGTCGATGCGCTTAGACATGGTGTTCCTTCACTAACTGGGTATGGATTGAAGTCTATGGTCCGGCCCAAACGACCGGAAGGAGCTGGGCCTCAGCGGCCCGTCCTCGGGGCGAAGACCCTGGCGATCAGCCGGGCGCCCAGGTTCAGCACCATCACCAGGATGATCAGCACCAGGGCGGCGCCCCAGGCCCGCTGCGAGGACGGGTCCGGGTTGGCCGGAGACGTGGGATTCAGGATCTGGGTGTAGATGAACGTGGGCAGCGAGGCCATCCAGCCGCTGAACACGTTGGAGTTAATGCTGGTGGCGAAGCCGGCGGTGACCAGGATGGGCGCAGTCTCACCAATGACCCTGGCGATTGCCAGGGTCACGCCGGACGCGATGCCGGAGATCGCCGTCGGGATGACAACCTTGATGATGGTCCGCCACTTGCGCACGCCCAGCGCGTACGCCGCTTCGCGGAGTTCGTTGGGAACGATCTTGAGCATTTCCTCACTGGACCGCACCACCACGGGGATCATCAGCACGGAAAGCGCGACGGCGGCAACGGCGCCGGTCTTGGTACCGGGACCGACCACGGCGAAGAAGAAAGCCGCGGAGAAGAGGCCGGCCACAATGGACGGGATGCCGGTCATCACGTCGACGAAGAAGGTGATGGCGCGTGCGAGCCGGCCGTCGTTGCCATACTCCACAAGGTAAATGGCGGTCAGCAGGCCCACCGGAACCGAAATGACGGTGGCCAGCAGGGTGATCTGCACAGTGCCCAGGAATGCGTGGTAGATGCCGCCGAGGACGGGTGCGCCTTCTTCCACCGCCCTGTTGTCGTAAACGCCGGTTACCCCGTTCATGGAGTTGGTAAGGAATCCCGGGTTGATAAGTCCGGGAACACCGTTGGCCAGCACGGTCCAGATCACCGAGAAGAGCGGGAGCAGCGCCACCAGGAAGGATCCCACCACCAGGCAGGTGGCGAGCTTGTCCTTTGCCTTGCGGGAACCCTCAACGGCGGCGCTCCAGGACACCAGTCCGATGGCGAACAGGATCGCGGAGACAATGCCCCAGCCGAACGGATTGAAGCCGATCAGGGCCATGATCGCGGCGCCGGCAATCAGCGCGGCGGCGAGGACGGCATAGGGGGCGTACTTTGGCAGCTGGCCCTTTGTCAGGGCCGAGCGCTTGCTGCGGACGGGAGTAAGCGTGGAGGTCATTTAGTTGGCTCCCGAGAATTCTTTGTGCCGGGTGATGATCCAGCGCGCGATCATGTTCACGGCCAGGGTGATGACGAACAGGACCAGGCCGGCGGCGATCAGCGTGCTGACCTTGAGTCCGCTGGCCTCGGGGAAGTTCAGGGCGATCTCGGCTGCAATGGTCTGGTTGCCGGACTGGATCAGGCTTGCGGTCAGGGCGCCGGAAGACAGCACCAGGGCCACGGCCATGGTCTCGCCGAGTGCGCGGCCCAGGCCCAGCATGATTGCGCTGATGATGCCGGGGCGCGCGAAGGGCAGGACCGACATCTTGATCATTTCCCAGCGGGTGGCACCCAGCGCGAGTGCGGCTTCCTCGTGCAGTTTGGGGGTCTGGAGGAAGATCTCGCGGGACAGGGAGGTGATGATGGGCAGGACCATGACGGAGAGGACGATGCCGGCAGTGAGGATCGTCTTGCCGGTGGCCGAGGCCGGGCCCTGGAAGATGGGCAGCCACCCCAGGTTTTCCGCCAGCCAGTTGTAGGCCGGGGAGATTTCCCTGGCCAGGAACGCTGCACCCCAGGCGCCGTAGATGACGGACGGGATGGCGGCGAGCAGGTCCACGACGTACCCCAGCCCTGACGCGAGGCCGCGCGGGGCGAAGTGCGAGATGAACAGTGCCACCCCGATGGCGACGGGTGTGGCGATGACCAGTGCGATGACCGCTGCGATGAGCGTGCCGATGACGATGGGCCAGATGTAGGCGAAGAAGCCTTTACCGCCCTGGATATCGGCGGCCGGTGCGGTCAGCGCCGGGATCGCCTGGACCACCAGGAAGAGTGCGACGCCGAAGAGGACGGCGAGAATAAGGCAGCCGGCGGCCAGTGCGGCACCCGAAAAGATTTTGTCCCCGGCGCGGCCGGCGCCCTGGGTGCTGGTCAGGGAGGTGGCGGTCATTCGACGGCCCTTCGATCGTGGTGGTACTGGAACTGGAAAGGGTGGCTTCCAAAGCCAAGTTCCCCGCACTGCCTGTCGGCAGGCGGGGAACCCGGATTCAGAGCGGTAATTAGGACTTGACCTTGATGGACTCGATGGCCTCGGTGGCCTTCTCGGCCAGGGCCGGGGAGAGCGGGGCGGACTTTGCGGAATCCGCGGCGGCCTGCTGGCCTTCCTCGGAAACTACGTAGTTCTCGAAGGCCTTGACCAGGTCAACGGTTTCCTGCTTGTCGTAGGCGCTGCAGACCACGTGGTAGGAAACCAGGACCACCGGGTAGGCACCGGATTCGGTGGTCTTGCGGTCCAGCTTGATGGCCACGTCATTGCTGGTGCGGCCCTCGACGGGGTTGCCCGCTTCCACGGCCTTGGCGGCAGCTTCGGCGGAGATCTTGACGAATTCCTCGCCCACCTTGATGGCCGCGGTGCCGAGCTTGCCGCCCACTGCGGAGTCATCCGCGTAGGTCACGGCGCCGGGGGTGTCAGTGACGGTCTTGACAACACCGGAGGTGCCTTTGGCGTTCTCGCCCTGCAGGCTTGCAGGCCAGACACCGGAGGACGCGTCCGTCCATACCTCAGGTGCTGCGGAGGCCAGGTAGTCGGTGAAGTTGGTGGTGGTGCCGGAATCGTCCGAGCGGTTCACCGGGGTGACCTTGAGGTCCGGCAAGGTGACGCCCTCGTTCAGGGCGGCGATGGCGGGATCATTCCAGTTGGCGATTTCACCGCGGAAGATCTTGGCGACCGTGGCTGCGTCCAGCTTCAGCTCGGTGACACCGGGAACGTTGAAGGCCACGGCGATCGGTGAAATGTAGACGGGGATGTTGATGGCGCCGTCGGGACCGCAAACTGCCTTGGAGCTTTCGAGCTCTTCGTCCTTCAGGTAAGCGTCCGAACCGGCGAACTGTGCGGAGCCGTCGATGATGGCCTTGCGGCCTGCGCCGGAGCCGTCCGGGGAGTACTGCACGGTGGCGCCCTGGTTTGCGGAAGCGAAACCGGCTTTCCAGGCGTCCATGGCTGCGCCGGTGGAGGATGCGCCGATGCCGGTGAGGGTGCCGGTGACCTTCGGGCCGCCGGAAGTCTGTTCGCCGGCGGGGGTGGTGCCCGTGGCGTTGTCTGAACCGCAGGAGGTGAGCGCGAGTGCGCCGGCTGCGAGAACAGCGATAGCCGCGTGGCGGCCGAAGCGGAGTGCCTTCACTAGATGTACCCCTTCCAGGGTTATTCAGGTGCGGGCAGGGACGGAGAACCCTGCAGCGCGATGCGTACGTTCTGTACGTTTATCGAAGGTATGGGCCGTAGGTAACGGGATGGGCTGTCCAAAGTGAACGGAACATTAACGACGGCGGGATAATGGCTTACAAGTGCCGGGTTCCCATTGCGCAGATCACATGTCCGGCCGTAGTGGACCTCCAGCAAATAGACTGGAACGCATGGCTTCGGCAGCAGGACTTTCAGCAGGCAGGCGGTTCCTGCGCGGCCGTATCCGCACCGGGCTCATCCGCAGCCGGAACTCGTTGGTTCCTGCAATCCAAATGACTGTCTGTGCCGTGGGTGCGTATGCTTTCGCCGAGTATGTGCTGGGGCACTCCGGGCCCTTGTTCGCCGCCACCTCATCCCTGATTGCGCTGGGTTTTTCCCGCGAACCGCGGCTGCGGCGGGTAGTGGAGGTGGGCCTGGGCTGCACCATCGGCATCGCCGTAGGTGATCTGCTCCTGCACTGGCTGGGCGGTGGAATCTGGCAGGCCGCCGTCGTCCTTCTTTTTTCCATCCTGCTGGCCCGCTTCCTTGACAGCGGCACAATTTTCACCACGCAACTTGGGCTGCAGTCGTTGCTGGTTGTACTCCTGCCCGCGCCGGCAGGGGGACCCTTCACGCGGAGCATTGACGCGGTGGTGGGCGGCCTCTGCGCGCTGCTGGTGACCATCCTTATCCCCAAGGATCCGCGCCGGGAGCCGCGCAAGGATGTGCAGAAGCTGCTGCATGAACTGGCCGAGGTGCTGCGCGAGTGCGGCGACGCCCTGGTTAAGAGCGACTCCACCCAGGCCTGGCACGCCCTTATCCGGGGGCGGAATTGCCAGCCGCTGGTGGACGGGATGCGCCAGTCCCTCCGCGCTTCCGGGGAGGTGGCCACCCTGGCGCCCGCCTACAGGCGGCACAGGGAAGAGCTCGACCAGCTGAAGCAATCGTTGGACTTCATTGACCTGGCGTTGAGGAACAGCCGGGTTTTCGCGCGGCGGCTCACCAGCGCCATCAACCACGCGGCGCTTTCGGACGAGGCGACGGAAAACATTGCGGAGGTACTGCAGGAGACCGCTGCCGCGATTGATGAGCTTTCGCTGGGCTTGGCGGAAACGCACGACGGCGTCCGCCGCGCCCATCTGCGCACCGCCCGCCGGGACTTGAGCGAGATAGCCCTGCGCCTGCATCCGAAGCTGCTGGAGGTGCAGAGGCTGGAAGGCGAAACGGTGGTCATGCTGTACCGCCCGCTAATGGTGGACCTGCTGGAGGCCACCGGGATGGACGCGCGTGAAGCCCGGGATGTGTTGCCCGCGCTCTAGGTAGGCCCGGTGTTTAACGCGCCTGCTCATCATTCAGGTAGCGCAGCCCCAGCTGCTGCCGTGCTTCGTCCAGCAGTTCCATCACCTGCACGGTTTCATTCCAGGGCATCAGCGGGCTCTCCTGCAGGCCTGCGCGGATGCAGCGGGCGGTTTCGCGCAGTTCGTGGATAAAGCCCTCAGTGTCCTCTGCGAATTCCTCCACACGGATGCTCCCGTCCAGCCCGCAAATCTCCAGCATGCGCGGGTTGTACAGCGGGGAACCGGTCCTGATCCAGCCGGCGGTTCCGCTGATGGTGGCGGTACCTGGTCCCGCAGCCTGCAGTGAGGAGGTCAGCTGCGCTGCAGCCCCTTCCGGGTATTCCAGGGTGATGGAATTCTGGACGTCCACGCCGTCCCGGTTCAAATGGCCTCTTGCCATAAGCCCGGAGGGGAACCCGAGGGCAGCGATGGCCCAGGTCAGCGGGTAAACGGCAAGGTCCAGCAGCGCTCCCCCGCCGGCCGCCGGATCCCACAGCCTGTCGGCAGGGTCGTAGGCAGCTGGAAAGCCCAGATCGGCCTGGACCCAGCAGACCGCTCCGATCTCCCCGCCGCCGGTCAGCTCCAGGGCTCGTCGGGTTGCCGGCAGGAAGCGGGTCCACACGGCCTCCATCAGGAAAAGACCCCGTTCACGGGCCAACCGGACCAGCTCGCGGGCCTCTCCGGCGTTGATGGTGAAGGGTTTTTCACACAGGACATGCTTCCCGGCTTCCAGCGCCGCACGGGCAACCTCGAAGTGCTGTGCATGCGGGGTGGCCACGTACACCACATCGACCCGGGGATCGGAAAAGAGCTGCTGGTATCCGGTTCCGGAAAGACCGTCGTGATAACTGACGGCAAAGCCGTGCTCTTCAGCGAATGCGTCCGCCGAACCCTTGCTGCGCGAACTTACCGCGTACAGCTCCGCGCCTTCAAGGCAGGCGAGGTCCCGGGTGACCCGGTGCGCGATGCGTCCTGTTGCCACAACGCCCCAGCGGAGCGTCACGTCACTTCCCGTGCTGCCGCTCAGCGCGTTGCCAGCCATCAGGCAGACTCACGGATCACGAGTGAGGTGGGGATCCGCGTGACACGGTCAGCGTCCTTGCCCTCGATCAGATCTACCAGGATTTCGGCCATCTTTTTTCCCATCTCAATGATCGGGTGGTGCACGGTGGTGAGCGGCGGGTTTACCGAAGTCGCGAACGAATCGTCGTCAAAGCCCACCACTGCTACGTCCTGGGGGATGCGGAGCCCGCGTTCCTGGAGCACAGTGTAGGCGCCGGCGGCCATCTGGTCGTTGGCCACGAACAGGCCGTCCACCTGCCGCCCGCTGGCCAGCAGACGGCGCATCGCTTTCGCCCCCGATGCCAGGGTGAAGTCCCCGTACTCCACCAGGGAATCCTCGAACCCGGCCTCGGCCATGGCAGATCTCCACCCGTTGAGGCGGTCTATGCCGGGCGGCATGTCCTGCGGGCCTGCGATGGTGCCAATGTGCGTCCGCCCGCCCTCGACCAGGACCCTTGTTGCACCCGCCGCTGCAGCTTCATTGTCAACGTCCACGTAGTAGCGGGCGCCTTCTCCCAGCGGCCGGCCGGCGAACACCATGGGAATGTAATCACTCAGGTGGGTCCAGGACCTGTCACCGGCGTGGTGGGATACCACCAGCGCGCCCGCCACGTTGCCGCCGAGCAGGAATGCTCTCGTCTTCTCGGGCTTGGCTTCCGAGGCGATGACCATGTTCAGGGTGTAGTCAGTCTCCCCCAGATACAACGCCACGCCCTGGACAACTGACGCGAAGAAGGGATCCGCAAACACCTTCGACGTGGACTCCGGGACGATGAGCGTCACGGAGTTGGGCCGCCTGCTTGCCAGGGACCGCGCTGCCCGGTTTGGCGTGTAGTTCACGGCAAGGATGGCCTGGCGCACCTTCGCCGCAATGTCCTCGTCCACGCTTGGAACGTGATTGACCACCCGCGAGACGGTGGCGCGGGAGACCCCGGCCAGCGCTGCCACCATTTCAAGGGTGGGCGTTGGCCGGCTTCCGCTGGTGTCTTGCTTCACAATCATCGCTCCGTGGTCTGGCTGGCACTTGGCCGGGGATTTCAGTTTAACCGGGCAAGGATGCAGCGGGCCGGGAAGCGTACTTCTTTGCGGCGGCAATCAGTTCCGAATAGGCCTTGCCGCTGTCCTTGACTGTCCTTTCCAGCGTGCCGTAGTCCACGCGGATAATCCCAAAGCGTTTTCCGTAGCCCCAGGACCATTCAAAATTGTCCAGGAGGGACCAGACGAAGTAGCCGCGGACGTCCGCGCCCTGGTCGATGGCTTCGCCCACGGCAGCCACGTGCTCCAGGATGAACGCGGTCCGCTCTTCGTCGTGGACGGCGCCGTCGGCGCTGACACTGTCCTCATAGGCGGCCCCGTTCTCGGTGATGTACAGCGGCGGCAGGGACGGGTACTCCTCCCCCAGCCGGACCAGGAGTTTGCGCAACCCGTCCGGGTTTACTTCCCAGCCCATTGCAGTCCGGGGCAGGCCCCGGCTGGGAAACGCAATGGACTCGGAGCCGATCCACGGTGAAACGGAGGGGCGCTCGGCGCCGCCGGAATGGCCGTCGCTTCCGGCGTCGTCCGCGTGGCCGCTGATCAGGTCATCGTGGTAGTGGTTCACCCCGAGGAAGTCCAGGGGTGCGCTGATGATCTCCAGGTCCCCGGGCAGGATAACGTCCGGCAGGCCGAACGGGGCGAGGTCCCGCAGGGAATCTTCCGGGTAGCTTCCCCGCAGGATTGGGTCGAGGAAGATCCGGTTCTGCAGGGAGTCAAACCGGCGGGCAGCGTCAAGGTCCACCGGGTCCTGGCTGTCCCGCGGGATCGAATTGCTGAGGTTAAGGGTGATCCCAAGATGCTGTGCTCCCCTGTCCCGCAGCGCATGTACCGCCAACCCGTGGGCCAGGTGCTGGTGGTGTACGGCAGCGATTGCTGCGGAAGGCTCCTGCCGGCCGGGAGCATGGACCCCGGACCCGTAGCCCAGGAGGGAAGAACAAAAAGGCTCGTTGAAGGTGGTCCAGTGATGGACCCTGTCCCCCAGCGCCGAGTACACATCGCTGGCGTACTCGACGAACCGGTACGCGGTGTCCCGGTTGGCCCAGCCGCCCTTTTCCTCGAGTGCCTGCGGCAAGTCCCAGTGGTAAAGGGTGAGCCATGGCAGGATCCCTGCTTCAAGAAGTTCGTCCACCAGCCGGGAGTAGAAGTCCAATCCCTCTCGGTTGACTGCCCTGTCTCCGGGACGCACCCGGGCCCAGCTGGTGGAGAACCGGTATGAGGCCAACCCCAGCTCTTTCATCAGCCGGACGTCCTGGGGCATCCGGTGGTAGTGGTCCACCGCCTGCTCAAGATGGTCACCGTTGGCAATGGCACCGGGGATCCGGGCAAAGTGGTCCCAGATGGAATCTTCCTTGCCGCCTTCGCAGCCGGCGCCCTCTATCTGTGCGGCCGCCGTCGCCGATCCCCAGATAAAGCCCTCGGGCCATTGCCTCTTGTACGTCGGGTGCTCCATTAGCCCTTAACTGCTCCTTGCATGATTCCTGAGATAAGTTGTTTTCCGGCCAGCACAAAGAGCACCAACAACGGGAGTGTTGCCAGGACCGCTCCGGCGAGGACCACCGAGTAGTCCACGTAGCGGGCGGACTGCAATTGGCTGAGTGCCGTCTGCAAAGTGGGGTTGCCGGCGTCGAGCACCAGCAGGGGCCAGAGGAAATCCGTCCAGGCCGTCATAAACGTGAACAGAGCCAGGATGGCCATGGCGGGCCGGGCGGCGGGGATGGCCACGTGCCAAAAAGTGGAAATCATGGTGGCCCCGTCCATCCTTGCGGACTCGATGAGTTCGTCCGGAATCACGTCCACGAGGTACTGCCGCATGAAAAAGACGCCGAACGCCGTCACCAGCGTAGGAACCACCACAGCACCGATCTCCCCCGTCCATCCCAGGGTGCGCATCACCATGAAGAGCGGGATGATGCCCAGCTGGGTGGGGATGGCCATGGTGGCCACGACCATAAGCATCAACCCGTTCCGGCCCTTGAACCGCAGTTTGGCGAAGGCGTAGCCGGCCAGCGTGGAGAAGCCGACAACGGAGACGGTGATGATGCAGGAAATGAGGACGCTGTTTCCCAAGGCCAGCCAGAAGGGAATGGTGTCGAAGACCTCACCCACGTTGGTCCAAAAGTTCCCGCCCGGCAGCAACGGCGGCCACGTCTCACCCAGGGCCTCATTGGACCGGCTGCCGATAACGGCGGACCACCAGAGCGGATAGGCCGAGGACACCAGGAATGAGAGGAGCAGGCCGTAGGTCAGGAATCCTGGTCTTTCACCGGAGCCGAAAAGGCGCTTCCGCAACCGTGCCGGGCCGGCGACAGGTTTGTTACTTGGGTTCGGGGCTTCAACCGGCGCAGTGGAAACGCCTTCGATGGTGCTCATCGCTTGGTCCTTTCGGCGCGTTTCCGCACAGCTCTCCGGGCTGCTCGTGGGGGCTTGGCGGCGTCGGCCGTGGCGATCCGCCGCGAGATCAGGTAGTTGATGAGGCCGAACAGCACGATGATCAGGAAGAGCAGCCAGGCGATGGTGGATGCCTTGCCAAAGTTCTGGCGCTGAAAGGCCATTTCCCAGAGGTACAGGACCGTGGTCTGGAACTGCCGCTGCGAGCCGCCGGCCGTGGCGGGATCAAAGAGGCGGGGCTCGGTGAAGATTTGCAGGCCGCCGATGGTGGAGGTGATGACCACGAACACCATGGTGGGCCGGATGCTCGGCAGGGTGATGCTGAAGAACCGGCGGACGGCGCCGGCTCCGTCCAGGGCGGCTGACTCGTAGAGGTCCCGGGGAACGGCCTGCATTGCCGCAAGCAGGATCAGGGCGTTGTAACCGGTCCAGCGCCAGTTCACCATGGTGGCGATGGCGATGTGGCTGGGCAGTGTTTCGCTCTTCCACATCACCGGGTCCAGGCCGAAGTTGCCCAGCACGTTATTGATCAGTCCGTACTGTTCGCCGAACATGTTGGTGAAGATCATGGCTACTGCCACCGGGGTGACGATGTAGGGCAGGAGTACGCTCATGCGCCAAAACGTCCTGGCCCGCAGGTTCTGGTCCAGCATGGCCGCCAGGAAGAGTGCAACGGCAAGCTGCGGGATGGCGGACAGCAGGAAGATGCTCACCGTGTTGAAGAGGGAGTTCCAAAAGAATCTGTCCTGCAGGACCTCCACGAAGTTCTGCAGTCCCACGAATTGGCCCTGGCCCTTGAGCAGGTGCCAGTCGAAGAGGCTGACCACGAACGTGTACACCAGCGGGAACAGTCCCACCAGCGCGAACAGGATAAAGAACGGGGCGATGTAGAAGTAGGGCGATGCCTTGACGTCGAAGACGTTCAGCTTCTGCCGAAAGGTTGGCTTGGCTTTGATGGCCGCGGGTTTGGCGGGGCGGTTCAGGGTGGTTGTCATTGGGCTCTTGCCCTCCATCGGGGGGCCTCCCTTTCCGGGAGGCCCCACAGCGGGTGGTGCTAGTTGTTTACGACCAGGTCGTTGAGGAGCGTCAGGGCTTCGGACCAGGCTTTGTCTGCATCGGCCGTGCCGCCGTCGAGCATCTTCATCGCCGGGCCGAACACGTTCTCCTGGATTACGGAGTCGTCAGGCCCCTTGAACTGGGCCACCACGCCCTTGGCGCGGTTGGCAAGGATGACGCCGGTGGGGGCGTTGTTGAACAGCACGTTGGGGGTGGCGTCGGCCACGAGCTTTTCCTGTGCCTTCAGGGTGCTGGGGAAGTTGTTGGCCGCAGCCGACTGCTTGACCTGCTGCTCAGGGGCGGTCAGCCAGGCCGCGAGCTTGGCCGCTTCTGCCGGGTGCTCGGAGGTCTTGGGCACTGAGAGGAATGCTCCGCCCCAGTTCGAGGCACCGCCGGGGAAGACGTCGGCGAAGTCCCAGCCACTGTCGGTGCCGCCGCCCGCTGATTCCAGCTGGCCCTTGATGGTGCCGAGCATCCAGCCTGGGCAGACGAAGGTGGCGAAGGAACCGTCAGTGAACGCCTTGCCGTTGCCCCAGTCCCACTGGGTCTGGTTGGCGGACAATCCGGAGGCGGTGCCGGCAGCCAGCATCTCGAACCTGGCCTTCATCTCGGAGTTGCCCTCGATGTTCAGCTCGCCGTCCTTGGTGTAGTAGCCCTCCTCCATTTGGTTCACCATGGAGTTCCAGACGAAGCCGGACTGGTCGTACCAGGCCTTTCCGGTGGCCGCCTTGTACTGCTCGCCAAGCTTGAAGTAGTTCTCCCAGGTGGCGTCGTCGCCGCCAAAAAGTTTCGCTACTGATTCGCGGTCCTTCGGCAGGCCGGCAGCCTCGAACAGCTTGCCGTTGTAGCAGAGGCCCTGCGGTCCGATGTCCGTTCCGTACCCGATGACACGGCCGTCCGGATCAGTGCCCTGCTTGAACTTCCAGTCCACCCAGTTGTCCTTGATGTCCGCTGCGCCGTGCTCGTTCAGGTCCACGAACTGGTCCGAAACCTCCATAATGGATCCCAGCCAGCCCTCCTCGATGGCCACCACGTCACTTAGGCCGGAACCGGCTGCGAGCTTGGTGAAGGCGTCGGTGCGTGCGTTCGCTCCGCGGTCGATGTTGGTGGCTTTGATCTTGATTCCAGGGTTGGCCTGCTCGTATTCACCGTAAAGATCGTCATAGCCGAACGTTCCGAAGGTGGTGACCGTGAGCTCCACCGGGTTGTCTGCGCTTGCTGCCTGTCCTGTACTGCTGCTGCAGCTGGTGGCCATCAGGGCCAGGGCCGCTGCGCCCGCGATGGCGGCCGCTGTATGTCGACGTGCAAATTTCAAGGTCACTCCTTTGTGTGGGACTGCCGATGCCGAGAGAGCGCTCTCTAGCAAGTCCCTGAACTCTATTGGTGACGCCGATCACTGTCAAGAGAGCGCTCTCTCACCGTGATCCACGACCTGCGGGCCTAGGGCACGGCCGCTCGAGGCTTGGAGCCGGGCGGGAATGTCAGTGCCCGCCACTAGGGTGGAACGCATGGCTACCAAGACTTCCCGGGCATCCAAGGCGCCCGCCTACAAGTGCGCCGAATGCGGCTGGACCACCGTCAAGTGGGTGGGCCGGTGCGGCGAGTGCCAGGCATGGGGCACCGTGGAGGAAACCGGCACCGCAGTGGCGCGGACGACGGCGGCTACCACCGTTCTGGAGCCCGCGCGCCGAATCGCCGAGGTGGACGCCACCACAGCCGCCTACCTGCCAACGGGCGTTGACGAACTGGACCGGGTGCTGGGCGGAGGCCTGGTCCCGGGTGCCGTCATCCTGCTCGCCGGCGAACCCGGCGTCGGCAAGTCCACCCTCCTTCTGGACGTGGCCGCGAAGTTTGCCCGAACGGCGCAGGACGTGCTGTACGTGACCGGCGAGGAGTCCGCAGCGCAGGTGAAGCTGCGCGCGGAGCGGATCGACGCCGTCGCGGAATCCCTGTATCTCTCCGCCGAGACGGACCTGGGCCAGGCCCTCGGGCAGGTGGAGAAGATTGAGCCGCGGCTGCTGATCGTGGACTCGGTACAGACCCTCAGCAGCGCCGATGTTGACGGCAGTGCCGGCGGCGTCTCGCAGGTCCGGGAAGTGGCAGCTTCCATCATTGCCGCGGCCAAAAGGCGGAACATGACCACCCTGCTGGTGGGTCACGTGACCAAGGATGGCTCCATCGCCGGGCCGCGGCTGCTAGAGCACCTGGTGGACGTGGTGTGCCAGTTTGAGGGTGAACGCCATTCCCGGCTCCGGTTGCTCCGGGCGGTCAAGAACCGCTACGGGCCTACCGACGACGTGGGCTGCTTCGACCTGAACGAAAACGGCATCGAAGGGCTCGCCGATCCCAGCGGGCTCTTTGTCAGCCGCACCAAGGATCCTGTTTCGGGCACGTGCATCACCGTAACCATGGAAGGACGGCGTCCGCTGCTGGCGGAGGTGCAGTCACTGCTCGCCGAGAGCCCCAACTCGCAGCCGCGGCGGGCCACCAGCGGCCTCGACAGTTCCAGGGTTTCCATGCTGCTGGCCGTGCTGCAGCAACGGGCAGGTACCTTGCTGCACAAGGATGATTCCTACGTGGCTACGGTGGGCGGAGTGAAGCTCAGCGAACCCGCCACGGACCTCGCTGTTGCCCTTGCCGTGGCTTCAGCCAAGGCCCGCAAGCCGTTGCCCATCCGGCTGGTTGCCTTCGGCGAGGTAGGCCTGGCCGGCGAGGTCCGCCCCGTCCCCGGCATCAACCAGCGCATCCAGGAGGCCCACCGGCTGGGCTTCACCCACGCGGTGGTTCCGGCAAGCCATACCGGGCCGGGGCCCGTTCCGGCCGGTTTCTCGGTGCGTGAAGTGGAGCACTTGACGGAAGCCTTGAGCCTGCTGATTGGATGATTCCATGAAGCATGGGTAGAGCTTGCGGGTGGGAAACACCAGCGATGTCTTGCTTCCACCGGTACTCTGAAGCTACTTTCAAGCAGCCAGAGGGTTATTATTTCTGCGCTGGGGGGCCAGATTGGTGAAGCAACGTCAAGAATCGGACAGGGCTGCGTTCGTCGATGCCGGGGAGTTTGCCATCAACGGCCCCCTTGCCGACAGAGTTGATGCGATCTATGGACGGCTCGGAGACCGGGGCAGGGTTGTGCTGGCCCAGCTGCCCCTCACCATCACCGTTTGCCTGGTGGTGGCAGCTGCCGCGGCGTTCAGCCCGGCCACCCTGGCAAGTGACATGTTCCGCCTGGCACTGCTGGCCCACACGGCGATCTTCGCCGCCTGCCTTGCCATACCATGGGCAAAACTGCCGCCAGGTGCCTCTGCCGCTATTCCCATCCTTGACTGCGTCGCTATCGGGTTCACAGGGGAAGCCGGCGGGCCGGCCTTCAACGTCCTGAGCCTTTTGCTGGTGTTTCCCGTCATTTGGCTTTCCGTGCGCCGCCGCCGGCACATGCTTTTCCTTGCCATCCTTGGGGCGGTGCTCAGCACTGCGGTCCCCACCGCCGTCGCCGGCTCAGCTCCGGCTCCACCGGAAATGATCCGGATGATATTCCTGCCCCTTGTAATGTCAGCTATCGCAGTGACGGCGTATGCGGTGGCCGGCATCGTTCTCCGGCAACACCAAAGACTCCTGCACAGTGAGCATGAACTGGCGCAGACGCTCGCGGAGAACGTGCGCCGCCAGCGCCTTCTGGACGCAGTGCTCGCAGCAGTAGGAATAGGGGTCTGGGTGGTGGATGCTGAGGGCAGGACCGTCCTGACGAATAAGGCGATGCAAGCCGATCCCGCGCTGGCCGCCCTTACTGAAGCGGCCGGCCACGGCGGGCTTTTCCTGGCAGACCGGTCCTCTCCGATGCCCCCGGACCTGTCGCCGGTGTCGCGTGCCATCAGCGGCTCCACCATTTCCGATGAGCTGTATTGGACCGGCGACCCCGGCGACCCGGCCCAGCAACGTGCATATTCGGTGGGCGCCCACGGCATACCTGCCAGCCAAGGGAAGGGCGGGGGTTCGGTCCTGACATTCGTGGACGTAACGCGTTTGATCAGCGCGCTGGCAGCCAAGGACAACTTTGTTGCCACCGTTTCCCACGAGCTGCGGACACCGCTGACATCGATCCTCGGCTACCTTGAGCTGGTATTGGACGAGCCAGGCCACGAGGAAATCCAGGCTGAGCTCCTGGTGGTGCACCGGAATGCCCAACACCTGCTGGGCCTGGTCAACGACCTGATCGCCGTCGCGTCGGAGCGCGTGGAGCTGTCCCTGGAGGACACGGACCTGGCCAAGCTGGTGACGGAAGTAGTTGATGCGACCATCCCCGAGGCAGCCATGAACGGCCTCCAACTGGTGCTCGACGTCGAGCAGCCCCTGCCCGCCCGCGTTGACCCAGGCCGGATCCGCCAGGTGCTCGGCAACCTCCTCTCCAACGCCATCAAGTATTCGAAGGAGGGCGGACGGATCACGGCGCTGGCACGGAGGAATGGGCAAGCGCTTGTCTGTTCGATTGCGGATACCGGTGTTGGCATGAGCGCGGAAGAGCAGGAGCAGGCGTTCACGAAGTTCTTCCGATCGGCGCGGTCCCGTGAAACCGCCATCCCGGGCGCCGGCCTGGGCTTGCCGGTCAGCAAAACGATCATCGAAGCCCATGGCGGATCGATCAGCCTCGCCAGCACCCCGAGTGTGGGTACCACCGCAACATTCACGATCCCATGCGCTGAAGACTAAGCCGTCAGCCGGCCAGCCGTACCGAAGCCCGGCAGTGGATCAGCCGTGCTGCGACAACGAATCGGGGTCGTCCATGTGTGAATTGAAGAGCCAGCCGGAAACATCGCTGCGCAGCACCAGGAGCGGGCCGCCGGTGGCGCTGACGTTTCCTGTGGGCACGTAATAGCCACGGCCTGATCCGGGTCCGCCCGCCGCACGGTCCAAGGCGTCAACCAAGTGCCGCGGCAGGTGGCCCTGCGGGCCAAGAATGCGAAGCTCATCAAGTTCTTCCGGCGTAAGCCGTCCCAAAACCTCAGCGATGTTGGCCATGACCGGTCCCTTCGAGCAAAGTGCCTGAAGGAATAACCTAAAGCAGGGCCGTGAACTGCAGGTTAACGTTGGACGGCAACTACCGTTCATTGTGAAATGTCAGCAGGTGGAGGACAGATGCCGGTTTTCAGCGCAGGACTACTGCTGTACAGGAGGGCAAACCCCGGCGGCCTGGAAGTCTGGATAGCCCACATGGGCGGCCCGTTTTGGGCACGCAAGGACGCACATGCCTGGTCAGTGCCGAAGGGCGAATACACCGTGGACGAAGATCCGCTGGCGGCCGCCCTGCGGGAGTTCGCCGAAGAGATGGGTTCGCCCGCCCCGGCCGCGGATTACCAGCAGCTCGGGCAGTTCCGGCAGCCGTCCGGCAAGATCATTACGGTGTTTACTGCAGAGCAGGACTTCCAGCCGGACCGGATCGTCAGCAACACTTTCCCGCTGGAGTGGCCCAAGGGTTCGGGCCGGATCCAGAACTACCCGGAAATTGACGATGCCCGCTGGTTTCCCGAGGCGGAAGCACGGTTCAAGCTGGTCAAGGGCCAACTGCCGGTCCTTGATGCCCTGGCGGAACACGTCCGGGGGCAGTCATAGGGCGGGCGTCAAGCAGCCGCCTGTCGCGGCGGCCCGACCCGCGCTTGAACCTGTGAAGGTGCCTGCGTCCGGGCGGGTGCCCCGTCCTGCGCTACCTTGATGACCGTAACGCCGTCAACGGAACAGAGCATGGTCCTCCCGGCGCCGTCGTTCCTGATGATCCAGAAAACGCTGCGGTCTGCGGCGATCATGTCGATGGTTCCGGAGATCATGGCCCCACCGGCTGTATGGACCTCCACGTGATCGTTCCTGCACAGTTTGGACCAGTCAGGGATAGGCGCAGCTGCGGGCACCGGGCTGCGGCGGGCGGGATTGTGTTTGTACATTGGAGCTTCCCGTCATCTGCCTTAGAAGTGCCCGCCGTCGGCTTTGACGGCCAGGACCGGGCGGTCCGCCTGCATCAGGATCTGCTGGGCATGGCTGCCCAGGATGAACTTCCCTACGTGGGTGCGGTGCCGCAGGCCAATAACGATGAGCGAGGCATCAACTTCCCTGGCAACATCGAGGAACTCATCGGCCAGATCGTGCTGGTAGGGCGGCTGGATGACAGATGCCGTTACTCCGACGTCGGCAGCACGCTTGGCAGCCTGCGCCAAAACGTCCTCCGTAGCCACAGACTTGTCCACCAGGGCACCCTGCCGGGCCGAGTTGACGATCACCAGGTCTTCGTTGCGGAGCTTTGCTTCGGCGATGCCTGCTGCGAGTGCGGCCTGTCCTGCGGGCGTTGGGACGAATCCGACGATGATGCTCATACCTTCTCCTTGATGTCCGGCGTGACGGCTGATGTTGGGGCAGTTGAACTGCGCTTGCGCTTGGCGATGACGGTACGTATGGCCGGAAGTACAGCTACCAGAACGAAGACCACCAGCAGCGTGGCAGAGATGGGACGGCCGAAGAACCCAAGGGGATCGCCGCCGAAGACCAGCAGGGAACGGCGCATGGAGCTCTCCAGCAGCTCGCCGAGCACGAAGGCCAGCACCAGGGGGCCCGGTTCGAAGCCGAACTTCTTCATGAGGTAGCCGATGATGCCGAAAACGACCACGAGCGTCACATCAAACATGCTGTTGTTGATGGTGTAGGCGCCCAACAGCGTGATCAGGGCCGTGACGGGAGCCAGGATGGCGGCCCGGACGCGGAGGATCTTCACGAAGATCCCCACCAGCGGCAGGCTCATGATCAGAAGCAGGATGTTGCCGATGTACATGGAGTTCACCACGCCCCAGAAGAGCTCGGGGTTCTGCTCCACCAGCTGCGGGCCGGGGGTGACGCCCTGGATCAGCAGCGCACCGAACATCAGCGCCATGGTGGCGTTGGCGGGGATGCCAAGCGTCAGCAAGGGTATGAAGGACGATGTGGCGGCAGCATTGTTGGCGGTTTCCGGCCCGGCGACGCCCTCGGGGGCCCCCTTGCCGAAGCGTTCCGGCTGCTTTGCCCGCTTTTTCTCCATGGCGTAGGAGGCCATGGAGGCGATAGTGGCACCACCTCCGGGCAGGATGCCCAGGAAGAAACCCAGCACGGAACCACGTCCGATCGCCCCCGACGCCTGCTTGAGGTCTTTGCGGGACGGCCAGACATTGGCAACTTTCGACGGCGCCTTGGCGGCCCGGTGCCGTTCCTCAAGGTTGTAGAGGATTTCGCCGAGGCCAAAAATGCCCATGGCGATCGGCACGAAGTCGATGCCGTCAGCGAGTTGCAGACTGCCAAACGTAAACCGGCTTTCGCCGGTAAAAATGTCCCGGCCCACCGTGGCGAGGAGCAGCCCGAGCGCCGCGGCGATAAGTGCCTTGGCTTTTGACCCGCTGCTGATGGTTGCCACGAGGAGGATGCCGAGCATGGCCAGCGCGGTGTATTCGGGCGGCCCGAAGTCCAGGGCGAAGCTGGCCACGATGGGGGCAAGGAACGTCAAGCCGATAATGGCCGCGGTGCCGCCCACAAAGGAGCCGATGGAGGCCAGGCCCAGCGCCGTGCCGGCCCTGCCCTGCTTCGCCATCTGGTAGCCGTCGAACACGGTAACCACCGAGGAAGCTTCACCCGGCAGGCGCAGGAGGACGGAAGTGATGGTGCCGCCGTACTGTGCGCCGTAGAAGATTCCGGCGAGCATGATGATGGCGGTGACCGGCTCCACGTTGTAGGTGAGCGGAAGCAGGATGGCGATGGTTGCCGCGGGCCCCAGGCCGGGCAGCACACCGATCAGCATGCCGATCACGACGCCGATCAGGCAGTAAAGGAGGTTGGTGGGCTCCAGGACTACCGCGAATCCGTTGATAACGGGATTGAGAAAATCCACGGGAGGTCTCCTAGAAGAGGTGGGGAACGGAGGTGTTCAGCGCGAGGACGAAGATGGCATAAAAAGCGATGACGACGCTCGTACTGACCACCAGCGTGGAGCGCCAGGTTTCGCCGCCGAGGAAGCGCATCCAGATAATGCAGAGCACCAGGGCAGGCAGTTCAAAGCCAATCAGCGGCATGAGGGCCACCATGGCAGCGAGGGTCACCAGGCCGGTGAGCGGCGAGGTGGACATGCGCGTGAACTTTTCCGCGTCCCGGTTATGCCGGCCGGCAACCAGCTGGAACAGGCCCAGTGCCACCATGACGCAGCTGATGATGAACGGCCACAGGCCGGGCTGCGGGGCGGACGGCGTGCCCAGCCCCATTGCCATCGAGAGGATGGCTGCAGCAACGCCGACGCCAAGAACCACCAATGATGATGCAACGTTGGCGAGGGCTCCGGCTGCGGGATGTTTTTCTTCCTCCCACTGTGCTGCGAGTTGCTCTGGGGTCAGGTCATCCAGGACTTCATCGGGGAAGGTGTGGGGGGCGTCCCCGCCGGAGGCAGCAGTAGCACTGCTGCCTCCGGCGGGTCCTGCGGGGGTTCCTTTCACAGAAATCACTTATTTCCGCTCAGGCTGATGTCGTGCTTCTCCACCAGTTCCTTGTACTTCGCTGCGTATGCCTTCCATTCCGTCACGACTTCCTCGCCGGAAATCTCCTTCGGGGTCAGCATGTTCTTCTTGTTGAACTCCTTGTAGGCGTCAGACTTGAACGACTCCTGGAACGCGGCGAGCAGCTTGTCCTTGACCTCCTGCGGGGTACCCTTCGGGGCGGCCACTGCACGGTACTGGGCAACCGGAACGTCATAGCCGGCTTCCTTTGCCGTGGGCGTGTCAGGAAGGAAGCTGTTGCGCTCTTCCGAGAAGACCAGGAGCGGGCTCACCTTTCCGGCCTCGATCTGCGGCATGGCTTCGCCCAGCTGGATAGTGGCGAGCTCCACCTGGTTGCCGAGGACTGCAGTCAGGGCCGGTTTGCCGCTGTCGAAGGGGATGTCCGTGCCTTTGACGTCAGCCTGCTTGAACAGCACCGTCTGGGCAAGTTGGCTACCCGTGCCGACGCCGGTGGTGCCGAAGGTGACGTTGCGTCCTGCTCCAGTGACATCCTGGAAGGTCTTGAATCCGGACTCGGCGCTGGCCACCAGCACGTAATCGTCCTGCGACAAGCCCGTAATGATGTCCAGGTCATCAATGTTCACTGCTTCATCGGCGCTGACCGCCAAGGGGGTGATGGTGATCAGGGATGCGTTGAGCAGGACCAATTCCTGGCCATCGGCGGGCTTGCCGGCCACTTCCTTGGTGGCCAGGGCGCCGTTGGCGCCAGGCTTGTTGACCACTGGCATCGGCTGGCCGAGGGTCTTGGAGGCACCTTCGGCGAGGGCTCGGGCAATCAGGTCGGTGCTGCCACCGGCAGCCTGGCCCACGGAGAGGTTTACAGGGCCGGACGGGTATTTGGCCGAGTCGGCCGCGCCGCCGCCGGCGACATTGCCGCACGCCGTCAGCGCCAGCAGCGTAACGGCCGATGCCGCTCCGAGAATCGTGCGGCGTGTGGGGAAGTGCTTCATTGGAACTCCTAGTTGGCACGGCGGGCGTTGGGGCCCGGAACATCTGTGAAGCGGGTCACCCCGTTCGCTTTGTCGAGTGTAGGGAGTGGTTATGATGCATGTCTAAGCCCAAATCTGCATCATTTGATACCTGGAAGGCATCATGTTTACTTTTGACCAGCTCGCCGGCTTTATCGCCGTGGCGGAGGAGCTCCACTTTGGACGGGCGGCGGAACGGCTCAACATGACGCAGCCCCCGCTAAGCCGCCAGATCCAGAAGCTGGAGAAGATCGTGGGTGCGGAACTGCTTGAGCGGGACAATCGCAAAGTGGAGTTGACGCATGCAGGACAGACGTTCCTGGAGGAAGCGCGCCGCCTCATGGCCCTTGCCGAACGGGCGCCGGTAACGGCGCGGCGCATCGCTTCGGGGCGGTCGGGCATGCTCCGCATCGGGTTTACCGCCGCCAGCGGCTTCAGCATCCTGGGGCCGCTGCTGGAGGAGCTTTCACAAATCATTCCCGATGTGGATGTGGACCTGCAGGAGCTGGTCACAGGCGAGCAGCTCAACGGGTTGCTGACGGGCGAACTGGATCTCGGGCTGGCGCGTCCTCCGTTCGACAAGGAGACCTTCGACTCCCACCTCCTATACCGCGAGTCCATGGTCCTGGCCGTCCCGTCCGGTCATCCACTGACGCTGTTGGCGCGGGATATCTCGCCGGAGGACTTCGAAGAGGAGCCGCTGATTATGCATTCCGCCACCCGGGCCCGCTATTTCTACGACCTCGTGGTCCGGACGCTCCCCTTCAACCATGCCAACGTTGTCCACACCGTGAGCCAGATCCTGACCATGGTGTCGCTGGTTGCAGCAAAGCGCGGGTTGGCCTTTGTGCCCCACTCCGCCACCCTGCTGGGCATCAAGGGCGTGGAGTTCCTCCCGCTCACAGGCGGGGACGGGGAGCAGGTTGAGCTGCACGCCATCTGGAACCGCAGGATTACGAACCCCGCCCTTCAGCGCCTGCTGCGGGACCTTGAGTTCGCCATGGAATAGATTGGGGCGGCCATTGCCTGCAATGCCTGGAAGGTATCAATACATACAAAATTGCACTTAGACAGGCATCGGCGTCACTCCTAGTCTGGGAAGGAATCATCAGCCCGCCGCCCGCGGCGCACACACCGGAGGACCACACCGTGGCAAAGTACTCACCCCAGGAACTGGCGGACACCCTCAAGGAAGGCCTGCTGTCCTTCCCTGTCACCTCATTCGATGCCGAGCTGCAGTTTGATGAGGAGAACTACCGCAAGCACCTGGCGTGGCAGGCGAGCTTCCCGGTAGCAGGCCTTTTCGCGGCCGGCGGTACCGGCGAAGGCTTCTCACTGACCCCGGCCGAATCAGAGCGCGTAGTGCGCACCGCCGTCGATGAAGTGGGCGGCCAGGTTCCTGTCCTTGCCTCTGCCGGCGGTTCCACCGCGCAAGCGATCGAGAACGCAAAAGCTGCCGAAGCGGCCGGCGCGGACGGTCTCCTGCTCCTCCCTCCGTACCTGACAGAAGCGGACCAGGCCGGGCTGACCGAGCACGTGAGCGCAGTATGTGCGGCCACTTCCCTTGGTGTCATCATCTACAACCGGGCCAACGCCATCTACAAGGACACCACGGTGGCAACCCTGGCTGACCGCCACGAAAACCTCATCGGCTTCAAGGACGGCGTGGGCGACCTTGAGCACGACGCCCGGGTCTACGCCAAGCTCGGCGACCGGCTCTTCTACCTTGGCGGCCTGCCTACCGCCGAAACCTTTGCGCTGCCGCTGCTGCAGCTCGGCATGAGCACTTACTCCAGCGCCATGTACAACTTCGTTCCGCAGTTCGCCCTGGACTTCTACCAGGACGTGCGCAACAACGACCGGGTTGCCGTGAACAAGAAGCTCAACGACTTTGTGATCCCGTACCTGGATATCCGCGACCGCGTGAAAGGATATTCCGTGTCCATCGTCAAGGGTGGCCTGGACGCCATTGGCCGCTCCGCCGGGCCGGTCCGTCCGCCGCTGCAGGACCTCGCCGAGCAGGACCTCGCGGACCTCAAGGCCCTCATCGCGGCCGTCTCCTGATCCGCCCTCTCCTGATCCACCCTTTACTAGGAGGAACCACTGTGACCCTTACCGGACACTCCCTGATCGCCGGACAGCCCACTGCCGGCGAAGGCAAAACCACGTTCGGCTTCGACCCGGCAACCAACCAGGCGCTGGAGCCCACCTACACGCTGCTCACCGAGGAGCAGCTCAAGGCAGCAACGGCTGCCGCCTCCGAGGCCTTCGCGTCCTTCAGCACCCTTGACCCGGAAACCCACGCCGGCTTCCTGGAAGCCATCGCTGACAACATCGAGGCCATCGGCGAAGAACTCATCGTTCGCGCCGGCCAGGAAACGGGCCTCCCCGCCGCGCGGCTCCAGGGCGAACGCGCCCGCACCACCGGCCAGCTGCGCCTCTTCGCGGCCGTGGTCCGGCAGGGCGACTTCCGCGGCGTCCGCATCGACCCCGCGCTGCCCGGGCGCACTCCCCTCCCCCGCGCAGACATCCGCCAGCGACAGATCCCGTTGGGCCCGGTCGCGGTGTTCGGAGCCAGCAACTTCCCACTGGCCTTTTCGACGGCGGGCGGGGACACCGCCGCGGCCCTCGCCGCAGGGTGCCCCGTGGTCTTCAAGGCCCATAACGCCCACCCCGGCACCGGTGAACTCGTCGGGCAGGCAGTTGTGAAGGCCGTCAAGGACTTCGACCTGCACCCCGGCGTGTTCTCCCTGGTCTACGGACCCGGCGCCAGCATCGGCCAGGCCCTCGTCGCAGACCCCAACATCAAGGCCGTCGGCTTCACCGGCTCCCAAGCCGCCGGCATCGCGCTGATGAAGACCGCGGCAGCCCGCCGCGAGCCCATCCCCGTTTACGCCGAAATGTCCTCGCTGAACCCGGTCTTCGTGTTCGACGGCGCCCTGAACGGCTCCGCCGAACAAATCGACGCCCTTGCGCAGCTGTACGTTACCGCCGTCACCGGCAGCTCCGGCCAGCTCTGCACCTCCCCCGGCCTGTTGTTCGCCCCGGAAGGTGAGGCAGGGGACAAACTCGCTGCCGCCGTCGCACGCGCTGTCTCCGCCTGCTCCGGCCAGACCATGCTCACAGCAGGCATCGCCGGCTCCTGGAAAGCCGGTGCCGAAGCCCTCGGCAGCGCTGAAGGCGTGAACCTCATCGGCAAGGGCACCGACGGCGAAACCGAGAACGCCCCGGCCCCTACGATCTTCGGCACCCAGGTCCGCGACTTCGTGACCAACCCGGTCCTGCACGAGGAAATCTTCGGTGCCGCATCCCTGGTGATCCGCTACGCCTCGGTCGAGGACCTCCTCCAGGCCGCCGCCCGCATCGAAGGCCAGCTCACCGCCTCGCTGCAACTGACGGAAGAGGACTACCCGACGGCGGCACGCCTCCTTCCCGTCCTGGAACAGAAGGTGGGCCGCATCCTCGTCAACGGCTGGCCCACCGGCGTCGAAGTAGGCCACGCCATGGTCCACGGCGGCCCCTTCCCCGCCACCTCCGACTCCCGCACCACGTCGGTCGGAACCCTGGCCATCAATCGCTTCCTGCGCCCCGTCGCCTACCAGAACCTCCCCCAGGAACTCCTTCCCGCACCCCTCCAGGACAAAAACCCCTGGCACCTCAACCGGCGAATTGACGGCGAAGTTGTTCCCGCTGCGGAGAAGGCTGAGGTCGGCGCATGAGCAACCAGCCCACAATCACCAATGTAGAAGTAGTGCCCGTTGCCGGCCATGACAGCATGCTGATGAACCTCAGCGGAGCACACGGCCCCTTCTTCACCCGCAACGTCGTCATCATCACCGATTCCGAAGGCCGCACCGGCCTCGGCGAGGTTCCCGGCGGCGAGAAGATCCGCACCACCATTGAGGAAGCTGGCGCCCTCATCAACGGCAAACCGGTGGCACGCTACCGGTCGCTCCTGCGCGAAGTGGCGGCCGAGTTTGCCGACCGTGATGCCGGCGGCCGCGGCCTGCAGACCTTCGACCTGCGCACCACGGTCCATGCAGTCACCGCCGTCGAGTCGGCCCTGCTGGACCTGCACGGCCAGTTCCTCGGCGTCCCGGTGGCGGAGCTGCTGGGCGACGGCCAGCAGCGCACCTCCGTCCCGATGCTCGGCTACCTCTTCTTCATCGGCGACCATTCCCGCACCGACTTGCCCTACCTGGTGGAGGATGCACCGGCTGACCGGTGGGAGAAGCTCCGGCGCCAGGAGGCAATGACCCCGGAAGCCGTCGTCGCGCTGGCCGAGGCCGCCCAGGAACGTTACGGCTTCAGCGACTTCAAGCTCAAGGGCGGCGTGCTGTCCGGCGACGACGAAGTGGATGTTGTCACCGCCCTGGCAAAGCGCTTCCCGGAGGCCAGGGTGACGCTGGACCCCAACGGTGGCTGGCTGCTGGACGAAGCCATCCGGCTGGGCAAGCGCATGCAGGGCGTCGTTGCCTACGCCGAGGATCCCTGCGGGGCTGAGGGCCGCTTCTCCGGCCGCGAAGTGATGGCCGAGTTCCGCCGGGCCACCGGCCTGAAGACGGCCACCAACATGATCGCCACGGACTGGCGGGAAATGTCGCACGCCATCCGCAGCAACGCCGTCGATATTCCGCTGGCTGATCCGCACTTCTGGACCATGCACGGGTCGGTACGGGTGGCGCAGATGTGCCACGAGTTCGGCCTTACCTGGGGATCTCATTCGAACAACCACTTCGACATCTCGCTGGCCATGTTCACGCACACTGGCGCCGCGGCGCCTGGCGAGATCACCGCCCTGGACACGCATTGGATCTGGCAGGACGGCCAGGGCCTCACCAAGGAACCGCTGCAGATCAAGGGCGGTGCCATCGACGTTCCGGACGCCCCCGGCCTCGGCATCGACCTGGACCGCGAAGCCCTGGACAAGGCGCACCAGCTGTATCTGGCGCACGGCCTCGACGCCCGGGATGACAGCATCGGCATGCAGTACTACATCGATGGCTGGTCCTTCGATCCGAAGCGGCCCTGCCTCGTACGGTAGCCGCCCGGCAGGTGCCGTCCAGTAAAGTAGTGGGGTCGCTGTGGCCGGCCCCACTACTTTCAGGAGCCTGCAGCCGGCCTGCGTTATCTATTCCAAAGGAAACATTCAATGATGTCTGTGGACAATGCTGTCTCGGACGTGGCCTCGGCCACGAAAAAGTTCTTCAAGCGCGTGCTGCCCATCATGCTGGTCATGCTGGTCTGCAACCAGCTGAACCGGTCAAACATCGGGTACGCCCAGGACCACCTCCAGGCAGACGTTGGCATCGGGGCGGCCGCCTACGGGTTCGGGGCCGGGCTGTTCTTTATCGCGTATGCGATTTTTGAGCTTCCCAGCAACGTGATGATGGAGAAGTACGGCGCCAAGGTCTGGCTCACCAGGATCATGATCAGCTGGGGCACGGTTTCCTTCCTCATGGCGTTCGTACAGAACGAGGCCATGTTCTACGTCCTGCGGTTCCTGCTGGGTGCAGCGGAGGCTGGGTTCTTCCCCGCCGTCATCTTCTACTTCGCCCGCTGGGTGCCCGCCGGCCAGCGCGGCAAAGCCACGGCAATCTTCATCGCCGGCTCTTCCATCGCCGCAGCGCTGTCCGGCCCAATCGCCGGGATGCTCCTCAGCCTCCACGGTGCCCTGGGCCTGCGCGGCTGGCAGTGGCTGTTCGGCTTCGAAGGCGCCCTGTCGGTCGTCGTCGGCATCACCGTGTTCTTCCTCCTGGACGCCAAAATCAAGGACGCCAAATGGCTCACCGCTTCTGAAAAGGACGCCCTGTCCCGCGCCATCGCCGATGAGGACGCCCAGCACGCCACGGCCGACGGCGGAAAGATCAACCGCTGGAAAATGCTCCTGAACCCGCAGATCCTGCTGCTGTGCGGCATCTACTTCTCCGTGCAGCTGTCCATCTACGCCAACACGTTCTGGCTCCCCAGCATCATCAAGCAGATCCCCGGCACCACCGACCTGACCGTCGGCTTCCTGTCCTCCATCCCGTGGATTTGCGCCGTCTTCGCCATGTACTTCGCGGCAAAGCTGCAGGACAAGGCCCGGTCCAAGAAGCCGCTGCTGGTGGCCGCGCTGCTGGTTGCCGCAGTTGGCACGTTCGCGGCAGCCATCGCCTCACCGGTCATGGCCCTGGTGTTCCTGGCCGTTGCGGCCATGGGCTTCAAAAGCGCTTCCCCGCTGTTCTGGACCATCCCGCAGTCCGGGCTGCACCCGCTGGTCCTGGCCCCGGCCATCGCCATCATCAACTCGCTGGGCAACCTGGGCGGATTCGTTGCACCGTTCGGTTTCGGCATCATCAAGGAACAGACGGGAAGCGTCATCCCCGGCCTCTTTGCACTGGCCGCCGCCTCCACCATTGCCGCCGGCCTGGTGTACTTCCTGAAGGAACGCCGCAGCGAAACGGAGCCGTCCGCCGAGTCCGAGGACCGCAGTGTGGAGGCGGGGGTGCCCAGCCGGGCCTAGTGATAAGGCGATTGTGCCGCAATCGCCGGAACGCCGCCGGGACGCTGTAGCGTTCCGGGCGTCACCGCACTGTTCCAGCGCCCGGGCCGGGAAAACCGTCCCGGGCGTCTGCGTTACTGGCCGGTGATTACCAGGGCAACGCTGTGCCCGCCGAAGCCGAAGGCGTTCACCAGGCCGGCCGGAGCATTCTCCGGCTGGAGCTGGCGCGCGTCTTCGGTGACGACGTTAAGGTCCACCTCCGGGTCCAGCTCTTCAACGTTGAGGGTCCCGGGCAGCATCCCGGTGCGCAGGGCCCCAAGGACCACGACGGCGGCGAGCGCACCGGCGCCGCCCAGCAGGTGGCCGGTGTGGCCCTTGGTGGAGGTGACAGGGATGCCGGAGCCGAAGATCGCGTTGATGGCCTGGCCCTCGAGCCGGTCCCCCACGGGGGTGGATGTTGCGTGGGCGTGCACAAATCCGATGTCCTGGGCCGTGAGGCCTGCGGATTCGAGCGCCTTCTGCATGACGCGCCGCTGCATGGCAGGATCGGCAGCCACGATATCGTTCGCGTCCGAGGTCACCGCTCCGCCTGCCACGGCCCCCAGCACCGCTGCACCGCGGGCGCGGGCGTGTTCTTCGCTCTCCAGCACCACCACGCCGGCGCCCTCCGCGAGGACAAAGCCGTCACGGCCGCCGTCGAACGGGCGTGATGCACGCTGCGGGTCCCCGGCGCGGGTGGACAGTGCACGGATCTGGGAGAAGCCTGTGATGACCAGGTCGTTGATGGAGGCATCAACACCGCCGGCGATAACGACGTCGGCCGCCCCGGAGCGGATCATCTCCGCTGCCTGGACAATCGCCTCTGCCCCGGAGGCACAGGCACTTACCGGCGTCCGGGCGCCGCCGCGGGCGCCGAGGTCGATGGAGACCCAGGCCGCCGGGCCGTTGACCATAAGGCGGGTAAGTGTGTGTGGCGAGACCTTGCGGGGGCCGGATTCGGCAAGGGTCCGGTCCTGCTCCAGGGTGGAGCCCAGCCCGCCGTACGCAGAGCCGATCACCACGGCAAAGCGCTCTGGATCCACCTCCGGGGCGCCGGCCTGCTTCCAGGCTTCCCGGGCAGCGATGAGCGCCAGCTGCCCGCAGCGGTCCATGCGCTTCATCTCACGGGTGCTGAGGTGCCCGGAAAGGTCAGCGGTGACCTGTCCTGCGATCTTCACGGGCAGCTGTTCCGCCCAGGCCTCCTCAAGCGGGGCAATGCCGGACTTTCCGGCCACCAGGCCTGACCAGGTTTCGGCCACAGACGAACCAAGCGGATTGATGGTGCCGGCGCCCGTGATCAGCGCACGGGGTTGAACTGCGTTCACGGTTCCTACTTTGCGGGGTTGTGTGTACCGATGGGGACAAGGGTGAGGTCCGGGTGGTTCTTTTCGATCCGGCGAAGGGCCCAAACATCATTGAACAAGGCCAGGTACTCGCCGTCGGACCGCAGGAGCACCTCGGCGCCCGGTACGTTGGCCAGGGCCGGCATGGCATCCGCCGTCGAAATCCTGGCCAGGGAATAGGGCAGGCGTTCCAGCCGCATGGGGGCGCTGAAGTCGTGCGCCATCCGGTCCTCCACCACCTCGAACTGCATGGGGCCGACGGCGGCAAGCACCGGCGCCTGGTCCCCGCGGACGTCGGACCGGAGCACCTGGATCACGCCTTCGTGCTCGAGCTGCTCGATGCCCCGGCGGAACTGCTTGAACTTGCTGGGGTCCTTGGAACGCGCAACCTGGAAGTGTTCCGGGGCGAACAGCGGGATGGCCGGGTATTCCACCGGGTCCTCGAGGAAGAGGCTGTCCCCCACGCGCAGGGAGGACGCATTGACCAGGCCCACCACGTCCCCGGGGTACGCCTCATCGATCACTTCGCGTTCGCGGCCGAACACCTGCTGCGCGTACTTGGTGGCGAAGGATTTCCCGGTGCGGGTTTGGGTGACCACCATGCCGCGCTCGAAGACGCCGGAGCAGACGCGGATGAAGGCAACGTGGTCGCGGTGGGCCTTGTTCATGCCGGCCTGGACCTTGAACACGAATCCGGAGAACGGCGATGCGACGGGACGCGGGGTGCCGTCCACGTCCGGACGCGGAGCTGCGGGCGGCGCGAAGTCAACCAGCGCGTCCAGCAGTTCCTTGACGCCGAAGTTCAGCGCGGCGGAGCTGAACAGGATGGGGGTGGCCTTGCCGGCGTGGAAGCTTTCGACGTCGAACTCCAGGTTGGATTCGATCACCAGGCCCGCTTCGTCCACGGCGTCGGACCAGTTGCTGCCCTGGCTTTCCGCTGCTTCCTCCGGGGTGAAGTACTCGGTGATGGCGATCTGCGCGCCGGCGTTGTTGCGCTGGAAGCGTGCGAAACGGTCGTTGCGGAGGTCCCAGACGCCGCGGAAGTCCCCGGAGATGCCCACGGCCCAGGTCAGGGGCATGGGCTGGAGCCCGGTGCGCTCGGTGATTTCGTCCATCAGGGCCAGCGCGTCCAGGCCGGGGCGGTCCCACTTGTTGATGACGGTGATGATGGGCAGGTTCCGCTGCTTGCAGACCTCGAACAGCTTCATGGTTTGGGTTTCGAGGCCCTTGGCTGCGTCCACGAGCATCACGGCGCAGTCGACGGCGGCCAGGACGCGGTAGGTGTCCTCGGAGAAGTCCGCGTGGCCGGGGGTGTCCAAGAGGTTGATGACGGTGTCCCGGTAGGAGAACTGCAGCGCCGCGGAGCTGATGGAGATGCCGCGGTCCTTTTCCATCTGCATCCAGTCCGAGACTGTTTCCTTGCGGTTGGCCTTGCCGCTGGAGGCACCGGCGGTGCCGATCACCTTGGCGTGCAGGGCCAGAGCCTCGGTCAGCGTGGATTTGCCGGCGTCGGGGTGGGAGATGACAGCAAAGGTCCGACGCCGGCCCGCCTCTTTGTGAATCTCCGAGATCCGGGCGGGGGTGAGGACATCTTGGGACACGGTGCTACTTTCGCTGCGGTCTGGGCTGCCCCTGGCACTGGACAGGCTTCAGGGGAGACGGGCTGGCGGACAGCCAAGTTCCCAGTTTATCGCAGCTTGGAGCAGCACCACGGGTTGTGCTTAACACCGGCGAAACCCGCGCTTCAAAACGGCGAAATGAGTTCGGACTACCGTGACCGCATGATGACGCCCCGCCCGTCCCCTGCGCCGCCGAAAAAACCTGAATCGGCAGGCTGCACTTCCCATCCAGGCAAACTGTTCTTTGATCCGTTGGCGGGCGCCCCTAAAGCACCAGGAGAGCAGGGACTTGGGTCCCCTTCGGGTGGAGACGGCTTCGCTGCAGAGGAGCCCCGGCCCCGGCCCCGGCCCCGGAAGAAGGTCGCTGTGGACGAACGGGCCCTTCGTGCAGCGTCACTAAGCAAAGTCAGCAGGGAGCTGGAACGGATGCTGCGCAAGCGGGCACGCTGAGTCCTACTGCACTGTCCTTGACTGCTTTGGAGCGGGAAAGTGCGGCCCCGCCACCCGCCGTCGATCGCGTTCCTGCGCCTCTTCCTGCCCTCCCCTAATGGGGCACTTTAGGGCTTGCCCGTGCGGAAGTAGGCGATTCTTACCCCTATCATTGAGCTTGCGGGAAAATGAGTACTTTTTGATCCTGCCGGCCAAGCGTTAAAGCCGGCATTCCTGCGGGCGAAGGTCCGCAACTGTGAAGGGAAACACCTGATGGCGCGGAGCCCCGAAGAATCTCTGAGGGCAACTCTGGGCAGAGTGGCACCCGGAACCCCGCTCCGGGACGGCCTGGAACGCATCCTCCGTGGGCGGACCGGCGCCCTCATCGTGCTGGGCTCGGACCGGACCATCGACTCCATCTGTTCCGGCGGCTTCGACATCGGCATCGATTTTTCCCCCACCCGCCTGCGCGAGCTCGCCAAGATGGACGGGGCAATCATCTGCGACAAGGACGCCGGCAATATCCTCCGCGCGGCAGTGCAGCTGGTTCCGGACTCCAGCATCGAAACCCAGGAGTCCGGCACCCGCCACCGCACGGCCGAACGGGTGGCCATCCAGACCGGCGTGCCTGTCATCTCCGTCAGCCAATCCATGCAGATCATTGCCCTGTACGTGAACGGCCTGCGGCACGTCCTGGAGGGCTCGGAGAAGGTCCTGGCGCGCGCAAACCAGGCCCTGGCCACCTTGGAGCGCTACCGCTCCCGCCTGGACCAGGTCACCAGTTCGCTGTCCGCTTTGGAGATCGAGGCGATGGTGACGGTGCGGGATGTGGCCGTCACCCTGCAGCGCCAGGAAATGGTCCGCCGCATTTCCGAGGAAATTTCCCAGTACGTCCTGGAACTGGGCGAAGACGGCCGCCTCCTCTCCCTCCAGCTCGATGAGCTCACCGTGGGCCGCGGGCCCGGAAGCGACGTAATCATCCGCGACTACGCCTCGCCCAACGCTTCCCCCGAGGACATCGAAAAGGCCGTCAGCGCCCTGGTGAGCCTGGGACCCACCGAGCTGATCGACCTCGGAAAAATCTCCGGAATCGTCGGCTTCGCGGGCGGCGAGGCAAACCTGGACGCGGTGGTGCAGCCCCGGGGTTACAGGCTGCTCTCGGGGCTGAAGGCAGTCCCTAAAGCCGTCGCGGACCGTTTGGTGGACCACTTCGGCGGGCTGCAGTTCCTGATGGCAGCCACCATCGACGACCTCATGACCGTGGACGGCATCGGCGACCAGCGCGCCCGGACAGTGCGGGAAGGTTTGAGCCGGATGGCGGAAGCAAGCCTGCTGGACCGCTTCCTTTAAGAGCCTGGCAGGACTCGTCAGGCCAGCTGGAAAACTGCCTTGGGGCTGGCTTTTGAGCCAAGCTTCGCCGTGAAGATGTAATACGCTCCGCCGCCCCCGGGCTTGGCTTCCACCGGCTGGCAGCCCTCCACACTGCGGTTGCGCGGCCACGGGAAGTTGGCGGTCTCGCTGGCGCCCGGGGCGATGATTTTCACCAGGTCTTCACTCTTTGCCTGGCAGTCCCGGGACGAAAAGATGCGGTCCGCGCCGCTTGTCACCAGGAACTCCATCTGCGAGGTTCCAATGTTGACCTCGCACGGCATGGTGCCGCCGTTTGTCACCTTAAGGGTGAGCAGCGGATTTTCCCCGGGCCCGTACGCGGCCTTGTCCGTGGAGGCAGAGACCGTCACGAGGTTCTGGTTGCAGGAAGGGGTGGCCGATGGCGTGGGCGTGGGTTCCGGAGCCGGGGCCGACGGCGATGCCTGGATGGAGGGATCAGCGGACGCTGGTGCGCCGGCGCCGTCCGTGGACGATGCCTGCTCCGACTTGCCGCTGAAGGCCCCGGCAAGGGCGAAGCTTCCGGCGATCAGTGCAATCACTATCAGCAGCGCCGCAGCCAGGAACAGCCGGCGCCGGCGGTACACAGCAGGGCTCGGCTTGCGGACGGTGCTGGAACCGGATGTAGTCGCCCTGCCACGTGATGCTGAATCGCCTTGCCTGCCCATTCTTCTAGGCTAGAGAACGGGTGCGGATCTGCTCCGCCACCACGCCGCCGCCCGGACAACGCTCTGGTCACATCACGTTTCCGGCCCGCCAAGCGGATCAATTACAGTGTTGGGATCGATACTCAAGCCTCCACCACCGCTTCGCCTGCCCTCCCTCCAGCCGGGGCGGAACTGCAGATGCTGCACGGCCGGATCAACACCTGGTTCGCGGACGTCGCCCGGGACCTGCCCTGGCGGAAGCCCGACTGTTCACCCTGGGGCGTGCTGGTCAGCGAAATCATGCTGCAGCAAACCCCCGTGGTCCGGGTGCTGCCCGTCTGGTTGGAGTGGCTGAAGCGCTGGCCCACACCGGCTGGCCTTGCGGGTGAACCTGCGGGAGAGGCAGTGCGTTCCTGGGGCCGGCTGGGCTACCCGCGCCGGGCGCTGCGGCTGCACGCAGCAGCAGCGGCCATCGTCCAGGACCACGGCGGCAAGGTTCCGGACAGCTACGCCGAACTGCTGGCGCTGCCCGGCGTGGGCAGTTATACGGCCGCAGCAGTGGCAGCCTTCGCCTACGGACGCCGCGAAACGGTGGTGGACACCAACATCAGGCGGGTCCACGCCAGGCTGATTACCGGGGTGGCACTCCCCGCCCCGGCGCTGACCGCGGCCGAAATGCGGCTCGCCGCCCGGCTCCTGCCGGACGACGGCGACACATCAGTCCGCTGGAACGCTGCGGTCATGGAGCTGGGGGCGCTGATCTGCACGGCCCGCGCACCCAAGTGCGGCGACTGCCCGGTCAGGGACTCCTGCGCGTGGCGGGCAGCCGGCGAGCCGCCGCCGTCGTACGTCCCGAAGGGCCAGGCCTGGCACGGCACCGACCGCCAGGTCCGCGGTGCCGTGATCGCTGTGCTGCGCGAGGCCGATGCGCCGGTGCCGCCGGAGATGTTCCAGCGGGAGCCGGCCGACCTGGGCTTCGCGCCTGCAGGGATTGGCGTACCGCTGGGCGCCCTGCATAGGTTGAATTCTGCTCCTGAACAGCTGGAACGGGCCCTCGCTGGCCTGCTCGCAGACGGCCTCGCGGAGCTGCACGGCGGCGGGTACCGGCTTCCCGCCTGAGCACCCGTCCGGACAGCGGCAGGCGCCGAGGCTGGTGCACGGAATGGCATACTTCTTGGTGACCGGAACCGGGGGAAACCGTGAGAATCATTCTGTACATCATCTGGGCCCTGTTTGTTGTGGCCGCGCTCTTAGCCCTCGTCCGGGCCTTGCGCAAAACCAGGCGCCGGGACCAGCTCACGGCAGCGTGGCCGAAGGTTCAGGCAACCGTCACCGGCAGCATCGCTGGGTGGACCAACGGCGGCGGCGGATCAAGCCGCAGCCGGCGCTTCTTCCCTACTTACCAGTTCGCCGATCCCCACGGCACCCTGTTCCCGGGTGAATCCGAAGTATCCTTCGCCAGAAAGCCGGTGCCTGGGTCCTTGATTGAGGTGGCTTACAACCCCGCCAACCCCAACGAGTCACTCCAGGTCTCCTCCGCCCCCAGGACAGCGATGGGCTGCCTGATCCCGTTCTTCGCGGTGTTCGCGATCGCGCTGTTCTGGTTTATCGGCGTCTTCCCGCTGGCCTAAGCGCGGCAGCATAACGATGTTTGCATCACTTCACGGCTGACCACGTGGAGGCAGCGCCCCGGCCGTACCCTGAAGTATGGGCAAGCCCGGGCTGCTTCTAGCGTTAATGACGACGGCGGGACTCGCCTCTGCGTGCGGCCCCGGCCCCGGCGCGGCTCCATGCCCGGCCATCGCACAGGCCACCGCCGTGTCCGTCACGGTTTCAGCCAGCTACGCGCCCCAGGTGGCAGCACTGCACCTCAAGGCCTGCCAGGACGGCGAGTGCACTGAAGATGACGTGGAACTCCACCCGGGCAGCGCGTCGATCGACCAGGGCTGCACCCCGGAAGGCGTGTGCTCCGCCACTGCCTCCCCCGACGGAACGAAATTCGCCAACTTGTTCCTGCAAACCCTCACCGAGTCACCCATGTCGGTAACCGCATCGGCAACTGCCCCGGACGGATCACCCCTGCCTGTGCAGGCCTTGGACTTCCGCCCCCGGGGCGACTATCCGTTCGGCGAGCAGTGCGGCAGGTTTATCACCGCATCGGTGCTGCTCGACGCCGCTGGCCTGCATGAGCAGTCCTGAGGCTAGAACAGCGCCGGTTGGGTGAAACTTTCATCCGTTGCAGCCTTGTCCGGGCCTCCCGCGGCCTCTGACTCAGCCCGCCACTCGAAACCCAGCTCCGCGAGGAGTTCCTCAACCGACAGCTGCCCCTCCAGCACTTCAATATCCGGGGAGTTGTCTTCAAGGTGGAGCCGTTCCATGCCATCGAGCATATTCGTAGGGGCCCGCTGCGGCGCTGGGAACACACCGCCAAGTCTGCATTCGGATTGTTCAAGCAGCTACGGCTCGCCGAAGCCTGCCTGCACCAGCCCGCCCACGTAATTCACCGCCCGCTCTGCGTCCGCTCCCCACGCCTCCACGTGCAGTACGGACCCCTTGCCGGCCGCCAACGTCATCAGCGCCGTCATGGAGGCGCCGTCAACCCCGTTGACCTGCACCTCGGCATCCAGCGACGACAGCCCGCCGGCAATCTTCGCGGCGGGACGTGCATGCATACCGGCCTGGTTGACGAGCTCAAAGTCACCCGTGTAATCGGGACCGGAACCAGTGACAGAGCCTTCCCCGACCTCCTGCAGCGCGGGGCTTCCGGCCTGCCGGGCAGGACCGCGCACAGCTTCCGCCGCCCGTTTCACTGCCTGCACATCCCCGCCGCCCTGTGCAGCAACGGCGGCTGCGACGAGCCCCTCCACCAACGGCGCGTCCGCCAGCACCATCTCCGCGGCGTCCTCTGCGAATTCCAGCGCGGATTCTGCAGTCATTACGGCAGAACCAAGGTCAGCCAGGATTACCGCTCCGTCACCGCCGGCGACCTTATCCAGCGCCGCCAGAACCTTCTCCAAACTGGTTCCGATCCGGCCGTCCATGGTGCCGCCTGCCGCCAGCAGCACGACGTCCGGCGCCATCTGCGCGGCGAGCTCCACGGCGCCGTCGGCTATCTTTTCGCTATGCGAGACCACCACGATGCTGACGGTCACGCAGCCGCCTTCACGGCCGCCCGGAGAATCAGCGCACTGGAAGCGGCGCCGGGATCCCGGTGCCCGGCACTTCGCTCCCCCAAATAGCTTGCACGTCCCTTCCGGGCTACCAGCGGATCGGTAGCCACGGCTCCGGCTTCGGCGGCCTCTGCCGCGGCGACCAAAACGCTCAAGGCATCCGGGCTGCTGTCTGCCGCGGCCTTATTTGCTGCCTCTGCCGCCGGCGTCCAGGCATCCACCATGGTTTTGTCCCCTGGCTCCGCTTTGCCCCGGGCCACTATCCCGTCCCGTGCCGCAGTCAATGCACTGGCCCACGCGGCAGGAGCAATCTCCGCAGAGTCCCCGAGCGAAGTTGCCGCGCGCAGGAACGCCGTTCCGTAGAGCGGACCGGCGGCGCCACCCACTTTGGACATCAGCGTCATTGCCGTCAGCTTCAGCGCAGCGCCTGGCGTTTCCGGCGGGGATTCGGACAGCTTGTCCAGGACAGCCTGGAAGCCGCGGTCCATATTTTCGCCGTGATCAGAATCCCCGATGGCCCGGTCCAGCTCGATCAGCTCAACCCTGTGCTCCGCCATCGCCTGCGCGCACAGGGTCAGCCACTTGACGGTCCAGTTCACGTCCAAAACCACAGCTACACGCCCCAACGCAGTGCCGCGGTGTGGACCGGGGCGTCCCACAGTTCGGTCAGTTCGTCGTCCAGCCGCAGCACTGAGATGGAGCAGCCCTGCATCTCGAGGGCCGTGATGTAATTCCCCACCAGGGACCGCTCGACGGCGGCTCCCCTGTCCGCCAGCACCTGCGCGGCCCGCCGGTAGACAATGTACAACTCGCTCAAGGGGGTGCCGCCCATTCCGTTCACGAACAGCAGCACCCTCTCCCCGGAACTGATGCCCAGATCGGCCAGCACCGGCGCCAACAGGCGGTCGGTAATGCCGTCAGCGTTTTCCATCGGGATACGGTGCCTGCCCGGCTCGCCATGGATCCCGATGCCGATCTCGATTTCATCCTCGGCCAGGTCGAAGCTGGGCGAGCCCGCATGGGGTACGGTACAGGCGCTCAGCGCCACGCCCATGGTGCGGACGTTGCTGTTGACGCGTTCGCCGATGGCGGCCACCGCGTCCAGGCCGTCCCCTCGTTCGGCGGCAGCTCCGGCGATTTTTTCCACCAGCACCGTCCCTCCCACGCCGCGCCGGCCCGCCGTGTACAGCGAATCCTCAACAGCAACGTCATCGTTGACGAGGACGGTGCGGACGTTGACGCCTTCCGCTTCGGCGAGTTCTGCCGCCGTTTCGAAGTTCAGGACGTCACCGGTGTAGTTCTTGACGATATGCACGACGCCGGCGCCCGAGTTAACGGCGAGTGTCGCGGGGAGGATCTGGTCTGGAGTGGGCGAAGTGAACACCGCCCCCGGCACGGCGGCGTCGAGCATGCCACGCCCCACGAACCCCGCGTGCAACGGTTCATGGCCGCTGCCGCCGCCCGAGACGAGGCCTACTTTCCCACTGACAGGCGCGTCCTTGCGCGTGATGAAGGTGGGATCTGCGCTGACGGTGACGAGGTCTGCGTGTGCCTGGCCGAAGCCCTGCACAGATTCGTCAACTACCGCCTTGGGATCGTTGATGAGCTTTTTCATGGGGGGTACTCCTGGTCTGCTTCCTGGAGGGTGACATTCCCGACCCTACTACCGGGCAGCGCGCCGGCGGTAGGGCTCCCGCCTTGCCGGATACAGAAAAGGGACAGCCCCCAATGACTGTCCCTTTCCCTGGGCCCCCCATCCCGGCCGAAGCTAGTTTATCCATCAAATCGAGTAAAAGGAAGTGCTGGTCAAGCGCCTTTCGCGCCTACCTGAGCTGCCGTTGGGAGGGTGTCATGCCTATGTCACGCGGCAGCCGGAAGCGCACCTGACAGCAGCCGCGACGTCGCCGGGAAAATGCCGTGGAAAAGAGGATGAGAAGGACCAACAGTCATTCATGACGCCGTCCACCAGGAAGGGAGTTCCTGTACCCTCGCCCGAAAGGATTTGGGTCAGAGGAACTTGATCATGCGGGTGTTTCCGAGCGTGTTGGGTTTCACCCTCGCGAGGTCCAGGAACTCGGCTACACCTTCGTCATGGGAGCGGAGCAGTTCTGAATACACCACGGGATCCACGGCCGACTGGTCTGCCATCACTTCGAAGCCGTGGCGCTTGAAGAAGTCCACCTCGAAGGTAAGGCAGAACACTCGGGCAACGCCCAGGGCGCGCGCTTCCTCAAGCAGGCTCTCCACCAGCACGTGTCCTACGCCTTTTCCCCGCCAGTCCCCGGAAGCAGCCAGTGTCCGCACCTCTGCAAGGTCTTCCCACATCACATGGAGTGCCCCGCAGCCAATAACTTCGCCGTCATAGGACTCGGCGATCCGGAACTCCTGCAGGCTCTCGTAGTAGGCCACCGTCTCCTTGGCCATCAGGATCCGTTGCTCTGCCAGCGGCGCCACCAGTTTCTTGATGGCGGAAACATCGCCGGTGCGCGCAGGACGGATGTGGAAGGAGTCAGTCACAGGGCAATCCTAGTTCGACCGGGCCGACCACCGGCCAACCGAACGCATGCTTCAGCTTGCTGTTAAGGGGCAAGCCGGTGCCGCCAATCAGACAATTGCCAGCGCCGGAGCGCAGACAACCAGCAGCTATGCGTCATGAGCTCGTCGAGTTGAAGCTCTGCTTATGCTCGGGAGCTGGATTTGGCCGTGACTGCGCAGGGTTCTGAAATGTGCCGCCATTGCGTTTGCGCAGGTGAGCGCCTACCAAGCAGTGTTTCGGATGTTACCCCCGTCACGCCAATGGGCAACGGCGCCCAACTCCGGAGGAAAAATGGCCATAGGCTCCCCAACGCTCACCGAGAAATCCTTAGAGCAGAACGAGAAACGCGGCCTTCGAAGGTCGATGGAAGCCCGACACCTGGTGATGATCGCCATGGGAGGGGTCATAGGATCAGGCCTGTTCCTCAGCTCGGGGTACACCATTGCGCAGGCAGGGCCACTGGGCGCAATCATCGCCTACCTCATCGGCGCAGCGGTGGTCTACATGGTGATGGCCTGCCTGGGTGAACTGGCTGTTGCCTATCCGGTTTCCGGCGCCTTCCACATCTACGCTGCGAGGTCGATTGGTCCTGCCACCGGTTTTGCAACAGCATGGCTGTACTGGCTGTGCTGGGCAGTTGCCCTGGGCTCGGAGTTTACGGCCGCGGGCCTTTTGATGCAGCGGTGGTTTCCCGAGGTAGACGTTTGGATCTGGTGCCTTGTTTTTGCGTCCATCCTGTTCGCACTAAATGCGATCTCCTCGCGGGTCTTTGGTGAATCGGAGTTTTGGTTTGCGCTGATAAAGGTCGCTGCGGTGATCGGGCTGATTGTCCTGGGTGGCGCAGCCCTGTTCGGCTTCCATCCTCTTGCTGAAAACGGCTACCCGTTCCTGGGCGAGAACCTCAATACGGCGCAGGGCTTGTTCCCCAATGGAATTACCGGGGTACTCATCACCACGCTTGCTGTCTTTTACGCTTTCTCCGGTTCGGAACTCATTGGCGTAGCTGCGGGTGAAACTGCCAATCCTGCAGTCAATATTCCGAAGGCGATGCGGACTACCGTTATTCGCCTGCTGATTTTCTTCGTTGGCGCCATTACGGTGATTGCCTGCACCGTTCCCTATGAGGAAACTTCCTTGGAGGCAAGCCCCTTTGTCACCGTCTTCTCGCAGCTGGGCATTCCCTATGCCGCCGACGTCATGAATTTCGTCATCATCACCGCCCTTTTGTCGGCCGGAAACTGCGGCCTGTTCTCCTGCGCCCGTATGCTTTTCTCGCTGGCGGACGAGGGACATGCCCCGAAGGCACTCGGGAAGCTGACCAAACGCGGAATTCCCCTCCTCGCCCTCTGCGTAAGTATGCTGGGCGGGCTGGCCTCCCTCGTCAGCAGCGTGGTAGCCCCCACCACCGTCTACCTGGTCCTGGTGTCCATCGCCGGGTTTGCGACGGTGGGCGTCTGGATGTCCATCACGGCATCCCACTTTTTCCACCGCAGTGCTTTCCTGCGGTCAGGAGGCCGCACCGCAGACCTGGCGTACAAAGCACCACTGTTTCCGCTGCTGCCCATCGCGGCATTCATCCTGTGCCTGATCTCCCTGATAGGCATCGGCTTCGACCCCACCCAGGCCACAGCCCTCTACTTCGGAATCCCCTTTGTAGGTGCCTGCTACGCCTACTTCCACTACAAGTACGGCCGCGGGCAAAAAGGCCAGCTGCACGAGCAGGACGCGGAACAGGAATCGGTGGACGCTCCCTAATTTCAAATACAAAGGCAGACGGTGCGGGACGGGCGGGATACAACTGCATCGCTGTCAGCACATTCGGCACGAGGCGGGAAGGCTGGGACATTTGCGTAGCTTGCTGAGGGCCCACGCTGGCAGGGTTCCTTGGCCGAGCTTGCGAGGCTAGGGGGCCAGTGGGGATGAAGGAGCAGCAAGCGGTAAATGTCGCAGCTTTCCCGCCAGACTAAGCCGAGGGTGACTAACGTCCCAGATCAGCAGGCAAGGGCAGTTCCTGGTCCAGGACGTTCCGGGCCAGGAAGTGCTCCACGACGCCGTACCAGACTTTTGCGTGCTGGGGCTGGAGGACCCAGTGGTTCTCGTCGGGGAAGTACAGGAACCGGTGCGGGGTCCGGCCGTCCTGGTCCGCCGCGAGCTGCGATTTAGACAGCAGTTCGTACCAGAGGCGCAAGCCTTCCCCGATCGGTACGCGGTAGTCCTTGTCGCCATGGATCACCAGCATGGGGGTGCTGATCTTTTCCACATGAAGATGCGGCGAGTTCTCCAGCGCCATCTCTTCGGTCATTTCCTTCAGCCAGTACTGCGAGGCATCCGTGGTGGGGCCGAACTGGTCCAGCGCCCAGAGGCTCGCGTGCGTCACTATCGCCTTGAACCTGTCCGTCTGCCCCGCAACCCAGTTGGCCATGTAGCCGCCAAAGGAACCGCCCATAGCTGCCGTGCGGTCCGCGTCAATATCGGGGCGGTCGACGGCGGCATCAGTCACCGCCATGAGATCGGTGAACGGGCCCTTACCCCATTCGCCCCAGCCCCGCTGGATGTAGTTCTGGCCATAGCCGGTGGAAAGGGCCGGATCGGGCAGGAGCACCGCGTACCCCTTCGCTGTCAGCAGCCAGGGGTTCCAGCGCCAGGTCCAGGCATTCCAGGACCCCAGGGGTCCACCATGGATCCACAGCAGCATCGGCGCCGGGGAGCCCGCAGACGCACCCTCAGGCAGCGCAAGGTAGGCCGGGACGCGCGAGCCGTCCGCCGCCGTCGCCGCAATCCGTTCCAGCCTGCCGGGGCGGCTGGGCCGTTCCGCCGGTGCCGGCAACCTGGTGGTCTCACCGGTTTGCAGGTCGATGCGGACTGCCTCCGGTGGGAATTCGTAAGAACTGCGCAGGGCGTAGGCGCTGCGACCCTCAGGCGAAACCACGACGTCGGTGTAGGCCGCCGCGTCCTGGGTCACCCGGGTGACGCTCACTTCAGCGGCAGACGCCGGGACGGTGATCCGGAAAATTGGCGACGCGCCGTCGTCGTCCGCGGTGACCAGGAGGGCGGAACCGTCTGGCAGCCACGCTGCCGGCTTGGCCCAGCGGTCCCAGTCGTGCGCCAGAACGGTCAGCTGCCCAGTGCCGGATGCTGACGCTTCGGAGACATCCAGGAGGTGCAGCTTTACCTGGGGAGCCTGGCGTGGAGTGGTGTCGCTTTCGCTCACCACCACCAGGGTGTTGCCGTCCGGGCTGACCGGGCCGGGAAAGTAGCTCATGCCCTCGTGGTCCAGGAGCACCCTGGTGTTTCCGGAGGCCACGTCAATGGCCACCAGGACGGAGCGGCTGTCCGCCTTGGCCAGCGGTTTGGTGTAGCTCGCGTAGATGGTCCGGCCATCGGGGCTGACGGCAATTTCCGCCTCCCGCAGCCGCGGACCTGCGTCGGGTGTGAGGTTCCGAAGGGTCAATGGCACCGTGGAGTCGACAGTGGCGGGTTTGCCGGGGTCCTTCTCTTTTCCGGGCTCGACCGCGAAGATCCGAGGCTGGCCGGGCCCAAGGTCCGCGTCCCAGTAACGCACCGGATACTCGCTGTGCAGGATGGCGGAGACTTTGTTGTCCTTGCGCGACTTCCGCCGCTCGGCGTCGTCATCTTCATCGGCCGAGCCCGCCAAGACTTCCGCTACAACGAGCGTCGCGTCCGCCGCTATGGCTGTCCTCACAGCACCGACGCCGCCGGGACGGTTCAGCACCACGCGGGCTTCACCGCCGTCGGCGGGAAGGAGCCACAGGGCATTGACGGGATCGCCTTCGGGGCTGTCAGGGTCGGGCCGGGCTGAGGTGAAGTAGACGTCACCGTTGGCTGCGAACGCCGCTCCGGCCTCGCCCTTGGCGCTGCGCGTGATGCGTCGCGCCTGCTTCTGCCCGGCCGGATCGAGCTCCCACAGGGCCGTGCCAAATTCGGTTCCCTTGCCGCTAAGGGTGGCCACGGTGGTAACCAGCCGCCGGCCGTCAGGGCTCATCGCCAGCCCGCTCACCCGGGGGATGGAGAGGTAATGGTCCAGATCATGGAAAGGGGTCAAAGGTTGTTCGTCCGGGATCGCCGGATTCAGATTAGCCATGCCCCCGATTCAACCCGACTTGTGCTTCCGGTCACAACCACTTCACTACCGGCGGAACGCCCCGAAGTTTTCGAAGGCTGCAATGCAAGGCGCGTCGCCGGCTTGGCGCCGTCGGTCCGTGGCAGGGTCGCGCCGCCAGCGGCGCCATTTGCCGCTTGCTGCTCCTTCGTCGCTCTGACGCAAGCTACACAAATGACCCCGGCACCTGCGCTTGGTGCCCCGCGGGCACGAGGTGCCGGGCATGTAGGCGCCGTCAAAGCGAGGAACGAGCAGGCGCCGGGAAATCTCTGATGGCCGGCACCGGACTCAACCATGGAAAGGCACCGAGTCCCAGTGACGCACCCGGACTCAACCTTTGGGCGGTGTGGGTTAAAGGCGAAAGGCCCCGCCAGCTCTGGGAGCTGGCGGGGCCTTCCGGTGGTGCTTTAGACGCTCGGGGCGATTTCCGGGATACGCGGCTTGGCGTTGCCGGCGAACGTGAACTTGGCGTCGTCGCCGTCGCCTTCCACGTCCACTACCACGATGTCGCCGGCGTGAATCTCGCCGAACAGGATCTTCTCGGAGAGCTGGTCCTCGATCTCGCGCTGGATGGTGCGGCGCAGCGGCCGGGCACCCATGGCGGGGTCGTAACCGCGGGTTGCGAGGAGCACCTTGGCGGCGGGCGTGAGCTCGATGCCCATGTCCTTGTCCTTGAGGCGCTTCTCCAGCCGGGTGACGAAGAGGTCCACGATCTCGATGATCTCGTCCTGGGTGAGCTGCGGGAACACCACAACGTCATCCACACGGTTCAGGAACTCGGGACGGAAGTGCTGCTTGAGCTCCTCAGTGACACGGGCACGCATGCGGTTGTAGCCGGTTTGCGTGTCAGTGCCGGACTGGAAGCCGGTGGCAACACTCTTGGAGATATCCCGGGTACCGAGGTTGGTGGTCATGATGATCACGGTGTTCTTGAAGTCCACCACGCGGCCCTGGGAGTCGGTCAGGCGGCCGTCTTCCAGGATCTGCAGGAGGGAGTTGAAGAGGTCCGCGTGGGCCTTTTCCACTTCGTCGAACAGCACCACGGAGAACGGACGACGCCGGACCTTCTCGGTCAGCTGGCCGCCCTCCTCGTAGCCCACGTAGCCCGGAGGGGCACCGAAGAGCCGCGAGACGGTGTGCTTCTCGGAGTACTCGGACATGTCCAGGGTGATGAGGGCGTCCTCTTCACCGAACAGGAACTCCGCGAGTGCCTTGGCGAGCTCGGTCTTGCCGACGCCGGTGGGGCCGGCGAAGATGAACGAGCCACCCGGGCGCTTGGGGTCCTTGAGCCCTGCACGGGTACGGCGGATTGCCTGGGACAGAGCCTTGATGGCTTCGTTCTGGCCCACAACGCGCTTGTGCAGTTCGTCTTCCATCTTCAGCAGCCGCGAGGACTCTTCCTCGGTCAGCTTGAACACGGGAATACCGGTGGAGTTGGCCAGCACCTCGGCGATGAGATCCTCATCCACCTCGGAGATGTCATCCATGCCGCCGGACTTCCAGTGGCGTTCCTTCTCCGCGCGCTCGGTGATCATCTTCTGCTCCTTGTCACGGAGCGAAGCTGCACCTTCGAAGTCCTGCGCGTCAATCGCGGACTCCTTTTCCATCTTCAGCTTGGCGATGCGCTCGTCCATGGCCTTGAGCTCCGGCGGAGCGGTCATGCGGCGGATGCGCAGCCGTGCGCCGGCCTCATCGATCAGGTCGATCGCCTTGTCCGGGAGGAAGCGGTCCGAGATGTAGCGCTCGGCGAGGCTGGCGGCGGACGCCAGGGCGCCGTCGGTAATGGTGACGCGGTGGTGCGCCTCGTAGCGGTCACGCAGGCCCTTGAGGATCTCGATGGCATGCGCCACGGAGGGTTCCTTGACCTGGATCGGCTGGAAGCGGCGCTCGAGGGCGGCATCCTTCTCGATGTGCTTGCGGTACTCGTCCAGCGTGGTGGCACCGATGGTCTGCAGTTCACCGCGGGCCAGCATGGGCTTCAGGATGGACGCAGCATCGATGGCACCTTCGGCGGCACCGGCACCCACGAGGGTATGGATCTCGTCGATGAAGAGGATGATGTCGCCGCGGGTGCGGATTTCCTTGAGGACCTTCTTCAGGCGCTCTTCGAAGTCACCGCGGTAACGGGAGCCTGCCACCAGGGAACCGAGGTCCAGGGTGTAGAGCTGCTTGTCCCGAATGGTCTCCGGGACGTCACCGCGGACAATCGCCTGGGCCAGGCCTTCGACGACGGCCGTCTTACCGACGCCCGGCTCACCGATCAACACAGGGTTGTTCTTGGTGCGGCGGGAGAGGACCTGCATGACGCGCTCCATCTCCTGCTCGCGTCCGATGACCGGGTCCAGCTTGTTCTCGCGGGCAGCCTGGGTCAGGTTGCGGCCGAACTGGTCCAGGACAACAGAGCCGGCCGGGGCACCTTCAGGCTGGCCCGAGCCGACGCCGGCGCCGGTGGTTTCCTTGCCCTGGTAGCCCGAAAGGAGCTGGATGACCTGCTGGCGGACCCGGTTGAGGTCGGCGCCGAGCTTGACCAGCACCTGGGCGGCAACGCCCTCACCCTCGCGGATGAGGCCCAGCAGGATGTGCTCCGTGCCGATGTAGTTGTGGCCCAGCTGGAGGGCTTCGCGCAGCGAGAGCTCCAGCACCTTCTTGGCACGGGGGGTGAAGGGGATATGCCCGGACGGCGCCTGCTGGCCCTGTCCGATGATCTCCTGCACCTGCTCGCGAACGCCGTCGAGCGAAATGCTCAAGGACTCAAGAGCTTTGGCGGCAACGCCCTCACCCTCATGGATCAGACCCAAGAGGATGTGTTCGGTACCGATGTAATTGTGGTTCAGCATGCGTGCCTCTTCTTGGGCAAGCACAACTACGCGACGGGCACGGTCCGTAAATCGCTCAAACATTTCGCCACACTCCTAGCTACGACGTACTTTGATGCTACGTGGCTGACCCAGACTTGTGGAGCGTGTTCGCCACGGGGGAAACCGCGCCGGGACCGGGAATATCGGCAGAGGCCGCTTTGCAGCCCTGCCGGCACCTTCAGTGAGCAGTTAAAGAGCCCTCCCAGGGACCGGATCCGTGGCAGTCGCTGGCTTACTGTGGCGTCCTCTGCCACCCACCCCGCCACCGGCCCGCGCATCCTGGCCCTGCGGGAGCAATTTCTGTTGAGCCTCGCATTTCAGGTTTGGAAACGGCAAAAGCCCTGCCTCCCGAACCGGGATGCAGGGCTTTTTGCGGGCCGAGGCCGTAACTAGGAATTGGCCTTTTGGTAGGCTTCCTGGATTTCGGCCTGAATTCGGCCGCGGCTGTTAACGGTATAGCCGTTTTCCCGCGCCCATTGGCGAATCTGCGCCGAATCGTGACTGCGGCCTCCACCGGAGGCTTTGGTCCGGGCAGCCCGCCCGCCGCTGCCGCCGGAAGCCTTACGGGCGGCGCCAATAAACCGTTCCAATGAGGAACGGAGTTCAGCGGCATTGGCCGCCGATAGATCAATCTCGTAGTTGACCCCGTCAAGGCCGAACTTAACATTCTCGTCTGCGGATCCCCCATCCAAATCATCAACGAGGATGATGTTTACTTTCTGTGCCATTTAAAGTCTTCCTCTTGGAAAGGGTTCGATTTTCAGAAAAGCAGGATGTTTCCCTAAAAGTATGACTCTCTTTATGGCAACGCGTCAAAGCGGCAAATGGTTCCGGGGGATAAAAGGGGGAAAGCTCAGGGGTTTATCTATTCGTTTCCGGATCCGGCCGGTCCACCGGCGCCGCCGATCGTGCTTCGGCTTCTGCCTGGGCCTGTGCCTCTGCCTGCCGTTCGGATTTGTCCGCATTAAAGATTGACTTCATGGCAAACCAGAAAAGCAGGCCGACCACCAGCGAAGGCAGGAGTACAGCTACGTATTCCACGATCAGTGTCCTTCAGGCTTCAGCAGCGGGAAGAGGATTGTTTCGCGGATGCCGGCCCCGGTGAACAGCATCACCAAGCGGTCGATGCCGAGGCCGATGCCACCCATCGGCGGCGCACCGTATTCGAGGGCGCGCAGGAAGTCTTCGTCCAGCTGCATTGCCTCATCGTCGCCGGCGGCTGCATGCCGTGACTGCTCGGTGAGCCGCTCCCGCTGGATGACCGGGTCGATGAGCTCGGAGAAGGCGGTGCCGCGCTCCATGCCACCAATAATCAGGTCCCAGGCCTCGATCAGCCGGCCGTCCTCCCGGTGCGGGCGGGCCAACGGCTGGGCAGAGGGCGGGTAGTCGTACACGAACGTGGGGTTCAGCAGTGTGGGCTCCACGATTTCGCCGAAAAGCTCCACGGCCAGCTTCTCGGCGTCCCACTTGGGGTCAACCTTGACGTCGTGCTTTTCGGCAATTTCCCTCAGTACCTCCAGGGAAGTCTCCGGCGTGACTTCCTGGCCAACGGCGTCGGACAGGCCCGGGTAGACGGAAACCCATGCCCAGTCGCCGTCGAGGTTGATTTCCCCTGCTTCGGTGTGAAGGACACGGCCGGCACCCACGGCATCGGCGGCGTCGAGGATGATCTCCTTGATGCGCTGCGCCATAACGAACTGGTCCGCCCACGCCTCGTAGCACTCAAGGGTGGTGAATTCCGGGCTGTGGGTGGAGTCCACGCCCTCGTTGCGGAACACGCGGCCCATGTCGTAGACGCGGTCGATGCCGCCCACCACGGCACGCTTGAGGTACAGCTCGGTGGCGATGCGCAGGGTCATCTTCTGGTCGAAGGCGTTCATGTGGGTCTCGAACGGCCGCGCCAGGGCGCCGCCGTGGACCAGGTTCAGGATGGGGGTTTCGACTTCAACATAGTTGTGGCGGAAGAGTGTTTCGCGGATTGAGCGCGTGATGGCCGCGCGGGTGTACACCATTTCACGGGCTTCGTCGCGGACCATCAGGTCCACGTAGCGCTGGCGGACGCGCGTTTCCTCGTTGAGCTCCGCGTGGAGTACGGGCAGCGGGCGGAGCGCCTTGGAGGCCATGGACCAGGACTCGGCCATAACAGAGAGCTCGCCGCGGCGGGAGGAGATGACCTCGCCCTTGATGAACACGTGGTCGCCGAGGTCAACCAGCGCCTTCCAGTCGGCGAGCGCTTCCTCGCCTACGTTGGCAAGGCTGAGCATTGCCTGCAGGCGCGTGCCCTTGCCGTCGGTACCGCCCTCCTGGAGGGTTGCGAAGCACAGCTTTCCGGTGTTGCGCACGAACACCACGCGGCCGGTGACGCCGACGACGTCGCCGGTGGTGTCGTCTGCCTCGAGGTGGGCGTACTTTTCACGGATCTCGGAGAGCGAATGCGTCCGCTCCACACCCACCGGGTACGCCTCGGCGCCGCGCTCGATCAGTTTGGCGCGCTTCTCCATGCGGATCCGCATCTGCTCGCTGGCATCGAGCGGCTCTGGGGAGTTCTTGGGCGAGGGGGTGTTTTGGGAAGTCACAATCATCAAGTTTACCGGGAGTTGGGCTGGCCCGGCTTCGCTGGCGGCAGTGGGCTCCCGCCTAGGATGGGGTGGTGAAAGAACAGGTCATTCCAACGCACGACGGCGGCCGCCTCGCCTTGTACAGTTACGGCACCGGGGATGCGCCGGGAGAACGGCGGGTGCTCCTGATCGGCGGCGCGTTCCTGACTGCGCTGATCTACCGGCCGTTTTCGGTTGCGCTGGCCAAGGGCCTGGGTGAGGGGTGGGCCGTGGACGTCTACGACCGCCGTGGACGGGGCAGCTCCTCCGAGCAGCCGCACGGCTATTCCATGGCCACGGAGATCGCCGACGTCCGTACCGTCCTGGATGCCACCGGTGCCCGGAATATCCTGGGCCACAGCCTGGGCGGGTCGGTGGCACTGAACGCCGTGCAGGAGTTCACCGGAACCTCCTACGTTCCGGACAAGCTGGCAGTGTACGACGCTGCCGTCAATATTGATGGCAGCATCGACACCTCCTGGTTGTCCGGATTCGAAGACGCCGTGGACAGCGGCAAGGTTGGCCGCGCCCTTGCCCATATGAAGAAGGCCACGAGCCCCGGGTCGGCGATGGCGAAGATCCCGGAGCCCGTGCTCGCCGGGCTGATGGCCCTGTTGTCCCGGACGAAGGTCAACAGGATGTTCCGTGAGGTGATGCCCAGTGGCGTTGGCGAGCTGCGGGCCGCCTACAAGGAGGCGGACCACGCCAGGGATTTCAGTGTGTTGCCTGCCAACACCCATTTCATGGCCGGCGGCAAGAGCCCCAGCTACTACAAGGCAACGGCTGAGCGGCTGCATGCGGCCGTCCCCGGCAGCACCTATGAGCTCTCCCCCAAGGGTTTCCACGGTTCCATTCCCGCCGCCGTGAACGAACTGGTCTCCGACATCTCCGAATACTTCAAGAGCTAGGCGCCACGGCGGAAACCGGCCAGCGCCGCGCCGCCCAGGTTCTGCCACACACTCCGCGCCTCCTGCTGCTCCTCTCCGCCTGCCGGCCCGGTCCGGTCTGCCAGCCAATCGCCATAGCGGGTGATGTCTTCCCCGGATGCCGCCGCGACAGCGTCGCAGGCAAACCCGACGGCCTTGGAACCGTCCGAAAGCTCCACTGACCCGAGCAGCATGGGCTCCCGGAGGGAAGCCAGAAAGGAGCCCATCCCCGCTTCGGACAACAGCCACCGCTCCCCCACCAGTTCCGCGCCGCCGTCGTCCGAGCGGTACACCCCCGGCTTCGGCGGCACAGTGTCGAGGGACACCATGCGGTAGCGGGCGGCCGTACGCACCGGGCCGTCCCACGCCGCACCAAGTTCCTCCAGCTGCGGTGCCAGCGGCTGCCCCTTGCGGTGCGCGCCCACCACTACCATCGGTACAGCGGCGGCCCCGGCGGCTACTGGCCAGGGGAATGACGACGGCGCACGGCCGGCAGGCTGCGCGGCTGCCGGCGCCGCCCCCTGGGCGAAGAGTGCGGGAACGTCCGGGGTTGCCTCCAGCAGGCGTGCGATGTGGGCGGCAACAGCATCTTCGAAGGTCCTGCCCACCACGGTCACGCCGAACTGGGCACCGTCCACTTCACCGGCAGGCACAGCCACCGCGCACAGGTCGAACAGGTTGCAGAAGTTCGTGTACGTGCCCATCAACGAGTTCACGCCCACAGGATCAGCGGCTACCTCGGCGAGGGTGGGATGGAAGGGCGCGGTGGGGATCAGCAGGGCGTCGAACCCGTCCAGCCGTGCCATCGCCTTTCGCTTCAGTTCTTCCAGCTTCGCGGTGTCGTTGACGTAGCGGTGGGCGGGCACCGTGCCCGCAGCCCGGATGATGCGTTCCACCGTGGGATCGATGCCCGCCTGAGCGTCCGCATCGGCGCCGGCTGTTTCAAGGAAACCGCCGACGGCGGCATAGCGCTCCGCCACCAGCGCACCGTCGTACAGCAGCCGGGCGGCCTCAAGGAAGACATCAAATTCGATGGCTTCCGTGTCCACTCCCGCATCCCGCAGCCGGTTGATGTTCCGGTGGAATTCCGCCGCCCAGGCCTCCGGCAGTCCCGGCAGGGTTGCCGGATACGCTATCCGCGGTTTTTCCGGCGCGGCCAGCCGGATGTCCGCCGGCCAGGCCCGGGCTCCTCCCGCCATGACGCCCATGGCGAGCTCGGCGGTGGACAGCTGGCGGGCGAAGATGGTGACGGCGTCCCAGGACCGGCAGGCCGGCACCACCCCGGCCGTGGAGACGACATGCAGCGTCGGTTTGATGCCCACGATTCCCTGCAGCCCCGCGGGCACGCGGCCTGATCCTGCAGTGTCCGTTCCGATGGCGATATCCGCCAGCCCCAAAGCCACGGCGACGGCAGAGCCGGAGCTTGAGCCGCCGGAGATAAAGTCCGGACGGCGGGAGTCGCGGACTGCACCATGCGGGCTTCGCGTACCTACAAGGCCTGTCGCAAACTGGTCGAGGTTGGTGGCCCCCAGGACGAGGGCACCGGCGGCACGGAGGCGGGCCACTGCTTCCGCATCCTTGTCCGGCTGGTAAGCGAAGCCGGGGCACGCCGCCGTCGTCGGGATCCCTGCTACGTCAACGTTGTTCTTGACGGCGAGCAGGAGCCCGGCGAGCGGCAGGTCCGCCCCACCGGCAGCGGCCGTGTCAATGGCGGCAGCTTCGGCCAGCAGTTCGTCCGCACTACGGAGGGCGATCCAGATCTCGGGGCGATCCACTGCGTCCAATGCGGTGAGGGCGGCCTGGACCCGCCTGGTGGCAGCGCCGATGGTTCCGTTGCTCATACTGCTGCCGCTTCCAGTTCTGGTGCTTCCAGCGTCTGCGCTCCCGGGGCTGCGCCCGGAGTTACAGGCTCGGTTTCGGCACCCAGCCCGCCAAGGATCACCACCGCCTCACCCGCAACCACCTGCGAGCCCGCAGTCGGCAGGACCTGCAGGACCACGCCGTCACACGGCGCTTCGAGCACGGTTTCCATCTTCATGGCCTCCAAAGACACCAACGGCTGCCCCCGCACCACCCGGTCCCCTACCGCCACGTCAACTTTCCAGACGCTGGCAGCAAACGGTGCGGAGACAAGGGATCCTCCCTCGGGAACGACTACTTCGTCTGCATCCGATGACACGACGGCGGCAAGCGCGTCCGCGCGGTCAAACTCCCCGGCGTCGGCCCAGGCCTGCCGTTCCACCGCGAACGCCGCGCCCTGCTTCTCCCGGAACGCCGTGATGGACTCCCGGTTTTCCTCCAAAAACACCTCATGGTCAGCCAGCGAGAATGTGCCGTCCTCAATGTCCACGCCGCGGCCCCTGCCTGCGGCCATGTCCGCCCGCAGGTCCAGGAGTTCCTCGGGGCTGACCGGGTACCAGGAGATGCGGTCGAAGAAGCGGAGCAGCCACGGCGAGCCCGGCTCAAACGGGGCGGAGTCCGCGTACCGCGACCAGACCTGCGTGGTGCGGCCCACGAACTGGTAGCCGCCGGGCCCTTCCATGCCGTAGATGCACATGTACGCTCCGCCGATGCCCACCGCGTTCTCCGGTGTCCAGGTGCGGGCCGGGTTGTATTTGGTGGTAACCAGGCGGTGGCGTGGATCCAGTGGGGTTGCCACCGGGGCGCCAAGGTAGACGTCGCCCAGCCCCAGGACCAGGTATTCGGCATTGAAGACGGTGTCAAACACCTCGTTGACGGAGTCCAGGCCGTTGATCCGCCGGATGAATTCGATGTTCCACGGGCACCAGGGGGCGTCGTCGCGGACACCTGCCATGTAGCGTTCGATCGCTTCACGGGTGGCGGGATCGTCCCAGGAGAGCGGCAGCCGGACGGAGCGGCTGGGAACCACCAGCTCCGAGCTCGCAGGCAGCGCGGTCTCAACTTCCTGGACGAGGTCCAGCAGGCGCTTGGTGGACAGGACGGACGGATCCACCTTGATCTGCAGGGAGCGGATCCCGGGGGTGAGGTCCACTATTCCCGGCACGCGGAGCTGCTCAAGGTGCTGGTGCAGCGCGTGGACCCTGGCCCGGAGCCCAAGGTCCAGGACCATCTCCCCATACTCGACCAGCAGGTTGTCGTCCCCGGACCGGCGGTAGGTGACCGCGGGCCTGCCGGAACTTTCCGGCACGCGGCCCAGCACGCCGTCGTCGCCATCCCCCCGCGCCGTGCGGCTGGCAGGTGCCGATGCGTGGGCGCCTGCTGCCGTGAGCCGGGAGATGTCCGGGGACCAGCCTGCGCCGCCCGGCAGCACCAACTGCCGGCCAGGTCCCAGATCCTTGGCCGACGGCGCCTGGCGCACCGGAATGGGTACGAACCGGACTTTGTCGCCGGGCCGAAGCTGGCCGAGCTTCCAGCGGTCCGCGGTGACTACCGTGACCGGGCAGACGAACCCGCCCAGGCTGGGCCCGTCGGGACCGAGCAGGATGGGTGTGTCCCCGGTGAAGTCCAGGGCTCCCACCGAATATGCGGTGTCGTGGATGTTGGACGGGTGCAGGCCGGCTTCGCCGCCGTCGGTCCGGGCCCAGCGCGGTTTGGGGCCGATAAGCCGGACACCGGTGCGGGCGGAGTTGAAGTGGACCTCGTACTCGGAGGCGTAGAGCTCTTCGATGTCCTCACGCTGGAAGAACTCCGGTGCGCCGTGCGGCCCTTCCGCGACGGTCAGTTCCCAGGCTGAAGTCAGTGCAGGCCTGCTGTCCAGCGGTACGGCTGCCACCGGCGCTTCTTCACTATTTGCGGCTCCGGAGACGGCCGGGGCAACTGCGCGGAGCACGTCGCCTGCGCGAAGGACGCGCCCGGCATGGCCGCCGAACTGCCCGAGGGTGAAGGTGGAGGCGCTGCCCAGGTACTGCGGGATGTCCAGGCCGCCCTGGAACAGGATGTAGCCGCGAAGCCCGTTGCCGCCGGCGGTCCCGACGTCGAGCGTTCCACCCGCAGGGACCGTGACAGGTGCCCAGGTGGTCACCTCCGTCCCGTCAACTGTCACTGTTACCTCAGTGCCGGTGACGCAGACAGTGGTGCGGTGCGTAAAGGTCAGGCTGGGGCCGGTCATGGTGAATTCCAGGCCGGGAGCACCCTCCGCGTTCCCGAGGGCGGTGTTGCCGAGCCGGAAGGACAGGTCGTCCATGGGCCCGCTGGGCGGTACGCCGATCTGCCACAGCCCTGTCCGGCCCGGCCAGTCCTGCACGGTTGTCTGCAGGCCGGGGCGGCCCACGGTAATGCGTGGCTCCGGGTCCCCCACGTTATCCAAAGTGCTCGTGGAGTGTTGTACGGCACGGACCACGTCCAGTCCCGTTGCGGCGCGGAGCAGGCCGAGGTTGGTCTCGATCCCGTCGATGCGGGTGCCGGCGAGCGCGGTGGCGAGCCGGTCAAGGGCTTCGGAGCGGTCTGCCCCGGCGGTGATGATTTTGCCCAGGAGCGGATCGTAGTTGGTGGAAACCTCGGTGCCGGTCTCGGCCCAGGCGTCCACGCGGACGTCCCCGAACGCGGGATAGACGGCGTTGGTGACGGTGCCGGCGCTGGGCTGGAAGCCGCGGGCGGGGTCCTCGGCGTAGACGCGTGCTTCCACGGCGTGGCCCGAAACCGGCAGGCTGTCCGGTACTTCCGCGAGGACCGTTGCGGCCTCGGTGCCGCCCTGGGCCAGGCGGAGCATCCATTCCACCAGGTCCACGCCGGTGACGGCCTCGGTGACAGGGTGCTCTACCTGGAGCCGGGCGTTGACTTCGAGGAAGGAGGCTTCGCGGCGGACGGAATCGTAGACGAATTCCACGGTTCCGGCGGAGCGGTAGTTGAGGGACGCGCAGAGGGCACGGGAGCTGCGGTGAAGTTCCTCGCGCAGCTCGTCCGGGAGGTCCGGTGCGGGCGCTTCCTCAAGGACCTTCTGATGGCGGCGCTGGAGGGAGCAGTCCCGATCACCGAGGCTGACCACCCGGCCTTCGCCGTCGCCGAAAACCTGGACCTCGACGTGCCGGGCGTTTTCGACGTACCGCTCAGCGAACACTCCGGCGGTGCCGAAGCTGGCGGCCGCCAGGCGGGCTACGCGCGGGAAGCTTTCCACAAGTTCGGCCTCCGTGCGGCAGACCGTCATGCCGATTCCGCCGCCACCGCCGGTAGCTTTGAGCATCAGCGGGAAGCCAATTGCGGCGGCTGCCGCGACGGCGCCGTCCACGTCCGCCAGCAGCCCGGACCCGGCGATCATCGGCACTCCTGCCGCCCGCGCAGCATCCCTGGCGGTGTGTTTGGTGCCGAAAATGCGGAGCTGTTCGGCGGTGGGTCCCACAAAGACCAGGCCCGCGGCCTCGACTGCCTCTGCGAAGGCGGCGTCCTCGGACAGGAAGCCGTAGCCGGGGTGGATGGCTCCGGCACCGGTGGACCTGGCCGCTTCCAGCAGCGCATCCACGCGGAGGTAGGATTCCTTCGCCGGTGCGGGCCCGAGGAGCACTGCTTCGTCCGCCAGCCGGACGTGCTTGGCACCGCGGTCCGCTTCGGAGAACACGGCCACCGTCCGGAGTCCCAGCTTGCGGGCGGATTCGATGATGCGGCAGGCGATTTCGCCGCGGTTGGCAATCAGGAGGGTGTCGAAAGTGCTCACAGGGCTGCCTCCGACCGGGTGACGATCATGCGGACAGGGGTGGGGTTGAAGCCGTTGCACGGGTTGTTGATCTGGGGACAGTTGGACACCAGCACCAGGGTGTCCACTTCTGCGCGCAGTGCCACGCGCTTTCCGGGTGCGGAGAGTCCGTCGACAATGCCCAGGGCGCCGTCCGGGTCCACCGGAACATTCATGAACCAGTTGATGTTGGACACCAGGTCCCGCTTCCCGAGTCCCCAGCGTGAGCCCTCGATCAGGAAGTTCTCCACGCAGGCGTGCTGTTCGCGGGTGTGCTGCCCGTAGCGGAGGGTGTTTGATTCCTGGGAGCAGGCCCCGCCGATGGTGTCGTGGACGCCCACCTCGTCTGCCACGACGGTCATCAGGGGAACTCCCGTTTCCGCCCGCAGGACCGAACCGGTGGTCAGGACGATGGACTGCTGCCGGGCGATGGTGACGGCGGCGGAGTAACGGACGGTGGTGTCAGCCGCGGCGTACAGCAGGCAGTCCACGGCCTGGTTGCCTTCCAGGTCCACGATGGTCAGCACGTCTCCGGCAGGGATCACTGCGGACCAGGGGCCGCGGGCTTCGACGAACTCGTCAAGGACCACTTCGCCCGGTGTGAGGGCAAGGTTGCGGGCGTCCGCGATGGGATCGGTGTAAGTGGCGGTGTTCATCGGGCGTTCCTTGCGATCAGGTCGTGTTCGGTGTTGTGCAGTGCCTGCAGGTGTTCCGGAGCCAGGGGCCCGGTGAGGGTGCCCTCTCGCAGCGCTGCGAGGTCTTGCGGCGCGTGCCAGGCAACGATGTCGACGGCGGTTCCGGTGAAGTCTGTGCGCGGGTCCAGCGGGTGCGCTGTATTGGCAAGAACCAGGACCGCATCCAGCTGGAGCAGAAGTTCGACGGCCGCGCCCGTGCCGGCACTTCCGGTGAAGGTGATACTGCCGGAAGGGTCAACGCTGGCTCCCTTGAACAGGGACAGCGACGGTGCCACGTCGCGGGGACCCAGGCCACTCTTAAGGGCGCCAAGCGTGAGCAGTTCCCGGGCGGCCGGAGATGCGCTGTGGGCGGTTCCTGCACCGTACCTTGCCGTGTTGCCTTCAAGTGTGGTGGCCCCGGTCAGGGCGTCGTGCCGGGTCGAGCTGTCAGCGACGATCGTGGCAATCAGCCGGCCGGCGTCGGAAAGGAGCGGGTGGCCTGCACCAGGGTAGGCCTGCCAAGGGACCTTGACGGTGTCAGCGATGTTGAGCCGTTCGTGCAGGGCTCCGGCGCGGTAGAGCAGGGCATGCACGCAGGCATCCCCCTGGGTATCCGTGAGCCTGATCCTGGTGCCGCGGGCCAGGGTCATGGTGGTGTAGCGGCCGAAGGCCAGGGATTCCGCCCAGGAAAGCTCGGCGATGGCGCCTTCAGGAAGGCCCGCCGTCAGCCGTGCCGGGGCGGAATCACCCGGAACGAAGCGCATGGTGTCAGTTGTCCTGCCGTGCTGATCCCTGGCGTGGGCACGGGCGCCGGCGGTGGTGGCCGTACCGGCTGCTGGGCTTTCGGTTACTTGTGTCATGTCAGTCCTATTGGTCCGCGTGGTTGCGTTAGTCGGAAAGCTGGTGAAGTTTTGGGTGGCTTAGGCGTTGGCGGCCAGGTTCCTGCGCCGGACCCAGAGTCCAAGGAGCAGGGCCACCGTCACCATGAGCGGTGCTGAGTAGAGGAGGATGCCGTTTTCACCAGTCGGGTCGTACACCTCGGGCCGGGGCCAGGCGAGGTTGACCACCATCAGCGCTCCGTAGAGGACGGCGAGGATGTTGACGGGCAGGCCCCAGCGTCCCAGCGAGAAGAGTCCTGCCGGCAGGGTCTGCCCTACCCGGTTCCAGTCGCCCCGGAGCCGGTTGAGCAGCTGCGGCACGGTGACCAGGAGGTAGGCGATGTAGACCATAACGATGCAGACGCTGCAGAGGGTGGTGAACAGGGCGGCATTGCCTACGTTGATGGCCAGCACGCCGACTGCCAGGGCGCCGATGACGATCGAGGGCCACATGGGTGTCCCGCGGGTGGGATGGACAGAGGACAGCAGCGCCGAGGCCGGGAGTTTCCCGTCGCGTGCCATGGAGAACACCAACCGCGAGCCGGCTGTCTGGATGGCAAGGGTGCACACAAAGATGGCGATGGCCACGTCCACCAGAAGGACCTTGCCCCAGAAGGTGCCCAGGACTGCGGTGAGGACGTAGGGCAGGCCTTCAGTGGCGAGCCGGCCGTCGTCAAGGCTTGGTGCGGCCATCAGGGCGGTGATGATCATCAGTGCTCCGCCGATTCCGGAGATGAGCAGGGCCGAAAGGATGGTGCGCGGCGCGGTACGGCGGGGGTCCTTGGTCTCCTCGGAAAGCTCGCCGGCGGAGTTGAAGCCCACCATGACGTAGGCGGCCATCAGTCCGGATACCAGGAAGGCTCCTACCGCCCCGAGGTCCGAGCCCTGGAGCACGGTGGTGTCCGCAACAACGTCGGGCCCGCGCTGCGCGGCGCTGATGAGTGCAAGGATGACCGCCACGACGCCGACGATTTCGCAGGTGACGCCGACGGAGTTGACGTGGGCCATGAGCTTGACGCCGAGGGAGTTGATAATGGTGGTGGCCACGAGGAGCACTGCTCCCAGGATGACAGCGTTGGCAGCGCCGGTCACGGTATTCAGCGCCGGATCACCGCCCACTATCTGGAACCCGTCCCAAAGCTGGGGTAGCACCACCTGCAGGGCGATCGCAGCGGCGGCCGCAGTAACTACTTGGGCGATGGCCATGAACCAGCCGGCGAACCAGCCCACGCCCTCGCCACCCACACGGCGTGCCCACTGGTACACGGCTCCCGACAGCGGGTAGCGGGCGGCGAGTTCCGCGAAGTTCAGGGCCACAAGAAGCTGGCCCACCAGCACCACCGGCCAGGTCCAGAAGAAGGCCGGCCCGGCGAACGAGTAGCCAAAGGCGAACAGCTGGAAGATGGTGGTCAGGATGGACACGAAGGAAAAACCGGCGGCGAAGGAAGCGTAGCGGCCGAGTTTCCGGTGAAGCGTGGGCTCGTAGCCAAGGGACGTCAGGTCCGCATCGTCCGCATGGACGGTGGGAAGAACGGTTGAGGTCATCGGATTCTCCGGGGGCTGGAACGGCGTTGGGGTGGAGCCTTCCGGTAGTGCAGCACTCGGCCGATGGCTGCGGAATACCGGTCACTTGATAGTTTTCCAGCGCGATGTCCCCAACGAGTTTCGCCTCTGTAAAAGGCACATAGACATCTTGTTTCCGCTGTATTTCCGTCCCCTCACCTCCAGCCGGAGCGCCGAAAGGCGCGGATGCGGGTGCAAGAATGATGCGGTGACTTCAGCCGGACCGGGGAGACCCCGCAGCCAACAGCCCTCCAGGCCCGGGGCCACCGCCCGTGACGAAATCCTGGACGCGGCGGCCGAGCTTTTCACCACCCAGGGGTTCGCCAACACGTCCACCCGCTCCATTGCCGATGCCGTGGGGATCAGGCAGTCGTCCCTCTATCACCACTTCAAGACCAAGGACGACATCCTCGAAGACCTGCTGGAGGGCACCGTGCTGGGCGGGCTGAAGTTTGCGCGTGCGGTGGCGGAGCTGCCAACTGAAGGGCCGGCCGGAAGCCGGCTCCACGCCGTCGCGCTCTACGACGGAACGCAACTGTGCAGCGCCCGCTGGAACCTCGGAGTCCTCTACCACCTGCCCGAGGCCCGCAGCGCGCGCTTCGCACGTTTCCTCACGGACCGGCAGGAGCTGCGCAACCTGTACCGGGAGCTGGGAGCGGCGTTGTCCCCCGGTGACCCGGCAGTCGCTCCAGGAGGCGATTCCGGTGATCTCGCCTTCCGCCTGGTCGAATCCCTGATTAACCTTCGCGCTGACGGAATGGCGACATCCGGCTCGCCGCTGCAGGCGGCTGATGCCGGTCTTATCCTCTGCGGGCTTGGCCGGGAGCTGGCCGCCATTCGCGAACAAAGCGCCGCGCTCATCAAAAGCCTCGGCTGACAGCCCTTGTGCACCTCAGGCGGGTGACGGTGTCCATGGTGCCTGTGTTCAGGTTGCTCGGCTAGGCTCGGAACATGACGCGTGAGAACATCAGGACCCCCGACGGCGGCACTCTGGAGCTCTTCTCCACGGGTGGGGAGCTTGCTTCCGCCGGTTCGGGCGTTGTTATTGTCCCGCCCTCAATGGTGACCGCTGCGGACTACACGAGGTTCGCGCAGAAGCTCAGTGCAGCGCTGGGCCGTCCGGTCCACACCTTCAACCGCCGGGGCCGGGGTTCCTCATCGCCCCAGCCCGAGGACTACACCCTTGATGTGGACATCCGCGACCTGGCGACGGTCATGAAGCACACGTCCAGCACGGACGTGTTCGGCCACAGCTTCGGCGGCGCCGTTGCCCTTCACGCCGCCCGCACACTCCCGGTGGAACGGCTCGCTGTCTATGACCCCGCCGTCTCCGTGAACCACAGCGTCAAGGCCGACTGGACCGCCGAGTACGAGCGCGCCGCCGCTGCCGGGGATGACGACCGCGCCCTTGCTGTCCTGCAGCGCGGCCTTGAAGCCGGCGGCGCCTTCTCCTCCCGCATGCCGCTCTCCATGCTGACGCTGGCCAACAAGCTGACCGCCGGGACATCTGAGGGTAAACAACAGCGCGAGATGATGAGGACCGGCGTCCGGGAAATCAAGGCGATCATCGCCGCGGACATGCCGGCAGAGCCGTTCCTGGAACTGCCGCTGGAGACGCTGATCGTGGTGGGCGAGAAGAGCCCGGCCTACTTCGGGGTGGCCTGCGGCCAGATCCACGACGTCCTCTCAGGCTCCAGCTACACCATCCTGCCCGGCCACGGCCACGACGGTGTCATCAAAGCCCCGGACCGGCTGATCAAGGAACTTGCCGACTTCTACGCCGGCTAGCCCAAAACTACGCAAAGTAACTCGCAGTTAACGTCGCGAAAAGCGCTTTTCGCGACATTAACTGCGAGCCAGTTGGGCCAACAGCGGTGCATTAGTGGCCGGGAGCGTGCCCCGGGCCGGCACCTTCGGTCTTGCGCATCATCGCTGAAAGAACGACGGCGGCGAAGGCTATGACAGTCGCCGTCAGGAAGGCGGCGCTCATCCCGGCAACAAGGCCCGACGTCGCCGATACAACGGCGAAGATGGACACCAGCAGGGCAGTGCCCGCGGCGCCGGCCACCTGCTGCGTGGTGCTCATGATCGCGGACCCGTGCGAGTAGAGGTGCGGCGGAAGCGGGTTCAGTCCGGTGGTGAATGCCGGAGTGAAGAGCAACGCCAAACCGAAACTCAGCCCCACGTGAAGGGTGACGATCCACGCCACTGACGTGCCGGCGTCGAGCATTGAGAACTGCCAGAGGGCCAGCACCATGAGGATGGAGCCGGTGATGGTGAGCGGCAGCGGCCCTATCCTGTCGAACAGCCGGCCGATGACCGGCCCCAGCAGGCCCATTGCCAGGCCGCCGGGAAGAAGCGCCAGGCCGGTCTCCAGGGAGCCCAGGCCGCGGATCTCCTGCAGGTACAGGGGCAGCAGGATGACGCCGCCGAACAGCGCCATCATTGCCACCACCATCAGCAGGACCGAAACGGTGAACATACGGAAGTTGAATGCGCGCAGGTCCAGCAGCGGGGCTTCGGCCTTCTGCAGGCGAAGCTGGCGAAGGACAAATGCCGTGAGGCCGGCGAGACCAATGGCCAGCGCGGTGATGGCGACAGCGCCCGGGCCGGCCTGGCCGCCGTGGCCGCCGCCGATCTGGCTCAGGCCATAGACCAGTCCGCCGAATGCCGGGACGGTGAGGACGACGGAAAGTGCGTCCAGCTTCGTCTTCTCCACCTCACCGATGTTGGTCAGGTACTTGGCACCAATGGCAAGGGCGGCCAGGGCCACTGGGAGGACGAACACAAACATAAAGCGCCAGGTGAAGTGTTCAAGGATCAGTCCGGAAACCGTGGGGCCCATGGCCGGGGCCACCGAGATTGCGATGCTGACGTTGCCCATTACGGCGCCGCGCTTGGCCAGCGGAACCAGGGTCAGGATGGTGGTCATCAGCAGCGGCAGCATGATGGCCGTCCCGCCAGCCTGGACGATACGGGCCAGCAGGAGCAGCTCAAAGCCGGGAGCTACTGCCGCGAGGGCGGTACCGCCGGCGAATAGGCCCATGGCCAGCATGAACACAGCCCTGGTGGACAGGCTCTGCAGGATGAATCCGGTGGTGGGGATAACCACGGCCATGGTGAGCATAAAGCCGGTGGAGAGCCACTGCACGGTGGGCGCGTCCACCTGCAGTTCCACCATGAGCCGCTGCAGGGCGACGTTCATGATGGTCTCGTTGAGGATCACCACAAACGTTGCCACCAACAGCGTGCTGATGATGGTCACCGATTCGCGGGACATCTTCTCCGGTGCGGCGGGCTTGGTTCCTGCAGCTTTAACGGACTGGCCGCTGGCGTTCGGAGAAACTTCGGTAGACATGCGTGTTCCCTCAGGGAGTTGTGGAAGTGGTGCGCGATCAGTGTCGCTGCAGACTCCAACACTCTACCGCTTGGAGTAATTCCTCCTCTCGGAATTTTTCTTTAACCCTGAGGGAACAGCGGGAATTCAAAAAGGGCCGCCGGCGGACCGATCAGGCCTCCGGGCCGCCACCCGTCCCGGAGATCAGGCGGTCTGGCCGGCGTGCTGGCCCTCCGAGATTTCCTCCACCAGTTTGCCGTTGAAGGCCGGGAGGTCATCCGGGTTGCGGCTGGTGACCAGGCCCTGGTCCACCACCACTTCCTCGTCCGTCCAGTTGGCGCCTGCGTTTTTTAGATCCGTCTGGAGGGTGTGGTAGGACGTGAGGTTCCGCCCGCGCACCACTCCGGCTTCAATGAGCAGCCAAGGTCCGTGGCAGATGGAAGCAACGGGCTTGTGCTGTTCGAAGAAGCTTCGGGTGAAGCTTTGGGCGTCCTTGTCCACGCGGAGGTGGTCCGCGTTAACTACGCCACCGGGAAGGACCAGGGCGTCAAAGTCGGAGGCGTTCGCCTCGGCGACTGTTAGGTCGACGTCGAATGTGTCACCTTTTTCGGTCCCTTTGTAACCCTGCAGCTTTCCGCTCTTGGGGGCCACCAGGAGGGGTTGCCCGCCGGCGTCCTTGACTGCCTGCCAGGGGCTGGTGAGTTCAACCTGTTCGACGCCGTCCGTCAACAGGAATGCGACCTTCTTGCCTGCGATGCTGTGTTCTGACATTCTTTCCTCCTCGCTGGGGGCGGACGCCGCCTTGGGCGATACGCGCGCGGCGTTGCCGCTTCGAGAGTCCTTTGCCTGACGGTTTCCAGCCTAGGAAGGCGGAAAGTAATAAGCAAGCTGAGTATTCTTAGGCCATCCTGCGGCGACGAGAGGCTGGACTGGCACGGGAAAATGCCAGTGCCCCGATACCTGATGGTTGAGCTAGCTCCGGTGGTGCTCGATCAACCAGCCGGCCATCTGCTGTGCGCGCTTGGCCGCCTGCATGTCGCCCTCGGTAGCAGAGATAATGGAGCCCTTCATGAGGATGTGCCAGGACCGGGCAAACTCCTCGGGACGTTGGAGTCCTGCTTCTTCAGCCAGGACCTGCACATGCCCCCGGATCTTGGCGAGGTAATCGATGCTCGCCTGGCCCAGCGGATGGGCCGGGCCCATCTCCAGCAGGACGTTGATGAAGGAACAGGCTTCAAAATCCTCGCTGAGGAACCAGTCGCCGAAGACGTCGAAAATGGCCAGAAGCTGATCGGTGGGAGTTTCCCCCCTCCGACGCGCCCCCGAGACTATGGCGTCCACGGTCCACTGCTTGTCCCGCTGTTCAAGGAAGGCAAGGACCAGGGAGTCTTTGGATGGGAAATGCCGGTAAAAAGTTGCCTTGGCTACCCCGGACCGCTCGATCAGCTCGTTGACACCCACGTCACGCACTCCGCGGCGGGAGAAAAGTTCGTAGGCCACGGACATGATCCTGGCCACGGATTTGGCTGCCCCGCTTTCAGGCGCAGCAGCTTCGGTAACCATGGGTGAAGGAGCCGCCGCGGGAAACGTGGCTGAAGAATCGTTGTCCACCGCTGCCGGTGGAAGTTCCGCTTCTGGATACATGGCCTCTCCAGTTTACTCGCCGTTAGGGAAGACAGACCGGTCTTTCCCCCTGTAATGTTTATTCCAGAGCAGTGCTTACGACGCCGTAGGGGCCCCGGCCGCTTCGGACTGGTGCAAGGAGGCCCCGATGTCAGCAGAGCGGATGTTTCAGAGTGTCCCCTCGGACCCTGATCCCTGGATGTCCGGCGATACGCCTGCCGAAGTTCGTCAGCTCGCCCTCGAGTCGCTTCGGTGGCAGGCGCAGGAGATCATCGACGAAGTGCTCTGCGGAAAGACACCCGGCGATGACCTGGCACGGGCCCGGCTGCGCCGCTGCGTCGCACGGCATCCAGGCAAACCCGAGCAGGCGTTGCTGGAGCAACTGGTGTGCAACCGGGAGTTGCTGGGTTAGGGGCGGGCCCGGCTTACTGGCAGGTCCGATAGGGTCCGGCTAAAGGGTCAGGCTCCGGTCCACAATACGGCCGGCTGTCTCATGAAGTCCTTCATTGTGGGCACGGGCATGGTCCCGTAGCAGCCTGAACGCCTCGTTCATGTCCACCCCGGACGTGTGCGCGATGACTCCCTTGGCCTGTTCAATCAATACCCGGCTGTTCAACGCCCGCTGCAGCTGCTCGTTGACGACGGCCGCCTCCCGGATGGTGCGTTCATGAATGAGGCTGATGGTGGCGACGTCGGCCAGCGCCTGTCCGATTGCCGAATCCTCTTCTGTCAGTGACCCCGGGCTGGAGCCGAAGAGTCCCATCGCGCCGATGGTCCGGCCGTGGATGCGCATGGGCACCGCATGCACCGAACGGAAGCCCTGGGACAACGCCGCGGCCTTGAACTCAGGCCAGCGGGCAAGGGATCGAACGTCGTCCACCTCCACCACAAGACCAGTGACATAGCACTCAACGCAGGGGCCTTCCCCGGCGCGCAATTGGAGGACCTCCACGAGCTGGCTTTCCTCACTCGTTGACGCCAGAACCTGCAGTTCCCCATTGGGATCAGCCAGCACCAGCCCCGCAGCCGCCACATCGAGGAGCCCTACGGACTCTTCGACCAAGGTGTGCAGCAGGTCCAGAACGTCATAGTCTGCAACCAGGGTGTCCGTGAGTTTCACGAACGCCACGCTGACGCGCTCCGCGCGGGTAGTTGATGGCATGGCGCTATTTTACTGCAGAGGGCTGGCCTGAGGGCCGTTTCTGGGGCCCGACTCGAAGGACAACCGGCCTTCAATGACCGCGCCGGCCGTCTCCCGCAGGGTGAGGTCGTGGGCGAAGGCATAAGCCCGCAGCATCAGCAGCGCGTCCGCCGCACTGGCGCCGGATTGGGCAAGGACCATACCCGTGGCCTGGTGAATTTCACGGCGCGACATAAGGACCGGATCCGCGGCTGCATCCGCCTCCGGTGAGCTGACGGTAAGGATCTTTCGGAGGAGGCACCACGAGGTCTGGCCGGCAAGCATAGCCGCTGTTGCCTGCTCAGTCCTGCTGAGTGTTCCCGGTACTGAATGGTAGAGCTCCACTACACCCAGGTCCGCGGCCCCCACCGTCAGCGGGAAGACAAACAGCGCAGCTGCGTCCGTGCCGCTGATCGCCTTGTCAAACATGGGCCAGTCAGGGTGCAGCACGGACTGGGCATCCGGGACGAGCACGGGCAGCCGGGTCCGGACGGCCCGCCAGCGCGGTCCTTCACCCAGACTGAACTGAAGTTCGTCAAGGCGGGCAGCCAGGGCATCGCTCGCACACACCAGTGTTTCAGCCGTGGCACCGCCGAAGAGGGAAACAGCAGCGCCGGTAACGGGCAGTTTGGCGAGATAGGGGCGACACAGGTCTTCTTCACCCGCGGCAAGCCCGGGTGCAACATCCATTGTGAGCCCCTGATCCCTGATTCGGTCCGCTGGCGCAGAGCCGGCTGCTGGCTGAACCGGAACGGCGTGTCCTGACCTAAGGATACTCACCGTCTCTGCCCAGTTTACTTACACAGAATGAGGGCTGTTTTTTAAATTGGCGCGGCTGGATCTCTCCGTCAGGTGGGCAAGCAGCGCCTGCTCAGGGTGGCCGGGATGATTGGCAACGCACGAGCGCAGTCGCAGCTTGATGTCGGCAAGCCCGGGAGAAGGATCATCAAGGATTGAGCTGATGATCTCGAGCGCCTGCACTCCTATCGGGCTTAGGTGGGGCGTCACGGGATGCAACCCTGATGACGTCCGACCGCGACTGGGCGTGGGGGTGGGGAGAGCAATTTCATGACTTGTAGACATCGAGGTCTCCAACAGGGATTCTGTCCCTGGTTGAGCTGATCATGGGAATCTGCTTCTGAAATGGACGTGGCACGTCAGCCACAGGGAGAAATGCACGGTGCATCCGTGCCCGCTGCAGGCACGAACGCGGCTGGGCCGGATGTTGGACGGCCGGGCAGCACAATGCACATAGGCAAATACGGTGTTGGAGTATGGGGTGCCCGCGCAGATAGTTGGTCCTCCTGGTCGCCGAAATAAGGCGATGCCAAGGTCTGGGGCAACAATTTGAGCATACCGGAATGCCCGCCCCGCCAACAGGGGTGGTGGCCTAGTGAAGACCGCCGACCTGCCCTTGGCGCCCGGCTATGAACTCAATGGGAGGTTATCTATCAGCCGCACCGGTCCCACCTTCGCAGCTATTATCGCCAGGGCTTCACCCCGGAACGGTGTCTCGCGGCAGTTCTCGGCCAGCGGTTCCAAGGTGGCCAGGTCAACAACATCGAAGTAGTCCAAACCCACCAGCGGCTGGGACTCCACCATCTCCTGCGCCGACCCAAGATCCAGCGGCTCCCGGGCCTTCGCCCGCTCCTCCAGCAGCCGCAGTGCGCGGAACAGCACCAGTGCCGCCTCGCGCTCTTCCCCGGACAGGAAGCGGTTGCGGCTGGACAGCGCCAGCCCGTCGACGGCACGCACGGTGGGCACTGCCACGATTTCCACCGGGAAGTTCAGGTCGGCCACCATCCGCCGGACCAGCGCCAACTGCTGGGCGTCCTTCTGCCCGAAGTAGGCGCGGTAGGCGGGCAGGCCTGCCTCCGCCACGCCGGAAGCGGGCAGCCCTGCCCCCGGGATTCCATAGTGCAGCAGCTTGGCCACTACCGTGAGGGCGCCGTCGAAGTGGCCCGGCCGTGAAGCACCCTCCCACTTCTCCCCAAGCACTCCGGAGGTGATCCGCACCAGCGGCATGCCGCCCGGGTACACCTCGTCCACCGACGGGGCAAAGGCCAGGTCGACTCCCTGCTCTTCAAGCAGGGCGAGGTCGGCGTCGAGCGTCCGCGGGTAGCGGTCCAAGTCAGTGGCGTCGCCGAACTGCAGCGGGTTGACGAAGATGGTGGCCACCACAACATCGTTCTGTTCGACGGCGGTCCGGGCCAAGGCGGCATGCCCCTGGTGCAGCGCACCCATGGTGGGCACCAGGCCCTGGGACGTCCCGCGCTGGGACGCCAGGAGCCGGGCGCTCTCCGCGTGCAGGTCGGCAACAGTTGTGACTAGTTTGATGGGCATTCTCAGTCTTCCTCCGGTTCCAAGGCCTTGCGCAACTCCCGCAGCTGGTCAGGTTTCAGCAGCCCGCGCCCCTCGGCGCGCAGGGCTGTGGCCCGCGCCATCGCCAGGTACGCCGCGAGCACGTCCCCCTGCCCGCCGCCGTCGAACTCCCGCAACGCCTCGGCATGCGCCTTCACAGTTCCCGTGTCGCCGCGGGCTACCGGGCCGGTGAGGGCGGACTCCCCGGAGGCCAGCGCGTTCTCCAGGGTTGCCCGCAACAGCGGACCCAGCATCCGCTCCGGCGCCTCCACTCCCACCTCAGCCAGCAGCTCCGAAGCCTGCGCCACAAGGGTGACGAGATGGTTGGAACCGTGCGCCAAGGCCGCGTGGTACAGCGTCCTGTCCGCCTCGGCAATGGCCACCGGCTCTGCGCCCATTTCCACTACCAGCGCCTGCGCGATGGGCAACATGGCGGCATCCGCGGTGACGCCGAAGGTGCAGTCCAGAAGGCGGGTCAGGTCAAGGCTCATCCCGGTGAAGGTCATGGCCGGATGCAGGGCAAGCGGGACGGCCCCCGCAGCCCGCACCGGATGCAGGACCCCCACCCCGAACCGGCCCGACGTGTGGGCGACCAGTTGGCCGGGCTGCCACGCACCCAGTTTCGCGAGGCCGTCCACGAGGTCCGGCAGGGCGTCGTCCGGCACCGCCAGCAGCACCAGCTCGGCACGCTCCACGATGTCTTGGACTTCCAGGACAGGGACCCCGGGAAGCAACGTTTCTGCGCGTTCACGGCTTGCTTCGGAAACCGCTGAGACACCGACGACGGCGTGTTCGGCCGCGCGCAGGGCGGCGCCCAGCACCGCGCCCACCTTTCCTGCGCCGACAATTCCGACGCCGAGGCGTCCGGGTTTAGCCATGCTGCGGGCCTTCCTGGGTTGGGACGGGGGTATCGGCGGGCTTGGTTTCGGCAGGCTTGGTTTCGGCGGGCCGGGTTGCAGGCTCAACCCCCGGAGCTACCTGCCGAAGCCATTGCTCAGTGGTCTGCCGCTTTCGTGCCAACCGGGCGCGAGCCGATTGTTCGTCGAAGAGCGCCATCGCCTGCTGCACGTCTGCCTGCCGAAGGCGCGGCGTGACCGGGCCAACCGTGGTGTGCAGCAGCAGGTCGGCTACCCTGAACCGGCGTGCCAGCGGGCCCTGGTGCAATGCCATGGACTGGGTCCGCTGGTGCGGCACCACCACGAGCTCCCGCCACCAGCGGCCTGAGCGGATCAGCAATGCGGTGTCCGTGGCCGTGAATCCGTTCCGGCGCCATCCCAGCGGTGCCAGGAGGCGGGCGCTGCGCGGAGTGGTGACGAAACCGCCGTCGGTATCCAGCCCGTGGAGCCCGGCACCGAACACCACGGCGGGCTGCGCCGTGCCGGGATCCGGAAGCACCAGCGCGAGGATCGACATCACGTCATCGAGCCTGCCCACCGGCAGGAGGGTGGTCCGGCCCGAGCCCTCGCCGGCGCTTTCAATGATGCCGTAGCCAGCCACGTTGACCTGGATCCGGTACCAGCCAAGCGCCCGCCAGAGCGGCGGCTGGATAACTTTCAAAGCTTGGATCCGGCCCGGCGGAAGTGTCTGGGCCTGGGTGTCCAGCAGTCCGTAGCGCAGCCGAATGCCATCGGGCGAGATGGCCGCCGTGAAGTTGTACCCCTTGTTGAACAGCCCCCAGTAGCTGGCTGCCAGGCCGAGCGCAGCGGGAATCAGGTAGAAGTAGAACGCTGCATTGCCCGTGACGGCAGTCAAAAAGACGGATGCCGCGGCGCCCAGCACCACAATGACGCTCTGCTCGCTGAGCAGCAGGGAACCGACAAGGCGCGACGGCGGCACGGACAGTACCGGAAACTCCGGCGCCTCGGGTGCCGGCTCTTCCGGGCGGGAAGGATCAAGGGTCACCCCGGCTGCCCTGGCCAGGATGGTGGCCCGGAGCTGGCGGGCGTCGTCCATCTTCAGGTAGGCCAGCCGGACGGCGGACTCCCCTGCGTCGGCCACCTCGAACTTGAGCTCGGCCAGGCCAAAGATCCGGGCCAGCAAGGGCTGCACGATGTCGATGGCCTGGACGCGGTCCAGCCGCGCCTGGCGCTGCTGCCGGAAAATGAAGCCGGTGTTGACCCGGACGTAGCCACCAGACACCTGGTACTTGGTGAAGTACCAGGTGAGGATAAAGCCCAGCACCGCGATGAGCAGCATCACGGCGCCCCCGGCCAGCAGGAACGGTGCCCGGCCGGCGAATTCATCTTCGAGGATGGGCCTGCCCTGCAGCGCCCGCTCAAAAAAGTCCCGGCCGACGAAAAAGCCGATGGCGGCAAGGGCCACCCAGCCGCGCACGAAGGGGGACGCCGGGTGCACCCGCAGCCATTCGCCGCCGGCCGCGGTGCCGGGCGAAGGGTCCGGCACGGCGCTTTCGGAGGCAGGGACAGTGGCAGGGCCCCCCGGCTCAGGACGCGGCCCCTCTGCCGTCACAGTCCTGCCAGCCTGGCTTCGCCCCGGGCAGCGAGCTGCTCGCGCAGCCGCGCGCCCTCCGCCGCGGGCAGCCCAGGGATCTGGGCGTTCGTTCCCGGCGAGGCGGTGTGCAGCTTCAGCGTGCAGAGGCCAAGTCCGCGTTCCACAGGCCCTACTCCGATGTCCACGTACTGCATCCGGCCGTAGGGTACGGCCATGGTGCGCTGGAAGAAGATGCCGGTCCTGACCAGCAGGTCATCGTCCCGTTCGGCATACCCGATGGCCCGCACCTGGCGCGGGATCAGCACCAGCCGCCAGATGGCGAGGACGAATGCAACGGACGGGACGGTGACGGCCAGCCACAGCGGCGGCCAGGCCCAGACGTCCATGAGCACCAAAACCAGGGGCAGTGACAGGAGGAGGACGGTGATGAGATTCCCCAGCGCCCACTGCACCAGCCGGACAGTGACGTATTTGGGTGACACCCGCTGCCAGACGATTCCCGGCGGGTCAATCGCCTCGGTATGCATATTCGCCTTCCCCCGCGGCTTCCCCGCGTACCGCGCGGCCCGGTTTTCCGTCTGCACCCGTGGTGTCGCCGTCCTCCGGCGGGATCCTGCAGAACCGTTCAACCAGCAGTCCCACCACGATCATCACCAGTCCGCCACCGGCCATCGCCAGCGCCATCCAGGTGATGCTCTGGTTGCTGCGCAGGCTCCAGATCCGCAGCTGGTCCAGGAAGATCCCCACATGCCAGCCGAGCAGGACCGTCCCGGCATAGGCACAGGCCTGGGCCAGCACCAGCGTCCGGGCTGCGAGGAGCGGATCGAGCACCTTTTTCTTTTGCGTGCTGTTGGGCTTGTTGCTGTTGCGCCACCGCAGGACCCGGATGCCCAGGGTCAAGGTAATGGCGATAATGACGCCCATGGTGGCCAGCGCCGTAAGCGGCAGGACCGGAGTGGCCATGCTGTAACGGCTCGTCACCACGGTAGCCGACCAGCCGGCCACGGCCAGGATGAAGCCGATGAGCAGGAGGCGCAGCGGATTGATGGGTTTCATCGGTCCTCCACCGCCCCCGCGGTGGGCAGGCCGTCAAAGTCGCCGAAGCCGTCGAACGGCGCGAGGTCACCAAAATCCTCCGCCCACGCAGCCAAAGTGCTGATGCGTTCGCCGTCCAGCGTGGCAGCCGGCTCAATGAGCGACCACGGGTAGAGAACGAAGGCACGGGTGGCGGCGCGGGGATGCGGCAGGGTCAGGACCGGATCATCGCTGCGGAGGTCGCCGTAGGTGATGATATCGACGTCGAGCGTACGCGGCCCCCAGCGCACCTCCCGCACGCGGTGGTGCTTGTTTTCCACAGACTGGCAATGTTCCAGCAGCTCGTGCGGGGTCAGGTTGGTTTCCACCGTGATGACCATGTTCAGGAAGTCCGGCTGGCCGGACGGTCCGCCGACGGCCTTGGTCTGGACAATGGGCGACACAGCGAGGAGGCGGATCTCCGGCGGGTCAACGAGATCCGCAACCGCCTCGGTCAGTGTCTCGTTGCGCTCACCCAGGTTGCTGCCCAGTGCCAACACCACCTTGGAATAACCGGAGTTCATGGTCTTTCCCCCTGGACTGGACTCTCCCCGTTGTTCCGGGCACGGTGGACGCTGACGGCCACATCCCCGAAGGGCACCTCGATGGGCGCCTGTGGCTTATGCACCGTGACGTCCACGGCTTGGAGCCGGAATTCATTCAGCAGGCTGTCCGCGATCCGGACGGCCAGCGCCTCTATCAGGTTCAGCGGTTCCCCCGATATCCACTCAGCAATACGCTGAGCCACCTCGCCGTAGTGCGCGGTGTCCCGGACGTCATCGGATTCCGCCGCCTTGGCGAAGTCCAAATAAAGCACCGCGTCCACAACAAAAGGCTGCCCCTCGCGGCGTTCAAAATCAAAGACGCCGTGATGGCCGACGGCGGTGACGCCGGTCAGCGTAATCCTGTCCATGGCTGGGCCTACTGGCTGGTTCTTGGGGCGGCCATGCGCGCGGCAACCTTGACGGCGTCCAGGCTGGGGCCGACGTCGTGCACGCGTACGGCCCAGGCGCCGCGGTAGGCGCTGATGGCAGTGATCGCCGCGGTGGCAGCATCCCGCTCGTGCGGGGCAGCGGATTTACCAGCCACCGTCAGCAGGGTGCCGAGGAACCGCTTGCGGGAGGCACCCACGAGGATCCTGTGGCCCAGGCTTTCCAGCTGGTCCAGGTTCTGCAGGAGCTCCCAGTTCTGGGCATCATTCTTGGCGAACCCCAGGCCTGGATCGATGATGATCTGTTCCTCGCTGACCCCGGCGGCGTAGAGCTTGTCCCGCACCCCGGCCAGTTCAGCCACCACTTCGCCGGCAACATCCTTATACTCCGCCAGGGAGTTCATGGTGCGGGCGTCACCACGGCGGTGGGTGAGGATGTACGGGGCCTTGGAGGACGCCACGAGCTCGGCCATCTCCGGTTCAATCGTGAGGCCGGAGACGTCATTGATGATGGCGGCGCCGGCCTGAAGGGCGGCGGCTGCCGTGGAAGCGCGGACGGTGTCGATGCTGACAAGGGCACCGGCTTTCACGAGCGCCTCGATCACGGGGATCACACGCTGTTGTTCTTCTTCCGGGCTGACGTCCTCTGCGCCGGGTCGGGTGGATTCCCCGCCGACGTCGATGATGTCCGCGCCGGAGTAGTACATCCGGAGGCCGGCCGCTATGGCGGTGTCCGCCGTCGCATGCTTGCCGCCGTCGCTGAAGGAGTCCGGGGTGACGTTGACGATGCCCATCACGAGCGTGCGGTCAGTTGGCAGGTCTTCAAAACGGGCCACCGGCCGCGGTTTGCGCAGGATGGGCAGCGGAGAGGTTGCGGGGCCGGTTCCCGGCGCTGCAGCTAGTGAATCCATGGTCTGATGATTACCTTCCGAGGATGAGGCTCATGGCTTCGGCACGGGTGGCCGGGTCATGAAGCTGCCCGCGGACCGCACTGGTTACGGTCTTTGCTCCGGGCTTGCGGATACCGCGCATGGACATGCACATGTGTTCGCATTCGACGACAACGATCGCGCCGCGGGGCTTGAGGTGGTTGACCAACGCTTCGACGATTTCCGTGGTGAGGCGCTCCTGCACCTGGGGCCGGCGGGCGTACATGTCCACCAGCCGGGCCAGCTTGCTCAGCCCGGTCACCTTGCCGTCGTGCGAGGGGATGTAGCCTACGTGGGCCACTCCGTGGAACGGCACCAAATGGTGCTCGCAGGTGGAATAGAACGGGATGTCCTTGACCAGGACGAGCTCCTCATGGTCAAGGTCAAAGGTGGTGGCGAGGATCTCGGCCGGGTCGTGGTGCAGCCCGGCAAACATCTCGGCATAGGCCTTGCCCACCCGCTTTGGGGTGTCCACGAGGCCGGCGCGGTCCGGGTCCTCTCCGATGGCCAGGAGAATCTCACGGACCGCTGCCTCGATGCGGGGCCGGTCCACTTTCTGGTGTTTGGAGTGGTGGGCGCCGCCTTCCGCCAGATGTACGGCGGAGGCGGGAACGTCGTCGTCGTCGAAGTGGGTCACGGTAGAAAGCTTAGCCGCGAAGGGCGTCAGGCCCCGAGTCGGGGATGCCTCCCTGGAACGGGGCGTCCTCCGGGACTCCCTGCGGATGCGGCGGCTGGGCATCCAGCGGCTCGTCCAGGCGCGCTTGCTTGGCTTCCTCCTGGGCCTCGCGCTCCGCCTTTTCCTGGCGGGATTCCACCGGTCCAGCCGTGTGGACCGGACGGGTTTCCTTGGACAGCCACACCTCGCGGAAGTCACGCTTGCGGATGTCACGGAAGATATCGGCGATCTCGGACTGGTTCAGCGTTTCACGTTCCAGCAACTCGAGGGCCAGGCGGTCCAGGACGTCCCTGTTCTCGATGAGGATGGCGTAGGCCTCGTCATGGGCCTGGTCAATCAGCCTGCGAACTTCCTCGTCCACCACGTATGCAATCTGGTCCGAGTAGTTGCGCTCGTGCCCGGCGTCGCGGCCCAGGAACGGCTCTCCGCCGCCCTGGCCCAGGCGCACGGCGCCAACTCGTTCGCTCATGCCGTATTCGGTCACCATCTTGCGGGCGGTGCCGGTGGCCTTTTCGATGTCGTTGGAGGCGCCGGTGGAGGGATCGTGGAAGACGATTTCCTCGGCGACGCGGCCTCCCATGGCGTAGGCCATCTGGTCCAGCAGCTCGTTGCGGGTCACTGAGTACTTGTCGTTCTCCGGGACCACCATCGTGTAGCCGAGAGCACGGCCGCGGGGAAGGATGGTGATCTTGGTGACCGGCGCAGAGTTCCGCAGCGCGGCTGCCACCAGGGCGTGGCCGCCTTCGTGGTAAGCGGTGATCTTGCGCTCGTGTTCCTTCATTACGCGGCTGCGCTTCTGCGGGCCGGCCATGACGCGGTCGATCGCCTCGTCCAGAGCGCGGTCATCAATGAGGTTGGCATTGGAGCGGGCGGTAAGGAGGGCGGCCTCATTGAGCACGTTTGCCAGGTCCGCACCGGTGTAGCCGGGGGTCTTTTTGGCCACCGCCTTGAGGTCCACTCCGGGCGCCATGGGCTTGCCCTTCGCGTGGACCTGCAGGATCTGGTCGCGGCCGATCAGGTCCGGCGCATCCACGCCGATCTGGCGGTCGAAGCGGCCCGGACGCAGCAGCGCGGGGTCCAGCACGTCGGGACGGTTGGTGGCAGCGATCAGGATGACGTTGGTCTTGACGTCGAAGCCGTCCATCTCCACCAGGAGCTGGTTGAGGGTCTGCTCACGTTCGTCGTTGCCGCCGCCGATGCCGGCACCACGGTGGCGGCCCACCGCGTCGATTTCATCCACGAAGATGATGGCGGGCGAGTTCGTCTTGGCCTGCTCAAAAAGGTCGCGGACACGGGAGGCGCCCACGCCGACGAACATTTCCACAAAGTCCGAGCCGGAGATGGAGAAGAAGGGAACGCCGGCCTCGCCTGCGACGGCCCGGGCGAGGAGGGTCTTACCGGTGCCGGGAGGGCCGTACAGCAGCACGCCCTTGGGGATCTTGGCACCAACAGCCTGGAACTTGGCCGGCTCCTGCAGGAATTCCTTGATCTCCTGGAGTTCCTCCACAGCCTCGTCGGAGCCTGCCACGTCAGCGAACGTCACCTGCGGCATGTCCTTGCTGACCATCTTCGCCTTGGACTTGCCGAACTGCATGATCTTGGAGCCGCCACCCTGCATGCGGGTCATCAGGAACCAGAAAAGCGCGCCCAGGAGGATGACCGGAATGAGGAGGGAGAGCAGGCCGGAGAACCAGTTGCTTTCGATCGGCTGGTCCGTGTAACCCCCGCTGGGTGCGGAAGCGGTGACAGCCCGGACAACGTCCTGGGCGCGGGCATCAACGAAGAAGAACTGGACGCTCTTGCCCTTGTCCTGCCCGTCCAGCTGGTAGTTTTCCTTCAGCACGAGGTCAACGCGGTTTTCACCATCGAAGATCTTTGCCTGCTCAACGTTGTCGCCGGCGAGCAGTTCGAGGCCCTTGTCAGTGTCAATCCGTGCGGCACCGCCGGGAGCCAGCGTTGCAAAAGCCACCAGGAGCATGCCGATCACGACGACGATCCAGATGCCCGGGCCCTTGAAGAAGTTCTTAGCTTTCATCTGTGTCGGGGGCTGGCCCCGTCCCTCCTGGTAGTGCTGCACGGCGAGAAATCTGCGCGCGTGATGGTGCTGCGTCAGCTTCTAGCTATACACCGTCCGGAGTAGATCACGCATGGTGCCGGGCAAAAGTTCCCTCTGGGCGTAGTGGCCGCCGCCACTCGGGCAGGAGGCTGCACGGGCCTGGAACCGGGGGCGCCAGCATCATCTGCCCCCAGGCATCGGCCGGCATATGGCGAGGTGGCAATGCCCCCGCCGGCGCATCCTACTCGTAAACGTGCGGCGCGAGGGTTCCCACGAAGTCGAGGTTGCGGTACTTCTCGGCGTAGTCCAGGCCGTAGCCCACCACGAATTCATTGGGGATGTCGTAGCCGACGTACTTGACGTCGATCTCCACCTTGGCGGCCGTGGGCTTGCGGAAGGCCGTGCAGATTTCCACCGAAGCCGTGCCGCGCGATTCCAGGTTGGTCTTCAGCCAGGACAGCGTGAGGCCGGAGTCGATGATGTCCTCGACGATCAGCACGTCCTTGCCCATCAGGTCCGTGTCCAGGTCCTTCAGGATGCGGACCACTCCGGAGGACTGGGTGCCGGAGCCGTAGGAGGAAACAGCCATCCAGTCCATGGAAATGTGGCTGTGTAGTGCCCGGGCAAGGTCAGCCATGACCATGACTGCACCCTTGAGGACGCCCACAATGAGGATCTCGCGGCCCTCGTAGTCCTTGTCGATCTGCGCAGCGAGCTCCGTGATCCGCTGCTGGATCTGCTCCTTGGTGTAGAGAACGTGCTTGAGGTCTGCCTGGACGTCGTTTGAATCCACCAATGGCTCCTGTGTAGATGCGGGGTGCGACTATTTTGCGGGCGGTTTTTGAGGCCGGAGTACTAGCTTCCCACAGCGTGCGCCTCTGCGGGGAACGGGTGTGCCCTTATCCGCGGCGGCCGGGCCACCGGCGGCCGGGAGGTCTTCGAGCTGCGCGAGCGACAACCGGAACACGCTCACTCCCCCGGGCAGTTCAACGGGACCTGCAGAACCCTGCCGCCGCAGCAGTGCTTCCGCCGCCAGAAGGCGCTGGTAGCTGGGCTGTTGCCCCCCGACGTCGGCCGCTGCCTTGGCGATCACGCGGAACCTGATCGCCGGGGCCAAGTCCCGCAACGCGTCCTCCGGGAGGCTCAGTTCCTGGCCATTCCGCTCCACCAGGGACGCGAAGGTGGCTTCCGCCACATCCTCCAGGTAGTCGGCGTCCAACTGCAGGATGGATGCCGACCGGGCGAGGGATTCCGCGACGCCGGGGCCGAGTTTGTCCTCGAGGTGCGGCAGCACCTCCACCCGGGTACGTGACCGGGCGAATGCGGGGTCCGAGTTGCTGGGATCGTGCCAGGGCTGCAGTTCCTCAATGGCGCAGATTTCCTCGGTGTCCGCCCGGCGAAGCCCCAGGAATGGGCGAAGCAGCATGCCGCGGGCAGGCCTCATTCCTGCCAGCGACCGGGTCCCCGAGCCCCGGGCCAGGCCCAGCAGCACCTGTTCGGCCTGGTCGTCCAAAGTGTGTCCCAACAGGATGGCAGCCGCGCCCTGGCTCACGGCCGCCGCCTCAAGCGCTGCATGCCGGGCTTCCCGCGCGGCGGCTTCCGGCCCGAGGCCTTCTCCGGCCACGGTCACGGTCCGGATTTCCACGGGGGCGAGGCCCAGATCCTGCAGGACGTGGGCTGTCTCCGCAGCCACCTGTGCCGAACCCTCCTGCAGCTGGTGGTCCACCACCACTGCGCCCACTGTTAAGGGGTGGCCGTCGACGTGCCCGCGGCGGGCGAAGTAGGCGGCAACCGACGCCAGGGCGAGGGAATCCGGGCCGCCGCTGCAGGCCACAATGACGTGCTCTGGATATCCGGCCTGGGCCAGGGCGTCCCGGAGCATTTTCCGCGCTGTGCCGACGACGGGCGCCAGCCTTCCAGGCCGCCGTCGGCCACTGCGCTGGGCAGAAGCGGTGATGCGTGCCGTCGGCAGGGACGCGTCAGGCAGGCTGGCGCCCGGCAATCAGAGCCCCATCCGCTCAAGCCACAGCTTGGCGTCGTGGATTTCAGGTTCCGTGGGCAGGTGGTCGGCCGACTCCCAGACCCTGTTGAAGCCCTCCATTCCCGCGACGTCCACGACGGCGCGGACGAACCGGGCGCCGTCGGAGTACTGGCGCATTTTCGCGTCCAGGCCGAGGAGGTTGCGGAGGAATTTCTCGATCACGCCGCGGTCCTTGCCGCGATCGTTGAAGCGCTGCCGGATGGTTTTCACTGACGGCACGATGCTGGCGTCAACGGCATCCATCACCACGTTGGCGTGGCCCTCGAGGAGGCTCATCACAGCGGTCAGGTGCGAGATGGCGGCCTTTTCCTCCGGGTCCTGCAGGAGGTCCAGGATGGCGCCGCGGCCGGGGGTGTTTCCGTTGCCGGTGCGGTCCTTCAGCGAGCGGGCAGCTGCGGTGGCACGCTCCATCAGGGTGTCAACGTTGCCGAGCAGATGGACGCTGAGCTCGTCGATCTGCTCCAGCATGTGGTGCCGCAGCCAGGGGGCGGCAGCGAACTGCACCCGGTGTGTCTGCTCATGCAGGCACACCCACAGGCGGAAATCCTCGGGGGCGACGTTCAGTTCCCGCTCAACCGCCACGATGTTGGGCGCCACCAGGAGCAGGCGTCCGCCGGAGGGCGCAGTGGAACCTTCGGCCAGGGCGGCAAACGGATCGTACTGGCCCAGGACCTTGCTCGACAGGAACGCCAGGACGGCGCCCAACTGGCTGCCGGTGATGGCGCCGCTGACGCTGGCCGCGGCCGGGGTAAGGTTTCCGCGCCGGTTTTCGAGCATCTTCTCCATGGCCGGCTTCAGCATCACGGCGAAGCTTTGGGTGTTTGCCTTTGCCCACGAGGCCCGGTCCACCACCAGCACGTTTGAGTCCCGGAGGTCCCTTGCCGCTTCCAGCCCGGTGATCTCATGCACGTGTTCAACCGAAGCGTCGGCAAGCCGGCGGAGGCTTTCCACCGCGTCACCAATAGCCGCCTGGGTCAGGACCGGCCCGGCAGGAACCAGCCGCGCCGCGGTGGAGGCGGCGAGGTCCCAATTAATCAGGGCCGAGGCCTGGCTGGACAACGTTTGGGCTGACGACTCACCTGCAGTGGACTCCATAGTTCCCATCAGAACACAGCAGGCTGGGGATCGCCCTTAAGTTCGCTCACCGGCGAACCGCGGACAGGCCGCTGTCAGCTCAGCATGGACGGCCCGGGGCCGCACAAGCGGTGCTGGCCATGGCAGCTCATACGGGGCAGGACCACGCTTGCCGCACCCACGCCCGAGTCCCGAGTCGTAGCGGCAGCAGGGTGCTAGCGGCAGCCGCAGGCCGCGAGCGCGGTGGCAGCCCGGTCAAGGGCCACCCTGTTGCCCGCAGCGCCCGGCGCCAGCCCGTTGCCGATAAAGGAGAAGACCAGGAGGCGGCCGTCGGCATCAACCACGTAGCCGCTGAGCGCCAGCACCGAGTTCAGGGTGCCGGTCTTGGCACGGACCAATCCTGCACCCCGGGCTGTTGAATCGTCGCCGTAGCGGGTGCCCAGGGTTCCGGTGAGGCCCGCTACCGGAAAGCCGTCCAGCGCGGCGCGAAGCCTGCTGTCCGTGCCCGAGGTGATGGCACGCACCACCTCCGAAAACTGGCGGGCTGAGACCTGGTTGCCCATGGCCAGGCCGCACACGTCCACCAGTTTCATGGCGTCGACGGGTATTCCGGCGTCGGCGAGCTGCGCCCGGACGGCAGCCGTGGCGCCGTCGTTGCTGCCTGCCTGGCCTGCCGCTATTGCCGCCATCCGTCCCAGGACTTCGGCGAGGTAGTTGTCCGATTCCTGCAACATATGGTCCACCTGTTCGGCCACCGTTGCCGACTGCACCCCGGCCAGGACCACCGGCTCGCCGCCTGCGCCTTCGGCCGGTTCACCCGCTGGTGCCTGCTGTGGCGAACGCTCGACGGCGGCTGCAACGGTCAGTCCCGCGGCCTCGCCCGCAGTCCGCAGCCGGGCCGCGAATTCCTCAGCCACGGTGATGGCTGAGTCCTGGGGGCGGGGGCCGGTGGTGACGGCGGGATCGTAACGGCCCGAGTTCAGGGCCAGCGCATACAGGGGCGCCACTTCCCCGGCGGCCACGTCACCGCTCTCCCAGGCCGGGTTCAGGGCAGGACCGGTAAACAGGGAATCGTCTAGCAGGATCTTTATTTCCCCGGCGGTTCCGGCTGCTGACAGGGCTTGGACCGTTTGGGCAGCCAGCGTGCCCAGGCCGGCATGGCCCATCACCAGGTCCCCGTTCGATTCCCCGGGTCCGAGGAGGACGTCGCCGCCGCCCACCAGCACCACCTGCCCGGCTGCAGGGCCCGCCACCACCTCGGTGGTAAAGCGGTGCCCGGGACCGAGGGAGCGCAAAGCTGCCACCGCGGTCAGCAGCTTCATGTTGGAAGCCGGCACCCGGTTCTCGGAACCCCCGCGGTCAAAAAGGACCTGGCCCGTGAGCGCATCCTGGACCAATCCCGTGAAAGTACCGCCGCCGTCGGTCTTCAACAGGGGTTCCAATTGGGCGGTCACGCTCGCCGCGAGCGGCACGGCCGCCGAGTCATTCAGCGGCGCAAGTCCCTGCTCGGGCGAGAGTGTGGCGGGAGGCTGCTGCCATGCCGGCGCCGGCGGAGCGGGGGCCGGGGGTTCGGGCCCGAGGAAACCCGGGGCAACCAGCAGGGCAGCCGGGACCACGAGGACCACCAGCAGGGCCGTCAGCAAAACCGACGGCCAGGACATCCGCAGCCCAGTAACGCCCACCCGGAGACCCCGGCGGGCACGGTCAAGCCATGGTTCCGCGGCAGTTGGTTTGGTCATGCTGGTGCTGGTCCTCAAGTCCTGAAATATCCCCACAAGTTCCTGATTCCAGGGCCTCTCGCTATATCCTCAATAATAGTCGGCGGCACGGAGACTCAATTTTGGTGAGCCGTCAAGTGTGCCGCGAACCCCCTGCAATTGCCGAGGAGCATTCCATGAAGCATGACGTGACCATCGAGATCCCCAAGGGATCACGCGTCAAGTACGAAGTTGACCACGAGACCGGCCGCGTCCGCCTGGACCGCGTCCTCTTCACCTCCATGCAGTACCCCACGCACTACGGATACTTCGAGAACACCCTCGGCGAGGACGGCGACCCGTTGGATGCACTGGTGCTCCTGCAGGACTTCGACCTGCACCCGGGCGTCATCGTTGAGTCCCGCCCCATCGGCGTTTTCAACATGACTGACGACGGCGGCGGAGATGCCAAGATCCTCTGCGTCCCCGTGGATGCCCGCTTCGACCACATCCAGGAAGTCAGCGACGTCAACGATTTCCTGATCAAGGAGATCGAGCACTTCTTCACCCGCTACAAGGACCTGGAGCCGGGCAAGTGGGTCAAGGCCGAAGGCTGGGGTGACCGCGCTGCCGCTGAGGCCGAGCTGGAAGCCTCCATCAAGCGTTACGTGCCCGCCGGCCACTGATCCCCACCGCATAAATCAACGCGAGGTTACTCCGCGCCCAATCAACCGCAAGGATAGGGCCGGATGTGACCTCGCGTTGTGGTTTAAAGTGAATCGGTGACTTCCGCGCCAATCTTCCACCCGCCCTGCGGTCCCGTCAGTGGCTGGCGGGACGGCGACGTCGTCCGGGCCACAGGCATCCCGTACGCCAAGGCCGGCCGTTTCCAGCCTCCCGTTCCGGTGCCGGACTGGGACGAACCGTTGTCCGCAACCTCGCTCGCTCCTGCCTGTCCGCAGGGTCCGGTGCCGTTCCTCGACGACGTCCTGGGCACCCGCTACGGGGAGCTGCCGGGTAGCGAGGACTGCCAGAACCTCTCCATCACCATGCCCGGCGATCATGCGCCCGGTGAGCGCCTGCCCGTGATGGTGTGGATCCACGGCGGCTCCTACACCACAGGATCCGGGGATCTGGCGATTTTTGATCCTGCCGTGCTGGTCGCCGAGAACCGGGTGGTCGTGGTCTCGGTAACCTACCGGCTGGGGCTGTTCGGCTTCCTGGCCACGCGAAGCGGCCGGCCCGGGAACCTGGGACTGCTGGACCAGCTGGAAGCCTTCCGCTGGGTGCAGCGGAACATTGCAGCGTTTGGCGGTGACCCGGGCTGTGTGACGGCCTTCGGCCAGTCGGCCGGTGGTGACGCGATCGCCCACCTCATGGCCACTCCCGAAGCGCCGTCCCTGTTCCAGCGGGCCATCATCCAGAGTGCACCGTTGGGCATCTCGCGCGGCCGGGACAAAATGAACCACGCAATGGGCATCGCTGCTGAAGCCGTTACCGAGGAAACGCCAGCGATGGAAGTGGTGGAGCGCGAGGACCACGTGGCCCAGGTGGCCCGGAAGTTCGGCATGCTGGCCGCCATGCCTTTCGGCACCCAGTACGGCCACGCGCCGCTGCCGGAGGAATCCGCGATAGAGGCAGCTTGGAACCGTTCCGCTCCCGGCATTGAGGTGCTGATTGGCCATACCTCCGAGGAGGCGCGGCTGTTCCTGCCACGAAGCCCGTACCTGAGCCGGCTGGCCAAGGTCCCTGTCGCCGGGACCGCGGCCGTCCGGGCCATCGATTGGGTGGTCACTGAAACCGTCTACGGCCGGGCGGCCCGGAAGTTCGCGCGGCGCCATGCCTTGGCTGGCGGAAAGGCTTACCGCTACATCCTGCACTGGCGTGCACCAGGGAACATCTTTGGTGCTGCCCACACTATAGATCTCCCATTGCTTCTCGGTAACCGCAAAACGTGGGACGGCGTAGGGCTTATCGCCGGTGCCCGCTGGGAGGACGTGAACGCCGTGGGACGCGAGCTGCGCAGCCTGTGGGCTGCTTTCGCACGGGGAGACTCGCTCGGCGACAAGGGCGGGATTCCCGGGGCGCTGACGTATCACGCGGCGTAACCAGGAGTTTTTGTCCACGTATGCGGACTTCCGGGCCGCAGAAGCCTGCATATCTGGACAAAAACTCCAAGCAGGTTTAGGCGGTGGCTGCGGTGTTCCGGATGGTGTCCACCAGGATGTCCCGGCGCTGGAAGTAGGCGTTGTGGCCGGCCTCCTCGACAACCAAAAGACGGGCGCCGGGCACCGTGGCCGCAACGTGCTCAGCCCCGCGGCGGATGCGCGGCCTTTCCTCGTCCCCAATCATCACCACCAGCGGGCTGGTTATTGATTCGAGCCCCTGCTGGAACCAGTCGACGTCCGACGGGTTGGCGCTGAGGAACTCCCCCTGGCTTTGTTCGAGGCTGCGCGGGTGGCGGGCCGCTTCAATCGCCGTCGCGGTGGATCGGACACGGATATAGCGGGCGTAATCACGCGGGTTCTCCGCGATCCACCGCTCCGTGAAGGAGTTTCCGACCCCCAGCCAGATCCGTTCATCTGTATCAAGTGAGCTGAACACCACGAATTTCTCCGGCTCGCCGGGTTGTCCCGGGGGCGGCACCACTAACGGCCAGCCCATCCCGCACACCACGAGGGCGGCCGCACCGTCTGGATTCCGGACAGCCCAGCGAAGGGCTGTCATTCCGCCCATGGACTGCCCCACGATGAGGGGATTCTCCAGGCCGAGCGAGTTGACGAAGTGCTCCAGCTCGGCAGCGCGGTCCACCAACGGTCCCTGCCGCGGCGAGTTGGAGGACCAGCCGTGATCGTAGGTGTCATAAGCCAGAACCCGGAAGTCCTGCTCCAGTTCAGCAATAATCGGTTCCCAGCAGGCCGCCGCCGAGGCGTGGCCGTGCAGCAGCACCACCGGCCGCCCGGCGCCTGAGTCCGTGTAGTGGATGTCGTTGCCGAGTACATCAAGCCATGGCATGAAGATGATCCTTTCGGTCACGGTCTGCCGGGACGGCGCACCAGGCACCAGCGTTCCAGAACCAGGGGCCCGGGTCATCCAGTGTCCAGAACGGGCCGGGAAAGCCAGGGGTAGAGTCTGGTCACGTGAGAACGCTCGGAGTGGACCTCGCGGCAGCAGCCAGGAAAACAGCCGTGGCCGTCATCGAATGGGGCCACGGCTCGGCCCGGCTGGTGCATCTGGCACTCGACGTGGATGACCACCACATCGTGGAGCTTTTCGGCACCACGGACGTGACGGGCATTGACTGCCCGGTTGGTTGGCCGCAGGCCCTGGTTCCGTTCCTCACCGGGCACCTGAACTTCGACGCCGGCCCCGTCCTGGCGCACGACGGCATCCAGGGCAGGCGCTTGCTCGCGTACCGGGATACGGACCGCTTCGTCACGGCCCAAACGAACCTGATTCCGCTCAGTGTCTCGGCGGACCGCCTGGCCCACCCCGCCATGAGATGCGCCGTGATCCAGGCGAAAATAGCGGCCGGGCACAGCCCCCAACCACGGGACGGATCGGGCCGCCTGGCTGAGGTCTACCCTGCTGCTTCGTTAAAGCTCTGGGGCTTGAGCGCCCGCGGTTACAAAGGGCGGGGCAGCGCCGAGAGGGAACAGCTTTCCCTGCTCCTCCGCCATTTATGCCAGCAGGCACCGTGGCTGGACCTTGGCGGCCACGAGGACCGCCTGGCCGGCTCGGATGACCTGTTCGACGCCGTCGTCGCAGCCCTCACCGCCCGTGCCGTCGCCGTCGGCCTGACCGTGCTCCCGGATGACGTCCACGCCGCGGCGGCCCGCAGCGAAGGCTGGATCCACCTGCCCGCGGGCAGCCTCGACGGACTGATTGCCTAGGAGAGTTTTTGTCCAGATAAGACGGCTTCGCACTGCCGGAAGTCCGCATATCCGGACAAAAACTCCAAAGGACTAGCCGAGCTGCCAGTTCCGGATTTCCTCCGGATCCTCCCCGTGGGTGCGGGTGTGCTCGCGGGCACGGATCCGGCGGTCCTGGAGCTCCTGCCGCAGCATCGAGTGCTTCTCGGCAAGGCCGGGAACACGGTCGATGGCGTCGATGGCCAGCTGGAAGCGGTCGATGCCGTTCAGCATGGCCATGTCGAAGGGCGTGGTGGTGGTCCCCTCCTCCTTGTAGCCGCGCACGTGCAGCCCTTCCTGGTTGCTGCGGCGGTAGGCGAGCCGGTGGATCAGCGCCGGGTAGCCGTGGTAGGCAAAAATGATGGGCTTGTCGGCGGTGAAGATCCCGTCGAAATCGTGTGCCGGGAGCCCGTGCGGGTGCTCGCCCTCGTCCTGCAGCCGCATCAGGTCAACCACATTCACGACGCGGACCTTCAACCCCGGAGCACCCAGCCGGAGCAGCTCCGCCGCCGCAACAGTCTCCACGGTGGGCACGTCGCCCGCGCAGGCCAGCACGACGTCGGGCTCCTCACCCGGGACTTCGGAGCCGGCGAACTCCCATATTCCCAAGCCCCGCTGGCAGTGCGTGGCCGCGTCGGCCGGTCCCAGCCAGGTGGGAGACGGCTGTTTTCCGCTGACCACGATGTTTACGTAGTCCGTCGACGCCAGGCAGTGCTCCATCACGGACAACAGCGTGTTCACATCCGGCGGCAGGTACACGCGGATGACCTCGGCTTTTTTGTTCACCGCGTGGTCGATGAACCCCGGGTCCTGGTGGGAGAACCCGTTGTGGTCCTGCTGCCACACGTGAGAGGACAGCAGGTAGTTCAACGACGCCACCGGCTGGCGCCACGGCAGCTTGCGGTGCACCTTCAGCCACTTGGCGTGCTGGTTGAACATCGAGTCGACAATGTGGATGAAGGCTTCGTAGCAGCTGAAGACGCCGTGCCGGCCAGTCAGGAGGTACCCCTCAAGCCAGCCCTGGCACAGGTGTTCGCTCAGCACCTCCATCACCCGGCCGGAGCGCGCGAGGTGCTCATCGACGTCGTCAATCCGGTACTGCCACACTTTATCCGTGACCTCATAAACGTTCTGCAGCCGGTTCGACGCCGTCTCGTCCGGGCCGAAAAGCCGGAACGTTTCCATGTTGAGTTCAATGACGTCCCGCATCCAGGAGCCCAGCGTCACCATCGGGCTGACCCGCTCGCTGCCTGCCCGGGCAACCTCGACGGCGTGGTCCCGGTACGCCGGCAGCTTCAGCGCCCGGCGGAGCAGGCCGCCGTTGGCGTGGGGCGTGGCGCTCATCCGGAATTCCCCGGTGGGCGCCCCCTCGGCGACGTCTGGCCGGAGCCGCCCGTCGCCGTCGAACAGCTCCTGGGGGCGGTACGACTGCAGCCACTGCTCCAGCAGCCGCAGGTGGTCTTCGTTGGTGCGGACCTCGGAGAGCGGCACCTGGTGGCTCCGCCACGTCCCTTCAACCTGCAGCCCATCCACTTCGCGGGGCCCGGTCCAGCCTTTCGGCGAGCGCAGCACGATCATGGGCCAGCGGGGCGCGCCGGCGTCGGCCTCATCCATGCCCGCCTGCGGGGTGCGCCGGGAGTCCTGGATGGCGCGGATGCCGGCCAGGCAGCCCTCCAAAGCTTCGGCGAAGTCCCGGTGCGCCTGTTCGGTGTCGTCCGGGTCCTTCACGGTGACGAAGTGGGGCTCGTGGCCGTAGCCCCGCAGGAGCTGCTCCAGCTGCCCTTCGGGCATGCGCGCCAGGATGGTGGGGTTGGCGATCTTGTACCCGTTCAGGTGCAGGATGGGCAACACGGCGCCGTCCGTGGCGGGGTCGAGGAAGTTGTGCGAATGCCAGCTGGCGGCAAGGGGCCCGGTCTCCGCCTCGCCGTCGCCAATCACGGCGGCGGTGACCAGCTGGGGATTATCCAGCACAGAGCCGTAGGCATGGGCCAGGGAATAGCCGAGTTCGCCGCCCTCGCTGATGGAGCCGGGGCTTTCCGGAGCGGCGTGGCTGGGGATGCCTCCGGGGTAGGAAAACTGGCGGAAGAGCTCGGCCATGCCGTCCGCGTCGTTGCCCACGTGTCCGTAGATTTCGGAGTAGGTCCCTTCCAGCCAGGCGTTGGCGACGACGGCGGGGCCGCCATGGCCGGGACCCGCCACAAAGAGCATCTCGGCGGAGTCGCGGCGGATCACGCGGTTCAGGTGGGCGTAGACAAAGTTCAGGCCCGGGGTGGTGCCCCAGTGGCCAAGCAGCCGGGACTTCGTGTGCTCGGCCTTCAACGGTTCGCGCAGCAAGGGGTTGGAGCGGAGGTAGATCTGGCCTACCGATAGGTAGTTGGCGGCGCGCCACCAGCGGTCCACACGTTCGAGTTCGTCCTGCCCCATGCTGCTGGTCATAACCATCCTCACGTCACGTTCGCCCCCAATAGGCGGCCGTTGGTCCATCGCATCAGATGGCTCCGGACGAGGCAACCCCGCTTGCCTGCACTCCGATACCAGCGGGTAGTCTTTGGTTTCAGATGTTCACGCTGACAATCAACCAAACCGACAGCCGCCGCGATGGCGACCGGGTGCCGCAGTTGCTCAAGGACCTGCGGCATATTCCCGCGCGCCTGGATTTCGACCGGTCGGTGGAGGACGAGGTCCAGGGCATCGTGGACAGCCCGCATCAAGCCGTGGAGGCAGCGTTGATCGCGCTGCGCTGCGGTTCCTGGTACGTGGGCATCGGTGTTGGGCCTGTCAACGAGCCGTTGCCCAACCAGATCAAGGACGCTTCCGGCCACGGACTCGTGTACGCCCGGCGCGCGGTGGACCGGATCCGCAGCAGCAAGGAACGGATTCCCGTCGCGGTGGAGGGGCCCCTGGCCGATGTGTCCCATGATGCCGAGGCCGTGCTTCGGCTGCTGGGACATATCGTCCGGGACCGTTCCGATGCCGAGTGGCGGGTCCTTGACCTGCTGACCCCGGGCGTCCGCGGCCAGCAGAAGGCCGTGGCCCACGAACTGGGCATCACCACGCAGGCCGTCAGCAAAGCCGTGGCCCGGGCGCAGTGGAACGAGGAGCACGCGGCCCGGCCCGCGGCTGCCCGGCTGCTGGGGCTGATCCTCGAAGTGCGCTAGACCGCCCACCTGTTGAAAGGCAGGGCCGCTAAAACATGCCTGTGATCACCGCTGGGTGGCGGCCATCACGGGCTCGCCGTTGAAGTATTCGAGCTGCCATCCGTCAATTGCGTGGTGGTGCGCAAGGTTCAGGACGGCATTGTCGATGCTCTTCAAAGTGCTCCCCACCGCCCGGCTGAGGCTCACGCGGAGCAGCGTCCCGTGGGCGACAACGAGTAGCCGGCGTCCGCGGAACTCCTCAGCCAAAGCCTCCAGGACGTTTAGTCCCCGGTCTGCTGCCTCGTCCTCGCTTTCGGCGCCGCGGAAGCCCCCGGGGATCCGCAGAGCGTCGAGTTCCGGACCGGCCTGCATGCCCTCAGCGGGCCCGAAGCTGCGCTCAATGAGTTCCGGCACGCGGCGGACCTCAGTGAGCCCGAGCCCGGCGGCGATCAGGTCTGCGGTTTCAGCAGCGCGGCTGAGCGGCGAAGACACAATCGCGTCCCATTCGTAAGCGGACAAAACGGCCACCGCGTCACGCGCCTGTGCCCGGCCGACGTCGTTCAAGGGAATATCCGTGGAACCCTGCAGCCGGCGTTCGGCGTTCCAGTCAGTCTGGCCATGGCGGATGAGGGCGAACGTCGTAAGGGTCATGCCTTCTATTCTGCCCGACGGCCGGCCAACACCCGGACGCCGGCTGGCGTCCGGCGCTGTAGCCGCCATTCAGCAGCGGTTCACCTCGGGCGGGGATCAGTTGACCGCAAGAACCAGGTAAGCGGCGGCAAGGACCAGCGCCACGGGCGTCATCACGGCACGCTCTGGCTTGCTCCGCGATATGGCGTTCACCAGCACCCCGAGCGCGAAATAGCCTGCCAGCACCCAGGTGGCGACCGACGTGACAGCGCCGTCCGCCAGCAACGGCACCAAACCGGCTTTGGCAAGGGCGATGTATCCGAAGGCCCCGTACAGGACGATGGACACGGCGCTGCCCACCCGAAGCCCGGTGGGCAGGACTTTGTGCTGCCCACCCCAGGCGAACCGGCCCAGCGGAGCACCGCCCGCCAGTGCGGCCTGGAGCACGGCCAGGCCGGCCAAAACGGCGCATGCGGCCCAGGCCGCCAGCTGAACCAGCACCTAAAGTGCCGGCAGCTAGAGGAGGCTGCGCAGCACGTGGGCGGCGCCGTCGTCGAACACGGAGTGGGTGACCTCGTCAGCGGCCATAATCACTTCCTCCGGAGCCTGGCCCATGGCCACGCCCCGTCCGGCCCAGCTGAGCATCTCGATGTCGTTGCGGCCGTCTCCGACAGCCACGGTAAGGTGCGGTTCGATGCCGAGGCGGCTCCGCAGGTTTTCCAGGGCGCTGGCCTTGGTCACACCAGCAGCGGCAATGTCCAGCCAAGCTGTCCAGCCCACGGAGTAGGTAACGCCGGCAAGGCCAACGTGCTCGATCGCTTCGTTGAACTCTTCCGGTGTGTTTTCCGTGCTGAACACCACTACGCGCACTGCGGTGGCCTCGAGCATGGTGTGGAAGTCCACGCCGACGGCCTCAACGCCGAAGCTTGCGTCCTGGAAGCGTTCGGTGGATAGGAAGTTTCCGTCCTCATCTTCCAGCGCGTATTTGGCAGATGGAAGCCGCTCGCGGAGCGCACGAAGGGCAGGAGCAGGATCAAAAGTGGCCTTATGGATGACCTCGTAGCCTTTTTCCAGCTCCGGGTGCAGCCGCAGGGTCACGCCGCCGTTGCAGCACACCGCGTAACCGCGCTCGATCCCGATGTTCTCAATGATGGGCAGCATGGCGTTGAGTGAGCGGCCGGTGGCAATCATGACCTCGTGCCCGGCGGCTACTACCGCCTGCGCCGCTTCGCGGACCGCCGGGGACATGTGCCCGTCGTGGTCCACCAGGGTGCCGTCCACGTCCAGGGCGACCATGAACTTCTGGTTTACGGTGTCGTTTTCGTTCTCTCGCCGGTCATCGTTGCCGGCGACTGAGGTTTCAGTCAGCGTTGTCATCCAACAAGTAGACCAGACGCTCCCCCACCCCGCTAGGACGCGCGCCACAGATTTATTGAACTGTTGGTTAACGTCCGAAGCATCCCGCCGGGGTGGATATTCACTCCGGCGGGAAACTTTTAGAGGACCGGGAGGACCTCAAGGCCGCCCAGGTACTTCTGCAGTGCCTTCGGAACGTTGACCGAGCCGTCGGCATTCTGGTGGTGCTCCAAGAGAGCCACGATCCAGCGGGTGGTGGCCAGGGTGCCGTTCAGGGTGGCCACCGCCCGGGTGCCCTTGGCAACACCGGCCTCGTTCATCACGCGCTCACGGATGTTCAGCCGGCGTGCCTGGAAGGTGGTGCAGTTGGACGTCGAGGTCAGCTCACGGTACGCGCCCTGGGTGGGGACCCACGCTTCACAGTCGTACTTCCGCGCAGCAGACGTGCCAAGGTCGCCGGCCGCGGTGTCGATCACGCGGTACGGCAGCTCGCACTTGGCCAGCATCTCCTCTTCCCAGGCCAGCAGCCGCTGATGCTCGGCGGCGGCTTCTTCAATGGTGGTGTAGATGAACATCTCCACCTTGTTGAACTGGTGCACGCGGATGATGCCCCGCGTGTCCTTGCCGTGCGAACCGGCTTCGCGGCGGTAGCAGGAGCTCTGCCCGGCGTACCGGATGGGGCCCTTGGAGAAGTCGAGGATTTCGTCCGCGTGGTATCCGGCCAGGGCCACCTCGGAGGTGCCCACCAGGTACAGGTCGTCTTCGGCGAGACGGTAGATCTCGGCGTCGTGCTTTACATCGAAGCCGGTGCCCTGCATGGTCTCCGGACGCACAAGGGTGGGCGTGATCATCGGGATAAAGCCGGCCTCGATGGCTTGGTCCATCGCCATCTGCAGCAGGGCCATCTCCAGCCGGGCGCCCACGCCGCGGAGGAAGTAGAAGCGGGCGCCGGACACCTTGGCGCCGCGCTCCATATCGATGGCGCCGATCAGTTCACCGATTTCCAGGTGGTCCTTCGGCTCGAAGTCCGGGAATTCGCGGGGTGTCCCGACGGTCTTGACCACCACGTAGTCGTCCTCGCCGCCCTCGGGAACGCCGTCCTCGATGAGGTTGGGAATGGTGCGCAGCAGCTCTTCCTGCTTCAGTTGCGCCGCGTCTGCCTCAGCGGAGGCGGCCTTGACCGAGTTGGCCAGTTCCTTCACCTCGGCCAGCAGCGCCTTCTTCTCGTCGCCCTTGGCCTGGGCCACCTTTTTGCCAAAGACGTTCTGCTCGGCGCGGAGGTTCTCGAAGCGGATCAGCGCCGCCCGGCGTGCAGAGTCCGCGGAGATGATCGCGTCCACCACTGATTCGTCCGCGCCGCGGGCGCGCTGGCTGGCTCGGAACTTGTCCGGGTTTTCGCTGAGGTCTTTTACGTCGATCACCACACAAGGGTATCCAATCCGAGGGAGTACGACGGCGGCCGCAGGCGTCCAGGACCGGCGCACCGCCCGCCGGGATACTGTTGGGGGACCATGAGCGACCTGATTCTCTACGTGCTGATTGCGGTGGCGCTTGCCTTTGCCATCTCCAGCTGGTGGGGAGTGCGCAGGCTCAAGGCGCTGCATGTGCGCAGCGCCGTGGGCGGGGACGCCCACAAACCGGGGCTCACTGATCAGCGCGTGGTGGTGATCCTCAACCCGATCAAGGCCCGCTCCGACGAAGCCAAAGCCACTATCCAGCGCGCCTGCCTGACGGCCGGTTGGGATGAGCCGGTGTTTTACGAAACGACGGCGGAGGATCCGGGCTTCTCCCAGGTGCAGGCGGCGTTGGAGCACAAGCCCGACGTCGTCGTGGTGGGCGGCGGCGACGGCACCGTCCGGGTGGTGGCTGAGTCCCTCGCCCGCACCGGCGTCGCGATGGGCATCATCCCGCTGGGCACCGGGAACCTCCTGGCCCGCAACGTGGATCTGGACGTCAACGACCTCCACGGCAGCGTGCAAACCGCACTTTTCGGCCACCAGCGGTACATCGACACGGCCCGGATGGGGATTGAAAACTCCCGGACAGGCCATTCGTCCGAGCACGCATTCCTGGTGATCGCGGGAATCGGCATGGACGCCGAAGTCCTGGCCGACACCAACGCCGGCCTCAAAAAAACGTTCGGTTGGCTCGCCTACACGGAGGCCGGCATGCGCCACCTGCCCGGCCGTCGCAAGAGGATCTCAATCTCGCTGGACGGCAGCCCGGACCAGGTCCGGAACATCCGCAGCATCCTTTTTGCCAACTGCGGGCTGGTTCCCGGCGGCATCGACTTCATTCCGCAGGCCATGATCGACGACGGCATGCTGGACGTGGTGGTGATGAGCCCGCGGAGTGCCATCGGCTGGCTGCTGATGTACGTAAAAATCATGTTCAAGCACAGCGGCAAACTGCCCATCATGACCGTTTACAGGTCAGGCAGGGTCGTCATCAAGTGCCCCGAGCCGATGCCCACCCAGCTCGACGGTGACACGGCAGGCGAAGCCACCAAGGTCACTGTGCAGGTAGAGCCGCGTTCGTTACTGATCAGGGTTAAAGGGCAGGGCTTGCTGGTCTGAAGCTGGAGGATCAGGCGTGGGCTTCCTTGCGCGCCTCGGCGGCTGCCTTGGCGGCGGCGCGGGCCTCGGACTGCTCACGGATCATGGCCTGTTCCTCTTCGAAGCGCAGGCGGTCCGCCCGGTCGGCCTCGTCGCCGTCCCAGTCCTGGTTGTCGGCGGTGGGGCGGGGATTAACGATCATCCCCTGGCCGTCGTTGTCAGAGCTGTTGGTAGTCATGACCCGCTCCCTTCGTTAGGGGCCATCCCCCAATTGTGGATCAAGTAAGCATACGCATTGTCCACAGCCCGCGGAAGTGGTAGAAAAGGCAATCACCTACGCTGTGGGCGAAGCGGCGGAACCGATTTCCGGACGACTGGTTTGCGGCTGCAGCCCTTCCACCCAAGCCCGCGCTGCTTCGAATGCGCCATCGGAAGTATGCGGCGCCACCACTGTCTCCTGGTGGTCAGCCCGCGGGTAGGAGCCCAGGAAACGCGTGGCCGGGCTGATGCGGTGGAGCCCCGCCAGGGCGTCCGCGACACGCGCGTCACCGATGTGGCCGTCGGCGTCGATGCTGAAGAAATAATGCCCTAAGTACTGCCCGGTGGGCCGGGATTCGATCCTGCTGAGGTTCACTCCCCGGCTGGCGAACTGGTCCAGGATCTCCATCAGGGCACCTGGACGGTCTTCCGGCAGGGGCACCACCACTGTGGTTTTGTCCGCTCCGGTGCGTTCGGGCAGGATGCCCGGGCGGCTGACCAGGATGAAGCGGGTCACGGCGCCCGGGTTGTCTCCTATGTCCTCGGCGAGCGCGGTAAGTCCCGGCTGTTCCCGGGCCACCAGCGGGGCACAGATCGCGGCGTCATAATGGGATTCCTCCTCCAGCAGCCCCATGGCAGCGGCAGCGGTGGATGAGCCCGGCACGTATTCAGCACCGGGAAGGTGGGTGTCCATCCAGAGCCGGCACTGTGCCCAGGCATGGCCGTGGGTGGACACCCGCTTGATGTCCTGCAGCCGCACGCCGGGGCGGGCCACCAGCACAAAACTGATGGGCACCAGGACTTCCCGGATGATCCGCAGTTCCTGGCCGGTGGCGATGGCGTCCAAGGTGGCCGTGACGCCGCCTTCCACTGAATTCTCGATGGGCACCATCGCAGCGTCGGCCGCTCCGCCGCGCACCTTGTCCAATGCAACGTTGACGTTCGACGCCGGGATGCGGGCGGCCTTGCCGGCGCCCGGTACCTTCAGCAGGGCAGCCTCAGTGAAGGTACCTTCGGGCCCGAGGAAGGCGTAGGTGGCAAAGGGCGCAGGCATAGGTATTCCTTCGAAGGCATGGGAGCACCCGGGGCAGGGCGCGCGGAACGCGGAAGCGAACCGGAGGTGCTAGAGCACCAGCGGCTTCAGCCCGTTGTCTGACACCAGCGGCTTACCGGCTTCCAGCCACTGGTCCATGCCGCCGGAGACATTTATTGCGGTGTAACCCTGGCCGGTGAGCCACTGTGCAGCGCGGAAGGACCGGCCGCCGGTCCGGCAAATGACATACAGGTCCTGGTCCGGATCGAGGTCGTCCAGCCGCGAGGGCAACTGGTCCAGGGGAATGTGAAGGGCCCCGTCGGCATGCCCTGCCACCCACTCGTAATCCTCACGCACGTCCAGGATGGCGGCGTCGGCAGGGATGTCGTTGACGGGGACGGAATCAAAATCGCTCATGGAAAGTCCTGTCTGGCTGATCGGGTTCAGCGTTAAGCCTAGCCCCCACAGGCCCTCCCCCGCCCGGAAGAACTGCACGTTAGGCTACTCGGAAGACCCTAGGAGGACCCTTGCCTGCAGAGCAGCCCACCGTTCTGGCAACCTCGGGCGGCTTCAAGCCCGGCAGCCGCACCCGACTCGAATTTGACCGGTTGCTGCACTACGCAGTCGAACTCTCCGGCGTCAGCGGCCGGGCACCAAAGGTGACGCACATCGGCACGGCCGCCGGTGACCAACGCGCCTTCAACGCCGAGATGGATGAGGCGTCGCGGCAGGCGGGATTCGACTTCAGCCACCTGAACCTTTTCACCATGCCCAACCACGCCGATCCCGAGGCGCACCTGCTGGACCAGGACGTGGTCTGGGTGAACGGCGGTTCCGTCGTGAACCTGCTGGCCGTGTGGCGGGCCCACGGCCTGGAACACATGCTGCATAAGGCATGGCAAAGCGGCGTGGTTTTGGCAGGCGTTTCTGCCGGGTCCATCTGCTGGTTCCAGGGCGGCACCACGGATTCCTTCGGCCCTGAACTCCGCGCCGTGACCAACGGGCTGGCGTTCCTGCCATTCGCCAACGGAGTGCACTACGACTCGGAGGAGCGCAGGCGCCCCCTGGTGCACCGGCTGGTGGCTGACGGGACGTTGGGCGAAACACACTGCACGGACGACGGCGTGGGGCTGGTTTACCACGGCACGTCACTGATCGAGGCGGTGGCCGAAGTCCGCGGCAAGGGCGCGTACATCGTGACCCGTTCCCAGGACGGAGAGGGCGCCGATGAGGAATGCCTGGAGCCGCGGTACCTTGGCTGAGCTCCACGACCTTTCCGCGGTCGCCCTCCGGGACAGCCTCCGCAAAGGGGAGGTCTCGTCAGTGGAAGCGGCAGCCCACTTCATGGGCCGGATCGAACGGCACAACCCCTTGCTCGGGGCATTTGTCACTGTGACGGCCGAGCAGGCGATGGACAACGCCCGCGCGGCGGACACGCTCCGAAGCAGCGCTCCTGTTGACGAACTGCCACTCCTGCACGGCATGCCCCTGGCGTTCAAGGACCTCACGGACGTGGCCGGCGTGGTGACCAGCCACGGCAGCGCTGCCTTGGAACACAAGCCGGCAGTCAGTGACGGACCGCTGGTGGCGCACCTCCGGGAAGCGGGCGTGGTCTGCCTGGGCAAGACGCAGGTGCCCGAATTCGGACTGACTGCCTACAGCGAAAACCGCGTGGCGCCGCCGTCGCGCAATCCCCATGCTCCCAGCCGAAGTTCAGGAGGATCATCCGGCGGGAGCGCCGCGGCGGTGGCCGCCAAACTTCTTCCGTTCGCACCTGGCACGGACGGCGGCGGCTCCATCCGCATCCCTGCCGCCGCCTGTGGCCTGGTGGGCCTGAAGCCGGGGCGCGGCCTGGTGCCGGCCGGGGAGAGCCTGGGCGACCCCGCACGGCTGGTGGTGGCCGGTCCCCTTGCCCGGAGCGCGGCCGACGCCGCGCTGATGATGGATGCGCTGGTCCCCTCCCCTGCGGATATCAGGGACGGCGCCTACCTCGCGGCTGTGGGCCAGGAGCCGCCGCGGCTGCGGATCGGCGTCACCCTCGACAGCCCCTGGTCCGGCACCTTCCCTTTTACTCCCGACCAGGAGGCGCTGGACGCGCTCCGTACCGGGCAGGAACTTCTGGAGCACGCGGGCCACTCGCTCAGCGACGCCGCCATCCGCTATGACAACCGCTACCCGGACGCCTTCACCACCGTCTGGACGGCTCCGGTGGGCGCGGCCAGAATCAGCCCCCATCGCGAAGCGCTGCTGGCGCCGCTGACCCGGACCTTCCGGCGCCGTGCCCAACAGCGCAGCGCGGCGAAGCTGAATGAAGCACTGGCCTTGCTGCGGCAGTTCCAGCGGGACACGGTGACGCAGTACGCGCAGTGGGACCTGATCCTGATGCCGGCGCTCGCCCAGACACCGCGCCCGGTGGGATGGTTCACCGGAACAGCCCATGGTGATGACCGCTGGCCGTCTGCGCAGTGGGCAGGAGATGCCGACGGCGACTACCGGAAGCAGTGCGAGTTCGCGCCGTGGTCCTCCATGGTCAACGTGTGCGGGCTGCCCGCCATCACGGTTCCGGTTTCCTGGACCGGCGGAGCTCCCGGCCAGGGGTTGCCCATGGGAATCCAACTGGTGGGGCCAAAGGGCTCGGAGACCCTCCTGCTGCAGGTGGCCCACCAGCTGGGGTTCTAGCGGGACGCTTGCAGGGTGTCGACTCTGCGGCATATCGGGAGGACGATTAAGGGGCAGTCACTACAAGGAGGTCTGCGATGTGCTATTCATCCAGCAAGGACTTCGGGTGGGGCGTCAAGAAGGAAACCCACCGCCAGCCTGAAGCCAAGCAGGAAACCCCGGTGGAAACTCCGGAGCAGGAAGTCAAGGCGCAGGATTACAAGTTCTGGGCCTTCCCCAACTGGCGCAGGACGCCACGGCCCAGCACCCCCTCCGGCGAGCGGAGCAAGGAACGGGTCTGACACAGTGCCGGCCTGACGGAATGCCGGGTCCGACACAGCGCCGAAGTCCTCGGAAGGGCCTCCCCAAGGGGCCCTTCCGTTGCGTGCGGGGATGCTCAGGCGGGGCCTGGTCCGGCGGCGGGGCGCCCGTTGCCGGAGAATGGACGCATGCCCGGTTTCTACGTTCACGAAGCCACCCTCCGGATTGACACCGACGCCGACGCGGCGGCCCCCGGAGCTGCGATCACGGTAGCCCTGTGCGGCAGTTGGGAGCATCCCCCGCCATGCCCGCTCGCCGCCCACCACACTGCCGTCCAGCAGGAGGGACAGTCAGTAAGGCTCCGGACAATCTTCGCAGCCGATCCAAGGCAGGAAGCCGAGGTCCGCCGTCGTATTGACGCGGCGCTTGCCAAAGGATCGCAGGCCCGCCCCGACGGCACCCTGTCCCGCTGGGCTCTTGTGGGGGCCAAAGCCGCTGAACTGACCAGCGCGGAGCACGAGCATGCGCAACGAATTGCCGGCAGTTAGGAGGCGTGGCGTTGTGCCAGCCGAAACCTCCCCGCTAGAGTGGCATCATAAGCATGCTTAGCATCCTGGAAGGGGACGGCAATGAGTGCTGGACAGTACACGCCGGGGACTGACGGGCCACTGGAGCCACACGACGACGGAATGCCGCCGGTTGACCGGACCGGCACGCCGGGGGTACCCGCCGCGCGCCCCGCAGACTCTTCCCCTGCCACCACACCGCCCGCCCCAGCGGGTGCCGGCGAGCCCAAGGTGACCCGGGCGGGCGTTGTGTGGGCCGCAGTTGTGGCCGCCCTCGTGCTCCTGATCCTGTTGATCATCTTCATCCTCCAGAACCAGGACCTGGTGCTGGTCAGGTTCCTGGGCTTCGAAGGAAGCTTGCCACTGGGCATGGCACTGTTTATCGCCAGCGTGACCGGCGGGGTCCTGGTGGCCGCGGCGGGCGGCGCGCGCATCCTTCAGCTGCGTGCCAACGCCCGCCGGGCGCGGGCAACGCAGCGAAGGTAGCCCCCGAGGCTGCATAAAGAGCAGAGCTTCATAACGAGCGGGTAGCCCACAGGGCTCAGAAGTTCCCGACGTTGCGGTACTTTCCCGCCCGCGCTGCCACCAGCTCGGGAACCGAGATCCCGGCAACTGATCCCAGCTCGTATTCGATGGCGAGCGCCAGCCGCCGGCAGAATTCCGGAAGCTCGAGGGAAGCGTCGTCCCGCTCATCCACGATGTGGTCCACCAAGCCGTGGACGTAAAGGGAAGCCACGTTCACGCCCTGAGCCTGGGCCATCGAGGGAGCATGCGAGGTGGTCCGGTGGACGATTGCGCTCGCGCCCTCGGGAGGCAGTGGTGAGAGCCAGCTGTGCTGGGCCGCGATGGTCCTGTCCGCGGGCAGCAGGGCCAGGGCCCCTCCACCGGCCCCCTGGCCCAGCAGCACCGAAACTGAAGGCGCTTCCAGCCCGATGGGCTCGTGCAGCGACCGTGCGATTTCACGGCCAGGGCCAGCAGGAGCCGGGGTCCTTCTCCCCCTGCCCGGCTCCATTCAGCGGCAGCGCGTCGCCCGCACCAAACTTGAGGAGCTGCCGCAAGTCCGGCCGGCGGGGACGCCGGGAAATTCCAATGGACGTCCAGGCATCCACGGAGGCCGGCCGGACAGCCAACGTCTCGGGAGCTTCGGGCCGGGGCCGCGCCGGGCGCAGAGGATGTCCAAAGCCCTGCCCACCAGTTCGGCAAGGTCCGCAGGCTCAACAACGCCGTCGATCAGCCCCTTGTTGAACAGGTTTTCCGCCACCTGCACATTCTCGGGAAATTGTTCGCGGACGTGGAACTGCTCCGATAAGCGGCGCACCCGCTGGGTCCCGGAGGGCAACTCCCCACCAAACGGTCATTTCCCTTCGGAATGCGCGGGGGAATAGCCCATTCGGAGGGGAATTTTGCGCCGACACGCCGGGCTGTCTGGAGTACGGGACAGCCGGACGGTATTTCCTGTTCTTATCGGGCTGCAAACCCAGTGTGATGGAACCTACGTTTTATCACCCAAGGAGTTGGCCATGGCCGCAACAAGCAGTGCCGTAGAGGCACGTTCTATTGAAATGATTCCGCCCGGCGAGCGCCACGGCCACCCGCGGGGGCAGTTCACCCTCTGGTTCGGCGCCAACGCCCAGATCACCGCCATCGTGGATGGCGCACTCGCCGTTGTTTTTGGTGCCGATGCCTTCTGGGCCATAGTCGGACTGCTGGTCGGCAACGTCGTGGGCGGCGCGGTGATGGCCCTGCACTCGGCGCAGGGCCCCAAGCTGGGTCTTCCGCAGATGATTTCCAGCCGGGCGCAGTTCGGCGTCTACGGGGCGGTGATCCCGCTGGTCTTGGTCATCCTGATGTACATCGGTTTTGCCTCCACGGGCACCGTTCTCTCGGGGCAGGCCATCAACCTGATGCTCGGCGTGGAGGCTCCCGCCGTCGGCATCCTGATCTTCGGCGCGGCCACCGCACTGCTGGCCATCCTCGGCTACAAGTACATCCACGCGCTGGGCCGCATCGCCACCGTAGTGGGACTGGCCGGATTCCTGTACCTGACAGTGGCCGTCTTTACGAAGTTCGATGTGACCCAGGTGATGATGGTCAAGGGTTTCGAATGGCCCACATTCCTTACCGCCATCGCCCTTGGCGCAGGCTGGCAGCTCACGTTTGGCCCCTACGTGGCCGACTACTCCCGGTACCTGCCTGCCGACACCCCCGAGCGGAAGACCTTCTGGTACACCTTCGCCGGATCCGTGGGCGGCGCACAGTGGGCCATGACCCTGGGCGCCATCGCCGGCGGCCTTTCCGCTGCCAAGCTCGGGGGCGACTTCCTGAAGAACCAGGTGGGCTACATGGGCGACCTTGCCGGCGGCGGCCTGATCGCCATCTTCATCTACCTGGTGATCGTCACCGGCAAACTCACCGTCAACTGCCTCAACGCCTATGGCGCCTTTATGTGCGGCGTCACCATCAGCACTGCCGTCAACCGCAGGGATTCCGTGTCCAAGACCGTGCGGATCGTCTTTATCGTTGCGGTGATCGCGGCCAGCGTCCTCATCGCGCTCTTTGCCAGCAAGGACTTCCTGAACCTCTTCAAGAACTTTGTCCTGCTGCTGCTGATGGTGTTCACGCCGTGGTCCGTGATCAACCTCGTGGACTACTACAAGATCTCCCGGGACCGGCTGGACATTCCCGCGCTCTACGACCCGGACGGCCGCTACGGCCGCTGGAACGCCGCCGCGCTGGCATCCTATGGAATCGGCGTCGTGGTCCAGATCCCCTTCCTCGCGCAGGCGCTGTACACAGGACCCGTCACCCGCTGGCTGGGCGGCGCCGACATCTCATGGCTGGTGGGGATCGCAGTCACCCTCGCCATCTACTACCCATGGGCGAAGGCCACCAACCGTGCCCCCGCCGAATCAATCTATCCGGCGGCTCCGGCGGAAAAGCTTCCGCTCCCGGCGGGATCCAAAGCCTAAGAAACTGAAGATGCCCTATCACTTTTGTCCCTAAAACCGCGCATTGGGGACCAAAGGTGACAGGGCATCCGAGGGTTTAGAAGGTGTTCGTTGACGTCGTGCTGGCGTAGGCCAGACCGATAATGAGCAGCAGCCAGAACGCGCCATAGCCCAGCAGGCACAAGTAGCCCAGGACCAGGCCGGTGATGGACATGCCTTTGCCGGACGGCTCCCGCTTGAGCGCCATGTGGCCCGTCACGATCGCGGCGACCTGCGGCAGGAGGAGGAAACCCATAATCACCGACGCAATGCCGCACACCATGCTCGCGATACTGAGCGTCTTCGGCTCAGCCGGCCCGCCGTAATACCCGGGCTGCCCGTAGGGGCCAGCGGCTTGGTTGTAGGGACTGGCTTGGCCGTAGGGGCTGGGTTGGGTGTAGGGACCCTGGTTGTACGGGCCTGGCGGCTGACCATACGGGGCACCATGCTGGCCGGGTTCGCCATACTGGTTTTGCCCGTAGCCGCCCTGTCCATGGCTGTCCTGCCCATAGCTACCCTGCCCGTACTGCTGCTGGGTCGGGGGCTCCGCGCCGTAGGGCGCGGCAAACCTGGGCGGTTCAAGACCCGACGGCGGGGCGCCATCAGTGCGTTCGGATTCGTGCCGCTGGGAAGGCTGGTCAGTCAAGGTTTCCCCCTGGAGGTTTTGGTTCCCAGCCTACCGCTGAAGCGCCCTCCGGAAGCGGTCAGTGCACTACAAGCCTGACGGCGAGCACCAGCATCAACACCCCGATGGCCAGGTCCACCCAGCGCCAGGTCCGCGGGCTGCTGAGGACCCCCGCCAGACTCCGCGCCCCATACCCCAGGGCGGAGAACCAGAGCACACTGCCGGTGACGGCACCGCCCGCGAAGACCCACCGGGTTCCGGCGCCCTGCTGGTTGGCAAGGCTGCCCAGCAGCACCACGGTGTCCAGGTACACGTGGGGGTTCAGGAAGGTCAGGGCCGCCGCAGTCCCGACCACCGAGTGCTTCGATCGCGGCGGCTGTTCGGTCAGCGAGGAGGGCTTCAACGCCGCGATGAAGGACCGGGCCGCAAACCAGAGCAGGTATGCAGCCCCGCCCCAGCGCAATATCTCCAAGGCCTCGGGAAAGCGGGTGACCAGGACCCCGATGCCGGCCGTGCCGCCGATGATCAGCAATGCATCACCCGCCATACATACGGCCACCACAGCACCAACGTGTTCCCGCCGGATTCCCTGCCGAAGCACAAAGGCATTCTGCGCCCCGATTGCCACGATCAACGCGAGGCCGGTCAATAGTCCGGTCAGCCCTACAGTCCACATGGTTTGACGTTAGGGGACCGGATATCATGAAGACAAATAAAAGATTCTACTAAGTAATTAGAATATCTTCATGAACTTTGAGCACCTGAGAGCACTGACTGCCGTGGTTGACGAAGGCACCTTCGAGGCCGCGGCGGACGCGCTGCGCATCACCCCCTCAGCCGTGAGCCAGCGGATCAAGGCTCTGGAAGCCTCGGTGGGCCAGGTCCTGGTGCGCCGCCGCGTACCGTGCACTGCGACCGACGCCGGCATGCTCTTGCTGCGCATGGCCCGCCAGGTGCAGGTGCTCGAGCTCGAGGCATCGAACGCCCTGGGCAGTGGCGGGTCATCCCGGACCCACCTGCCGTTGGCCGTCAATGCGGATTCGCTGGCCACCTGGTTCGTCCCGGTCCTGGCAAAGGCCGCCGGCTGGGATGACACCACCATCGACCTCCATGTCGAGGACCAGGGATACAGCAGCCAGCTCCTGCGGGAAGGGGAAGTGATGGGCGCAGTGACCTCTGATCCCGTCCCGGTGAGCGGCTGCCGGGTGGAGCTGCTGGGACACATGCGCTACATCCCGGTGGCCGCCGCCGGACTGCATGGCCGGTTTACTACTCCCGAGGGCCTGGACTGGGCGGTGATGCCCGTGCTGAAGTTCAACGCCAAGGACACCCTTCAGCGTCAGCTGCTTGATGCCAAAGGTATTGACCCGCTTCCGCCCACCCACACCGTTCCGTCCTCAGAAGGATTCCTCGCCGCTGTCAGGGCCGGGCTGGGGTGGGGAATGATCCCCGAACTGCAGCTCACCGATGAGATCGCCGAAGGGTCCCTGGTCCGCCTGGAGGACAGCCACCAGGACGTTGCCCTCTACTGGCAGTCCTGGACGCTGGACTCCGAACGGCTCAACCGTTTTACGGAGACCGTCCGGCAGGCCAGCAGCAAACTGCTGGTTCCTGCCCACTCCAGGGCAGGTACGGAACAGCCGCCGTCATGGGCCGGCCGTGGAGCTAGTACCCCCAGTACGGCAGGATATAAACGGCGAAAATGACGAACGCGGCGAGCAGCGCCAGGCGTCCCGCACCGGATCCGGCGTGCTGGTGGGCCCTGGCGTTCCGGCCCTGCCGCACCCCGGCTGCCTTGAGGTGGCGGCCCGCGGGATTCCGCACAGAGCTCCCGCGCCGGTTTGAGGTGTTCCTGCCCGTCGCGGGCCCGGAGCCACCTTCGGAACGGGAATCCTCAGCCGTTGCCCGTCCAGTCGCACCCTCGGTCGCTGGCCCACGTGGCGGCAAGGCACCCGTTGGCTGGACCACGGTCCCTGGCCGGACGTTCCGGAATGCTGTAATCCCGGCCTCCTGTTCATGTGTGAGCTGCTGGCCGAGGTGCGCGTAGATCCCCACTACGGTCTGCTGGTCCAGCACTTGCGGGAGCGATTCGATGGCACCCACCAGCCGCTGGGCACCCGCTACGGCGACATCGGAGTTTGTCACGCCAAAAAGGTCCGGCTGCGCGGCCATACAGATGAGGGGACGCACCAGCCGGCGGTGCGGCGGGGCCATCACCGAGGCGACTGCGGCGCATTGGGCCAGTGCACCTTCCACGGCCTGGGTCCTGGCGTAGCGGCCCTGCCACAGCACACCTGAGGAGACTTTGACTTCTCCGGTCCAGTTCTTGGCGTCCACCACCACCACGCCGCCCGGCCCCACCAGGACGTGGTCCAGGTTGGCCTTGGGCCTGCCCGGCCAGTGGACGTCGTGCAACACGTACCAGCCGCGCGGCACCAGTTCGCTCAGCTTCTCTGCCACCACGTGCCCGCCGGCGGCACCGGCATCCCAGGCCTTGGTGGAACGTTCGGCCTGGTCGAGCTGGCGCTTGAGCCTGGCAACCCTTTCCGCAGCCAGCCTGGCCTGCTCCGTTGCCCCGTCCCCTGCCCCCATGGCCGCCCTGCTTCCCTTGCCGTAGGACGACGGCGGGAGGCCGCCGTCGCCCTTTGCTTACGGACATTCCGCCCGATTTTTCGAAAGTAACAGGGCGTGCAGGCGGCGGTATATAAGTACTTTGCGGCCCCGGTACTCAGCTCCGCTACTTGGTTGATGACGTTCTTCCGTCACAGGGCGGGACACAGTGGCCGGATTATGGACGGATCGTTTTGGCTGCGGCCCGGGTCTGGCATGCTGGTGCCATGGCTAGCCGCGCGGGTACAGTTGCCCAACCCCAGGACCTTGTTGACATCACTGCGCTTCTCGACGCGTATTACGACATCACGCCGGATCTGGGTGACCCCGGCCAGCGCGTGGCGTTCGGCACCTCCGGGCACCGAGGTTCCAGCCTCAAGGCGTCATTCAACGAGAAGCACATCGTCGCCATCACCCAGGCCATCGTGGAATACCGGGCCGGGCAGGGCATCACAGGCCCGCTGTTCCTGGCGAAGGACACCCACGCCCTGAGTGAGCCGGCGCAGAACTCCGCGCTCGAGGTGTTGGCCGCCAACGGCGTCCAGGTCCTCATCGACGCCCGTCATGGCTACACCCCCACGCCGGCGCTGAGCCACGCCATCCTCACGTACAACAGAAACGCCGGCGCCGGAGCGCCGCAGGCTGACGGCATTGTGGTCACCCCCAGCCACAACCCCCCGGCCGACGGCGGATTCAAGTACAACCCGCCGCATGGCGGCCCGGCCGATTCTGATGCCACGGGCTGGATCGCGAACCGCGCCAACGAACTGCTGGAGAACGGCCTCCGCGGCGTCAAGCGCATCCCGCTGGCCGACGCGCTTGCGGCTGACACCACAGGCAAGTTCGACTTCCTCAGCAGCTACGTGGATGATCTCCCCTCCGTGCTGAACCTGGACGCCATCCGCGACGCCGGCGTCCGGATCGGTGCGGACCCCATGGGCGGCGCCGCGGTGGACTACTGGAGCGAGATCGGTGAGCGCCACCACCTGAACCTCACCGTGGTGAACCCGAGCGTGGATCCGCAGTGGGCCTTTATGACGCTGGACTGGGACGAGAAGATCCGCATGGACTGCTCCTCCCCCGCCGCCATGGCCTCGCTGATCAAGCGGATGTCAGACGCTTCATCGTCCGGCCAGTCGGCCTTCGACATTGCCACCGGCAACGACGCCGACGCGGACCGCCACGGCATCGTCACCTTGGACGGCGGGCTGATGAACCCCAACCACTACCTCGCCGTTGCCATCGACTACCTGTACCGCAACCGCAGCGGCTGGAACCCGGAGTCAGTGGTGGGCAAGACCCTGGTGTCTTCCTCGATCATCGACCGCGTGGCAGAAAGCCTGGGCCGCAAGCTCGTAGAGGTGCCGGTCGGCTTCAAGTGGTTTGTGCCGGGACTGCTCTCCGGTGACGGCGCATTCGGCGGCGAGGAGTCGGCCGGTGCGTCCTTCAACAAAAAGGACGGCAGCGTCTGGACCACGGACAAGGACGGCATCCTGCTGGCCCTGCTGGCCTCGGAGATCACCGCCGTTACGGGCAAGTCCCCGTCCCAGCTCTACAAGGGCCTGACGGACCAGTTCGGCGCGCCCGTTTACGCCCGCATTGATGCAGCAGCCACGCGGGAGCAGAAGTCGGCACTCGGGAAGCTGTCGCCGTCGGACGTGACGGCGACTGAGCTGGCCGGCGAGCCGATCATCGCGAAGCTTACGGAAGCGCCCGGCAACGGTGCCTCCATCGGCGGGCTCAAGGTGGTCACGGAAAATGCCTGGTTCGCCGCCCGCCCGTCCGGCACCGAGGACGTGTACAAGATCTACGCCGAGTCCTTCAAGGGCGAGGATCACCTCAAGCAGGTGCAGGCGGAAGCCAAGGCCCTGGTGGACGGCGTCATCGCCTAGCCGGGCGCTTCGTCCAGGCTCCACAGCCGCAGGACGCGCCGGACGGTGCGGTCACCGTCCGGCGCCATGTCCACCAAGGCGATCCGGTCAAGCACGACGGCGTCGCCCGGGTTCAGGCGCTTGGTGCCGTGGTGTGAGACGTGCGGCCGGTAACCCGACATGGTGTGGGCCGGTGTGAGGATCTTGCCGCCAAGGCTCTCGGCGGCGGTGACCAGCTGCTCATGCAGGGCCTGCAGGTCCGGTTGAGGTTGGATGAGGCTGACGGGCACAGAACCGTTCCGGCCGAAACCGGCGTCCTCCCCCACCGTAAGGGTGGCGCCCAAGGCTGCACCGGCGTACGGCGCGGCGAGGGCTGCCATCTGTTCGGCCGAGCGATCAGTGCCGACGTCGAACCTCACAAGCGTGATGTGCAGGGGCCAGTGCGTCCGCGCGAAAACCAGCCCGTCCGCCACGGGTTCGACGAAGGCAACCAGGATAAGGTTCCGCATCAGCCCAGTCTGCCACCGCACCTCACCGCTCCGCCCCCCTCAGACGCTCTCTCAGATAATGCGCCTTAAACACCAACGCTCTCTCACTTTCCTTAGGGAAGTGAGAGAGCGATGGCCGAAAAGACGCGTTAGGTGAGAGAGCGTCCCGGGGGATTAGACGGTGCGGACAACGTCCTCGTAGGCGAACTTGGGCTTGGCTTCGCCCCAGGCGTCCTCGGCGGGCTGGCCAATGTTGACCACCAAGAAGCTCTTCTGGTCACCCGCGGGGAAGAAAGCAGCGTCGATGGCACCAAAGTCGGCACCGGTCATGGGGCCCGCCGCGAAGCCGAGGGAGCGGACGGCCAGGATGAAGTAGCCGGCCTGCAGGTGGGCGTTGTTGTTGCCTGTGGCGGCAGCCAATTCCGGGTTGGCGTCATACATGGCCTTCGGAGCGTTGTAGCCGGGGAGGAAGTTGTCCCACTGCCCAGCCCAGTCTGTGTCGTAGCTGAGGATGGCAACCAGCGGGGCGGAAGCCGTCTTGGCGCGGTTGCCGGGCATCAGGGCGTCCACCAGCTTGGCGCGGGCCTCGTCCGAGCGGACGTACGTGACGCGCAAGGGCTGGGAGTTGAAGGCTGTGGGGCCAAACTTGGTGAGTTCGTAGATCGCCTGGGCCTGCTCGTCGGTTACCTCTCCGGTGAAGGAGTTGGCTGTGCGGGCCTGGGCGAAAATGGCGTCGACGGCGGCCGAATCGATGACTGCTTCTTCGTGGGCAATGGTCATTGGCTTACCTTTCGCTGCGCCTCCCCGCTGCTGGGGTGGCCTTGTTGCTTTCCATAGTTGCAACTTCAAGTAGCCAGGTCCTCTTCCCGTGACGGCAGGTGACGTTGGGCACAGCTGACCGGTATAAAAGGCGGGCGGTATTCTGGAGCCAGTTGCGATCCTCGCCCCCGGCACCCCCTTGAAAGGCCCCCACCATGAGCATGCTCGGAATCAAATGGAAGCTGCATGGCACCGGCAAGTCCATCAAGCCGGGCCATGTGGTGGCCCCGGACGAGCGACTGGCCTGGCCGTTGACCATCGGCGTGGGCATGCAGCACGTGGTGGCGATGTTCGGCGCCACCTTCCTGGTGCCCATCATCACCGGGATGCCCCCGGCCACCACTTTGTTCTTCTCGGGCATCGGCACGCTGCTGTTCCTGGTGATCACGAAGGGCCGGGTGCCCAGCTACCTCGGCTCAAGCTTCGCCTTCATCGCCCCCATCACGGCCTCGCAGCAGCAGTTCGGCGTGCCCGGTGCCCTGGGTGGGGTGGTCCTGGCCGGCGCGGCGCTGGCCACCGTGGGAGCCATTGTGCAGAAGTTCGGCGCGGGCTGGATCAACCGGCTCATGCCTCCGATCGTCACCGGCGCCATCGTGGCGCTCATCGGCCTGAACCTGGCACCCGCCGCCAAACAGAACTTCGACGCCGCCCCCGTCACCGCCGTCGTCACGCTGGCCACCATCATCCTGGTCAGCGTCCTGTTCCGCGGCATCCTGGGCCGCCTCAGCATCCTCGTGGGCGTGGTGGTGGGCTACCTCGTGGCCATGCTCCGGGGCGAGGTCAGCTACGACAAGATGGAGGCAGCCGCATGGGTGGGTTTGCCGCAGTTCCAGACCCCGGAGTTCCATGTGGGCGTCCTCGGCCTGTTCGTGCCCGTCGTGCTGGTGCTGGTGGCCGAGAACATCGGCCATGTGAAGTCCGTGGCAGCCATGACGGGCCAGAACCTCGACGGCGTCTCCGGGCGTGCGCTCATGGCTGACGGCGCAGCCACCGTCCTGGCCGGCCTCGGCGGGGGTTCCGGAACCACCACCTATGCCGAGAACATCGGCGTTATGGCCGCCACCAAGGTCTATTCGACGGCGGCCTACTGGGTGGCAGGCGTCTTCGCCATCCTGCTGAGCTTCTCCCCAAAGTTCGGGGAGCTCATTGCCACTGTTCCGCCGGGAGTACTGGGCGGCGCCGCCACCATGCTGTACGGCATGATCGGGGTCCTGGGCGTGAAGATCTGGGTGCAGAACAAGGTGAACTTCTCCAACCCGGTAAACCTCACTACTGCCGCCGTTGCCTTGATCATCGGCATCGCGGACTACACATGGACCATCGGCGACCTCACGTTCACCGGCATCGCGCTGGGCTCGGCCGCTGCCCTTGTGATCTACCACGGCATGAAGGCCATCGCGAAGGCCCGGGGCACTGTAGCCGAGCCGGAGATTGAGCAGGCAGGCCTGCCGCCGGCGGCCAAGGCCGCGATGAACTCGGCCGCCAAGCGGGCACCGAAGAAGCGTTAGGCCAACGCGCTAGGCGACTTCCCCGGATTCGTCTACGTCCTCCCGCTCCGCCCCGTCCTCCAGCAATGCCGTGCCCGCGGTCCCGCCACCGATCGCGGTCACCGCAGCGTCCTCCAGGCTGTCCATCGCCAAGGAGGCGGGGTAGCCGGGAGGGAACGGACCAGGGAGGCCGACGCCGAAGACCGGGCCGGCCTGCGGCCTCTTGGCGGCCAGGGACTCAGGCCGGGGCCGGAGCCGCCGCAGGACCCACGGTAACAGGTATTGCCTGGCCCAGATCAGGTCTTCCGCCCTGGCTTGCGTCCAGCCATGGGATGGAACCGGCCGCGGTTGCAGGGCCTTGAGCGAATGCGGTACTCCCAGCGCGTCCAGGGTGGCAATGGCGACGGCCTGGTGCCCCAGCGGCGAAAGGTGAAGCCGGTCCCTGTCCCACATCCGGGCGTCGTGGAGCCCCGGCAGGCACCACAGGTCAACCATCACGGCGTGGTGGCGCAGCCCGATCGTGTGGAGGTGTTCGTTGTAAATGGCCAGCCTTCCCCGGATCTGGCTGAACACCGGTGTGCTTCCCCAGTCCGGTCCGGCGAAAAGCAGGACCGTGGCGCCGGTTTCGGCCAGCAAGCCCACCGCCTGGTCCATTTTCTCGGCCAGCTTGTCGGGATCGCCCCGGTGGAAAAGAACATCGTTTCCGCCGCCGGACATTCCTACCAGGTCCGGTTTGAGGGCCAGGGCGGGCTCCAGCTGCCGGTCCAGGATTTCCTGGAGCACCAGCCCGCGCACGGCAAGATTGGCATAGGCGAAATCACGCTGGCCGGTGCTGAGTTCCTCCGCCGCCCGGTCAGCCCAGCCGCGGAGCCCACCGATGCTGAGGGGCTCGGGGTCACCCACACCTTCCGTGTAGGAGTCGCCGAGGGCTACGAAGCGGTGCCAGGGGTGCCGCGTTGCCGGGGGTACCCCTGGCCACATCTCCTGCTGGTGGGTGGTCATGGCCGCCGTCCTCTCGCCCTTGGGGATGGATCCATTTCCGGTGCCGCGACTGCTTCAAGCGGCTGGTCCAGCTCCGCCGGCGCCACCAGGCGGAAGTCCTCGACGTCTTCGAAGGCCTCCCTCCGCGGCCCGGAAGGATCCCTGCCGGAGACCGGCGCAACGATGGTCAGTGCTGCATCACGCAGACCCAGCTCGTGGTGCGACGCCTCCCTCTGCAGGAACCGCAGGGCGCCCTCGCGCGAGAGTCCGTACTCGTCCATGAGGCTGCGCACCGCCAGGTCCACCAGGACCAGGGAGCTTTGGGCGACGGCGAGGCCCGCCGTCATTTCCGCGCGCTCCGCCACCCGGACTACCACGCGCAGCGCGCGGGCAACCTGCTGAACGTAGCTCCGGATTCGGAGAAGGTCATCACTGGTAAAGGCATGGGGTGAGGACGCGTATAGGTTGATGGCTGCGCTCGTCCCGCCCTCGGCCACGATGGGGACTGACAGGAGCGACTGGACGCCATGGCTTGCGGCCGCGCTGGCGTATCCGGGCCAGCGCCGGTCGCGGCTGACGTCGGACAGCAGCACGAACTCGCCGGTCCGCAAAGCCTCGATGACTGGCCCGTCAGCGAAGGAACACTGTTCCCGGTCCGCTTCGCGTGCTTGCTCCGCACTGGCAGCAATGGTGTGCCCTTTTCCCAGGCGGAAGAGGGTGGCTGCCCAGACGATACCGCGGCCTTCGCCCTTGATGTCCGCCATGAAATCATGGGTAACTTCCCAGAGGTAGGTCTCGACGTCCTTACTGTCGAAAACCGGCTCCGGGGACATGTGAAGCGGTCCCCAGCCAACCTGCCCTGTGGGTTCAGCGGCCATGTTCCCACGCCTTTGTTGAGCGCGTCGGCCTACTGCAAAACCTCGATTTTTAAAGAATACGTCGCCCACCGTGCGGGCGGGAGGGGCAGCGCGTTTGGCTGCCTAGTCTGCGGCTGCGGTATGTCCCGAATACGCCTGTGAATGTGCGCTGAGAACGACGTCGTACGCCTCCACCCGGCGGTCCGTCACGGTGGTGGGGGACTCCAGATGGACGGCTCCGGAGGGCAGGATGCCAGCGGCGCCATACCTTTCCATGACCTGCCATTGGGCCACGACGTCCTCCCCCGCGTGGTCAACGGGAAGGCTGGTCCAGAAGGCAAAGCCGCCTGCGGTGTTCAGGGCTTCCCGCCGGTAGAGCACGCATCCCCCGAGCCAGGCAACGCGGTAGGGCACCCACTCTCCCGGTTCCAGGGAAAGGTCAGCGCTGAGATGGCTGAGGTTGGCGGCGCTATGAAGCGGCCAGCGATCAAAGCCGGGGTCCCCGGGCCGGATGCGCTCCGCCGTCACGGGGCCATCCCAGGCTTCAAAGCCGGCCGTTTGCTCCGGCCGCCTGTCATCGAGGTAGGACAGGCCCTGGGGAGCCATCCCGACAAAACCGCACTCCAGCTCGTCCAGTGCCCGGCTGAGCCGCTCAAGGGCACCCGGTTCCAGCCAGATGTCATCATCAAGGAAAAGGCACTTCTCCGCCGTCGACTGATCCAGCAGGTACTGGCGGTGCTCTGCCAATCCCCGCCGTGGCAGGTGGCGGAGCAGCGTGACCGGGCGGCCTTGGGCTTCGAGGACCCGCACCATCGCCGCGGCTGCAGGATGTTCCCACCCAGGAGTATCAGTAGATTGGTCGCTCACCACCACGCGGAATGCAGGGTCAGCCTGCCCTGCCAGGCCGGCCAGGGTCACGGCCAGTTCTGCCGGGCGGTTGCAGGTGGGAACGAGCACGTCAACTGCCACACTGTCCGGCGCCTCAACACGCCGTGCCCACTGTTCTGATGATCTCCTGCTCACAGCCTTTCCTCCTGGCGCCTGCCTCGGCATTGATAGTGCATGGGGTTCGCTGGTCCTGTACCCAGATCACGGAAATGTATGCCCGGGCACGGCGAAGGCCTCCACCCGCTGCCATCCCGGGGCAGGGGCGGAGGCCTTCAGCGGGTGGGCGCACCGCCCTCGGACGGGCACCCAAGGCGATTACCCGGCGTCGAAGCTTTCGCCGCCGTCGTCGTTGGGTGATTTCTCCTTCGGCAAGTCGTTGCCGCTGCCGTCCGGAATCCCGGCGGCTTCCTGCCCGGGTTCCGAGGACACCGGGGCAGACCCCTGGGAGTCGTCGTTACCTTCATCCAGTTCCGCCTCACCGGAGGGAAGGTCCACGTCGCGCGGCACGGGGTCCTCGCTGGTACCGGACTGCGGCTCGTTCGTGCCTACACTGCCCGTCTCACCTGTACTGCCGGTGTCCGAGCCACCCGCGGAGGCCTGTGCCCCGCCCAGTTCCTGCTCAGCGGTGGGAGTGCCGTATCCGCCCGGGTCCGTTTCCGGCTGGGCGTGCTGGTTTTCCTGCGTCATGGTTCCTCCTGTTGTGCGTTGGATGAAGCTGTGAACTGCGGGGGTGGCTGCTCAGAGCCCCTTACCGCCGGTGACCGGGAGTACGGCCCCCGAAATGTAGGACCCGTCTTCCGAGGCCAGCAGGACGTAGGCCGCGGCAAGCTCGGCCGGCTGGCCCGCCCGTTCCAGCGGTGTGTCCTGGCCGAACTTGGGGAGCTTTTCCGGCCACTCAGTAGCCGGAATCAGCGGGGTCCAGATTGGTCCGGGAGCCACGGCGTTAACGCGGATTCCCTTGGGGCCAAGCTCCTGCGCCAGTGCTTTGGTGAACGCCACTTGGGCCGCCTTGGTCATCGCGTAGTCAATGAGCCCCGGCGAAGGGTTGAAAGCCTGGATGGAAGCCGTGGTGATGATCGAGGCACCGGCCTTCAGGTGGGGCACGGCCGCCCGCGCCGTCCACAGCAGCGAGTACAGGTTGGTCTTGAAGACCCGGTCGAATTCCTCCGTGGGCAGTGACTCCAGGCTCTCGCGGTTCTTCTGGTACGCCGCGTTGAGCACCACCACATCGAGGCGGCCGAACTCGGCCGCCGTTTCGTTGGCGATCCGGGTGCTGAATTCCTCTTCACGGCCGTCACCGGCAAAGAGGAGAACCCGCTGGCCCGCCTTACGGATCCAGTCCGCGGTGTCCTGGGCGTCCTCCTCCTCTTCGGGAAGGTAGGAGATGGCAACATCGGCACCCTCACGGGCGAAGGCGATGGCAGCAGCCTTGCCGATGCCCGAATCCCCGCCCGTAATGAGTGCCGCCTTGCCCTGCAGCTTCCCGTGCCCCTCATAGCTGAGTTCGCCGTGGTCCGGTTTCGGCTCCATGGGCGCCGTCAGGCCGGGCTGCTTCTGCTCCTGCTCCGGGAACGGGCCTGCGTGGTAGCCGCCCCGGGGATCCTTTGGCTGGTCTGTCTGCTTGTCCGTGTCGCTCATAGTCCGCCTACTCACTCTGTCGGTTTCCGAGGGCCCCGCCGTGCACCGGCCCTTCGAAGCTATCCCGGCCGGCGGAGCAAAGTCCACCGTTCCGTGCGAATAATCAGTAAACTTATCAAATGTGGGCGGCGGTGCAACGTTATCCCGGTTTCTGGGTACCCGGGGAGTAGAAAGGTAGCCAGGGCCAGGATGGCGCAGGAAGGAGAAACAATGTCGGATGTGGAGGATTACACAGGCCGGACGGGCAGGAATGAGACCCGCGAGGAACAGCTGGACCGCAACTGGGCTGAACTGCTCCAGGAGATGCGGGTGCTGCAGATGGGCGTGCAGATCCTGGCCGGCTTCCTGCTGACACTGCCCTTCCAGGAGCGGTTTGAAGACCTTGATGACTTCCAGATTGTCCTCTACCTGACGAACGTGGTGATCGCTGCGCTGACCACCGCACTCATCCTTTTGCCGGTGAGTGTCCACCGGCGGCTTTTCCGGAAGCGCCTCAAGGAAACCCTGGTCTCCAGTGGCGACACCATCGCCAAGATCACCCTTGCCGGAATTGCACTGCTGAGCGCCGGTGCTGCTGCCCTGGTCTTTGACGTGGCCGCCGGACGCTCAGCCGGCCTTACTGCCGGCGGCGCGCTGTTGGCCGTGATGGTGGTCCTGCTGGTCTACGTCCCCATCCATCTGAACAAGCGGGCTGAAGCGGCCAGGTAACTACGAACCCGCAACAGGGCAGCCCGGGCCCACACTCCGGACCTGCCACGGAAGAACCCGTCACCCCGCCCTTTCGCCCAGCTACACCATGCGTCCCGTTACCACCCCACGCGGCCGGACAACCAGCCGCTGACAACCGACAGGAAAACCCTATGAAAGCACTTTTGAGAACCGCTCTGCTGGCCCTGCTGCTGCTTGCCGCACCGGCACTTTCAATCGGCGCCGCCCACGCCTCAATGGCGGCTGACGGTTCGGGAACTACCGTTGCGCTGTCCGCGGCATCTCCCACGCCTTCTCCCGGGGATACCGCCTCCACCGGCCCGGCCAATCCCGGAACGGGTGAGTCGGCCCAGAATGAGTCGACCCGCACCGACAACACGCCCTGGGTGATCGGCGGGGTCATCCTGCTGACGCTGATCGTGATCTTCATCTGGAATCGCCGCCGGGGCAACAAGACCATCGTCTAGGTTCAGGCGCCAGGTGCCGGCGCACACTTGGCTAAGCGCCTTCAAGTACCTGGCTTGTTGCCCAGGCCAGGTACTTGGCTGCGTTGGCCACCGCGTCCTCCGGGCCTGACGCGACATCCAGCAGCTGCGCTGCAGCGACCACGCCATGCCCGGCGAGGTCTTCGGGAGTCACCAGGATCCTGCCGGCCACCACGATGACCGGGATGCCCCGTTCTCTGGCCGCGTCCGCGAGCGCAATGGGGGCTTTGCCGGTCAGCGACTGGACGTCCATGGAGCCTTCGCCGGTGATCACCAGGTCGGCTCCGGACAGTTGGTCCGCCAGTCCGGTCAGTCCCGCCACAAGTGCGAAGCCGCCTTCCAGCGCGGCGTCGGTAAAGGCAAGGAAGGACGCCGGGAAGCCGCCGGCAGCGCCCGCCCCCTCGATGTTGACGTCCCGGCCCGTGGCCTCGCGGAGCAGGGACGCCCAGTTGCGAAGTCCGGCGTCGAGCAGTTCCACGGACTCTTCGTCCGCGCCCTTCTGCGGGGAGAAGACGTGCGCGGCGCCCAGCGTTCCGTAGAGGGGATTGCGTACATCGACGGCGATGCGGAACCTGGTGGCGGCCAGCCGGGGGTCCAATTCGGAGGAGTCCAGCGTCACCACGTCCGCGAGTGAGCCGCCGCCCAGCGGGACCACGTTTCCGGCCCGGTCGAGGGGCTTCAGGCCCAGGGCGCGCAAGGCACCGCTGCCGCCGTCGGTCATTGCCGATCCGCCGAGCCCCAGCACAATTTCGGTGGCGCCTGCGTCCAACGCCGCCGCAATCAGCTGTCCGCAGCCGTAGCTGTGGGCCCGAAGCGCGTTCGCCGGGGTGGGCTCCATCTCGGCCAGGCCGGAAGCCTGGGCCGTCTCAATGACCGCCGTGACCTTGCCGGCGTCGTCCTTCCGGATGGCCCAGGCAGCGCCCACGGGGGCGAGGATAGGACCCACCACCGCGTTGATCCGTTCCTCGTACCCGGCAGCAACGGCGGCTTCGAGGGTGCCCTCGCCACCGTCCGCGATGGGGAACTGCGTGGCGACGGCGTCGGGGTAGACCCGTAGCGCGCCCTCGGCGATGGCGGCAGCTGCTTCGGCAGCCGTGAGGGAACCCTTGAACTTGTCCGGAGCAATAAGAATGCGCATGGCTCCATCATGCCAGCCCCCTCCTGGAAAGCGCTTGCCGCTGGCGTAATACGGATAAGCACTCCTTAGAGGCCTAGCTGGACGCCCCTACCCCTCGCGCCAATCGTGGCTGGTGATGTGCGAGCCGCCCTGCGGGCCCATCTGCAGCATCCCGCCGTCGACTGCCCAGGAAGCTCCGGTGACGTAGCTCGAGGCCGGCGAAGCGAGGAAGGCGATGACGGCAGCGACTTCCCGCGCGTCCCCGGGCCTGCCCAGCGGGACCCCCGGCCTGTCCTTCGCCGTCGGATCCTCATCCTCCTGGCCCGTCATGGGCGTGGCTATCTCGCCGGGGGCAACACTGTTGGCGGTAATGCCGTGCTCGGCGAGTTCCAGGGCGAGCGTCTTCATCAGGCCGCCCAGGCCGTGCTTGGACGCGTCGTAGGCGGACGACCCCACCCTTGGCTGGAACTCGTGCACACTGGTGACGGCAATCAGCCGCCCGCCCCTGCCTGCCTGCACCATGCGCCGGGCGGCCGCCTGAAGGCACACGAACGCGCCGTTGAGGTTGGTGTCCAGCGTTTGCATCCAGGTGTCGACGTCAAGGTCCAGGAACTTTGTGCCGTCTCCGGTCCCGGCATTGTTGACGAATACGTCCACTCCGCCGAGCTCCTCAGCCAGCTCCTCGATGACGCCGCCCGCAGCCCGGAGCTCTGTGGTGTCCAGCTGCCGGCCCACGGCTTTGCGTCCCAGGCTCCGTATTTCTTCGGCGGTGGCTTCGGCGCCCGCCTTGTCCGAATGCCAGGTCACGCCGACGTCCATACCCGCTTTGGCGAGTGCCACGGCTGTGGCCTTGCCGATTCCGGAATCTGATGCGGTGACGATGGCGGTGGCAGGGCTGAAACCTGTGGTGTCCTGCATGGTGGCTCCTTTTGGGGTGATCAGGCGGGGCGGCGGAGTTCCGGCGGCGAGGGGTAGCCGTCGTCGTCCCTGTCGGCCGTGTCATCCTGCACGGCCATGAGCGGGACGGCAAAGGTAACAACAGGCCTGGCCTGGGCGTCGTCAGCCGACCTGACTGTCAGGCTCCTTGTTCCCGGCGGCACCGAGGGGGTAAAGACCTGCAGGTTCCGGGAGCCCAAATTCGCGGAGCTGCGCAGCGAATACTCGGTCCCGAAGTGGTCCTGGAGGACGATGTTGGGCTCCGGCTCGCCGTCTGAGGCGAGCTGGATGTTGACAACCAGCCCTGTGGCCCAGATTTCGACGGAGAGGACGGTGAATGCGGTGTTGTCCGTGACGTGCCGGCCGTAGGTTGGTGGCAGCAGCATCCCGCGGAGGGAACCGGAAGGGATAAGTTCGCGCATGGTTGTTCCTGTTGGTTTACGCCTGCCGACGACGGGACAGCGCCGGAGGTGATCCGGTGCTGCTCTTTCGGGGTACGGCTGGACGGATGCGGCTTAGGCGTCTTCCCGGCCGGGATTTTCCAGCCGGAAGAAGTTGGATTGCTGGCCGTCGCTGCGCTGTTCCTGGTAAATGAAGTTCAGCTGGCGGGAGTCAAAGGTTTCGAACCATTCTTCCCAGCTGATGTGGCGAAGCTTGTCATTTTCGCCGCCAAAGTCGATCCGCAACACACCAAGGTGGTCACCATGCTCGGTGCCCTCCACTGTGGCCGGAACGCCCTCGCGCTCCTCCGCCCACTGCCTGATGACTTCGTGGTGCGTGGTGACCAGGCTCCGGCCCTCGCGCTCCGGTTCGTCGTCCGTTGAGGTGACCTCCTGCGAATACTTCAGGGACTTGGATGATTCAGGGCCCGTACGAACCTTCCCGCCATCCGGGCCTGCGCCCAGGTCGTCTTCGTCCCGTTCCGCTTCAGCCCCGCGGGCCTTATTGCCTTTGTCCTGTGCCATGGCGGCTATCCTTCCCCTGGAGATAACTAGTAAGTCTACTTACTATGTAGCCTCCGGTTCCGCCCCCGTGTCAAGGGGGCAGGGGCCAGGGGGCCGTGCGGATGCAGATCGTACCTCCGCCCGGGCAGCTTCGGCTAGGGCCGGGGGCGCAGCACCGCGTAATAGCCGGGGATCAGGCTTTGTTCGGGCACGTCCGTCATGGGGTTCGTTTCGATGGCCACCGCCCCGTCCTCGAGGAGCTCCCAGGCGTCTTCGGGGAGGACACGGACCCGTTCAGCAGGGCCGAAATGGCCCGGCATGGGCAGTTCGCGGATGGCCCGTTCAAGGGGCGCGGGGATGCCCTTGGTGGTTGCGCCCAAGTGTGAAACGTAGTCCACAGGGTTTCCCTGGAAGTTGGTCTCGGCAAGGAACACGGCGCCGTCCCTGCCGGCCAGCAGCCGAAGGTTTTCCACCAGTGCTACCTGGTCATCAGGGTTAAGCACATGCAGCACCCCGCGGATGAAGACGTTGGCTCCGCTTTCGTCCCCCAACCCGCTCGCGGCGCCGGGCGCTGTCATGTCCCGCACTTCGTAGCGGACGCGTTCCGCGGTATTTCCGTCCACCGCGGATTCCGTGCGGGCACGGGCAACAGCATGGGCGGATACGTCCACCCCTATCACCGCAGGGAAGACGCCGGCCAGGGCACGCGTGAAGCTACCGTGCCCGCATCCCACGTCAACCACGGGAAGTTTCGGGTCCAGGTGGCGCACCAGCACATCCCTGTAGCCCAGGAACTCATTGTCCCTGCCGGAGTCCCAGAGGACCTCGCCCCCTGCACCGGTCACCTTGATGCCTGCCCAGTACCTGTCCCACGCCGCGGGCCGGTCCTTGTGCGCGGAACGGGACAGCCGGACGAGTTTGGGGACCATCAGGTACTTCTGCCAGGCAGAGCGCACTGATTTCGCTGGGGAGGACACGCATCAAATATAGGGCGTGCCCCGTGGGGAACACCGCCAAGCGGTGCCAATTGCGGTGCGCCGCCCCTCCCCGCTCCGGTTGTTTCGTCACTCTTGCGGGATGTACACCTTCTGCGGGTTCATCCAGCCGTCGTCGCCCTACAATGTACTCAACTGGGATCAAAGGGGGGGCGTTGTGGCGGCTGACATGCCGTGGGACTCGACTGTGCCTCGCACCGCTGTTGTGGCGGACCCCGACGACGGCAGGCTGGCGGTCAACGCACAGGCACTGCGCGATGCCGGCTACGAGGTTCGCACCGCAGGGGATGCGAGCGGGCTTGCCGCAATGCTCGACGCAGGCGAACCGTCGGTCATCGTGGTTGATACGCTGCTGTCCGCGGTGGAAGCAGAAGCTCCCGTCCTTGTGATGGTGGACCTGGACAGCCCCGCCGAGCTCGCAGCCATGCAGCCTCCCGGCATCCACGACTGCATAGCTAAACCTGTGCCGCCCAAAGAACTGGTGCATCGTGCCACAGCACTCATCAGGCAGGTGGCCCGGCGGGCAGCGGCCCGGCAGGAAGCCGAAGGTCTCCGGGAGCAGCTCAGGCTGGTATCCGCTGCCGTCCGGGGCACCAACGATCCGCAGCAGATTGCCCGCCTCGTGGTGGAGGGATTCGGCCGTACGTTTAAGGCTGACCACGTCCGGCTCTCTACTTTTGAGGACGAGCGGGTCTCCCCGATCGAGGCTACGTGGACACGGCCTGGACTGGAGAAGCTTCCAGCAGCAGCTCTTCCGGATCAGGAATCTGCCAGGCACACTGCGGACGTGCTCTGGGAGGCTGCTGAAACGCTATCTTTCGACGGGTCCGAAGAGGATACAAAAGCGGGTGAAGCATCGAGCGGCCCGCGCCTTGCACCGGCTGCGTCGTTACTGGCCGTGCCGATGGGAGAAGGAAGCTCCTCGCTGGGCATTATCTGGATCGTTATGCTGGACGAGCCCCGGCAATGGTCCCGCGCCGAGCTGGGGCTGATCCAGCACGTGGCGGGCAATGCCGCCCATGGGCTGATCCAAAGCCACCTCATCAGCAGCCAGCAGCAGGTTGTTAAGCAGCTTCAACAGCTCGACAAGGCGAAAACAGACTTCCTTGCCACCGTCAACCACGAGCTGAGGACGCCGTTGACGTCCATCATGGCGTACCTGGACATGATTCAGGAGAGCACTGAGCAGCCGGTCTCCCCCGAGGTCCACCAGATGCTGGACATCGTGGTGCGGAACACGGAGCGGCTCCGGACGCTGATCGAAGACATGCTGAGTGTTTCCCGCAACGGCCTCGATGACAACCTGATGCACCTCACCCCGGTGCGCTTGGGGCAGACCCTGGACCTTGTCGCCGGTGCGCTGCGTCCTTTGGCCCAGCTGCAAAACGTCACCATCGCCGTCGACCCGCTCCCTGAAGATCCTGAAATCCTGGCCGATGAGGTACAGCTGCAGCAGGTGTTCACCAACCTGGTGTCCAACGCCATCAAGTTCACCCCCAGCGGTGGCCGGATCGAGGTGGGCAGCGAATCCCACGCAGCGGCGGACGGAACGCGGTGGGCCACCGTCAGCGTCGCCGATAACGGCATCGGCATCTCCAGCGAGGAAATCGACCACGTCTTCACCCGGTTCTACCGCGCCTCCAACGCCATGTCCGGCGCGATTCCCGGAACGGGCCTGGGCCTGGCCATCACCAAGGACATCGTGGCACGCCACGGTGGCCACATCGATGTCGCTTCCACCCTGGGCTCGGGTACAACTGTCACCGTCAGCCTTCCGCTGGATACCGACCGCAGCCAGGCCAACTGAGCAGGGAAGGAGGACTGATGTTTGCTGACAATGACCCCCGGCTCTCACAGTTGCTGGAAGGCATTGTCCGGCTGGCATCGGGAGACCTCGGCTCCCGGATCGAGGTATCCGAAGCCCGCGATGAGCTCGATGCCATCATTATGGGCACGAACCTTCTGGCCGAGGACCTTCAGATCATTTACGAGGAACTTGAACAGCGGGTGCAGGTGCGCACGCAACTGCTGCACGAGGCCCACCTGGAAATGCAGAAGATGGCCATGCAGGACCCGCTGACCGGCCTGGCAAACCGCTCGGCGCTCATCGAGGCACTGCGCGCTGCGATTGACGACGACGTTGCCGACGAAGAAGGCCCAGTCATCCTGCTGATGGACCTCGATGCCTTCAAATCCATCAACGACAGCTTGGGCCATACGGCCGGTGACCAGGTCCTGATCACGGTGGGGGAACGAATCCGCGGCGCAGTGCGCACTACCGACGTCGTGGCACGCCTCGGTGGCGACGAGTTCGCGATCGTTATGCCGGCGGTCTCCGCAGACCAGGCAGCCATCGTGGGCCACCGCATCCTTTCGGCGTTGACCGAACCGATTGAACTGCCGGGGCGAAGTATCCGCTGCGGTGCAAGCATCGGGCTGAGTGTTGGTGGAGCCGGGCAGACCCCCGAGGACATGCTGATGGAGGCCGACGTCGCCATGTACGCCTCCAAGGCCGAGGGCCAGAACAAGCTTCACCGGTTCGAACCCGGCCTCCTGCTGGTCCGCAGGCTCCGCAGCCAGCTCGTGGAGGACCTCCGGGCAGCTATCAAGAGCGACGGCCTGACGCTGCACTACCAGCCGGTGGTGGAACTCAGCTCCGGGCGGATCGAAGGCGTGGAGGCCCTGGTCCGCTGGAACCACCCGACCCGCGGGCTCATCATGCCGGATGAGTTCATTCCACTGGCCGAGGATGCCGGGCTGATCTCCGTCCTGGGGCTGTGGGTGCTTCGCACGGCGGTGCACCAGTTGCGGCAATGGATTGACGAGTCCCTTGTGGACAGCCGTTTCTCCGTCCGGATCAATATCTCCGCCACCGACCTGCAAAGCCTTCAGTTCATTGAGGATGTACGGAATGTCCTGAAGGAAACCCTCGTCCGGCCGGAACAGGTGGTCCTGGAACTGACGGAAGTAGCGATCGTCAAGGGCAACGAACTGGACCGCTACTCGCTGGGCGGGCTGCGCGGCCTGGGCGTGGGGATCGAGATCGACGACTTCGGCACCGGCTACTCATCCATCAGCTACTTGCGCCGGCTGCCGGTGGACCGGGTGAAGGTGGACCGTTCCCTCATCACCGGCCTGGGCACCGATCCCACCCAACCGGCCCTGGTGGCCGCCGTCCTGCAACTCGTCCGCGCATGCGGCCTGGAGGCGGTCTGGGAAGGCGTCGAGACGGCGGAGCAGGCAGAGATATTACGAAGTTTGGGCTGCCTCAGTGCGCAAGGCTATTACTTCAGCCGCCCTGTCCCGCCTGCCCAGGTTCCGGAACTCCTGGCAGGCCAGCCGGAAAGCGCTAACCAGTAGCAGAAAAGTACTGCACTTTCGTCCGCCCCGATATACGATCATCGTGCTGGGTCTGATTTTCGTCGCCGTGGATGTCGCGGCTGATCAGCAGCACGGGACTTCAGAAGCGGTTGGAAATTGAACAACAAAGGGCCAATGGGTCATTACTTCGTCAACTGGGGGCGTAGCTAATGTCGGTTCGTGTACAGGCGTGGGGAATCATTGCCGCTGTTTTGGCGGACTCGGATCCATCCGGGGCCGCTGTACGGCAGCGCCTTAGCAACAGTCTCGACGAGAATCCGGGCGTGCCCGAGCGGGCTTTGCTGGAGTATCTCCTCGAAACCCGGCGCAGCGACGCCAACACGATTGAGACGCTGGACAGCGCCAGGAAAATGCGCCTGGAATCCATCGCCATCCCGCCGAAACTCGCCGAACAGATTGATGCGATTCGAAGCATGTCACGCATCAGTGCTTTGCTTGACAGCCAGATGCTGATGACGGCCTTCCAACCCATTTACGGGCTCGCGAAAGAATCGGTTGTGGGAGTGGAGGCACTGTCCCGCTTTGTCAGCGACGATGGCGCTGCCGCGGAACTCTGGTTTGCGGAGGCGGCGGCGGTGGGCCTGGGCGCGAACCTGGAGTTTTCGGCTCTCGGATCTGCTGCTGCTGCAGCCAGGGATCTCCCCCAAGACCTGTACGTTTCGCTTAACATTTCACCCACCTCATGCCTGGACCCGCGCCTGCCGGAACTGTTCGAGCACATTGACCTTCCCATCAGCCGGGTGGTGCTGGAACTGACGGAGACCATCAGCGATGAGGAGTACCCGCAGTTCATCGCCGCCGTTAGCCCGCTGCGCGACAAGGGCCTGCGTATCGCCGTTGACGACACGCACCCGGAGGCCGGTGCGCTGAGCCGGATGGTGCACCTGCGGCCGGATTTCCTGAAGGTTGGCAGGAATGTCATTGGGGACGTGGACAAGGACGGCATCCAGAGGGCCATGGTCGCCTGCCTCGTGGACTTCGCCGGGCAGATCGGCACCACCTTGGTGGCGGAGGGCATCGAGACCGTCGGCGAACTCGAGGTCCTCACGGAACTTGGCATCAGTGCCGGCCAGGGCTACCTGCTGGGCAGGCCGTCCGTCCGGCCCCAGGACTGGGCAAGCTGGAACTCCCGCCTCGATATGGACGGGCTCAAGCGGCAACTCGTCGGGCCCGAGAAGTCCGGCGGCAGCACCCCATCCGAAGACTCCCTCTGACGATCGGCTGCCGCTGGGACCGGCAGGGCCCGCGGATGGCTGGAACCTAAGCGCCGGCCCGGCGCTGTCTATCCGTGTCCGCCGGGCCGTTCGTGGCGGACGGTTTATTCATCGTGCCCCTGGTCGGCGCTCATCTGGTCTTCCGCCGGAGGAGTCTCACCTGGCGGCACTCCCCCGCCTGGCTCCAGCCCCGTTACGTTGCCTGCCGCCGGGTCCGGATTCGCCGAGCCGGCAGAGTCCCGCCCGCCCTGTTGGGCCGCACCCGCCTCGCTAGGGCCCGGCGGATTCTTGCCAGGCTGGTCAGGGTTGGCGGGATCGTTTTCCGGATGGTAGCTGCTCACAATACTCGTCCTTCCTGTGCCGGGCTGTGGTCTCGTAACCCCAGCTCTGGACTAATTGTAAGCATGCTGATAATTCTGGAAGGGTAATGTTCCGGAAGTCCACTGGGGGCGCCCGGCACGCAATGTCAGAAGGAGCAGTCACATGGGTATCGGCGACAGCATCGGCAAGGCAGCAGAGAACGCCATGGAGGACCTGGCAGGAACGAGCAAGCCCACTGAGAAACTGCATGTTCCGGACCCCTCGGATCCCAATGATGACGTGGAAGTCCACTCCTCCCTCAGCGAGGGATCCAACGCCATGGAGGCGGAGAAGCAAAAGGCTCCCGGCCTGAAGGCCGGCGCGGCCCCGGGCCCGGTCTCCGAAGCTCCCCTCGGCGGGGACGTCGAGGAAGGGGAAGCGGAGGAGGCAGAAACAGGGTCGGAGGCTCCCGGCACCACCGGGACCGGAGCAAGCGGATTGGCCGGCACTGCGTCCGCATTCACGGGCGGCACGGCAGGGGTTCCCCGCGACGTTCCAGGTTCCGCAGGCTTGCCGGAAGGTGACCCGGATGAGCTGCGCGCAGATCCGTCCGAGGGCGACCAGGACCCCTCCACCAGTACAGGCAGGGGTTAGGCCTCCGGCGGCCCCGGCCACTCGCCGCGTTCCTGCAACACGTCCCGGAGGAGGTCTGCGCGGTCGGTCACAATGCCGTCCACGCCGAGCTGGAGCAGGCGGCGCATTTCCGCGGGCTCATTGACTGTCCAAACGTGGACCACCAGACCCAAGGCGTGCGCGCGGCGGACAAAACCGGGCGTCACCACTTCGATCATCCTGCGCCGCACGGGAACCTGGAGTGCCTGGACCTCGTGCAGGACCCGGCGCATAAGCCAGCGGAAGGCGGGTCCTGGAAGCACCCGGCCGAGCACCGTAAACAAAGCCACCGGAACCACTCCGGCCGATGACGCCACCGGACGGCTCAGCAGCTTCAGCACCGCCCGTCGCCGCCGGTCCGAGAAGCTGGTGACCAGGACGCGGGAGTGGGCCTGGTGGCGTTCGATGGCGGCAGCGAGGCTCCGGACGGAGTTCCAGTCCTTGACGTCAACATTGAGACGGGCCCCGGGCAGCCCGGTGACCACATCATCAAAAGTCGGGATCGCCTCGCGTCCACTGATCCGCGCGCCGGCAACCTCAGCGGCGGTGAGCGCGGCGATCCGCCCACGCCCGTCGGTTACCCGGTCCAAGGTGTCATCGTGGAAGACGAGCACCACGCCGTCCGCCGTGGTGTGCACATCGGTTTCCAGGTAGCGGTAGCCGAGGTCGACGGCGGCGCGGAACGCTGCCATCGAATTTTCCAGCCCCTCCCGGGAAAAGCCCCGGTGGGCCATGGCGACAGGCGGCTGGTGACCGGTATTGTCCGGGCTGCTGAAGAACGGCAAACTCACCCTGCGAGCGTACCGGAGCCGCCGGGACGCGGAGCCGGGTACGGCCGGCCTAATCCTCTTCGGGAAGGATCTCCACGCCGTCGCTGCAGTGCAGCAGCGTGCGGCCGCGGCCGCCGTCGAGGTTTATCCACACTGCGGTGTGGTCGCCGGTGATGGCGTCCACCAGGCCGCCGCTCTCGAAGCCGGGCGTGAAGACCACGCGGACGCGGTCGCCCTGGCGCAACTGCTTCCAATGCGGCGCGGGCGTTGCCCTGCGCAGCGGCACATCAACTGCGTTGTGCTTGACGTTTTTTGCCATCATTACCCCTTGAGCCGAAAGGGGAACTCTTGGCCCCCTTGCTCCACGGTAGGGAGCAAAAGTGAACACAAGGTGAGCGTCAGCTGGAAATTAGCCGCTGTCCAGCGGGATCAGGGAAGTTTGACGCCCAGCGACGCCAGGCGGGCCTCCAGGATCTGGGCCACGCCGTCGTCGTCAAAATGGGGTGCCTGCTGCCCGGCGGCGCGGATTGCCTCCGGGTGGCCGCTGGCCATCGCGTAGCCATGGCCGGCCCAGCGGAGCATCTCGATGTCGTTAGGCATGTCCCCGAACGCCACAACGTCGACGGCGTCGATGCCCAGCGCGGCGGCGTACTCCGCCAGCGTCACGGCCTTGTTGACGCCGGGCAGGCACAACTCCAGCATGGAGACGCCGGGCGACGAGTGCGTGGCAGCGGCCAGATGTTCGACGGCGGGCCTCACCTCCGCCAGGAAATCATCGGCGGTCCCCTCCCGGACAATCGCGAGGAACTTCACGACGGCGTCGTCCGTGGTGAGGGTTTCGGCAAGCGGCGCCGGGGTGAATTCCGAGAGCAGTTCGGAGGAGCCGTTTTCGATGAAGCCGGGTTCGAGGTGGAAGCCTGTCAGTGTCTCCGCGGCGAAGAGGGCGGCCGGGCGCAGCTCCTTGATGATGCGGCGGATCTCCAGCACGGCGTCGATGGCCAGGGTACGGGCGGACACGAGTTGTTCAGCCTCGAGGTCCCAGACCACGGCCCCGTTGGAGCAGATGACGGTTCCGGTATGGCCGAGCTGGTCTTGCAGGGGGTGCAACCAGCGCGGCGGCCGGCCGGTGACAAAAACGAGTTCGACGCCGGCGTCACGGCAGGCGTGGAAGGCGCGGACGGTGCGGTCGCTGATCTTTCCATCGTGCCCAAGGATCGTTCCGTCAATGTCACTTGCTACCAACCGCATCCTGCCAGTCTACGTGGCGGCCCCGCGCGCCCTGCCGCCCAGCCGGGCAGTGACCTTGGCTGCCGCGGCGGCACAGGATTCGCCGAGCGCCTTTAGCCGGTCCTGGGACACCCGGAACCGTGGCGCCGGGATCAGGACGGCAGCCACCACTTCGCCGCGATGATCGTAAACGGGTGCTGCCAGGCCCACTTCGTCGATGGAGGTTTCCCCGTAGTTGATGGCCCAGCCACGCTTGAGGTCGTCCTTCAGGCGGACCAGGTAGGCGTCCAGGCTCGACTCGTCCAAACCGGGGTAGGTGATGGCACCGCTGCTAAGGAGGGAACGGACGCGGCCTTCGGGTTCCTGCGCAAGGAACACCTGCACCGAGGCGCTGAGGGCGTCGTTATACCGGGCGCCCAGCGGGGTGGTGTGCTTGATCTGGTGGTGGCTGGCGATCTGCTCGACGCAAATGGATTCGTCACCGCTCCAGACCATGAGGGCGCTGGTTTCGCCGGTCTGCTCCGACAGCTCGCGCAGCACGGGGTAAGCGACCCGCCGCTCCTCCAGTTCCGCCAGCAGGGGGCCGGCCACAGCGATCAGACCGAGTCCCAGCCGGAAGCGGCGGGTCTCGGCGTCACGTTCCACCAGGTGTTCCTGTTCGAAGGTGGCCAGGATCCGCGAGACGGTGCTCTTATGCAGCCCTACGCGGTTGGCGATCTCGGTGACCCCCAGCAGTGGCTCGTCCGCGGTGAAGGTGCGGAGGACGGCGATCGCGTTGACGATCACGGAGGCGCCCTTGCTGTCGCCGTTGCCTGTGGTCTCGGGTTCTGTTGCGCTCATGGTGTTACCCATCATTCCTTAGCGGGTGCCGGAAGCGGCGCCATGATGATGACGCCGCTTCCGGTTTGGGCCCTGTTAGGGTTCATGGCCGCGTTCCCTGGCCGCGCCTTCGATGCCAGGGAACGGGCCTGGCGGGACTAGGCGCCGATGATGTTGTACTCGGGCCCGAACGGGAACTTGGTGATGTTCTCCGCGCCGTCCTCCCCCACCACCAGGATGTCGTGTTCGCGGTAACCGCCGGCGCCCGGCTGGCCGTCGAGGACAGTAATCATGGGTTCCATGGACACCACCATGCCCGGTTCGAGCACCGTGTCGATGTCCTCGCGGAGTTCCAGCCCGGCTTCCCGGCCGTAGTAGTGGCTCAGGACGCCGAAGGAGTGTCCGTAGCCGAAGGTGCGGTTGGCCAGCAGGCCGTAGCCGACGTAGATCTCGTTGAGTTCAGCGGCAATGTCCTTGCACACCGCACCGGGCTTGATCAGCTCAAGGCCGCGCTTGTGGACCTCGACGTTGATGTTCCACAGTTCCAGCGAGCGGGCATCCGGTTCGCCGTAGAACAGCGTCCGCTCGAGGGCCGTGTAGTAGCCGGAGGTCATGGGGAAGCAGTTCAGGGACAGGATGTCGTGTTCCTGGATTTTCCGGGTGGTGGCCCAGTTGTGCGCGCCGTCGGTGTTGATGCCGGATTGGAACCACACCCACGTGTCGCGAATCTCGGAATTCGGGAAGGTCCGGGCGATCTCGTGCACCATGGCCTCGGTGCCGATCAGCGCCACCTCGTACTCGGTGATCCCGGCGGTGATGGCGTTGCGGATGGCCTCGCCGCCGAGGTCGCCGATGCGTGCGCCGTGCTTGATGACCTCGATTTCTTCGGCGGACTTGATCATGCGCTGGCGCATGGCTGCCTGGGCGACGTCCACGAGGGCTGCGGACGGGAATGCGGCCTGGATCTTGTTGCGGTTGTCCAGCGGCAGCGAGTCGTCCTCGACGCCGAGGCGGCGCGGGTTGATGCCGCGGGTGCGCAGGACTTCCTGGATGGCGAAGATGTAGTTGTCGCGGCGCCAGTCCGTGTAGACGATGTTGTCGCCGTAGCTTCGGCGCCAAGGCATCCCGGCGTCGATATTGGCCGTGACGCTGACGGTGTCATCCTTGGTGACCACCATGGCGTAGGAGCGGCCGAAGGTGGTGAAAAGGAAGTCGGAGTAGTACTTGATGGAGTGGTAGCTGGTGAGGACGACGGCGTCGAGGTCCTTTTCCGCCATGATCAGGCGAAGCCCGGCGATCCTGCGTTCGAACTCTGCATCGGAAAAGGTGAGGGCGACTTTTTCGCCGTTCTTGAGGACCTTCGTCCGCTCCAGTTCGGCGACGGTGGTTGCGTTCTCGGTGGTGATGGTCATCGTGGTGATGCCTTTCTGTGGTGCATTTCTTCAGTGCGGTTGGTTGGGAGGGAAGCTATTCGTGGCGCAGGGGCTCTTTGCAGGTTTCCCTGGACAGGGCCACGGCGATCAGGGAGACGACGGCGGCAGCCACCAGGTACCAGGCCGGGGCCAGGTCGCTGGCTGTGGCAGCGATCAGCAGCGTTGCCATAAACGGGGCGGTACCGCCGAAAAGGGCGTTGGAGAGGTTGAAGCTGACCGCGAAGCCGCTGTAGCGGACGCGGGTGGGGAACATTTCCGCCAGGAAGCTGGGCAGCGTGCCGTCGTTCAGGGTGAGCATGGCGCCCAGGAGGATCTGGACCAGGACGATCACCAGGAAGTTCCCGGTCCCCAGCAGCGCGAAGGCGGGGACAGTAAGGACGATGAAGGCAACCGATGCACTGATCAGCACTTTCTTGCGCCCGTACCGGTCCGAGAGCATGCCCGTGAGGAAGATAAAACCGATGTACGTGACCAGCGCGATGGTTGTGGCCAGGAATGATTCGGTTTCACCCAGGCCCAGCTCCGAGGACAGGTACGTGGGCATGTAGCTGAGGATCACGTAGAAGCCGACGGCGTTGAGCAGCACGGCCCCGACCGCTTGCAGCAACTGCCGCCAGTGGTTCCGGAAGAGGCTGGACACCGGTGCCTTGGCGGCCTGGTCCTCGGCGGCCAGTTCGCGGAACACGGGGGTGTCCTCGAGCTTGGTCCGGATGTAGCGGCCGATCAGGCCCATTGGGGCGGCCAGCAGGAACGGCAGCCGCCAGCCCCAGCTGTGCATCGCTTCGGTTGACAGCAGGGTTGTCAGCAGGCCGGCGATGAGTGAGCCGAGGAGCAGGCCGGCGGCGGTGCTGGCCGGGACCACGGCGGCGTAGAGGCCGCGCCTGTTGGCGGGGGCGTATTCCACCAGGAAGGCCGATGCTCCGGCGTATTCACCCGACGCGGAGAAGCCCTGGACCACCCTGATCATCAGGAGCAGGAGGGGCGCCCAGATACCGATCGTGTCGTAGCCCGGAATCAGCGCTATGCAGAAGGTCGCTCCGGACATGATCAGGATCGAAAGGGAGAGTGCGGTCCGGCGGCCCACCTTGTCGCCGATGTGGCCCCAGACGAAACCGCCCAGTGGGCGCACCAGGAATGAAATCGCAAAAAGGGCAAAGGTCAGGAGAAGCCCGGTCTGGGGATCGGACTCCGGGAAGAAGACTGTCGCGATGGTGACGGCCAGGTAGCCGTAGACGGCGTAGTCGAACCATTCGACGAAGTTGCCGATGAAGCTGGCGGCGATGACCCGGCGCCGCGTTTCCTTGCTGACGGCGTTGTCTGCAAGTTCAGGTTGGTTCCCGCCCAGCGTGCCAGCGCCGGGCGTAGAGCCTGACTGGCTGCCATTCAGCTCCGGGCCAGGGCGCCGCCCGCGGGCGGGGGAGGAGGTTTCGTTACTCATGGATCCACCAAATTGTTGGGGTTGCATTCAGCGCAACGCTGTTGCATTAGACTAAGCGTGATGGGGACCACAGTCAATGGTCTTTACTGAGCCGTCTAAAGGGGATCCATGGACTCGCGGCAGGTAGGCCGCCCGCAGGCGCCAACAGGGTGCGTGGGTTGCAGTTGTTGCACCTGACGGATTTACGTTGCACGCAACAGCGAAACCTGGCTTCCGTTAGCAGCTGGCCCCGCGCAGTACTCGGACGTCTATTGACACCCCGCGTGACGCCTGACATATTTTCGAGTACGCGCGATGTGCATCCTGTTGTGTAATACGCAATACGCATGCAGTGAACAGGTCGACTATCCGCCATTCTGCCTGAGGCACGAGAATAAGAAGTCGGGCTGAACTCGGGCCGAACGAACTGCCCGGGGCACCCCCTTAGAGTCCCGGGACTAGGAAAGGACACCCCAGCTAATGGTTCATAAAGTCAAGGCAGTCATTGCCAGGGAAAAGAACGCTCCAGTGTCGGTGGAGACCATCCTGGTCCCGGATCCGGGCCCGGGCGAGGCGCTTGTGGATATCCTCACGTGCGGGGTCTGCCACACGGACCTGCATTACAAGCAGGGCGGCATCAACGACGACTTCCCCTTCCTGCTGGGCCATGAGGCCACCGGTGTGGTCAGTGCGGTCGGTGACGGCGTGACGTCGGTCGCCCCGGGTGACCGCGTCATCCTGAACTGGCGTGCCGTGTGCGGCGAGTGCCGTGCCTGCGCCAAGGGCCAGCCGCAGTACTGCTTCAACACCGCGAACGCCACCCAGAAGATGACGCTGGAGGACGGCACGGAGCTCTCGCCCGCCCTGGGCATCGGTGCGTTCGCCGAGAAGACCCTCGTCGCGGCGGGACAGTGCACCAAGGTGGACCCCGAGGTTGATGCTGCCGCCGTCGGGCTGCTCGGCTGCGGCATCATGGCCGGCATCGGTGCGGCGATCAACACCGGTGAAGTCAAGCGCGGCGAATCCGTGGCTGTGATCGGCTGCGGCGGCGTGGGCATCGCCGCGATCGCCGGGGCCAAACTGGCCGGCGCGACCACCATCATTGCCGTGGACATTGACGCGAACAAGGTGGAGATGGCCAAGTCCCTGGGCGCCACCCACGGCATTGACTCCAGCAAGGAAGACCCCATTGAGGCCATCCGGGCCCTGACCGGCGGCAACGGGGCTGACGTGGTGATTGACGCCGTCGGCCGCCCTGAAACGTACAAGCAGGCGTTCTACGCCCGCGACCTCGCCGGCCGGGTGGTGCTGGTGGGTGTCCCGACGCCGGACATGCAGCTGGAACTGCCGCTGCTGGACGTCTTTGGCCGGGGCGGGTCGCTGAAGTCCTCCTGGTACGGCGACTGCCTGCCCTCCCGTGACTTCCCCATGCTGGTCAGCCACTACAAGCAGGGCAACCTGGACCTGGACGCCTTCGTGTCGGAGCGCATCACCATCGACCAAGTGGAGGAAGCCTTCGAAAGGATGCACGAGGGCAAGGTCCTGCGCTCGGTTGTTGAGATCCCCGCGGCGGGAGCGTCGGCATGAGCGTTAGGATCGAGAATCTGGTCACCTCGGGCACCTTTTCGCTCGACGGCGGCACGTGGGACGTGGACAACAACGTCTGGATCGTGGGTAACGACACCGAATGCGTGATCATTGACTCGCCGCACGATGCCACGGCCATCATCAACCAGGTCCAGGGCCGGAAGGTTCAGGCCATCCTCCTCACCCACGCGCACAACGACCACATTGGCGCGGCACGTGAGGTCGCGGACGCCGTGGGTGCCCCCATCTACCTGAATCCGGAAGACCTGGTCCTCTGGGAGCAGGTCTACCCCGGTTCAAAGCCGGACCGGGAACTGGCCGACGGGGACGTGTTCGACGTGGGCGGGGCAAGCCTGCGGGCAATCCACACCCCTGGCCACTCCCCCGGCTCCACCTGCTTCCTGCTGGAGAGCGAGGGGACCGTCTTCACGGGGGATACGCTCTTCAACGGCGGACCGGGTGCCACGGGGCGCTCCTACAGTGACTACCCCACCATCCTGGCCTCCATCCGGGAACGCCTGCTTCCGCTCCCGGCCGAAACCGTGGTCCGCACCGGCCATGGAGACAACACCACCATCGGCGCCGAGCGGGAGACGCTGGCGAAGGTCGACCAGTAGCCATCGAAGTAACAGAAGTGTTCAGCAAAGGCGCGCCAGGAACCTTGGTGCGCCTTTGCTGGTGCCAGAACTACGTAAGCCGGTAAGGAAGTTGGAACAATGAAGTTCGGTAAGCAGCCCGCACCCGTCGCGGACATCAACGAGGACGAACTCTCCGTCCACAAGCCCAAGACCGAGGCGGCGGGCGTGAAGGCCGTCATGGTGGCGCTGGAGCGTGCGGTGGCGCAGGCCGGGGTGACCCGGACGGCGCAGTCGCTGCTGCGCCTGAACCAGCGCGGCGGGTTTGACTGCCCGGGCTGCGCCTGGCCGGAGTCGGACAAGAAGCGCAAGGCGGCCGAGTTCTGCGAGAATGGGGCCAAGGCCGTGGCCGAGGAGAACACCCTGCGGACCGTGGGCGCCGAGTTCTGGGCCAAGCACTCCATCGCCGAACTCTCCACCAAGACCGAGTACTGGCTCGGCAACCAGGGCCGGCTGAGCGAACCGGTGGTGATCCGCGCCGGCGAGACGCACTATTCGCCGATCTCCTGGGCTGACGCGTTCGAGCTGATCGGTGAACACGTCCGGGCCACCACGGCAGACCGGTGCGTTTTCTACACCTCCGGCCGGACCGCGAACGAGACCGCGTTCATGTACCAGCTGTTCGCGCGGGCGCTGGGCACCAACAACCTGCCGGACTGTTCAAACATGTGCCACGAGTCCTCCGGCTCGGCACTGAACCCCACCATCGGCATCGGCAAGGGCACCGTGTCCCTGGAGGACATCCATGATTCCGAGCTGATCTTCGTGGTGGGGCAAAACCCCGGCACCAACCACCCGCGCATGCTCTCCGCGCTGAAGGAATGCAAGGACAAGGGCGGCAAGGTGGTGGCCGTCAACCCGCTGCCCGAGGCCGGCCTGTTCAACTTCAAGGATCCGCAGACTGTCTCCGGCGTTGTCGGGGGCGGCACGCCGCTGGCCGATGAGTACCTGCAGATCAAGGTCGGCGGGGACCTGGCACTATTCCAGGCCCTGGGCCACCTGCTCCTGGCCGAGGAAGATCGGAACCCGGGTTCCGTCGTCGACCATTCCTTCATCGCCGCCCAGACCGACGGGTTCGACGCCTACCGTGAAGCCCGCAAGGAGCTGGACTGGGAAGAGACCGAGAAAGCCACGGGCCTGTCCCGGGAACAGATCGAGACCGTGGCCGGGATGCTCATTAAGTCCAAGGCAACCATCTTCTGCTGGGCCCTGGGCGTGACGCAGCAGCCGCACTCGGTGGACACCATCAAGGAAATGGTCAACGTCCTGCTGCTGCAGGGAAACTTCGGCAAGCCCGGTGCCGGCGCCTGCCCGGTCCGCGGGCACTCCAACGTCCAGGGCGACCGGACCATGGGCATCTGGGAAAAACCGAAGGAATGGCTCCTGAAGGCCCTCGACAGCGAATTCGGCATCTCCTCCCCGCGGCACCACGGCTACGACGCCGTCGAAGCCATGGAAGCGTTCGAACGCGACGAGGTGGACGTCTTTGTCTCCATGGGCGGGAACTTCTCCCTCGCCTGCTCGGACACCGAAACCCTCGAAGCCGGGATGCAGCGGATCGGCCTCACCGTCCACATCTCCACCAAACCCAACCGCTCCCACATCGTGCACGGGCGCACCTCGCTGATCCTGCCCACGCTCGGCCGGACGGACAAGGACGACAAGCACCCCAAGGGTGCCCAGTTCCTCTCCGTGGAGGACTCCATGTCCGTGGTCCACTCCACCCAGGGCAGGCTGACCCCGGTATCCGAGCACCTCCTCGCCGAGCCGGTCATCGTGGCCCGGATGGCTGAGGCGACCTTCGGCCCGGACCACTCCGTGGACTGGAAGGCCATGGCCGAGGACTACGACGTGATCCGGGACCACATCGAACGTGTCCTGCCCGGCTTCGAGGACTTCAACGCCCGGGTCCGGACTAAGAACGGGTTTGTGCTGCCCAACCCGCCACGGGACACCCGCTCCTTCGCCACGGACATCGGCCGCGGCCGGTTCACCGTCAGCCCGCTGGAATACCTCACCCCTCCCGAGGGTCACCTGGTCCTCCAGACCATCCGCAGCCACGACCAGTACAACACCACCTACTACGGCCTGGACGACCGCTACCGCGGCATCTCGGGCGGCCGCCGCGTCATCCTCATCCACCCGGAAGACCTGGCAGAGCTGGGCTTCCAGGACCGGGACCTCGTGGACGTGGTCAGCACCTTCCGCGGCCACGACCGGACGGCGGACAAGTTCCGGCTCGTGGCCTACCCCACCGCAAAGGGCTGCGCCGCCGCGTACTTCCCGGAAGCCAACGTACTGGTCCACAAGGAAAACGTCGCCCGCGAATCCAACACCCCCGGCTTCAAAGCCATGTTCGTCCGCTTCGTCCCGCACCCGGCGGAAGCCGCGGGCACAACCGCTACCGGCGAGCTCGAGCCAGAGCCAGCCGCGGTGGGCTAGTTCCAAGACCGAGAACAGCGACGGCGACATCCGGCAGGTGCCGAATGTTGCCGTCGCCGTTTAGTCACTGGGTTCGCTTACACGGGGTTGTTGCCGTCAGGCTGCGCTTCGGGATCGACGTCTTTGCCGTAGCCGGTAGCCGAAGCAAGCCCGCCGACCTGCTGCGCTGCATTCGTTTGTCCTGGCGTAAAACCGCTGTCTGGAGCTCCTTGGGGTTCTCCCTCGGACTCTGGTGCGACGTCCTGCCGCAGGTGCTCGTCGTCCGGAATGTTCTTGGAAACCTCTTCATCAGCCATCCCACCAGCCAAGCACCAGCCGAAGGTGGCTGCAAGGGTTCAATTGGCCCGGGCGTGCAGGAATCGCTCGATGCCGTCTTCTCCGAGGGATAAACCGATGCGCACAAGATCCACGTCGCCGCGCGGCGGATCCACGGGCGCAGACTGCATCAGGTCTGGCCAGTGCGGTGGTTCCCAGTCGTGGTGTTCGCTTTTGTAGTGGCGGCCGGTGGGTGAGGTCCAGCCGGGTGGTTGGTTTGTGGTGGCTTGGGTGGGTGTCCAGCCGGTGGCATGTTTGAGGCGGTGATGTTTGGGGCAGAGTTGCGCCAGGTTGCTGATGCCCGTATGGCCGCCGTGTTGCCAGGCCTGAAGATGGTCTGCCTCGTTGTCCAGGGATGGGTTGTTGCAGCCGGGGAAAGTGCATTTGCCGTCCCTGAGCTGCAGTGCCTTTTTCATGGCTTTGGTAAGGCGGTAGCTGGTGCGGCCGATTTCCAGCGGCGCCCCGTCCCGCGGATCCACCAGCACCCGGTAGAACGAACCCGCACCATTTGTGGCCAGCTGCCGCGCCATCGACGGCGGGATGGGTCCGTACCCGTCGAGCATCGCGGGTTCGTCGGTGAGGCCCAGCAGTGAGAACACGGGCACGGTGACCAGCACCTGCGCGCGGATCGACGATGACGGGCCGGCATTTGTTCCTGCCTCCGTGTCGGGACCGCCGTTGGTTGTTCCGCCGAGGAGCAGGTTGCCGTAGAGGTCCGCTCGCAGCTGGGTGAGGGTCCGGGCCTCTTCCGGGCCCTGTAGTCCCCTTGCGTCGGCGGTGAGCTTGTTCCAGCCCGCCAGCGCCTGGTCTGCGGGCAGGTAGGCGGAGAGCCAGGCCATTCCGTCCTGATCAGGCCGGTATTCTACCCGCCGATCCGCGATGCCCTTGGCGTGGCGTTTTTCGATGGACTCGGCGTGGTGGCGCTCCCGCCAGGTCCGGGCCTTGGTTTTGAACCGGTACGCCGGCATCTCCCCGATCGTGGCCGCGGCGGCCGGTCCCGGTGTGTCCGGGTCCAGGAAGTGGTCCTCCAAGGCGGCGGCCCCGGCCATGTCAAGGCTGGCCGTTTCATCCACCATGACGAGTGCGTGCTGCCAGGAGATCGTCCCCGACTGCAGTGCCGACAGTGTCAGCGGCAACTCCTTGGTCAGGGCTTGGGATGCGGCCAGCAGCGCGCCGGCGGCCCGGTCACTGAGGGCCAGGACGCACCCGATTTCCGCCGCGATCGCCATTTCCTGTCCCTGCACGGGCGCGTCCGGAGCAGCAGCAGCCCGGGCAGTGTCTGCGTACGTCGCTGTGGCCTTGGCCAATAGTCCCGACACCCGGGCCTGGACCCCGGCACCCCCGGCGAGGATGTCCAGGCAACCGTCCGCAAGGCCGGCCAACGGATCAGCAGGGCAGAACGCCTCCGACCCCCAGCCCTCCGCTTCGGCATTGAGCACAGCAAGAGCGGCATTGATGTCCTCAAACGCCTTCGCCACGGCTGCTTTGCCCATAAACCAATCATGGACAAGGGGGTCTGACAATGCGACGGGCACGCGTAAAACCGGGGGCCACCCGTTCGGCGACCCCCGGTTTCTGGACAGCGGGTTACCCCCGGAGGCGCTCCATGCCCGGATCGAACAGCGGTTCCGCAGAGACCGTCGCGGCGATGCGCTTGCCGAAGTACTCGACCTCCACGGCGTCGCCCTCGGAAACCGACGCCGGCAGCCAGGCGTACGCGATCGGCTTGCGGACCGAGTAGCCGTAGGCCGCACTGGTGACGTAACCGGCTGCGGACCCGTTCACGTACACCGGTTCCTTGCCCAGCACGATGGAGGTGCCGTCGTCGACCGTCAGGCACCGGAGCGCCCGTGTGGCCGGCTGCTCCTTGCGTGCAGCAAGGGCCTCGGCACCCACAAACCCGGTCTTGTCCTTGGCAATGGAGAAGCCCAGGCCCGATTCGTAGGGCTGGTGCTCGGACGTCATGTCCGTGCCCCACAGCCGGTAGCCCTTCTCCAGCCGCATGCTGTTGAAGGCCCCGCGGCCGGCGGCAACGATGCCGTGCTCCTGGCCGGCTTCGAACAGCAGGTCCCACAGCTTCAGGCCGTACTCGGCGGTGGTGTACAGCTCCCAGCCGAGCTCGCCCACATAGGAGAGGCGCATGGCCGTGACCGGGATGCCGCCCACCGAGATTTCCTTGGTGCGGAAGTACTTCAGGCCGTCGTTGGTGAGGTCGTCGGCGCTGACCTTGCCGATGACTTCACGGGCCAGCGGACCCCACAGTCCGATGCAGCAGGTGCTGCCGGTGATGTCGGCGACGTGCACCCACTGGGCGGGATCCGCGGCCGACTGCTTGCGGGCCTCAACCCGGAGGTAGTCGAAGTCCACGTTGCTGTTGACGCCAAGCTGGAATTCCTCCTCCGCCAGCCGTGCGACGGTCACGTCACTGCGGATGCCGCCGTCGTGCTCCAGCAGCAGGCAGTACGTCACGGCACCCGGTTTCTTGGCAATGTTGCCCGTGCTGACCCGGTGCAGCAAATCCTGCGCACCGGGGCCCACCACAGACAGCCGCTTCAGCGGCGTCATGTCGTACAGTCCGACGGCGGTACGCGTCTTCCACGCCTCGGCAGCCGAGATGGGGGACGAGTACAGGGCGGACCAGGCATCCCGCTCGGGCGTCTGCCACTCCTCCGGCAGCTCCTCGAGCAGGCCGCGGTTGGCCTCGAACCAGTGCGGCCGCTCCCAGCCGGCGGACTCCAGGAAGAACGCCCCCAGCTCCTTCTGCCGCACATTGAACGGGCTGACGCGCAGATCCCGCGGGGATTCCCTGGGCTGCAGCGGGTGCATGACGTCGTAGATTTCCACGAAGTTCTGCTGGGACGTCTCGCTGACATACGCGTCGGAGGTCTGCACCTTCTCGAAGCGTGTCAGCTCGCAGCCGTGCAGGTCCGTGCGGGACCGGCCTTCTACCAGCAGCTCCGCCATTGCCTTGGCCACGCCGGCCGAGTGCGTGACCCAGACAGCCTCGGCCACGAACAGGCCGTCGAGCTCGGGCGCCTCGCCCATGAGCGGGCCACCGTCGGGGGTGAAGGAGAAGATGCCGTTGAAGCCGTCCTCGATCGCGGAGCTGCGCAGCGCCGGCAGCAGGTCCTGGCTGTCCTCCCACGCGGGCAGGAAATCTTCCAGGGTGAACTCCAGCCGGGAGGGCATGCGGTGGTCCGACATTTCCTCTGCGGCGACCTTCGGCAGGGCGGACATGTCCACCGGCATGGGGCGGTGGGCGTAGCTGCCGATGCCGATGCGGTTGCCCCATTCGCGGTAGTACAGGTCCTTGTCCTGGTAGCGCAGGATGGGCTTGCTGGCACCCTTGGGAAGCTCGTTGACGCCTTCAAGTTCGGGCAGCGGAGTGCTGACCACGTACTGGTGCGCCAGCGGCAGAAGCGGCACCTCCAGGCCAACCATCTTGCCGAGCTCACGGCCCCAGAAGCCTGCACAGGAGACCACGATGTCTGCCGGGATCAAACCCTCCGACGTTTCCACGCCCGTCACCTTGCCGCCCTCCTGGGCGATGCCGGTGACGGTGGTGTTGCCCTGGTACGTCACGCCGGCCTCACTGGAGCGCTCGATCAGCAGCTGCACCGCACGGGCGGCCAGGGCCAGGCCGTCGGTGGGGATGAGCAGGCCGCCGAGGACCTCGCGGCCGCCGGTGAGCTTGCCGGTGTTCAGGAGGGGGTAAATCTTTTCGCATTCATCGGCGTCGACGATCCGGCTTTCCACTCCCCACGAGGTCATCACGCCCATTTTGCGGTGGAGATCGGCCAGCCGCTCCGGGGTGGTGGCCAGTTCCAGGCCGCCTACCTGGTTGAAGCAGGACTCGCCGTCCTTGCTCAGCGACAGGAACTTGTTGACCGTGTAGGTGGCGAATTCGGTCATGGTCCGTGACTGGTTGTTCTGGAACACCAGGCCCGGTGCGTGCGAGGTGGAGCCGCCGGCAAGTTCCAGCGGGCCCTGTTCCACCACCATGATGTTGGTCCAGCCCCGGGTGGCGAGTTCGTCGGCAAGGTTGGTTCCGACAATGCCGGCGCCGATAATGACAACGCGTGGTGATGCGCTCATAAGTGTTGTTTCTCCTGTTTTGCGTGGGCGTTGGCGTTAGCGGAAGACGACGGTGCGGGTGTTGTTGAGCAGGACCCGGTGCTGGGAGTGCCACTTAACTGCGCGGGACAATGCCTGGGATTCGGCGTCTCTGCCTACCGTGACCAGTGCGTTCGGGTCCAGGCTGTGGTCCACCCGGAACACTTCCTGCTCGATGATCGGGCCCTCGTCCAGGTCTGCGGTGACGTAGTGCGCGGTGGCTCCGATGAGCTTCACGCCACGGTCATAGGCCTGGTGGTAAGGCTTGGCGCCCTTGAACCCGGGCAGGAAGGAATGGTGGATGTTGATGGCGCGGCCGCGGAGGCTGGCGCACAGGTCGTTGGACAGGACCTGCATGTAGCGTGCAAGGACCACCAGGTCGGCGTTGTACTCGGCCACAAGTTCCAGCAGGCGCGCTTCGGCTTCGGGCTTGGTAGCGGCCGTGACCGGGACGTGGATGAACGGCAGGCCGGCGGCTTCCGCCATGGGGCGGAGGTCCTCGTGGTTGGACACCACGACGGCGATTTCCGCACCCAGGCTGCCGGCGCGCCAGCGGAAGATAAGGTCGTTGAGGCAGTGGCCGAACTTCGAGACCATCACCAGCAGGCGCTGGGGGCGGCCGTCGTGGATGGCGAATTCCATGTCGAACTCATCGGCGACGGCAGCGAACTCCGCGCTGAGGCCTTCCGCGGAAACTTCGTTGTCCCCCGGGGTGAAGGCCGTGCGCAGGTAGAGCTTGCCGCTCATGTGGTCATCGAACTGCTGGTGTTCAACGATGTCGAAGCCGCGGTCAGCGAGGAATGCGGTGATGGCCCGGACGATTCCGGGGCGTTCCGGGCACGCAAGGGTAAGGACGTACTGCACGGTGTCGGTACCGCGGACGCCGGCAACGTCGCCGGCCTCCACGGTCGCATTACCGGTGGGGCGGCCCTCAAGGACTGTGGTCATGGTTTACTCCTGGTTCTTTGCGGGGGCTGGGGTGTCAGCGGGGGAAGCGGCGCAGGGGCCGCCGTCCGAACAGCGCTGATCACATTCATGCTTGGTAACGAGATCGAACTGGACGCCGCCGTGCTGGTCCACGCCGGTCCGGATGGCGCGCTCCACTACTGAGTCAGCCAGCCGCCGCCGCAGGGACAGCGGATCCCGGCGCAGGTCCTTCACCAGGGCGAAGCAGAGCAGCAGCATGACCAGCACGAACGGCAGGGCGGCCACGATGGTGATGCGCTGCAGGCCGGACAGTGCCTCCGAAGGCTCGTCTCCGCCGGCCAGCATCATCACGGCGGCAACCGCGCCGGTGAGGAGGCCCCAGAAGATGACCAGGCCGCGCTTCGGGTCCGAGGATCCGTTGGAGCTCAATGACGCCATGATGATCGACGCCGAGTCGGCTCCCGTGATGAAGAAGATGGCCACCAGAACCATGGCGAGGACGATGACCGCCGCGGTCAGCCAGGCCGGCATGGACATGTTCTTCACCAGGTCGAACAGGGCTCCGTCAAAGTCGATGGACGGTGACCCGCTGGCCATGGACACGAGGCCGGCCGTGCCTGCCTTATCCGCGTCCTCCTGGATCTTGAAGGCCGTTCCGCCGAAGATGCCAAACCAGATGACGCTGACGATGCTGGGTACCAGCAGGACGCCGGTGACGAACTGCCGGATGGTGCGGCCGCGGCTGATCCGGGCGATGAACATGCCCACGAAAGGCGTCCAGGACACCCACCAGGCCCAGTAGAAGATGGTCCAGCCGGACATCCAGGTGCGCAGGGCCTCGTCACCGACGGCCTCGGTGCGGGAGGACATCTCGGCCAGGTCCCTGGCGTAGTCGCCCACCGCGGCCGGGACGAGGTTGAGGATGAACAGCGTTGGCCCTGCGATGAACACGATGAGCGCCAGGACAACAGCCAGGACCATGTTGATGTTGGACAGCCACTGAATGCCGCGGCTGATGCCGGACACCGCCGAGGCCACGAAACACGCAGTCAGGATGGCAACGATGGCCACCAGGACGGGGGTACCGATCTCGCCGATCCAGCCGTTCGAACTGAGGCCACTGCCGATTTGGAGGGCGCCGAGACCCAGGGAAGCCGCCGTGCCGAAGAGCGTGGCGAAGATTGCCAGGATGTTGATGAACTTGCCTACCGGCCCTTCCACCGTCCTGATGCCGAATAGAGACGTGAACGCCGCGGAAATCAGCTGCCGGCGGCCCAGGCGGTAAGTTCCGTAGGCCATGGCAATGCCGACGACGGCGTACATCGCCCAGGGATGCAGGGTCCAGTGGAAGATGGAGGTGGCCATGGCGGTCTGGATGGCCGCGGGGGTCCGTCCGTCCACCGTTCCCGGTGGCGGGGAGATGTAGTGGTAGAGCGGCTCGGCCACACCATAGAACATCAGGCCGATGCCCATGCCGGCCGCAAACATCATGGCGATCCATGACACGGTCCGGAACTCAGGCTTTTCGCCGTCCTTGCCCAGTGGGATGTTGCCCCACTTGCCCAGTGCCAGCCAGAGGACGAAAACAACGAACAGCGAGGCCAGGACCATAAAGAGCCAGCCGGTGTATTCCATCACCCACCCGAGGGCGGCTGTTGAGGTGGCGGCCAGGCTGTCCCGGCCGAGGAAGCCCCAGGCCACGAAGGCCAGGGCGAGGACACCGGTGATACCGAAGGTGGCCTTGTCGAGCGTGAGCTTGCGGTTCCGCCGTTCAGCCACGGCCTGTTCGGAACGGGTCTGGCGAAGCTCCTGCATGATCTGTTCGGTGTCCTCCGCGTCGTGGGAGTCGTGGGCGGAAGGGGAGTTTTCCGGTGCAGGAACGAGCTTGGGCTCCTCCAGCTCGTTGGGGGGTTGGGCATCCGTGCGGATGTCGCTGTTCAAAGCCATGTCAAGTCCTTTGGTTTGAATTCATGGGCTCACGCTGTGCTCCGGCGTCCCCAAACCGGGTGGAAGATCGGGGCTTCCTGTCATTCAGTGATCAAGGTCAGCTTTGCTTCCAACGCGGCGGCTGTTCCGTAAAGAACAACACGTCTCGCCATAAGCAACAGAGTGGCCCGAGTCACAGCCACCTGTCAAGGTTTTTCCGAAGTTTGAAGCCCTATTTCAGGGGTTCGGCTGCGCTGACAGTGGGCCGGCAGAAGGGTCAGGCATCGATAACGAGGTCCGTCTGCGCGGTGGAGCAGCAGGGCAGGAACTTGCCTGCTGAGATTTCCCGCGCCCGTATCCCGCCCTGGTGGTTCATCTCGACCTCTCCGGAAAGCTTGACGACCTTGCAGGAGCCGCACATGCCTTCCTTGCAGTTCGCGCCGATCCTGACGCCGGCGCGCTGGGCCGCCTCGAGGATGTGTTCGGTGGGGTCGATCCGGACATTGATGCCGGTGCGCATGAAGGACATGGTGAGGCTCCCTGTTCCCACCGTGCTGAAGGTGGAGGCGTCAGGGGAACCGGCTTCCGGTTCCATGCCCGGGCTGTCGACGGCGGGGGTGGAGCCGGGTGCTTCCGGGTGGGCGGTTTCCAGCGGCAGCCCTGAGGCCTGCAGCGTCCCGTCGGCGTCGTAGCCGGGCTCATAGAGCCCGAACGCGGCGGGCTGGCTTTCGTAGTAGTCCTCGGCGGATTCGGCGATTTCTTCGGCAATCTCCTCCGCGACGTCGGCGGCAAGTGACACTTCCTGCTGGTATTCAAGGAGGGTCTGGCGGTCTCCGGAGAAGAACTCGATGTAAATGGAAGTGTCATCGACGCCGACCTTGTTGAGGAGCTCGGTGGCGGTGTTCAGGTAACCCTCGGGACCGCATGCGTACACCTGCCGGCCGTTGGCATCGGGGGCCACCTCCTCGAGCATGGCCGCCGTCAGCCTTCCTTTGAGCCCTTCCCACCCCTCCGGTACGCTGCGGTCGCCCAGGGAATAGTGGACCTTGAAGCGGGAGTCCACGGAGGCGATGTAGGCCAGTTCCCGGTGGAAGGCAAAGCCTCCAGCATCCGAGCCGTGGTAGAGCACCACAACATCGGCGTGTCCGGGCAGGGAGTGGATGGTCCGGACCATGGACATGATGGGAGTGATGCCGGCGCCGGCAGCAAGCAGGAGATACCGTGCCCGCCGGTCGGCATCGGGCAGGTGGAACGCTCCCACCGGTCCGAGCATCTCAAGGACGGTGCCGGGTTTGACGTTCTCGTGCACCCAGGGCGAGACCAATCCCGTGGGGTCGCACTTGACGGTGATGCTGAAGGTCCAGGGCTCGGTGGGCGAACTGGACAGCGAGTAGCTGCGGTCCACCGGTTCCTGGTCCTCGCCATTGACGGGAAATGCGACGTTGACGTACTGGCCGGCACGGAACGCCAGCGGCGCACCGTCGCAGCGCCGGAACACGAAGGTCATCATGGCGCCGGCCTCGGGAACGGTCTCGACACATTCGGCCATAAACTCCTGCGGGTGCCATGGGCCCAGCGCACGGGCTGCCCGGGCAGGTGCCTCCGGGCTTCCCATCACCCTGTTCCACGGCATCTCAAGACCGCGGATACGCTGTGGTTCCTGGATGGCCGTTTCGGTGAGGAGTTCGATCATGCCAAGTGCTCCTGCACGCGCTGCACGTACCAGTTGATGAATGCCTCGACCTGGTATTCGCTCTTCATGTAGGGACCGGGCTCGTAGGCGGGACTGCCGGCACCCTGCTGGCACAGCTCCACGAACGCCTTGTCCTGCAGGTTCGTTTGCTTCCAGGTGTAGGTGAGCTTCTCCAGGTCGTAGTCGACGCCTTCCACGGCGTCGTCAGCCACCAGCCAGGTGGTGCGCACGAGGCTCTGGTGTTCGTTGATGGGGAAGACACCGAACGTGATCACGTGGTCGCCGAGGAAGTGGAACCAGCTGTTGGGCTGCAGGTGCATCGAGCAGCGGCCAAGACGGAAATCGGGCAGGTCGCCCAGTAGCTTCTTGGAAAGCCGCCGCCCGTCCGCGGAGAATGATTCACCCTCTCCATCGAGTGATTCCCGCGAGATCCGGATTCCCGCGATGCGGGTGTCAAGCTGCTCGACCACCTCATAGGGAAGGCCGTAGCGGCGGCAACGCTCCTCAAGGGAGGACTGGGCGTCCTTGTTCCGGTTCCACACTTCCTCAAGGTGGGGCGGGATCAGGCCCTCCGTCAGGCCCCAGGTGGGGAAGAGGGAGCAGGCGAGCTCAGGGTGGCCGTCGCAGTGGTAGCACTCACGGTTGTTCTCCATGACGAGCTTCCAGTTGCCCTCTTCGATGATGTTCTGCTGGTAGGCAATTTTTGTCTTCGAGAGATCGTGGGGCGCCAGGTAGGGCTCAAAGATCTTTGCGGTTTCGTCGAAGTCCGTCGGCGGTTCATCAGCGATGCAGACGAAGATGAGTCCGGCGACCTCGCGGCCGTGGGCGCGTTTGAGGCCGAAGCAGCTCTTGTCGAACTTCGTTTCCCCCGGCGCGGAGGCATGGATCAGATTGCCCTCCGGGGAGTATGTCCAGGAGTGGTAGCCGCAGACCAGGTTTCCGGTTGACCCGGCAGCTTCGGTGAGGACGCGGGCGCCGCGGTGGCGGCATACGTTGTGCAGGACATTGACGGCGCCGTCATCGTTGCGCAGCACAATCAGGGAGTAGGGCCCGTAGTCGACAGTGACGTAGTCGCCCGGCTCCGGCAGTTCGGCGGTGCTGGCGGCAAAGATCCAGTGCTGGCCGAAAATGGCCTCCATGTCGATGTTGAAGATCGATCGATCGGTGTAGAAGGGGGCATCGAGGGAGTAGCCGGTGCGCCGGAACTCAAACAGCGCGCTGATTTCTGCCAACTGCTCGGCAGGCAGGGACGCAGCGAGTTTTCCGCGTGAATTGAGGGGCACGTTCACTGAAGCAGTCATGGGTTTCCTCCCGGGAGGCATGGGTAGTGGGTGTTGCGTTGGCCATGCGTGCGCGGGGTGCTACCGGCATGGTCGAAGTAGTTGTACTGATGAGATTAGGGTCACAGCAGCTGCAACAAAAGCGCAAGATTTTGAAGATCACCATGCACAATGGATGCATGATCGATCCACGGCTCATAACCCTTCGGGTGTTTGCCCGGTGCGGAACTGTCGGCGCAACCGCGGAACTCACGGGCTATTCTCCCTCGGCCGTCTCCGCGCAGTTGCGGGAGCTTCAGCGCGTGCTGGGAATGCAGCTGCTGACGAAGGACGGCCGGGGTGTACGGCTGACCGCCACGGGCCGCTTTCTCGTGGCGGGCTCGGATACCCTCATTGCCCAGTGGGAGAGCCTGCGCGCCGCAGCCATGGAGGCCGGCGACCAGGTCCAGTCCCACTTTGGCCTCGGCGGATTTTCCACTGCAGCCGCACAGTTGCTCGCGCCGCTGGCCGCCACCTTGCGCTCAACACGCCCCCTGCTGGAGGTGCAGGTTCTTGAGGCTGATCCGGCCCGCTGCTTCGACTTGTTGGTTGCGGAACGAATCGACCTTGCAGTCATTGTCGCCATGCAGTCGGACAATTATGGTGAGGACGATCCGCGCTTCGAGCAGAGAGTTCTGCTCGATGATCCACTGGACGTGATCATTCCCGGAGACCATCCGCTGGCAGCACGGGAAACAGCGACGCTCGAAGAGCTGGCATCGGAACCGTGGATCACGGAGACCGCCGGTTCCACGTACCATTCCCTCTTTACCGCGGCGTTCACAGCAGTCGGCGTGACACCGCGGATTGCGCATGAGGCCGTTGAATGGGAAACCCAGATCGCGTTCGTGGGTGCGGGGCTGGGCGTCGGCCTGCTGCCCCGGCTGGCGCCCTTGCATGGTGCCGAGAACGTGGTTCGGCTACGCATCACCGGCAAGGCAAAACCCACGCGCCGTATCGTCGCCGCGGTGCGCAGGGGCAGCATCGTCTCACCCCTGATTCAGGAGTCGCTCCGCATCCTGCAGGCTAATGCCAATCGTATCCTCACTGCCCGTCCCGAAGAGGATCTCTAAGCGCTGCCGGCGCGCGGTGTCCTGGCGTTCGGCAGCTTCCTTATCCTCAGCTGGACGCTGATGCCTTAGCGGCCGGTGTAGCCCATCTTGGCGCTGACCTGCAGCCCGCCGTGCTTCAGCGCTTCGATCAGTCCCGGGATCCCTTCCGGATCAAAGCGGAAGGCCGGGCCGGAGATGCTGATGGCCCCGATCACGGCACCCATGTGGTTGTAGACGGGAACGGCGGCCGCCGTCAGTCCGATCTCGAATTCCTCGCGCACCACCCCATAGCCGTCGCGGGCGACGGCGAGCAACTGGTTTTCAAGTTCCTTGCGGTTGGTGATGGTCCGGGGAGTCCGCGACGGCAGGCCGGTCTCCTTCAGGATGCGGTCCCGATCCTCGGCCGGCAGCGCGGCAAGCAAAACCTTCCCGCTCGAGGTGGCGTGCAGAGGCGTCAGGTTGCCCACCCAGTCATACGTGGCCAAGGTCGAAGGCCCCATTGCCTGGTCCACGTTAACGGCATAGTTGGAGCGCAGCACGGCGAGGTTCACCGTCTCCTTGAATTCCTCCGCCAGGCTTTCCAGGACGGGGCGGGCCTCCCGGACCAGGCTGAGCCTGCCCGGGATGGAGCTGGCCAGGCGCAGGATGCCGAAGCCCAGCTGGTACTTTCCGCGCTCGCTGTTCTGATGGACCATTTCCCTCGCCACCAACGAGCCGAGCAGGCGCGAGACCGTGGACTTATGGATGCCCATCTCCTCGGCGATGTCACTGACGCCGGCATGGCCGTCCCGCGCCAGGATTTCCAGCACCGCAAGTGCCCGGTCAACGGACTGTACTCCTCCGGACTGACCGCCCTCACCATCAATGTCAGATTCAGGGTCAATGTTCGAAGCCATGATCCATACTCTCGAGTAGTTTCTGCGGCTCGCTCTCCCGCAATGAGGCCGCCTGAAGCGTCCTCCCGGCTAGTTCCACACGTCCGATCCTAGACTGCGGACTGTGACGGAGCTGACATGGCGTCAAGTGGCTTAACGCAATCCGCTGCTGTGTGCGAGCGCAATCGCTTCTGTGCGTGAGGACGCCCCGATCTTCCGGAAGATGTTCCTGAGATGGAACTTCACTGTGTTTTCACTGATGTGAAGCTGCCCTGCGATGGCGCGGTTCCGCTGGCCGGCAGCCAGCAGTTGGAACACCTCGAGTTCCCGCTCCCCGAGCTTCCATCCCGCCACGTCGGCGGGCTGGCGTGATGGCGGATCGAGCGGAATGGTGACAGCGATATCGGCACCCCAGCCTGGCATTACGTCCACCCCCATGCTCCCGTTGAGCACCTCAACGCGTTGGACGAGGCGCGCCATGGCCGGTGCCGACGCCGACAGTTCCCCGGGTCCGTCGTCGCGCACGTTGATGAGGAGGTTGACACCGTCGCAATCCCATTGGGTGCGGATTCTGCGCACTCCGTCCTGGTCCACCATGGCCAGGACCAGTCCGCGCACGATCGCCCTGGCAGCATGCGCCACCTCGCCGGGCAGCGCCCGGCCGTTTACCGGCGGCTCGATGAACTGCACGTCGATCCCGCTGAAGTTCATCAACGGCCGCAGGTCCTCGCGGAGGCGCTGGAAAGCGGAAGCCACAGGTTCTTCGACAAGGTCCGTGGTGCGGTCGCTGAGGGTGCGGAGTCCCACCAGCGCCTTGGCGGCGACATCCGTTGCTGCCGTCCGGGCAGCGGCGTCGGCAAGTGCCGGCGACCTTAGCGCCGAGAGCAGGGTTTCGAGGGTGGTGGATTGCTGGTCCACGAGTTCCGCCGTCACCCGAAGGCGTTCCGCCGAGGCGGCGCGGGATTCGATGAGGTACGACGGCGGCGCATCAGCCACCTTTTCGCGGATCCGCTCGGCTGCCAGAGTCCAGAGGTAGCGGAGGATCCACTGTGCTTCACCCTCGGCGGCGGGGTCCTGTGATAGACGGAGGGGGCTGGGCTGGGGGTGCGGGCTGGGTTGCGGGTCCGCAAGGACCAGCATCGCATTGCTTGGCGACGAGAAGGCGAGGACCGGGCGTACGTCACCGCCAAACGCGGCTTCGCCGCGCCAGGTATTGCTGCCTCCGTCGTCGGCGAGTGAGGCCCTAATGGCATCCAGTTCGGCGATTGACACCCGGCTGATGATGGCCTCATCACCGGCCTTCTTCTGTGGCCTGCCGGTGCAGTCCTCGGTGAAGATCACCAGGGCGCTGGATGTGAGATAAGGGTCCATGGCCTCGTGCAGCCGGTGCGCTATGTCAATCAGCGGGGCCGTAGCCAGGGCGGCGACCGCTTTGAGCAGGGCTGTATTGGTGCGTTCCACGTGCCCAGTGTATGGGCAGGCGGGTGAGGACGACCTACCCCTTTGGGTAGTCAGAACCGTCCAATGATGGCGTTTTACCTACCCTGCGGGCGGGCGACGATGAATGCGTCACAACGTTGAGAAGGAGGTAGTCGCCATGAGCGCCATCACAGAAACTGAGACGGCGGCCCTGACCGGAACACCACGGGCTTTTGACCGCAACCGGATCCTAGTCCTGGACGAGATCAGCGACGTCTTCCAGCGGGTTGACCCGGCAGAGGTCGCGGCCCTGGTGACAGAGCTGCGGCTGGCGGACAGGATCTTCGTGACCGGCGCCGGACGGAGTGGCCTTGTCCTGAAGATGGCGGCGATGCGGCTGATGCATCTTGGATTGACCGTGCATGTGGTGGGCGAAACCACGGCGCCGGCCATCCGCGCGGGTGACTTGCTGCTGGCAGCTTCCGGTTCCGGAACCACAGCGGGGATCGTCACGGCGGCGGAAACCGCCGCCGCGCAAGGCGCCAGGGTGGCCGTCTACACCACCAGCAAAGGTTCCCCGCTCGCGGCCGCCGCTGCCGCCGTCGTGCTTATCCCGGCCGCTCAGAAGACGGACCACGGTTCGGCTCTGACGCGGCAGTACTCGGGGAGCCTCTTCGAGCAGGTGCTGTTCGCCACCACCGAGGCGGTGTTCCAAAGCCTTTGGGACGAGGATTCGTCCGCGCCCGAAGACCTGTGGCAACGGCACGCCAACCTCGAGTAAGCCACCCACTCCCCTACCCATTTATCAAAAAACCGAAAGAGACAAAAATGAAGCTGCAAGTAGCAATGGATGTCCTCACCGTCGAAGCTGCACTCGACCTGGCCGGCAAAGTCGCCGAGTACGTGGACATCATCGAACTGGGCACGCCGCTGGTGAAGAACGCCGGACTCTCGGCAGTTACCGCCGTGAAGACCGCCCACCCGGACAAGATCGTGTTCGCGGACATGAAGACGATGGATGCCGGCGAGCTGGAAGCGGAGATCGCGTTCGCCGCGGGCGCGGACCTGGTGTCAGTCCTCGGCAGCGCCGACGACTCCACCATCGCCGGCGCCGTCAAGGCCGCCAAGTCGCACAACAAGGGCATTGTGGTGGACCTGATCGGGGTTACGGACAAGGTGGCCCGCGCGAAGGAAGCCCGGGCCCTGGGTGCCAAGTTCATCGAGTTCCATGCAGGGCTGGATGAGCAGGCCAAGCCCGGCTACAACCTGCACGTGCTGCTGACCGCCGGCGAGGAGGCCCATGTCCCGTTCTCCGTGGCCGGCGGCGTGAACCTTGCCACCATCGAGGCCGTACAGCGGGCCGGCGCCGACGTTGCCGTAGTAGGAGGTTCCATCTACAGCGCCGACGACCCCGCCGTGGCAGCCAAGGAACTGCGGGCGGCCATTATCTAGGTCTTTTCGCTAATTCCGGCCCGCAGGAAGCGGGCCCTGGTTCACATCACGACGGTGGCCCCGCATCTTTTTGATGCGGGGCCACCGTTCGTTTGGTGCCGTCACCGAGAGGTTGAATCCCGGCGGGTGTGATGCTTGACACTTCTCCCATCACGGTCCTATTGTTGGTGCTAAGTCGTTTTAGCAAAACGATTTTTCACCCCAATTCCTGTCTCGCATTTCCGTTCGAGAGAAAGTGAGTCGACAGCGATGTCCACTCGAAACACCATCAACAGGTTCGCCACCATCGGCGGCATCTGCACCGCCGTCGCACTGGCGGCCACCGGGTGCGGTGCAGGGGGCCCCACCACCACGGGTAGCGCCGGCACCAGCACAGTGAACGTCCTGGTCGAGGCCGGCGGCCACGCCGAGCTGACCGGCGTGGCGGAACAGTGCAAAAAGGACGCCGGAGTTGACGTGAACTTCGTCGAACTGCCCTACGACGGCATGTTCAACCGGCTTTCCAGCGAATTCTCCTCCGGCAACGTCTCCTTCGACGTGGCTGCCCTGGACTCCGTGTGGCTCCCCAGCTTCAAGGACGCCGTCCAGCCCATCGACGAACTCTTCACCGATGAGGCCAAGAAGGACATCTTCCCGGCCCTGGTCAAGGAAGCCAACGTGGACGGGCACTTCATCGGCATGCCCGCCTGGACCAACGCCGAAATTATCCTTTACCGCAAAGACCTCTTCGAGGACGCCAAGAACATGGCGGACTTCAAAGCCAAGTACGGCTACGACCTCGCAGCCCCCACCACCTGGAAGCAGTACCAGGACATCTCCGAGTTCTTCACCAGGGATGGCATGTACGGAACGGACGTGAAGGGCGGGGTGGAAACAGAATGGCTGGCCCACGTCCTCCAGGCGGGGTCTCCCATGGTTCTGGACGGGGACAAGGTGGTCATCGACAACGAGGCGCACAAAGAGGCCCTGGACTTCTACGTAAGCCTCACCAAGTCCGCTCCGTCAGGTGCCGCGCAGGTTGACTGGGCTGCCGCTCAGAACCTGTTCAACCAGGGCAAGACGGCGATGACCCGCTTCTGGGCCCACGCCTACCGGCAGATCCCCAAGGATTCCGCCGTGGCCGGCAAGGTGGGAACAGCGCCCATGATTGCCGGATCCGCCGGCATCGGAGGCGTTCCGGGACCGTGGTACCTGACAGTCCCCAAGGCCACCAAGAACGCTGATGGCGCCAAGAAGTTCGTCAAGTGCGCCTACGACTACAACGACAAGGGCATCGAATCCAGCCTGGGCCTTGCTTCCCGCATCTCCGCCTTCGAGAAGTACCAGGACAAGGAAGGCTACGAAAGCTTCGGACCCCTGATCGAGACCCTCAATGGCGAGGCCACCGCCACCCGCCCGGCCACCGAGAAGTGGCAGCAGATCGTGGACACGGTACTGGTTCCCATGCTGCAGAAAGCCGTGGCCGGCGGTGACTCCGCCGCCCTCCTCGCTGACGCCAAGAAGCAGATCGAGGACCTCCTCAAGTAAGACCCCCGCGGCCGGCACCTGCCGAAGAGGCACAGCAAGCCCGGTGCCGGCCGCGGCCCCCAACCAGCGGAAGAGAAAACCGTGCGTATCTCCGATCGCCGCTTCGCATTGTTCCTGATGACACCAGCGGCGCTGTTCCTGGCAGTGTTTGTCGCCTTCCCCCTGTTCCGCCTCGTGGCGGACAGCTTCTTCAAGATCTCGCCAATTGCCGGCGGCCCCCGCGACTTCGTGGGCCTGGATAACTACTTCGGGGCCTTCGCCTCCGAAGCCTTTATCGGCGCAGGTTGGCGGACCCTCGCCTACACCTTGATCGTGGTCACCCTCGAATTCGCCCTCGGCCTGGGCATGGCGCTGCTGTTCACCACCCTGGGGCGCAGCTCCCAAATCTGGCGGACCGTGTTTATGTACCCGCTGATGATCGCCCCGATCGTGGCAGGCCTCCTCTGGAAGTTCCTGATGATCGACAACTTCGGGCTCATCGGGACCCTCCTGCACCAGGCCGGCATCCTGTCCAACCCCAACCAGATCGGCTGGCTCTCGGACCCGAACATCGTGCTCTACTCCGTAGCCATTCCGGACATTTGGCTGACCACATCGTTTATGTGCCTGGTGCTCTTCGCCGGGCTGCAGAACATCCCAGGGGACCTGATTGAAGCAGCACGCCTGGACGGCGCACGCGCACCCGCCATGCTGTTCCGCATCATCCTGCCGCTCCTGCGTCCGGTCATCGCCGTCGCCCTGGTGGTCCGCGGCATCGACGCGGCCCGGGCCTTTGACACCATCCTTATCCAAACCAACGGCGGCCCCCAGTCCGCCTCGGAAACCATGAGCCTGCTGATCTACCGGACCATGATCCGCTTTGGGGATCCCGGGTTGGCCAGCGCCATGGGCACCCTCTACCTGCTGGCCATGCTGGCCGTCGCGTTCATCGCGGTGTCCACCATCTGGCGGCCAGGAAAGGACAACTGATGCGCGTCGCCGAGCGAATTAAGAACGACGGCGGGAAGGCAGCTCCCGCGGCTGCCGGGCCTTCCGCGCCAAGCACCACAAGCGGCGGCGGCGGTGGCCGCAAGCGCCGGGGCGTCAACCGCGAAGGCCTGGAAGCGGGCCGGCGGAGCACCAGGACCCTGCTGTGGATCCTCCTCGCGGCAGCGATGGTGCTCTACGGTTTCCCGTTCCTGTACCTGCTTTTCACATCCTTCAAGACGCCGATCGACACGATTGCGGTGCCGCCCACCATCCTTCCCCGGGAATGGACGCTGGAGAACTACACCAACGCGCTGGGCCGCAGCGGAGTCCTCGCCTCCTTCATCAACAGCATCCAGACGGCCATCATCAGCACCGTGCTTTCGCTGGTGCTGGCGGTACCGGCGGCCTACGGCATCACCCGTTACAAAACCCTCAGCGGCAGGATCTTTATCATGGCCGCGCTGGTAACCCGTATGGTGCCGCCGGTGGCGATCGGCATTCCGCTGGCTTCGATGATGGCGTCCATGGGCTTGTCCGATACGCCCATCGCCTTGTCCATCGCCCACACCACTATCTCGCTGCCGCTCTCGATCTGGCTGATGTCCAGCTTCTTTGAAGCCGTGCCGAAGGACCTGGAGGAAGCTGCCACCGTGGATGGATGCAGCAGGCTCGGCGCCCTGTGGCGGGTGGTGATCCCGGTGGTCTCCGGCGGCATCGCGGTCACCGCGATCTTCGCCTTCCTGGCGTCCTGGAACGAGTTCCTCTTCGCACTCCTGATGACAGCGATCCGCTCCCAGACAACGCCCGTGGTGATCGCGAACTTCCAGACCCAGTTCGGCCTGGACTGGGGATCCATGACGGCGCTGGCGGCGGTCTACTCCATCCCGGTCATCATCCTGACCCTCCTCTTGCAGCGCAAGATCGTCGCAGGGATGACGCTCGGCGCCGTCAAGGGCTAGGCAAAGCAACGAGTAGCCTACTGGTAACCCCCAGGGGCATCACAAACCATAAGGACGTGGGAGACAGATGAGCAACAAGAACATCGGCATCAAGGACGTGGCGGTTGCCGCCGGCGTGTCCGTGACAACTGTCTCCCACGTCCTCAACGACGTTTCCTATGCACGGATCAGCCCCGAAACCAGGGACAAGGTCAGGTCCGCGGCCGAGGAGCTCGGTTATGGACCCAACCGCCTTGCCCAGGCCCTGCGCACCCAGCGAACCGGCATGCTGGGCCTGGTCAGCGAGGATATCGCCACCACACCGCACGCGGGCCGGATCATCCTCGGCGCGGACGAGGCCGCCAAGGCGCGGGGATACAACCTCATGATCATCAACACCTCCGGCTCCGCAAGCCTGGAATCCCGGCAGGCCGACGTCGAGGCCCTCCTGGAACGCCGGGTGGACGGCATCCTCTACGCCACGATGTATCACCGCAAGGTGGAACTACCGGCCAACCTCGGCAGCGTGCCCTCCGTCCTGGTGGACTCCGTGGCCGCCGGCGGAAACATCACGGCCGTGGTTCCGGACGAGGAGGGGGGTGCACGCACGGCAGTGGAAGCGCTCCTCGCAGCGGGCCACACCCGTATCGGCTTCATCAACAACACGGACGACGTTCCCGCAACCCATGAGCGCCTCCGGGGCTTCCGGGCCAGGCTGACCGAAGCAGGGCTCGACGGCGACGCGGCACCTGTCGAGTCCGAGGTCTCCGAGGTGCAGGGCGGCTACGAGGCGGCCCGGCGGATCCTGGCACGCGAGGAACGCGCTGATATGCCTACGGCATTGTTCTGCTACAACGACCGGATGGCGATGGGTGCCTACCGCGCCGCTGCGGAGTTCGGGCTCGCCATCCCGGATGACCTCTCAGTGGTGGGCTTCGATGACCAGGAACTGATCGCCGCCAACCTTCATCCCGGCCTCACTACCGTGGCCCTGCCGCACTATGAAATGGGTGCCTGGGCCACCGAGCACCTGATTGACGCCGTCGAGGGGAAGACCGACCTTGCCCTCATGGCGCTTCACCCGACCATTCTGAGCTGCCCCCTCGTGCCCCGTGATTCCATCGCGGCTCCGCGGCACTAGGCAGCCAGCCCCTTCCACTTCCCACGAGGACCGCCAGATATGTCCAGTCGCCTTGATGCTGCACGCCCGGAAACAGCCCCGGCAGAAACCTCCAGGTTCCGGCCTGCCGTCCACTTCACGGCAAGGGATACCTGGCTGAACGACCCCAATGGCCTGGTTTTCCACGACGGCTTGTACCACCTCTTCTTCCAGACCAACCCGTACGGCAGCGTCTGGGGCAACATGTCCTGGGGCCACGCCACCTCCCGTGATTTGCTGCACTGGACGGAGCACCCTGTTGCCATTGCCTGTGACGAGGCAGAGGACATCTACTCAGGCAGCGTAGTGATTGACCATGCGAACACCTCCGGTTTCGGCACGGCCGAGGCACCTGCCCTCGTGGCCATCTACACCAGCGCCTACAAAGCCGCGTCCGAACACTGCGGCACGCAGGCGCAGTCCCTGGCATACAGCACAGACGCAGGAATGACCTGGCAGAAATACGGGAACAACCCCGTCCTCAGCAGGAACTCCGCGAACTTCCGCGATCCCAAAGTCTTCCAGTATCAAGGGGACCACGGTGCCTGCTGGGTCATGGTCGCCGTCGAAGCGCAGCACCAAAAGGTGGTCTTCTACCGTTCGGAAGACCTCAAATCCTGGGACTTCCTGAGCGACTTCGGCCCGGCCAATGCCGACGCCGGCGAATGGGAGTGCCCCGATCTCTTTCCGCTGAAGGTGGACGGGGACCCGGACACCATCAAATGGGTACTGATCGTCAACGTCAATCCGGGCGCTGTGGCGGGCGGCTCCGGCGCCCAGTACTTTGTCGGGCATTTCGACGGCGTCCGCTTCACCCCCGATCCCGGGTCCGTTGTGGCGCCGGTAGGGGTCAGCGCTCTGGGCGATTCCGCCGCTGCCGCAGCAGCGCTGCAGCAGTGCTTGTGGCTGGACTGGGGACGCGATTGCTACGCCTCCGTATCCTTTAGCGACGCCCCGGATGGCCGCCGCATCATCATCGGCTGGATGAACAACTGGGACTACGCCAACGAGCTGCCCACCGCCCCCTGGCGGTCCTCGATGACCCTCGCCCGCGACCTGCGCCTCACAGCAGTCAACGGCTCCGCCCGCCTGATCCAGCAACCGGTCCTGGCGGACCCATGCGCAGGAGAAATCCTGCCTGCTGGGACGGATCTTATGGATGCGGACGCCTTTGAGCTGCGGAATTCATCTTTTCGCTTGCCGGATGCGGTACCCGGCAGGGCCCACATCATCGAGGCGGAAATACTGCCCGGAAACGCCAAAGCCGTGGCTTTCCATCTGTTCGGAAGCGCTGACGGGAGCGAGGGTGCCATCCTGAGCTACAACACAACTAGCGCCCAACTCATCCTGGACCGCAGAAGGTCAGGCAACACCGGCTTTCACCGAAAGTTTCCCTCCGTGGAGTCAGCCCCGCTGGTACTCGAGGACGGCGTGCTCAAGCTGCAGATCGTCGTCGACCACTGCTCGGTGGAGGTCTTCGCCCAGGGCGGCGCGGTGGTCCTGACTGACCTCATCTTTCCCAAAAGCGGAAACCTGGAGAACCGGGTATGGGCTGAGGGCGGACCAGCGACGATACTGAAGCTCGCGGTCTCGACACTCACCTAATCCCCGCAGCGCCACAGAAACCACAAGACAGGGAAGAACCCATGCCAAGCAGCAACCACTACGACGTGACGACGTGGCCGGTCGGCAATCCGTCCAAGGACGTCGGTGAAGTCATCAACAGCATCATCGCTGACATCAAGGACCGGCAGACCGCCATCGATGTGGACAGTGGCGGAAAGCCAGGCGCCGTAATCTATATTCCGCCCGGGGATTACCACCTTCGCACGCAGGTGGTAATCGACATCAGTTTCCTTCGGATTGAGGGCTCGGGGCACGGCTTTACGTCGTCGAGCATCCGCTTCAACGTGCCCGAAGACGAATGGCCGGACCTGCACGAGCTATGGCCCGGAGGGAGCCGCATCATCGTGGACATTCCCCTCGCCGGAGATGGGGAGGAAGCCAAGGGAGCCGCCTTCTACGTTGAGCGAAGCGGGAGCCCGCGGATCAGCTCGGTGGAGTTTTCCAACTTCTGCATCGACGGGTTGCACTTCACCCCGGATGGCTCAGGGATGCCGGCGGAGAACACCTACGTCAACGGCAAGACCGGTATCTACGTGGCGAGCGCCAATGACTCATTCCGGGTAACCGGCATGGGGTTCGTCTACCTTGAGAATGCCCTGACCATCTGCAAGGCAGACGCGCTTTCCATCCACGACAACTTTATCGCCGAATGCGGAAGCTGCATCGAGCTGCGCGGGTGGGGGCAGGCATCAAAGATTACGGACAACCTGGTGGGAGCAGGCCCCAAGGGTCACTCGATCTACGCCGAGAACCATGGCGGCCTCCTGATAACCGCGAACAACGTGTTTCCCCGCGGGGCGAGCAGCGTCCACCTCAACGGCGTCACGCGGTCAAGCGTCACCAACAACCGTCTGCATTCGTTCTACCCCGGGATGCTGGTTCTCGCGGACAGTTCGGAAAACCTCGTGGCCACGAACCACTTCCTGCGTGACCATGAGCCCTGGACGCCCTTCCTCGGGGTGGACAACGGACTGGACGACCCCTACGGACTTCTCTGCGTCAGCGGCAGCAATAACTCGGTCATCGGCAACCACTTTTCCCAGATCGTCGACTCGGAAAGCATCCGGCCTGCGGGTGCGACGCCCGTCGTCATCCGGCTGATGGCGGGGGTGGGCAACTTCGTCTCCAACAACCACGCGGTGGCGATGGACGTTCGCTCCACATCAAGTGACTCGTGCTTCTCCGCCCAGGTGGACGCTCTGCTGGCAACCGAGGCTTCGCAAGCCCTCGCCGTTACGGCCGTCAAGGTTGATCCCGCATCAGCGCGCAATACCATCCTTGATTCCGGAACTGACGCCGAAGTTACCGCGGATAGGGCGGTTAATGCTTTGAGGGCCACACCCGCGATAGGTTCCTAGGTTGCACCTGCATTTGTGGCTGTCCCTCCAGTGTGACCCCTCCCCGATCTCCCGGTAACGGTCCTAAGCGTTGGCTCGGCCCATTGCTGGGCTTACGTTGTTGCTTGCACGAGCGACATTGCGAAGTATCCAGAAGGCAAGGAAAGCGGCGGCCACTGCCAAACCAACCAGGCCCAGCGGCAGCACAGTTTCCGGAAACACCGTCCGCAGCGCGATGGGAACTGAACTCAACGTGTAGAGGATGAGTTTTAGTGACCCTCGTCCGGGCCCGCTGGAGGGCTGATCATTCGTACGGAGATGAGGACCATGCCCAGGTCACGGACCTTGTTGAGGAGGCTGTGCAGTGCGGCCTGGTCTGTTACCGGGCCGTAGAAGGCTGTTGTACCGTCACTTGCGCGGGTGAGTTCGAGATGCTCGAACCATTCCCCCAGTGATCATCGAGGTGCCCTTCCACCCGGAGCTCGTAGTGGCCGGGTTCGTGCTCGTCTGTGATCATCATTGGGCCACAGCGCGGCCACGCCCCGGGACGACGGTCCCGGCAGCCGGGGAGCCCGTTAGGCGGGTGCTGACCCACAGTGAGTAGCCTAACCACGCCACGGCCATACCTACGGGGAGGGCGGCGAAGCTTCCCACAGCGTGGGAACAGCGGAAGCAGGGCGGTAGAGGCTGATCCCACCGCCAACAGGATGCCCGCCCAGCGACGGCAGTCACAATTGGAATTTTCGCCACATCCGGGCCCAGGGTCGAAAAGCCCTTGACAGTGGCGCGCGTCACTCCTACTCTGATTTTGGGATCCCAAAACGGGATCCCAAATCTAGCTTCGTCTGGCGCTCCGGATCGCCCAAAGGCGCAGCCGGGTTTCGCTCCCGCAGTGCCAGCGACCAGATCTGGTCTTCAGTTCCCACCCGGCACACACCCGCACATTTGCCCGTCCCTGCTTTCCCCATCCGTAACTTCCCCGTGAAGGAGAAGCTGTGTCTATTCCTAATACTGAAACAGCCGCCACCGACGGCACTGTAAGCCCGGTAGCCACCGACGACCCGCAGAAGGATGGCGTGCAACGACGCACCACCGTCCGTTGGAAGCTTTTCCTGTTGCTCCTGGTCCTGGTTGCCGTCAACTACATCGACCGCGGTTCCATTTCCGTGGCGCTCCCCATCATCCAGAAGGAATTCAATCTCGCCCCGGAACTGGTGGGCTTGCTGCTCTCGGCCTTCTTCTGGACGTATGCCCTCATGCAGATCCCCGTCGGCTGGCTGATCGACCGGTTCGGACCCCGCAAGGTCATGACCGCGTCCTGCGTCGGCTGGGGGGCTGCCACTGCGGCCTCGGGCATGGCAGGTGGATTCCTTAGTATGTTCATCGCCCGCATGGGCATCGGCGTCACCGAGGCCGGCGTCATGCCAGCCGGCGGCAAACTGAATGCCATTTGGATGCACAAGTCCGAACGCGGCCGCGGCGCGACAATCCTGGATGCCGGTGCACCCCTTGGTGCAGGGCTTGGCGGCATCATCATCGCCGGACTTATTGCGTCCACCGGCAGCTGGCGCCTGGCCTTCGTGATCGCCGGCGCCGCTACCGTCCTCATGGGTCTCGCCGTCTGGTGGTACGTCCGGGACAATCCCCGCGAACACCGCGGCGTGAACGAGGCCGAGGCCAGCTATATCGAAGCCTCCCACGCGGCAGAGGACGCCGAAGCGGAGCTCGACGGCAGCAAAGGCAAGCGCGCCTTGCTTCCCTACCTGAAATTCCGCTCCTTCTGGGCCATGTGCCTGGGCTGGCTGGGTTTCAACGGCGTGTTCTACGGCCTGCTCACCTGGGGCCCGCTCTACCTCGCCCAGGACAAAGGCTTTGACCTGAAGACCATCGGCTGGTCCACCTTCGTGATTTTCGGGGCAGGATTCGTTGGCGAAATCATCGGCGGCACCATCGCCGACAAGTGGCGTGCTTCCGGCGCCTCAGCCAACCGCGTCATGCGGACCCTCCTGGGAATTTCCAGCCTGGTGGTCATTGGCGGTCTCATCGGCGTCACGGTGGTTCCCGACCCCACCACGGCCGTGGTCCTGCTGTCGCTCGTGATGTTCTTCCTGCGCTGGGTCGGCCTGTTCTGGAGCATCCCATCCATCCTGGGCGGGCGCACCAACGCGGGCGTCCTGGGCGGTGCCATGAACTTCAGTGGCAACATCTCCGGATTCGTCACACCCATCGCCGTCGGCCTCATCGTGGGGGCCACAGGTTCATACACGTGGGCCCTGCTGTACTTCGTAGGATCAGCGATCATTATGGGTGCATCTGTCCTGACGTTGAACTACAACAAGCGGCTTCCTGTCTAAGCTGGCCACCCAAGGCAACACGCAACCCACGCCCCCGCTGCCGGGAGCGACGTCACACGAAAACCCGAATGGAGCACCATGCTTATCGCAGAAGATACCCAGGACAAGGAACGCCCCCTCCGCGAGGCCGTCCGGGACACACTTCGCACCCGGATTTTCGAAGGACATTACGCTCCCGGCACGCGGCTGGTGGAACGTGACCTGGCGGCGGAATTCTCGGTTTCCCGGCTGCCCGTCCGCGAAGCACTCCGCATGCTCCGTCAGGAAGGCCTTATCAGTGACCGCGGTGCACGGGGAGCAGAAGTCAGCACCCTGAGCCCCAAAGACGTGGAGGACCTCTTCGACGTTCGCCAGTCCTTGGAAGTCCTGGCCTGCCGGCTCGCCGCCATCAGGGCAACCGAGCAGGACCTCGCATACCTGAAAGGGCTGCTCGACGACGCCGAAGGCTTCCTCGCCAAGGGCGCCGTTCGGGAAGCGCACCGCTCAAACAGTGAGTTCCACGACGCCATCACCTCCATCGCTGACAACAACTTCCTCAAATCAGCACTGGAACCTCTCCAGGGCCGCATGCACTGGCTTTTCCGCCACGTCAGTGACCTGCCGGAACTCATCCAGGAACACCGCGATCTGTACACAGCAATCGCCACCGGGGACCCGGACCGTGCCGCGGCACAATCCGCATCCCACATCGGCAAGTACCGCGAACAGTTTCCCGAGGACTTCCAGAAAACCGAACCCCAACTTCACCGGAAGAAATAATGCGACTCCTGGTCATCAACCCCAACATCAGTGACGATGTCACCGCCCTGATCGAATCCGAGGCCCTCCGTTCCGCTGCACTCGGCACCGAACTGGTGGTCCGCACCGCCGGCCGCGGAGTGGAATACATCGAGACGCGTTTCGAATCCCTCATCGCAGCCGGCGCCGTAGCCGAGATCATCGCCGAATACACCCGCCCTGGCACGGAGCCCGTCGACGGGGTGGTGGTGGCAGCGTTCGGCGACCCCGGAATGCCCGCCCTCAAGGAACTGGCGGACGTTCCGGTCGTCGGCATCACCGAGGCAGCACTCTGCGCCGCCGCACTGCAGGGCCACCGCTTCTCCATCATCGCCATCTCAGAGCGCATCAAACCCTGGTACCGAGATTGCGTTGAGCGGTTCGGCCTGCTCGGAAGGCTGGCCTCCATCAGGTCCATCAACGAAGAGCTCAACGGCATCGGCTCTGTCCAGCGGGACTTCAAGGAATCCCTCCTGGCACTCAGCCGCCAGGCCGTCGAGGAGGACGGCGCCGACGTCGTTATCCTCGCAGGGGCACCGCTTGCCGGGCTGGCCCGCGAACTCAAAGAGCAGATTCCCGTCCCCGTAGTGGACGGAATCTCAGCCGGAATTCGCATGGCAGAGGCCGTAGTGGGCCTTCAGTCCGGTCAGCACCGCGAAGGCGCCTTCGCTCCCCCACCCGCCAAGGGCCGCAAGGGACTCAGTGAAAACCTCGACGCCGCCCTCTCCGCCGCGCAGAACAGCGCCGCGTCCGCGCTGCCCACCACTTAGACAAAAAGCTTTCTTCAGAAGGAGGACATCAATGTCCCGGCATCCAGACCTTGTTATCGCCCACGCCACCGTCGTCAACAGCTTCGGCCGCCAGAACGCCCATATCGTGGTCCAGGACGGCCTGATCATACAGCTCATCGACGCCTCGGAAGCCGTCCCCCGGGCCGAACGGACCATCAATGCAAGCGGGCGCCTTGTGATTCCCGGCGGCGTGGACGGCCACTGCCACGTGGCACAGGTCACCGGGCGCTTCCGCACCCTGGACGACTACCGCACCACGTCCACCGCAGCCCTGTGGGGCGGCACCACCACCATCATCGACTTCGGCATCCCCCGTGATGCGCAGGAAACCCCGCTCGCAGCCGTGCTGCACAAAAAGGAGCTGGCAACGGAATCAAGGTGCGACGTTGCCCTGCACGGTGCTGTGATCAGCTGGGATGAAACCGTGCCCTGGCAGCTTGAGCAGCTTGCCGCCGAAGGCGTGCGCTCCGTGAAGATGTACACCACCAACCGCGGCACCACCATGGCGGACGGGGACACCATCCTGAAAGTCATGCGGGAAATGGTCCGGCTGGATGGTCTTACCTACATCCACGCCGAGCACGATCCCATCATCACCGACTGCACGGAGCAGCACGCCCAGGACGGCCGGATCGGCATCGAGCACCTGCACCGGACACGCCCCGAACTGGCGGAAGAAGTATCCGTCAAGGAAACGCTCGCATTGGCTGAATACACGGGCGCACCGGTCTATTTTGTTCATCAATCAACGCCAGGGGCCGTGGATCTGGTGACGGAGGCACGGACCCGCGGGCTGGAGGCGTACTCCGAAACCTGCCCGCACTACGTCACGCTGGATGACTCCGTGTACGGCTCAAAGTTTCCTGAGTGGTTCGCCTGCTGCCCGCCCATGCGCAACGCCGAAACGGTGGCCGCACTGAAGGCACGGCTGGCCTCCGGGGCCATCCACACCATGTCATCGGACCATTCCTGCTACGACCTGTCCCAGAAGCGCGAGCGCACGGACGATGTCCGGGCCATGCCACACGGCCTGCCCGGCGTCGAGACCCGGATGCCGGTCACCTTCACGGCCATGACCTCTGCCGGTGCCAGTGTGGAGGACTTCGTGGAAGTCTTCTCGGCGGAGCCGGCACGGATCAATGCCGTCCCCGGGAAAGGACGCATCGCCGAAGGGTTCGACGCCGATCTGGTGGTCTTCGACCCCGCCGAGGAACGCACGGTGGACGGTGCTGCCCTGCACATGGGCACAGACTTCTCCCCGTTCGATGGCAAGGCACTCACCGGCTGGCCCGCCGTCGTAATTTCCGCAGGCCGTGTGGTGCTGGACGGCAACGGCTTCCACGATCCCGGGAGTGTAGGCCGGTTCCTGGCCCGGAACGGCTTCCACCGGCATGATTCAACCGTCCCTGCCGGCGTCCCGGCTACTGCAAATCTCTAGCCTGCGCCAAGAATAGAAACGGAAAGCTTCGATGCCTTCACCAACACGCCCCCGCCGGATCGGCATGATCGTTCCGTCATCCAACACCTGCCTTGAGCCTCAGACCTACCGGATCCTGGGCAGCCGGACCGACGTCACCGTCCATTTCACCCGGATCCCCGTCACCCGGATTGCCCTGGACGATTCCTCGAACAAGCAGTTCGACTCCGCAGTCATGCGGGACGCCGCCCGGCTGCTTGCCACGGCGGATGTGGATGTTATTGCCTGGAACGGCACGTCCGGTTCCTGGCTGGGCGCCAAACACGACCAGGAGCTGGTGCAGGAGATCACTGACGCAACCGGCATCCCGGCCACCACGTCCACACTCGCTTACCTGGAGGCCTTCAGAACTTTCGGCACCAAAAGGATCGGTCTGTTCACTCCGTACACTGACGATGTAAACCACCAGGTGATCGCCGCCTACGAGCGGGAAGGCATCGAAACAGTTGACCACCGCGCCCTGGGCTTGAGTGACAACGAATCCTTCGCACGCGTGACCGACGACGAGATGCGGCCCGGCTCGCGTGAACTTGCAGCCACCAACCCCGACGCCCTGGTCTACCTGTGCACCAACCTCTACGGCGCGAACATCACAGCCGAGATGGAAGAAAGCACCGGCGTACCTGTCCTGGACTCAGTGTCCGTCACGCTCTGGCACGCCCTCAGGCTAGCTGGCGCACAACTACTGGATCCGCGGTGGGGCAGACTGCTTGTGAGCTGACCTTGATCCGGACTTCGCTTTTAGAGGCATCCGAGACGTACATGCCAAGAATTTCCAAAGGTTGCTGTAACACACTGTCTTAGAGCAGATGGTCTCACTAACTGCGTCAGCAGATGGATTTCTCGTGGGGGGAACAGCAGTGGCAGGAACGTTCATTACAGTGAGCCCGAGCTTTCAAGGCACGGTTAGCACTCCACCCCTGGTGGTGCTCACGGCCCGCTACCGCTATTTCCCCGCTGATTCAATCGTCACGCTGCAAGCAGTGTCCACAACTATTGCTCAAGCGCTGTTAGATGCCACTACAGCAGTGTCAGGTTGCATCGTTCTGTCCACCTGCAACCGCTTCGAAATTTACTGTGAAATTTCGGCTACGTCTGATGCCGCAGAGGCGTGCTCGGACACACTCGAGGCTGTGAGCTACTGTTCCGGCCTTCCCTTACAAGATTTGCTAACACTATTCGATTACCGCGAAGGTACAGCAGTAGCCGAGCATCTGTTGGCTGTGGGATGCGGTCTTGATTCCCTCGTTGTGGGTGAACGTGAAATTGCAGGCCAAGTCCGGCGTGCGCTGGCCACGGCCCAAGCCGCAGGCACGACTACCGGACGGCTCATCCGATTATTCCAAGAGACTTCCCGGACTGCTAAAGAGGTGGGGGCACGGACCCGCCTTGGCAGCGCAGGAAGGTCGGTAGCTTCGGTGGCTGTCGAACTGGCCGCCTCCCGGCTAAGGCCGGCGACGCTCTCCGAGCTTTCTGTAGTCCTCATCGGCAGCGGGTCCTACGCCGCCTGCATCTTGGACCTGCTGCTAAGAGGGCATTGTTCATCTGTCGCCGTCTTTTCCCGCTCAGGCCGCGCAACGGCATTCGCCGCCGCCCGAGGGGTGAAGGCCCTTACGGCAGCCGAGCTCCCTACAGCCATTGGCCACGCGGACATCATCATCGGCTGCAGCGGCAGCGGAACTCGAATCGACACCACGATGATTGAACCAAGGCAGAATACCCGTCCGCTTGTGGTTGTAGACCTGGCCCCCAACCGTGACTTCGATTCTGCCGTTGCTGACCTGACAGGCATCGACCTGGTGACCCTGGAGACAGTCCGCCGCGCCGCCCCGCAAGCCGACGCGGCGGAACTCCAGCTGGCCCGCGCCCTCATCAGCGAAGCAGCAGACCGTTTTTCTCAACAAGAGTCGGTGCGGGCAATTGATGCCGCCATCGTCGCCCTGCGCCACCACCTGCAGACTGTTCTCGACAGTGAAGTGGAACGCCTCAAAAAACGAAACGGAACACCTACCTCGGTTGAGGAAACAACGGTGGCACTGCGGCGCGTTGTGCATCAGCTGCTCCATACGCCCGCGGTCCGTGCCAGGGAAATGGCGGCCGCGGGTCGTCACGAGGACTACACGTCCGCCTTGGAGGCGCTCTTCGGCATCAGCGTCGACCTTATTCCTCCGCCTAGGTGAAGACGAACACGCCTGACAAGGTGGTTGTGTGATGGCGCGCATACTTTCGCGCCTTTTCGTGAGGGTTTCAGGTTTCAGTGAGAGCGTTGTTGCGCTGAGCAAGGGTCCGAAGGATTCCTGTATGGTCAAGGGCGCCGTCGCCCCGCGCGACCATATCCTCGAAAAGATCCTGGATTACCGTGCTCAGGGGTAGCTCCAGGTTTTCCTTGGTAGCTGCCGCGAGCACGAAGTTGAGGTCCTTCAGCTGGTTTTGGGCGCTGCCGCCACCTGTGAAGTCGCCGTCAATCCATCTGTGCCCTTTTTGGCGCAGCACCTCGGAGTCGGCCAGCCCACCCCGGAGCAGTTCAAGCATCACCGATGGATCCAGTCCCCCACCGCGCGCCAAAAGCATGGCTTCGGAAACTGCCGTGACCGTGCCGGCCACCACGATCTGGTTGCAGGCTTTGGCAAGTGCGCCCGAACCTCCCGGGCCCATATGCCGGATGGTGCTGCCCATGAACTGGAACGCCGGGGTGACCGCGTGAAGTGCGTCCTCGTCCCCGCCCACCATGATGCTCAGGGTGCCGTTTTCGGCGCCCACGGTGCCGCCACTGACGGGGGCGTCCAGGACTCGGACGCCGTGCTCGCGAAGCATTCGTTCGCCAAAAGCCGCCACTGCCCCCGGCGAAACCGTCCCGTGCACCACGAGTATCGGCCGGGCAATGCCCCTGGCTGTCCATCCGGCTATTAGGCCATCTTCTCCGGGAAGCAACGATTCGACGTGGCTTAGGTCCGGCAACACGGTGAGAACGATGTCGGCGGCCGCCTCAAAAGGAGAAGCCGCAACGCTGGCGCCCAGGCCCTCCAAGGCTTCGGCCTTGGAAGCAGTCCGGTTCCAGACTGTCAGCTCGCCGTAGCCCTTCAGCAGCCGGCGCGCCATGGGTTCCCCCATCGGCCCTAATCCCATCAGGGCAAGGGCTGGGTGGTCATGCTCAGGCATTGGGAATCCTGTAGCGATTAGGGCATACAGGACCGGCAATGTAGCTGCTGACGGTTTTCCGGCTGGGGGAACACATGGTTTTCCTGTTTCTGTGACGGTTTGGGATAGCGAACTGAGGGCAGGCGTTACTGGTTGGTCAGGAGATCAGACGGCCACAGGATGAGCTGCGGGAAGACGGCCAGCATGACGATGGCAACCACCATGACCACGTAGAGCGGCACAGCGGCCTTCACGATCTTCTCCATCGGCAGCCCGCTGACATAGGACGCCGCGAACAGGCAGACGCCGACAGGCGGCGTGACCAGGCCAACGGCAAGGGCAGCAACGAGGAAGACGACGAAGTGGATGGGATCCACACCGGAAGACACGGCCGCGGGCATGAGCACTGGTGTGCAGAGCAGGATGGCTGCGACTTTGTCCATCACGGTTCCGATGAGGATCAGGATCAGGCCGATCAGTAGCATGACGATGGTGGGGTTGGTGCTGATGCTCAGCAGCCAGCTGCTGACCTTTGCCGGCAGCCCGTCAATGGTGAAGATGTAAGAAGCGACGCCGGCGATCATGGCGATGAGCAGGATGGTGCCGGTGGTGAGGCCGGCGTCCACGATCATTTTGGGCATCTGGCGCCACTTCATGTCCCGGTAGACGTAGATGCCCACCAGCAGGCTGTAGAAGACGGCGACGGCGGCCGCCTCCGTGGGCGTGACGAGCCCGCTGAACATGCCCACCAGGATGATCACCGGGCCGCCCATGGCCGGGATTCCCCCGAGGACGATCCTAAGGCCCTTCTTGAAAGGCGTCTTTGAGACCTCGCCGTAACCATGGCGTGCCGATAGGAAGAAATTCACAAGCATCAGGACGATGATCAGGACAATGGACGGTCCAAATCCTCCCGCGAGTGCCGCGCCTACCGAGACGTTCGCGGTCGAGGCGGCGATGATCATGAGGATGCTCGGCGGTATCAGTGAGGAGAGGGTAGCGGTGACCATGGTCATCGCTGCCGCATAGGGCCTCGGGTACTTATGGTCAGTCATGGCCTTGATCTCGATCTTGCCAAGGCTGACAATGTCGGCAACCGAGGAACCGGAGATGCCGCCGAAGATCGCGCTAGATGCGATGTTCACTTGGCCTAGGCCGCCACGGAAGCGGCCGAAGATGACCTCGGCGCCACGGAAGATGCGGTCCGAGATACCTCCTCCGGCCATGAGGTTGCCGGCCAGGACGAACAAGGGGACAGCAACCAGGAGGAAGCTGTTCATGGAGCTCATCATGGACTGCGGCAACAGGTCGAGGGGGATGTCGAAGATCAGGAGCGTGGCGATGACGCCAATGCCGAGTGAGACTGAGAGCGGAACGCCCAGCAGCAGCAGGAGGAGGAAAATGCCCAGCAGGGTCAGGCTCATGCGATCATCTCTCCTTCGAGGATCCTCTTACGCATATACGGGGAGAAGTAGACGGTGGTGATATGGGCGACGATGGCGAGTGCCGCACTGATCACAAGGGGCAGGGTTACCAGGAACATCTTCAGTCCCAGGGCGGGACTGGACTCTCCGGCGGCATACTGTTGCAGCATCAGTTCCACCGTCTTGTAGAGCAGGACACTGAAGAACACGGTCCCGCAGATGGCGTAGAGATGCATGCTGACGTGTTTGAGCCAGGCTGGTCCCCACGCCACCGCGAAGTTCACCCGGGGGTGCACGGCGGCCCGGAAGCCTGCTGCCATCCCCAGGAAGGTGGTGTCCATGAACAGGAAACGGGTCATTTCCTCGGTCCATGGCAGCGAGGCTCCCATCTGCCGGCTGACCATCTGGGCAGCAAGGCTGAGCAGCATCGCGGTGATTCCGACGAAGAGGAGAGCATCCACGGCCTTCCAGATCAGACCATGAGGTTCCGAGACTTCGTTTACCGGAACCACCTTGATGCTATGTTCGGCCGCCTGGTGCTCGGCCCCCCGGGTTGGGGTTCCATCATCATGCACTGAGCTCGTCTTCTCCACTGGACCCGTCACCCTAGCGTCCGAGGAATTCAAGGCTTGACTGGACGAATTCCTTGCCGACCTTGCCCTCAAGCTCGGGGTAGACCTTCTGCGCTGCCGCCTGGAACTTTTCCCTGGCTTCGGGCGCTAGCTCGTTGATCTTCACGCCTTCGCCCTTCAGCTTCTCGAGGGTTTTGGCGGCTTCGTCGGTGTCGTACTTCGTCTTGAAGTCAGCGGTCTCGTCTGCAGCCTCCTGCAGGACCTTCCGGGTGTCCTCATCGAAGGAGTCCCACTTCTTCTTGCTGAACCCGAGGACGAAGGCGTCGGAGATGTGGCTCGTCAGGGAGAGGTAGTCCTGGACTTCGAAGAACTTGTTGTTGACTGGAACTTCCAGGGGGTTCTCCTGGCCGTCGATAGTACCGAGCTGCAGGGCAGTGTAAACCTCTTTGAAGTCCATCGGCGTCGGGTTGGCGCCCAGTGAGCCAAAGAACTTAACCCAGAGGTCATTCTGCGGTACGCGGAGCTTCAGGTCCTTGAAGTCCTCGGGCTGGGTGATGGGACGCAACGAGTTGGTGGTGTGGCGCGGAGTACGGGTCAGCATGGACACGCCCTTGATGCCCAACTTGTCCAGTGAGCCCAGCAGTTCCTTGCCCGGCTCTCCTTCGAGGTACTTGGTGACCTCCTCCGTGTCCTTGAAGAGGTAGGGAAGGCTGATGGCATTCATCTTCGGTTCGAAGGATGCGTACACCGAGGTGGACATGATGGTCGAGTCCAGCGTGCCGTTTCCAAGCAGGTTGACGGCGGCGTTCTGGTCCCCGCCGAAGAGGGTGCCGTCGGGGAACGTCTCGACCTTGACCTTGCCGTCGCTCAGCTCGGCGACCTTGTCGGCGAAGTGCTTTGCGCTGACGCCCATGGAAGAGGTTGCGGGGTCTCCGAGGCCGAGGCGGACGGTGGTGCTGGCCGCGCCGGCGCCACCGGCCCCGCCCCCGCCGCAACCGGTGAGGGCAGTAGTAACGGTGAGTGCAACGGCCACAGCTACGGTGGCCAGGATGCGCTTTGGCATCTGATTCTCCTTTGAATACGTGCTGGTTCCTGGCCTGTACGGACAGGGGTACTGATGCTTTGACGGCGGTGGTTAAGCGTCCTGGGCTATGGATATTTCGAGTAGGGCCGCTCTTGCTGCTTTCTCGTCCCGATTGCCCAGTGCGTTGCAGACGCGGCCTACAGAACAGGGTGGAAGATCGCGGCCTCAGTGGAACCGGTACACTTTTTTACCACAGGGGGGCGCGGGCTGTAAACCGTTGAGAAGCGGATAGCAGCTTGTTACTTCGAGAACTGCAGCCGGGCGACGCTGGACCGTTCGACCAGTTCGGCGGCTACGCGTATGACGTTGGGTTTTCCCGACGTCTTGCCCTGCGTGTTGGACAAAGCGAGCTGCACGGAGTGCCGGGCGAGCAGATCAATGGGTTGCTTGACGATTGTCAGGGCCGGGGTCATGAGTTCGGTCCAGGGTGAATCGTCGAAGACGATAACGGACAAGGTGCGAGGGATGTCGATTCCGGCGTGGGAGAGGCGCCGCAGAACTTCGGTTACCTGGGCGGTATTTGCCACCACCAAAGCGGTGGGCGGCTCCTCGATATTGAGCAGCGCGGACGCGGCGTCTCCCCCCGCCGGACCGCGGAACGCGGCGTGCCGGATGAGGAGCTCATCCTGCACCAGGCCCGCTGCTTCCAGGGCTTGCCGGTAGCCCGCGATCCGGTCCCTTCCTGTAGTGGAGGCAGCCGGCCCGGAGATGATCCCGATGCGGCGGTGCCCGTGGGCGGCGAGCAGCGCCGTTGCGGACCGGGCGGACTCAAAGTTGTCAATGCTGACAACGTCTACTTCGGGGAGCGAAGGTATGGATCGGTCGACAAAAACCACCTCAGTGCCCAGGTCCTGGAGCTGCTTCCAGATTGCCAGGTTGTTGCCGGTGGGGGTCGCGATAATCCCACTGACCCTGCGTTCGATCAGTGTCGCCAGACGCTCTGACTCCAGCTGGTCATCCTCCTGCGTGGTCATCAGCAGCACCTGGATTCCGCGGGCGTGCGCTTCCTGCACTACCTGGTCGGCGAGCCGGGCGAAAAAGGGGTTGGAGACATCGGCGAGCAGCAGCCCCAGCGTAGTAGGCGGGCCATACTTGAGCTCCCTGGCTGCCGTGCGGGGGTGGTAGCCCAGGTTCTTCATGACGTCGTTCACCCTGCTGCGGGTAGCTGCAGCGACTGGACCTGACCCCGGGTTCAGCACCCGGGAGACGACTGCAACGGACACCCCGGCCGCCTGGGCAACATCGCGGATGGTCGGTTGTTTTTGCACGCCTACTCCTTTGTCTGGCACTTCCTGGACATCTGGAACCTTTTTCAGCCTAGGGCTTGACCTTGGGCCTGCCCCTGTGACATAAAAGTGTACCGGTTCCACTTCTTTTACCTTAGTTCGGTTGCGCTTGGTCTGCAGCCTCACTACCAATGGCGAAGAGCCGCACGGTGAAAAGTAGAGCCCCACAAGCTGCGGCTGATCCCAGACCAGCCTGCATCCCTTCCGGAACAGCGCCGTCTCCCTTGAAAGGCAACCCATGAATCTGCACCATCTCCTGACCCAGCGCGAAGCCGACGGAAAGCCCATCCGGGTCGGCCTGATCGGCGCCGGACGCTACGGGACCATGTACCTGGCCCAGGCAAACAACATCCCGGGCATCCACGTCGTCGCCATCGCAGACATCAACGTCAAGCGCGCTGAAGGTGCTTTCGATCTCGTTGGATGGCCCAAAGAGCAGATCGCCCCCGACATAGCAACCGCCCTGAGGGACCGCTCCACGGCGATCGTGGCCAACGCGGACGAGCTTTTCGACGTCGACATCGACATCATCGTGGAAGCCACCGGCAACCCCATCGTTGGTGTGAAGCATGCACTGCGTGCCATCGAAACCAAAAAGCACATCATCATGGTCACGGTTGAAGCCGATGCCTTGGCAGGGCCCGCCCTGGCCAAGCGGGCAGAAGCCGCCGGCGTTGTCTACTCCATGGCCTACGGCGACCAGCCGGCCCTCATCATGGAACTCGTCGACTGGGCCCGCACCAGCGGATTCGACGTCGTCTGCGCCGGCAAGGGCGCCAAATTTCTCGAGCACTACCACGAGATGAACCCCGACAACGTGTGGGAGAACTGGGAATTCTCCAAGGAGCTCACCGACTCCGGGCAGCTGAACCCCAACATGCACACCTCCTTCCGCGACGGCACCAAGGCCGCCATCGAAATGGCCGCCGTCGCCAACGGGGCAGGACTGGTCCCCTCTGACACCGGGCTGACCTTCACGCCCGGAGACGTTGAGGAAATCGCCTCAATCTGCCGCCCCGCCGACGTCGGAGGAGCCCTCGCACACGAAGGGACCGTCGACGTCATGTCCAGTGTCAAGCGCGACGGCACCTGGATCCCCCACAACACCCAGGAAGGCGTTTTCGTCGTCGTGAAGGCAACGAACGCCTACGTCTCCGGCTGCTTCAATGAATACCCCTGGCATCCGGACCCCACCGGCCAGTACGCCGCCCTGTACCGCCCGTACCACTACGTCGGCCTTGAGCTGAACGTATCCATCGCCAACGCCGTCCTCCGCGGAATCCCCACGGGTTCACCCATCGGGTTCTTCGGCGACGTTGTCGCCACCGCCAAGAAGGACCTCAAAGCCGGTGAATTCCTCGACGGCGAAGGCGGATACACCGTGTGGGGCCAACTCGTTTCCGCGAAGCACTCCGTCACTACCGGTGCACTGCCGGTCGCACTGGCCCACCACGTGGAACTGCGCAATGACGTAGCCAAGGGCGGGATCGTCCGCTGGGAAGACGTCATCATGGACGACTCGCTCGCCCAGGCCCTCGAACTGCGCCGCGAAACCGAGGCCCTTGCCTTTGAAGCGGTTCCGGCACCCTGATCCACCGGCACTCATTCCTCTGGGCTGCCGGAGCCACTGAAAGCCCGGCCCCTGGAAACCTCGCCGCTCTCAGCTGAATCCAAGTAAAACCCTGCGGATGTTCGCGCGGACCGACGTGCTATTACCGCCGGTCCGCGCCGCGGCCCCCAGGACCCTCTCACGCCCTCACGGCACCCGTAACACTAGGAGAACCTCACGATGACCATCGTCGTCACTGCAGCTTTTAGCCCTAAGGAAGGCGCCTTCGACAAGGTCGTCGCCGCCCTCTCCCCCGCAATCAGCGAAGTGCACCAGGAACCCGGCTGCCTGCTCTACGCGATCCATGAAGCCCCTAACAACCAGATCCTCATGATTGAGAAATGGGAATCAGCTGCGCTGCTGGACGCCCATGGCGAAGGTGAACCGGTCCAACGCCTGAACGCCTCCCTCGAAGGCCTGCTGGAAAGGCCTGTCGTAGTGACCCGGATGGTTCCGATCCCCGCAGGAACAGCACAGCAGGGAGCGCTGTAGTGCATAGCCCTCTTGTCGTCATGGGCGTGTGTGGTGCAGGCAAGACTGCGGTCGGCGCTGCCCTGGCAGCCCGGCTCGGAGCCACCTTCATGGACGCTGACGACCTGCACCCCTTGCCGAACGTCGAAAAAATGACAGCTGGCATACCGCTCACCGATGAAGACCGATGGCCCTGGCTTCGCCTGGTCGGCGCAGAACTCGCGGCCGAACACCCCCACGGGATCGTGGTTGCCTGTTCAGCACTCAAACGCGCCTACCGTGACGCTATCCGCGCAGCCGCTCCCTCCACCAGGTTCATCCTGTTGAGCGCGGACCCCACAGTGTTGGAAAAACGGCTGGTCCAACGACCGGGCCATTTCATGCCTACATCCCTTCTCGCCTCACAACTGGAAACCCTCGAGCCTCTCGAAGCAAACGAGGCAGGAATTACCCTGACTTCTGAGGCAGGCATTGAAGAAACAATGGAGCGCATCTTGGCAGACTTGGTGCCGGCGCAGTAGCTGTCACCCCTGCGGCCGGCAACTGCACGCAACCCGACCAGCAAGAGAAAGCCCGCCTCACCCGCTGTAGGGATGAGGCGGGCTTTTGGCCTCCGTTTCGCTGCGTACCTCATACGGCAGTGGAGGCGCTCATCGGTAGGCGGCCGGGCCGGGGCGTCCGACGCGATAGGTTTTCCTTGCTGTTTCCGCAAAGAGGTCCCGGCGTTCGCCATTTGTCATGGCGGCGGTTACGTCGTCGAAGGCAGCGTAAAGCGCGGTAAAGCTGGAGTAGAGGCTGTCCACGCACGGGTGACTCCGGTTCAGCAGCCTGGCTGAGCCCCTTTGACCTTCATCTTTCCTTGGCCGGCTCTTCCCGCGCCGGTGAGCTTTCTGAGAACGCTCCTGTGCCGGTGTCATTCGACCCCGGTTCTTCTTCTGACTAGTTGAGTCCCCTGCTGCCATTCATCGGCGGCATACGGGCCTAACGGGCAGCTGATCAGCGCCCGCACCTCAACTATTTGTCAGGAGACACAGATCATGAATTCCAACCTTCGCAGAGGGCTGCTTGGCACCCTCTTTGCCGGCGGCCTGCTGGCCTTGGGCTGCACCGCGGCAAACGCCTCGAAAACCACCACCGGGCACGACCCGTCCGCGTCTGTCCTCACCGCTGCTGTGGACGGCGCTCTGGGCACCGGAATCCTGGGCGGGTCCGACCAAGGCAACACCACCGATCTTGCAGCGGCAGCCGTCGTCGACCTTCGTCTTGGAAATCTTGGTGTTACCGACGGGGACATCGCCGATGCAAACGTCGCCGCTGACCCGGGTAGCGGGAACCCCGGCACGGAAAACCCTGACAACGGTACAGGTGGCAACGGAACGGTCGATCCGGGCACCCGGGGGCACCGGCACTGTTGATCCCGGCACCGGCGGCAACTCCGGCACCGATGACGGCGGTACCGACGGCAACGGGACCAGTGATGGGGCAACGGTCACCGGCACTTCCGGTAACCGTGGCACGTTCATCGCGGCTGCTGGTTCCACCACCGTTGGCGGCGTGATCGGCACGGACTCTTCCTACCGCAGCACCACCACCGCCAATGGCAGCGCTCTGGCCAACACCGGCATCGATATCTCGCTCGTACCGTTCGCCCTGCTGTTGCTGGGCGCCGGGCTCCTCCTGCTCCGCAAGCGCAGGATCTCCTAGCCTGGTAACTCGCCCCTGCTCCTGCCACAGGAGCAGGGGCGAGTTTGCCCGTTCGTGTAACAAGTGACCGGACGGCGGAAGTTTCTTGAACCTCGCCGTCTGGTTCTCGCCACGACGGGAGGCTCGGCGGCTTAGCCAGCGGGGAAACTGACGGCGACGGTGGTTCCGCCTCCCGGAGATTCTGAAAGGGTGAGCTCGCCACCGTGGGCTTTCGCGATAGTGCTGCATGTGGCCAGGCCCAGGCCTGTGCCGGCACCGTCGCCTTCGCGCTGGAGCCGCACCAAGGGTTCCAGGACTTTCGCCCGGTCTTCCGGGGCGATGCCCTTGCCGTTGTCCGCCACGAAGATAGTGGCCCCGTGGTAGTTGGCGGTTCCGCTGATACGGATGTGCAGTTCCCGGTGGGAGCTGCGGTAGTTCATCGCGTTGGACAGCAGGTTCTGCAGCAACGTGCGCAGCTGCCCCCGGTCGGCGTATACGGTCAGATCCTGCACGTCCACCATGTTCTGGTCGGATATGCCAAGGTCCAGCATCACTTCGTTGGCCACCGTCTGGACGTTTAGGTAGGCAGGCTGAATTTTGCCGCCAACACGGGAGTAGTTCAGGACGTCGCTGAGCATGGCGAGCATACGGCGCCCGGACGCGCCGACCTTGTCCAAATCGTCTGCGGCACCGGGGACAGCGCGGATTTCGGGATCGTCCTGCAGCATTTCCAGGTAGCCCAGCATTGTGGTCAACGGGGTGCGCAGGTCGTGGCTGACACGTCCGGCGAACCCGGCGAGCCGGGCGTTGCTTTCCTCCAGCTCAAGGTATGCCCGGTCGAGCTGGGCCGTCCGGTGCTGCAGCTCCAAAAGCTCCACTACCTGTTTAGCGAGGACCTCCAACATGTCCACCTGCCCAGGGCTAAGTTCCTGGGCAGCTTCGGAAAAGACACACAACGTCCCCGGCACAAACCCGGACTCCGTTTCCAGGGGAACCGAGGCGTAGAAACGGACCCTGCCGATCTCACCGGTAACAAACGGGCTGTCCGCAAACCGGGGATCCCGTGAGGCGTCTGGAACTACCGTCTTTTCCCGGGACAGGAAAACTTTGGCGCACATGGAATCCTCACGGGAGCACACCCCGGGGTCCACTCCCCAGGCCCCGATCTGGTGCTGGTGACCTGCACTGATGATGTTCACGACACCGAACGGTGCACCGCACAACTGGGTGGCCAACCGGACCAGGTTCTGCAGCGCATCCATCACGGCTGCGTTGGGCAGCAATGGTGAGTCAAGGGACGGGTCGAGCCCGTACTCCAGCAGTTCAAGGTCACGGCTGATGTCGTTGCTGAAAGCCAGTCGTCCTGCTGCACCTGTCATTAAGAATCCCCCGGCCCGTTCCGATACTCTCGCGATCATATCCGCACGCGTAGAGCTGGCATCAAACCTGAAATTGCAGTCGGAACACAGCCAACCTGCATGCACTGCCGTTGCGCTTCTTCCCTTCACGGAGCGAGGCAACGAATGGCTTCCCCAACTATCTCCGGAGACGGCTCTTAATGTCTGATCCTGCAACGCTTTCCTTCGCGCTGACATACACAGGAACGCTGGCAGTGGCTGCTTTAATCGCCTGGATTTTGACCCTTCCCGTCTACACGCTGATCCGGCGCGCAGACAAGTGACTCCAGGCTTCTGACCTACCCGGGCAATAGGGCTGCGATGGCAGGCGGCAGGCCGGGGCACTGCTGGGCATTGCTGCAGTCGTTCAGGCACCAGGCTGCTGGCCATGTTCACCGACTACAGCCTGCAGAAAATTTTCGCATCTCTGCCTTCGCCACCATAGGGATGAGCGCTGGCATTACCTCCAACCTTCCGCCCGCTGCCGTGGTCACCAAAGCTTGTTTATAAAGCCGCATTTGCGGGCCTCTCTGCCGGTGCTGATGACTGTCGGGGCAAACCCTTTCGGCGGCAGGGGGCTCCAGGCCTGTATCGGGGGTTGCCGGGGATAGCCGGTCGGCTACTGTGTCATACGGTAGCCCACGCCGCGTACGGTTTCGATCCAGCGTGGGTGGTTGGAGCTGTCGCCCAGCCTTTTGCGGAGGTTGCCGATGTGGACTTCCACAGCACGCTCCTCACCGGCGCTGACCAGGGAACCGGTATTGAAGGGCTCGTTGCGCAGCCGGCGCACCAGGTCCGCCTTGGTTTGAACCGTCCGCCCGCTTTCCATCAGGAACAGCAGCAGGTCGAACTGGGTGCGGGTAAGGTCTACTGGCACAGCGTTGATGGCTGCCAGACGGGAACCCTCGTGAAGGGTCAAATCTTTGTGAACGAAGTCGTAGGAGCCCGCCTCCGGCACCACGTACTGTTCGGCTTCCGAGGGTTGGATCGGGGCAGGGGTTGGGGCTTGCCTGGAGGAACGTAGTTGGTGTGCGGACCCTACGATGCGGCCTGGGGATGGTGCCCGTTCTGCGGGAGCGATGATCATGGTCCGTGGCCGACGGAGCATGGCGGCAATCCGGGCTCGAAGCTCCCGGGGTCGGAATGGTTTGGTGAGGTAGTCATCGGCCCCGGCCTCGAAGCCCATCAGGGCGTCTGCCTCATCCACGCGGCCCGTGACAATGATGAGGTAGGCGTCCGTGAACGTTCGGATCCGCCGCGATGCTTCTATGCCGTCAAAGTCCGGCAGGCCAACGTCCATGGTGATGATGTCCGGTTTGTGGGCCCGGACTGCTTCGACTCCGTCGCTGCCTGAAGATGTTGAATAAACAGCGAACCCGGACTGCTGCAGCACCTCTGTCAGGGTCGACCTGATATCGTCGTCGTCCTCGACCACCACGGCAATACCGCGCTCCACCATGCATCACCCGCATCTTTTATTTATGTGTACATATTTCATTCGGCGACATTGGCCGGACGGATGGCTTTTTCCTCCGGCGCAGCGGAATGCATTATCGAGCCTACCGAATGGGTTGAGCAGAAATTGCCGTCTTTCGTGCACATTGAGCGGGCCTTGAGGTTTGGAAAAATATTGAGCATATCCTGAGGTTCTTTTTCGGGTGAATACTTTTCTGCCTGGACCTATTGCCTTAGGCAGTGGCGGTGGACGAAGATCAAGCTGTGCTCAATGGGGGCGCATGATTGCTCGCTGGGAGCAATACGATAAGGGGCGTTGCATGACTTATTCCCGCTTTTTTGTCTTCCATCCCTTTCGCCGGGCAAAGCCACTGGTCCTCACGGCAGTGATCGCCGTCGCCATGCTGGCCAGTGTGCCGGCGGTCCAGGCAGCCGATACCACCCCTCTTGATCCCAATCCCGGCCCTGCCGGGAGTTTCAGCTGGAAGGGGTTCAACTGGGAAAAACGCTTCTGGGGCGGGGCGCCAATGTACAACAAGGCTTTCGATGCCGCCAACGTCAGCAATCCCGATGCCAACGGACACATCACGATGAACCTGACCAACCCAACGGGTGAGGCCCCGGCCGGGGCAGAATTCCAGTCCACCCGGCAGGGGTTCGGCTACGGGACCTACAGCGCCACAATCGAAAAGGACTTGACTACCCTGCAGAAGGAAGTAGTTTGGGGCTGCCTCTTCACATACGACCCCTTGGCTGCGCCCGGGTACAACGAAATTGACCTTTGCGAGGCGTCCGCGTGGGGCGGCGGCGCCGCTTACGGGGAGTCCTGGCCAGTCACGCAGGCCCACGGTTATTGGTTTGACGCCACCAAAGCCCCAGGGGAAGGCAACAACACCATTGTTTTCGACGTAACCTCAAACCCGATCTCCACCCACCGGATGGTCTGGGAGCCCGGCCGGCTCACGTTCGAGACTTTTTCGGGGGAAGGGTTCGCCGGGACGCTGTTGAAGCGCACTGTTCTGGAAGGTGCCACCGTTCCGGTTCCCGCGAAGGAACAGATCCACTTCAACCTTTGGGTTACCGGCGGAGGCGGCGGTGATCCGGCCCACGTAAAGCCCGAAAGTGTGGTTATCAGAGACTTTTCCTTCGTGCCTGCAGCCGGGACAGTCACCCCGGTTCCTGCATCGTTCATCAAACTGAGCGCTATTACTACCAAAGCCAAATCCATGAGCACCACTACGCTCAAATGGTCTGGCGCCACGGGCACCAACGTGACGGTCTGGGTCAACGACACACGGCGATCCGTTCCCAACACAGGCAGCTACATCAACACCGTAAAAGGTGGAAGCACTATCTCCTACAAGATCTGTGACACGGCTGGGTGCTCAAATGTGGTCACCGTCGTGACGTGACGGCAGCCCGTCAGTGGGAGCACCAAGCAGGAACGCAGGGCCTGAACCGGCCCTGCGTTCCTTGTGTTACCGGGCATTCTTTTCTGCGACGGTAGTCAGGACTTGGCGCCCCGCACGGGGATGATCCGCTTGACGGCAAGGCCAAGCGCCAGGAGCGCAAACGCGGCGAGGGCGATCCAAAACAGATCACCGGCGCCGGTCATTGCAAGGGTGCCGGAGCCGGCCCCGGCTGCCGCTGGAATTGCAGGGTTGTTGTACATCGGTTTTCTACCAGGCTTTCTTTCTATTGAAGACTGCATCTGCGTACGCCTTCGCGTGGACCACCTGCAGGAACAGGTCGATCACCAGCTCGTACATGGTTGCGGCGGCGAGCATGTACTTCCATCCTCGGTGCCGCACGGTCACCACCCGTTCGATCACGAAGACACCGGTCACGGCAAGCCAGAAGGGCTGAATCTGCAGCCCTTGCCCCGTGGCCAGTGCAACCGCCATCGTGCTCAGATAAGCCAGAGTCACCACAACGCCCACAACCGTCAGCGCCTGCCGGCCCCAATAAGGTCTGGTGACCGCTGTCCAGCCGTATTGAACGCAGTTCTCCACGGCGCCGCGCTTCCACCGCAGCCGCTGGGCCCACAATTCCCGCCATGTCGGCATGACCTCGGTGACAAGTGTGCAGTCCGCTGGCGACTTGATCCTGTACTTCAGCGTCAACAAGGCGAACGAGAGCTCGTTATCCTCGGTCAGGACAGAGGTGTCGTAGACTCCACCGCGGCCATTGCCCGGCGGCAGGGTTCCATCCAGTCGTGCCGTCACGATATCCCGCAGTGTCCGCGCCCGGAACAGCGCTGCAGTTCCGGTGACAACAAGACACTTTCCGTGCAGCCGCCGCACGTCCCTCGCATAACGCGCATACTCATTGCGCTGCAAGTGGCCTACAAAACCACCGCCACGGCCGCCACGAAAAACACCACCGACGGCTCCCAGCCGCGAGTCCGCCTTCAGATGGGCAGCCGAACGCTCAAGAAAGTCCCGTGAAAGCTGAGAGTCGGCGTCTTGAACCAGGAACATGTCCTCCGGAGCCGCCTCAGACAGCACGTCCGCCAACACAAAGTTAAGGGCTCCCGCCTTTTTATCGGTGTTACCCACTGTTCGAACCACCTCGGCGCCCGCTGCCAGGGCGATCGTTTCCGTAGCATCGGTGCAATTATCGGCAACCACAATCACACGGTCAGGAGTAATTGTCTGGGACCGGAGAGAACTTAAAGTATCGCCAATCCCCACAGCCTCATTGTGAGCCGGAATTATGACCGTGATCACTGTTCAAACCCGACAACGGAGCCGTATTGGCGCCACCGGCCCATATGCTGCAGCGCAGCAATTCTTTCCATAATGCCCCCGCAAATTCACTAAGTCCTATTGACTTTGATGGTTTCAACGGGAACTCAAATGACCAGCAGAGAAGCGGCAACAAAACGACAAGCTTCAATCAAGACCACCGCATTCCCCTGAGGCTCAACGGACCGTAAAGCGGCACGCAAGATCGACGCAAGAAGCACACAGCTGAAGCCTCGAAATTCTGCTTGGCTCAGTCGGTCAAGGCGGACCGGATGTAATCGACGGACCGCCAGTGGACTTTTGGGTCTAAACAGCAGGATCTTTGCCTTCACCAAGGTCCGTATGGTCAGCGGCGGTCAGATCGACGTCAGTCCCTGATATCAGGAGATAGTCACCGCTAATGCAAGTGATTTCCCTGGTTCGCGCTGCGTGCAACCAGAGGGCCCTATTCTGACCCCACGCCTATCGTTGCTTCGAGTTTCGCATGCCAGGTGAGGCTGGCCGATCGGCGGCCGCAAGTGGCCCCGCGCTGTCTGCCAGGCCGTCGAATGCGGCTCTTCGGCGAGGCGATCTCCGAGAACCTGGATAGGTGCGACGGGTTGCTCTTTGTCGGCGCCAATGCCGACGCCTCAGCCGGCAAGCGGCGCCGCAGCACCTTACGGGATCAACCCCGATACGCCCTGTTAGCCTATCTACCGCCCGGTAGGATGGTCAGCGTCGTCCGGATGAGGATGGCGTAATTGGGGGAGAAGTAATGAAAGTTCCAGTCAGGCGTGGGCTCGGCAGAAAAATCACGACGGCGGCTGCCGCACTTGTGCTGCTGTCCGGCATCAGCGGCTGCAGCCTGTTCCCGTCTCCGCCGCCTCTGCCGGATATCGCTCCGGCGACGCCTGTGTCGGTGCTTCCGCCGGAGTGCCCCTTCGTTGGCCAGAACGACCTAACGCCGGTCCGGATCCCCCTGGGTACCCCGCGCGAGACGATCGGCAGTGTCCTGAACGCTTACAGCGGCTGGTTCAACGCCGGTTCCGAGTTGATCGCCGCCTGGAGTCCAGGCACAGCCGTTCCTGAGAGCTGTGTTGAGCGGCTCGCCGCAAGGAACGCGGAGGCCTACTCGGCCACCCTGTTCACCACGCACAGCGACGTGGCCTGGCAGCAATACTTCACCTCTGTAAAGGTGATGAACCAGCAGAACCTGACATCGGTCCGCTCTGCCGAGCCGGAGGGCAGCGGGCGGGGGAAGTTCGAACTGTTGCAGGAGATCGATTCGAGCGCCACAGACAGCGGAACGTTCGTGAAGTTCGATGCCGTCTACCGCCCCGTAGTGGCCGGCCAGGGCAATTGGGAAGACCTGGACAAGCCGACCCGCTGGTACGTGGAACTGGTCCCGGCGGGAGAGTTCCTGGTCATCAACTACATCGAGACCAAACCCGCCGCCGGTTAGCCGGCACCGTCCAGTACGAAGCACGTGGAGAACTTTCCTGGCAGCCGCTGTACATGTCGTGTGCAGAACGTGCCGCTCGGTGCCTTCCTAGGTTCAAACAGTGGGGATCTTGGCCATCACCAAGGTTCGTTTATCGGCAGCGGCTGTCGGATCGACGTCGGCCCCCGATATCAGGAGATAGTTCCCGCTAATGAGAGTGATTTCCCTGGTCCGCGCCGCCTCTAACCAGCGGACAGTTTCCTCGTCCTTTGAGTCGAAACGCTCGGACCATGCCAGATTGTCATCGAACCACACTGAAACACGGCCGTTAGCAGAGGCACAGCACGCTGCCATCGGCTGGTTGAGCCTTCAAGGCGATGTCCGAATAGTCGCTGTTGCACGCCCGCCTGAACCCACGCCTCAACATATCCTCTGTAAGAGAATTAGGCGCTGACTGCCCGGCCATGTCACTCCCAGACGTTCGGGATGAAGTGGCCAAGGCAAGGAACGCGTACCACAGTGTCCCGAACGATCCGGCTATCCCAACGGTCAGCCGGGACCCGAGGTATTCACCTGACATCAGCAAATCTCCCACAAACATTCCCCCGACGAAACCACGACGTGACCGCCGTGGATCAGCCTAGTCAACCTCACCGCACGCCTGGGCGAAGGCCATGCTCCCCCACGCTCCGCTCGAGGAAAGCTGCTGCCGGCGCTCGACTCTGAGAACGGCAAGGTCGGCGATGAGCTGGCGTACTTCACGTTCGAGACGACGAAGCGCAGCTGGAGATGCTGTAGGGGGATTGCTTGGAAAAGCGGGAAGGGACACCCCGCCTGTGGCCGGTGAAGCCGAACCGAGGTCCCTGAACTCCAGCGGATCAAAAAAGAATCACTCGATCCATTACAGGGCCCCGCAGCCGCGACTGCGTATTCGGTGCCGGTCAACATGATCAAGGCCAGTCCGCGCTTACGAAGTGAACGGAATGTGGAAGAGTCAGCAGGGCATCGCCGGTCCAGTCAGTTGCCCCGTACCCTGTTTCCGCCGGTGCCGGAAGGACCATCTGCTGCAAGGCCGCATGTTCTTTATCAACCAAAAGTGCGTCAGCGTTTACCAAGAAGTCCCCCTCGACGAGCTTGCCTCACCAGAGTAGGAAGCATTGACCGGCGATGGAAGTGTATAATCCAATCGCCGGAGTAATTGCGTGAATCTTGAGCATCCCTTGTGGCTGAGGGCATCTTGGCAGTGCCCACGGCAACCTGCGTTAGGCAAAGCTCGGCGATCGGGACATTCAGTGAAACCCGTTTCTTATCCATTCGGTTTACATTTGGTGAACGGATTTAGAGAAAGCATGGGAGATACAGGTGACGGCGTCTGTTGGGTCGGGTAAAAGTGAAGTGTTCTTGGACGAACACGGGATTCTTCAGCTGACATGGGCACGCAACGCCGCCATCGGAACCAGCGATGCTGAGGCAGCCATACATGTGGTCAATGAGCTGTGCGGACAAGCTAAACGTCCACTGCTGGTAGACATGGCCACCACGTCCCGGGTGAGTCGCGGGGCACGTGCTGCCTTTGCCCGGCCCTGCCAGGCATCACACGTTGCGCTACTAGGCGCTTCACCCGTAGATAAAGTCATCGCCAACTTCGTTTTGGCCGTGAACAAGACATCGCGTACCAAACGCTTTTTCACGTCACGAACAGAAGCCACCGAGTGGCTCATGAGTGCCACTGCCTGACCTGACTCCCTCTGCCAGGACACTTCAGAGGACTGCTGCCCAATAAACCGTCGGAGGTTGGCCTAAGCGCCCGGGCGGCGAGGTCTTCAAGGCAAATTCCAGGCAAGGCCGAAGCACCAGAACCTTGGGGTCACCGGTGCAAACTCGCCCATGGCCAACCTCATGCTCTCCGTAATGGCCGCCTTTGCCGAATTCGAACCCTCCCTCATCAGGGAACGCCAACGGATGGAACTGCCCCAACCAAGCAGCGCGGCGCGTATCAGGGGCGGAACCCTGACGCCGGAACGGGCAGACGAGCTGGTCCAGCGGGCCAGCAGCGGCATTTTAAAACGTCATTGCCCGCGATTACGGGATTAGCAGGGAGACGGTCTACCAGTACCTGCGCGAATCCAGGCCAGCCGGGAACACTCTCCCCCGCCGAGCCTCCCCTCTTGCCGTAGTTTACTGAATATCCGTTATCGGCAATCGAAAATGGCCGCGTGAGCGTCTTCCGAAAGGATCTGAAGTTGTTCAGCCAGAGGGATCTAAGGGCCCAATTTCCTTCTTGTTACTGGAGACGATGGATTCGATCGATCTGGGAGCAGTTATAGGATCGGCATGGCGGTGGAGAACCTTCCAAGCTCCGTCTTCCAGGTGGAAAATCGTTGTCACCCTGAGGGCTATCGGTACCAGCTCGTCGGACCCAACGATCTTCACCCGCGTCCGTTCAAGTTCAACGACGTAGGCGAGTTCGGTTCCGACAAACTCTGAGATCCGCTCGAACCGGGTTGGCTCGCCCTCGCGGAAATGGGAAATCGCATGGTCCATCGTTTTCTCGACGTTTTCCCAGCCCCTAACAGGCGGGCCGAGCGGATTGGCTAGCGTGACGTCATCCCGCCTGGAAATCAGCTCTTTCATTGGTGCGGAGTTACCGGAGACCACGGCGTCAAGGGCGCGATGGTACTGCTTCAGGATCAGTTCGACTGTCCCTGACATTGTCCCTCCAATATCCGGCTAGGCCATTTCGCCGAGCGGCGACCGCCTCTGCGGCCATAGTGGCACCGCGGTCCCGGGAAGTCCAGCGGCTTTCCTTGGCCCAACATATGGCTGGTTATCGGTGTTACGACATTGGGCTGGGGAGTAGCTTTTGGAGCAAGGAAACCTCCTCGCCGCTCACAGAGAGGAACAGCCGGCGGGACCTCCGGCTGTTCCTGTCTCTGTTGTAACTCTTAGTGGTGCTGGAACCTTAAGGGCGCTGCTTGGTCATCCTTTCGGTGTGACGTGGAGGCGGTCGAAGGAGACCTGTATGCCGTCCTTGTTCAGGACCACCACGTCGTCGCGGCCGTTCTGGACATCTGTCGGAAGGATGAATTCGACGGTGTCATCGGTGGTAGGGAAGATCCAGCCGATGCGGTAGCTGTGCTTGTTGAGGTGGATGTAGTACCACTGCCCGTACTTGAGGCCGTGCAAAACGACTTTTTGTCCGTTGCGGTACTTGTCGCTGGTTCCCAAGTCGGATGGTACGGTTTGCCCGTCGAGTTCCTGAATGGTCAGGGCGGGATCTGTTTCAGGCTGTGCGGGCTGGACGTTCAGATCTGTCCCGCCGCCGGTCACGGTAGTTGTGGCTTCCCTGGATCCGTTGGTTCCGGTGGCCTCAAACGTCACGGTGCCAAGCCTGCCCGCGGCGATGTCCGCAGCTGTCAGGACGTGGTCGCGGGTGGCCGTGATGCTGTCGCCAGCAGTTAGGCGCTCTTGGCTGATGCCGGCCGCCGGGGCGCTGATACCGGTCAGCAGGACGTTGCCGGCGTTACCGAGGGTGTAGGTGTACGTGACGGTGTCCCCTGCGGAGGCGTACTTGTCGCCGTCGGTGTCTTTCCATTCGGCGGCAACGGTGCCTTCAAGTTTTGCGTCGCGGACCTTCAGGTCCACTTCGCCGCCGTCCACCGCGTACGTGCGGGTGGTTTGGCCGGTGGCGCTGACTTCCCAAGTGGTGTTGGGGACGAAGAAGCCCTGCTCGGCTTCGTCGGCAGTGACGGTGTGGCGGGGCGTGGCGCAGGTGTAGGCCTGTCCGGCCGGCAGGGCGCTGTAGCGGCAGTTACCGGGCCCATCGGGGACGAACGGGCTGAAGTTCCCGGCCGTGGGAACGACCTTTTCTGTTAACGGGCTGGTGTTGGTGACATCGAACTTGTAGGGGAACGCCTCGCCCGCAACGTACGGCTGGACGGTCAGGTCCCGGCCGCTGTCATTGCGGCTGCCCTTGATGTCTGCGGAGAGCAACCCGTCCCGCAGCGCCACGGCAGGGCCGGTGAACGCCACTGCTTTGGTGAGCGTGGGCGTCGCGCTGGCTGTCACGGAGAACACGGCTTCGGGGAGGAAGTAGCCCCGGGTCATGTCTTCTCCCGTGATGGTGTGCTTGGCGGTGGTGCACGTGTAGCTGGCACCGGCAGCCAGATTGTTGTACCGGCAGTTCGGGGCGGTCGGGGGCAGGAAGCCGGCGTCGAAGGAGCCGGAGACCGGTACCGAGTTCGCGGTGACGCTCGCGGTGCTTCTGACGTTGAACGTGTAGGTCAGCACGTCGCCGGCTTTGTAGGGGTTGGCTGCGACGTCGCGCGCAGGTGCGGATCCCGTGATGTTCAAGCCCACCTGGGGCGCGACCGGCACCGTAGCGGTGAAGGTGTACTGGGATACGCGGCGGTCCCCCGTGGTGAAGGCGGCGTTAAGGTCTTGCGGGCCGCTGGCGTTGGCCGGTGCGGTGAGGGCCACGTTTACGGTGACCGAGGCGCCGGGTGCGACGTCGGGCACCGGCACCGTGGTGGCGGACCAGCCCGTTGGCGTGTAGACGGTTGCGGTGGCGCCGGACAGCGTCCCGGCTTCCTGGTTGGTTACTGTCACGGGCACTTGTTGGGTGGCGCCAGGTGAGGTGGTGACGGCGGGTACGGACAGCGGGGCGCAGGCGTAGTTGAGCCAGGCGTCGTCGAACGCCGCGAACTGCATGTTGTCGGTGTAGTTGGCCTCATACAGGACGCCGAATTTGCCGTCTTCCAGCCGGGTCACTGTGGAGTAGGCGGAAAAGCCGGGGCGGATGGTCCGCACACCGGGCCAGGTGGCGCCGTCGTCACAGGAAATCCGGGCAGAGACGTTTTCCCGGGCTGTCTTTGAGTTCGAGTTGGTGAAGATGAGCTTCTTCGCTTCGGCGGATCCTTGGGCGGCGGACGGGTACATCCGGGCAATGGCGCCGTTGTTGGCCGGGTCCGGCAGCTCGGTGTCCCGGGTAACCGGGCCATAGGTGGCACCGCCGTCGGTGGAGTACGCGATCTTTCGGTAGCCCTGGTTGGCGTTGTCCCGCGAGTTCAGCAGCACCCGCCCGTCGGAGAGTTCCACGGTTTTGTTTTCGTCCATCCGGTCGCCCACGTTGGCGCCCTTGTGCCACGTTGCACCATGGTCATCGGAGTAGACGCTGTAGGCCTGGATCCTGTTGGTGCCGTCCGCCTGGCGGATGTCCCCTGCGTACTGCTGAATCAGCCGGCCCTTGTGCGGGCCGTATTTGAGCTGGATGCCTTCACCTGAGGAGGCGAAGTTGGAGCGGACATCACCGGCCACCGGGTTGGTTTTGCTGGTGCCGGGCTTGGTGACGTCAGTGATGAGCCGGGGTTGGCTCCAGGTGAGGCCACCGTCCGTGGATTCAATGACGGCGGAGGAAATAACGTTACGGTCGGCATCGTTGTTGCCGAACTGGCTTCCGCCGAAACCCTGGTCCTTGGAGTAGACGAAGAAGGCGAAGACCTTGCCGGTCTCGGCGTCGTGAATGTAGGACGGGTCGCTGTAGCCGTACTTCGGGCCGGCCGCATCAGCCACGTGCCCGGCAGCGATAACCTGCACCGGGCCCCAGGTCTGGCCGCCGTTGGTGCTGCGCCGCTGGACAATGGAGTTGGGGTTAGGGGCGTCGGCGGCGCTGCCGGGCCTGCCGTCCCACGCGGCCAAGACCACCCCGTTGCCCAGGTACGTCAGGGCTGGGATGCGGTAAAAGAAGTTGTCCGCTGTCCTATCCGCTGCCAGGTTTACTTCCTGGAAAGATCCGGGAGAGGCGGTTGGACTGCTGGACGGGATGGGGGCCGCCTGGGCGGCAATCCCGCTTCCGGCCAGCAGAGCCAACGCCAGCACCCCGGCTCCCGCTGCCCGGCCCATCGACCGTTGTCGCTTGCATCTTGTCATATCTCGCAAATCCATTGCCCTTTCTGGACGCCGCTGCGCGGCCCTACATGGAGACGTCGGCGCAGGTCATGGAGCATTCCTGTTGCTCCTTCTACATACGACGTCCTACAAACCATAGGGTGTCCGTTGTCACAAAGCCATAGCTGGCTACACTAAAGATGTGACATCCTATGTACCGGGTTCGCTTGTGCCCGCCCACCCGTCCATCCAGCAGGTCCTGGCCGTTCGGGGGTACGGCGGCTACCGGCAGTACCGCATTCCCGCCTTGGCGGTCACCGTTCAAGGGACGCTGCTGGCGGCATACGACGGGCGGCCAAACCTTGATGATCTGCCCAGCCCCATCGATCTGCTGGTCCGCCGTAGCGTGGACAACGGGAAGTCCTGGGGTCCCCAGCAGGTGGTGCGTACCGGGTCGGGTTTAGATGGGTATGGGGATCCAAGCCTGTTGGTGGATGCCGAAACGGGTCGGATCTTCCTCTTCCACGCCGCGGGCACACGGGCCGGCTTTTTTGAATCCACTACCGGGCTGGACCCGGACGATGAGTTGCTTCAGCACTGCGATCTCAGCTTTTCCGACGACGACGGTGTGACCTGGCAGCACCGGCGTATCACGGACCAGTTGAAGGGCAGCAGTTCCGCCCGGGAGGTTACCGGCATTTTCGCGTCCGCGGGGCAGGGCATTCAGATCCACACCGGACCGTACCGGGGCCGTCTCGTCCAGCAGTTCGTTGTTCTCCGCGGCGGCAGGATCATGGCGGCCTCGGCCTACAGCGACGACCACGGGGACAACTGGACCCTGGGGGAACTTATTGATGCGGCGCCCGGAGGCACTGCCCCCAATGAGAACAAGGTGGCCGCGCTGGCTGACGGCCGGCTCCTCCTGCACAGCCGCGCCACTCCACGCCGGCTTGCCGCGTTCTCGAACGCCGGCGGCCACAGCTGGAGCTCCTTGGTTCCCGTCGGAGACCTGCCGGACCCGAGCGACAACGGTTCCCTTGCCCGCTTCGACGGACAGCCCGGGCTCAACCTGGCCTCTGTAGCAACGGACCAGTGGCTGCTGGCGACCAACAACCACGACACCAACCTGCGCCGGAACACCGTATTGAGCCTCTCCCCCGACAATGGGGCGACGTGGCCGGCGAAGCTTGTCCTGTGTGCGGGCAGTTCCGCGTATTCGACGGCGACGCGCCTGCCCGACGGCAATATTGGCGTGCTGTACGAGCGCCAGGGCTACCGGGAGATCGTTTTTGTCTCCGTCCCTCCGGGTCAGTTGACCGATCAGCTTGCCGCGCGGACACCGGCGGCAGCGGGTGATGGAGCGCCTCCGGCCGGCCCGGGCCTTTCCTTTGACATGGAGTTGCGCTCCATCACGCCGGCCTGCCCGAAGTGTGGCAGGACGCCGGGGAATCCCATGTTTTGGCTACGGACGGGAGCGGCTGGGGCGCCGGGACCTGGAAGGAGATCGGTCAGGGCTATTCACCGGACCAGGTCCAGGTCCTTGGCACCCGCGAGGCGCAGGACCTGAACTACGGTCCTGTCCTACCAGGGTACAAAGCCGGGGACATCATCGCCTTCACCGGGCGGGCAAGGAACGACGGGACCGAGGGCGCTTACGGGGTGCGGTTGACCGGCCCGGGCTCCGACGCCTTCCCCGCAACCGACCTTTCCCCGGGTGAGCAGACACTTTACTTCACCCCTGCCTACACAGTCACCGAAGAGGACGCAGAGCAACCGACATTCGACGTCATCTACACGGTCGAGGCACTGCAGAACCGATCCCGTCACCAATGGTCCCGGGCCTTCCGCTTCGACGTCGCCACCGGAGAGGTCAGCGTCGAGGATACGTCCTCAACATAACTGGACGAGGGATGGCCAAACCGGGCGGGCAGAGGCTGCGGCGACAGAGCCCCGGCAGCGCCGGCCGCCGGTGCTTATTCGATCAGGTCGCACATCTGCTGCAGCCGGGCGACACGCTCCTCGGCAGACAGCCCGTGCCGGGGAAGCCCAATCTTAAAGCCGGTCAGGGAAATCGGGCCGGCCGCGTGGAGGCAGCGCTGGATTTCGCCGGCGTTCAGCAGCGAGCTCGGCGGGGCGCCGGGCACCTCGACGGCGGGAAGATGGGCGTCAACCCAGGGGTAACCAAATTCGGTTTCGATGGGTGAGCAGCCGGAGAACATCAGTCCGGCCAGGGTGCCGGCTTCCCGGGCCTGGGACAGTTGTTCCACGGCAGTGCCAGGGTTCTCCGTTTCAATGACGGACCGGGCCCAGTTCACGACGATTCCCGGATGGTCCCACCCCTGCTCCCGGAGGGAGGCGATGACATCCACTTCCTCGTTGAAGGTCAGGAACCCCTTTTCCGGCTTGCTTCCGGGACGGGGGGCATCGCAATGCTCGATCAGCAGACGAGTATTGCCCCAATCCCAGCCGAGCAGTTCCTTGAAGGACTCCTCGAGGGCCTTGGCGGAGGATGACCGTGGAGGGGCGGAGTGCACTTCCACTGCCTCCACAGGGTGCCCTTCCCCCGCAAGTTGAAGGACATAATCCCGCAGTCCCGACACAAACTCCAGCGCCTGCAACCGGCCGTAGCTGTCGGTGGAGGCCAGGCCGAAGGTCTTGTCCTGGCTCAGGCGTTGCATGGTGCCGGGAATGGCGGTCACCACCGCGGACCAGTTGCCCGGCGCCCCGACTGGCCAGGGACTGCCGCCGGTCTGTCTGTAAGGGAGCTCCAGCCCCCGGATGGACCGAACACGTCCGAGCCCTTGGTAAAACTCCTGCTGCTGCGGCGCTTCCGGCACGGCGGGATACGCACCCACAATCAGGGACATGTCGAACTCCTTTGACGACGGCTGGCGAAGGCACATACCGGGGGATGGAACCGTGGCACCAAGCTGGCGCTTCCTCAGCGCCCCTTGGCTAAGAACCGGCACTTGACCCCCGGCTGTGATGGGACTTACAGTTTTACCACGAGCTCGGATGTCCTACATCCGATAAACCTTCTGGAATGGCGAGGCTTTTATGAACATCTCCTCCAAGAACCTGCCGCTGGTCAAAGATGCCAGCCGCCGGAACTTCCTCAAACTGACTGGCGCCATGGGTGTCGCCGCAGCATTCACCACCACCCTTGCTGCCTGCGGCGGCCCGGCCACCACGACTTCCGGCGCTACGACGAACACCTCGCCGATCAACAAGGACCTCACTATCGAGGCCGGTATCTCCTATGCCCTTTCCACCGGCTTCGACCCGATCTCCTCCTCCGGCGCCACTCCCATGGCGGCGAACCTGCATATCTTCGAGGGCCTGATCGAGCTTCACCCGGCTACCCGTGAGCCGTACAACGCCTTGGCCGCCGCGGACCCGAAGATGGTCAATGACACCACCTACCAGGTGGCCATCCGCGACGGCGCCGTCTTCCACGACGGCACCCCGGTGACCGCCGAGGACGTTGTCTTCTCCTTCACCCGGGTGATGGACCCGGCCAATAAGTCGCTGTTCTCGCAGTTCATCCCGTTCATCCAGGACGTCAAGGCGCTGGATGCCAAGACCGTCGAGTTCAGCCTCAAGTACGCGTTCCCCGGTTTCGGACCCCGCATCTCCGTGGTCAAGGTCGTTCCCAAGGCCCTGACCAACTTCCCGGTCGGCTCTGAACAGCTGAAGTCCTTCGACGCGAAGCCTGTCGGCACCGGCCCCTACAAGCTCATTTCCGCCGTCAAGGATGACAAGATCATCTTCGAGGCCAACGACGCCTACACCGGCCCGATGCCTGCCCTGGCCAAGGGCATGACGTGGCTGCTGCTCTCCGATGCCGCGGCCCGCGTCACAGCCATGCAGTCCGGCCGCGTTCAGGCCATCGAGGATGTCCCCTATCTCGACATGGAGGGCCTGAAGTCCAAGGCCACCGTTGAATCCGTACAGTCCTTCGGGCTGCTCTTCATGATGTTCAACTGCAACGCAGCACCCTTTAACAACAAGCTGGTCCGCCAGGCCCTGCATTACGGCCTGGACAAGGACTCCATCATCAAGAAGGCCCTCTTCGGCAACGCCAAACCGGCCAGCTCCTACTTCCAGGAGGGCCACCCGGATTACGTCAAGGCCAAGAACGTCTACGGCTACGATGCGAAGAAGGCCGAGGAACTGCTTAAGGAAGCCGGCGTCACCAGCCTCGAATTTGAACTCCTCACCACAGACACGGCCTGGGTCAAGGATGTTGCTCCCCTGATGCTTGAGTCGTGGAACAAGATTCCGGGCGTCAAGGTGACCCTGAAGAACCTCCAGTCCGGCGCCCTGTACACGGACCGCGTTGCCAAGGGTGACTACACCGTGGTCGCAGCACCCGGTGACCCGTCGGTGTTCGGCAACGACGCAGACCTGCTGCTGAGCTGGTTCTACGCCGGCGACACTTGGATGAAGAACCGTGCATTCTGGGGCGAAACACCCGAACGTGCCCAGCTCGTGGACCTGATGTCCAAGGCCGGCCAGGCCTCGAAGGACGACGCCAAGAAGCTGACCGGCGAGATCGTGGACCTGGTCTCCGACGAGGTCCCGCTGTACCCGCTGTTCCACCGCCAGCTTCCCAGCGCCTGGGATTCCGAAAAGCTCAGCGGCTTCAAGCCCCTGCCCACCACCGGAGTTTCCTTCGTTGGTGTGGGCCGCACCTCCTAGCCCTAGCAACCGGAGAATACATTGACCACGATATTGCGCCTGCTGGGCCGACGGCTCGCTGCCTTGCCGCTGATGATCCTGGGCATCACACTGCTCGTGTTCCTCGTCCTGCAGGCCGCCCCCGGCGACCAGGCAAGCAGCGCCCTGGGCGAAGGGGCAAGCGAGGAAGCAAAAGAGCAGTACCGCCAGGCCAACGGCCTGAACGATCCGATCCTGCTCCAGTACGTCCGCTTCCTTGGCAGGCTCCTGCAGTTCGACCTGGGTGTCACCACTCCCCCGGCCAAGTCCGTGGCCAGCATGATCGGCTCAGCTTTTCCGCTCACCCTGCAGCTGACGTTCCTGGGCGTGATCATCGCCGTGGTGGTCTCCCTGGTCTTTGGCATCATGGGCGCCCTGTACCGGGACAAGTGGCAGGACCAGCTGGTCCGTGTATTCTCCATCGCCGCGGTGGCGACGCCGTCGTTCTGGCTGGGCATCCTGCTGATCCAGTGGTTCGCCCTGGGGTCTAATCCGCTGTTCCCCTCTGGCGGCATCGCCACTCCCGAGTCCGGCTTCGGCGGCTGGCTCAACTCGATGGCGCTGCCCGCCCTTGCCCTCGGCATCCCGGTCTCAGCCTCCCTCATCCGGGTGGTCCGGACCTCCATGGTGGAGGAGCTGGACCGGGACTACGTCCGGACTGCCATCGGCAACGGCGTCCCCTACCGCGAAGTGGTCTCCAAAAACGTGCTCCGCAACGCCCTGGTCACCCCGGTGACCGTGCTGGGGCTGCGGATCGGCTACCTGCTCGGCGGCGCCGTCGTGATTGAAATGATCTTTGCCCTGCCCGGAATGGGCCAGTTGATCCTCAACGGCATCACCAACCTGGACGTCAACCTGGTGCAGGGCGTGGTCCTCACCATCTCCGTGACCTTTGTCCTGGTGAACATCGCCGTGGACCTTCTCTACCTGCTCATCAACCCCCGAATCAGGACCGTGTGACCATGCGCAGCAAACTCGCTGAACGTCTGAGCGCCCCGGGACTCCGCTTCAAGGCCCTGCCCTGGAGTTCCCGCCTGGCCCTCGCCTTCCTCGTGGTGATCGCCATTGCCGCCATCTTCGCTCCGGTCTTGGCACCACACGACCCGCTCGAAACGTTTATTCCGGCCACGCCTCCGGGGGCCGAGCACTTCTTCGGCACCGACAGGCTGGGCCGGGATATCTTCTCCCGCCTGCTCTACGGATCGCAGTCCTCCCTCCTGATCGGCCTCGGCGCAGTCGGGCTGGCCGTATTGGTGGGCGCATTCCTGGGCTCGCTCTCTGCGACATCGAGCAAAGCCGTCAACGAACTCATCATGCGGGTCATGGATATCCTGATGGCCTTCCCCGGGATCGCCCTGGCGGCCGTCCTGTTGGCGGCCTTCGGCAACACAGTGCCCACCATCATCATTGCGATCGCCATCATCTACACCCCGCAGCTCGCCCGGGTTGTCCGCGCCAACGTCCTGGCCCAGTACGGCGAAGATTACGTCCGGGCAGAGCGCGTCATCGGCGCCGGCCGCTTCTACATCCTGACCAAGCACATCGTCCGCAACACCGCGGCCCCGGTCCTGGTGTTCGCCACCGTCATGGTGGCCGATGCGATCATCCTGGAAGCGTCCCTGTCCTTCCTGGGCGCCGGCGTCCAGGACCCCGCACCTTCCTGGGGCAACATCATCTCCTACGGCCGTAACCTGGTCCTGTCCGGCGGCTGGTGGGCCACCACCTTCGCCGGCCTCACCATCCTGCTCACCGTGCTGGCGCTGAACATCCTCGCCGAAGGCCTCACCGACGCCATGGTCAACCCCAAACTGCGCAAGGCCCCCGTGGTGAAAGACGACGACGGATCGGCAGCTGCCGTTGCCGGCGCAGCCGTGGACACCGAGGTTGCAACCTCTGTTGCCCAACCATCGGTCATCGAAGAGCACGAGCTCGACGGCGTCCGTACCGCTTCCGGGGGAATCTTCGACGAGGAGAACTACAACAGGTCCGCGCTACTCACGGACGTGAAGGTGGCCGCGGCCAACCCGCACCTCCTGCTCGACCGCGAGCTGGAACTGTTGGCAGCCGTAGAAGCCACCCGGACGGACCGTTTGCCGCAGGTCCCCGCAGACGCAAGGACAGTCCTGGAAGTGAATAACCTTTCCATCCGGTTCCCCGGCAGGTTTGGTGACACCGCCATCGTGGACAACGTCTCCTTTAGTGTCCGTGAGGGCGAGACCATGGGCCTGGTGGGCGAATCCGGCTGCGGCAAGTCCATCACCTCCCTCGCCGTGATGGGCCTGTTGCCCAAAACGGCACGGATCAGCGGCTCCATCAAGTTCGACGGCAAGGAACTGCTGGACCCGCAAACCAGCCACAGCAATCCCAAGGCCTACCAAGGGCTCCGCGGGGAACAGATCGCCATGGTCTATCAAGACGCGCTCAGCTCGCTGAACCCGTCCATGAAGATCAAGGACCAGATGACCCAGCTGACCCGCCGCGGCGGGCGAAAGACCCCTGCCGAGCTGCTGGAAATGGTCAAACTCGACCCGGTACGCACCCTGGCCAGCTACCCCCACGAGCTCTCCGGCGGCCAGCGCCAGCGCGTCCTCATCGCCATGGCACTCTCCCGTTCCCCCAAGATTGTGGTGGCAGATGAGCCAACCACCGCCCTGGACGTCACCGTCCAGAAACAGGTGGTGGACCTGCTCAACGAACTGCGCGAACAGCTCGGCTTCGCCATGGTGTTCGTCAGCCACGACCTTGCCCTGGTCGCCTCCCTGGCCCACCGCATCACCGTTATGTACGCCGGCCAGGTTGTCGAATCAGCCCAGGCGTCCGAGCTCCTGCAGAACCCCAAGCACGAATACACCCGCGGCCTGCTCGGCGCCGTGCTCTCCATCGAAGCCGACGCCGCCCGCCTCCACCAGATCCCCGGCACCGTGCCGTCACCACAGGACTTCGCCCCCGGTGACCGCTTCGCACCGCGCTCCCAGCGCCGGGACGCCGATCCGAACCAGCAGCTGGTCCTCACCGCCGTAGGCGGGGACTCCGACCACTACTGGGCCAGCCACCGAAAGGAGGACGCCAAGTGAGCGTTTCCACCGGCAAACCCGTCATTGAACTCAAGGACGTCAAAGTCCACCACCGCGCAAGGACAGGCGGCCTTTTCCGCCCCAACATCGTCAAGGCCGTCAACGGTGTGGACTTCACCATCAGCCGCGGCGAAACCGTGGGCATCGTGGGTGAATCCGGCTGCGGCAAGTCGACGCTGGCCTCCGTGCTCGTGGGCCTTCAGGCACCCACGTCCGGACAGGTCCTCTTCCACGGCAAACCGGCCATCAAACGGAACGCGGCCATGCGCAAGGAATTCGGCCGGGCCGTATCGGTGGTGTTCCAGGACCCCGCCACGGCCCTGAATCCGCGCATGACCATCCAGGACATCCTCACGGACCCGCTCCAGGTGCATGGAATCGGCAACGCCGCGTCCCGGGCGGCCAAGGTCCGGGAACTCCTTGCGCTGGTGGGCCTGCCGGCCTCCGCGGCGGAAGTGACGCCGTCGCAGGTGTCCGGGGGCCAGCGGCAGCGGGTGGCCATTGCCAGGGCACTGGCCCTGGATCCGGACATCATCGTCGCGGATGAACCGACGTCGGCCCTGGACGTCTCGGTCCGGGCGCAGGTCCTGAACCTGCTCTCGGACCTGAAGACCCAGCTGAACCTGGGAATGGTGTTCATCTCCCACGACATCCAGACCGTCCGCTACGTCTCGGACCGCATCTGCGTGATGTACTTCGGCGAAATCGTCGAGGAAGGCCCAGCCGCCCAGGTCTTCGACACCCCCCGGAACGACTACACCAAAAAGCTCCTCGGAGCAGCCCCCAGCCTGCTGCACACCTAGATTTTCACACCCCACCTTTACACCCACCCATTGGAGTTTTTCCGTGTCTTCCCAGTTCTCCGGCGTCATCCCGCCCGTCGTCACCCCCCGCCACGCTGACGGCAGCATCGACACCGCCTCACTGCAGAACCTCACCAAGCACCTGCTCGACGGCGGCGTCTCCGGACTCTTCGTCCTGGGCTCCTCCGCCGAGGTGCCCTACATGACCAACGCAGAACGTGAGCTGGTGGTCAGCACCATCGCCGCGGCCAACGCGTCTGCTGGTGCTAAAGCAGTTCCCCTGATCGTGGGCGCCAACGAACAGACCACCAACCGCGTCATCGAGGAAGCCAAACGCGTCATCGACCTCGGCGCTGACGCCATCGTGGTCACCTCGATGTACTACGCCATCGGCAACGCAGCGGAAACCGAGACCCACTTCCGCAACATTCACGAAGCCGTCGACACCCCGATCTTTGCCTACGACGTTCCGGTCCGGACCCACTTCAAGCTCCCCACGGACCTGCTGGTCCGGCTGGGCCGCGACGGCGTCATCGCCGGCGTCAAAGACTCCTCCGGCGACGACGTCTCCTTCCGTCAACTGCTGCTCGCAGCCAAGGACATCGACAACTTCGACATCTTCACCGGTCATGAAGTAGTAGTCGACGGCGCCCTCCTCGGCGGCGCGCAGGGCGTGGTTCCCGGCCTGGGCAACGTGGACCCCCGCGGCTACCGCAACCTCGTTGACGCCGCCATTGCCGGAGACTGGGCCAAGGCCGCCGCGGAACAGGACCGCCTGGCCGACCTCTTCGAGATCGTCTACACCCCCAACGGACGCGTCTCCGGCGGAGCAGCCGGCCTGGGCGCCTTCAAGACCGCCCTGCAGGTCATGGGCATCATCGAATCCAACACCATGAGCATCCCCATGCCCGCGCTGAACGAAGAGGAAACCACCGCGATCAAGGTCATCCTCGAACGCAACAGCCTGGTCTAGGGACGGGCGCTGAAGCTGATGCACGCCATTGGTGTTGACCTCGGTGGCACTAAGACTGCTGCCGGGGTCGTCTCAGACACGGGTAAAGTGCTGTTTTCCGAGACTATTCCCACCCTCAACCGTGATGGCGGCGAGGCAATTCTCAACGCCACTGCCAGTCTGGTTGCCGGACTCATGGAACGCGCTGCTGCTGCCGGAATTGCCGTCGATCATGTCGGCGTCGGTTCGGCCGGTGTCATTGATACCCATAAGGGCGAAGTGGTGTCAGCAACCGATGCGATCCTCGGCTGGGCCGGAACAGCCATCAGCACCGGCCTGGCAGCGCGCCTGGACCTGCCGCCGTCGTCCATTCAGGCAGTAAACGACGTCCACGCCCACGCGCTTGGCGAAGCTTGGACCGGTGCCGCCGCCGGGACCGCCAGTTCACTCCTGGTGGCCTTCGGCACCGGCGTCGGCGGCAGTTACGTTCTTGAAGGCACACCGGTTCTGGGGCACCACTATGTGGGCGGACACGTTGGCCACTTCGCCTCGCCGTACGCCTTCCACGACGGCCAGCCGCTGCCCTGTGTCTGCGGCGGAGCAGGGCATGTTGAAGCCATCGCCTCCGGACCTGCCATCGCGGAAGCCTACCGGCGACTGGGCGGGCAGACACCAGCGGCTGATGCCCGCATCATCTTTGCTCTGGCCGCCAACCATGGTGATCCCATCGCCATCAGGGCCATCAGCGCCGCGGCGGCTGCGGCCGGGCAGGCCGTGGGCGGGTTGGCGAACATCCTGGACCCGGAAGTCGTGGTGGTCTCGGGCGGGCTCTCGGACGCAGGAGCCCCCTGGTGGCCGCCGATGGAACGGGCCGTCCGGGCCGAACTCCTCCCAGCCCTGGCAAACGTTCAAGTGCTGCCCGCCTCACTGGGCAACGCTGCCGCCATCGTGGGCGCAGCCCGCCTCGTCCTCACCCCAGCAACGATTCTCCAAAGGAAGTGACCATGATCCTCTCCCCTGACCGGCTTGAATCCTTGCGGGGAAGGCTTATCGTGTCCTGCCAGGCCTACCCGGGCGAGCCCATGCGCGATCCCCGCACCACCGCCCAGGTCGCCGCTTCCGCAGTCATCGGCGGGGCCGCTGCAGTCCGGGTGCAGGGCCTGGCGGACGTCCAGCACACCCGCGCAGCAGTGGAAGTCCCGGTCATCGGACTCTGGAAGGACGGGCACGACGGGGTCTTCATCACCCCCACCCTCCGGCACGCCCTTGCGGTAGCCGGCGCCGGCGCCCACATCGTGGCCATCGACGGGACCCGCCGCGCACGCCCCGATCGCCTCACCCTCGCCCAGACCGTAGCCGGAATCCACACCGAATCCCACGCTCTGGTCATGGCCGATTGCGGCTCCCTCCAGGACGCAGCGGCCGCCGTCGAGGCGGGCGCAGACCTGATCGGCACCACGTTGGCCGGCTATTCCGGTGAACGCCCCAAAACCCACGGCCCCGACCTTGAACTGCTGGAACAAATTGCGGCGGCAGACTTCGGTGTGCCGCTCATCGCCGAAGGCCGGCTGCACACCCCCGCCCAGTCGAGGCAAGCACTTGATGCCGGGGCCTTCGCGGTAGTGGTCGGAACAGCCATCACCCACCCGGCCACCATCACCGGCTGGTTCGCGGACGCCCTGAAATGACCTCCCAGACGCCTCCCGCCTTCCTGCTGCCCGGCACCATCGTCAACGACGGAACTGTCCTAGAGGACGCGGTGGTCGCCGTTTCCGGGGAACGCATCGCCTATGCCGGCCCAAGGGCAGGCTTCGATGGCCACTCTCTTCCAGGGTTGGAGGAAGTGGAGCTGCCGCCCGGGACCCTGCTCCTGCCCGGCCTGGTGGACCTGCACTGCCACGGCGCGGCAGGCGGGGACTTTCCCGGGGGTGATCTCCCGTCAGCCCGCTCAGCGGTGAAATTCCTCCACGCCAGCGGTACCACCACCCTCCTGGCGAGTCTGGTAACCGCTCCCCGGGAGGACCTGATGCGCGTTGCCGAAACCCTGCGTCCCCTCTCTGGTGCACGCGATGGTTGGTTTCGGCGTCACGCCGTCCCTGGGACACACCAACGCCGATGCCCCGACGACGGCGGCCTCCCTCACCGAGGCAGCGAACCTGCTCGCCTCCACGCTGGGCAGCAACGCCCGGCCCACGGTCACCCACCTGTTCAACGGCATGCCGTCCCTGCACCACCGCCACCCCGGGCCCGTAGCAGCCTGCCTGCGACTGGCAGCAACAGGCACCATTGCGGTGGAACTTGTTGCCGACGGCGTCCACCTCCACCCGGACACCGTCCGTATGGTCTTCGAACTTGTTGGCGGTGACAACGTCATCCTGGTGACCGACTCCATGGCCGCGACGGGACTGCAGGACGGCGACTACGACCTTGGCCCGGCAGGGGTCTGCGTCAGCGGCGGGAAGGCCCGACTACGCAGCAATGGTGCCCTCGCCGGCGGAACCGCAACACTGCTGGACGTTGTACGGCGGACGGTCGAAGCAGGGGTGGACGCGGCAAGCGCCGTTTCATCAGCCACGGCCGTTCCGGCCAGGATCCTTGGCCTCCAGAAAGAGGTAGGAAGCCTCAGCACAGGGCTGAGGGCAGACATCCTGGCGGTGGACCGCGACTTCGGCCCGATCAGGGTGTTCCGTCGCGGCCTCCCTGTCCCTCGGCAGGCTGCAGCCATCACCGCTGCCCCCGCGACTGCTTCCTAAGGCTTCGCCCCAGTTCAGGCGCTCGGTTCAGGCGCTCGGCGTCGCGACCCGGACGGCCACCTGCCCGAGACCGGCACCAAGGAGGGCAGCCGCGGCTTCATCTGCAACCACGGTCACGTGCGGGTGCAGTTGCAGGACCGAAGCGGGACACTCAGCTGACACCGGCCCGTGCAGCGCTGCAGCCAGAACTTCAGCCTTATCCGCCCCGTTGACCACCATCAGCAGGTGCCGGGCCTCACGAATGGTACCGAGGCCCTGGGTAATGCACCGAGTCGGCACGTCGTCAATAGACCGGAAGTAGCGCGCGTTGGCTTTGCGGGTACGCTCGGCCAAAAATTCCACCCGGGTCCGGGAATCCAGCCCGGAACCCGGTTCATTGAAGGCAATGTGGCCGTTGTGGCCGATCCCCAGAATCTGCACGTCCACGCCGCCGGCGGCGCGGATGGCGGCGTCATACAGGGCTGCTGCGTGGTGAGGATCTTCGGCGCCGCCGTCGGGAACTGAAACCAGGCCCGGGTCCAAACCTAAACGTTCGGTTACCTCACGGCGGACTACCTCGGCGTAGCTTTGCGGGTGCCCAGCCGGCAGGCCAACATACTCATCGAGGGCAAACGCTTGGACCCCGGACATGTCCAAAGTGTGCTCGGCCAGTGCCGCGTAGACGGGCAGTGGGGAGCTGCCCGTAGCGACACCAAGGACCAGGTCAGGCTTGCTCCGGATGACGGCGGCAAGAATCCCGGCGGCAACAGCTCCGGTACCCGAGGCATCGGGCACAACAAAAATCTCCATGGCAAAAAGGGGGTACTCTCTCGCACGGTGTGTAACCGCCGCCAATCCTGGCGGCGCGAACTATGGGACGGACGGGTTGTTCAGCGTGAGGCAAAGGGGCAGTTGGTCTTTTCCGCACCCTCGGCTGTGACATTAGGCGGACGCGACGTCCTTCAACTTGCGGCGGATACCGTCGAAGTGGCGCTGAAGGCGCTCAGAAGCCAAGGCTTTGTCCCTGTTTGCCACTGCGTCGTAGATGTCCCAATGGATCTGGACCTGTTCTTCAAGGTTGACCGGCCCGGAGCCCAATGCCTCATGAATCTGGCGGTAAACCTGCCAGAAGACGTCCATGAGGTTGATAAGCAGGTCGTTATTGAGTGGCGCGTAGAGACGGCGGTGAAACTCTGCGTCGTGCTGAACGAGGAGTTCACCCTTACCGGCGGCGTCCTGCATCGCTTCCATCGTGGTACGCAAATCAGCCAGATGCTCGTCGGTCAAAAGGTCAATTGCCGACCCGATAAGGCCGGACTCAAGAGCCTGCCGCACATCGATAAGCTCCATCGCTTCCTCGCCCTTATGGCGGAGCGAGAGCCTGCCTCGAAAGGTCAGCCCGGACACGAGTGCGCTGAAATTATTGGGGGCAACGAACATGCCGAACCCGTGCCGGATCTCAATGACGCCCAGAGCCTGCAGGACTTTCAGGGATTCCCGGACAGTATTACGCCCCACACCCAGCTCAGTGGACAATTCACTCTCAGTGGGAAGGGCGTCACCAACGTCCAGGCCACGCTCCAAGATGAGCTCCATAATCCGAGTCTGCAGGGCCTGGGAGCGGATTTGCGCGCTGAACCTGGCCGGCGAAACCGAGGCGGGTGCTACTGTCACGTCATCTCCTTTGGCCGCCGTCCGGTGGCGGCCGCTCGTCTAAACTAATGGTACAGGAGATGGGACATCCTCTGTCCTGTTTCGCCATTCTTATTTTTAGAATCCTATAATCCGGCCTCACCGGCAGGGTGGGATCCCCGTAGACCCAGATGATGGAGAGCCAGTATGCCTACCGTTGACATGCCTCTGGAGCAGTTGCGCACTTATGCGTCCGTAGCGACTGAGCCGGAGGACTTTGATGTGTTTTGGGATGCAACCCTCGCGGAGGCCCGCGCCCTCCCGTTGATGCCGACAGTCACTCCCGTCGACAATCTACTGCCACTCATCGACAGCTTCGATGTTTCCTTTGCCGGTTATGGCGGGGCCCCGGTCCGGGGCTGGCTCCACCTTCCGGCATACCGGTCCCGCGGCCACCGCCTGCCAGCAGTTGTGCAGTACATCGGATACTCAGGCGGCCGCGGTTTGGTCCAGCAGGACACCAAATGGGCACAGGCTGGGTACGCCCACTTCATCATGGACACCCGAGGCCAAGGCTACGGCGGGATCACCGGCGACACGGCGGACCCACACCCATCAGCAGGAGAGGTGGCCCACCCGGGCCTCATGACACGCGGTCTCGCCTCCAAGGAGGACTACTACTACCGCCGGTTGTACGTGGACGCATTCCGCGCTATCGAGACCGTCCAAAGGTTCCCCGACGTCGACGCCAACACCGTCTTCCTTGCCGGTATAAGCCAGGGTGGAGGCCTGGCCCTCGCAGCCGCCGGGCTTGCTGCCAGGAGACTGGACGGAATTCGAGCTGTTCTAGCGGACGTACCCTTCCTTCAGGACTTTCCTCGTGCAATTGATCTGGCCCAACGAGGCCCCTACCCCGAAATCGCCGCGTTCCTCTCCCGGCACCGGGACCGCCATGAGCACACATTAGAGGTCCTGAACTACTTCGACGGAGTCCACCTCAGCCGCAGGGCAACCGCCCCCGCACTGTTTTCCGTGGCCCTGCTCGATGACGTGTGCCCGCCGTCAACCGTCTTCGCTTCCTACAACAGCTATGGAACCGGAAGCTCACGACGCTCGGAACAAGGGCCCACCAAATCTATCGAGGTCTACCATTTCAACGGCCACGAGGGAGGGCAGGAACACCACTGGGTCCGTCAACTCGCGTACCTGAACGAAAGCCGCAACGGCTAGCAGCCGATATCCATCCGAACCAGATGTTGTCGCACACCCATTGCGGGTCTGTACACCGCTGCTCAGGAGTTAACCCGACGGAACATCCTTTATCGGCGAACGAAAACGGACGGGGAAGTGCCTGCAAAAGGTCTGTTTCCGCCCGTCGTTCGTGGCGTTTTTCCCCCGGAGTACCGGGGATCAGACTGCTCAACCAGCGCTCAGTTAACGGCGGGGATGTCTAGGAAGGGCGGGTCAAAAGGCGCATCGGAACCGGTTTATGTCGGCCGTTATCAACGTCCGGGAATCCGGGTCTCGACGCCAGACGGTTATGGGAGGCTGCTATATCGCGCTCGACTCTCCGCTGGAGCCTGACGAGGTGTACCAGGCCCACACGCCGTCCTCGTTGATACGTCCTCTCATGGCACCGAACATCCAGGGAGTGATGCCGGTAGGATCACCGCCAGCCCTCACAAAATCGGCACGCTTCTTACGGGCGGCTCTGAAATGCTCGGATAGGTACAAACCCAGTCCAAGGGCGCATCCGAGCACGAAGAACAGAATCGACAGGATGCCGTAGGGGCGCCCGACGATCAGGTTGCTCAGGAAAACGTATCCAACCGTAAACCCAACCCCACAGAAGAGAGTCCAAAAGACTGTCCAGTATCCAGACCAGAAGCGGAGACTTCTGTTACTGGGTCGCTGGTTGGGATCGTTGTTGCGCTGTAGGCCAGCAGGCTTTCCCATGGAACCCGAGTCGTTAGTCCTCTTCACAGGAGCATTCTAAGCGGGCGAGCAAAGCCTGAAGAACCAGGAAGATGTGTGGGCGCGTGTGTTCAACCGCGACAGTACGGTGGGAAAGATAGCAACGGGGTCAAAAGCTATCAACCCTGACAAAGCCCCGGGTGACACCTCAGTCAGTTCTAGGTCTCCTTGGGAAAGCGTGAAATACCGCGCCAAGCCAGGCGGTAAACGAGCTCACTGGCAGCGTCCAGGCTAAGGGCAGCGCTGCCTTGTTCAGCAGTGTCCCCTGCCCAATAACGTGCGCTTGCTTGAGCCAAACCCATCAAAGCCCTACCCAGCAGTTCCGCTTCGACAAACGGCAAATGAGCGTCCTCGCTGATGATTCGGGCGATTGCGCCGGCGAATCCACTTCTGAATGCCTCCCGCCTCACGCGGACGTCAGGATCGTTGCTCAAACCGGATTCGAAGGCGAGGCGATATGCACCATCGTCACGGGCAATGTAGCCAAAATAAGCCCGGATAGCATCATGCACCCGTTCTTTATTGAGCTTCGTGGACCGGACGGGCTCCTGCAATACATCGCCTAGTGCCTTGAGGTTGATGTCCAGCAGCTCGAGGTACAGCTCACGCTTGGATGGGAAATACTCGTACAGAACCGGCTTGCTCACATAGGCCGCTTGGGCAATATCGTCCATGTTGGCACCCTGGTAACCACTGGCTACAAAAACTTCCTGGGCTGCCTGCAGAAGCTGCAGTCGCCGCTCATCGCGTGCCACTGCATTCGGTGTCTGCTCAGCCGCTTGCGGGACTGTCTCACGCTTCACCCGTCTCTGGTCAACCACCAGGTACCCGCCTTTCTCCTGGACGGTCCACTGTACCCGGAGCGACTTAGGACCCGTCCCACCTTGCGAGCCTTGCGCCTTGTAGGTGCGGCTGGTGTCGCTTCTTGGAAATAGCTCATTCGTGTCGTGACTTCCACCGCCCCTGACTCGGTCTGCTCGGCCGGGACCGAAGACTTAGTGGGAAGGAGTCGGCGACTGCCGCCATGGGCGGATCCGAGCGCTGCCAGTTCCAGCCGCGCGATCATCAGGCACGGGTCTGCCCAGGCCGAGGCTGGTTGACGGGAAATACTATTATGCATTTGTGAATGGGAGGGGGAGCTCCCTTGAAATGAACGCGCTTTGCACCCGGCGAGGGTCCTGTCAGCTGATGGTGCGGTGTAGTGGCACCTCCGACTTCGTCAGGTAATGCGGGGATCCCAGAACGTCATGCGTCGCGCAACTGGCCATGGACCCACCGGGAAGCAGCGCCCATAGTTGAAGTGTGGAGACTCGCGATCCGGACCCGAAGGTCTTGCGGCAGCGCGCGGCCAGTAACTGGTTGAGCGGGGCGGCTTCGAGGAACTCGCCACCGGGAAATCCGGGTGGCGGAACGCTGTGCCGGCGCAGCGTGAAGGAAGATGACGGCGGCACTGAGGGCGTGAGAAGCCCATGAGTGAAGTCGTCGACCGGCTAATAACCGCTCTGAATGCCCACGACCTCGAAGCGGCAGCGGCGCTCATGCACGAGGACTACCAAAGCGAACAACCCGCCCACCCCGGCAGAGCCTTTGTCGGCCGCGCGCAGATGCACGCTAATTGGAAAGCCATTCTGGAGGGCATCCCTGACTTCCACGCTGAACTGGTCCGCTCCGTCGACGACGGTGACACCACCTGGAGTGAGTGGTCCTGGTCCGGGCACCGGGTTGAGGGCCAGGACGTCCAAGTCCGCGGGGTGACACTTTTCAAGGTCAGGGACGGCAAAATTGCTTCGGGCCGGCTTTACATGGAGGACGTGGAGCGCTCCAGCAGTATCGAGGAGGATGTAGAGAGCATGTCGGGACAGCGCCCGGACGATCTCTAGTCTCGCGAGGGTGCTTGGTCCCCATGACCGTTAGCTTTACGGAATCTCCATTATCGGCGTTTGAAAATAGGCGGGGGAGTAGTAAGAAAGTGACCCCTGGCACGGTCGAATACCCTCTGGCTTCTGGCGTCTCGAACCGGCACAGAAGAGAGCGTTTGTATGGCCAAGAGTTCCTACGGTGAGATGAAGGGCCCGGAAGGGGCGATTCCGTTGAGGCCACCGTCACTGGAGTTTGCCGGAACGCCGCCGCCGATGCGTCCAGAAACCGTCCTGCTGTGGCGGTCGTACTTTCCGCACTTAGTGCAACGCCTGCGGAAGTAGCCGTCCTGGACCTCGGTGGCTAACCAGTGGTGCCCCAAGTTCATTCTACAAAGCAGTGTTTTGAACATGATGAGTCCATCCTGAGAGCTATGCGGCACTAAAACGAGCGCACCGCCTGTCCCAATTTTAGGCTCGCAGATGCGAACTAACGATCGTGCTGTCACGACCTGTACAGCACGTGGTGCCGGCTGACCTGCGACAGTGCCCGCCCCACTGCTGTACGCGGCGCTGTTCTCGACGCGGCGTGTGGGTGGGGACAGGCGCTACTGCGGCCCGGAAAAAAGAACAGCAGCAACAGCCCTGGCGGCATCCCGGGGGTCTTCCGGCACCCCTGCAGGAAGGTTCCCACTAAGCCAAAGAGTGGCAAAGCCGTGAACAAGTGACCATGCCGCCAGCGCGGCTTCCCGCGGTTGGGGACCTGGCCCCGGCGCAGCAAAGGGGGCTGCCCCCTGATAGAGCGATTCCCCCGCCCTCTCCTTGGCGGCCGTCAGCTTTGGATCATCAGCCCGATACAGCTCCGGCTGAAACATTACAGCGAAGTGGGCCGGGTGCCTGACGGCGAAGTCGACATATGCCACCCCCACCTCCAGGAAGTCACCAGTACGCCGCTGCGCGTCCGCCAGCGCCTCTGCCAGGAGCGTAAAGCCCTGCACTGCAACGGCAGTGAGGAGGCCTGCTTTGTCTCCGAAGTGGTGGGCCGGAGCAGCATGGGATACGCCCGCCCGCCGCGCGAGGTCCCGCAGGCTGAGCGCTGAAGGACCCGACTCCGCGATGACCTCCAGTGCAGCACCGATGATGGTGCTCGGCAGGTTTTTGTGGTGGTAGCTCGAGGGCGGCGGGCTCATGTCCATAGCTTAGCGCCAAACTAGTCATTGACAAGTTCGAGCTCGTGAGTAATCTAGTCACTGTCAAGATTGGTTTGATGCACTGAAAGGAACGCATCATGGCACCCCTCATCACCCTTTTGGCAGTCACCCTCCTGGTTCGCGCCGCCGGCGCTGCAGGTATCAAAGGGCTCCGGTCCTGGCACACCAGCCTGCGCGGGGGCCTGGCTGCCATGTTCATCCTTACGGGGACAGCCCACTTCAACGGCATGCGCCAGGATCTGGTCGCAATGGTGCCGCCCGCCCTGCCCCATCCCGAACTGCTGGTCACGGTGACCGGCGTGCTGGAACTGCTTGGAGCCGCCGGTTTGCTCTACCGGCGGACGACGCCGTGGGCGGCCGGCGGACTTGCCCTGCTGATGGTGGCCATGTTCCCGGCAAACGTCTACGCAGCACTCACCGGACTCATGGTCAACGGAGCCCCGGCAACTGCGCTCCTGCCGCGGACGCTAATGCAACTGGTATTCATCACCGCTACGATCCTCGTGTTGCTCCCCTATAAAAGAACCCTCCGCCGCCGGTCGGCGCGGGCACGCCAAGTCCTTCCGGTATCGACGCACGGAGTACCTAGGCATCCTCGGAGTTCGTACCTCCACGCCGGCCACGGGACTCCCGGGAGCGTTGGGATCCCCAAGAGGCGTATATCGGGAATTTCGTCTGAGTAAGCCACACCCAAAGCTCACAAGCGGCTCCTTGCCTTGTCCTTGGAATAACCTGAATTTATCTACCTTTGAACGAAAATTCCGGTCCACCCGCACACAGCCGGGGACAATTCCCGTGGGCAGGTTGTTCACCGCTCCAGATCCCGCTTCCAGCGATGGAACACCTGAGTTGACCCCAGCTGTGGACGGATCAGCGCCACCAGTTCGGGCACCGTGATTAGCAAGCATTGCTTGGGCGGCCCGAGGCAGCTTGACGGAACGCCGGTTATCGGCGAACGAAAACGGGCGGGGGAGCGCCTTTCTTAGCGGGTTTGAAGTTGGTGAGCAGGTAGGCAATGGGCGTCCTGGCATATTTTGAGTAGTCGGCGTAAGCCACTGGGGAAAAATCTAACTGCTCCGACTAATGGAAAGAGAAGTACGCTTATCTCAATCCATTCACGAAGCGGCGCGGTCGGAGCCATGGTCCCATGAACGACGCAGGGAGACTGCCGCGGGAAACCGTGGCAAGGCTGGCATCTGCCGTTGATGCCGGGATGTCCGTGACAGTGAACGTCCTGGCGGGGCTGGTGGCTGTGCCCGGCATCGCCTGGCCCGACTTCGAGCCTAGTGCCTTGGAGCAAAGTGCTGGGAACGTCCGGGAGCTGCTCCGTGAGACAGGTTTTGCTGACGCCGAAATCATCCGCGCCGCCGACCCGGACGGGACACCGGGGGCACCCGCGGTCTTGGCGGCGAGGCCTGCCGCTCCCGGCAAGCCAAGGGTGCTGCTCTACGCCCACCACGACGTTCAGCCTCTGGCCCGGCCGAGGAATGGGAGAACTCCCCATTTGTTGCACTCGTGAGGGATGAGCGCCTATGGGGGCGTGGAGCGGCCGATGACAAGGCCGGAATCCTCATGCATGTTGCTGCTGTCCGGGCCCTGGACGCAGTCCTGGGATCGGGCAACGGTCTGGGTCTGACCTTCTTTATCGAGGGCGAGGAAGAATCGGGGTCGCCCACGCTGCCGGCCCTCCTCGCGCAGCACAAACCGCGTTTCCAGGCAGAGGCAGCGATCGTTGCTGACGCTGGCAGCTGGAAAATCGGAATTCCTGCGCTCACGACCAGTCTTAGAGGACTGGTGGACGGGACCATCGAAGTGCGAACCCTGGATCATGCGCTGCATTCAGGGAGCTTCGGCGGCCCCGCCCTCGATGCCCCTACCGTCCTTGCCCGGCTGATGGCGACCTTCCACCATGATGATGGTTCAGTCGCCGTGGAAGGCCTTGTAACAGCAAGCACAGAAGGTCCGGACTTCTCGGAGGAGGAATTCCGGCATGATGCCGGCGTCCCGGATCACATTCAGCTGGCGGGCACGGGAAAGATCAACTCCCGGCTGTGGAGCAAGCCCGCGCTGTCCTTCGTCGGACTCGATGCCCCGCCCATAGCAACCGCTCCGAACACCCTGGTTCCGACGGCCGCCGTTAAGTTCAGCCTCCGGATTCCGCCCGGTAATGACCCGGACGAGGCAATGGAGGCGGTCCGCCGGCACACCCTGAAACACGCTCCCTTTGGCGCTGAAGTGACATTTACTCCTGGCACCAAGAGCAAACCCTTCGCGGTAGCGCCGCACGACCAGATGGCGCAAACAGCCCTGTGGGCACTAGGGGAGGCATGGGGAACCGAGGCGGTGACCAGAGGCACTGGCGGGTCAGTCCCGTTCGTGGCAGAGCTCCACCGGCACCATCCCGGCTGCTTCATCCTGCTGACAGGCCCCCGAGACCCCGATTCACGTGCGCATGGAGCCAACGAATCCGTGCACTTGGGCGAACTGCGAAACTCCATCCTTGCCGAAGCCCTGTTTCTCGCCGCCCTCTGCCAATAAGTACAGTCCTTGTCGCCAACCTAGAAGTTCTGGCATGAGTGTGCACCAGGGTGCCACGCAGGGCATGTCAACCTATGCAACGACGAAACTGAACCCGGCGAGGACCCTCGCAAAGCCCTCCACCTCTTCCACCGTCACCGCATCCGGCCGTTCATCGGCTTCAGGCTTAGCAGCATCATCTGCCCGTCAGCGCGGATCTGCTCCACCGCCTGCATCAATACCGGCCCGTTCCTCCCCTGTGTAAGGGAACCCGGTAAATGAGACTGACGGCAGGTTCACGGCCGAGACCGCCGGCATACGCTGACAGTGATTTCGCTGCCACTTCCAGGGGTACCCGCCCCCTCCGGTGGAACGAGCGCAGCCGGTCAGGAACCATGCATGGGGACAGCGCCGGCGGCGTTGCCGGCCGCCTGGTGTTGTTCCTGTTCCTTGGCCTCATACCCGCTGGTGATGTTGAGCCCGGCCAATCCTGCTGCGTTCAAGGGCCTTGCACCGAGTAGAGCTGACCCAGCGGCCCTGTAATACTGATTTGCATGGGTGGGGAATCTAACTGCGAGGCGCTAAAGAATCGGCAGGATGTCCGGTTCTATGGTGACGAGGCAGCTCAGAAGGCGCTCATGTGGAATCGCTCCGGGACCTGGTCGCGGAGAGGTGCTTCTGCGGTGGCTTTGGTGCAGGACGGAGTGTTAAAAACTGCCAGCGCCGGTGCTTCGTTAGATGCGGATTATGAAATCGGCTCCGTCTCAAAGGGCCTCACTGGCCTCCTTTACGCCGATGCCCTACATCGCGGGGAGCTCGACAGCGGTACCACCTTAGGTGACCGGCTGCCCCTGAATGGCTCCGGAGCGGCAGGGGTTTCACTCGAATCCATCACCCGGCACGCTTCCGGGCTGCCGCGCCTGGCTCCGTCTCAGGCCATTGTTCGCCGTACTGCTGCCTTGTGGCTTCGCGGCGCCAACCCTTACGGTGAGACTCTTGAGGAATTGCTCGCTCAGGCCCGGAAAACGCGCTTGGCATCCCCCAGGCCCCGTTATTCGAATTTTGGCTTCGAACTACTCGGGCATGCCATCGCAGCTGGTACGCCAATGCCTTACCGGGATCTCATGGCGGACCGGATCTCCGTGCCTTTGGGGCTGCAATCGCTGTATGCGCCTTCGTACCCTGACGAACTCCGGCAGACGGCACTGCCCGGCAGGAGCAGGGCCGGGCGCCTTATGCAGCCGTGGACTGGAGAGGCTCTGGCTCCGGCTGGCGGCTGGCGTGCCAGCATCCAAGACATGGGCGTCCTAGCCCAGGCTCTCCTGGATGGGACTGCGCCAGGGAGTGCAGCCCTGAACCCCGTGTCGCGGTTTGCCGGGCCTGCCGCGCGAATAGGCAATGCCTGGCTCAGCCTTGAGGTTAAAGGACGGACGGTTACGTGGCACAACGGAGCCACTGGCGGGTTCCGTTCGTGGATGGGGCTGGACCGCAAGGCCGGTACCGCCGTCGTGCTGCTTTCCGCAACGGGGTCATCGCTGGACCGACAGGGATTCAAGCTTCTCCTGAATTTGCCGACTGGATCTCGATAGCCGATATGTTCTGGCGGACAACGGCTCTTTAAGGGCTCTCCGGACCCGATGAAGTGCCATTGGAGCTGAAAGGCGGCGAACATCCTTTTGGCCACGTCGCCGTTGCCTTGGATGTTGTCGCACGACATCACAGTGAACGGCTTGAGGCCCCGTGCCCTCCGGCGGGCGAGGGCCTCAGTTACCAGGCCAGGTCGCTTTTGGCGCTGCCCCGGGGGCCAGGTCGTGGAGCACGTCGGGATTGGTGGCGTTGAATTCGCTGGTGAGGTGGTGGAAGTTGTAGCCGCCTTCCGTGACTGTGAGGGAGACGATGCGGATGTCCTCGGACGCCATTTTCTCGATGACGGCTTCAGGGTCTTCCGGTGCGAAGAGGTATTCGATGATCGAGCCAACCACCCGGCTTTCCCTGCTTCCGTCAGGGTTTTTGACCGTGAGCGTGTACAGGCAGTCCTGGTCGTCCATCACCTGTTTCATACGGGCGTCTCCAGGCAAAACGCCGATACCGACGATCGCACAGTCGTGCGCGCGGCCGGCGTTCATCAGCCGGTCAAGGTACATGGCCTGGTGGGCGCGGTGAAAGCCTCCCACCCCGACGTGGACGATGCCGGCGGTAATGCCCTTGCGGTCGTACCGGGGTGTGGCCAACGAAACGGGGGCCGCTAAGACGATAGTGGCATTCAGGCTTCGCATGACGTCACCGACCCTGTGCCGGTGTCGTGGCGGAAAGAGTTCCGAGTTCAGCGGCGTGTGGAGGGTTCGCCCCGGGCCGGGAACAGGTGATCCCTGCCGCCCGGTTGGCATACGCGGCCAGGGCATTGATTTCATCGCGGCTTAGTGTCTGTAACCGTTGTCTTCCTTCCGCCCCGAGTGCTTCGAGCTGGGCGAGACCGGCGATTAGGGCGGCCATAAAGGAGTCGCCGGCGCCCACGGTATCAGCCACGGTGACAGTTTCCGCTGCCATTTCCACGCGGCCCTGCCGGGTGAGGAGTACGGGCCCGTCCGCGCCGCGGGTTAGAGCCACTAGCGCCGGGCCCAACTCCAGCCACGAAAAGAGGGATTCCTCTATTGCCCTGTCGGGGTAGAGCCACCGCAGGTCCTCGTCGCTGGCCTTAACGATGTCGCTGGCCGCAACGAATGCTTCCGCCTCGCGCCGGGCCTCATCAACGTCGCTGCTGATCCCGGGCCGGCAGTTCGGATCAAAGCTGACCGTGGCATGCGGACGCGCTGCTTCGATCACGCTGCGGACCGCCTTGGTGCCCGGCGCCAGCACCGTGGCGATCGATCCGGTATGGACGTGCAGGGAGCTCTCTGCCGCAGCCATCGCAGGAAGGGCGGCTCCGTTGATGTCCCAGTTGATCGCGAACGTGTACTCGGCCGCCCCGGTGCCATCCAGTCTCGCCACCGCGGACGACGTGGGAAAAGAACCGCCAACCAAGGTCTCCACACCGTTGTTGCGCAGATGGTTGGCTATCAACTGGCCGTGCGGGTCGTCCGCGAAGTGCGTGACAAGCTTTGTTCTTAGGTCCAAACGGGCGCAGCCGACGGCAACATTAAGGGGGCTGCCGCCCGGATGCGTCTGCAGCGCGGAGGTTCCGCGCTGAGTGTCATCAATAATGTCGACGAGCGACTCGCCAATGACGGTGACCAGGGCCCCGTCGTCATCGAGCTCCGGGGCGGGAACGTTCTGTTGTGCGGGCATGGCTGCTTCCTTGCAGGTGAGTTTTCAGGTGGGCTACTGCTCGTGATCGTCGGTCCGCAGGGCTTAGCGGCCCGGGTACACGACGGCTTTGAGCTGGCCCGGCTGCTTGCCGGCCTTGAGTGCCTCCTCGGACTCGGCGAGGGAGAACCTGCCGGTGACGAGGATGTCCAGATCCACTTTCCCGTCGGCGATCAGCTGGATCGCCAGCGGCCAGGTGTTGGTGTAGCGGAAGACCCCGGAGAGCCAGATCTCCCTGTTTTGGAGGTAGGAGACGGGGAGTTCGACGTCGTCGGCGCCCAGCCCGACTAGGATGACGCGGCCGGCGGGTGCGACGGCCTTGATTCCGGAGCGGACGGCCTGCGGTGCGCCGGAGGCGTCAATGAACGCGTCGACGTCGAGCCCTTCCACACTGTCCGTCCTCGCGTTCAGCGCGTGCGTGGCGCCGTGTTCGAGGGCGAACGCGAGCCGGTCTTCGGCGATGTCGCTGATGTAGATTTCGGTGGCGCCGAAAGCACGTGCGGCCTGCGCCGCGATGATGCCGATGGGGCCGGCGCCGGCGATCAGGACCCGGCTTCCCGGCTTGATCCCGGCCCGCTCACAGGCCCAGAGCCCTACGGAGAGCGGCTCGATGAGGGCTGCTGCCTCGTCGCTGACGCTGTCCGGGATGACATAGGCGAAATCGGACTGGATGGTCACGTATTCCGCGAACGCGCCATCGATGGGAGGGGTGGCGTAGAACTCGATGTCCGGGCACAGGTTGTAGCGTCCGGCCTTGCACTGTTTGCAGGTGCGGCAGGGGCGCTGGGGTTCGACGGCTACGCGCTGGCCTACGCGGGCAGGGTCGACGGCGCTGCCGACGGCGGCGATCCAACCGGAGAGTTCGTGGCCCAGGATCAGCGGGTGGTCCACCACGTAGGGGCCGATCCGGCCGTGCTCGTAGTAGTGGACGTCACTGCCGCAGACGCCGACGGCGGCGACCTGCACCAGGACCTGGTCCGCGTCGAGCTGCGGGAGGGGCAGGGTTTCCATGACCATGTTGCCCTTGCTTTTGAGGGTGTTGGCGCGCATCGTGGCGGGCAGTCCGGAGCCGGTGGCAGGTGACTGGGTGGTTGTCGTTGTCATCGAGGTAATCCTTGAAAGAGTTTGGTGGGGAACCGGCGGGCTATTTCAAAGCCTGTTATTTCACGGCGCCGAGGGAGAGGCCTTGGACGAGTTTGTCCTGGGCGGCGAAGCCTGCGAACAGCACCGGGAGGGAGATCACGACGGCGGCTGCGCAGACTTGGGCGAGGAAGAGGCCCTGCCCGGAGACGAAGCCGGTGAGGAACACCGGCGCTGTTCCTGCGACCACGCCGGTGAGGACCCGGGCCAGGAGCAGTTCGTTCCAGCTGAAGATGAAGCAGATCAGGGCGGTGGCGGCGATGCCGGGCATTGCCACTGGTGCGATGACCTTGCGGAGGATGAGCAGGAGGTTGGCGCCGTCGATCTGGGCGGCCTCCAGCATTTCTTCCGGCACTTCGGCGAGGAAGGAGCGCATCATCCAGACGGCGATGGGAAGGTTCATGGAGGTGTACATCAGGATCAGGAACCAGATGTTGTCCAGGGCCCCCACGGTCCGTGCGAAGAGGTAGAGCGGCAGGATCGCCGCGACCACGGGCATCATTTTGGTGGAGAGGAAGAAGAACATCACGTCGGTCCACTTCTTCACCGGCCGGATGGACAGGGCATACGCGGCCGGGAATGCCAGGAGCAGCACGAGGACCGTGGACAGGATCGAGGCGGTGGCGGAGTTGATCAGTGACGGCCAGGGGCTGACGCCGGAGGTTTCGCCGAAGAACTCGCGGTACGCGTCCAGGGTGAGGTTCGCTGCGATGGAGGGCGGGTTCGTGGCGGCGTCGGTCTCGGAGTGGAACGAGGTGAGGAGCATCCACAGGACCGGGACGGCGAAGAGCAGCGCGAGCAGCCAGGCAGCGATGCCGGCGGCGGTGTTGTTGCGGGTGGGGTCCATACGTGCCTTGCCGCGTTTGCGGGTACCGGTGTTCAATGCGGTGGGGCCGGGAGGGGTGCTCTGCGGTGCAGCGGGGGTTAGGGTGCTCATCGTGCTGCCTCCTTTTTGAAGAGTGAAAAGACGGTGCGGAGTGCGAAGGTAGCCACGATGATGGTGCCGATGACCACCACGACGCCGGCCGCGGAGGCCAGGCCGTATTCGTTGGCGAAGTAGAACGTCTGGTAGATCGCATAGGGCAGGTTGGCGGTGCCCAGTCCGCCGGCGGTGAGGGTGAAGACGGCGTCGAAGTTCTGCACGATGTAGATCGCTCCGAGCAGCCCGCCCAGTTCCAGGTACTGGCGCAGGTGCGGCAGGGTCAGGTGGCGGAAGATCGCCCAGGGTGTGGCGCCGTCCACCTGCGCAGCTTCCACGGTGTCCATGGGGCGGGACTGCAGTCCGGCCAGCAGGATGAGCATCATGAACGGCGTCCACTGCCAGACCAGGGAGAGGATCACTGCCATCATCGGTGCCTGCGAAAGCAGATCCAGCTGTGGGGCTGCGGCACTGCCGAAGAGGGACCACACCCAGGTGAGGATGCCGTTGATCAGCCCGTAGGTGGGGTTGAGCAGGGCGTGCTTCCAGATCAGGGCCGCTGCCACGGGAACCACCAGGAACGGTGCGATCAGCAGGGTGCGTGCCAGGCCGCGGCCGATGAACTTCTTGTCCAGCAGCAGGGCAAGGCCCAGGCCGATGAGCAGGCTGATCAGCACCACGGAGACGGTGAGGAGGATGGTGGTGAAGATCGCCTGGCGGAGGTCAGGGTCCGTGAGGACCGTGACGTAGTTCTCCAGGCCGGCGAAGGCGGTCTTGTCCGGGCTGAGGCTGTTCCAGTTCATGAACGAGATGATCAGGGTCACCACGAACGGAAGCTGGGTGACCAGGATGAGGAAGACCAGGGCCGGGAGCAGTGGTGCGCGCCGTGCCCAGACCAGGGCGCGTTCGCGCGACTTGGCGTCCTTCGAAGGTTTGGCTGCGTGGTGTCCCGGGCGGGAGATGCGCGCCGTTGCGGTAGTCATGATGTTCTCCTGCTGTTCGGTTAGGGCTGCTTGTACTTGTTGCCGACCTTTTGGGCGGCTTCCTGGCCCTTGGCCAGCGCGTCAGCCACGCTGCCCTGACCGGCGATGGCCGAGCTGACACCCTGGGAGACGTTCGTGCCCAGGGCAGCGAACTCGGGGATGCCGACAAACTGGATGCCGACGGCGGGGCGTTCCTGGGCGCCGGGGTTCTTCGGGTCGGCGTTCTCGATGGCGAAGCGCTCGGTTTCGAAGAAGGGGGCGGCCTTCTGGAACTCGGCGTTCTCGTAGGTGGAGATGCGCTTGCCGGACGGGACCTTCGCCCAGCCAAGCTCGGAGGCGACGAGTTCCTCGTAGTCCTTGGAGCTGGCCCAGGCTATGAATTTCTCCGCCGCGTCCTGCTTCGTGGAGGCGGCCTGCATGGCCCAGGACCAGGTCCACAGCCAGCCGGAGGACTTGGTTTCCTTCACCGGGGCCTGGGCGTAGCCGATCTTGCCCTTCACCGGGGAGTCCTCAGCTTCCAGGGCGCCCGCGGCCGATGTTGCGTCGTACCACATGGCCACGTTGCCCTGGCTCATGTTGTTCAGGCATTCGGTGAACCCGGCCTGTGCGGCCCCTGCCTCACCGTGCTCGCGCACCAGCTTGGTGTAGAACTCCACTGCCTCGGTGAATTCGGGGGAGTTGACCTGGGCGTTCCAGTCTTTGTCGAACCAGGTTCCGCCGAAGGTGTTCACCACAGTGGTCAAGGGCGCGAAGACCTGGCCCCAGCCCGGCTGGCCGCGCAGGCAGATGCCCTTCATGCCCGGTTCCGCGCCGTCGACCTGCGCCGCGACCTCGGCGACCTCGTCCCAGGTGGGTTTCGCCGGCATGGTCAGGCCCTTGGACTCCAGGATGTCCTTGCGGTACATCAGGAAGGAGGACTCGCCGTAGAACGGTTCGCCGTACAGCTTGCCGTCCTCGCCCGTAAGGGACGCGGTGTAGGCGGGGAGGATGTCGCCCTGGTCAAACTCCGGGTCCGCAGCAACGTCATCCAGTGGGGCGAGCCAGCCATTGGCGGAATAGAACGGAATCTCGTAGTTGGACAGGGATGCGACGTCGTACTGGCCGGCCTGGCTGGAGAACTCCTGGCTGATCTTGGCCCGGACATCGTTCTCCGGCAGGATCGTGTAATTGACCCTGATCCCGGTTTCCTTGGTGAAGTTCTCTGCGGTCAGCCGCTGCAGATCCTCCATCTGAGGGTTGTTCACCATCAGGACACTGATGCTGTTCGGGTCACCGGCGGAATTACCTCCGCCGGCACCTGCACAGGCCGAGGCACTCAGCGCGACACACAAAGCGCCGGCGGCCAGGGTCGCAGCACGCATTTTTGGGCGCATTAAGGACTCCTTTGTTCTTTCAGGGGTGCACAGTCACCGCACCTCGACTGCCATGTCGGGGTACCGGACCGGGGCGAGGGCCTAACCGGAAATCCCGATATACCTCGCTGATGTTCTTCCAGATTAGGCGGGAGGTGCAGGTCACAACTAGCGCCCTGCTTGCCGATTTCTGATACTAATTTTCCCTACCTGTCACCGCGTTAGGCACTAATCTGGGATCAGGGCCCTCAAGCACTGTCCAGAGTTCATAAACCACCGAACCAACGGAGTACCACGATGACTGCCGCCGACACTGCTGACGGAGCCACGGCGAGGCTCGCCGAACGACTGCTGGGAATGCGGGCCAACAGGGAAGTCATCCCGCCTGATCCCAACCACTCTGTCCGGTGGCACCAGCACAGCTATCCCAGCCCGGTGGCCCGCTGGAATTACCACCCCGAGTACGAAATCCACCTCATTCGGAAGGGCACCGGAAAATTCATTGTCGGCGACCACATCGGGACCTTCGAAGCAGGCCACGTTGCCCTCGTGGGGTCCGGGCTGCCCCATGATTGGGTCAGTGACCTGGAGGCCGGTGAAGTGTTGGAAAACCGAGACGCCGTTATCCAGTTCGACGGAAAGTGGGTTGAGCAGGCCGCTGCCCTCGTTCCTGAAATGGCCGAGATCAAGCCGCTGCTGGAGCAGTCACAGCGGGGGATCGAGTTCATGGGACGATCAGCCAAGGAAGCGGCAACAGCCATCGAAGTGATGGGGACAACCACCGGGCTGGCGCGGCTCCAGCACCTGTTTGAACTGTTCCGAATCCTGGTCCAAGCACCTCAAGAAGACCGCCGCTACCTGGCCCAGGAATGGTTCCGGCCGCAACTGGACGGCCAAGCCGCCGCAGTCGTGGACCTTGTCCTGGAGTACGTCTTCAACAATCATGCCGGCAGCGTCACGATGTCGGAGGCGGCCGCAATGGTCGGGATGCAGGAAGCTTCCTTCTCGAAATACTTCAAACGCGCTACCGGCCAAAACTTCAGCGACCTGGTCCGCAAGCTTCGCCTGGCCCACGCCCGGCGCCTGCTGGAACGCAGTGACAAGGCTATTTCTGATATCTGCTACGAAGTGGGGTTCTCCAACCTGTCCAACTTCAACAGGCATTTCCTCAACGACGCCGGCGAAACGCCGCGTCAGTTCCGGCAACGCGTGCAGAACTGACGCACGTCAAAGCCAGCACCCTGGCGCCGATAGTCCTCGTCGTAAACACATGACATTGCTCATCAGGCTTAAACCCGCCCGCACTTCAACGCTGAAGGCGCAGAGCGACGGCATTAGCGCTGACAATTAGGACTATCCCGGCCCATTCAACAGCGCCCAGTCCCTCATGGAGTGCGATGGCTCCGATGACCGCAGCGAAAACAGGATTGATGCTCATGAGGACGCCGAAGAGGTTAGCGGGGACGCTGCGCAGCGCTACCAGGTCAGCAATATAGGGCACGACGGACGCCAAGAGTCCGGCTACGATGGCGCAAAGGACCATGGTGGCGTCGGGCCTCTGAGTGACGAAGACAATTGCCCCGACGGGGAGGAACAGCGCGGCTGATACTCCCGTAGCTGTGGCGGTTCCCTGAACACCGGGTATCCGGTTACCTACCGTTCTGTTCAGCAGGATGTAAGCAGCCCAGCTCGATGCCGCGATGAGTGCAAAACCGATTCCGGCGTAGTCTGTGGAAGCCCCTGGTTGTGTGATGGCAACAACGCCCGCACCAGCAATGGCGGAACAGAACATGCTGCCTTTATTCCTGGTTGTGGCTATGGCAACTGCAAGAGGCCCAAGGAATTCCAGCGTCACCGCCAGTCCCAAACCGATCCGCTCGATGGCGGCGTAAAGCGAGAGATTCATCGTACCGAAGACCAACGCGAGCAGAAGTATCGGCCACCATTGGGAAAGCGTGAAATCCCGGACTCGTGGCCGGACCAGCGGAAGGAGTACCGCGGCAGCAACAAGTTGACGAACTGCAACAACGCCTACGGGGCCTACTGCCGGAAAGGCCATCGAACCACTGGCCGCACCCAGCTGGTTTGAGAGGGCACTTGCTACGAGCGTGGCGGTTGCCCGCCCCTGACGCCCTTTCCCTGCTTTATCCATGAATGGATTCTCCGCAACGGCCGCACTCCCCCATAATGCATAGGTGCGCCGACTAATGCAGATCCTGCATGAATAAACTGGTGGCCATGGACTTCGAGATACGCCACCTGAAATCTTTCCTCAGGGTTACAGAGGTTAGGACGTTCACCGACGCGGCCATTGAACTGGGTATCTCCCAGGCCGCCGTTTCCCGGAACGTCGCTGCCCTTGAACGGGCATTAGGAGTCCGGCTGCTGGTGCGGACCACTCGCAGCGTGGAACTTACTCCCGCGGGGAAGCGCGTGATAGGTCGCGCCCGACATGCCCTCACGGCGCTGGAGGATCTTCAGCGTGAAGCGTCCGCCTCCAAGAGCACGGTAAGGATTGGATATGCGTGGTCTGCCTTGGGCAGACACACGCCTGAGTTTCAACGCCGATGGACCGCTGCCTTCCCCAACAAAGACCTGCTACTCATCAGGACAAACACCCCTACTGCAGGGCTGGCCGAAGGGACAACCGATCTTGCGATCCTGCGCCGCACCCCGGAACCAGGAAACCTCGACGTCGTCCTCACCGGGTACGAAAAGCGCTACTGCGCGATGGCAATCGAGGACCCTCTGGCAACCAAACGAACTGTCACGCTCGCCCAAGTCAGAGATGCCACGGTGGCAATTGATGTAGGTACCGGAAGCACCCGCCTGGACCTCTGGCCCGAAGGAAAGGAACCAGTTCGAACGGTAATCACCAGTGACGTGGACGACTGGCTGACGGTCATCGGCAGCGGCAAAGCCCGGGGCATAACCGCCGAATCCACCGCCCACCAATACCGAAGGGCCGGCCTGGTCTACCGGGTCGTCCGGGACGCACCACCAGTCCCCGTCTACCTGGCCTGGTCGAAAACCGACCCGCCCGCACTCCAAACCGAAACGGCCGAACTCATCCGCAGCCTATACGAGGTGCCAGAAATTCCACACGGGGCCGGGAGTTCATTCAGATAGGGCACACCTCAACCTGACACAGGGGCCTTGTTGGGCCCCAGAAATGAGGGACTTCCATCCGAGTTCATTGCGAGGCTTGGGTTCCGCGGCCGCCCACAGCCAGGGACAGTTCTCCTGGGTTATCCACCGCTACTGCTGCTCTGGGAGCTAATCCAGGGGCTCCCAATATCCAGCTGTGGATAACCCGAATTGCCTCCAACTGTGGACGGAACAAAGTCACCCGGCGCAGCTTGTCCGGGCCTCGCCAGGTTGACGGAGAACGCTCTTGAGGGCGAGGTGAGCCCCGAGAAAGCACGCCTCGTGACCGAATTCGCTGGGATAGCAGCCCGCGCCGCCTTCGACGGATGGGCCGAACTTACCGACGCCGGTCACCAGACGGCGCTCGGCGAAACCTACCAGCGGGTCCGCGAACAACTCGGTACCACCGCTGGAACCAGTCGAATACGCGCTCAGCTGTAAAGGCTCATCGCTGGACGCAGATACTGCTTCCGACTCCGATCCGGGTAGCTCACCGTGCTACCCGTCCACTAGTGTGAAGGTTGATGCAGATCTGGTAGCGATCGAAGGAGCGGGCATGCGTATAGGCGAATTGGAACAAAGGTCCGGTGTGCCGGCTCGGATGCTCCGTTACTACGAGGAGCAGGGCCTGGTGACACCGCGCCGCCTCGACAACGGTTACCGGGAGTATGACGAATACCTTGTGGACCGCGTGGCGAAGATCCGCGGGCTCATCGACTCGGGTATTCCGACCAGGATCATCGGCAACATCCTGCCGTGCCTGAACCAGCCGCAGACCGTCGTCGTCGACGACGCTGACCCGGAACTCCTGGAAATTCTGCGGCAGGAGCGGGACCGGATGACCCATAAGATCGACGTCCTTTCGCAGAACCGGGACGCCATCAACCGCTACATCCAGGCACTGGAGACCGCCGGCAGCAGGAGCGGCACGCGCGAACGACAGCCGGCGTAGCAGCAGGCGCACGATTTGACCTTCTCACTAGTGAGAAGGTTGCACTATGGGTAGGTGACTTCCTCCTCATCTCCAAAAATGATCCTCGGCCTGCAGCTCGGTAACGGGTACGGCGCCCACGGGTCGGCCTGGCGCGCCGCGGGCGTGGACCCGGCCAATTACGCCGACTTCGACGCGCAGGTGCGCTACGCCCAGGCCGCCGAACGGGGCAAGTTCGCGTTCCTGTTCCTGCCCGACTTCCTGGCCTACAAAGCAGATGGCGTGCAGGAGGCGCCCATGCTCACCCTGGAACCCATGCTGACCCTGGCAGCCATAGCCCGCGCGACCGAGCGCATCGGTCTCGTAGCGACCGGCTCGACGACCTTCAACGAGCCCTACAACCTCGCTCGCCAGTTCAAGGCCCTGGACGTGATGAGTCATGGCCGGGCCGGGTGGAACGCTGTGACGACCAGCGACCCTGCGTCCGCCGCGAACTTCGGGCAGGAGATCGCGCCCCGGCCGCAGCGTTACCAGCGGGCGCACGAGACCATCCAGATCACCCAGGCTCTCTGGGGTAGCTGGCAGCAGGATGCCTGGATCAGGGACACAACGAATGCCCGGTTCATCGATCCGGAGAAGATCAAGGCCACCAACCTGCCGGGCAAATATGTCGCGTCCCGGGGACCGCTGCCCATCCCGCCGTCGGAGCAGGGCCAACCTGTGGTTTTCTCGGCCGGCGGAGGCGCGAACGGCCTCGAGATCGCCGGTAGGTACGCCAGCGCCGTCATCGGCGCCGTATTCACCATCGAGGACGCCCGCGCCCAGCGCGAAGCCGTCCGGGACGCAGCGCGCAGGGCCGGACGCAACCCTGACGAGGTGAAATTCATCGCCGGAGTGATGCCGGCCATCGCCGCCACCAAACGGGCGGCACTGGACCGCCGCGTAGCCCTCGGCGACCAAGCCGCCCCGGCCCTCGTTCCCTATCTCGGCTCCATGCTGGGACTGACTCTCGCTGCGAGCCAGATCGACGAGCCACTCAGGCCCGCCCAGCTGGCAGCAGCCCGACCCAGCCCTTTCGATCCCCGCTCCCCCAAAGCGCTCGAGGTCGCCCGCGAAGGATGGACCCTCCGCGACATCCTCGCCCACGGGGTCATCGACTACCACCCCACCCCGGTAGGCCCGGCATCCGTGACCGCGGACCACATGCAGGAATGGTTCGAGGCAGGCGCCTGCGACGGCTTCTGGGTGTCCATCGACGTCTACGAGGACGGTATCGACACCTTCGTCGACGACGTCGTCCCCCTGCTCCAGAAGCGCGGCCTCTTCCACGACGACTACGAAGGCACCACCCTCCGTGATCACCTCGGCGCCCCCGCCCAGTACGGCCTGGACGCTCGACTCGCGGATAACGCCGAATGACGACAACCACCGACAACCCCAGCCACAATCAGAGCCACATCATTGATCAAGGTCTCTTCCGTGGCACCGTGGGCCGTTACGCGTCAGGCATCACGATCATCACCGTTTACGATGACCAGGGGCCGATCGGGTTCACCTGCCAGTCGTTCTACAGTGTCTCCGTCGACCCGCCGGTCGTGTCCTTCAGCGTCATGAAAACCTCCACCACCTACCCGAGGATCCGCGACACCGGAACCTTCACGGTCAACATCCTCTCGCGCGACCAGGAAGCAGTATCCAACCAGTTCGCTCGACGAGGCACGGACAAATGGGCCAACATCCGGTGGAGCCCCACAACACAGGGCAACCCGGTCCTGGATGAAAGCCTGGCCTGGCTCGACTGCACAATCTGGGCTGAGCACGACGCCGGCGACCATCTCATCGTGCTCGGACGCGTTATCGAACTAGGTACATCTCCTGAAGAACACCCTGATCCACTGGTGTACTTCCAAGGCCAATATCGAGCCCTCCACGAGCTCGACCCTGCCTGATGCGTGTGTAGGTCGATGTATCGGTGGGTCGTTTACCTTCGTCCTCGTCCGGTATAAGACACCCCCGATTTGACCTTCACACTAATGGCAAGGTTGATGATGGAAGGACAGATATCGCACTAGGGAGACACATGAAGATCGGAATCATCGGCGCAGGTTCGATCGGCTCGACCATTGCCCGGCGGCTCAGCCGTCACGGACATGACGTAGCGATCGCGAACTCACGCGGCCCGGAGACGATTGCTGCCGCAGCCTTGAGCACCGGCGCGCGAGCCGTCACGGCTTCCGAAGCGGCCACTGGCGTCGACGTCCTCATCGTCTCGGTCCCGATGAACCGCAACGAGGACATCGCCGCCCACGTCCGGCGCGCACCCGAGGCCGCCGTCGTCATCGACACGTCCAACTACTATCCGGCCCGCGACGGCATCGTCCCGGCCTTTGTCGACGGGCAGCCCGAGAGCATCTGGTTGTCCGAGCTGTTCGGCCGCCCCGTCACGAAAGCCTGGAACGCCATCACATCCCAGTCCTTCGATGCCAAGGCCACCGAGGCCGGGGCTGCAGGCCGAGTCGCCATCCCGGTGGCAGCCGACCAGGACGACCACCGGAAGGTGGCGATGTCACTGGTGGAGCAGACCGGCTTCGACGCTGTCGATGCCGGCGTCCTCGCCGAGTCCTGGCGGCAGCAGCCCGGCGCCCCCGTCTACTGCACGGACCGTAGACGCGAAGAGATGCCAGCCTTCCTGGCAGCCGCCCAGAAGGAGCGCGTCCCCCAGCGTCGGGATCTGGCCATGGACGCCATCGGCGGGTACATCGATGCCGGCGGCAAACCGGACGGCAAGTTCCTCGTCGCCATCAACCGTGCCTGCTACAGCTGACGCTACGACCCCACAACTCCCCCACGCACCAACGCGCACCTACTGATGCGCACTCACACGCAAGCCAGGATGCCTACCGAATGACTTCTCACGAAGCAACAGCAACACAAGAGACCGGCGCTCACGGATCACGGTCCGACAGTGCAGGCCCGACGCAGAAACCATCATGGGCGGGAGTGGCCTCGCTGAGCGTGGGTGTATTCGCCCTCGTGATGGCCGAATTCCTGCCGGCAAGCCTTCTTTCCCGGGTTGCCGCGGATCTGGGGGTGACAGAGGGTGTGGCCGGTCAGTCCGTCGCCATCACCGCCATCGTCGCAGCCATCTCCGGCATCACCATCCCTGTCGTGCTCTCGCGCATGGACCGCCGGCACCTGATGATCATCCTCTCGGCGCTTGCCGTCGTATCCGATGTGCTGGTGGCGATCGCGCCGACCTACCCGATCCTTCTGGCCGCCCGCGTCCTGCTCGGCATCGCGATCGGCGGGTTCTGGGCGTTGGCGATCTCCATCACAGCGCGCCTTGTTCCGGCGTCGAAACTCGGTCTGGGTCTAACGATCGTGAACGTGGGCGTGACCCTGGCTACCGTCGCCGCCGTCCCGCTCGGCACGCTGCTCGGTGAGATCTGGGGCTGGCGTGCAGTGTTCGCCCTGGCCGCGGGCGTCGGCATCATCGCCATGGTCATCCAATTCCTCGCCCTGCCTTCGATGGTGACCGGCCCCTCAAGCGGATTCCGGCCCCTGGTACAGACACTGCGCTCCCGCCTGGTGCTGCTCTGCCTGTTCACCATGGCTCTGATGGGTGCCGGTCACTTCGCCGGCTTCACCTACATCCGTCCTGCAGCGACCGAGGTCGGCGGACTCGATCCCGAGCAGCTCGCTGTCCTGCTCCTGGTGTACGGCCTAGGCATCGTGGGCGGCAACCTGATCGCCGGACCTCTCGCCGACCGCACCCTGCGCATCGCGACACTGATCTTCCCGCTCGTCCTCGGCCTGGCGATGATCGCCTTCGTGTACATGGGCAGCAGCACAGTGCTGCTCTTCATTGCAGCCGCGCTCTGGGGAGCCGGTTTCGGTGCCCTGCCCACGGTCATCTCGACCTGGCTCGCACGAGCCGAACCGAGCCGCCTCGAAAGCATCGGCGGACTGCAGACAGGTGTGCTCCAGGTCGCGGTCGCCCTCGGCGCGTTCATTGGCGGGCTTCTCGTCGACGGTGCCGGCGTACAGACAGCCCAGGTCCTCGGCGGCCTCGCCTCCGTGCTCGGCGCCCTGATCCTGGTGGCAGTCAAACCCCGGACGCTTGCCTAAAACAAGAGGGCTGACCGACCGAACTTGTCTCCGCTGGTGGCGCCCGCCGCACGCCAGGCACCGGAGATTTCCCGCCAAGACGATGGACTCGAGCGCCGACGCCGACACAAATCGGAACGTTAGGGCTTAGCCGTCCTACCTTCACATTAGTGTAAAGGTAGAGACTGAAATACCGACAAGCTCTCCGATGGCGCGGTGCTTTGTCCAGGCGGTAATCCTGTGGATTCCGACCCGAACCGATGAATCTTACGAGCACCTTGGAGTCAACAGCTTATGAGTAGTGACACGCGCCCCGCCCCTGCAACAGGGCCCGCCGGCATCATCGCCGATCCCCAAGGAGCGGTTACCGGCCCGATTGCGACCAGCCCGGCACCAACGAAACGATTGTCTTCGGGAGAGGTCCTGACGATCTCCGTCCTGGTCTTCTCGGCGTTCGTGGCGTTCCTGTCCGAGATGGTGGTCGGGGTGGCGCTGCCACAGATCATGGACGACCTGAACATCACGGCTACGACCGGGCAGTGGCTAACCACCGGCTACACCCTCACCCTCGCGGTGATTATCCCGACTACCGGGTACATCATGCAGCGGTTCCAGCTTCGGACGATCTTCATTGTCAGCGTCGGATTGTTCACCCTCGGCACCCTGATCGCGGCCGTGGCGCCTGGCTTCGCGCTGCTGCTCACCGGCCGAATTGTGCAGGCCCTCGGTACGGCGGTGTTGGTCCCGCTGCTGATGACGACGTCGATGGGTCTCGTTGCGCCGTCTCGTCGTGGACAGATGATGGCGTTAGTCACTGCGGTGTCTGCCGTCGCACCTGCCCTCGGTCCCGCCTTCTCCGGCCTGGTGATGTCGCAGCTGACCTGGCGGTGGCTGTTCATCATCATCTTGCCGCCGTCGGTCCTCGGCCTCCTCATCGGGGCGACCAAGATGCCGAACCTCACTACGCCGCGGCGCATCGGATTCGACATGCTGTCGCTGGTGCTCTCCGCGATCGGATTCGGTGCGTTGGTGTACGGCCTGGCGAGTGCCGGCGAATCCAGCGGCGGTCACTTCTCAGCAGCCTTCTGGATCGCCGTCCCGCTGGGCGTGGCGGGCATCGCAGCCTTCGTATTGCGTCAGCTCCGACTGCAGCGCCGTGACGCGGCCGTTCTGGACATGCGGATCTTCATGCATGCCGGGTTCGCACGACCCGTTATCGTCTTTACGTTCCTGGTGATGGGCGCCTTCAGTCTCGCCACCCTGCTCCCCCTCATCCTGCAGGAATCCCTCGGACTCGGTTCATTGGAGACCGGGCTGCTCATGGTGCCCGGCGGCGCGACGATCGGGATCGTGTCCCTCCTCGTCGGACGCTACTACGACCGCATCGGAGCCCGGGGGCTTGCGATCCCGGGAGCCATCGTCGTCAGTGCCGGTTGGTGGTTCATGACGACCTTCACCGAGAACACCTCGATGTGGGTAGTCCTGGCCACCTACATGTTCGTCTGCGCCGGACAAGCGTTCGCCTGGGTCGCTCTGTTCACCATGTCGCTGGGATCGCTTCCAAGTGCTCTCGCTCCGCACGGCAGCGCCGCGCTCAACACCATCCAGCAGCTCGGCGGCGCGGCCGGTTTGGCGGTACTCATCGCGGTTCTCAGCACGAATGCCGACGGTACCGACGCTACCTCAATCGCCAATGGTGCACGCGCTGCCTTCACAGTCGGCACTGTTATCGCCGTCGTCGCCCTCGTGACCGCGGCATTCCTTCCGCGACACACGCGCAACGCGGACGAAGACTGAACGAGCAGCAGGACCTGACCTGCCGGCTATCGGTCGCGTCTGGCAGTGCTGAGATCAACTCGCAGTGGACGCATAGAAGGAAACCGGCTACCCCGCCACCATCATCAGAACACCCCATCTGGTCATCCGCTGACCTACGACTTCATAAAGGACTAGCACATAGGCCAGGAGCTTGTTCAGGTTGGCTACACCCCAACCAGACGATTGGGTCACCTTGTCCTGGCTTTCTTTTGAGAGGAGCCTAGGACTCAACCTGACAGGACGAGGGTTGGAGGCGGCGGTGGCAGGACAACGGATCGGGTACGTCCGAGTAAGCACTCTTGACCAGAATGAGAAACGCCAGCTCGAAGGCCAGGTTCTGGACCGAGTCTTCACGGACAAGGCCTCCGGCCGGGACACTTCCAGACCGGAGCTTACCGAATTGCTGCGGTTCGCCCGGGATGGGGACACTGTTGTGGTGCACAGCATGGACCGGCTCGCCCGGAACCTTGATGACTTGCGGGCCCTTGTCCAGGGCCTCACCCGCAAAGGTGTGCGGGTGGAGTTCGTCAAGGAGAGCCTGGTCTTCACCGGCGAGGACTCCCCCATGGCCAACCTCATGCTGTCCGTCATGGGTGCCTTCGCCGAATTCGAACGCTCCCTCATCAGGGAACGCCAGCGGGAAGGCATCGCCTTGGCCAAGCAGCGCGGCGCCTACAAAGGACGGAAAAAGACCCTCACACCGGACCGGGCAGCCGATTTCGTCCATCGCCGGCAGCGGTGTTTCGAAAGCACTTCTTGCCCGTGACTACGGGATCAGCAGGGAGACCGTCTACCAGTACCTCCGCAACGCAAAGTTGGAGTGATCCGCTCCCCTGCCTGGTCGTCGATGTGCCCTGGACCGCACAAACCATTAGCTTTACATAACCTACATTATCGGCCTTTTAAAACAGGCGGGGGAGGTGCCCCGCAAAGGGGCTGCTTCTTGCCTGTCATTTACGGCGTTTTTCCCCAGAATGCGTACGTCGGAACTGCTCAGCCAGCGCACGGTTCACGGCGGGAGTGTCCAGGAATGCAGGGTCAAAAGGCGCATCGGAACCGGTTATGTCGGCCACCCATGCAGCGTGTTCGGCGTGATCAGGATGCGACGGGTCGGCCAAGGCATCCATAATTTCCTCGTAGCCGGGGAAACCTCCGGAGTCTTCGATCGGGCCGCGCCGGGCGCCGTCGACCAAGCGGGCCGGCGGAATGTCTTGATCTGCGGGCCGGCGTGAAACGAGCTCGAGCCGGTGAAGCCAGCTGTCACCGAAGTCGTACTCGTAGAACGCTTCGCCTGAACCCAATGAAAGCAGCTGATCCAGGGAGCAATCCTCCTCAGGCCTGTCGCCCGGTTCCTCGCACTGCTGCCCGGGAAGCCACTGTGGGACTTCCGGGAATTCGCCTTCGACCGGCCGCAGCGGCGCGAACGGGTCGCTGGTTACAAACCTGTGCAGGTGCGCGTCCTCCCAGCCAAAGGCTGTCTGCAGCACCTGGTGTACCTGATTCAGAGCTAGGGAGCTCCGAAGCTGGAATAAACGCCAGATCTCAGGCTCGCTGTCGACCAGCTCCACGCGCAGCTCCAGAATCGAGTCCTCGTCAGCCCCCGCCCCGGCGTTAAAGATGTCCATGAAATCCATTCTTACAGGGGCCGCTGCCCTACCTGTAAGACGGAGTGACCTCACCTTCGGCGCGTCTCGCAGCTTGATGAAAGGTCAGCTATTGACGTTTTTCACCTTCCGATGAGGGTTCTGTCGGCCTGCGGCGGGACCGCGCGCGGGTCTTCGCCGATGCTGTAGATGGTGTCGAAGGTATCGGTAATGCTGGTGATGTCCTCGAGCGTGATGTTGATGAACGCGGACCGTTTCTTCAGGTGCCGAACCAGTTCGGTCTGCGGCCACATCAGCTGGTCGAAGTACGTCCCGAACGATCGTCCGGTGGCCTTGGTGTAGTCCGAGAGCGCCTGCCGATCGGTGATTCTTCTGCCGTACGTGAGCTCGATGTCGACATCTCCGAGTGAATCGACATCCGGGCTGAGGTAGCTTCCGAAAACCCTGAGCGTGTTGATGAACAGGGGTTTGCCTGGATCACCGTTGTAGGCCTGCGCCCGCTCCACCAACCCTGCTACCAGGCGGTCCGCGGTTTTTCTGCTGATCGGCTTTCCGAAGCTTGCCATCGCCAGGGCATTGCCCTGGATGGTCGAGTCCCACCAGACGTCGCCGTCGGTGTCGACCCGAACTTTCTCCATGTACCCGGCGACTTCCAGCTCCGCGAGGACGGCTTCATGTTCGTATCCGGTTTCTTCGAGCAGGTCCGCCACGGCCTCCGGCGACCATCTCGCGGCCTCTGAATTTGCGGACAATCGAGCGGGCCAGACTGCCGGCAGTTGGCGGAGTTCGTGCGTCTATACCCTGAACGGTAAGACGGGCCGCCTGACCGGTCGCGTAAGGGAGCGCAGTGCAACCTCCTGGCCCGACGGCATTGAAGGGCATGCAGGCTTACATACGTCAATTATGGGCGCTTCGTCGAGGACGTCATTAATGAGGGGATCCCCTATCAATCGCAAGCCTGTCACTTCGAGTGCATCAGAAAGTCGGCTTGCCTACCTGCCCATGGGTAGGTCAGTTTGATTCGCTGTATCCCCTTGGGACTTTGGCAGCAGAGCGTCTCGTAAGTATCTTTCGAGCCGTCAGACGCTAACGGGTCCTGCAGGCTTTGAGTCGGCGCCAACGCTGCGAGAGGGATTCTGGGATTTCGCAAGTAAGAGCTTCACGGCAGAGTTCGCTTGGACAACCGTGAGGGCAATATCGCTGCTAACGAGGGCTCCTCCCCCCAGATTAATGTGCATATCTGAATCCGTCCTGCGCCAGAATGGCCGGCTCTTTCTCTTAATCTTCGGCTTCTTACCGGTCGGCATCGTGCCCTCCTCTCAAGCAGAACTCTACCGGGCGGTCAGCCCGTTTTACAGTGAGCGTAGGTAGTTGTATCCAGACCGAATGAGGCCGAGAGCGTTTACGAGGTAGAGCCCTAGGGCAAGCCCGATACCTGCCGACATCCAAGGCACGGCGGCCCAGACGTATACCCATGCCCACCGCTGCAACGGAAGAGCTAGCGCAATCGCCCCGAGGATTAGTTCTATGGTGCACATGACGAGCACGAGCCGCAAGGGTAGTAGCAAACCGGCCAAGGTCCGATGCTCAGGTGCACGCGCCATCCAGGAGAGGAAAAGGGCAGGCCCGATGAGCAGAAGCGAGACAGCCTGTGAACCCGATCTTGCTAAATCAGCCGGCAAAAACTGAGGACCCGGCTGCCGTTCGATGTATACAAAGGCGCCAAAGATCAGCACGGCCACGACGGTGGTAACTGTGAAGGAGAGAATCCCTGACCCTAAAGGAGATACATGTACACGAACATCTGCTGATGACACCGGACTTTTCGGGGTGAAGGCTACATGCGCTACGGCACGGGGCTCAGTCGGCTTATCTAGGTAGGGTTCAGCTATCGACTCCTCTTTGAAGGTTTCCGTGACCTCCAACTTCTTCACTTTGAGCCCTGCCGGGGCTTCGAATTCAACGTGCTGGCTCCCGGCCAACCCAATGTCTGGCAGTGAAAACGTGATTACGCCGGTGCGGTTGCCCCGCTTTGGGACAGGTACCTCGTGGTCGTATGCGAACTTCAAGATGATGCGCTGACCGAGAAGATCCTGGTCGATGGCCACTACCAGCAGGAAGTGGTCCAAAAATCCCTTTCCGATGCTTTCAATGAGTTCGGCCTGCCCATCAGGGAGAGTCGGTCGGACCACGTTGATCGCACTGGCTAACTCAGCCTCGATCTTTTCCCGCTCCGTCTTGTCCGCTTCGGGGCGGAAAGATACAAGATCATTCAAAAGCTTTGTGGGTACCTCACCGCCGGGAACGTCGAGCATGAACCCAAGAAGCTCAGCTGCGAGAGTACTGTTGTCGCGCGATCCGATGATCGGTAGTGGATGACCTGACGAGTCCTTGGCATCGACTCTCCTCAGAGCCCCCTTTTGTAGCAAAGCTAGGGGTATCAATACTTGTTGGCCGCCCCCTGGCGCGCTAATTTCCAGTCCTTGATCCTTGGGAACTGTTAAGTCGAAAGAGATAGACCGCCTCGTAGTACCGCCCGAGCCGAGCGTAATGGAGTCAACTCGGCGATGGATCCACTCGTTGGCACCAAGAAGCAAGGCATTCAGTCGGCGGCCGCGATCAGGGTCATCCCGCAGCGTGGGCCACTTTATCTCGTCAGTCACCGGGTTTATCTCGTCAGTCACCGGGCTAGCCTATTAGGGGTTTCGACCCTCAAATTACTACTTGAGGTCGACAACGTCATGCGTACACCTTCCCCGCGCACCACCGGGCAGCTAAGAAGGAGACCCCTTGGCGCACCGCGGCCTCCAGTGAGAAATAGATGGTGGTTTTGCACCGAATGACCGGTTCAAGGTAACCCCTTTTGCAGCCTGGTCGGCAACAGGGGCATCTGAGGCTTGCAGGCTGACGGAATATTCATTATCGGCGTTAAACCAACGGGAGTAGAAGAAGTAGATGAGAGAACTCGTCTCACTCTGCTTTCGGTTGTTTGGGATGCATGCCCTGCCGGGGTTCGTGTGCACCCGACTGGCCAGCTGCCCGAGGGATTCATTTCGCCGCTGTGGGCGCAGTTTCACGCCGCCTATTTCCGGAGGAGGCGATAGCTTCTGAGCGGTGCGTGCCCGGGCCATCTACGACGAGTTTTCCTAGTCCACCTAGAGCCCGAAGGCGGTTCCGTGATCGTGTTCGAACACTAGGTTGGTCTGGGTGCCTGCCACGGCAGGATTCGACGACAAGTGGTCCAGTACGAATTGACGGATGTGCTCGGTGTTTTTGGCGGTGATGTGGATCAAGAAATCGTCGGCACCGCCAAGTACGAAGAACTGCTTGATTTCGGGAAGGTCCCGTAACTCGTTTCCGAAGGCGCTCATGAGGTGACGGGCGCCAGGTCTAAGCCGCACGCTAACCAGGGCTTGGAGAGGCAGGCCCATCGCTTCCGGTGCGACTTCGACGGTAAACCGCTTGATCACCCCCGACTCTTTGAGCGCCTTGAGACGGGCAAGACAGGTTGACGGCGCAAGTCCAAGGGCTTCTGACAGCGACTGATTGGTACGTCTTGAATTCTTGGACAGCAGGCCCAGAAGCTTCTGGTCGACTTCGTCCAGAGTCACCTGCTGCAGTTTCTGCGGGTCGGACACGGTGTAACACTCCTCACAGTGCAGAGATTGGTCACTTTTGCCTATTCTTCCGCAGATCCTGCAACTAAACATAATTTTGCCGTGGATGCTGTCATTCTTTTGCCCACAAGCATCAGTCTCCCCAGAAAGCATGAACATGATCATCTCCGTCCCCAAGGAAATCAAGAACAACGAGTTCCGCGTCGCCATCACGGCTGCCGGCGTGCATGAATTCAAAGCAAATGGCCACGACGTGCTCGTGCAAACCGGTGCCGGCGCTGGTTCCGGCATTAGCGATCAGGAGTATGCACTCGCCGGAGCTGAGATCGTTGAGACTGCAGAAGAGGTCTGGGCCCGAGCCGACATGGTGATGAAGGTTAAGGAACCCGTGGCGTCCGAATACCGCCACTTCCGCGAGGGGTTGCTCCTTTTCACTTACCTTCACCTTGCCGCGGAGCCCGCACTGACGCAGGCGCTTGTCGACTCCGGCGTCACGGCCATCGCCTATGAGACGGTCCAGGAAGGCCGAGCGCTGCCGCTGCTCGCGCCCATGTCCGAGGTGGCCGGCCGGCTCTCCGTCCAGGTCGGCGCTACCTCCCTCATGGCGCCCGCCGGCGGCAAAGGCGTGCTGCTTGGCGGCGTTCCCGGCGTCCGTCCAGCCAAAGTGGTGGTCCTCGGTGCAGGTGTCGCAGGCACCAACGCCGCGGCCATGGCGCTGGGCCTCGGTGCCGACGTCACCATCCTGGACATCAACATCAACCGGCTGCGCGAACTGGACGCCCAGTACCAGGGCCGACTCACGACCGTGGCGTCGAACTCGTACGAGATCGAAAAGTCAGTTATCGATGCAGATCTCGTCATCGGCTCCGTCCTGATTCCGGGAGCGAAGGCACCCAAGCTCGTCACCAACGACCTCGTGGCCCGGATGAAGCCCGGCTCGGTCCTGGTGGACATCGCGGTGGACCAGGGCGGCTGCTTTGAAGACACGCACCCCACCACGCATCAGGAACCCACGTACAAGGTTCATGAGACGATCTTCTACTGCGTGGCCAACATGCCCGGCGCTGTCCCGAACACCTCCACCTACGCGCTGACCAACGTCACGCTCCGCTACGCGGTTGCTTTGGCCAACCACGGCGTCAAGGGTGCTTTCGACCGGCTCCCCGCTCTGGCGGGCGGTCTGAATGTGGCGGCGGGAAAGGTCACCCACAAATCTGTCAGCGATGCCCATGGACATGACCTCGCCGACTGGCAGGACCTCGTGACGGTTTAGGACATCGGCTGTGCCTGCACGATAGAAGGCAGGCACAGCCCCCTCCATAGGAAGGGCATGGCATCAAATGGCATTTCACCTGCAACCCAAATGGCAGCCGCTGGTTGGCCAAGTGGTCATAGTGAAACTTCTGGACAAGGAGATCCGCCGTGGAGTTGTCGATGCAGTCACCGATGATGATCAAATCCTATGGCTCGACAGTGACGGCACCGAGCCCCGCCGTCTCTTTCACCGGGCAGACGGTTTCAAGGTGTGGGTCGACTATAGATGGGAAACCTACCGGTCCAGCCTCTGCCCTGGCTTCCAGCATGCTGCTGCACCATGAGGTGCGAACACTCCGCTGCGCCTGGACGCGTACAGCTTCTGGAACAGCTGCATGATGATAATGAGTTAGCAAGAGCCATTACTCGGCTGCGCTCTGAAACAGTCCAGGATGAAGCTTCCGGCGTTCTTGTCACCTGGCACGGCCCTTGGTCCCACACCCTTGAGCTCAGCCACCAGCTTCCTCCTGGACTCGTCTACGAGTGCGTCGCCCCTGAACAACTGAACTGAACTTCTCAGACTGATTCAGGACCGGTCTGGCTGATCGAGCCTATCAGCGCCCCTCCCCCAACGGCGCCCTTCCAGCAGGCTGTTGACCTCAATGACGAGCCGACTGCGGGGTCCACCGTTCTGCGGATGGGCACCAGGCACACAGGAGATGCGAACGCTGTGCCCGCAGTACATATCGATCCTCTGCGTCGGCACGAAAATGGTCGAATATGAAGAGTCGGGAAGCCACTCCCATTTCTGGTGTGTCGGGAGCGGGAGCACCACCGGCCGTGTGCAACCTGGCAACGAGAAGGAACACATGATGTCCGAACTTCCGGTGGAAAGAGCAGATCTCGGCATGGCCTGGGCGGTGAAAGAGAGCTTTGTACAGTACGTGCAGTCTATGCGCGATGGACGCATACTCCTGACGAGGGTGCTGCCGTGACAAATACCCGACAGTTCTATTTCCCGTTCAGAAGCTTGGATCATTCTGACGGGCACAACTTTGTGCTCCAGTTCGGTGGAGAGGACCGCTTCCTCGCCCATCACGGGCTTATGTCGGTCTCGATTTGCAACCCAAAAATAATAGTCGGGCCCGACGGGGCATGCCTGTCCATCGAACAAGGAAACGACATCGTGCACCTCGCCCATCTCAACTTGCCGGGGTGTCGGTGGAAGACGGCATCAATATGTGGGCAAATGTCCCGGTAGCTCTGACCAGCGCAGGAGCGGCTGTTTTCGCAGATAGCTACTCAGCCGGAGAAACACTGGCTCCGCTGACCGTGAGAGCACCATCCTTTGTGGAAGTATCCTGACCGCGTTCTGCAGGGGAACTGGCGGTACCACTTGGGACGCGGTGCTGGGCCAGACATGAAGGCGCCGTGCTTTGCCCCGCTCCGGACGTACTTGGTGGATCCGGGCACGAGGGACTGATGTTAGGTATACCGCTACGGGACGGATCCGCGTTCCCTAGCAATTGATTACTGCTTGCTGACCTTAGTGACAGCCTGAAGGATCTTTTCAATGCAGGCAGCATCCATCGCGGTGGACCGCGCAATCAGTCCAGAGGTTCCGAGGGGGAGTCCTTCCCGGTAAGCCCGCCACCAGGTGGCGTTCATGTCATTGGAAAGATCTGCTGTATGAGCGATCCAAAACCCGCTGCATTGAACTCCGGCCTGCAGCATTGCCTCGCGGAGGTAGTCAACGGCCGTTAGCCCGGGCATTCATGGTCACGGGATTGGCTCTGAACGTCCCGCCCAGGCGACGGTGCCGGGCAGGGTCGGGTTGGTTGCACCCATGACCGCCGCCCTTCTTCCGACGGCGGTCCCCCAGACTCTGGCCTTTCCGGTGCCCAGAGACCAGGGAACTCTGACCCGCCACGGTTTGATCGGAGTGCCGTTAGCCTGCTGCAGCCTGCCGCGCGCGGTAGGCTGCCACATGCATTCGATTGGCGCAGTTGCCGGTGTCACAGTATCGCTTTGACCGGTTCCGGCTGAGGTCCAGCACTGCGGCGTCACAGTCTTCGGCCTCGCATATGCGCAGCCGGTCCATCTCATTGCCGCGGATGACGTCCGCCAGCGCCATGGCCGCTTCCGTGCTCATCCGGTCTGCCAGCGGGGCCTCCGGGGTAGTGGCATGCAGGTGCCAATCCCAGCTGTCGTGCTTGACCAGCTGGGGCAGGGCGTTCGCCTTCCGCAGCAGCCTGTTAATAGCCTCCACCGCCGCGTCTTCACCTGCAGTCCACACTGCCGCAAGGTGTTGCCGCAGTTGCTGGATGCTGGCCAGCTCTAGCAGCGTCCCTGGTCCTAAAACCAGAGAACCCTTCGGCAGCCAGGAAGCCGTCTAGGTCCTCCTGTGTCAACAGCTCCTCCCTGCCGTTCGCCGCCGAGTTGATGAGCTTAACCACCGTGCGCAGCGCCACCTCCGTGTCAGAGGCAAATACCATCTGGACTCCTCCTTACAGGACGGACCTCAATGTCATGACAATTACCCCACCATACTTCTGACAGAAGGTGACTACCTTGCGGCCGAAACGACGCTTGGCCCGTACGAGGAAGTCGTACCGGGGCAGTGGAACGCGTTTCATGGCCTCGCAAAGCCGACGGCATAACCACAGGGGACGCGAGTACGGATGGAAAACGGTGAGTCTGACTATTGCCTGCGTGTTGTCGGGGACTTGCACTGCTTGTCCGGTTTTTGGAGGTGTAGTGTACTTTATCCGCGACTGCCCATTCTCTGGCCTGGCAAATGTCCGGGACTTCCCGATTGAGACGAATCACGTCTCTGTTGCTCGACCTAGGCTTGAAAATCCACATGTCCGGTTAGGGGTGGCCATCCGAAAGGCGTTAATTCACCCGGCATTTACAGCCCTGACGTCGAACCCCTGCCATGCTCGAACACAAGATTTGTTTGGGTGCCAGCCACTGCAGGGTTTGACGATAAGTGATCGATGACAAATTGGCGGATGTGCTCGGTGTTCTTGGCCGTTATGTGGGGAAGGAAATCGAGTGCTTGTAGAAAGCGGAGCTGGAACGGGCTCCGGTATCAGTGACCAGGAATAGGCACTCTCCCGAGCGGAGATCGTTCAGACGGCCCGACGAAATCTGGGCCCGAGCAGACATGGTCATGAAGGTTAAAGAACCCATCGCCTCCGAGTACCGTCACTTTCGGGATGGGCTACTCCTTTTTACCTATCTTCACCTTTGCTGCCGAGCCCGAGCTGACCCGGGCGCTAGTTGATTCCGGCGTCACGGCAATTGCCTATGAAACCGTACAAGAGGGCCGCTCGCTCCCGCTGCTCGCTCCGATGTCTGAGGTCGCCGGTCGCCTCGCTGTCCAGGTGGGCGCCTCCTCTCTTATGGCTCCTGCCGGCGGCAAGGGTGTGTTGCTGGGCGGAGTTCCCGGCGTCCGCCCAGCCAAAGTGGTCGTTCTTGGTGCAGGCGTGGCCGGTACTAACGCTGCAACAATGGCGCTGGGCCTCGGAGCGGACGTTACCATCTTGGACATCAACATCAACATCAACATCAACATCAACATCAACATCAACCGCTTGCGTGAACTCGATGCCCAGTACCAGGGCCGGCTAAAGACCGTCGCTTCTAACTCATACGAGATCGAAAAGTCCCTTATCGATGCAGACCTCGTAATCGGGTCAGTATTGGTTCCCGGAGCGAAGGCGCCCAAGCTGGTTACCAACGATCTCGTGGCCCGGATGAAACCGGGCGCGGTCCTGGTGGACATCGCTGTGGACCAGGGCGGCTGCTTCGAAGACACCCGTCCAACCACCCACGAGAAGCCGACCTACAAGGTCCACGAAACCATTTTTACTGTGTCGCCAACATGCCTGGTGCCGTTCCAAGCACTTCCACCCACGCACTGACGAACGTCACCCTGCGCTATGCGGTTGCCTTGGCCGATTTGGGCGCTAGGGCTGCCTTTGAGCGACTCCCTGCTTTGGCGGCCGGTCTCAACGTGGTGGCCGGAAAGGTTACGAACAAGTCGGTAAGTGATGCTCATGGATACGACCTCGCTGGCTGGCAGGATCTCGTGACTGTTTAGTAATTCGCCGTGCCTGTCCGCCTCATAGCGGCAGGCACGGCGCCCTTCTCCGCAAGGACGTGTGACGCCAGATGGCATTTCATCTACAACCTAGATGGCAGTTGGTGGTTGGCCAACTTCGCCTGCACGAACAGAACCCTCAAAAACCTTCACCGCCGATTATCAGCTAGCTGGAGAATTACGCGAATCTACTCCGAAGAAGCCTCAAGCGAATCCTCCGGCATCCTGGTCACCTGGTACAGCCCCTGGTCCTTCACCGTTGAGGTAAGCAGGCAGATTCCCCCGGGAGTTGTGTACGAAAGCCTTGCTCCCGAAAGCAGGATGCTTTCGGGAGCACTAGGCACAGTCTGAATATTTGACCGAGGCCACTTTGAAGGCGACCACACGCTTGAATGCGGACGACCGCACAAGCTGGTCGTCGAACCCCCCGCAACAGCAAAAGACCTGAATTGATATCTTGTGGCACCTTCTCGGGCGCTTATGGCTGTTACGGTCCATTTTGCAGTGACTGCTTGCCTAGTGCTCCCGAGGACAATAGCTCCTCTCAGGCGTGGTGTCCCTGCAGGGCTGGATCAGCGGAGAGCTCATTTGCCTCCGGATGTTCAGTAATGAGGCCATTAAAAAGACCGAGACAGAGGGCAAGGACCTGAGCAGCGCTTTGAATGTCAGGTCCGGCGATAGCCTTCGAGGATGGAGTCGTCGACATCCGGCAGGTTCACCACGAGGTTTTCAGGGGTGCGGGTGGTGAGCCAGATGAGTTCCTCAGTGGTGCTCATGTTGACCTCAACGTGGGGCATAAATGGGGGGACGAATACGAAATCACCTTCAAACATGTCCACGTATTCCGAGTAGTTCGCGCCGTAGTAGATGCGCCCGTGGCCCTTGTAGACGAAGCCGCCTGTTTCTGCTTCGCCGTGGTGATGGGGAAGGGACCGGAAGCCGGGATCGTTGTGGACTTTCCCAAACCAGATTTTTGTCGCCGGAGTGTGCTGGATACTGACTCCAGACACCCGGTGCGCTCCCCCGGATTGGCCGGTGTGTCCGTATTCCTGGCCGGCCTTTGTCACTACGGGAATAACCTTGCCGTCCGTTGCGTACTGGGCATTATCGCCCTCAAGACGGTAACTGGTCGCGGTCTGGGTGTTGCTCATTTTTGTCTCCTGATACTTGTTGGTGAGGGGGGGTGGTCATGCTTTGGCGAGGGTTTTGCCGGCGATGTAGGCCATGGTCATACCGGGCCCCAGCGTTCCGCCTGCACCGGGGTAGCCGCCGCCCACCGGATGGGCGGTAGTGTTGCCGGCGGCGTAGAGGCCGGGAATCGGCTCCCCGTCGACGTCCAGCACCTGAGCGGTGGCGTTGGTGACCACGCCGCCGTTCGTGCCGAAGGCGCCAGGTACTATTTCAACCGCATAGAAGGGTCCCCGTTGCAGCGGAGCGAGGGACCGGTTGGGGTAGCCACGGTTTCCGTCGCCCCAGTACTGGTCGTAGTCGTTATCCCCTCGTGCGAAGTCAAGGTCCTGTCCTGAGCGGGCGAACTCGTTGAACCGTTCTACCGTTACTTCGAGCGAGCCTTCTGGTAGTCCGAGGGCTGCACCTAGCTTGTTCAGCGTTTCCTCGGAGCGCAGCCATACCGGCAGGTACTCTCCGGCTCTGTAGGTGAGGAAGCCATACAGTTCCATGTATTCGTGGTCGACGATGATGTATGCCGGGAGATGTGCCCAGTTGTGGTGAATTGGGTCCACTGCGTGGAACGCCCGGGTCATGTCGTTGTAGTTCTGCGATTCGTTAACGAAGCGCTGGCCGTGTCTATTGACGATGATGCTGCCTGGTCCCTGACGTTCGAAGCGCATCAGGGTGCCTAACTGTTCCCCTTCAGACTCTTCTCCGGGAACGACGGCCATGGGGGCCCAAAAGGCTTCGCGCATGTTGCCTAGTTTGGCGCCCAGCCGCTGAGCCATCCGGATGCCGTCTCCGGTGTTGTTAGGAGGAGAGCAAAGGGCCATCACGGGGCCGCCCAGGAACTCCTTTGCCATCTGCCTGTCCCATTCGAAACCGCCGCAGGCCAGCATTACGCCTGCCGTCGCCGCGAATTCGGTGTCGGCGGCGATAACGCCAGTGACGCGCCCGCCTTCGGTGAGCAGCTTCTCGACAGGTGATTCCGTAACCAGCACAACGCCAAGGTCGTCGGCGGCCTTTAACAGCGGTGCCACCACGGAGTTGCCCCGCGAGACTATGCCGGCGTCCAATCGTTCCTGGAGTTTGTCCCAGGGGAATCGCGTGAACGCAACCCATTGTTCGTATTCCTGCATGGAGAACGGCATGCGACGGTCGGGGCGGAGGGCCCCTTTGAGGGACCCCAGCTTGGTGGAGTCGTAGAATGCCGGGTCCAAGGACCTCCCGCCAGGAACCGATCCTTCAAGGTCTGGGCGGTAATCCGGGTAGTCATCCACGGAGGCAAAGGAGAGGTCCGCGTGCTCCGCAAGAAAGTCGATCATGGCCGGGCCGCTATCCACGACGGCTTCGAGGACATCATCGGCAGTGTGTCCCCGGGTGATACTGCGCAGGTACTTTAAGGCGCCCTCCCGACTGTCGGTCAGCCCGCGTTCGCGCATATAGCGATTGTTAGGGATCCAAAGAGTGCCGCCGGAGATGGCGGCTGTCCCGCCGAACCACTGGGCTTTCTCCAGCACCGCGACAGTTTTGCCGGCCTTTGCGGCGACGATGGCGGTAAGCAGGCCGCCTGCACCTGAGCCGACGACGACAACGTCGTAGCTTTGGCTGCCGTTGTGTGCTTTGGCCAGGTTCCAAAACTTCATTTTCTCGTTCCTCTTTCAGGAGTGGTCAGCGGTTGACGAGCAGATGGGCGGCCTCCACGGCACTCATGCCTACGCGCACGCCGGCGGCAGTGGCCAGATCATTGCAGGCACTGATGATGCCGTCGTAGTAGGTGGAGTGGCCATCACCCATACGGGCAGTGTTGGCCGAAACGGTGGCCCCGGGGACTCCGGCGTCGTTGGCAGGGCCAAGGGCTGCGATGCCGGAGTTGTTCTTCCCGATAGCTCCGTCAGAACAGATGAAGCCGTAAGGGCGGAACTTGGTGATGTAGTCGATTACAGACCGGCCGGTGTGCCCGGCAGTACATAAAACGTTGGTGTTGCAATCTTCCGGTAGGGCATCGGCGATGGAGTTTGTGCAGACGACATTGTGGCCATTCGGGCCTTCTTCAACCACCTGACGATTGGTTGCATCCAGCTCCACACCGTTGACCGGCGTGTCCAACATGAGATCGGCGGCATCCTTGACGGTCATCCCCGGGGCAACCCCTAAAGCATTTGCGTAGCCGTTGACCTTGGATATGACCCCGTTTTCGTAAAGGTCTGCGCCGTTACCGTGTTCCACACCCGTGATGTCAGCCGCGGCGGCAGGAATGCCGAGGGCTTCGAAGTACCAGAGCCCGGAAATTCCCGCGCCATCTTTGCCGACACCGCAATCGAGGCCGATCGTCGCCACAGGACGCATCTCCTGCAGTAGCCGGGCACAATACACTCCAGCGTAGGAGGCGTTGACGACCACCTCAGCGTTTGGTCGAGCTTCGGCAGAGGCGGCATGACGATGCGAATGGGTCGCAGAATCCAAGACAACAATGCGTCTTTTGTTGCGCTCCTGCGGAAAAAAGCGGTTCTCCACCTCTGTCGCGGCTACTTTGCTTGCCATGGGGTGTTTCTCCTTGTCAGTGCCACTGGCTGCCTAGCGGCAGAAGTTACGTAGTTCACCGATGCCTTCGATCCTTGTGACAAGTTCGTCTCCTGGTTTCAGGAACTGCTGGGGGGTCCTTCCTGCGCCAACGCCGGCGGGCGTGCCTGTTGCTATCAGATCTCCTGGTTCCAAGGTCATGAACTGGCTGATGTAGGCCACCAGTTCCCTGCAGCTGAAGATCATGTCGTCGGTCCGGCCGCTCTGCATTAGGTTCCCATTGACCAGGCATTGCACGGAAAGGCCCGTGGCAGGGTCTATTTCATCGGCTGTGACGATGAATGGGCCAACAGGGGAGGTTGCGTCGAAGTTCTTCCCCTGAAACCATTCCTCAGTGCGCTTCTGCCAGTCGCGGACAGACACGTCATTCAGTGCGGTGTAACCCACTATTGCTTTGGCGGCGGCATCGGCATCAGCGTTTCTGACTCTCATGCCTATGACGATCACGAGTTCGGCTTCCCAGTCGACGCGCGAGCTCTGTTCCCTTTCGGGCAGCTGTATATCATCACGCGCACCCAGGAGCGCATTGGGAGTTTTGGCGAATAGCGTGGGGTAGGCGGGGGCATCCTTTCCCACCTCGCGGGCGTGGTCAAAGTAATTCAAACCCGCGCAAACAAACTTCCCGGGCCGCATCACTGGAGGTGCCAGTTCTTCTGGCAGCGGCTCAGGTCCCTGTTTCCCAATTAACGATGACCAGTCAGAGCGCTCTAGCAGCGCCCCGGCATCGGGGATGTCTAAGTACGTCGTCGTTCCGCCCTTCTGGCGGAACGCTTGGGTGCCGCCGTCGCGGCGTACAGTCCCGAGTCTCATATATATCCTCTACTTCTAGTTGGGAGTTCGACCGCGGCCGTCGTGTCATCGCATGCTGGCACCCAGTCGACCCAGATCGTGTCGTCCTGGACCATCGGAACCTTCGCAAAAAGGATCGTGGCTGGCAGTGGAGTCTCATTGACGAGGTAATGGTGAATTCCGCGGCGGCAGAGCAGGGACGTTCCCCTGGTCAACTCCGAACGGCTGCTTCGTCCTCGCCAGACGCTCACTGTTCCTTCCAGCCCCGCAAAAAATTCGTCGTAACCCTCATGAAAGTGATTGGCGAAGACTTCGCCGGGCGCAAACGTCTTTAGTCCAATGAAGATGGACGGCGTATCGAGCAGTACCGTCTTTCCGCCACCGTCCGCCAGGAGGATTAGCTCGGTCAGGGCATTGGTTCCGATTGGTAATGCGTCTTTCGGAAAATGCACTCTCCGTGTTCCTTCCTCAAGTTAGAACGAGCATCTCGAGAGATAGATCCCTTTGAACGCAATCCGCCGCTCACTGCATGGCAGAAAACGCAGTCGGGGCCAGGAACATGCTGGTTATCTCGGTCGTCAGAGGGCCGTTCTCCTCCGAAGCTGCTTTTACCGACAGCCATCGCTCATCAGCTTTGAAAGCCGCCCAGCTAGTTTCGGCGTCCGAATGACGCAGGAGATAGACGAGCCGGTTCGCGTCTTGGGCATCAATCCAGTAGCCGAGGCTTTCGATGCCGTGCTCCCTGAACAAGCCGAGCGTGTGCTCCCGGAAACGGGCGCACAGATCGGGCATGCGTCCAGGCACGGCATCATAGATGCGAAGCTCATACGAGGTCATGCCTTGACTCCATTCGTCGCGTCATCAAGCGCAAGGGACATGTCAGTGAGCCCCCATGTCGTGTTTGCGGGGGGCCACGGGATGACCTCATAACGGTCCCACCGGCGATGAATTGTGTGCCGCACAATCCGCCATCCATCCGGAGTGCGAATGAGCTCGTCTTCGTAGAATCCGCCCTTGAAAATGAAGTTCGCCTTAGTGGGGTCCGAAGTACGGTGAACCCCCACATGCAGATACTCGGCGCGGGTTGCGGCCTTCTCTCCCTCCAGGGAGACAATCAGGACATTGCTTAGCAGGTGTTGATGCGAATACACCGGATCGCCCTTGGTCAGGAACGGTTTCATCTCCTCAGCAGACATCTCCGAACCGGGGCCGTTCCAGTTCACGAATACGGCGTCAGGGGTGAACGCCAGGTCCCACTCACTGAAGTCACGCCCAGGTGTGTCCAAACCAGAGGAGTACCTAGCCAGGGTGGCTGGTATCTCGATTCGATCCGCAATCTCACGCATGTCCATGTCCATGTACATCCTTCAGTGTTTCGTCATTGAATCTGGGAGCTAGGCATCGTTGCCAGCCTCCGCAACTGCCGTGATTTGTCTCTCAGCGTTCGGCGGTTGAAAAAATTGTAGAACATTTTTATGAAGAAGCAAGAATACTTCGCGTGGGGCCTGGAGGAGGGTAATCTTGGGGCAGAGGCATAGCAAATAAAGGAGTCAGGAGAGATTCCCCGGATGGAAGGAAAGACGATGACCACCGCACGCCAACAGCCAAAGGCGCCATTATTCAGAAATCGCCCTACGATTGAGTGTGCTGACAGGAGCAGTATTCTCGACGATGCCGTGCTCCCAGCGCAGCAAACGGGTTTGCTCGTCCGACCCCTGCAGCGCCGATAATGAGTGAAAAGCCGAACGCTGCCTCGGCGAAGATCGCGGTCGCCCAGCTCGTTGACTCCCTTACCGAGCGCATTCTCACCGGCAAGATACCTGCCGGAGGCAGGCTGAAAGAGAGTGTTCTTGCACAGGAGTTTCAAGTCTCCCGCAATACAGTGCGCGGAGCACTTGCTGTTTTGGATTTTCAGGGACTCTCACGGTACGAGCGAAATCGCGGCTGGGTAGTTTGGCGGCCCACTCAGGAGGACCTCCTGGACGTCCACTTGACCCGCTTCTACCTAGAGACAGCAGCCGCGCGCACCGTCGGTCCTGGAAAAGACTTCTCGGCCCTGGAAAAGGCATTGAACGCTCTGGTGGAGGCGCTGGATGCAGGCGACCCGCGAAACATCGTTGAGCGTGATCTGGAGTTCCACGCCCAGGTCGTTGCCTTGATGGGAAGCCGGCGTCTGAACGAATACTACGAACGCCTCGCTCAGGAACTTAAGTTTTCACTCTTCGTTCTGTCGATGTCCGACTTGTTCGGGGACCGGGAGACGTGGGGCCGGTGCCACGTTGATATCTTCTATGCTCTTACCAGCGGTGACCCCGAGCGCGCCGTAAAGGCCGTGGGTGACGCCGTACTATCCACCCGGGAGGACGTGCGTCGATCGTTCCTGCCCCAGGATTGGTCATCTGAAGAGGACAAGCAGAGCAGCCTCGCCCCAATTTAATCCTGATGCACGAGAAGCGGGTGAGTCCTTTATAGGGCTCGCCCGCTTCTCGTGGACCGATCATGCGGCCAGGGCTAGGGTGCGCTGGACAGCCGAGTACGTACGTGCTCGATCGCGGAGTCGATCAATGAGGACCGCGAAGACGAGCGCAACGCCAATCGCGATTTGTTGGGAGTTTGCGTCCAAACGGGCGAGGTTCATACCGTTGGTCAACATCTGCATGAAGAGCACACCCATGACAACACCTATGATTGTGCCCCGGCCGCCCCGAAGGGAGGCGCCGCCAATGACGGCAGCGGTGATTGTCTCCATCGTGTAAGTTGCGCCTAGTGTCGGTTGTCCAGATCCGATCCGGGCGGTTAGCAGCCAGGCGCCGTATGCGATCAGCATGCTACCCAGGACGTACGCGATGATTGTCACCCGTCGCACAGGGATGCCGGCGATACGAGCGGCCACCGGGTTGTCTCCAAGCGCGTACAGATTAGCTCCGAACACGCTGTTGTTCGTTAGAAAGAACATTGCGATCACCACGGGGATCGTAAGATACACCAGCCATGAAAGTCCCAGAGGACCGTCGCTGGCGAGTACGCGCGAAAACAGCGGGGGAAGTCCCGTTACGGTGATGCCGCCGGAAACGATGATGGTGAGGCCCCCAAGGATGGTTGCGGCCGCGAGCGTCACAATGAATGCGTTGATCTTGAGTAGCGCGACGCCCATGCCGTTAATCAGGCCGATGAGGCCGCCGACCAACAGCGTCAGGGCGAGACTCACCAGTACCGCCGTAACCTCGTTTCCACTTCCGGCATATGTGCGAAGCATGACCTGCGAGCCGACGATGCTCATGAAGGAGACGACGGCAGCCACGGAGAGATCAAACCCTCCGGACACAAGGATTAGCATCTGGCCCATCGCCATCAGCAAGAGGAAAACGGATCGCTGCAATAGCTCGGTGATGTTGTTTGACGTAGCAAACGTCGGCGTTGTCGTCGCGAAGTACACGAAGACACCAAGGAGAAGCAGCGGAAGAGGGCCGACCCGTCCGAACTGAAGGATAATCCAGTCCATACTCCGTCGGCCCGAGTCAGCTCCACTCTTGGTTTTGGGGGAAAGTGTTGCGGTCACTGGTGGTTCTCCTCTGTGGTGCCGAACGATGCGGCGACGATGTTGTCGGGGGTGATTTCTGCTCCGAACAAGGTGGTGGTAATGCGCCCCGTGTTCATTACGACCACCCGATCACACATGCCCACCAGCTCCTCCACGTCGGAGGAAACCAGCAGAATGCCAATGCCGCTTTCCTGGCACTTGGCTCGCAGGTGCCGATAGATTTCCATCCGCGAACCGATGTCCACACCCGCAGTGGGTTCAACGACAACGAGTACTTTGCGCGGAGTGGACAGTGCGCGAGCAACCAGTGCTTTCTGCTGGTTGCCTCCAGAGAGTTGGCCGATCGGCATCCGTAAGGCCCCGGATGGACGTACGTCGAACTCATTGATGAGATGCGATGCGGCGTCCTGCAGCTTCCGCTTGAGCTGGAAGCCAGCGCGGGAAAATGTACGTGAGACCGCGAGGCGCTCCACCATCACATTTGCTCCGACCGAGGTCTCCGGAAGGATGCCTTCACGTTTTCGATCCTCTGCGAGGAAGCCGAAGCCCAGACGGTACATGGTGCGGGGCGTGGGACGTGAGACGTGTTGCCCGCCGACGTGGATTTTTCCGTGAGTCAGCGGCTCAAGACCGAAGATGGCACTCGCCACGTCGCCTTTTCCTGAGCCTACGAGGCCACCGATTCCGAGAATTTCGCCAGCATGGAGTTCAAAGGACACGTCTAGGACCTTGCCGTTGCTGGTCGCGAGCTGGTCCACGGACAAGACCGGTTGGCCAATCTCCGACACCTGCGCCTTCGCAGGGTGCACGGTATCGAGGTCTCGTCCTGCCATCTGATTAATCAGCTGTTTATCGTCGACGTCCGCAAGATGATGGGTGGCAATATGCCGGCCGTCGCGGAGTACCGCGACGCGGTCACCGACCCGGCGTAACTCCTCCATTCGGTGGCTGATGTACACAATCGCCCAGCCCGTCGCTTTGAGTCGATCGATGATATCGAACAGTTTTTGCGCCTCGGTCGCGCTGATTGCCGCCGTAGGCTCGTCAAAAAGGATTACTCCTGGGTCAGAGTCTTGTGTAACGGCTTTGCAAATCTCTACCAGCTGTTGCTCAGCCCGTGTGAGGGCAGAAACTGGATCGGTTTCGGAGAAGGTGGCGTCGACTTCTTTAAGGCGACGTCGTGCCTCGGTGCGCATGAATCGCTTGCGCTGGAACCCGGCGCGCTGTGGTTCCTGGCCGACGAAAAGATTGGCATAGACCGGCAGGCTCTCGCAGAGGCTGAACTCCTGGGTGACCGCCCGCACGCCGTGCTGGCGCGCCGCGTGCGGGTTATAGTGCTCTACCTGCTCACCGCGGATCAGTAGTTGCCCCTCTGTAAGAGTGTGTCGACCGAGTATGGCACCAACGAGTGTTGACTTGCCCGCCCCGTTCTCGCCAAGGAGGACAAGGCACTCGCCGGCCATTAGCTCGATTGATACATCGGTCAACGCAGAAACCGCACCGAACTTCTTGGTGGCCTTCCGCAGTTCGAGCACTGGGGAAGTCGGCGGTACGGAGGCGCTTTCAGCAGTGTCGCGTCCAAACGATGTAGTCGTCGGCAACATCTGAATTCCTTCGTCAGAAATCAACTGGGTCACGGTGCGTAGTGGAAGACGGGGGAAGCACCTGGCGAAGACGTGACGTCAGTGCGAGGAATCTTGTCGAAGTTGTCTGCGGTAATAATGAGACCTTCCGCCGCGACCGCCTTGTAGTCAAGCTCGCCCTTAACGAGTCGAATCGCCTCGTTGACAACCATGCGCTGCTGAATCGGAACCACGTCGGACGAGACTGCTGCGACCGTGCCATCGGGAACCGCGAGGTAGGCATCCTCCGGCGGAGACCACGAGTACTGCTTTATTTCGCCCTCGCGCCCTGCATCTCGTACGGCGACCATCGAGGCGCTGGAAGCGACGGCAACAGATACGATGTCGGTGATGTCCGGGTTTGCTGTCAGCGCATCGGAGGCAAAGGCAAGCTGCTTGGTTGCATCGGTGTCGCCCCGGGGTGCGGCGACAATGACGTTCTCCGGGGCCGCGGCGAAGGCATCCTTCAAGCCCTTCATCGAATCGTCCGACCACGTCACGCCCTCGGGGCCAGCCAAAACTAGGATCTTCTTTGCGCCCGGTTGCTTCGCAATGTGGTCCCCTAGAGCCTTAGCAACCTGGTAGTACTTCGCGGCCACCTGATGGAACTTCGGATGGCCGGTCACGGTTGCATCGCACGAGGTGCCGTTGATCGAGTCAATAACGGCGATCCCCGCCTCCAGCGCCTTCTCGACAGTGGAACACACACCGTCGCCTGAAACGGCGTTCAAACCAATGACGTCGTACTTTCCAGAGTTGATACAGTCATCCATCTGCGACAACTGGGTAGAAAGATTCCCGTACCCGCCGGCCTCGAACAGGTCATAGGAAATACCGGTCCGCTTGGCCTCATCGTAAAGCGACTCAGCCTGAGCAACCCACGTCGGATCCTTCAGGTGCGGAAAGAGCACACACATGTTGGTGCCATTACCAGCTCCGTCGTCAACTGATTTCCACTGCGTAGGCGTACCCTCCCCACCCCACTCGGCAGTAACGGTTGCCCCGTACTCCCATGGCCCCGTCCTGACGGTTTTTTCTGCTGCGGGGGCCGTGCCCCCACCGGAACAGGCGCTGATGATCAAGCCGGCTGCGGCCATCGCTGCGACCGTTCCAATCTGTTTATTACGCACTTCGTACCTCAATTTCTCGGGACTCGTCGAGTCGCTAATTCGCCGCAGACTACTGGTTTTGGCCGTTGCTGGGGCAGGAAAACTTGGGAAGCAGTAAACCGAGAATAGAGATTTGTTCCACAATTGGCAACAGGGTACGATCTACTCACCAGGCTGTAACGCCGATCACACTTAGCGAGCCCATCAGGGCGCTGCTCCCAGGATGGAGAACTGTTTGCAATGATTGCTAATGAGAGTAATGTCTGCATTTCTGTGGACACCGGAGGCACCTTCACCGATGCGGTCGTGACCATCGATGGAGCGATCATGGCGGTCGGCAAGGCTCCGACGACCTACGGCGGGTTGGTCGACGGATTCTTCGGCGCGGTGCAGGACGCAGCCAAGAGTCTGAGCCTCACCCGAGACGAGCTCTTCGCCCGTGCGGACAGGCTGGTCTACGGCACAACTCATACCGTTAACGCTTACGTTCAAGGTAAGACTGCGAAGACGGCACTGCTCATTACCAAGGGATTCGCAGACACGTTGCTGTTCCGCGAGGGTGGGCGTCCTCAAGAGCAGACCTTCGAATTCAACGTGCCCTTTCCTGGGCCATATATCCCGCGACTCCAAACGTTCGAGATCGATGAACGTATTGATGCAGAAGGAGGCGTAGTTCGCGCTCTGGACGAGTCTGAAGTCCGCGACACGCTTCGCAGGATCAAAAGGGAACAGTTCGAGGCAATCGCGGTTGCCCTCATTTGGGCGCCGTCCAACCATGCACATGAGCGTCGCATCGGAGAGCTTATCGAAGAGGAACTGCCCGGCGTTGCCTACACGCTGTCGCATCGGCTCCTCCCCATCATGCGTGAGTACAGGCGCGCGTCGGTGACTGCGCTGGATGCGTCCCTCAAACCGCTTGTCGAGGAAAGCCTCGGCGCCGTCGAGGACGAAGTTCGGCGCGCCGGCTTCAATGGGCCCATCCTGCTCTGTACATCAGCCGGCGGTGTCGTCCCTATTGATCACGCGATAACACACCCGGTATACCTCATGAAGTCCGGCCCGGCGATGGCTCCGGTGGCAGCTCGACGTTACGCCGAGCTGGAGCAATTCCACGGGGACGTCGTCGTAGTCGACACTGGAGGCACTACTTTCGACGTTGGAATGATTCAAGATGGCGAAATCTCACAATCGCGCGTTACCTGGATGGGTCCCGAAGGTATCGGTGACCTCATCGCGATGGCCACCGTGAACATCAAGAGCATTGGTTCTGGCGGCGGTTCAATCGCCAGCGTTGACCACGGCGGTCTTCTATCGGTCGGGCCACGCAGTGCAGGGTCTGAGCCGGGACCGATCTGTTACGGCAAGGGCGGTACAGAGCCGACTGTGACAGACGCGGCGGCTGTGCTGGGTTATCTTCAGCCCGATTTTTTCTTTGGCGGCCGGATGACACTCGAGGTTGATAGTGCGCGCGAGGCGATCGCGAAGCTCGGCCAGCGGCTCGGTACAAGCGTTCCCCAGACGGCGGAAGGCATCATTCGACTCGCTAGCGAATCCATGATCGATGCCATCCACGGTCTAACCATCAACGCGGGCATTGATCCGCGCGAGAGTGTCCTGGTTGCCGGTGGCGGCGCGGCGGGCATCAACATCGTGCCGATCGCTCGCGAACTTGGGGTTAAAAAGGTCATCGTGCCCAGGCATGCTGGTGTGCTGAGTGCCGTCGGTATGCAGTACTCAGACCTCACCTTCCGCAGCGAGCAGGCGAAGATCACCAACTCCGCTGCATTCGACGCGGAAGGGGTGAACGAGGTGCTCGCCGCCATTGACGAGCGCCTGGATGCTTTTGCGGTCAAGGCAAGCGGAGAGCACTCTGCCGTGTGGGAACGCGAATACCGCGCCGAAGCACGCTATGCCGGCCAAGTATGGGAAGTGGAGTTCAAGCTGCCAATCGGCGGCCATCGCGTAACCCAGGAGGACGTCGACCGTCTCGTAGAGTCTTTCCATGAGGCACACCAGAAGCAGTATACGTTCGTCGACCGTAGCAGTTCCGTAGAGTTCATCAGCTGGGTCGGAGTCACTCGAGGCATCCTCGACATTTCTGATCCCACGGCTCCCGCCGGAACTGATCACAACCGCCCCGAGCCTCTGGCGATACGGATGTGCCATTTCGGTGCGGTCGAGATGGAAACCCCTATTCTCGCAATGGACGACCTTCCCTCGGGGGCAGTCGTCGCAGGGCCTGCGGCGCTTGTTAGCCCCACCAGCACCCTTGTGCTCTACCCCGACAGTGTCGCCCGTGTAACACCCCACGGCGACTTCATTCTCACCATCGATGATGAACCCAGCGCACCTGCCAATCGCTCAGCGGAAGGAAATGTCCATGTCTGAGACTCTCGAATCGCCCAAGACCCGCACCGACGACGCCATCGACCCTATCCTCGCGGCGGTGATTTCGAACCGTCTGAACGCAATCAACCGTGAGATGAATGATGCGCTCATGCATTCGGCCCGCTCCGCCCTTATCTCAGTGGCACGCGACATGTCTGGTGCGCTGATGACGGCCGACGGGACACTCATTTCGCTGGCCAACTCGCTGCCGATCCATATTCTCGGCTCGCATCTGCAAGTGGAATCCTTGCGCCGTCACCATCCGACGCTGCGCAACGGCGACGCCTACCTGCATAACGATCCGTACGAGGGCTGCACTCACCCGGCGGATTTCACTCTGCTGGTGCCCGTCGTCATCGACGACGTCCACTGCTTCACCCTCACCCTTCTCGCCCACCAGGCCGATATCGGCAATAGCCAGCCGACCACCTACATGTTCGACGCAAAGGACGTCTACAACGAAGGCGCCTTAATCTTCACTGCAACTCAGGTCCAGCGTGACTATGAGGACGTCGAGGATATTATCCGGATGTGCCGTAAGCGCATCCGTGCTGCCGATCAGTGGTACGCCGACTATCGCGCGATGATAGGCGCGATCCGACTTGGCGAGCAGCGGATCCGGGAGATGTCCGAACGGTTCGGCGCGCAGACCATTCTCCGTCACTTGAAGTGGATGGCGAACTATGGCGATGAGATGATGGGCGCTGCCATTCGCGAGCTGCCCGCTGGACGTGCTGAATACGAGGTGCGTCACGATCCCGCACCTGGCCTGATGCCTGACGGCTTCCGCATCCATGCCGCCGTGGAGATTGACCCCACCGAAGGCAAGATCATCGTTGACCTGAGGGACAACGATGACTGCATGTCCAATGGACTGAACCTGTCAGAAGCGACCACCCTCGCCGGCGCACTCATCGGAGTCATGACCTCGCTCCCGAAACAGGTACCAATCACCGGTGGTAGTTTCCGTCGGATCGAGGTCAAGATGAGAGAGGGCGCGGCCGTCGGTAAAGCCGCATTCCCTCACAGTGCCTCGCTCGCGACGACAAATTTGCTCTACCGCCTGATTGGCGCAGTTCAGTGCGCCTTCGCGAACATCGCATACGGTCTTGGCTCGGGTGCCGGCGCATCGGGTATGTCAGCGGCGTGGGGTGTCATTTCCGGGCTCGATCGTCGGTTTGATGACAGGTTCTATGTGAATCAGCTGTTCTCCGCCTTCGGCGGCGGCCCAGCCACGGCCCGGGTTGACGGCTGGATCAACTTCGGTGGTGCCGGTGTAAACGGAATGCTGCTGCGCGACAGTATCGAAGTCGTTGAGAGCAAATATCCGGTCCAGGTCGAGTCCGTGCGGATCGTTCCAGGCTCCGGTGGCGCAGGAAAGTTCCGCGGGGCACCCGGGCAGGAAATCATCTATGGGTCCCGCTTCTCCGAGATGGAGTTGGCCGTGGCCGCTGATGGCATGGTTCACCCGCCCGCGGGAGTGCATGGTGGGCACGCAGGGGGAGCCGCCCAGATGTTCGTCGTTGCGCCAGATGGCTCTGAAAAGCCGCTGCCGGGCCTGTCGTTGCTGGCTTTGGAACCGGGATACCGGGTGCGTTCTATCGACAACGGAGGGGGTGGCTACGGCGATCCTCTGGACCGCGAGCCAGCGCGGGTGCTGTCAGATGTGGTGGAAGGCTACGAAACCGTCCAGCGTGCCCGTTCTATTTACGGCGTGGTACTGGCAGGCGCTCTCGAAGAAAACAGCCTGCGGATCTTGCCCGAGGAGACGGAAAGCCTGCGCTCAAGTATGCGTGGCTAAACCACAAATTCGACGCTAACCCGCTGGCACGAGCTGCTCCCCGGGAGTTGGCCTGACATTCAGTCCAACTCCCGGGGAGCAGCTTTGTGCCGGCCAGGCACGTGAAGCGCACATTGACTGGCGCTGTGGTGCCTGTCGCGGTAGGGCTTGACAGTTTGGCCAGCAGCATGGGCGTTCAGATTTTCGCCCTTAGGCTGTCGCCTGAGTCCATTCGTCCTCGAGTCAGCCGTTGAGGCGCTCGGCTTTGCCGTTGGCCTGAGGACGGCACGTCATGGTGCGGTCGTCTTTGATTCCGGCTCGGGGGAGAATTTCACCTTGAACGGCGAAGGGGGCGATGACGATGCCCCTGAACGCCGCGGCGGTGCCTGGGTTTCGTCGGCAGGATTGCGAAATAGACGAGCCGGAAATGGTCGTACCCTCCCCTCTAGGAGGGTAAGAACGAGTAGTCCGGACCCTGGCTGGGGGTAGTTGAGCAGGCCTTCACTCAGGTTTCGTTCCCGGGAATTCATCTTGCCCGCCCCCGTCGTCAAGTGCCTGCCTCCAGGGAGAATCTCCGGACATCCTCGATGTCCACGTGAATCACTTTGACCCGACCGAAGCATTTTTGCGGGCACAGTTACTGTCACGGAGCCTGACTCCTGTCACCTGTTCGGTGAAGCGCAGCGGCCGGAAGAAGTTCCGGGTCAGGACGCACACGGGCTGGGGCAGGTGCAGGTGCTCGCTGGCGATCCGGACCGATTCCCCTGTCCTGCTCAGCGTAGTCCCAAACGCATGGCTCAGTGCGTACTGAAGCCCGGGTACGGGCGCCTTAGAAGCCAGCCCCTCGGCCCTCCAGCCCCGCTTACAGACACAACGACCTCCGGGTGCTGTTTTGTTCGCTCTCGACGAGAACCAGACAGCACCCGGAGGTTGCCTTATTGCACCAAATCAAAGCCGAGTAAACGTGCCGGGACAATAGGTTCGCAGTAACGAGACCACTGGCTCCGCTACATTAATTGTGGGCCCGCGTTATCGCCCCAGCTTCAGGGCAGCTGCCCCTGAGCTTACCCAGGGCCCGAGAGCTCAGGAGTCAGGTACAACTCCATCATTGAACATAAGCGGATCATTACCTACCCGGCCAGACCCGTCCGGGCGGTCCATCGCGTCGATCGCAGCCATTTCATCCGCCGAGAGTTCGAACTCGAAAACATTCAGATTCTCTACCATGCGTTCACGCCGCGACGACTTCGGAAACAGTATGAGGCCGTTCTGAAGATGCCATCGAATGACGACCTGGGCACTCGAGGTGCCGTGCGCCTCGGCAGCAGCTCGCACCGGCTCCGACTGGAGCAACGGGTACTTGCCCTGGCCAAGCGGACCCCAAGATTCCACCCGCATACCGTGATCTCTGGCCCAAGCCTGCACGTCCTGCTGCTGATGTGCTGGATGCAATTCGACCTGGTTGACATCGGGAACAACCCCCGTTTCGGTGACCAACCTGGCTAAATGCGCCGGAAGGTGGTTAGAAACGCCGATTGATCGAGTTAGACCCATATCGCGCAGCTCTATGAGTTTTTCCCACGCGTTCACATACGTACCAACCTTGGGCATAGGCCAATGAATGAGGTACAGGTCTACGTACTCAAGCGATAAATCGTCAAGACTCCGGTAGAGGGCAGTCTTGGGATTGTCGTCCGCTTGCTGGTCGTTCCATAGTTTCGTGGTGATGAACACTTCGTCACGGTCCAGACCACTTGCGGTCACCGCCTGCCCCACTCCAGGTTCGTTACCGTAGACAGGCGCCGTGTCGATATGGCGATAACCCACACTCAGGGCCTCTGACACGACGCGGGCGGTATTGGACGGCTCGATCTGCCACACTCCGAAGCCGAGCTGGGGAATGGTGTAACCGGATTGGAGCAGGATCGAAGGCACCGCTGCTGCCGTCTCGCTTTTGCTCACGTGAGTGCCACTCCGCCATTGACGTCAAGCGTAGCTCCCGTGATGTACGAGGCACGCTTCGAGGACAGGAATTCGATCGCGTCAACAATATCCTCAGGCTCCCCTGGCTTGTGCAGTGGAATTTTCGAATTCTCTTCCGCCATGAGCTCGTCATAGCCCATACCCAGCTCCTGCGCGTACTTCTTCATCACCGACTGCAGCATCCGCGTATTGATGTTGCCCGGAGCGACAGCGTTCACGCGGATCCCCAGCTCGGCGAGCTCCATTGCGAGGCTCTGTGTGAAGAAGATTACCCCTGCCTTTGACGTGCAATACGCGGAATAGAGACCATGCGCGCGCCGACCCCACCACGATGCGATGTTAACGATCGCGGCGTCTGAATGGTGCGGCATCAGAGGGACGAACGCCCTACACATGAAGAACAGTCCCCGGAGATTGATGTTATGCACGCGGTCCCACTCAGCCGTACTCATGTCGACGACTGCGGTGCCGCTTTGCTCAGTTCCGGCGATATTGGCCAACACATCGACCCTGCCCGCCCACGCGCGCACCGATTCGGCTGCCGCGGCGACAGAGTCTTCGTCTGCAATATTTAGCGGGATGGTGAGGATCTCGGCTCCGCTATGAATTTCACGCAGCTGCGCAGCGACTTCTTCGAGCCGGTCCAGTGCCAGGTCAGCAAGCACGAGACGACTTCCGGATGCGGCAAAGGCGTGTGCAGCAATGCTGCCCATTCCTCCACCGGCACCTGTTATGACTACGACACGATCCTTTTCGGACATCTTTTCTCCAATCCCCAGCGTGATGGTGTTGGTGTACCAGATCACACACCAACGGCAGTCTATATTGTGGAACATCCCGTCCGCTAGGACTACGGCCGGGATGCTTCCGATGTAAGGAGCTGTGGGCCCTGGGGCCCGGAGGACATACACTTCTTGCCGCAAAATGGCGGATCCGGGCAGTAGGGGTTCGGAACTATTTATCGGGTATCGCCGATGGCCCAAAGCAAGAATTGTTGTACACTTTTCGTGTGTCTGTAGGCAACGAAACTTGCCCGGTACGGCCTAGCGAGCAGTAGTCGGAATCATTCCGTCTCTCGAGAACCGCCAGACATATCCAACGAATGTCGAAAGAAGGAGACACTGTGGTCCTCGAGTCCGAACAGATAATGCGGCCCACGGCGGGGAAATACGCGAACACCGCCCACTGGCGTTCTCAGGCGCATATGCCGACGGTCATCGAAAGCACGATTAAGATCGTCAGTGGTAACGGACCGTACGTTATTGACAGCGAGGGAAATCGACTGCTCGATGGGACAGCTGCACTGTTCCTCTGCAATGTCGGACACGCCCAGCCCAAGCTCGTCGAGGCCGCCCGTGCCCAAATGGAAAAGCTAGAGTTCTATCACAACCACGGGCATTTCGTTGGCGAGCCCGCGGAGCGCCTTGCCTCCCGAATACGCGACCTCAGTCCGCTCGACGACGCCAAAATTTTCTTTACCAGCGGGGGCTCAGACTCGATCGACACTGCCTGCAAGCTAGCCCGATTGCACTGGCAGCTGGAGGGCCGCCACGACAAGAAATATATTCTGTTCAGGGATCGCGCCTATCACGGGCTGCACGCCTTCGGCACCAGTCTCGCTGGTCTGCAATTCAACCGCGAAGGCTATGGCGTTGAATCCCTCATCCCTGAAACCCTTCGCGTGCCCTGGGACGACATTGACGAGGTGGAACGGCTTATAGAGGAGCTCGGCGCGGAGAACATCGCAGCGTTCATCACCGAACCGATCATCGGATCGGGCGGAATTCTTGCTCCGCCTGAGGGCTACTTCTCTAAGCTGAATAAACTCGCGCGCAAGCACGAGTTCCTGATCATCGTGGACGAGATCATCACGGGATTTGGCCGCACAGGGGATTACTGGGGCACCGACCGCTTCGGGATTGATGCCGACATGATAACTATGGCCAAAGGGATCACCTCCGGCTATCTGCCGCTCGGAGGCGTTCAGGTGGCCCGGCGGGTATGGGATCGTTTCTTCTCCGGTCCGGATGCCCCAGTGTTCCGCCACGGGCTTACCTACGCTGGGCATAATACGGCTTGCGCGGTGGCAGAAGCCAACATTGACCTCATTGAAGAGATGGGGCTTGTGGAACGGGTGAAGACGCTTGGAAAAGCGCTGGACGCCGGGGTCCACTCACTCGCGGGCAGCACGGGCGTCATCGAGGTGCGGGCAGGACATGGTCTCCTCGCCGCCGTGAAGTTCGACTCAGGGATCAATCTCGAAACAGTAGTCCTCGCCGCGCGAGAAAAGGGTGTGCTCGTCCGGGCTCTGTCCGGCAACGAGATTGCCGTGTCACCTCCATTCGTCGTGGAAGACCATCACATCGACGAGCTCGTTGATGCAATCGCCTTTGGCATCGCATGCCTGTAGCTGTCGCTAAAGCCACAGCAGGGGAACAAACCAGTTTTTCGTGTCCAACAATTGAAAGGTCACAACCACTATGGGTGACGCTACTCTCGCATATCGCCTCCATATAAAAGATCCCCGCGGACGGATCTTGGTCGGCAACTCCCTCACGTCATTTGAGTTCGACGACGACCTTGCAGATGCTGTGGTGCTGGGTGCATCCTTTGCAGGGGCGCCAACCGGTATCTTGCCTGTGCGCCAGGGGGCACGAGGATGGATCGCACACGCGGCCGGCCCAGGCAAAGACCAGGCCGGGATAGCTGGACTGCCGCTCGCGGACAAGTACGGCGTGCCCGCCGCGGCCATTGCCACCCGGGAGGCGAGGCTGTCTGACGGCGACTCGTTGTTAACCGGCAGGGTCAGCCACGCAAACGAAACTGCCTTGTCAGTGGGCGTCCGCCCAGGGCAAACCGGCGAGGAAGCGGCACTGACAATGCTCAACGCGCCCTTAGGGACGCCGCACGATGTCGAGGGAATCATCGACGAGAGCGTCCACACAGTCGCCGAAACGCCCCATGGCAACATCTACGCGGTATGGTCATCATCGCGCATCACCGGTGATCGTTCACGCGACGTTCTTGTCGTTGCCTCCCACGGCGCCAAAGTTATGGCGTTGTACGTACTGCGCACTTCTCCGCGAGGCGTCATCTGCAATGACGCTGGCTTTGGTCTTGACGATTCAGGAATTGAAGGGCTTGACGAACTTGAGTCACACGGAATCGCCGCCGCAGCCGTCTCGACGGAAAGCGCACGGATCGGCGACGCTCTGAGCACCTACGAGGACGGCATCATTTCGGCAGCCAACGCGTCAGCACGGGAAAGAGGCGTCCATATCGGCCAGCATGCTCGAGAAGCAGCGACGATACTTCTTGGCGGTACGCATCTCGCTGACGCGTAGACCTTTGTCCAGCGGGCATGGACGAACGACTCCGGTCGCGCGTCCACGACTGCGGTTGCGCCCCTTTCACCCTCGGTGGCGCTACAGATCCCGCCGGGAGGCTGTGGCAGATCGCCGGCGAACTGAATGCCCCCGATCCCTGGCCGCGCGGGGCATCTCAACCGTATCGCTGAAGAGGGGACCAGCCGCTTCTGCGGCAATCCCGCCCATCACCTACGACGATGTCCGCTGCGTCCTGCACGCGGCATGGGTTGGCAGTCACCGAGGGCCAACCCCACCATCTGATCCCAAAGCTCCGCAGCCCGCTATCAACTGAGGGCTTGACGCCACACAGAGTAGGACCCTCCCTCGCGGGCTCCCACAGGAGGGTCCTACTCCAACCCGCCCCACACGTTACAAAATTGACTAGGAGGCAGACCTTGGTCGCCAAACGGACCATCGCCCCAGGAATCACCGTGTCCCCCCTAGCGCTCGGCACGAACGTCTTCGGCTGGACCGCTGATACTCAGACGTCGTGCCAGGTCCTCGACGCCTACGTACAAGGTGGAGGCAACTTCCTGGACACCGCCGACTCATACTCGTTCTGGGCCGGGGGCAATACAGGCGGAGAGTCCGAAATGATCATCGGCAAATGGCTGACCGGCAGATCCGACCGTGACGACCTCGTCATTGCCACCAAGGTAAGTAACCATCCGCAATTCGCCGGCATGGCCTCCGAAACGATCCGCGCCGCCATCGACGCCTCGCTGACCCGCCTCGACATCAACGCCGTTGATATTTACTACGCACACTACGACGACCCCACAACGCCGCTCATCGAGAGCATCGCAACTCTGTCCGAACTCGTCGACCAAGGAAAGATCCGCTCAATTGGCATCTCGAACTACACAGCGGAGCGAATCAAAGAATGGCTGGACATCACCGCCCGCGAAGGTTTTCACGCCCCCGTCGTCGTCCAGCCTCAGTACAACCTTGTCGAACGAGGGATTGAAGCCCATATCCTCCCCCTGGCGCGTAACCATGGCCTTGCCGTTGTTCCCTATTACTCCCTCGCCCACGGCTTCCTGACGGGAAAGTACGACGACGGCGAGGAGATCGAAAGCCCTCGCGCTCCCGACGCTGCAAAGTACCTCAACGCCCACGGCCGGAAAGTCATCGCCGCAGTCAAAAGCGTCGCCGAGGAGCACTCCGCTCAGCCCGCGTCCATCGCCCTGGCGTGGCTCGCAACGCAGAATGGGGTCGCGGCCCCGATCGCCAGCGCCCGCACAACCGACCAGCTCTCTCCCCTCGTGAAATCAATGCAGATCCAGTTGAGCACTAGGGATCTGCAGCGGCTCGACGAGGCATCGCAACTCTGAGTCCCTGCGCGCATACTCGACACGCCGACAGGAATTCATCCTGCTCTCCGACGTGTTGGGCGCCTCAATGCAGACCATCAACGTCAACAAAGAAGCCTGGACCGTCAGACCTGGAAAACTCACGATCCACGCTTGCCCTAATTCCCGCGACCTGCTTTCTCGAAACCATCACGGTGAACGTTCCACGGCCTCACGCAACCCTGATACCGAATTAATGCTCCAGAAGTGGCCAACCCACCCTACTGGCCCGCTCGTCCTACAGCAGGAAGTGACCGACATAGGACAACCGGCCGATGCACTCACCACCGAGGAGTCCCTTCCCCTGTTCGGCTCCATGCCCCTTGCTACCATCCTCGGCTTCGCACAAGCAAATGCCGCAGAGTTCGATTTCGACGAAGCCCTCACATCCCTTTTGTTCAGATGAAAACCGCATAGACGCAACGTTCAAAGACTCATGGCCTCCTGGGTTGTGCTCGAAAGCAGGGTCCACACCCCCATTTGTGGCGCTTCCGCCAGCGGTCTTTTTGCACGTTTATAAGGAGGACAAGATCCATGGAAGCTTTTTCAGGCGACCCCGGCCATCGACAGGGTGCCCCTTCGCTGCCGGTGGATGACTGGACAACGTTAGAAGGCAGGGTCGTTGATTTTCACCTGCACGGCAAGATGATTGATTCAGGCACAGTCGAGGCCGTCACCGCGGAGGGCAATCTTCTCTGGCTCGAACTGGATGGGGTGTTACCGCGTCGCATGGTCGAAAAGCACTTAGGCTATGCCGCTATACAACAAGACAAAAAGCAGGCTCGTTCTACGTGGTGAAAATCGTGCCGCGAGAGAGTCGGAAGCGCAGACGTTCGACCGGTTTGAGTACACCCAAAGCTGACATAGGGTCCCTTGCCTGGTCCTCGGAACAACTGGAAGCGATCTACGTTTGCACCTGAGGTCAGGTCCGCCCGCCCACAGCCGGGAACAATTCCCATAGGTTATCCACGGCTACTGCTGCCAGGGAGCTACCCCAACGGCTCCCAATTCCAGCCGTGGATAACCTGAATTGACCCCAACTATGGACGGGCCAGAGTCGCCACGAGTTCCGACGGCGCGATTAGGCAAGCACGGGTTTACCGCCAGATCAGATTGGTGGAGTCTTTATTATTGGCGTTTGAAAATGGGCAGGGGAGAGGCCGGGTACTGAGCTGCGCAGGCTTGGAGCGAGGTATTGCTGAACGGTCATTGTCACTGCGGCTACTCCCCCGCCCAGAGCACGTTTAGCCCGCGGTATACGCCCCATCCACCACAACTTCGCTGCCGCTCATGTACGACGATTCGTCTGAGGCGAGGAACAGCACGGCAGAGGCAATCTCGTCAGGCCTGGCCCACCGGCCGAAGGGAAAGCTCTCCGGAGGCAAGGAGGTGCCGGGTTCCGTGCTGTTGAGCAGCATGGGTGTCTCCGTCTCTCCGGGACAGACAGCATTTACGCGAATGCCATCTGCGGCCAGCTCAAGGGCCGCGGCTTTTGTCATCCCCCGGACTGCCCACTTGGACGCCACGTAGGCAAAGTTGTCTTCGAAGGCCACCAGGCCGGAGGTGGAACAGATATTCACGATTGACCCACCTCCGGCGTATCGCATTGCTGCAATAACACTTTGCATGCCAAGGAACGAGCCGACTTGGTTCACATCGATAACGGACCGGTATGTTTGCTCCGTAACGCTTTCGACTCGCGTCGATCGGAAAATTCCAGCGTTATTGACCAAGACTGTCGGCGCTCCGAAATTGATTTCGCAGTGCCGGACGACCTCTGCCCAATCGGACGCAGAGGTAACGCTGCGGTTGGGCAGGAAGTGGAAATTGTCGGAGCCGAGCTCATCGACGAGCACATGCCCAACCCCCTCAACAAGGTCAAAACCCACCACCTTTGCTCCCTCCCGGACCAGGGCACGGACGTGTTCCACGCCCATGCCGCTGGCGGCTCCGCTCACGATCGCGATCTTGCCCTGCACTCTATCCAATGTCCTTCTCTTTTCTGTTTGCTGGGCGCTACTGCGCGGTGAAGGCGCCGTCGATGACAAGTTCGCTGCCGCTCATGTATGACGAGTCGTCCGAGGCGAGGAAAGCGACGGCGGCGCTGATTTCCTCAGGTTGCGCCCACCTTTTGAAAGGCAGGTCAGCAGCTGGCGGAAGCGCTCCTGAGGGGGTGTCGGCTATGGCGCGAATCATCGGGGTATCCGTGTCTCCCGGACATACAGCGTTAACCCTGATGCCGTCTCTCGCCAGTTCCAGTGCTGCCGCTTTTGTCATTCCGCGCACCGCCCACTTTGATGCGACGTAGGGGAATAGATCTGCAAATGCGACGAGCGCTGCGGTGGATGCGATGTTGATGATGGATCCGCCGCCTTCCCGCAGCGATGGAATCAACGCCTGCATTCCCAGGAAGGTGCCAACCTGGTTGATATCGATCACGCGGCGGTAGTCTTCCTCGGATACCTTTTCCAGTGTCTGCAGCGGAGAGATACCTGCATTGTTGACCAGTACATTCGGCGTGCCAAAATGCTCCCGCCCGGCCGATACCACCCTGGCCCAGTCCTCGGCATTCCTAACGTCTCCTCGGAGGAAGATCAGTTTGTCTTCGCCAAATTCATGCACGAGCTGGGGTCCTGCGCCCTCATGCAGGTCGAAAGAGATGACCTTCGCCCCCTCCTGGATCATCCTGCGGGTGTGGCTGACGCCCATGCCGCTGGCTCCTCCGCTGATGACAGCGATCTTGCCGGTGAGACGTTGTGTCATGGTGGTGTCCTTCTTGGTAGTCATGCCCGTAAGACGGGGACCGCCTACTGGCGGCCGATTTTTTGGTAGACAGCAGGCTTGGCCTTCTTCAACCAGCGGCAGTACACAATGCCGCCCACCCACACCAAGGGAATAAGGATGGTGAAGGCCAAGGAAGCGATGGGTCCCGCCCCGATTAGCGCATCAACGTTGAGGAAGCTGAGTACCAGCACGATGGCGAGGCTCCCCAAGGCCAAGGCCGGGGCAACCAGCGTCTTCCATACCCCGCGACCTGGCACCTTGTGGTGATGGAAGTAGACGAGGACTGCTACGGAGACCAGGACCAGGAGTGCGACGACGACGATCGCACCCAGGCCATTCAGACGGATGTAGACCGTGAAGGCCTCCGTGCCGGCGGGGTCGAAGGCAGTGCCGGCGGCGATGGCCACAATTGCCGCGACTTCGAGCGCGGTGACAATAAGCGAGGCTACAAATGGGGAATGATGCCGGGCGTGTGCCACGCCCAGCGTCCGCGGTAGGACGCCGTCTTTGCCAAGCGAGTAGGCGTACCGGGCTACAGCGTTGTGTTGGGCCAGGAGGCAGGCAAACGTCGAGGAAACCACGAGGACGTTGATGATGCCAGGCACCACACTGCCCACGTAAGAAGCGGCGAGGTCGCCGAACATGGAGGCAACTGCTCCGCCCGCCCGGGCATCAGCCACCCCTTGCGGCCCCAAGGCAGTCAGCATTACCCAAGCCGCCACGAGGTAGAACAGCCCGATAAGGATGACTGCAATGTAGGTCGCCCTGGGAATTGTCTTGTTGGGGTCTTTGGCTTCCTCACGGTAGATCGCCGAGGACTCGAAACCCCCAAAGCACAGCATCGCGAACAACAGCACAAGACCAAAGTTGCCAGTGCTGGCAGCGTCCCATGTCAGGGCATCCAGCGGTGGACCAGCAGGGCCTCCGTCGAAAAATACCCGCAGATTGAACACCAGGACGAGGACGACTTCCAAGATCAGGGCCACGCCAAGTGTCTTGGCCGAGAGCTCGATTTTGCGGTACGCAGCTACTCCCGCCAGGAGGGCGCCGAGCAACCCGTAGAGGTACCACGGCAGATCGGGCCCATGGAATGTATCCACTACCAGCGCGCGTCCGTACACACCAAACGCGGCCCACGTGGAGAGAAGGAGGACCAGGTAACCCGACATGGCGAGGAAGGCGCCACCGAGCCCGATCTCTCTGCCCAAGCCGGCAGTGATGTAGGCGTAAAAAGCGCCTGGACGTTCCACATATCTGGTGACAGCCGTATATCCCACGGAGAACAAAAGCAGGATGACTGTGGCGACCGCCAGTGCGGCGATAATCCCATTGCCCCCGAAGGCAATCATGGACGGCATCAGTCCCACAACCACCAGCAACGGCGCGGCCCATGCTACGACGGAGAACAGGATGCTTCCAACGCCAAGATGGCCGCGAAGCTGGCTTGAAGGTTCAGTAGTATTGCGGACGGCCGACTCGTCGCGTTCGGCACTGGTGAAATTACTCATTGTGGATCCCTTTGTCGAATTACTTTAGGTAATCGTGAGGTCGAGACTCCTGCAGGTACATCTTCGGACCTTGCGACGACTGTAGGCTAACGCACGTTAGTTAGGCAAGAGATCTGCACAATATTTAGCGGATCCAGCAGCCTCTCGCTTATTCCGGGGCACGCCAAAGCGGCGCTCCTGTACAGAGCGCAGTTATGTGGTCCTAACGGTTAAGTCAAGGCTTGGGTTCTGCTGCCAACTTCAAGAATGGAGCGGCTCAGGGCCACGGCGTGGTGCAGGAGGATTTCAAGTTCCGCGTCGCTGCCGTTCCATGCAGCCCAGCGTCCTGCACCGTCGAGGAGTGTGAAAATCACCCGGGTGGTCTGCCTGGAGAGCGGGAAGCCCATCTCCTCGGCGGCAGCCGCATACATGTCCTCGTGCAGCGTCATCCACGCCGCCACTTCCTCGCACACCTCGTCGCTGAGGAAGCGGGCTACCCGGTCAGTTGCAACCAGGAGGTCCCAGAGATCTGCCTCGGGCCGTTGCAACTGCTGGGCGAGGTGGAAGCGGACAAGGGCCGCCCAGTACTCCTCCGGTGTGGTGGTGGTTTCGACTGCTTTAAGGAGGTCGCGGGCGAATCGATGGGTAAACCAACGGAGCGACTCGGCAACAATTTCGTCCTTGCCGCGCGGGAAGCTTGAGTACAGGCTGGGGGCCTTCATATCGAGTTCCCGGCCTAAAGTCCTCATGGTCACTGAATTGAAGCCATTTGCAGTAGCTAGGCGCAGGAACGCCCCAAGGATCCGTTGCCGAGCGGGTGTCTGAGTTGACCAATCGCGGCTGGACAGGAAATCTCTGACAGCAGCGTTGGCCTGCTCACGCGGCGAATACCTCATTTGATCCTCACAGGGCTGGTCGGTACCTCCATGGTAACTAACGATAGTTAGGTTGGCGGCTGCTCCCCCGATCTTCAGCACGCCGGATGCCCAATCCCAATGTCGCAGGGTGTCAGCCACACGCCCCGCGTTAATGGCGGCGGGTTCAGCGTGAGCTGATGTTCGTGACGAAGATGAAGAACCCGGACGCGGCGATTAAAAAGGCTGCTGGGCCCGACGGCACAAAAAAGATTCCCCGGATGTTGGCCATGTTTTGCGGTCGACGGGCGGGCTTAGTCAAATGTGGGCCAATCAAGCCCAACCCGGCCGCTACCAAAATGAGGAAAATTCCGAAGTATTCCACCTACTTTCCCCCGCTTGCATTGTCCGGGTCCAATGCCACGGCGAGGTGCTTGCTCAAGCGCCCGGGGTCTATCTGCGAGACCTGCATGGCGCAACTGAAGCCGTCGGTGAGAACAAGGGCGTCAGCGTCGCCTTCTGCGAGGGCGGAGATGATGGAGTGCTCGGCGACTTTCATGGACATCTCGAAGTGTTCGGCCTCAAAACCGAAGTTGCCGGCGACGCCGCAGCAAGAGGACGATTCCACGAGGTTCGGAACTCCCCAGGCTTTCAGGACGCGTTTCTGGGCACCTGAACCGAATACGGCGTGCTCATGGCAGTGGGTTTGCAGCACGGTCGTTTTGGGGGCCAGCGCCGTGGGCTTCCACCCGCGTTTGATGGCTTCGTCAACAGCGACGGAGAACGAGCGGACTCTTGCGGCCACCCTGGCGGCGGCCGCGCCGCCTACCAGCTTTGGGCCTTCGTCACGGATGGTCGCGGCGCAGCTGGGTTCGAGGACCACGATATCCCGGTCCGTGCCGTCGTCGAGTTTGCTTATCAGGCGGGCCAGCCGCCGTCGGGCTCCATCGCGTTGCCCGGTGGAAATCCAGGTTAGGCCGCAGCAAGCATCCGAAGTACACCCAACGGAGCTGCCGGAGTCGCGGAGCACCCGGGCTGCAGCCGGGACGACCTCGGGCCGGAAGGCACGCGTAAAGCTGTCGATGAACAGAAGGACGTCGGCGTTGGCCGTGAACCCGGCTTCCCGCACCTGTCGCCGGATTCTGCCGGTCGTTGCAAAAGCCGGAAGCCGCCGTCGGGCGCTGATGCCCAACCATTGCCCCACAAGCCGGAAGGGGCGAAATGCTGTCCCCACATTGGCCAGGGGTGCCACCCGGGTCAGCAGCGGGAGCCACCGGGGCAGCCAGCCGATGGAGTAGTGAGTGAAGGGCCGGATGCGCCCGCGGTAATGCTCATCGACCAGTTCCGACTTGGCCTCGGCGATGTCCACGCCGGTGGGGCAGTCGGCGGAACAGGCTTTGCAGGACAGGCAGAGGTCCAGTGCCTCCCGGACTTCCGGGCTTGACCAGCCGTCCTTGCTGCTGCCTTGGGTCCGGGTCAGTTCCTGCAACACCCGGGCCCGGCCGCGGGTCGAATCCTTTTCATCCTTCGTGGCCCGGTAGCTGGGGCACATGAAGCCACCAGTGGCAGACCGGCAGCGTCCTACACCGATGCATGCGTGGGTGTTCCCAACGAACGGACTCGCCACCGGGAGCAGAGCACGGTCTCCGGAAGAAGGTAGGGCAGCGGCACTCGCGGTTGTGGACAGCTGATCGTGGGTGGGGCCGGGCGCAACTACTCCTTCCAAAGCCAGCGAGGCAGAGAAAGGTTCCGCGTCGACGATGATCCCGGGGTTGAGGACCCCTTCCGGATCCCAGAGGCGTTTGAAGGCCTTGAAGATGCCCATCATCTCCTGGGAGTACATCACCTCAAGTAATTCGCTCCGCGCGCGACCGTCACCGTGTTCCCCCGACAGCGAGCCGCCATGGGCCACCACCAGCCTGGCCGCTTCCCGGGTGAAGTCGCTGAACACCCTGCGCCCGGAGTCACTGCGCAGATCGTAATCCAACCGCATATGGACGCACCCTGCGCCAAAGTGGCCGTACATAAAGGCTGTATAGCCGTACTTCTTCACCAGTGGGAGCAACTCAGTCAAGTAGTCAGCAAGACGCTCCGGTGCAACCGCAGAATCTTCCCAGCCGGGCCACGTTTGCACTCCATCAATCCGTCTCGACGAGAGCCCCGCGCCGTCTTCGCGTACCCGCCACAGTGCGGCCCGTTCCAGGGGTTCCGTGACGATCGAATGGTCAACGACGCGGCCGTCGACGCTGAGCTTGTCAATCAGGTCGTCGCAAGAAGCGGCCGCCTGTTGAAGGGTGTCATCCGAAAACTCGACCAGGAGAAAGGCCTTGCCCTCCGGCAATGACTCCACACTGGCAGCTCCCCTGCGGTGCCGCATGATGTCCACGATCGATACATCCAGGCCCTCGATAGCGCTCGGCTTTGCGGCCAGGATGGTCATCACGTCACGCGCGGAATCGATAGTGTTTGCGTAGCCAAGGCACAGCAGCGCGGTGGTCAAGGGCTTTTGCACAAGGCCCATCTTGGCCCGCACAACGATGGCGCACGTACCTTCGCTGCCTGCCAGTGCACTGGCCACATTAAAACCCTGTTCCGGCAGCAGATGGCCCACATGGTACCCGGAGACCTGCCGGGGAATGGTTTGCAGCTCCTTCCGGAGGACCGCCAGATGTGCTTTCACCAGCGCTTGGAGACCTCCCAGCAGTTCCTCCGCCCGGGCAATGGAATGGATGTCGTTTTCGTCCACGGCGCGAAGGAAATCCCGCCCTGCCCTTAGGTACGCGCCGTCGGCCGTGACCAGCTCCACCTCCTGCACGTGATGGGTCATGCGGCCATATGCTACTGAGTGGTTTCCGCAGGCGTCGTTACCGATGGATCCCCCTACCGTGGCGCGCGTCAGGGAAGAAGGGTCCGGGGCAAATGTCAGCTTGCCTGCGGTGGTCTTTTCAACCTGCGCGCGCAGCTCACCGAGGACAACCCCCGCGTCTGCCCAGACCGTCGCCTGGCTGGCATCGAGGTCTCGCACAGTGGTCATGTGGCGGGAAAGGTCGATCACCACACCGTCGCCTACGGCGTTTCCTGCCATCGACGTTCCCCCGCCGCGCGCGGTGGTCGGTACACCTGCGGCCGAGCATCCCCGCAAAACTTTCCGTACGTCATCGACGTTCTTGGGGAAGGCGACGGCGGCAGGCCGTACCCGGTAGTTCGATGCATCGTAGGAGTATTCAGAGCGCCTTCGGGGAGAGTCGTCCACCTCGATGCCGTGATCCTTCAACCTGGCCAGTAGCTGCCTCAGTTTGGTGTCACCGTCGTCGTGGGGCATGGTCGAATTCTCCATTCGTAGTGGTCCGCAGGAAGTGTAGGCAGGTGTGGCGTACTCGGGGGTGTGCCAAAACAGAACGGGCACAGCGGATGCATCCGCTGTGCCCGTTGGATTGATGGAACTGCCTACTTCAAGAACTCGGAAAGGTTGTCCTTGGTGATGAGCGTGAACGGCAGCGTGTACCGGTTCTCCACGTTTCCGCCCTTCAGGAAGTCGGTGACGACCTCAACTGCCTTGGCGCCCTGGCCAGCAGAGTCTTGGCGGACCGTGGCCGACATAGTTCCTGCCTTGATGTCCTGCAGTGCCGGTTCCGTACCGTCGACGCCAACTACCGCCTTGAACTCGGCAGTGCGGCCAGCGTCAGCAATGGCAGAGGCTGCGCCAATGGCCATCTCGTCGTTGTTGGCCACCACGGCATCGATTTCGCCGGCACCAAAGCGCTGAAGAGTATCCTCCATGTTTCGCTTGGCGTCGTCACGGCTGCCCTTGGCCTGGAACTCCGCAACCACCTTGAAGTTCTCGTTGATCTTGCTGTCAAAGCCACTCTTGCGGCGATCCGTCCAAGACGCACCGTAAATTCCGGCGGCGAAGACAATGTTGCCGCCTTCAGGAAGCGTCTTGTTCAAGTACTCGGCCTGCATTTCCCCGGCCACGGTGTCATCTACACCGATGTAGCTCTTGTATCCAACGTCCGCACCCTCTGCGAATTCTGTGGACAGGATGAACAGCGGGATGTCGGCGGCGATGACCCGCTTTGCCGCGTTTTGGCTGGCTTCCCCGTCCAAAGGCTGCATGATGATGGCGTCGACCGACCGGGTGAGTAGGTCCTCAACCTGGTTCAGTTCACTTCCGACGTCTTTCTTGGAGTCGGTGATGTTCAGTTTGGCGCCCTTTTCATCGGCCGTCTTCTTCATAGCGTCGGTCATGTGGGCCAGATCCGGGTCCTGCAGGTCAAGCACCACAACGCCAATGTTGTAGGTCTTGTCCGTCCCGCCGCTGTTGCCTGCATTGCTGCTGCCGGCACATCCTGTCAGGGTGAGGGCGCCTGCTGCCATCATGGCGACCGCCGCGGCGATTTTACGTTGCATTCCCATGGTTGTTCCTTTCGGGGGTTTTGTCTGTACGCAAGGAGGTTTTTGTTCCTTGTTTTGGGGGTGGTTCGGTCAGTCCGACTTCCACCGGTTCAGGAGGACTGCGAGCACCAGAATGACGCCCTGCACGCCTTGCTGGTAGTAGGAGGAGACGCCCATCAGGTTCATGCCGTTCATTACGACGCCCAGCAGGAGGACGCCGATGACGGTTCCACGGATGGTGCCGACGCCGCCGAAGAGGCTCGTCCCACCGATCACGACGGCGGCGATCACCTGAAGCTCATAGCCGGTACCGGCTACCGGCGCTGCACCGTCCAGACGGGCCGTCAGGACAAGGCCACCCAGTGCGGCGGTGACACCGCCGATGAGGTAAACGGTGAAAAGTACTCGGCTGGTGGAGATTCCCACTTTTTTGGCCGATTCTTCGTTTCCCCCGACTGCGTAGACGTGTGAACCGAACTTGGTGCGGCTCAGAACAAATTCGCAGATCACTGCGGCCAGCAGGAAGATGATCACGGGGACGGGAATGGGACCGACGAAGCCGGATCCCAGCCATTCCGCCGGGCCGCTCAGGCCGGAAACCACTTGCCCGTCCGTGATGACCAGGGCCGCTGTGCGGGCTATGGCCATGGTGGCAAGCGTTGCCAGGAAAGGCAGGATGGCACCCCACACCACCAACGCCGCGCTGAGGAATCCCACGAGCAGGCCGACGCCAAGACCGGCTATCAGCGGCAACCAGAACGCCCCACCGCTGGCAGGGGCGAGCAACGCAAACGTCAAGCCTGCCAGGCCTACGATGGAGCCGACTGAGAGGTCGATGCCCGCGGTAATCATGATGAACGTCATTCCCAAGGCAATCAATCCAATGATGGACGACTGCCTGACCACGTTGACCACGTTGTTCAGTGTGAGGAAGTTAGGAGCAGCAAAAGCCAGGAACGCAATAATCAGTACGAAGAACACGAGGATGCCGTAGTCCCCAACAAAGCGCTTGACCCTGGTGGCGGTCGACCCGCTTTTGAGGTCCGCGGGTCCCAGTTTTGTCTTGAGGTTATCCATTGTGAGGGTCACGAGTCGCTCCCGTTGATGGTCGTTCCGGGTGCTGCCATTGCATCGACAACGGGCAGGGATGAGGTGCTGCCGATCTTGCGCCGCTCCTCGGGTATGCCGTTGCCGTCGTCGACGTAGTCGTCCAGCGTGCCGTGGGAAATCAGGTGTGCCACCTGGGACTCGGTGACGTCTCCGACACGGAAACGGCCCACCACTTGCCCCTGACGCATGACGGCAAACCGGTCGGCCACGGCAAAGGCTTCATCCAGCCGGTGCGTGATGATGATGACGGCTATTCCCAGGTCCTTGAGGCGCTGGGTCACCTCGATGAGCTTGTCCACTTTCGCGACCGAAAGGTTGGCCGTGGGCTCATCCATGATGATCAACCGGGCATCAAAGGCCAGTGCGCGCCCAATCGCGACCGCCTGCCGCTGGCCACCCGAGAGCCGCTTGACCTTGAGCCGGGGGTTGATGGGAATGTCCAGGCGTTCAAGCACCCGTTTGGTCTCGACCTCCATTTTCTTGCGGTCAATGATTCGCAGGAAGGGGCCGAGGATGTTCTTTTGCGGTTCCCTTCCCAGGAAAATGTTGGTACGGACATCCAGGTTGTCTGCCAAGGCAAAGTCCTGGTAGACCATCTCGACCCCTTGGTCGCGGGATGCTGAGGGGGTGGGAAACTCCGTCTTTTTTCCGTCGAGCTCGATGGAACCCCGATCGGGTTGGTAGACGCCCGTGAGTACCTTCATAAGCGTTGATTTGCCGGCAGCGTTGTCGCCAAGCAACGCGAAGGTTTCGCCGGGCTGGACATCGATGCTGACGCCGCGTAAAGCGGACACCGCCCCGAATGTCTTGTGTATGTCTTTAAGGGCGACCAGTGGAGGGGTCGCCGGTGGTGCGTCGGTCATCTCATCCTCGTTCGATTGGGCTACGCAAATGAACCGGTGAAACAACTTAGGCGGCGGCGGTCGATCAAATTGTTTTCGTTTGATCCTGCAGTTCAGGGGTAATTGAAAAGAAGCCCCTTTATTCGCGTGACCCTCGCCACACTGTTTCACTTACTTGAACTTTGACGGATTCTCGAAGGTGCCATGTGTGCCAGTTTGAAACAGGGGCATGAAGCGCCAGAAATCTCGCCATGGATCGTTTCAAATAATATTGGTTTTTGGCAGCCCTGCTGATCCGAGGTTTGGAGGGCGGCGCAGGCTTATCTCCCTATGACAAGGCCGCAGCCGATTGTCCTGTGAAAGAGGGGACCCTCGCCCCCGAGATACCGTGCCCGGCTTTCGCAGCGGAACGGGTCGCTTGTTTCCGCCTTCTGCTAAAAGGTAACCGCCGATGGGCAGTCAGCCTTAACGCCCAGAGGTTTATGAGCCGTGCCGACACCGGCTTTCCGCGGCCCCGCTCATTCCGGTCGATTACTTGTCATCAGCGAAAAGAGCCTGCCCTAGGCCGGAGATGCTGTTGCGAAACATCACGGCCCAGGACAAGCGGCATTGTTGGCCCCTCTAGGAAAGGTCCACTTCTATCGCAACCCCGGTCCGGGCGGATTTCTCCGCTGCGTCGGCCAGGATCAGCGCTGCGCGGCCGTCCTCGAAACCGGGGCTACGCGAAGGCAAACCGCGTACCGCCCGCAGGAATTCGGCCACCTCCAGGCGGTAGGCTTCCGCGTACCGCTCAAGAAAAAAGTTTTGGTAAGGGCCAATCGCTTCGACAGCTCTGGCACCCCAGTGCCGAACGAGAGCGTCATTCTTGTTGCCCACCTGAAGCAAGCCCGATGGACCAAAGGCCTCAATGCGCTGATCGTAACCGTAGGCTGCGTGGCGTGAGTTCACGATGGTCACGAGCTCATCATTAGAACCGCGCAGGGTGACCACTGCCGAGTCGAAGTCCCCGGCCTCACGAATGTCCTCACTAAAGACGTTCGCGCCGCGCGCGGACACCTCCACAATGTCAGGTATGAAGTAGCGTGCCATGTCCAGGTCGTGAATGGTCATGTCCCGAAAAATGCCGCCGGACTGCCTGACATACGCTGCCGGCGGTTCTCCCGGATCACGGCTTGTGATGGCAAGTTGCTCCAGCGCACCGATCTCGCCAGCTCCCACACGGCGCTTCAGTTCCACGAAGTGCCTGTCGAAGCGCTTGTTAAAACCGAGGGCTATGGGGACGTCCGCCGCAGCAGCCTTAGCCCGGATCGCGTCAACGCGGGCAATTTCCAGGTCGATGGGTTTCTCGCACAACACGGGCACACCTGCATCAATGGCTCTCTCCACCAGGTCCACGTGGGTCGCTGTTGGTGAGGCCACAATAACGGCATCGACTTCTCCTGAGGCAAAGACTTCCCCCGGGTCATCGCTCACGCGACCACCGAATTCGGCAGCTGTCTGCTTGGCTCCCTCTATGAGCGGGTCACACACCCAGGCGAGTGTTGCCTCCTCCAAGCTGGCCAAACTCAGCGCATGAACCTGCCCGATCCGTCCGGTTCCGAACAAGCCAATTCTGAGCTGTTGCGTCATCGCAGGTCTCCAAGCGTGTGTATTGAGAGGGAATGTTAATCAGTCTTTTGGCGGCCTAGGCGGGCATAAATGTCGGGCCGTTTGGACCGCAACAGGTATGCATAAACAATGCCGCCAAAGAACAGCGCAAAGGTGAATGTCATAAAGATTGCGGTCATGATGGTAGAGCCACCGATGAGCTCGGGGTAATTGCTGATTGCCAGGTAGGTGATTAGGCCCAGGAAAACCACGCTGATCATGGGAGCAACGATGGTCTTCCAGACCGACTCCGGAGCGAAGCTGCGGCGGCGGACGAAGTAGACGAGAACAGCAAAGCTCGTGATGAACATCAAGAGCAGCACTGCAAAGGTTCCACTGCCGCTGGCAATGGGATACAGCATCTCGGGAGCAACTCCCAGCACGGTGAAGACCAGTGTAGCCGCGGCCCACAGGAGGCCAACTGCCAGTGCGGAAACGTAGGGCGACTTGTGGCGGGGGTGGACCCGGCCGAGCACGGAGGGCAGTGCCCCGTCGGCCGCCAGCGAGAAGCTGTACCGGGCGGCGATGTTCTGGATCGAAAGCATCGAAGCCAAAATCGAGGTGATGAGAAGGACCACAGCAATGTCTGCGAAGATCTTGCCAACCAGGACCGTGGCGCCGTCATTGAAGAGGTTCACCGTGTTGGCGGCAGCTTCACCTTGAACTTTGTCTGCCCCAATAAAGGCGGTGTAGGCCCATGCCGCCACGGCGTAGAACAGCCCGATTCCCACTACCGCGATGTAGGTGGCCCGGGGGATGGTGCGGTCCGGATTCTTGACTTCGTCCCGGTAGATCACTGTCGCTTCAAACCCGAAGAAGTTTCCGACGGCGAACAGCAGTGCCAGCCCCAGCCCGGCATCCGTGATCCACGGCATGGAGAAGCCGATGCCCTGTACGACCTCTACGGATCCTGCGGCGAAAGCGGCGACGTCGAAGATGACCACCACTGCCGATTCCAGCAGCATGACGACCGTGAGGACCTTCGCCGAGAGATCAATGCGGTTATAGGCCAGGAGTGTGGTGATGGCGATGATGCCAAGCCCATACCAGTACCAAGGGACATCAGGGCCGTTCAACGTGTTCACCACGAAGCTTTGGAGAGTCAAAGCAAAAAGTGAGGGTGCAAAGAAGCCAATGAATACGTATCCGAAGAGGGCCAGCAGCGCACCTCCAAGACCTGCGGGCTTCCCCAGACCGGCAGTGACAAACGAGTAGAAACCACCCGGCGCTTCAACGCTGCGGCTCATTTTCACGAAGCCAACAGAGAAGATCAGCAGCATGAGGGTCACCAGAAGGTAGATGCCCGGCGCCGTGTGGCCGCTGAAAAGGAGCATCACGGGCAAGGTGCCTGCAACGGTTGTCAGCGGAGAGGAGAAGGCGAGCACGTTCATTACGAGCTCACCTACGCCCATATTGCCGCTGAGCTTGTGTTCCTGGGTCTGGGTCGGCGTTTTCGTCGTACCTCTTGCTGTGCTTGACATGTAATCCTCGTCGCGAAATTTTGAGTGCTGAATCACACTATCGACGGGGATCGTGGGAGCACTGTACCAGCTTGGGACACGGGATCCCATGGGGCATTCCGGCCCTGTTTCCAGAATTCGGAATACCCCATGGAATGGCTTGATCAGGGCGCGTCAGACGCCAAGGCAGGAGTAGCCGGACCAAGTTTCTTCAGGTCCACCACGTCCTGCAGCGGCTCATGGGCCTTCCACCGCCTGAGATTACGTGCGAAGCAATCCACTACCCTTCCACGCCAGCCGATCAAGTCGCCGGAGGCATGCGGGGAGACCAGAATGTCCCGACGGCTCCACAGCGGATTCCCAGCATCCAAAGGCTCATGTTCAAACACATCCAGTGCCGCCCCGCCCAAGTGTCCGACGTCAAGGGAATCAAGGAGGTCCTGCTCCACCACCACCGCCCCGCGGCCCACGTTGACCAGGCGCGCCCCGGGCCGCATCTTGCGGAACCGCGACGAGTTGAACAGGCCACGGGTTTCTGATGTGAGCGGCAGGGTCAGCACCACATCATCGGCCTGGCCAAGAAGCTGGTCAAGCTCATCGAAGCCGGAGATCGAACCCAGCTGCGGATCATTCCTGGCAGACCTGCCCACAACCTTAACGTCCATTCCGGCAGCTCGCAGGAGGAGGACAGTTTCGCGGCCAACCGGCCCCGGCCCCACCACCAGCACTTTACGTCCCAGCAGCGGCTCGGTTTCGCGGTGCTGCCAGGTACGTGCCCGCTGCAGCTCTATGGTGCGGCGCAGGTCTTTGGTGAACATCAGCAGGACGCCCAGGACCCACTCAGCGATCGGCCGCTCGCACACGCCGCGGGAATTGCTCACGACGATGTTGCTGTTGACGATTTCATCGGTCATGAGGCTGTCAACGCCGATGCTTGAGGTGTGGATCCAGCGCAGCTCCCCCGGCCCCACCTCCCGCAGGAGATTGGTCCTGAAGTCGTTCAGGAACAGGATCTCCGCGCCGGGCTGGGCAGCCCGGAACTCGTCCGCGGTGCGCACCACCACGACATCTGCCTCGGCCTCCAATTGTTCCACAGGAGGGCGCGGGCGGCCCTCCTGGACAATTACCATCACTTTTGGTCTTGACACATCTTCCCCTTCCCGGGCTGCGCCTAGGGCAGCCGCTGCTTGTTCTGGTGTTTGCAGTTTGCTGCCGTTTTACCAGCCGCCCTGCCAACCGCTCATCAGGCCGTATGGCAAGCGTTGTGGCTCCTCGTCCGGCAGGCCCTTGAGGAAATCGAAGTCGCACCCTTCGTCGGCCTGGTTCACGTGATCGATGAAGAGCCGTCCGTAGCCGCGCCGGTATTTCGGTTCCGGAAGCTTGAGTTCTGCCAGTCGGCTCTCGATCTCTTCGGCAGGGATGTCCAAATCCAGGCGCTGGTTCTCAACATCGAGCACAATGGGGTCCCCGTCCCGAACAATCGCCAGCGGTCCACCTACAGCGGCCTCCGGAGACACGTGCAGCACGGTGGTGCCAAAGGCGGTGCCGCTCATCCGGGCGTCTGATATGCGGACGATGTCGCGGATCCCTCGGCGTAGGAGCCTTTCGGGAATGGGGAGCATGCCCCATTCGGGCATGCCGGGAGCTCCTACAGGCCCGCTGTTGCGCAGGACCAAAACGGAGTCTTCTGTGATGTCCAAGTCGGGATCGTCAATCCTGCGTCCCAGGTCGTAAATGTCCTCGAAGACCACTGCTGAGCCCTTGTGCTGCAGTAGATCCTTGGACGCCGCGCTCCGTTTGATGACCGCTCCGTTGGGTGCAAGGGAACCACGGACGACGGCGATGCCTCCGGAGGCATCGAAAGGGGCCTCGAGAGTACTGACCACGACGCCGTCGGGTTCGGGTGCCGACCTGTAGCCATTCTCGAGGGACTCCCCAGTGACCGTGAGGGCGTCCTTGTTCAGCAGCGGCGCCAGTTCCTTTAGTACGGTGGAGATGCCGCCGACCTGGAACAGTTGCTGCACCAGGTACTCGCCTGATGGACGAACGTTGACAATGCGAGGGGTCCGTTGACTGATCTTGTGGAAGCGGTCCAACGGCAGTTCATAACCAACCCGTCGGGCCAGTGCCAGAAGGTGCACCACGGCGTTGGTGGAACCGCCCACAGCCATCAGGAGGGTGATTGCGTTATCGAAGGCCTCTTTTGTCAGAATTTCGCTGGGCTTTGGTCCCTGTGACATGGCCATCTCCACTGCCCGGCGGCCGGTGGCTTCCGCCGCTTGGGCGCGTCGGGCATCTACCGCAGGGATCGAGGCTGTGCCCGGAAGACACATGCCGAGTGCTTCGACGAGGGACGTCATGGTGGAGGCTGTGCCCATCTCGCTGCAGTGTCCGGCGGAAGGTTTCGCAGCCGATTCAAGCTCGTCGAAGTCCGCCTCGGTGATCTTTCCTGCGCGGAGCTCATCTGCGTACTTCCAGGTGTCTGTGCCGACCCCGAGCTGCTTGCCCCGGAAGTGTGCGGGCTCTTGGGGGCCGCCGGTCAGCATGATGGTTGGAACATCTGCGCTGGCGGCACCCATGAGTTGGGCTGGGACTGTCTTGTCGCAACCGCCCAGGAGCACGATGGCGTCTAGTGGGTAGGCGCGGATGGACTCTTCAACGTCCATGGCCATGAGGTTGCGGAACTGCATGGCCGACGGCTTCATGAGACTTTCACCCAGGGAGATGGTGGGGAATTCCAGCGGCAGCCCGCCGGCCATGAGAACGCCGCGCTTCACAGCCTCTGCCAGCAACTTGAAATGGATGTTGCAGTTGACCAGCTCCGACCAGGAGTTGGCGATGCCGATGACCGGCTTGTCTTTGAGGGCAAAGCGCGAGAAGCCCTCTGCCTGGATCGCTGTGCGGTGAACGAATCCGGTGAGGTCGTGCGGTGCGAACCATCGCGCACTGCGGAGGTCCTTGTAGTTCGACTCTTCCATGTCCTTTAAAACTCCTTGGGCTTGTTCCGTCTTGACAGGTAATGGGGCGTTCCTACGCGGCTGTTGTGCCGCCGTCGAACGCCATGCTGGTTCCGGTAGCAAAAGTCCCTTCGACAGCCAGGAAATAGATAGCCGCTGCCACCTCGTCCGGATCCGCGAGCCGGTTTAGCGGCACGCTGCTTTCTTTCAATCTCCGGGCTTCCGTTGGATTCGGCGCTGCTGCCAGGCCCTCACGCACCATGGGTGTATCAATCGGCCCTGGACAAATGGCGTTCACCCGTACAAGGGGCGCGAGCTCCAGTGCCATGGCGCGGGTAAGACCCACAACGCCAGCTTTGGCCGCGCAGTAATGAACAAGCCCCGGCACGCCCATGGCAGCGAGGTCGGATGCCACATTGACGATCGAGCCTCCCCCGGACCGCCGCATGTGGAGCGCGGCTTCCCGCGCAACGTAGAAAGTGCCGGACAAGTTTGTTCCAAGCACTTCGTGCCAGTGGTTCTCGTCGAGGTCCTCCAGAGCAACATGCCCGGCCACACCCGCAGCATTGACCACTACGTCCAAGCCGCCCAATGCGTAGATCGCACCTCGGACGGCGTTCTTGACTGCGGCGGCATCGGAGACATCGGCAACCACGGTGTGCGCACCGGCGCCGATCTCCTCAGCTACGCGCTGTAGTTCTGCAGAACGCCGGCCCAGCAGCGCCACCCGGGCACCCCGTTTGGCGAAAAGCTTGGCGGTTGCTTCCCCAACACCCGATGTTGCACCAGTGATGAGTACCCGAAGGGATTCCGTTCGAAGTTGTTGATCGCGGTCCATCATCGGCGACGGGCTCCTCTTGCTCGGCAGTATCGGACTAGTACGTTCCACTAAAACAGCGCTCCCCTGACTCCGGCTGTCTCACATTGAGACACAGCACACACCGCCAACGTTCCTAGGCTGATCATCAGATGCCGCTGTCAGTCTGCGGCACTGCACCGCTGGACAGCGGCAAAGACGAAGGAGCGCTCTTGGAACAGCAGAACCGCATTGGGGTTGGCTTGATTTCGGTCGGATGGATGGGCAGGTTGCATTCGCGCGCGTACCTGGCCACCAAACAGTTCTTTCCGGAACTGCCCCGGCATCCGGAGTTGGTGATCGCCGCGGACCCGGACGACGCCGGCCGCCATCATGCCGAGGACGCACTGGGTTACAAAGAAACGACCACGGATTACCGCAAGGTACTCGAGAACCCGGACGTGGACGTTGTGTCCATTTGCTCCCCGAACTTTCTCCACCATGAAATAGCCCTGGCCACCATCGAGGCCGGCAAACACTTCTGGATCGAGAAGCCCATGGGGCGCAGCGCGCAGGAGTCCCGCGAAATAGCCCAGGGCGCAGAAGCCGCTGGGCTCATCACGTCCGTAGGATTCAACTACCGGCATGCACCCGCCGTGGCGGAAGCCAGACGGCTCATCCGGTCCGGAGCCCTGGGCCGCATCACCAACGTGCAGATCCGCCTCCTCACCGGATACGCCTCGGATCCAAGCCAAGTGTTTACGTGGCGCTATGAGCAGGCCCGTGCAGGTTCCGGCGTCCTGGGCGACGTCCTCAGCCACGGATTTGACCTCGCGCAGTTCCTGGTGGGCCGCATAGCGTCGCTGAATGCCGTTACGGAGACGTTCATCAAGGACCGACCCATGCCGGCGGGAAACTCCTCGAATTCCTTCGACATGGGCCAGGCCTCGGACGTCACCCGGCAGGTGGAAAACGAGGATTACACCGCCATGCTTGCCCGCTTCGAAGGCGGCGCAATCGGCATGTTTGAGTCCACGCGAGTGGCTATCGGACCCCATGCCGAATACATCATCGAGGTTTACGGTACTGAGGGATCCCTGCGCTGGAACTTCGAACGGATGAACCAGCTGGAGCTGGCGACTGACCGCAGCGGCTACCGCACGATCATGACCCCGCCGTCCTTTGGAGAGTTCGGTCGCTTCCAGCCAGGCCCGGGCCCGGGAATCGGGTTCAACGACCTCAAGACAATCGAGGCTGCACTGTTCCTGCAGTCGGTGGCCGACGGCAAGCAGCTCGGCCCCTCGGTGGCTGACGGCTGGTCAGCTTCCGAACTGGTGGATGCTTCCTTGCGCAGCGCCAGTTCCGGAAACTGGGTGGAAATTCCCGAGGTTTCAGGGCGTACGACGTACGGGGCGTGAGTTTCCGGGGTCCGGATGGCTTGGGGCAATGAAAGGAGGCCGGATCACCACGATCCGGCCTCCTTTTGTCGTGCTTGCACGTAATGAGTGCTGCTCCGCCACACCTAGTCCAGGGCGCGTCCGATCCGAACGTAAGTGTCCGGCTTCCGGCTTCGGAGGGCCAGCGCCACGAAGACGCCGACCGCTATCGACACGTACGGAATCAAAAGCAGGACCGTCAGCAGGAGCGGATCTCCGGCAACCAGCAGCTCCATGTTGAAGGAAGCTGTCAACAAAGCGAACCCAATCCCTACGAGCGCGACGATAGGGGCGATCAGCGTCCGCCAGTACGACATCGACGACTTGTTCCTGCGGAAATAAACAATGACGGCAACGGCAGTCAGGCAGAGTAGGAGCAGCATCCCATAAAACGCAACGCCTGCGGCCGCTGCGTAAAGAGAGTTCTCGTCACCGCCTGACAGGACCAGGACGAGCAGGACAAGCAGGAGAACGGCACCAACTGTCACTGCGGCGCGGTGCGGAGACCCGTGTTTGGGGTGGACCGCCGCGATCGACCGTGGAAAGATGCCATCCACGGCGAGGGAATGAGTGTAGCGGGAAAGGATGTTCTGCAGGGACAGACCTGAGGCAAAAAAGCTGGTGACCAGCAGGATGGCGATGACCTGGTTCGCGAAGGCTCCAAAGTAGCGCAGCAGCGCGTCAGGCATCATGGCCGTAGGGTCCGTCTGGGCTGCGGCCACTGCCTGTGATGTTCCCGTTGACAGGATCAGAGCAAACGCCGAGATGGCGTAGAAAATGCCCAGGAAAGCAACCGCCAGGAAGGTGGCCCGGGGAATGGTGATGGCCGGTTTCTTGACCTCGTCCCTGTAGATGGCCGTAGCTTCAAATCCGTTGAACACGCCAATGCTGAACAACAGGAGGACACCGATGGTCGGGGTGAACAGGTTGGTCGGATCCCAAGGTTCGAAGGACGGACCCTCCGGCCCTCCGTTAGCGATGATGACCGCGTCAAAAACCGCTACCGAAAGGACCTCGACTGCCAGGATGACGGACAGGACCTTGGCGGAGAGCTCCACGTTGAAGTAGCTCAGCACCCACGCGATGCCGAACAACACCATGCTCCATAACCACCAGGGGGTTGTCACAACATCCATAAAAGCACCGAGCAGGTTGTTCACGGCGATGCCTGAAACGACAATGCAGGAGGTCACATTGAATCCGTACGTAACCAATGCAAGGAAGGATCCGCCCAGGCCGAGGGGACGGCCCAAGCCCTCACGGATGTAGGTGTAGAACGCACCTGGGCGTGGTATGGCCTTGGTCATTCCTGTGAACCCCATGGCAAAGAGTGCCATCAGGACAGCAACCGCGACGAAAGCGATCGGCACCCCTATCCCGAAGGAGATATTCACAGAGACAAAGCCGAAGACGACGCCCAAAGGAGCCGTGAAGGCCAGCACCGTGAAGAGCAGCCCGGTCGTTCCCATCCGGCCCCTCAGTTGGTACATCGACGATCGGGCTTCACGGTCTTCTGAATTGTCCGCTGCTGCGCGTTGGACGGGGAGTTCTTGTTTCACGTGTGTTCTCCTCGGAGGAATGGAATCATCGTTGACTCGCACTGTGTCGGGTGAAAGGCAAGCCGGCTGGTCCTACTGTTGTGAACTGGCGGGTGGCGTTAAGCGGGCTCCCCGTCGGTTCCTAGATTCTGATCTTCGAACTCCACCTGAACTGTGCCAGGATGATGCAGTGTGGGCAGATAGAACCTCAGCCGAGTGCCAAATCGAACCCTTTGGCTTCGTATGCTTCGATTTTGCGGTAGAGCGTGGATCTGCCGATCCCCAGCAGTACAGCGGCCCGCACCCGGTTACCTGACGCCTCAGCGAGAGCGGCCCTGATCTGCTGGAGTTCCGCTTCTTCCAATCGGGTGAGCGGCATAGTGCCGAGTCCGCGCAGTTGTACCGCGTTGAGATCCGACAGGTGCAGTTCGCCGCGCAGGGAACGCGTGGCAGCAGATTCAACCAGGTCGCGGAGCTGCCGCACGTTGCCCGGCCAGTCGGCGGCTACCAGCGCATCCCGCAGCTTCGGCGACATCCGGACTTCCCTGCCCAGTGCTTTCCTGAGCAAGTGCGTCGCCAGACCGACAACGTCCTCGCGCCTGTCACGAAGAGGTGGCATACCTACCTCAATGCCCCTCAGCGCAGAGAGTACCGGCAAGAGATCATCGCTGACGGCGCCGGCCGTCAAGATGAGTTGGGGTTGCTCCAGGACCTGGAGCAAGGCGGCCAGGTCCTCCAGAATAGGCGAGGGACACTTGTCCACGCGGTGGAGGATGACCGCCGCCCCCTGCTCCAAGGCCGAATCGACGTCGTCAATGGTAACCGCCCCACGCTGCCGGTGAGTGAAGTCGAATAGGCGGGTCTCTCGTGACAGACGACTGGCCATGGCCTCGGCCAACGTGCGCTTGCCGCTGCCTTGCTCGCCGATAATGTAGGCAGGCATCCGCCGGCTCACGGCTGCAGCTGCGGCGCCAAGGGACCTCTTGAGTGCCCGGCTGGTTCCAACCATCCCGTCAAACTGTGCTTGGGGTTCGCGTGCAGTTGGCGCCGCCCGCACACCCTGGGTGGCGGAGGGCAGCTGGACACGCACCACGGACGCTCCGCCGGAGCCTGGTTCGCGAAAATCCATGGGACGGATGTGAAGCTGCACCTCACTGCCAGTGCTGACATTCAAGCGATGCTGGGATAAACCGTCCCGCTGCTCTGCTTCCCGCGCCAGGGACGCGAGTACCGCGAAATCGCTGGGATCTAGCATTCGCAGGGCAGATCTGCTGGCGATCGTGGTGCGCTCGTCCATCGCTACCACCGCATCGGCCCCGCGCTTCCGGATCTCCTTGAGGTATTCGGACATCAGCGCCTGCTCCCGCGCCGCCAGCCTTTCTGCCAACCTCCTGGTGATGTCTGCGGCCGCTCCGTGGACCGTCAACAGAACGGAACCGGGATCCGTGCTACGGGCCAGATTCTCGGGCAACATCAGGCCCAGGACACCCCGAACGGATCGACGTATCGGGTCACGGATTGGAGCGGACGTGCAGTAAGCGTTCTGGAGCGCCTCATGGAAGTGTTCGGCTCCCCATACCTGTACTGCTTCGCCCTCCTCAAGAACAGTTCCGTCGGAATTGGTTCCAATCAGGTCCTCCGCCATCCGCGCTCCCAGGCTCGGGAACAACCGCTCCGCTTTCCGCCGTTCTGTGGCATCACCGCGGAAGATAGCCAATGTGCCTTCGGCATCAGTGAGCACCACCAGCCCCCCGGAGTCGCTGCACAGACGTTCGAGTTCGGTCAAAACGGGTTCGGCGGCAGCCAGCAACTGCTCGTCAGCCTGGTGGGCCGCCGTCTGCAAAAAGGGTGAGGCGGCGGTCACATTGCAGGCCAGGCTCCGCTGCCAGGATCGGGCAATAACGGGCCGCAGACTGCTTAGGTCCGTCGCCTCGGGCTCGGCAAGGAAACGGTCCCTGAGCGACTGGACCTCCGCATTAGGCCGCCCGCCCACCCGAAGTGAAGAAACCGCATGGAGCCATGAAACGTCCTTCGAAGCCATGCCAGTGCCTGCTTTCTCAATGATGTCTGGCCTGATGTCAGTGCTGCAGTAGGTGCTCCAGGTGCGGCGGAAGTTTCCGCGCCTGCTGGCGTCCGAACAGCTGGAAGTACCACTTCCCGAGTGTTTGTTTGCCGGTGGTACCGCTCGCCTTCCATCCGCCAAAGGTCTGTGGCCCGGGCCACCACCCGGTGGTGGCGTGGCCAGGGACGTTCACGTCCACACAGCCAGCCTCGATACGATCAAGGAACTCCCTTGCTTCGCCCTCGTCCCCGGTATAGAGCCCCGCGGTCAGACCCATCTCTGTGTCATTCGCGGCAGCCAGGGCTGCTTCGAAAGTTGGCAGCTTGCTGATGGTCACGAAGGGCAGAAAATGCTCCACAGTGGCTAACCGGTGTGTGGCCGGCACTCCGGAGACCACGGTGGCTGGAACAAAGTAGCCGCCGTCCTGGGCCTTGCCGGTCGCTATATGGAACTCCTCTCCGCGAGCGGATGTCAGCAGTTCGTCATAGCGTTCCACTGCGTCGGCAGAAACAACGGGACCCGCGAATACATCCGCGTCAATGGGGTCGCCGGCCTTCAGGTCCCTGACTCTCTCCGCGACGAGTTCCGTCAGCCTGTCGTGAGCGCCGGGCGTAACCAACACGCGGGACAGTGCACTGCACTTTTGTCCACTGAGGTCAAAGGCCGAGAAGACAATGCCGTCGGCTGCCTGTTCGAGATCAGCCGTATCAGTGACGATCACCGGATTCTTGCCGCCCATTTCGGCAATGACCGGGCGGGGATACGGCCCGGAAGCGAAATCACCCAGGATGGACTTGCCCACAGCGACGGAACCAGTGAAGCAGATGCCATCGATGTCCGACGCGACCAAAGCCCGGCCTGGACCGTCGCCTCCGTGGACCACATTCACCAGTCCCTCCGGAAGCCCCATTGCCTCGCAGAGATCATAAACGGCATGCCCGGACCACGGACCATCATGCGATGTCTTGACGACCACTCCATTGCCCGCGATCAGTGCAGCGATGGCAGGACCTGCGGCCTGGACAATCGGGTAGTTGAACGGTGTAATCACGCCGAAAACACCGTAGGGCCGAAGCACGGAATCATTCGATAGACCTGTCGGGTCGTCTGTTCTCTGATCCTCAAAAGCTCCTGGAGCCGACGCGTATTCGGTGTACTGGCGGACAATCTCAAGAACTTCCGCCCCTTCAGCCCGCGCACCGGCATAGGGTTTGCCTATCTCTAGGGCCACACGGACCGCCCACTCCTCGAGACGCTCCTCAATAAAGGGAATTGCCCGGCGTACCCGTTCAATGCGCTCCATAGGTGGAACCCGGGACCAGTCACGTTGGGCCGCACGGCTCGCCTGGACGGCCCGCTCCACGAGTTCAGCAGGCGCATCGTGGCAGGCACTGACCACCGCATTGGGATTGCTGGGGTCTTCCCGTTGCAGGAGCGCGCCTTCGAAATATTCCTGGCCCGCGATGATGTGGGGAACAGTTGTAGGGCGGGTGCGCCGTTGTTCCACCACCCGGGCTGCGAAGGCCTGCTGTTCGTCAATGGTCATCGCCAAGTAACTCCTCTGTGAATTGTTTGCGCCGGACGTGGCGCGATGGTTCTGTCGAGATTACGCAGCAGGGAAGGGGACTACTGTCCCAAGGTGAGACATCTGTCAGACCGCTGTGTACCCCGCATCGACCATTACGGCGGAACCGGTCATCTTTCGTGATTCGTCCGAAACCAGGAACACCGCGACGTCAGCTACTTCCTCCGGGCTGATCAGGCCGAGCGGCTGGTAAGCGCGCTGGGCTTGTTCATCCTTGAGAAACCCTTCATCGAAAAAGCCGGCCACCATCGGCGTGAGGACACCGCCTGGGCACAGGCAGTTGGCCCTGATATTGTCCTTGGCATATTCAACGGCCACGGATTTGGTGAGCATCAGGACCGCTCCTTTTGAGGCGGAATAAGCCGCGATATCCGGTTCGGCCACCATCGAGTTGACCGAGCCCCAATTTACGATTGATCCGCCGCCAGCCCGCTGCAGGGCGGGGATGGCATATTTGCAGCCGTAAAACACGCCCTTCAGGTTGATATCGATGATGCGATCGAGCACATCGTCATTGGTCTCAAGCACGGATGCCGCCCGCAAATATCCGGCGCAGTTCAGCAGGGCATGGACGGCCCCGTAGGTCTGTTCGGCTGTGGCAACTAGCCGTTCCACCTCGGCTGCCTTGCTCACGTCACAGCGTCGGGTCGTAATCTGCCCGCTCTCGGTTGAGAGCCCCTCCAGCCCAATTTCATCAATGTCCGCCGCCATGACATTGGCCCCTTCCGCTACCAGCGCCCGTACGGTAGCCAAACCCTGCCCAGAAGCTGCACCGGTCACAATTGCTGTCTTGCCTTCGAGTCGCACACCCACTGTTGGTCCCTCTTGATCCGGCGCGGTCCGGTGCCGCGCGTCTGACTAATGTTTGCCCGGACCATGAGGCGAAAAATGTCTCTTTCTGACACAAATCCCGTCAGGAGGCGGCAGTAGCGTCTTCCAAAGCGTGAAGCACTTCACCCCATCCATCACGAAGGAGACACTCATGGGCCGTGTTCAAGGCAAAGTAACCATCATCACCGGCGGCGCCAGAGGGCAGGGCGAATCCCACGCGCGCCTTTTCGCGCAAGAGGGTGCATCGGTGCTTGTCACCGACATGTTGGATGAAACCGGCGAGGCAGTTGCCAGTGAACTCAGGGACTCCGGGCACGATGTGCACTACATGCATCTGAACGTTGCCTCCGAAGACGAATGGAAAAACGTCATCGCAGCGGCAGAAGAGCGCTGGGGGCGCGTCGACATCCTAGTCAACAACGCGGGAATCATCGGCACAATGAAGCCCGTTGAAGAAGAGGGCCTTGAGGGTTGGTCCCTCACGACCGCCATCAACCAGCAAGGCGTGTTTCTTGGCCTCAAGCATGGTGCACCGGCGATCGAGCGAAGCGGCGGCGGCGCAATCGTCAACACGTGCTCCATCAATGGCACCGTCGGCAACCCCGGCGGATTCTCCTACCAGGCTTCGAAAGGGGCTGTGAAGATGATGACGCGCGCCGCGGCCATGGAATATGCACACCGTAGCGTGAGGGTCAACTCCGTTTCGCCGGGATTGGTCATGACTCCGATGGCCAAAGAAGAGGGCGAAAAGTCCAACCGCGAGTTCAGTAATGCAACTCCCATGAAACGCGCCGCCCAGCCCATCGAAGTGAGCTACGGCGTCCTGTATCTGGCCAGTGACGAAGCTAGCTACGTCACCGGCGCAGACCTCCTGATCGATGGCGGATACACCGCGCAATAAGGGCGGACAGCCAGCCCACTCAAGAATGAAGGAAACCACACACATGACACACACAAAGGAATCGGTGGACGTGACTGATGTAGCCGTACCCCCGGCAATGAGGCCGGTCTCGATCAATACGTACGGATTGATCGTGCATGAGTGGACACGACGGCTGGCCAAGATCTTGGCCTCCATGGACGCCGTTGCCGCTGCTGGCCTTTTTCGACCGGACAGCGTTGTCCGCGACCTTCTGGCGTTGTCCTGGGATTTCCGCAATGCGATCGGATACGAGGAGATCTGCGAGCTGTTTGCAGTTCCGCCGGCGCACCGGCTAACGCAGATCAACGTAAAGCCTGGCAGCCAGTCCATCGTTGTCGAAGACGGAACTCCCGGCACCATCTCAGCTTTCCTTCAGTTCAGGAACAGCGCTGGAAGGGGTCTTGGCCACGTCCGCTTAGTGCAGGAAGATAACGGCACCTGGCTGGCGGCGAGCCTGGTCCTGGCCCTCGACGCCGTGGACAGCCACCCGGAGCGCCATCTCGACGGCCGCCCGAGTGGAAAGACGCACGGCCCGGTGCGGAACCGCCTTGGTTGGCAGGAGGGACTCGACCCCGAGTTCACGCAGCAGGAGCCGGACGTTGTCATCCTCGGTGCCGGACACAACGGACTCATGCTCGCAGCCCGCCTTCATGCCCTGGGCATTCCTGCCCTTGTCCTGGAACGCAACGAGCGCGTTGGTGATAACTGGCGCAAGCGGTACAGTTCGCTGGCACTCCACACCCCACTTGCGTCCGATCACTTGCCTTATCTTCCGTTCCCGTCAACGTGGCCACGGTTCACTCCCAAGGACAAGTTGGGCGATTTCCTCGAGAGCTACGCGACGCTCCTGGATCTCGCCGTCTGGACCGGCACGACAGTAAACGCCGCGGAGTTCGACAAATCGTCCCGGCGGTGGATCGTTGATGTCAGCCGGCAGGGAAAACACCGCACGATCAACCCCAGGCATCTGATCTTTGCCACCGGCATGAACGCTGCACCGAACATCCCGGACGTACCCGGACGGTCGGAGTTCCAAGGCACCGTGATGCATGCCGTGGATTACAAGGGCCACGCAGAATGGCGCGGAAAGCGTGCAGTGGTTGTGGGCTCCGGCGTCAGTGGGCACGACATTGCGCAGGACCTGGCCGAGCATGGCGTCGATGTCACTATGATCCAGCGGTCTGGAACGTTTGTCATGAATACCTCCACCTTCCACAAAGTGATGCACGCCAACCACGTCAGCGGGAGATACAGCACCGAGGAAGCCGACCTGGTCAACGCTTCAACTCCCTTCGGAGCGCTTCCTGCCCACGGCCCGAAGCATGTGGAGTTGGTCAAGGCGATGGACCGGGAACTGTTGGAGGGTCTGGTCGAGGCAGGTTTCGAGCTGAGCGACGGCCCGGATGGCCAAGGCGTTCTTGGGCTGATTTTTGGCCTCAACGGGACCGGCTATTACTACAACGCTGGTGCTTCCGAACTCATCATCGATGGAACCATCAAGCTGCTCCATGGCAGTGTGGAGGGCCTCAGCCCCCGCGGTGTCATGCTGGACGGGGCCCGCTCCCTGAACGCTGACCTCGTTGTGTTCGCCACCGGTTACCAGGGTGCGCCCTCGGTGGTCCGTGAGGTCCTCGGTGATGACATCGCTGATCGAGTGGGTCAATTCGCCATGGTGGGGCCAGACCGTGAATACGGCCGCCTGTGGCGACGCACCGGAGTGGACCAGCTGTGGTTCATGGTTTCACTCGGCATCGGCGATGGCAGGTTTTACTCAAAACTGCTCGCGCTGCAGTTGGCCGCCATCGAAGCCGGCATCATGCCGGCCGCGGAGCCGAATGGCTGAGCTTCTCTCGTAGAAAACATAGGCAAAGGTAGGCCGGATCGCCTGGACCGGCCTACCTTCACAGCCCTCGGCCTTCGATGACAAGCGGCCTCAGCGAGGTCGCTGTTGCAGGAGGTCGAACCACTCGGCGGCAGTTCCCACATCTTTATCGCCCCTGCCGGACAGGTTTACGATCACCACTTTGTCGGTGGCATCACTCGCAGCGCCGGTTCCGGCGGACAGCCGCTGACCCAGTTTTATGGCACCGGCAAGTGCATGTGCCGACTCGATAGCAGGAATAATGCCCTCAGTGCGGCAGAGCAGCCGGAAGGCTTCCATGGCCTCTGTGTCGGTGATCGCTTCGTAGTTGACCCGCCCGATGTCAGCGAGGTGTGAGTGCTCCGGCCCGACACTGGGGTAATCCAGCCCTGCGGAAATTGAGTGGGATTCGATGGTCTGTCCGTCGTCGTCCTGCATCAGGTAGGACCGGGCACCGTGTAGTACGCCCGGCAGGCCGAGCGTGATCGGGGCCGCGTGGCGCCCGCTCTCTATGCCGGCGCCACCGGCCTCAAATCCGTAAATCTTCACGGAAGGATCGTCGAGGAAGGCATGGAAGAGGCCGATGGCGTTTGACCCACCGCCAATGCAGGCGCAAACCGCGTCGGGCAGGCGTCCCGTCCGCTCCAGTATCTGTCTGCGGGCTTCGTCACCGATAACCTCGTGAAAATACCGGACCATCGCCGGAAACGGGTGGGCGCCCGCTGCCGTGCCCAGCATGTAATGGGTGTTATCAGTGTTGGCTACCCAGTCCCGGAGGGCTTCGTTGATGGCGTCTTTAAGCGTCTGAGAACCCGTTGCGACCGAAACGACAGTCGCTCCAAGGAGCTCCATCCTGGCCACATTCAACGCCTGCCGGCGGCAGTCCTCGGCACCCATATAGACGACGCATTCGAGGCCTAGCAGGGCAGCTGCCGTTGCACTTGCCACGCCGTGCTGCCCCGCGCCAGTCTCGGCGATAACACGTGTCTTGCCTATGCGTTTGGCAAGAAGCGCCTGGCCCAGCACGTTATTGATCTTATGCGAGCCGGTGTGGTTGAGGTCCTCGCGTTTGAGGAACACCCGCACGCCCCCGGCGTGTACAGAGAACCGCTTGGCTTCGGTCAGCAGCGAGGGTCGGCCCGAATAGTTCTTGTTCAGGTTATCTATCTGGGCACGGAACTCAGGATCGGCCTTGGCCTTTTCGAAGGTCACCTCCAGCTGGTCAAGGGCGGGGATCAGCGCCTCAGGCATCCAGCGTCCACCGTAGGCACCGAAGTAGGGTCCGGGGGCGTAGCGGAGCGAGGCTGCTTTACCCGCCGAACCATCGCCAGAGCCGGCTGCTGGTTCAACCATGAGTCCTACCATCCTGATCCTTCCAGTTGATGTCCGGCACGATCCGTCCGTACGGCAGGCGGCCATTCTGTGCCGAGTAAAAAGTCAAGGGGAGGTCCGTCCGCCGGGACCTCCCCTTGCATGATGCGCAGGTGCGCTACTTTGCGAACCGGAATAGCTTCTTGTTCGCGAACTCCAGCATTCCAACTTTCCCAAGTTCGCGTCCGTAGCCTGATTTCTTGACGCCGCCGAAGGGAACGTCGGCACCGCTGAGGTCATAGGCGCCGATGAAGACCATGCCCACGTCGAGCTGGTTGCCGACGCGCTCGGCCCGCTCAACGTCGTCGCAAATTACCACGGAACCAAGGCCGTAAGGCGAGGAGTTCGCAAGCTTGATTGCTTCTTCGTCGCTGCTGACTTTGTAAAGTTGCGCGACGGGGCCGAAGAGTTCCTCCCTGTAGACGTCCATGGAGGGAGAGATGTTCGTGATCACCGTTGGTGTGAACACGTTGCCCTGAGGCTGGTTGTTGCCCACCAGAATTTCGGCGCCCTGATCGAGGGCGCCCTGCACCTGCTCCTTCAGGAACTTGGTGGCGGAGTCTGAGGAGAGTGGACCGAAATCGCCCCTCTCGTAAGACTGACCGGCAATAGCAGCTTTGAACTTCTCCGAAAACTCGTCGAAGTACTTGTCCAGCACAACGATCCTCTTGGAGCCGTTGCAGGACTGGCCGGTGTTGCCCATCCGGCCCATCACAGCCTTCTTCACTGCGAGGTCAACGTCATCGGTGTCGAGCACAATGAACACATCGGCGCCGCCGAGTTCCAGCACACACTTCTTCAGGGCACGCCCGGCCTGTTCTGCCACAATCGCACCTACCTGCTCCGAACCTGTGAGTGATACTCCCTGAAGGCGGTCGTCGGCGATGATGTCCGAGATCTGCTGGTGCGTGGCAAAGAGGTTGACGTAGGCACCCTCGGGGAAACCGGCGTCGCGGAAGAGTTCCTCAAGGGCCAGGGCCGACTCAGGGCACTGGCTCGCATGGCGGACAATCACGGTGTTGCCCAGGATGATGTTGGGAATCGCGAAGCGTGCCACCTGGTAGTAGGGGTAGTTCCACGGCATGATGCCGAGGACCACGCCCAGCCCTTGGTAGCGGAAGAAGGTCCGCAAGCCGTCGGCTACCTCAAGTTCTTCATCGGCGAGCCATTCCTCCGCGTGCTCGGCAAAGGCTGCGGCGATGGCGCCGGAGAACTCTGCTTCCCCCACCGCCTGCGGAAGGGGCTTGCCCATCTCCCGGTTGATGATGGCGCCAAGCTTGTCCTTGCGTTCTACGAACAGGTCGGCCAGTCGCTTTGCCAACGTTGCGCGCTGAGCCACGGTAGTGGTGCGTGACCAGTCCTGGTAGGTGCTCTGCGCTGCGCTGAGGCCTGCCTCGACCTCTGCGTCGGTAGCCGCAGGGTAATGCGCGTGGGTGGTTCCTGTGGCCGGATCTACAACAGCGAATGCACTCATGGTGGATGCTCCTTTGTCAGAAAATTGAAAGAACGGGGTTGCCCCGTAAAACGTCGGGCGGAACCGCTGCAGCGCGGTCCCGCCCGGCGCGTTTAGCGCGCGTCAGGTGCGGTGGTGGCTGCGTAGAAGCGCTGGCGGGCACGGCCCTCCAGGTGCTTCGCAGTCCCTTCCTGGCTGCCTGGGCGCTCCGACGTCATGGGAACTCCGACATCCCAGAAAGCTCCGTTGCCGGACAGGTAGCGCGCACGCTCCACACGGGCCACAATCACTGCGGGGCCGTCCACTTCCCTGGCCTCGGTGAGCGCCGCCTCGAATTCCTCGATGGTGGTCGTGGACCAGGCAGCACAGCCCATGCTGGCAGCATTGGCCGCAATGTCGAAGTCAAGAATTGCTCCGTCGAGGCGACCGGACTCGTTGCTGCGTTCCCGGTACTGCGTACCAAACTCGCGGCCAGGGCCGCCCTTCGACACCTGAAGCGGCCAGATGCACTGGTGCCCGCGGTTGTCGATCACGATGGTGATGATCTTTTTGTGTTCCTGCACCGCAGTGACCAGCTCGGTAGGCTGCATGAAGTAGGTGCCGTCACCGATCAGCACGTACACCTCGCCGGGGGCGTCCCCCCGGGCGATCCGGTAACCCAGGCCGGCCGGGATTTCATGGCCCATGCAGGAGTTGGCGTACTCGAAGTGGATCTCGGTGCCGTTGGACGGATCCCAGGCCTTGTGGATGCCTTCAACCACCCCGCCGGATCCCAGGATCAGCGCGTCCTGGCTCGTGGCCGTGCGATTCAGCACGTCAATTACCTGCGCCTGGCTCATGTTCTCACCGGGGAACGCCTGAAGGTCGTGCTTGCGTACCTCGAAGGTGGCCTTCCGGGCATCCGCGACGTCGCTGCGGAAGTCCTCGGATGTGCCATACTGACGAGCTGCGAGGCGTTCATGCAGCGCGGCAAGGGACAGTTTGGCATCGCCAATAACGGGGAATGAGCCCATCTTGTGGGCGTCGAATGAGCCAACGTTGAGGTTCACGAACTTCACATTGGGGTTTTGGAACAGTGAGTGTGATGCAGTGATGAAGTCCTGGAGGCGTGAACCTACAGCGATGACAACATCCGCGCCATCGGCGATTTCGTTTGCCCCCACCGTGCCGGTCACGCCGAGGGCGCCCAGATTAAGTTCACTGATGGGGCCGCTTCCCTTGCCGGCGTACGTCTCGGCCACCGGAATGCCGAAGTCGGCGCTGAAGCGTGCCAGCTCCTCCTGTGCTTTCGAGTAACGGACGCCACCACCTGAGATCAGCAGGGGGCGTTCGGCGTTCGCAATGATTTCGGCAGCATCGCGATACTCGTCCTCCACAGCCGGACGACGACGGATGTGCCACACCCGCGGTGTGAAGAAGGATTCCGGGAAGTCGAATTCCGCGCCCTGTATGTCCTGGGGCAGGCAAACTACTACGGCGCCGGTTTCGACGGGATCGGTGAGGACCCGCATCGCTTCAGGGAGTGTGGACAGCAGTTGGGCCGGGTGGGTGATCCGGTCGAAGTAGCGGCTGACCGGGCGGAAGCAGTCGTTGGCGGATACATCCCGTTCTACCGGGTGCTCAATCTGCTGCAGAACGGGGTCACCAAATCGGTTGTTGATGATATCCGCGGGGAACAAAAGCACTGGAAGGCGGTTGGTGGTAGCCGTGGCGGCACCGGTGACCATGTTCGTCGATCCCGGGCCGGCGGAGGCAGTGCAGGCGAGGGTTGCGGCGCGGTTTGAGGCTTTCGCGAAGCCAATGGCCGCGTGAACCACTGATTGCTCGTTCTTGCCCTGGTAGTACGGGAAGTCCACGCCATACTCGTCGATTCCCTGCGCCAGGCCCACGGAGTTGCCGTGTCCGAAGATGCCGTACATTCCGGCAATCAGGCGCCTCCTTTCACCATCCAGTTCGCTGTACTGGACCTGAAGGTATTCAACGATTGCCTGTGCGACAGTACGGCGGCGGACGGCCTTGACGTCGACCTCGGTGCCGATCTCAGCGGCGGCTGTGCTAGTCATGCGTTCTCCTAAATTCGTAGGTGCGTCGGCATTTTGCAAACCGATTCGCCCGAACTTCAGGTTTTCACTGTGGGGAAGCAATGTTGTGTCCCAGTTTGATACGCAGCTTGCGATGGGGTACGAAAAACAGCAGCCGACGATGGCACGCAAGTACCGCCGTCGACTGCTGTTGTTGTTTTACGTTCCCCTAGTCGAAACGGTAGGGCTCCTGTGGTCCCACAGAAGGCAGCGGCCGTGGCCGCTCGCAGGTGCTTTCAATCTCGATGTGACGGCCCTGCTCTGAGGATGCTTCAAAGGCGAGGAGGACTTCCAGCACGTGGTAGGCGAAGTCGCCACCGGTGCGCGGCTCCAGGCCCTTGCGGATGGCGTAGCCGAACTCGGCCAGGCCGATGCCCCGGTAGGCGTCGTCGCGGTGTGTGATTGGAGTTTCGCGCCAGTCACCACCGCCTGGAGGGGTCATGTCCAGCGCCAGGTCGCCGGGCTCGCCTCGGCGCAGCACAGGTGCCCCGGAGAAGTGGTCAGGGTTTGGCGCCGCCAGCGAGCCGCCTGTTCCATAAATTTCCAGATGCGGCAGGTTGTGGTTCCAGATGTCCCAGCTGACGATCACCGTTGCGGATGCACCGGACTCGAAATCGATCGTGCCCGTGACGTGCGTCGGGGTCTTGATCTGAATGACTCCGCCCTCTTTGCCGGGACGGGGTCGGGTCTCCGATGAACGCGGTGTTGTTGCAGAGACTCGCTTGACCGGGCCGAAGAAGTTTACGAGGTTGGTGATCAGGTACGGCCCGATGTCCAGCATGGGGCCGGCTCCCGGACTGTAGAAGGGGTCGACGTTCGGGTGCCAGTACTCATAGCCGCGGCACGCGAAGGACGCGAAAGCGGCGACGGGTTCTCCAATCCAACCGTCATCGATGAGCTTGCGGCTGGTTTGCATGCCGGAGCCGAGGAAGGTGGTGGGAGCTGAGCCCACTTTCACCCCAGCCTCGCGCGCGGCGTCCAGGATCTGGCGTGCCTCATCTAGGGAGGTGGCAAACGGCTTTTCCGAAAGGACGTGCTTACCTGCGGCGATGGCTTGGAGGGTCACCGGCGCGTGGAGCTTTGGCGGGGTGAGGTTGAGTACCAGCTCTACCTCGTTATCGGCCAGCAGTTCGTCCGGCGAGAGGGCCTTGGGAACCGCGTATTCTGCTGCCCGTGCTTTCACGGCCTCCGCGTTGACGTCTGCCAGTGCCACGATGTCGACGTCCGGGTGGACGCCGATCTTGTCCAGGTATTGGTTGAGAACGTTTCCGACGCCGATGATGCCGACTCGAATGGGTTCCATGTGAATCTCCGTCATTAGTTGGTGAAACCTTCCGGGGCGAGGAAATATACCCCGCCCCGGAATCAGTTGCTATGGCTGGTACTTTTAGATGGCCAGACGCTCTTGGCGGGTCTTTGCCGTAGCAGCTTCGTCGATTGCGCCGTCGGTGATGATGACGCCATATTCGGCAACTGCTGCTTCAAGGGAAACCCGTGACTCGCGGTAGTCGTCGAGGACCGCCAGCACTTCACGTTCCAGCGGGTCGCCGTATCCGCCACCACCTGGGGTGATGGAAACGACCTTTTCACCGGACTGCAGGTCGTAGCGGCCCACCACGGGAATCTCGCGGCGTTCGCCGGTCTTGAGGTCTTCAACCCACGCCGACGGTACAGCGCCATCACGGCCGCCGCGGACGCCTCTGGGTGGGTTCAGCTTGCCTTCGATGCCGTACGTGATGGTCACGCTCTGGACCCGCGGTTCGATGGTGACCCGCGTTGCGAGTCCGCCTCGCTGCCTGCCGGCGCCGCCGGAGTCAGCGACCAGGGTGCGTTCGTGGACCAGGATGGGGTAGCGCTGCTCATCTACCTCCACGCTGTCGTGGTAGAGAAGGGCCCCGCAGACGGGCCGCTGGTACGTCGGCCAACCGTCGACGTAAGGGGTGGCCGGACCGCCGACGCCGCCTACCAGGATCTGATTCACATAGGCGTTGCCGTTTCGCTCGTCGATTCCAGAAATGACCGACTTTGCGGGTGCCTGCCCGGCAGCCCCCTCAGCGGTGCCGTATCCGTCGTCGATCTGTGAAAACGCGGCCTGGACAAGGTTCACGACGCGGTCTGCCAGGTTGGTGGTGCCGGACGAGCAGGAGAAGGGATGCTTAGGGATACCGACCGCGCAGCCGTCACGCAGCAGCACCTCGACCCTCCGGAAGGTTCCAGCGTTGCTCGGCAGGTTCTCCGGGATACCGGAGAGGATGCCTGCCAGCGCCGCGCCTGTCGCCGTCGCCTTCGTGAGGTTCAGGCCGTTGGGAAGGTTGTCCGGGTTGTCCCGCAGATCGATGGTGATCTTTCCCTGTTTGGGCTTGACCTCGATGGTTGCCTGCAGGGGCACCCCGTCCGGGCCGGTCCCCGGGAACGGGTCGTGGGCGGTAGTCCCGTGCAGGACGTACTCGGGCAGCGTCTCGATGGCGCTTGCCGTGAGGCGCTCGGAGTAGTCGAACCAGGCGTCGACGAAGTCCACCAGATCATCGACCCCGAACTTCTCCGCGAGTTCGTGAATGCGGCGCTCGGCGATCCGGGAGGCGCCCACCGAGGCGAGGTAGTCGCCGTACCACTGATCAGGTACGCGGATGCGGGCCCGGCACATGCGGATGATGTCGTCGATGTCCTTGTGGTCGCGCTGGACGCGGACACAGGGGAAGATCAGGGCGCCTTCCTCGTAGACGTCACGTGCCGTGGCGAAGAACGTAGTGGGGAGTGAGTTGCCGCAGTCGGCCTGGTGGGCCTTGGTGACGGCGGTGAAGAGGTGGCGTCCCTGGAGGAAGATCGGCACCAGAATCACGTGGTCTGCTGCGTGCGAGTTTCCCCGGTAGGGGTCGTTGTGGAGGAAGGCGTCACCTTCCCGGATGTCGTCGTGCAGTTCCACCATGTCTTCGCCGAGCGGGCCGGCGCCGAAGACGTGCACCGGGACACCTTCTGCAGCGGCGAGCAGCTGGTTGTCCGCTGTCAACACAGCGCAGGAGAAATCCCTTGCTGTGTTGATGACGGAGGAACGGGCCGAACGCAGTAGGCCACTGGTCATCTCGCGGACAATGCCGTCAAATGCGTTGGCAAGTACCGAGAGCTTTACGGGATCAAATTCGCGCGTCACGGCTACGCCTCCTTACGGGTGAGGTAGATGTTGGATCGTTCGTCGAGTGTGGCGTTCCACTCCGGCGGCACGACGATGGTGGTTGTGGGCTGGTCGATGACTGCAGGGCCAACGATCTTGTCCCGGGGGGCAAGCGTGACGCCGCGGTACCGCTGGGTGCTGAAACTTTCGCCGCCGAACACGATGGAGTCTGTGCGGTGGACTTCGATGGTCCGGCTCGATTCGGTCTGGTCCTTCGTGTGCTCGGGCCTCGGGATTTCCACCCGGACACCCCAGGTGATGATCTCTACCCGGCTGTCCGAATCGTGGGTTCCATTGCGGCGGTCGTGCTCTTCGTGGAAGGCCCGCTCAATGATCCCGGCAGCGTCGCCTGCGGTGTCGGGGGCAGCGTCCAGGTAGACCCGCAGATCCCAGGCCTGACCTGGGTAACGGGCGTCGACGAAGTACGTGACATTGGGTGCGTCCCCTACGCCGTGGAAGCGCTCGACGAACGCGTTCGCCTTGCCCGTCAGGTCCTCGACTGCACGGGAGGCTGACCTGGCGTCGAAACTGCGCGTGTTGTTGTGCAGCGGTGAGAGGAATTCCGTGGCGATGGGAGCGCGGTGGGCCCCGTAGGCGGCCAGCACGCCGGCTGTCGCGGGAATCAGGACTGTATCTGTTTCGAGGAGGACACCGATAGCGGCTGCGACCATAGCGCCTGCGCCACCGCCGGCCACAATCAAGGCGCCCCGGGGGTCGACGCCGTGTTCCAGTGAAGCTTGGCGGATGGCTGTGGCCATGTGGTTGGCAGATACGTCCAGGATGGCCTGTGCGGCCTGCAGGGTGTCCATGTTCATGGGCCCGGCAATGCGTGTATCGATGGCACGGACAGCTGCCTCGCGGTCCAGCGTGAACCCGCCTTCAAAGCCCTCTGCGTCAAGGTAACCCAGCGCAACGCAGGCGTCAGTGACTGTTGGTTCCTCACCACCGCGTCCGTAGGCGGCCGGACCTGGAGTGCTGCGGGCACTCTGCGGACCCACACGAAGCAGACCGCCACCGTCAATCCAAGCAATGCTGCCGCCACCGGCGCCGATGCTGGAGACGGCCACCGAGGACAGACCGGTCAGGTGTCCTACGAAGGGCTCACCCAGCCAGGCTTCCCGGGTGTGGCGGACAACGCCCTCTTCAACCAGGGATACGTCGAAAGTGGTGCCGCCCATATCGCAGACCACTACCGTGTCCCGCTCCGGGGCGGCCGCCGCGCCCACAAGGGGGGCCATGGACGGACCGGAGTTCAGCAGCAGTACGGGCCGGTCCAGGACATCCACGACGTCGAGCACCGCACCTTCGGAGGTGACCACCAGCAGGTCACCTCCGAAACCGTACTCCTCGAGGTCGGAACGCAGCTTGCCCAGGTGGTCAGCCATCAGCGGCTTCAGGGAGGCGTCGATCGAGGCGGCCGAGGAGCGGCGGTATTCGCGGATCGTCGGGTTTGCTTCGTTAGACAGCGTGTAGGGAACACCGGGCAGGATTTCCTGGATGAGTTCCGCGACGCGCTTCTCGTGGACGTCGTTGATGATCGACCAGAGGAAGGAAACGGCTACAGCCTCGATTCCCTGATCCTTAAAGGAATTCAGAACCTCACGTACTTGCCCTTCGTCTAGCGGTACCAAGAGATCGCCTTCAGCGGAAATGCGTTCGGTGATCTCAAAGGTCAGGTGACGGGGAATGTAGGGCGGCGGGTAGGCTGCCTTGGAGTCGAAGGCGTCCCGGCGGCCACCCTCACGGAGCAGCAAGGTGTCGGCGAAACCGTTCGTGGTCAGCAGGGCCGTCTTGGCCACCTTGCCCGTCAGTACTGCGTTGGTGGCGTGTGTGGTGCCGTAGACGATCACATCCGCGTGCCGCAGGACGTCATCTCCGCTCCAGCCAACTGATTCGGCGGCCCGTCGGACGGAGGCTTCGAAGCCGGTGAAGACGCGGTCATAGGTGGTCAATGCCTTGCCAACCGCCATGTCGCCTGTGTTCGATCCGACCACCACGTCCGTGAACGTGCCACCGGTATCGACGGCGATGCGGTACCTCGCTTCACCCGGTTGTGTCTGTACTTCGCTCATGGGTCTTCTTACTTTCGTAGAGTTGGAGGATTATTGCTGGGGCTTGCCGACGCGGTTGCGGAGCAGCCCCACTTTGTCGATCTCTATTTCCACCATGTCCCCCGGCTCAAGCCAGACAGGAGGATTCCGCTTGGCCCCAATGCCCTGCGGGGTGCCGGTGGCGATGACGTCTCCCGGTTCGAGGGTGAGGAAGCTCGACAGATAGGAGACGACGCGGGCGATGGAAAAGATCTGGTATCGCGTGTTGGAGCGCTGCACTTCGATGCCGTTCACCCGGGTCGCCAGGTCAAGCGCCTGCGGGTCTCCTACTTCATCGAGCGTGACCAGCGCTGGCCCCCATGGGGTTGAACCGTCAACGGCTTTGCCGGCCAGCCACTGAGTTCCGCGGTACTGCAGATCGCGTGCTGTGACATCGTTCAGTGCGGCAAGGGCCGCGACGTAGTTCAGCGCGTCCTCCTCGGAGACTCCGCTCGCCCGGCGGCCAATGACCACGGCAACTTCCCCCTCGAAATCAAGGTTATCGCTGACCCCGGCACCGCCGATTTCGTCCTCCGGGCCAACCATGGTGGACGCGAATTTTGCGAACACGTCCGGATATTCGGGAAAGGCCCGGCCGGTTTCCGCCACGTGGTCCTTGTAATTGAGACCGATGCAGAGCACCTTGGCCGGATCAGTGACCGGTGTGGTCAACCGAACCTCGGTCAATGCGCCGACCCGGGCCTCCGGGTCCTGGGCGGCAAGGCTGGTCACCCCGGCCGAGATTGCAGGGATCCTGTCGCCGTAGAGCTTCAGGAACTCACGGACCGAGGTGGTTGCGCCATGAACTGCATCTGTTGAGCCTTGGAGGAGCAGTTCGAGATCATAAACAGCATCGTCAATCAGCACCCCCCCGCGGACGCCGGATTCGTGGTGGTAGGAAACAATCTTCATGGCTACTTTCCGTTTTCCGTTTTCGGGGTCCGGCCTGCAATTGCGAGCACGGCATCAGCCAGTCGTTCGGCGATGTCCCCCGCGACCTTCTCATCCATGGGGGTGGACAAGGACAGCAGGTTGGCGGGCGAACCGAGTAATCCCCGCTCGTAGGAGGCCCACCAGAGCCGGTGCTGGGTCTGTTCGTCGACCTTCTCTGCGCCGGCAGGAACCGCGCGGAGCAGAGAACCCCGGCCGCGCATTTCCCAGCCGGCGTCGGCGATCCTTAGGTTCACTGCGTCACGCGTGGTGTCACCGAGGTGGTTCAGTCGCTTTACTTCCTCTTCGGTGAAGAGGCGCAAGGCGACTGCTCCGGCAGCCATGCTGACCGGGTTCCCGGAGAAGGTCCCCCCGTGTGGCAAACTGCCCGGATGGGTCGGATCCACTTCGGCCATCAGTTCAGCCCGGCCGGCCACGGCGCCGACGGGGAAGCCGCCGCCGATCAATTTTCCAGTGGTGAGCAAGTCGGGGGAAACGCCGTATTCGCCACTGAAGCCGTTGAATCCGAGGCGCAGACTGATGACCTCGTCAATGATCAGGACAATCCCGTACCGCGTTGCGAGCTCACGGGCAGCGTGTACGAAATCCTCGGAAATCCTGAGAAGACCGGCCCTGTTGGGCAACAGGTCCAAGATGATTGCGGCGTATGATTCCGGTGCGGCTTCAACTTCCTGACGCAGGACGTCGACGTCATTGAGCGGCACCGCCGTGACGTCGTTGATTACACCACGGGTCACTCCGCGCTGGTACGCCGGTCCGCCAGGAACCAGGGCCACCTCGGACGTTCCGTGGTAACCGCCCTTAGTGACGATGACGCGTTCGCGCCCAGTGCTTGCGCGGGCGATGCGGATTGCGGACATCACGGCTTCGGTGCCCGAGTTGGCAAATCGTACTTGGTCAAGATCAGGCAGGCGGGACAGCAGGAGGTCTGCCAGTTCCCACTCGTAGAGGTTCGGGATTCCCCAGCTGGCGCCGGCGCTGAGTGCCTTTGTTGCGGCCTCGGTGATCTCAGGGTGCGCGTTGCCGTGGATCAGCGAGGTGAAGTTGTTGTTTGCATCGATCAGTTCATGGCCGCGGTCATCCCAGACGCGGTAACCTTCGCCTCGGATGGCATAGGGGCTTGGGGCTCCGGTGTAATACGTTGATCGGCCGTAGCCGCCCGGCAGCAAGGGGAAGCCGCGGGGTCCCCTGCGCAGGTGTGGATCCTCCGCGGGGTGACCCTCCGCGACCTTTTCCAGATGGTTTTTTGTTCCCAATTGGTTTTTCTCCAGTCTTTCAGTTCACGAGGTCGATGAGCGGTTGCCCGGTCAGCGCCAGCCGGACCCGTTCCACGGCTCCGTCCTGCAGTGCGCCCGTCGAGCGGTTGGAACGCCATGCGATGTGGGGAGTCAGGATGGCGTTGGGTGCTGAGCGGAGCGGGTGCCCGTCACGCAGCGGCTCTTCAGCAAAGGTGTCGATGCCGGCACCGGCAATGTGTCCCGAGGTCAGCGCTTCGGCAAGTGCTGCTTCATCGATGAGGCCGCCGCGAGAGACGTTGACTACCACTGCGCCCTTGCGCATCCGTGCCAGGACGTTCTCGGAAAGGAGGTTTCCCGTCTCCGCGGTCAGCGGCAGGTGCAACGAGACGACGTCGGAGTTCTCCAGGATGTCGTCCAGCCCGGTCAGCTGCACGAAGCTGTCCGTCACGAATGGATCGTAGGCCCGTACACGGGCGCCCACAGCCTGGTACATCCGGGCAACATGCTGGCCGATACGCCCCATTCCAAGAACACCGACCTCGAGCTCGGACAAAACCGGCGTGTCGTATCCGATGGTCCCGGCCCAGCCGAGATCTCGGATCGACGCATCACCTGCAGGCAGTCTGCGTGCCAACGCCAGGCCCATGGCGAAAGCGTGTGAAGCAACTTCCTCCGAAGCTGTCCCCGGGACGATCGAAACCGGAATGCCGGCCTCGGTGGCAGCAGCAACATCGATGTTGTCGTAGCCGATTCCGTACCTGATGACTGCCCGGCATTTGGACATGACCGGGAAGTCAGCAGCAGTGAGCTTGGCATAGGGGGTGATCATGACAATGTCGGCTTCGGGAAGCCCTTTACGGAAGGCATCGGCGTCAGCCGCGGGGTTGAGTTCGTAACCGAACTCAACCGCGAGGGCGTGCTCACGGTCCAAATTTGGGAAATGGTGAGGGGCCACAAGAATGGTTCCCTGGGCATCGCGCGTCATAGTCTGTCGTCCTGTTCGTGTCGTACCCTCGTTCGCTGCCGAACACTCCATGGGACGAGTGCCGGTGTCGGGTGATTTCAAGTACAACGCGATATCAGGGCCTCTATCCGTGCCAGATCGAGACACAAGAGCGGGACACCTGTCCCGCGGGTCAGAGTTGTAGGGCAGCACGCAGGAGCCGGCCATCAAGGATGGCCGGCTCCGTTATTTCTGCATGCTGGAATCAGAGGTCGATGCCCCGACTGCGGAAGTAGTCCATGCGCCTATACAGGGTGGAGCGGCCGATCTGTAGTGTTTCCGCTGCGAGGCTGCGGTTGCCTTTCGCCTCCTGCAGGGCGGTGCGCAACTCGCTAAGTTCGGCGTCTTCCAGCCGGGAAAGCCGCCCCTTGGTCAAGACGCGGTGGAAGCCCTGCGATAGGTCGTCAACCGTCACTTCGGCACCTTCTGACCGCTCCACCGCGTTGGAGACGACGGACCGGAGCTGGTCTATGTTCCGCGGCCAGTCGGCTTGTGTGAGCGTTGCGACGAGCCTACGGGAAAGCCTGCGCTCCCCCAGTTCCTCCGCAATGGCAGTGGCGAGTTGCGGGATGTCTTCCCGTCTGTTCCGCAGCGGCGCTACTGGTACCTCAAGGGCGTCAAAAGACTCGGAGAGCAACAGGGTTGCATCTGTTGGCCGTGCAATGGTGAAAATCAATTTGGTGGCCGAATTCCCCCTTAGATTGCGGGCGATCTCGCTGGCTTCGTTCTGGGAAAGCTCATCGGCGTGCTCAATAATCAGCGTCGCAGGCAGTTCTGTAGCCACCCTGTGGAGTACGTCCCTGAATTGCGGGTTCTTGAGGGCGCCACTGCGTGCATCAACCGTCATGTGCCCTCCGCGCAGCGATGCGATGGCACTGGCCAAGCGGCGTTTCCCGCTGCCAAGTTCACCGATCATCATCACGGACCTGCCCTCGTCCACCGCCTTGCGGGCCAGGTTAAGGGTGCGCTTGAATTCGGTGCTGGTCCCATCCAGGTGCTCCATCAGTCGCTCAGCGGTTCCCTGCGGTGAAGACTCCCGTTGCGGCGGAATGGCTGCAGCAGTGACGGCCCGCTCATTGTTTGGAGCATGGGGCCGGACTACAACAATCGCGCCGACATTCGCAGTGGACAGTGTTACGGGGGAAACTTCCAGAGTAGATAGTCCAGGCCCTTGGAGCATGACCTCACAGTTCAGGCCGCGACCGGAAGACATTACCGCCGTAGCGTAGCCGGATATGATCGAGAAGTCGCTGTCTTGCAAAGAAGCCGTTGCAGTGGTGTTCTGGAGGGAGTTCTTCCCATCAAGTGCTATCACCGCGCGGTTGCCCCTTCGGCGCGAGATTTTCAAGTACTCATTGAGCAGCGCCCGCTCCCTGGATGAGGTCCGCACTTCGATATCGCGTTCGATCCGCGAGGCTACGCCCTCAAGCATCAGCAGCGTAGAGGAGGGTTCCAAGGTAGAGACGCGGTTGGCGGGAAGTGTCAGGCCAACGACTGCTCGCACGCGGTTGTGGAACGGGTCCCGAACCAGCGAAGCAAAGCACCAGTTCCCTCGCATGTCTTCGCGGAAATGTTCCTCCGGGGCCAGCCAGACGCCGCGGCCTTCCTCCAGCGCCAAGCCTTCACCGTTGCTGCCGCAGCTTTCTTCCAGAAGCGAATACCCGGCCGGGAAGCCATCGTCGCGAAGGAAATCGGCCTTGACGAGGACGCCGTTAGGTGCGGTCAGATTGACATATCCACCCAAATCGGCAGCCACTTCGTCCAGCTTCTGCAAATGCGGGCCCGCCGCTTGGATCGTATATTCGTCCACCCGGCCTTCGTCAAAGAAGCCTCGATCGGCTACGGCGTCGACTCCGGCGGCCCTGCTGCGGTACCAAGAGCGCGCCACAATCGGCCGGATTCCACGAAGATCCGTATGAGGCTGCATGAGGAAAAGTTCTCGAAGGCGATTTATTTCGCGCAACGAGTTATGCGGCCAAGGGGACAGCATTTCAGCGGCCATGGAAGAACTGTCTTTCTGGAGAAAGTGAGACGGTCTAGGAGGCAGCGGCAGTTCCGCGGCGGTGGGGGGCAGCACGCCTTGCGAGCCAACCCCGGGTCCGGGGACGGAAGGCCTGCTGCGCTTGCCAAGCGTCGTCCTGGGAGGCGTTAGTTTCCAGAGCTTTGGCGCTGATATGCGCGGCAATCATGCCGGAGAGGCCGCTTCCAAAGAGGTTGCAGTCTTGGGTTGTCCCCCGGCTTGTATTTTCGGTAACCATGTTCCGCTCTCCTTGCTCAAAATCGCATCTATGGAAACGCCAAAAGCGGGTGCTCCTTTGCGCCACTTCAAGAGTACCTAACTAATGATCGTTAGCCAAGGGTTTTTGTCCCGTTGGTTGCTTGTTAGGGTCAAGCTATGAGTGGTACATCGTATGTGGGCGCACGCGACGCTTTTGCAGAACGCCTGGAGGAGTGGGGCTGGGCCGGGCAGTCGGCATCTCGACGGCACATTCTGGAGGCTTTCCTTGAGCTGGCCATAGCAAACGGGTTCAACTCAGTCTCGATGCGGACTATCGCGAATGCTGTCCACATCAAACCACCGAGCCTTTACTCACACTTTCCGAATGGCAGGGATGAGATCGTTGCAGAGTCGCTCAGGTGGCACTTCCATCGGTTCGGCGTCGCGCTGCTGGAAGCGGTTGGGCAGGCCGCGTCCGCTGAGGACTTCTGGGATGCGATGGTCAGGCTCCATTTCACCCGTCAGGTGCGACTCCCGGAGAGCAATCTGTGGGACCTGCTGGTTGCCACGGACAGGGCGGCGCGCATACTTCCAGTGGAACTCCGCACCCAGGTCGATGACTGGGTGCGGATGCACCAAAACATGTATGTAGCCGCAGCCACGGATATGGGGTATCCCGAGGCGGAAGATCGAGCCAAAGTTGTCGTGACGTTGCTTGAAGGTGCGACGCGCTGGGCATCACCAGACTGCGACGACGAAGAATTGGACAACCTGACCGACCGGGCGGTCCTGCTCTCGCACGCCGTTCTCAAGCTGGATCTCCAGCTCCATGCTTCATCGCGACCACGATAAAGCTGAGCAGTTTGCTACTGACTTTTGTTGCTTAGAACCGGCTCCACACGTCCCCGGAAGACTGGCCGTCACTGTATCTCAAGGTGTAAGCCTGGAAGCTCCCAAGGGCGAGGAGCAAGATATGAAAAAACGCAGCCGTTTCAACAACTAACCATCAGAGCGGGCCAGGGGTCTCCTATGTATCCAGGACGTGCGAAACTTCGCATTTAGAATTGGAAGTGCAATCCCCTACTGATCCAGTTTTTCGAGGTTGTAACCGTCGTGTTGATGAAAAAGCCTCCGCTCGCCAAGGCTGTCTAGAAGCCAAACGAAGTCACCGTCGGAAGTACACTCATCAACGATTCCCCTCTGCACGAATTTCCCGTCGAAACTTACTTCTACTACGTCACGTCGAGCTACGTTGTCCCAACGCATCCTAAAAATTCTCGTCATAGGTTTTGCACCGTTCCCTTATAAAACTACCTGATGAAATCATGTCGCCGTGTCTGAATAACTTGTGCACTGAGTGATTCTGGTACCAGACGGATCTGGCCTTTATGTTCCGTGGTATCTAATGATTGTCTGGCTTAAAGCATCGCCTGTAGATACACCAAACGACCGTGTCAGTTTGAGACACGTTGGCGCACCGCAGAGTCAGCGCGGCCCAAGGAGCTCAACGGAACAGTGAGAACGCTCACAACGGAGACTTCTCAGGACCTTTCGAATAAGGGCGTCTAGCGCCTGGAGCCCGAGTCTCGGCCCTCGACCCGAGCTCGAACTGGCCAATGGGCGCGCTGCGCTGCCACTATCCAGGTGCCTGCGCTGAGATCCTCAAAGTAACAGACGCGTCATCCGCGAGCTGTTGCGGCAGAACAATTTAGCGAACTTTCGATCCGGCTTTGCCGATAGAACGGCATGATTTCCAAGTGTCCCTCCAATGTCCACTAACTCCCTGCTGCAAGCTTTTGCCATGATCGGGATGGACAGCGATATTTCATTGATCATGTCTGGATCGGATATGCGGCCCACATCTCCCTTGGCGCTCATATCAGCCGGGACGCGCTCGAACTTTACGATGGCAATAGCACCGGCGTCTTCAACGATGCCGGGCTATCATCACTTGCGACGTTCACGATGACATCGTCCTCGAACTTCTGCCACCTCACGAGAGACCCTGTCCGGCAGCGGTCGCCGGCGGTCCGCATAATTTCGATCGCTGTCAATGCCTGTGAACAAGAACCCCGTCCGATTTGAGAAATGCCTGGTTTTCGGACTGGTCATTCACAATCCACAGCACTCCCCCACTCTCCGAGATTTCTTCTACTAGACCTTGAGCGACGATCCTCGCATTCCTCAAGATGTTCACTCGTTCACCTTGTTGCAGTTGTCGCCAATCGGAAAGCGCAGCGTGCTTTCTCTGTCTCCTATGAGCTTCTCGAGCCTTCATTTACCTTCACCTTGATCTGTAAATAGGAATTGTTTGTGCAACAGCTTTGCAGGATCAACGTCGCCAATGACCTAGATCCCGAAAGCGGGTGTAGTAGCCATGCCCCTGCAGCATTACCTTGTTCCATGTCCTCGTGGCACCGTGTCAGGCCATCGCTGCCATGGTGTCGGGCCATATGCCGTCGATGGTAAGACAAACAACTGAAACCAGTGAGTCGTTGGAAGCAGGCAACCACCGCCCAATGGGCTCTCTCAACTCCGAGCGCTGCTTACGCTGTTCCGACTCGCCGTCGAAGGCCACCTGTGGGTTGCATTGTTCATTCACGCGTAGCTCCCACTCGAGGTTTCGACCGTGCGCAAGCTTCCGGTTCATCATTTTGATCAACTCACCATGCTTTGAGAACTAAAAGGTCTCCTCCAGCATGGGGTTCGGGGCAAGGAACAAAACGTGTCACTTTGAGACAGCTGCCGATACCCATACCTGCGGCCTGTGATCGGGTGCGTTAGCAATCAGGTTTTCAAACATCTCATCACCCTGTATTCGTAGCGGCAGAAGCGACGTCGGTCGCCGATGTTGCCAAGCGGTGTGGGGACATTTTCGATTCCCTCAACCGGAGGAACTCCAGGCTGGACGCCTTCTCCCGGTAAGGGCGTCGACATCACCGCGAGCACCTTTTGTTGCCGAATCTCGCCGTCCAAGGCGGTATCAAAGGGAGATCATTTACGAGTCAACGCGAGGGTGGCGCCCCGCCATAGACGAGCGTAGCGTCAATATCGGTGAAGACAGCGGCCGCCAGCCGAAGACGAAGAGCCAGCCACTACACCCACGTGTCGGGAAGCATGAAGGAGCCGGGATGGCTGGATGGAACGCTGACACAGCAGCCGGTCCACTGGGCGGGACGGTCACGCTGGTGGATGGACCGAACTTCTGCATTTCATCCGCGAGTGGTGACATCTTTCCCGAGTATCCTCACGGGGTTTTCCACGAGGACACTCGAATCCTGTCTCGCTGGAACCTGACCGTTAACGGACAGATGCTGGAACCCTTGGCGGCCGAGACCAAGGAGCCCTACCGTGCCCTGCTGGCCGGACGTGTGCCGCACACGGACGGGCACCCGGACAATTCCCTCATCGTCGAGCGGGTGCGGGAAATCGGGGGCGGGCTCCTGGAACAAATAACAGTTCAGAACTACTCCAGGCAGCCCGCCGAGTGCGTGGTTGCCCTGACTGTCGAATCGGATTTCGCAGACATCTTCGAAGTCAAGGGGGCCAAGATCCAGAGGCAGTGGAATGAGACACGGCAGGTGGACGGGGACTCCCTAATAATCGAGGCCACTTGGAAGGACACCCGCAAGGGTGTCATCGTCAAGGCCGAAGGCGGCGCCGTCACCGCAGAGGCAATAATCTACAAGAAGACTGTTCCCCCGCGCGGCCGCTGGACCATGCTATTGAGCGTGGCACCCGTCGTGGACGGGACCGGAGGACTTGCGCCTACTATTCATCCCGATGTGGACGGCCTGTCCCCACGTGTACGCCGTCGGCAGGAATGGGTGGCAAAGATTCCCTTGCTAGAAATGGGAAACCGCTCAATCCAGCGGACCTTACGGCGTAGCTACGACGACCTGGGTTCCTTGCGTATCGAGGATCCGAAACACCCGGATCGGGTAGTGGTTGCCGCCGGGGCGCCCTGGTTTATGACGTTGTTCGGGCGAGACTCTCTGTGGGCATCCCTCATGGCCCTACCGGTTGATCCTTCAATGGCCTTAGGCACGCTGCAGACGCTCGCTGACCGCCAGGGCAGCGTGGTGGACCTGATGAGCGAGGAGGAGCCAGGCAAAATACTGCATGAGGTCAGAATGGATGTGTCCAGTGTGCTGGCCTTGGGCGGGAAGTCCGCGTATTACGGAAGCGTCGATGCCACGCCGTTGTTCCTGATGGTACTTGGTGAGGTGAGCCGCTGGGGTTTCGGTTCCGAGACCATCACTGCGCTGCAGCCCCACGCCGACCGAGCGATGGAATGGATCCGTAATTACGGGGACAGGGATGGAGATGGCTTCGTCGAGTATGTTCGCCTCAACGACCAGGGATTGATAAACCAAGGCTGGAAAGATTCGTGGGACGGCATTAACTTTGCCGACGGGGCCCTCGCAGAGCCGCCAATAGCGTTGTGCGAGGTCCAAGGCTACGTCTACGGCGCCTGTCTGGCAGCGGCATGGATGGCGTTCGACGCCGGCGACCGGGAAAAGGCAGCTGACCTACGGGATCGTGCGGCCCGGCTGAAACGGCAATTCAACGAACAGTTCTGGCTGCCAGACAAAGGCTATTACGCCGTCGCATTGGACCGCGACAAGCGACCAGTCGACGCCTGCGCCTCCAACATGGGCCACTGCCTGACGACCGGTATCGTCGACAAAGACAAAGCACCACTGGTCGTGGAACGGCTGATGTCCCCCGAGATGTTTAGCGGTTGGGGGGTACGCACCTTGGGATCCGACATGGGCGCCTACAACCCGGCCAGCTACCATAATGGGGCGGTATGGCCCCACGACAACGCGATTATCCAAGTCGGTCTCATGCGCTACGGGTTCGTGACGGAGGCGCAGCGGATCTCGACGGCACTCCTGGAGGCCGCGGATTTTTCGGCGGGGCGCCTTCCAGAACTGTTCTGCGGGTTCAGCAGGGAGCAGTTTGCCGCGCCCGTGCCCTATCCCACGGCGTGCTCGCCGCAGGCGTGGGCGGCCACGACACCCATACAGCTGGTGACAACATTAATGCGCTATGACCCCGACGTTTCCTCGGGCGGCGTCTGGATGGACCCTGTCCTCCCGGAATCCTACGGCGACCTGCACATCACGAACGCCCCTATGGGGGCTGGCCGTATCACCATCGATATCTCCCACTCTGCGGTATCAATTCAGGGACTGCCCGAGGGCATGGTGTTCCATCGAGGATACCTACCCTGGGTGGGTGACCTAATGGAACAGGCCGCACCGCAGTCCGAGAAATAAGTCGGCGCAAAAGGTTTTTTATACCTACATGCTGAGGCGTGGGTGCCAGAAGAGAGCGGTTACCTAGACGCGCCGCACATTCACGCATGCCGTGTCCCAATTTGGCACAATGCGATTTGATCAGCGGCAAGCATACTCAATTGATGCTGCTGTTGCTTACTTCAGCGCGAGCCACACCCCTCGACGGTACGCAAACGCAATCAAGGAGAAGATAGTTGTTGGATAGCCATTACTCGCTCGCTTTCCTTTTCGCGGGTCGAGACGTTAACGGCGCTCGGAGCGCTCTTCCGGATGCGCCGACTATCACGGATCAAGACCAGCTTCTGTTTCCGTGGTCAAGGAATCTGAGAGCGCGCATTGCTACTGCACTGCACCGGGCAACATGGGCTTTTGAGTCTGCCGATAACAATCGTTGAAGTCACTCATCTCTGAACCCCCGCCCTAGGCGGCGTGACAGTATCAGACGCATGCGATCACGACACGTCGGGTAGAACGATCAGGGTCGGATACTTGCACGCCTGGCCCAGTGTTCCTCCTGTTAGGGCACACCCCGACCTGACGAAACGGAACCTTTGTGGATCACCACCAAGATGAAGTAGCAGCTTGAGGCGAGGAAATCCATGCCCCGCAGCTCAAAGAAGGGCGACGAGCTTCCATTCAGGGAGTGGGGAGAGCCGAAAGGCTGCTTCGTCACGATTGGACGGGCGCAGCCCTTCCAGTCGGAAAGTGTAGTGGTTGTCCTTGGCGTGCTGTATCCGAATGTCCTCCCACAAGTTGTCGCTGCTAGCACCCACCTTGATTTGGTACTTCTACCTCCCGGCTTGACCGCCGGCCGGCAAAGCATGGACGTTGTCTTTTACGACCCGCTGTCTTCTAGTTGGAACGGTGACGAGGTACCCCTAGCCGCAAAGCATCGAAGGAAGTCCAAGGGCGATGGTTACGCAAGTCGCACTCAGGCCCAGAACGCCGTTGCCCGCGATCTGGCCTTGCTTCGCTTAAGAAAACGCGAGTAGTCGCTTGCTCTCGACGGCCATCTTTTTCGGATGCTACTCAAAACTCTCCTGACTAACACGTCCCCACCGAAGAAAACAAGGAAGGCTCCTTGACCCCAATATCTTTCGAAATCTTCGACTGGAACAGGCTTAGACCCGGTGATGAGATCGAGGTGCTCGATGGTGGTCTGGTCATTGCACGTGGAGTAATCGAAGACTTGGCTTCGGATCAAGACACTATCCGGCTCAGACTCTCCTATAGGAGAAGTGAACGGATATACCGCCGGGACGACGGCTGGCAGGTTCGTCCTATTTGCCGGGAATGAGCCAAGCCGTGAAGGTCGATTTCCAGCTGTGGATAACCTGAATTGGACCCGCCATGGACCGATCAGAATCCCCCAGTTCCGCCTCGTGATCAGTAACGGGTTTGCCGGCCGAGGCAGCTGGACGGAATATGCGGTATCGGCGTTTGTATCCCCTGCAAGGGTGGTTGAAAACCTTCACTTTCGGCGTTGCTGGTGCCGCTTGCGTCCTACGCCTTCAGGAAGCCCTGCAAGAAAAGCATTCACCACCGCTGACGAGCCGGGACGGCAGCGCAGGAAATACCAAGCGAAGAAGTACAGCGAGGACAAAAGCATGCATAACCAGCTTCATGATTCTGGACCGCCTTCAAATAACAGGAGCTTCGGTGAGGATCAGAGGTCCCCTGGCATGCTGGAACTCATCGTGCCTGAAGGAGAAGATGTGGAGTCCACCCTCGAAGCTGCCATCGTTCAAGTTACTCCGGCCGCTAGCAGAAACGGCATGGGTGTCCTGGTCACTGAGATCCAGGAGGGACACTTCGTAGTGCGGGCGCACCCGGAGGTTCCAACTGGCCTCATACGGAGCAATGCTAGGCGCCAAAGGGAGTAGGGACCCTAGCCAATGGACCAGAAGTTTCGCCCAGTTAGGCACACCACAACTGCTCATTAGACGACCACTCTCAGCCAAATTGCTGCTTGCATTGGGTATGGGCGAGCGTGGTCGCGTGGCCAGCAGCATTGTCACTTGATCACTTTCGGATGGGACCATGGCTTACTCGGTTCGATGGCGGGAACATGGGACCCGTCGCCACGGCCGTGTGACCGTAGGGTCGGAGCGGGAAGCTAGTGGCCTCGTGCAGTACCTCAATGACAACGGGCAGATGTAGGAGCCGTCTCCGCCTGCCAACCATCGGGGAAGCAAGGCGTTCCCACCGTCGCGGAAGTCGTCCAGGAACATATCCACCTGCTGGTCCGTCCCTCCCCCCGGGGAGCATCGGGACGTATCAGCGGATTCTCGACCATGGGTACGCCCGCCCGGGGGGGGGCTGCTCCACGCGCCAGTCGCTCCACAGCGCAATCCCGTGCAAGGCACTGCCGGTGGCCGCCTCATTGATGGGCAGCTCATAGCGTTGCACCGCGAAGGCGTAGGCGCGTCGTTCACCCGGTTCGGCCACGGCATAGGAGTCGTGCCTGCGAACGCGGGAGACAGCTCCTCGGCGGGAAGGGCAGGAGCAGGTCCTGTCCGCCAGCGAGGCTGTGCAGGCCGGCCCCCCCAGTAGTGACAACTGCCCGTGCCGTCCCCCGACTCGAGGGTGATGAGCCCACCGTTGGCGTTGACGAAGAATGACATGGTGTTCCTGCGGGAGGAGTGGCCCGGATCAATTCCTGCCGGGAGGTGCTGTGCTTTGGCGGACAACGAGTGATGTTGCGAGGTCGAGACGCAGATTGTTGGGGCGTTCGCCCTCGCGCAGGCGCAGAACCATCCGGGCAGCTTCTTCGGCCATCTCAATAAGGGGCTGGTGCACTGTGGTGAGCGCCGGGCTGGACCAGCGTGCCACCTGAAGGTCGTCGTATCCTACAACGGACAGATCCCCGGGAACGGACAGGCCAAGCTGGCGGGCGGCATCGAGCACTCCCAGGGCCTGCAGGTCACTGCCCGCGAAGATGGCGGTGGGCCTTTCCTTCATGCCCAGCAGCTCCAGGGCATGGGCGCGTCCGCCGTCCACCTGGAAGTCGCCATATCTGATACGCGACCGGTCGATTGCAATACCAGCTGTAGCCAAGGCGGAGTTGTAGCCGTCGACCCGCGCCAGGGAGCACATCATGTCCTCCGGGCCGGAGATGGCGGCTATCCGCGTATGGCCGAGTTCGATCAGGTGGCGGGTTGCCATCATGCCTCCGGCCCAGTTGGCGGAGCCAACGGACGGAACGCCGGGGGCGGAGTCACCGGCGGGGTCAATGATGGCAAAGGGAATGGAGCGGGCATCCAGCTGCTGCCGGTATTCCAGCGGCAGGTCGGAGAAGACGAGGACAACCCCGGCAGGTTGCCGAGCCATCACGCCCTCCACCCAGCCCGCACCCGGCGCGTGCCTGGTGCCACTTTCGGTGAGGACGACGCTCATGCCGTTCTCTTTAGCGACATTTTCGACGCCGCGGATAATTTCCAGCGCCCAGGCGCTTTCGAGCTCAAGGAAGACCAGCTCCAGGAGCGCCGACTTGGTCGATGCCTTTCGCCGTTTGTACCCATGCTCCTCCAGGAGCTCCTCCACTTTCGTTCGGGTTTTCCGGGAAACGTCAGCGCGGCCATTGAGGACCTTCGAAATTGTCGACAGCGATACGCCCGCCTCCTCCGCCAGCTGGGCGAGAGTAACGCGCACGTCCGAAGAAGAAGCAGGGCTAGTCATGGAAATACAATTCAAAGATGAACCATTACAGTTAGGTGGCCAAAGGAAATGTTCATTACCCACGACAATCACGAAGGCGGCTTACTATACCAGCGCCCCAAGCAGATGCACTGGATTGCTGGGCTACTCAGGAAGCTCTTGCCTGAATTAGCCCAAGGCATTGTTATCGGAAATAGTTCCTGCCCGTCTCGCACTGCCGGTGGGACAGCCTTCCAGCTGTGCGCTCTATTGAAGGCCGTCCATAAGTCGTTGAAGGTCGCGGGCAACTTGAGATAGGGCGACAGCTCTTGCCTGCTGACGCGATTGGAGCATCCATTCAGCGTCCCTGCGCCCCTGCTGTTGCCTTCGGGACCGCACCCTGTCAGGGAAAAACTCGGATTCTGATGCCCTTGTGGGGGCAAATGGATCGTAGAAGAGCTTCATCAAAGGCGTGTCGTTTCGACCGTTACCCTCGGACATGGTCCTCAATTCCTTGCTACTCAAGACGGGGAAGGTGGCATCGGGTCATTCGCGGGTTCCCCGCCGGGGAGGAGGAAAGCCGTGCCCTCCGCGGTTTGGAGCATTAGCGAGAATTGCCTTGTCATTTCGTCCCTGCGACTTTCCGTTCTGACGGTGTCAATCAGTCTCAGGTCCACGGCAGAAATGGCAGTGTCCATCACACTCGTCGTCATCGGCGATTGGTATCAGAGCCGGGATCCAGCAGCTGTTCGACATAGTCTTCTTTCAATTTGGGGTGTTCTACTCACGGGATATGCAAGAAAGAGCCTCTGGAATGTCTTCGCCTCCCCCTGGGTGGCGGCCTCAAAGTGGGAGCGCAGCTCATCAAAGTCGGAGTCGAATGTTCAACTGAGATCAGGCGGCGCGGAAAGGTCGAAGACCACGCCCCCACCTATCGCGTTTCCCAGCCATCGAACCTGCGCCATCGCGCGATGCTAGGTACCTGCGCGGAGGAGCATGCCACCGCCAGTCCGGGCGTCCCTCGACGCAGGCCGGAAAACGCCGGCGGCAGAGCCAACCGGTACTTCGAAGCATCATAGGAGAACTCGGAGTGCATTCGGGAAGAGTCGTCCACGCCGATGCCCTGCTCCTGCACTTGCCCCCGTTTCATGTCTCCATCGTCACCATGCGGCATGTCGGGTCTCCAATCGTAGTGATCAGCTCGAAGTCTACGGAAGCGCGTCCCAGCGGGAGTGTGCCAAATCAGAACGGGACTGGACCTTGGATTGGTATGCCCGTGCGAGCCCCTTGGACGGGAATAGGGAACGTCAGCTCGGGCCCCGCTTCTTGGAGAAGGACGACCAGATGCCGTGGTCCCATGCACAGCCGCTGGACCCTGTTTTCACCCGCCAGGAGGCCCATCTCCGAGAGTTCGTCGACGATGAACCGGTATCCGAACGCCGGGTCCTCGGCATGAATTTCCCGGGCGGCGTTGACTTAGTGCGCATCCACCCGGTCCGTTCGGTCACCGGACTGGCCCTCCACCGGTAATAGCCTTGCTTGCTGAACTTCAACACCCTGCAGGTCACCGCCACAGGAACACCGTCGGCGGCAAGATCCCTGACCAGCGGGTAGACCATCTTGGGTTAATGTCCCTGGCCAGATAGGCAGCAGCCCGGTGCAGAATCTCATTCTCCTGCTCCAACAGGCGGTTCCGCTTCTTCAACTCCCGCATCTCGCCCGACTCCACGCCTGCCGGCCGGCCCCGGAATCTTCACGTTCGGCGATTACGCTCCGCCGCTTCAACGTGGTGACCGAAAGCCCGAAATCCTTCGCAATCTGGGCCAGCGGCGCCTCGCCCTTGCGGGCCACATGAATAACGTCCTGGCGGAACTCCGCCCCCCTGAGCCGTGGGCATGGTTACCGTCACTTCCACGAGCACAAGCTCGCTAGGTCAAGGAGTTAACGAAACCCGGGGCAGTCCCTTCTGAATCTCGGGGGCCATGTTCACGATTCAGGAGGTTGCCATGTTCGATGGCAATGACTCCTGCGAGTAGGAGGATCCGCTCAATGGCCCGCCTCTCGCGGGAGGCCGTCCGCGCTCTCGAGGGCTTGTTCCGACGGTAGTGCGTGCGCAACGACGTCCGGACCTAACCGAGCGGCAAGTGTAAGCAGTCCCTTGCCGGCGGCGACCGATTCGACGGGATCAGGCGAGCCAAGGGCTGCAAGCAGTAGCGGGATTTCAGATTCCATTCCACAATGGGCCAGCGCCCTCAGGGCCGTAACCCGGACCGCTCGGTCGTCATCTCCTTCGGCTACCGCGCGTAGCACCTTAATGTTGCTTAATGCTGGCCAGTGACCGAGTGCAGTTATTGCTTTGCGGCGCAAAGTGGGATCTGTATTTGAAGTGCCCGACTCTTGGGCGATTTGGCGGAGCAGCGCGGCGTGTTCGTCTGTGAGCTGCGCGAAGTTAGGTACCGACTCCGGGAGATCGTGCGTCCGGAGCAGCGTGGTGAGCTCCTCGCGGGCCCGTACATGGGATATATCATCCCTGATCTTGAAGTCGGATGGGCGAACGGCGGGTTCTTCCTGTGCAGCTTTATCCTCCATGACAATCGTCTCCTAATCCTCTATTTTGACTCCGCAATTACCGATTATGGTGCGACGGTGTGGTGTTGTCTGGTGGCGGCTTATTAGCCAGGCTTATGCGGTCGGTCGGCCCTAACCACCGCGGTCCCGCTAATAGCAACATCAATTCTGGGACGTCGACTGTGCCAATTAGAGAACTTAAGCCCGCTCGCGTCCTGACTGGCATGGACAATACGCGCCCCTGAAAATGCCGACGGCATGCCCCTAACGAGTTAGGGCTCACCCCAGCCTGACGTAAAGGCGGTTTCGCAGGGGAGGATTCACCTGCCTTGGGGCTTCGGTCTTGTTCTCAGACACCTGTGAGCCGCAAGAGGGGACTTCGTCAGCTCCTGCCGCAAGCGGGTCTCACCGAGTCCCGGTTCTTTGGCCTATTTCGATGATTCTCGGGCTACCGCACCTCGGTTTCCTGCCATTCGGCTGTCAGGGTGGGATTTGAGACCATCATGAGCGACGGCCCAAAAAAGGGAAGTTTCGCCCTATTCTGACGCCACGCCGATCGTTGCTTCGAGTTTCGCTTGCCAGCTGAGGCCGGCCGATCGGCCGCCGCAGGTGGCCCCGCGCTGTCTGCCAGGCCGTCCAATGCGGCTGTTCGGTTCCTTTGGCCTGACCGGACTGGTGACTGTGACGGGCACAAGAAAAGCCCCGGATAGTGGTCCGGGGCTTTGGGGCCGGCTATCGCTCGATCGTGACGCTGAGGTCCAGATGGATGTCAACCGTGGCGAGACGGTCCTGGAGGAAGCGTGCAAGGCTCGCATCAGTCGCGGTGTGTGCGCCCTTCGGGACGGCACCGCGGAAAACAGCCTGGGTATTCGTGGACCTGAGCACGTCCAGGGGCGCCCAGTGCCGGTGTCCGGCGCTCAGTCGTTCAATGTCAGTGCGGAAGGTGCCGCGGTGGTCATTACGGGCTGAGGCGCGCATGGTGAAGGGAATGAAAGCTGTGGGCAAGAGGGTCCTTTCGAATGAGGCAGCCAACGGTCAGCGGCCCCATCAGCAACAAGACGCTGGAAGGCGTCCCTATTCCTTTTTCGCTCCAAGAGAGTCGAGCCTCACGTGGCACTGCTGAAGATCAGAACCCAAAACCAGCTGAAGACCCTTGAATCATGCACGCCTGGCCAACGAGAGTAGCCATCAAGGCGTCAGCGTCGTTTTTCGGGCCGGACGGTACCTGTCTGCGAAAGCAGCGAGGGAGCTCTGGAGCAGCGTCATGCTGTCCAGCATGTCCACGGGTCTGGAGCACGCCCCGGCTGACAGCGGGCTGACCATCCACGCGGCGAACACGTTGTGCGGGACCTTCAGCGCCATGGCGTGGTCAAAGAGCCGCAGTACGGGTTCGTGGAGAACCCCGTCTTTGAGCTGGAAGCCCGGGCAGAAGGTTTCCTCGCCGATAAACACCGTAGACGGTCCGGCGCATCCCTTCGGGCTCGCCGAGAGACCGGAAGTGGGTCTCCATGTCTGCCGCGGTTGGCAGGGTAAATTCTTCGCGGATGCTGTCCCAGACCTGCTCCGGGACAGCCGGCCAGTAGTGGGGCTCAGCCCTCACATTCGACACAGTAGGCATGGCCGTCCTTCTCGCGCGCCTTCTGCGAACGGTGGCGGACCAGGAAGCACGAGTTGCAGGTGAACTCATCCTCAGCCTGCGGAATGACCTGCACAACGAGCTCTTCGGCAATGAACTCGCCGCCCGGGGTCAGGCCGTCGAGGGTGTCAGCCTCGTCGAGCTCCTGAACTACAGACTTGGCATCCGGTGCTTTGGCGGACTTCAGGGCCTCCAGCGAATTTTCCTGGGACTCCTTAACGTCGGTGCGCAGTTCGTCGTAATCGGTTGCCACGGCGGTGCATCTCTTCTCTGTTGGGGTGGGTTACCGGTCCTGCAACGTACAGGACATGGGAAGAATTCCCCAAAAAAAGGTGCTGTTCCTCCCCCTCCCCTATTAATCCGGAAGAGGAAAGGCCTATGCCAAGGCCCGCGAGACGTCGTAGCCAGCCGACTTGCCCGAGACAGGCAAGTTAACGGAAAATCCGTTATCGGCTCTTGATATTGGGTGTGCAAGAGGGCGAGAAATCGCGCGATACGACGGGTGTGAGTTTGTGTATACCCGAGCTGCCAGAACGCCAGGTCCGGCGAAAATCGTAGCTATTCCGAGAGCCAGGATCGTCAACAAGATATGGGACGCGCGTGACTGTCAGTCGGCGTCGTAGGTATTAGCGATGTAGACGTCGCATGGCGCGTTGTGCGCGACGCTGTTGGCAACGCTGCCTAGGACGCGTCCGATGCCCTGCATCCTGCGGTTGCCGACCACGATGATTCGGGCCTCCACGCGGATGGCTTCCTGGATGAGGGCATCTGCGGGCCGGCCCCTGGCTGCGGAGTAGGTCACCTTCACGCTCTCCCCTAGGGACTCCGCCACAGTCCGTGCCACGTGCTCGGCTGCGTCGAAGGCGGTCACGGTCAATTTGTCACTGCCGCTGCCGACCACTTCGGTCCGGTCAGTGTCAAAGGCCGACACCACGTGGAGCGATGCGTTCAAAGCCGCTGCCAGGTCGCGGGCCGACTCGGCTGCCTGCCTTGCTGTTCCGCTCTCGTCAACCCCAACAACAATGATTCCACTCATATCTAGGTTCCTTTACTCGGGTTCGGGCGTGGGTAAGGCCTACCAACGCCACACGCTTCCTCAATGGGCGTAATTGCATCGTGCTTTGCTTCCTCTTCTGCACGAGAGGTCATTATTGGCTCGTGCAGGGGCGGCAGGAAGCGGTACCTGTCAGACCTACACGGACGCCAAGGTTTTAAGAGTTGAGGCGAGAGCGTCTGCCAGTTCCTGCCCCTTGGTTACGAAATGCCGGGAAAAGTAGTTGTGGTGCTCTTCGTGCTCGTGAAAGTGGTGCGGAGTCAGGACGCCAGAAAATACCGGCACGTCCGTTTCCAGTTGTACCCTCATGAGGGCGTCCACAACGCTTTGTGCGACGAATTCGTGGCGATAGATACCGCCGTCAACTACGAGGGCGGAAGTGGCGATGCCCGCGTATTGTCCGGACGCTGCAAGCCGTCGGACGAGTAGCGGAATTTCGAAGGCGCCGGGCACCTGGTAGACATCAACGTTGGTGATGTCGAGTTCCTTGAGTCGGGCTTGGAAGCTGTCGACGGCACGATCAACGATGTCAGCATGCCATCGAGCGCTAACGATCGCTACGCGCGAGGAGGAGGTGGCCGGAGATGACAAGGGTGGTTCCTTTCTTTGGGAAGTCATTTGGAAGATTCTTTCACGGTGATACTCCCAAGATGCCTGACGGGCGTTCGAGTTCCAAGTGCCCACGTAGCGTATCCGCGGTGTAGCTGCTTCGGAAGAGTCCTCGCCGCTGAAGTACGGGAATCACTCTGTCCACGAATTCATCTAGTGAGTCCGGCAGCAGCGGCGGCATCAGGTTGAACCCGTCTGCGGCTCCGGAGCCAAACCAGAGTTCAATATCGTCGGCAATCTGTTCCGGGGTTCCGACCATGGTGCAGTGTCCCCCGCCTGCGGCCAGCCTTCCGAGCAGCTGCCGCACCGTAGGCTTTTCAGCCTCGATGATCCGCAGGACGGTGGTATAGCGGCCCTGTGGCCCGGTGAACTCGGAGGCCGGTGGCAGGGGCGGGACGGGGGCATCCAGTTCCCACTCCCTGCAGTCCTGACCGATAAACGTGCCTAGCTGGGCCAGCGAGTGCGCGGCAGGGAGCAGTACGTCCACCTCCGCCTGCCGGCGCCGGGCTTCGTCCTCGGTTGATCCCACGTACGTAACCAGTCCCGGCATGATGGCTACCGTGTCCGGGTTCCGCCCGGCGGCTGCAATTCGCCTTTTCATGTCGGCGTAGTAGTCCTGAGCGGAGGGCAGGTCATAGGCGACCGCGTAGATCCCCTCGGCATACCGGGCCGCCAGGTCACGGCCCTGCCCTGAGGCGCCGGCCTGGAACAGTACCGGCCGGCCTTGGGGCGGCCGGGGTACGGTCAGCGGGCCCTCCACCCGGAAATGATCACCGACATGATTCAGCGGCTGCAGCCTGTCCGGGTGGACGTACACACCGGTACGGTCCATCACCAGCGCATCATCGGCCCACGAATCCCAGAGCTGCAGCGCGACCTCGATGAATTCGGCCGCCCTGGCATAGCGTTCGGCATGGGCGGGCATGGCCTCCAGCCCATGGTTGCGGGCTTCGGCGTCGAACATGGACGTAACAACATTCCAGCCGACACGACCACCACTGATGTGGTCAAGGGATGCCAGCATCCGCGCGGCGTGGAAGGGCGTGTAGAAGGTGGTCGAGACGGTGCTGACCAGCCCGATCCTGCTGGTGGCCCGTGCCATGGCCGCCAACGCCGTCAGCGGTTCAAGGAACCATCTCGGCCCCGGACCTAGATCGCCGGCTGAGTGTCCGTCGGCGAAGAAGACTGCGTCGAAAAGGCCGCGCTCGGCGCTTTGGGCAAGCCGTTCATAATAGGCGATTTCTCCCAGTTGCTCCACGGCCGATTCGGGTCGGCGCCAGGCGGCTCCGTGGTGGCCACAGCCAAAGAGAAAAGCGTTGAAGTGGAGCTGCCGCCGGGGTGCGGCAGGGTTCGGCATGACCGTCCGTCCCTTAGTTCATGACCAGGCCGCCGTCGACCACCAAATTCTGGCCGGTGACGGAGCGTGCCCAGGGGGAAGCAAAGAAGAGAATGGCGTCAGCAAAGCCCGACGGTGTTGTGACCTGGCGAAGAGGCGTGGCCGCAGCTATGTAGTCGAAAACCTCCTCGGGCGTGGCTGCGCTGGCATCGGTGGTGCGCAGCAGCCCGCCGGAGACCATATTCACCGATACGTTGTGCTGGCCCAGGTCTGCGGCCATCGTCCGGGTCAAGGCCAGCAGCGCTGCCTTCGCCGCGGTGTAGTCGTGGTACGGGACTACCGGGTTCTGAAACAGATTGGTGCCGATGTTGATGACCCGGCCGAAACCGTGTTCAGTCATGCCCGGCAGAGCTTGCTGGATGGTGTTTAGTGCGCCGCGGACACTCCCGGAAAACTGGGCTTCGAATTCCGGCCAGCTGATGCCTCCAGCACTGGAGCGGGCGTCACCATTAAAGGAAAAGTCGGCCAGGGCGTTATTGACCACTGTGGTCACCGGGCCGCCGAAGTGCGCCTGGGACTGGTTGAGCATGGCTGCAACTTGATCGGCGTCTGTCACGTCGGCCCGCAGGGCTACGGCCCGGTTGGGGCCGTACTTGGCTGCCAAGACTTCGCTTTCCTCGGCGCTGTTGCGGTAGTTGATCACTACTCTGGCGCCCTGGTCGGCAAACGCTTGAACGATGCTGTGGCCGAGACCGCGGCCACCACCGGTGACGAGGACGATCTGCTCTGAGATTTGCATGGTTTCTAGGCTTTCTTTCTTGGGGCGAACAATGGTTGGCGCCGGGCAGTAAAAAAGAGAACCGGGACAGTAAGTAGCCCCGGGACGCTAATCCTGCGCAGCAGGGGTGCTGTTTCTGCAGGCGGGGAAGTTGACGCCTGGCTCGGCGGTTGAGGATCCTAAGGAATTCCAGCGTTCGACAAGGTCTTCGGCGCTGCACGTCGCATCGTCCGCGGCGCAAATCGCGGAGACCACAGCTATTCCCGCTGCCCCGGCACGGCGCAGCGGAACTACGTCACCAGGTTCAATACCGCCGATGGCCATACAAGGCAGGGTGGTAGCGGCCGCGATCCGCCCAAACCCGTCGACGCCCAAGGGCGCCGGGTGATCAGCCTTTGTGGACGTCGGGCGGATAACCCCCACCCCCAGGTAATCCACCGTCCCCCCGGGCAAGCGATGCAGGGTATCCAGGTGCTCAGGGGTGTTTGCGGTCAGCCCCACGACGGCCCCGGCACCCACCAGCGCCCGTACCCGTTCGACGGGAAGGTCGCTTTGGCCGACATGGACTCCGTGCACGGCAGCACCTGCCGCCCGGGCGGCCAGAAAGACATCCACCCGGTCATCCACCAAAACGGTGGCCGCATGCCCGACAGCTTCAGCAGTACACAGGACCAGCTCGTATAGGTCGGCGGTGCTGGCACTTTTTTCGCGGATTTGAACGATCCGTACCCCTCCCGCAACAGCCGCCCGGGCAGTCTCCACCACTCCCCTGCGACCGCATAACTGAGTGTCGGTCACAAGGTAAATGCCGTCGATGCGCCCGGCCGCCCTGTCCCCGGCGGTCATGAGAGATTCATCCGGGACGAAAGCATCCCTGTGTCGATACTTGCCAGGGCATCAAGGAACGCGACGGCGAAAGTGCCCGGACCCCGAACACCCTCAGCTGCCATCTCCGCCGCCACCGTGTACACGGCAGTGGCAGCCGCGGTAGCGGCGAGCTTGTCATCATCGACGGCCAAAAAGGCCGCAGTGACCGCACCCAGTGCACACCCGCCCCCGGTGATTTTGGTCAGATGCGGGTGGCCGTTGCTGATTCGTACAGAATCCGTGCCGTCTGTGATGATGTCGGTTGGCCCCGAGACCGCCAGTATCGAACCATATTGGAGGGCTAGGCTTTTGGCTGCTTCCAATGCGGTTTCGGGTCCATCTACGGCATCGACTCCGCGTCCGCCCTGCCCTACGCCCGCCAGGGCCATGATCTCCGAAGCGTTGCCGCGGACCGCCGTTGGGCGGTGATTCAGCAGCTCGGCAGCCAGCGCGGTACGGACCGGCAAAACACCCACGGCCACCGGATCAAGAACCCAGGGTGTCCCGGATTCGCAGGCGGCGCGTACTGCCTCGCGCATACTTGCCCGCTGTTTTTCGTGAGGGGTGCCGACATTTACGAGCACTCCCGACGCAACCCGCGCGAACGGTCCTGCCTCGGCAGGGACGTCAACCATCGCGGGTGCGGCACCGATGGCGAGCAGCACGTTGGCGGTGAAGTTTGTCACCACTGTGTTGGTCAGGCATTGAATCAAGGGCGTGGTTTCCCGGAGCCGTTCGAGCATGGTCCAGGCATGGTCAGGCGTCAGGCGAATAGTCATCCGCGACATCCCTTCGCTAGTACGAACTAGATCAGGTTCAACGGGTGTTCTCTCAGCCCCTACCAGCAGGGCACCCCGTGTCACTAACGCAAAACCCTACTCCCCACCGGGTAGTGGAGAGAACTTCCCTGTCGGGCCCGCTGACTCCCTCTGGCCCTTTGAACGGTGATCCAGGGGCAGGCTCGACCAAAACACTGTCGTCCCAAGGCGCCACGCGCGGAGAAAATTTAGTCGGGGACGACTCCCGTGCTCTCGTAGCGGGAAATTTTCTCGATCCTGCGGGAATGCCGTTCATCTGCGCTGAATGGCTCCTTCAGGAACGCCTCGATCAGTGAAGTGGCCTCGTCGACACTGTGCTGGCGACCGCCGACGGCCACGACGTTGGCGTCGTTGTGCTGCCTGGCCAGTTTCGCCGTGGAGAGATTCCAGGCGAGGGCTGCCCGGATGCCCTTAACCTTGTTGGCCGCTATCTGTTCGCCGTTCCCGGACCCGCCCAGAACGATGCCCAGCGCAGGCCGGCCGGCTTCCTGGTCGGCGACCACGGCATGGACGGCATTGATGCAAAAGGACGGGTAGTCGTCCAAGGGGTCGTACTCCTTAGGCCCATGATCGACTACCTCATAACCTTGGGCCTCCAAATGGCGAACAAGGTGCGCGCTCAACTCCATCCCTGCGTGGTCGGTGGCTATGTGTACGCGCGGATACGAAGAGTTTGAGGACATAACGGTTTTCCAATCAGTTGTTGGCGGGTTCTGTCAGGTACGCGCTTGAGGGGTTATTTTTCCCACAGTACAAGCGCGGGGGGTTGACTTTGCAAGTGTGGCATCCGTAACATATTCACATACAGTCACTACTGAATGGATATGCACAATGCTTACTGCAGATGCTTCACAGGCCGCGGCGTGGCGGTCTCTTCGAGAAGATCTACTGGCGGGTGACGCCTCTTTCCGCGCCGAGAAACTGCACGAGCGGGCGCAGGCAACGCGGCGCTCCATCCTGAAAATGATTGCGGACGCCGGTCAGGGTCACATCGGCGGGGACTTCTCGGTCACAGACATCCTGACGGTCCTATTTGACGCGGTGCTGGATATCGATCCGGAAGATCCCCGCAAAGAAGACCGCGATCATTTCATTCTCAGCAAGGGCCACTGCGCGGCTGCACTGTACTCGACCCTGGCCCACGGTGGATTCTTCCCTGCATCCGAACTGGACACGTTCATGGCGCCCCTGTCCGCGCTGAACGGTCACCCGAACAGGGTGAAGGTTCCTGGAGTTGAAACCAACACTGGGCCTCTGGGTCACGGCCTCCCTGTGGCCGTAGGTACCGCACTAGGCGCCAAGCTCTTGAAGAACGACTCGCGTGTTTTCGTCGTCACCGGTGACGGTGAAATGCAGGAAGGCAGCAACTGGGAGGCGTTGATGTCAGCGTCGCATCAGAAGCTGGACAACCTGACCGTGATCGTTGACCGCAACCGGCTTCAGCAGGGCGCACGGACTGAGGACACCAACGGGCTTGATCCGCTCGATGCCCGCCTCGCTGCTTTCGGGCTTGAGGTCAGGGTTATCGACGGCCACGACTACAACGCCCTCATTGAGGCGATGGCTCCTTCCACCACCGGTTCTCCGGTTGGTGTCATCGCCAACACGATCAAGGGCAAGGGCGTGTCCTTCATTGAGGACCGCGTCGAATGGCACCACAAGGTGCCATCCGCAGAACAGACCACCCAGGCATTCCAGGAGCTCTCATGACCACGACCACTGTGCTCAAAGAAGCACCCACTTTCGACAACCGGCAGGATTTCGCCGACGAGCTGATCCAGCTGGCCAGGACAAACGAACGCATCGTCGCTGTCTGCAACGATTCGGTCGGGTCGAGCAACCTGACCAAGTTCCGGGATGAATTCCCGGACCGACTGATCAACGTTGGCATCGCCGAGCAGAACATGGTCGGCGTCGGCGCCGGCCTGGCCAACGCCGGGCTCATCCCCTTCGTCTGCGCTGCCGGCCCCTTCCTGACCGGGCGGTCCCTGGAGCAGATCAAAGCCGATGTCGCCTACAGCCAGCACAACGTGATCCTTTGCGGCATGAGCCCGGGCATGGCGTACGGCGAACTCGGCCCCACCCACCACTCCGTTGAGGACTTCTCCTGGCTCCGGGCCCTCCCCGGCCTGGATATCGTTGTCCCGGCCGACGGCGACCAGACCCGCGCTGCTGTCCGCAACGCCGTCGCCAACCCGCGCCCCACCTACATCCGTGTCGGCCGCTTCAAGGTCCCCAAAGTATCGGACCACGATTCGAGCTTTGAACGCGGCAAGTTCGTCACCGCCCGCGAAGGTTCAGACGCGACCGTCATTGCCACCGGCACCGAAGTTTCCCGCGCCCTGTGGGCAGCAGCTTCGCTGGAGGCAGAAGGCATCTCGACCCGTGTGCTGAACGCTACCTACCTGAGCCCCCTTGATGAGGAAGCCATCGTCACCGCGGCCCGTGAAACCGGTGCGATTGTCACCGCGGAGGAAGCCAACGTCGCCGGCGGCCTGGGCGCAGCGGTTGCCAGCGTCGTCGGCCAGCTTGAGGACGGCGCCCGTGTGCCCCTCCGTATTCTGGGGCTCAAGGACTTCGCTCCCACCGGCAGCACCCAGTACCTGCTGGGACACTTCGGTCTCGAGGCTGATGACATTGCCAAAGCAGTACGTGGAGCTTTGAACCGTGTCTAGCCAGAACCGTGCCGCCGCCGGGTCCTCAGTCGTCGTTGCAGTGGACCAGGGCACGAGCGCAACCAAGGCACTCATCATGGACGCGGCCGGTGACATCCTCGGCCGCGCCCATGTGAGCCTGACCCAGCAGCACCCGCAGCCGGGTTGGGTGGAGCAGGACCCGCTGGCCATCAAGGACAGCGTCATCTCCGCCATTGGTCAGAGCCTGAAGCCCCTTGAATCAAAATTGGTTCTGGGTATCGGTCTCAGCACCCAACGTGAGTCAGTCATGATCTGGGACAGGGCCACCGGCCAGCCACTTGGTCCGATCCTGGGCTGGCAGGACCGCCGCACCGCCCAGCGGGCGAAGGAACTGATCAATGATGGTGCCGGGCAGATGGTGCAGCGTGCCAGCGGACTGCCGATTGACCCGATGTTCTCGGCCCTGAAACTTCAGTGGCTGCTGGACAGCGTTGACCCCGATCGGCGGCTCAGCCTGGCCGGGAAGATCGCGGCCGGCACGGTCGATTCATGGCTGGTCTTCTGCCTCACGGGCCAGCACCGCATCGAAGCCGGTAACGCCAGCCGCACCCAGCTGATGAACCTGGACAGCGTGGACTGGGATCCCGAACTCCTGGATCTCTTCAATGTCCCGGCGCAGGTGCTCCCGGAAATTGTCGCGTCCAACGAGCCCAGCTCTCCGCTGACCATCTCGGACGCCGCCGGCGCACCCGTGTGTGCAGTACTTGGCGATTCGCATTCCGCGCTGTACGCGCACGGCGTGCGGGAGCCCGGAACGGTGAAGGCCACCTACGGTACGGGCAGCTCCATCATGGGTCTGTTGACCGAAGCTGCACAGTCGGCGCCGTTGGCTGGTCTGGTCAGGACCCTGGCATGGCATGACGGTGCTCCCCGGTACGCCTTTGAAGGCAACATCTTGGCAACCGGAGCCACAGCCATGTGGCTTGCCCAGGTGTTCGAAGCTGACGTAGCACACCTTGATTCCCTGGCCAGGACCGTGGAAAGCAGCGGTGGCGTGAACATTGTTCCCGCTTTCGCTGGACTGGGCGCGCCGTGGTGGGACGAACGTGCCGAAGCGTCCATCAGCGGGTTCAACCTTGGTACCTCGGGCGCGCACTTGGCCCGGGCAGCGTTCGAGTCGATTGCACTGCAGATCGAGGATGTTCTGGCGGCTGCGGAGAAATCCATCTCCACACCGATCCGTTCCGTCCTCGCCGATGGCGGCCCAAGCTCAAACAGTTGGCTGATGCAGCTGCAGTCGGACCTGAGCCAGCGCACTGTCCTGCGCAGTACGGTGCCTGACCTTTCCGCCCTGGGTGTTGCCCATATGGCAGCCATTCAAAGCGGCTTGTGCAGTGCCGAAGACATCGAAGCGGTCCCGCGGAACCGTACCGAGGTCCGCCCGCAGATCACCGGCGAAGAGGCCGCGGCACGGAAATTGAGCTGGTCCCGCGCCGTTGCCCGGGCGCGGTGGACTCCTCCTGCCGAATCCGGCATTGAGGAACGGCAGGACGCGGCTTTGGCGTCCACGGCGGAAGGAGCAGGTAAGTGACAAACCTTGTGGGATCGGCGATCTTCGCGGGGCACTTCAAGGGCCGCCGTGCTCTGGTGACAGGGGGCGGCAGCGGGATCGGCCTCGGTATCGCCCAGGCGTTCGCCGAAGCCGGCGCCTCCGTGCTGCTTGTTGACCGTAACCCTGCCGTTGCTGACGCCGCTGCAGCTCTACGCGAAGCAGGCTTCGATGTGGAGCACGCCGTTGCCGATGTCACCGATGAGGACCAGGTCCGGGCTGCCTTTGCCAAGGTGGTTCAACTGTGGGACGGCCTGGACATCCTGGTGAACAACGCGGGGATCATCACAATCTCCAACCTTGAGGACCTTAGCCTCGAGGAGTTCAACAGGGTTCTCGCGGTCAACACGACTGCCGTCTTCCTGTGTTGCCGGGAAGCAGCCCCGCTGCTGAAGGCCAGCAACAATGCCGTGATCCTTAACGCTTCCAGCGGGCAGGGCCGTCAGGGCTTCATCTTCACTCCGCACTATGCGGCCAGCAAGTTCGGTGTCATTGGAATGAGCCAGTCCCTGGCGAAGGAGCTCGCTCCTTCCGGGATCCGGGTCAACAGCTACTGCCCGGGCATCGTCAAAACGGAGATGTGGGAGTACAACGACCGCGAATGGGGAAGCCGGCTCGGCAATTACAAGCCTGGTGAGCTCATTCAGGAATGGATTGACGGGATCCCCCTGAAACGGCCTGCCGAAGCCACGGACGTGGCGAACCTTCTGCTTTTCCTGGCTTCCGACGCAGGAAGCTACATCACCGGACAGGCCATCAACATTGATGGCGGAATGTTCATGAACTAGCCCATCTCAACTGCCAACGGAGTCAACCATGAGTCAACAAGTAGCACACCGCCCCGGCGGAGCGGATCCCGCGGGAACCGACGCCAAAGCACCTCTCTTCTCCACCCTCAGCGCACGACTGTTCTCCGGAAGCGGCGGCGCCCTGCTCGGCCTGATCGCCCTGTTCATCATCCTGAGCTTCGCCTCGCCCTTCTTCCTGACCAGCCGCAACCTCATCAACATCCTGGACCAGGTAACCGTTCTTGGCATCCTGTCCGTCGGAGCAACTGCGGTCATCATCACCGGCGGCATCGACCTGTCAGTCGGTGCCATCCTCGGACTCTCCACAATGGTCCTGGGCTGGCTCTCCCATCAGGGCGGCTGGCCGATGTGGGCTTCCATGCTGGCAGCCATCGCAGTGGGTGCCCTCGCCGGTTCGCTCAACGGCCTGGGCATTACCTACGCCAAGCTGCCGCCGTTCATAGCCACGTTGGCCATGCTCTCCATAGCCCGCGGCCTGGCGAACCTGATTACCGACGGCCAGCAGATCGTCGGATACCCCGAATGGTTCTTCAACCTTTCCTCCGAACGGTACCTCGGCTTCTTTTCGGTGACCCTGCTGGTCGTCGCAGCCCTGTACCTCGCGGCCTGGGCGTGGCTGAAGTACCGCGCATCCGGGCGTTCGATCTACGCCATTGGCGGCGGCGCCGAAGTAGCGCGCCTGGCAGGCATCCATGTCAAGAAGGTCACCATCTGGGTCTATGTCTTTGCAGGCGCCCTGGCCGGCCTCGGCGGCATCGCCCTGGCCAGCCGTCTTGACTCCTCCCAGCCCAGCGCCGGGGTCGGCTATGAGCTGGACGTCATCGCCGCTGTCGTTATTGGCGGCGCCAGCCTCAACGGCGGCGTAGGACGCATTGGCGGAACGATCATCGGCGTGCTGCTGATCGGCGTGCTGCGTAACGGCCTGAACCTCCTGGGGGTTTCACCGTTCATCCAGCAGATTGTCATCGGCCTCGTCATCGCCATCGCCGTGATGGCAGACGTGCTTCGCCGCAAAAAGGCCTGACCGCCCCCAACCAAGCAGCCCCACGAAACAAGCAGTACCCACCCGAATTAATCAATGGAGATGAAATGTTTAAGAAAATCACAGTAGCCGCGGTTGCCGTAGCCACCACCCTTTCCCTGGCCGCCTGCGGCGGGGGCGGCGGAGACGCAGGCTCCGGCGGAGGCGGGGGCGAGCAGCAGAAGACCATCGGCTTGGCGGTAGCCAACCAGCAGGCAGACTTCTTCAACCAGATCCGCCAGTCAGTCGAAGCAGCAGCCAAGGAACAAAACGTCAAGGTTGTCGTCGCCGATGCCAAGGGTGATTCCAACACCCAGGTATCCCAGATCCAGGACTTCATCACCCAGCAGGTAGACGCAATCATCTACATTCCTGCCGGCGCCACCGCTGCCACCGTCCCGGTCCGCGCTGCAAAGTCCGCCAACATCCCGATCGTGGCCGTGGACCGCAACCCTGAAGGCGCGCCTGGTAGCACCTTCATCGCAACGGACAGTGTCGCCGCCGCCAAGGAACTGGGCGAATGGGTAGGAAAGACGGTCAACGGACAAGGGAAGCTGGGCGTGATTCAGGGTCAGATCGGTACCACCCCCGAACAGGCCCGTGACGAAGGTTTTAAGGCCGGCATTGCCCAGTTCCCGGGAATCCAGGAAGTAGCACGCCAGGCCTCGCAGCAGTGGGCACAGGATGAGGGCTACCAAATCGCTACTGACATGATTCAGGCCAACCCGGGCATCAACATCTTCTTCGGCCGCGCTGACGCGCTTGCCCTGGGAGCCGCCCAGGCTGTCCGTAACGCCGGCGTCGAAGGTGCGACCATCGTCGGGTTCGATGGCGACAAGGCCGGCCTGGAAGCCGTAAAGAATGGAACGCTGGCAGCCACCGTCACCCAGCCCACACAGGCCATGGGCAAACTCGCCCTGGAATCTGCAATCAAGCTGGCAAACGGTGAAGACGTTCCCGCCGAGCAGCTCCAGGACGGCGTCCTGACAACCAAGGAAAACGTCGACGGCTTCATCGCCAACCACCCCTAACCAAGCAACGGGCGGCGCCTGATAAGGGGCGTCGCCCGCCCTGGCCATTCCCTTAGTCAATGGAGCCTAAAATGCCTACCGAGGACAATCGCGGCCTACGAGTCAGCGGCGTCACCAAGAAATACCCCGGCACCATCGCTGTCCAGGACGTGGACCTGAGCATCTACCCCGGAGAAGTCGTAGCACTTCTGGGAGAAAACGGCGCAGGAAAATCCACCCTCTCCAGCATCATCGCCGGCGTCACCGAGCCCACCACTGGGACAATGACCTGGAACGGGGAACCCTACGCTCCCGCGACTCCAGGTGATGCCATCGCCGCTGGCATTGGGCTCATTCACCAGGAAATGCGCCTCCTGCCCGATCTCACCGTCGCCGAAAACGTCATGATCGGACGCTGGCCCATGCGCAGCGGAATGCTTGATGCGAAAACCATGCGCGAAAAAGCAAAGGCCCAGCTTCAGCGGCTCGGGTTCAAGGGCAGTGTAGACACTAATGTCAGGGACCTCAGCGTAGCCGGGCAGCAGCAGGTGGAAATCGCCAAAGCTTTGATGTTGAACGCATCCCTGCTCATCCTCGACGAACCAACGGCAGCACTGGGCCAATCCGAAACGGACGCCTTGTTCGAATGCGTCCGCTCGCTTCAGGCCGAAGGCGTCTCCTTTATCTACGTCAGCCACCGCCTTGCCGAAATTGCCAAAATCGCTACCCGCATCGTCGTCCTGCGTGACGGACAGAAGATCACTGAGCATGCCTCCGGGGAAGTTTCACCGAAGCAGCTTGTCGAGGAAATGGTAGGCCGCCCGGTAGACCGGCTCTTCCCTGAGGTCCCCCCACCCAGAGACAAAGTCGTGCTGGAGGTCAAGGACCTGCACGACAAGGACGGCAACTTCACTGACGTATCCTTCGACGTCCGCGAAGGCGAAATCTTCGGGATCGCCGGAATTGTCGGTGCCGGACGCACCGAACTCGTCCGCGCCATCGCCGGTGCCCAGCACCGTCATGGCGGCACCGTCGTGCTGGACGGAAAAACCCTGAAAGCCGACGATCCCATGGCGGCCATAAAGGCCGGTATCGTTTTGATCCCTGAGGACCGCAAACAGCAGGGGCTGGTGGTCTCCGACACCATAGAGAACAACATCGCCTTGCCCAATATGGCCAAACTCAGCTCCGGCGGTTGGATTGCTCCGGCAAAGGTCCGCAAACTTGCCGCCGGTGTTGCCAAGAGTGTCGGGATGAAAGGCAATGTCGCATTGCCTGTGGGGTCCCTGTCCGGTGGCAACCAGCAGAAGGTGGTTATTGGTAAATGGCTGGAACGCAACCCGCGTCTGGTCATTCTGGACGAACCAACGCGCGGTATCGACGTCGGGGCGCGTGCCTCCATCTACGAGGTGATAGCTGAGCTGGCACGGAACGGCGATTCCGTCATCGTCGTCAGTTCCGATCTGGAGGAAGTCCTGGGTCTGGCCCACAGGGTGATGGTCCTGGCCCGCGGACAGAACCAGGGAATCCTCGATCCGCACGAGGCCTCCCCCACCCGGGTCATGGAACTGGCCACAAGGTAGAAGATTAAGGAGGACGTGAAATAATTTCATCCTTAGCCTGCAGCCCTACTGAAGGACACTCCTTGGTTCCGCGACACAAGCCCCTTTCATCCGAACAGCTCGGACTCGTGGTCAAGTCCGCACGGATGTACCACGAGCAAAAACTCAGCCAGGCAGAAATCGCGGAGCAACTGCACGTTTCCCAGTCGCGGGTGTCCCGCTGGCTGTCCGACGCCATCAAGCAGGGGATTGTTCGAACCATCGTGGTGGCCCCGTCGGGTACGGAGTCGGACCTGGAAGAAGCCGTGGCAGCCAAGTACGGACTACAGGCCGTCATCGTCGCCGATCCTGGCACCGACGACGAAGCGTCGATCATCCGCTCCCTAGGGGCAGCCGCAGCAGGTTACCTCGAAGTCACACTCACGGGTGCAAACAGGGTGGGACTTTCCTCCTGGTCATCGACCTTGCTGGCCACTGTTGATGCCATGGCACCCAAGAACGTCAAAACCGCGGAGAGTGTCATCCAGGTCATCGGCGGGGTGGGCAACCCTACCGTCCAGGTGCGCGCCACGCACCTGGCGGACCGGCTCGCAAGTGTCACCAAGGCGACGCCGAGGTATTTGCCTGCCCCGGGCATTGTCTCCAGCCCCGAAGGCCGGGATGCGCTCTTCGCGGACCCGTTCGTGGCAGAAGTTGCCGCCGAATGGGACAGGCTGGACACCCTGCTGCTGGGCATCGGAAGCATCGAACCCTCCCCCCTGCTGCGGGATTCAGGAAACTCCCTCGGAGAAGGAGAGCTCAGCAACCTCGCCAAGGCAGGAGCCGTCGGAGACGTCTGCCTGCGGTTCTTCGACGAACACGGCACCCTGATCCACTCCGACCTTAACGACCGCGTCCTGGGCATCAGCCCGGAGCAAATGCTGAAAATCGGCCGACGCATAGGCGTCGCAGGCGGCAGCAGGAAATACGCAGCCATCAAGGCAGCGGTTGAAGGCAACTGGGTCAACGTACTCATCACAGACAAAAACACCGCGCTGAAACTGGAATCAGAAAAAGCGCCCACAAGACCATTCGCAGAGGAAAACCATGAACAACCCACTGTCCTTCTCTCTTGACGGCCGCACCGCACTCATCACCGGCGGCGGATCCGGCATCGGACAAGCCATCGCCCTGGGCATCGCCCAGCAAAACGGATCTGTCGGCATCGTCGACCTGCCAGGAGAAGGTCCCGAAGAGACCCTGCACCTGATCCGCTCTGCCGGAGCCAAAGCGACTTTCGTTTCGGGCGACGTCACCAGCGCCGAACAGATGGAAGAGGCCGTCGCGAAGATCCAGGCCGACCTGGGACCGCTGACCATGGCCGTAAACTCCGCAGGAATAGCCAACGCCGCCCCCGCCGAAGAGATGCAGCTGGCGCAATGGCAGAAGGTCTACGACATCGACGTCACCGGCGTCTTTCTCAGCTGCCAGGCCGAAGCCCGGGCCATGCTCAAAAACGGCGGTGGATCCATCGTGAACATCGCCTCCATGTCCGGGTCCATCGTCAACCGGGGACTGCTCCAGGCCCACTACAACAGCGCCAAAGCCGCCGTCATCCACCTCAGCAAGTCCCTTGCGATGGAATGGGCCGAACGAGGCATCAGGGTGAACGCCCTGAGCCCCGGCTACACCATGACCAAAATGAACTCCCGCCCCGAGATGGTGCACCAGATGGAGGTCTTCGCCCAGGAGACCCCCCTGAAGCGCATCGCAGACCCTTCAGAAATGGCCGGACCAGCTGTGTTCCTGCTCTCGGACGCCGCCTCGTTCGTCACAGGAATCGACCTGCTTGCCGACGGCGGCTTCTGCGCCCAGTAACAAAAAAACCTGCTGGAGCCCCGGAAACCCCGGGGCTCCAGCAAAGCACCAAATGTTCAGTTCAAAGCATCAATGAGCTGCGCGATACTGATCACCGGGAGCCCCTTCTCACGGCCCAGCTCCAGCAGCCCCGGCAAACGCATCATCTCCCCGTCATCAGCCACAACCTCGGCGATGACGCCGACCGGTACAAGACCGGCCAGCTTCAGCAAATCCACAGCAGCCTCGGTATGGCCGGGCCTCTGGCGCACTCCCCCGTCAACAGCGCGCAGGGGAAGGATATGTCCAGGGCGAAGGAGGTCCAACGGGCCGGAGTCCGGGTCGGCAAGAACCTTCAAAGTCCGGGCCCGGTCCGTGGCACTAATACCAGTAGAGGACTGACCGGCAGCGTCCACCGTAATCGTGTAGGCAGTACGAAGGGAATCCTTATTGTCCTCAGTCATTAACGGCAACGACAACGCATCAGCCCGCTCGTTCGTCATCGGAGCACACACAAAACCGCTGGACACCCGGATAATCCAAGCCAACCACTCAGGGGTCGCATGCTCGGCCGCCATGATGATGTCACCTTCGTTCTCACGATCTTCATCGTCGACGGCGATGACAGGCAGGCCAGCCTTCAGGGCTTCAACGGCGGCATCAATTTCAGCAAGAGACATGTCAATCCTAGATTCTTCGGAGGGAAAGCCGATATAATTCATGGTAATGCAGTACTGAATTGTTATTCAGTCGAGTGCTTTCCCGACCTGATCGTACCCTTGCAACTCCCCCACAGCGCATTTGCACGGACACCGTCGCCAGCGACCTGAAGCTGGCCTCTTTCCCGGAAACCGCCAGCTCAGAAAGCGACCTCAAATGTCGACATCCACCAACAAAACTGCCGCAGCGCCCACACCCGTACTGTCTTGGACCAGACTGGACGAGCGTGCGGTGGACACTATCCGCGTGCTCTCAGCAGATGCCGTGGAGAAGGTGGGCAACGGCCACCCGGGAACGGCAATGAGCCTGGCTCCGGCCGCGTACCTCCTTTTCCAGAAGCTGATGCGGCACGACCCGCGGAATCCTGACTGGCTGGGCCGTGACCGCTTTGTCCTGTCCCCGGGCCACACCTCCCTCACCCTTTACATCCAGCTCTTCCTTTCCGGCTACGGCCTGGAGCTGAAGGACCTGGAGGCGCTGCGGACGTGGGGTTCACTGACCCCGGGCCACCCCGAGTACAAGCACACCGCCGGCGTGGAGATCACCACCGGCCCGCTGGGCCAGGGCCTTGCGTCCTCCGTCGGCTTTGCCTACTCCCAGCGCCGGATGCGCGGCCTGTTCGACGCCGACGCCGCCCCGGGTACCAGCCCGTTCGACCACACCATCTGGGTCATTGCCTCCGACGGCGACCTCCAGGAAGGCGTCACAGCTGAGGCTTCCTCGCTGGCCGGCCACCAGGAACTGGGCAACCTCGTGGTGGTGTACGACGAGAACCACATCTCCATTGAGGACGACACCGACATCGCCTTCACGGAGGATGTCCTCAAGCGCTACGAAGCCTACGGCTGGCACGTCCAGCGCGTGGACTGGACCAAGACCGGCGAATACAAGGAAGACGTCCAGGAGCTCTACTCGGCGCTCCTCGCCGCCAAGGCTGAGACGTCCAAGCCGTCCATCGTGTCGCTGCGCACCATCATCGGCTACCCGGCCCCCAAAAAGCAGAACACGGGCAAGATCCACGGTTCTGCCCTTGGTGCAGAGGAAGTCGCCGCACTGAAGGAGGTTCTGGGCTTTGACCCGGCCAAGTCCTTCGACGTGGACCAGGACGTCCTGGCCCACGCCCGCGCCGTGGTGGACCGCGGTGCTGCCGCCCGCAAGGAGTGGGAAGAGTCCTTCAACGCCTGGCAGGCGGCCAACCCCGAGGGCGCGGCCCTGCTACAGCGCATCGAGGCCAAGGAACTGCCCAACGATGTTGACGCGGCCCTTCCGGTCTTCCCGGCCGGTAAGGACGTCTCCACCCGTGCCGCCTCGGGCAAGGTCCTGAACGCCCTGGGCCCGGTCCTGCCCGAACTGTGGGGCGGGTCTGCCGACCTTGCAGAGTCGAACAACACCACCATCGAGGGCTCGCCGTCGTTCGTTCCGGCGTCGAAGCAGACGGACGCGTGGAAGGGCAACCCGTACGGCCGTGTGCTGCACTTCGGTATCCGCGAGCACGCCGCAGCCTCGATCGTCAACGGCATCAGCCTGCACGGCCGGACCCGCGCGTTCTCGGGCACGTTCCTGATCTTCAGCGACTACCAGCGGCCCGCCATCCGCCTTGGCGCGCTGATGGGTGTGCCGTCCCTGTACGTTTGGACGCACGACTCCATCGGCCTGGGCGAGGACGGCCCCACGCACCAGCCTGTGGAACAGCTCGCGTCGCTGCGCGCCATCGTTGGCCTGGACGTTGTCCGCCCCGGTGACGCCAACGAAGTAGCTGTGGCCTGGAAGACGATGCTGGAAAACCACTCCAACCCTGCCGGCATCGTGTTGACCCGCCAGAACATCCCCACCTGGGAACGCGGCGAGGGCGAGGCCGACGGCGACACCTTCGGTTCCGTTGCCGGCGTCGCCAAGGGCGGCTACGTGCTGGCCGAAGCATCAAAGGACGGCGCCACCGTCGAAGCCGACGTCATCCTCATCGGCACCGGCTCCGAGGTCCAGCTGGCCGTGAAGGCCCGCGAGGCCCTGCAGGCCGAAGGCATCGCCGCCCGTGTTGTCTCGATGCCCTGCGTTGAGTGGTTCAACAAGCAGGACGCCGCCTACCGCGAGTCGGTCCTCCCGTCCGCGGTCAAGGCGCGCGTGTCCGTCGAAGCAGGACTGGCCCTGGGCTGGAAGGAATTCGTTGGCGACGCCGGCCGTTCCGTCAGCCTTGAGCACTACGGCGCTTCCGCGGACTACAAGCGCCTCTTCCAGGAGTTCGGCATCACCGCAGAAGCAGTTGCTGCGGCCGCCAAGGACTCCCTCGCCGCCGTCCAGGCCTGAAAACCCGATTTCCTAGGAGATATAGAACAATGACTACTCCCACCCAGCAGCTCTCCGACGCCGGAGTTTCCATCTGGCTTGATGACCTCTCCCGCGGACGCCTGGAAACCGGCACCCTGGCCAAGCTCATCGAAGAAAAGAACGTGGTTGGCGTGACCACCAACCCGTCCATCTTCCACGCCGCGATCACAACCAGCGCCGACTACGACGGCACGATCGCAAAGCAGGCAGCAGCCGGCGCCAGTGTTGAAGACACCATCTTCGAAATCACCACCACCGACGTCGCTGACGCCTGCGACCTGTTCGCACCCGTCGCTGCAGCCACCAAGGGCGTTGACGGCCGCGTATCCATCGAGGTTGACCCGCGCCTGGCCTGGGACACCGCCGGCACCATCGCTGAAGCCAAGCACCTGTACAAGAGGGTCAACAAGGACAACGTCCTGATCAAGATCCCCGCCACCCTCGAGGGCCTCGAAGCGATCACCGCCACCCTGGCCGAGGGCATCAGCGTCAACGTGACCCTGATCTTCTCCCTGGAGCGCTACCGCGCCGTCATCAACGCCTTCCAGTCCGGCCTGGAGCAGGCCAAGGAAAATGGCCACGACCTCTCGAAGATCCACTCCGTGGCCTCATTCTTCGTTTCCCGCGTGGACTCCGAGATCGACAAGCGCCTCGACGCCCTGGGCACGGACGAGGCAAAGGCCCTCAAGGGCAAGGCCGGCCTGGCCAACGCCCGCCTGGCCTACCAGGTCTACGAAGAACTCTTCAGCACAGAGCGCTGGACCCTGCTGGCTGAAGCCGGCGCACTCCCCCAGCGTCCCCTGTGGGCCTCCACCGGCGTGAAGGATCCGGCCTACCCGGACACCCTGTACGTCACCGAGCTCGTCGCCCCCGGCGTCGTGAACACCATGCCGGAAAAGACCCTGGACGCCACCTTCGACCACGGCGTCATCACAGGGGACACCGTCACCTCACGCTATGCCGATGCCGCAGCCGTTATAAGCGAGGTAGAAAGCCTGGGCATTTCCTACGACGAGGTCGTCGCAGTTCTGGAATCAGAAGGTCTGGACAAGTTCGTGGCCAGCTGGAAGGAACTGCTCGGCGACGTCGAGCGCGCTCTCGCTTCTGCACGGCAATGAAGCGCGCCAAGCAGGTCAGCGGTGATGACCAGACGATTGCCCAGGACTGGACCTCACTTCAGGTCGGTGACTTCGTTCATGTTATCGAGCCCGGGGGATACACCTACACGGCCTGTATCGAGACCATGAGCGAGAAATCGGACATCGTCTGGATCAGGGCATGGGGATTCGGAACACGGCATCTCCTGCACGAACTCGACGGAACCCAGCTGCACCGCCGGGAAAAGCCCTAGGCCAGCCCCTGTCCGGGAAATCAGTCCGGCAAAGACAGACCACAAAAGCACTACCATCACTTATCGGAAAGAAGCAGAGGAAGCCATGACCACATCTACCAACAATTCCAACCGGCGCAAACCCTTGATTGCGGGGAACTGGAAGATGAACATGGACCATGTTCAGGGCACGGACCTACTGCAGCATCTGGCCGAGGCGCTGTCGGAGGCCAAGCATGATGCAGACCGGGTTGAGGTTGCCGTTTTCCCGCCGTTCACGACTCTTAGCACCGTCCAGGCTCTTATCGAGGACGATGGTCTGAATCTGTCCTCCGGTGGTCAGGACGTATCACCCTTTGACTCCGGCGCCTACACTGGCGACACCAGCGCGCAGTTCCTGACAAAGCTCGGTTGCAAGTATGTCCTCGTTGGGCACAGCGAACGCCGGACCATTCACAACGAGACCGACGACATCCTGAATGCCAAGGTAAAGGCCGCCTACCGTCACTCCATCGTCCCGGTGCTCTGCGTCGGTGAAGGCCTTGAAATCCGTCAAGCCGGAACACATGTTGAACATACGCTGACCCAGCTGCGGGCAGGTGTTGAAGGGTTGACGAATGACCAGGCATCCAGGCTCGTAGTCGCGTATGAACCAGTATGGGCCATCGGCACTGGAGAAGTCGCCGGCCCACAGGACGCCCAGGAGATGTGCGCCGCTATCCGCGCCGAACTGGCAGAACTCTTCGATGCCGACGTCGCAGCCACAGCCCGGCTCCTGTACGGAGGCTCCGTCAAGGCAAACAACGCCTCCGCCATACTCAACGAGCCTGACGTCGACGGCGTGTTGGTCGGCGGCGCCAGCCTCGATGCAGCCGAGTTTGCCAACATCGCAGCTTTCGAGGGTCAGCCAGCTAACTGACCCAACTCCAGTTGCCGGACACCTAACCCGTCATACGTCCAGGGTGGTGCAGCCAGCTTCCGGCTGCGCCACCCTGAAAAGTTTGTCGTCCAGTGACATTCTTCGTGCAACCAAGGGAGCGGCGCCCGCAGGAAACCATTCACCACTCATGACCGCACCGGATACAACACGCCGCGCCTCCGCACCTTCCTGAACGGCTTTGGGCTGCCAAACACCTCAACTATGCTTCGTCCGACCTCTCTTGTTCATGATCGGCGACGGAGTCGAATCCGGTTAAATAGCCCTCTTCTGGCCTCCGGCGGAGCGGAGCCGTAAGTGAAACTACGGCTCCGAATCAACACGCCAAGAACGCAGTGAGGACAAAAGCATGCATAACCACGTACCTGTTTCTGGACCCCTTTCAAACAACACGGCCTATAGTGAGGATTTGAGGACCCCTGGCATGCTGGAACTCATTGTGCCTGAAGGGGAGGAGGTGGGATCCGCGCTCGAAGCTGCCATCCTTCAAGTCACCCCAGCCGCCAGCAGGAACGACATGGGAATCATGGTCACTGAGATTCAAAAGGGCCACTTCGTAGTGCGGGCGCACCCGGAGGTTCCGTGTGGCCTTGTACGGAGAAGTCCTCGGCACCAAAGCGATTAGGGAGCCTAGCCGATTGACCAAAAGTTTCGCCCAAATTGGGGCACCCCAGCCTGGCACCAATCACTCCTTACCCGCTCAAAAAGCAGTCTTGCGTCCGACGGCTCCCTACCAAGTTGGCAGAAATCGTCGTCATTGGCTCCAGCGGGGGAAGCACCCCCGTCCACAGCCGGGGGCACTTCTCGTGTTTATCCACCGCTGCTGCTTGCGGAGCTCCCCCAACGGCTCCGATCTTCAGCCGTGGATACCCGGACTTGACCCCCAGCCGTGGACGGCTATAAGGAGACGTTTAAAGCACTCACGGTGGTCAAGAAGCCGGAGCATTTCCAAATCTGCAGGTTGACAAAAGGTCAACTATGGACGCGGTGAAATCGAGGTGGTTGCTTCGAGACGAGAGTCCTTTTCTTGATCCTGTTCTTGCTTTTAGATGTTTGGCAGTGTGGGGTAGAGCTGGGTGTATGTCATCCGGTAGCTAATACTTCCGGTCAGCTGCTGTGGCTCGACCCAAACCTGATCGTTCAGGGCGGCCACGTACATTCGTCGTGGCTGGACCCCGTCGGCTGCGATCCAGAGGGCGGAAGAATCCGGCATGGCGTCTTCTACGACGCCTGCGCTTACGACTTGGCCGTCACGGCGGATTTCGACGGGTGCCCCAATAAGTCGATTCCAAGCCGGATAGTTTTGCAGTGTCATAGGTCCTCCTAAAGTGATGCTTGCCGCGGTCGCCGATACGACGTGGACCGGTGTTGCAAGTGTGCGCCAGGACGTGACGAGCTTTTCGCCGTCAGGATCGGGATGCCTGCTGTGCTTAAAACCACCGATGCGGGACAGCCTGTTTGTCGAGAGCTGTTATATTAGCCTGCAGCTCTCGAACCATCAGGCCAATGTCTGAGCCGATGGAAACCATGCCAAAACCTTGATCGCGGCGTTCGAGGACGTCTTTGACGTTGCGTCCGACCACTCCTGTGGCGATGCCTTTCTCCGCAGCTGCCCGCCTGAGGTTCAGGTTTAGATCCGCCACACCTGGTCCTTCCCACTGTCCTATAAATCCATAACTTGCAGACATGTCACCGGGTCCCAGGAATATCGCTTCCAGTCCAGGGACGGCAAGGATTTCGTCAATATTTTCAGCGGCGCGCCGAGTTTCTATCATCGGAAGGAGCATGAGGGTGTCATTGGCACTGGTGACATAGTTGTCCATTTCCAGCCCCCAGCAGACATTCCGCTCGCCCCCGATGCCACGTCTGCCCTGAGGTGGGTAGAGCATGTTCGATTTGGCGGCGAGTATCTGATCCGCAGTTTCTATCATGGGCAGAATGATGCCGTCGGCACCAAGGTCGAGAACACGTTTGGTGGGTTCCAGTTCGTGGGTTGGAGGCCTTACCAGAATGGAAAGCCCGGAACCTCGGGCCGCCAGAAAGTGATTCCTTACGTCACGGTAGTCCAAGTGCCCGTGCTCAAGGTCGATACAAATCCAGTCCAGTCCGAGCTTCGCCGCAATCTCGGTCATTGCTGGGCTTTCGAGGGTGACCCAAAGCCCAAATGCAGTCTCACGCGACTGTAGCTTTTTTCTAAGTTCGTCATTCATCAGTCGGCGTTCCTTTCACGATTAGTGGTTCAGAGCTGGCGGCTGGTGGGGCAATACGGCAGTCAACAGCAGGGGCACCAAAGAGGCAGCAACTACTGCGGCTCCTTTTCCGTCCCCGGCTTAACTGGGGGTTAACCTGTGCGGTTAATGGCCGAATCCACCCCGTAGGCTGCATCAGCGGAGTGGATTCGGTGTTCGCTACGGACGTACTCAGGGTCTCGGTGCACGAACCCCTGGTGCGGCCGGTTAGAGGTAGGTCAGTTCGCGTGCCCGGATAAGGTTTGCGACAGTTTCGTTGACGGGGGTTGCCACGCCAAGGCGGCGGCCTTCTTCGACCACTGCACCGTTGATAGCATCGACTTCACACCGGCGCTTAAGGCTGGCGTCCAGCAGCATCGAGGGCTTGGCATCGGGTATCTTTGAACCGAGCTTGCGGACGTGCTCAATCGGGTCCCCGACATCGAGGTGTACCCCGCGGGCCTTGGCAACTGCTATGGCTTCTTCAGAGCACTTACGTGCAACGGCCCAGGAAGTCTCGTTGTTCATGACTTGGCCGATGGTCATGCCGGTCGCACACGTCGTTCCGGAGAAAGCGACGTTCATAATGAACTTTTCCCAAACCATCTGCTGCACGTCCTCGAACAGTTTGACCGTGAAACCCGAACTGGTCCATATTGCGGCTGAGCGCTCGAGTTCCACGCGGGAAAGAGACCCGAAGGCGCCGAATCGGATCATCTCCATGCCGTTGTGGTGCGCAGTTCCGGGTTTGGGAACGGAGGCTCCGAAGCCCCCCACGACCCCAACAACCAGCCGGTCAGGGTCTAAAACTTTAGCGACCCGCTCCGGAGCCCCCAGACCGTTCTGGATCGTTTGCACTATGGTGGCCGGTCCGATCAGGGGATGCGCGGATGCAGCTGCCTCTTCCACGTCGAAGGACTTAGTGGCAAGGATGACCAAGTCCATGTGGCCCAATCCCCCATCCACATTTTGAGAAAAGGAGCTTAGCCGCACGGTGCGGTCACCGCTCGCACCGGTGACCCTGAGCCCTGCAGCATTGACTGCCTCGACGTGGTCTGCCCATTTACAGACACCGTGCACTTCATGACCGGCGTCCTGCATGAGGCCGGCGTAAACCGATCCCATCGCGCCGGCCCCGATGATCGCGATCTTGGCCATTGGTTTCCTACCTTTTCTGGTTCTTGGTGTCCTAGATCGGACATCAATTTTCGCCGTATACGGGTTTACTCAGGCCGCGACTGTTGCCGAACGGAGGGTCCCGCTGATGGTCGCGGAAAGTTCACTGGTCGAGAGCGTGCCGCCGATGTCTGGTGTTGAAAGGCCACGCGCCAGGGCATCAGCTGTGGATTCGCGAACGGCTTTTGCTGCGGCGACACATCGCTCATCGCCGTTTCGTACTCCCAGCCAGTCAAGCATCATCGCCACGGACAGGATCGTGGCGACTGGATTGGCCAGCCCGGCCCCTGCAATGTCCGGTGCCGTACCGTGGCAGGGCTGAAAGACCCCGTGATTGGCGCTGACGTCACCTGAGGGGGCGACGCCCAGGCCACCGACAACGCCTGCGGCGATCTCGGACACTATGTCACCGAATACGTTTTCGGTGACGATGACGTCGAATCTCTCCGGGTTGGTTACAAGCATCATTGAGCCGGCATCGATGTAGAGCCTCTGGGATTCAATGTCGGGGTGTGCTGCTGCCACCTCGTCGAACACCTTCCGCATGAAGGCGTTGCTGCGCAGGACGTTTGACTTGTCGAAGAGCGTCACGCGGCCAGGTGAGCCGTGGGATTGTTTTCTCGCGGCGGCCTGCTCGAAGGCAAGATGGAACAGCTTTTCACTCGTGGCCCTTGTTATGGTCAGCCGGTCGCTGACTGCCTCATCACTGGGGGCTGCCTTGTCGTGACGGCCTGCGAACAGACCCTCTGTGGTTTCCCGGATGACGAGCATGTCGATGGAATCTGATCGCAGGTTCGTCGGGACGCCCGGAAAAAGCTTGGCAGGACGAAGGCTGGCGAACAGACCGTAATGTTCCCGGATGTCGATCTGCGGGGCTACTTCGGTGCCGTCCGGTTTGCGGGTATCAGGATGCCCCATGGCGCCCAGGAGCATTGCATCGGCAGTTCCGATCGCGTTCATATCCTCATCGGAGATCGATGCCCCTGTCTTCTCGTACAGGCCGGCTCCTGCCTCAAATGTGGTGCAGTCGAATGCGATTCCAAAAGTGTCGGCGGCGGCGCGGAGTACCTCCAGTCCGGAGGCGATTACCTCCGGCCCGATGCCGTCGCCCGGCAGAACTGCGATGTCATATTGTTTGGTGGTGGTCATGGCTAATCCTTTAGTTCAACGTTGTGGCGTGTGCGGGGTTTGAGTGCGGCCTGCCGCGTTCCCTGGGGTGTTGTTAGTGGTCGTTAGACGCCCGCTTTTTCTTCTTCTTTTCTCGCACGGGCGTCCATGAACAGGCGCTTTGGGTCGGTTGGAGCCATGAGTGCTCCGATGGTGCTCACCAGCCCGACCAAGCCGATGTAGGCGATCAGCAGCCACGGGCCGCCACCGGCCATAGTCACGAGCAGGCCAGCGAGCAACGGCAGGGGACCGCCGAATGCCATGCCGGAAAACTGGAAGCCGGTGGACATGCCCGTTAGGCGGACGTTGGGCGGGAAAAGGCTCGCGAAGAACGACGCCTGGGCGCCGAAGGCAAGGCCGTGGACGATGGGGAAGAGCACGGATACGCCCAGGAACAAAGCGAAGATGTTTCCGGTGCCGACAAGGGGAAAGATCAGTGCGAAGACGAAGATCGAGGACGTGGTGGCGATCAGGTAGATTCGCCTGGCACCATATTTGTCCGCGAGGAGGCCTCCGGCGAGGATCGCGCCGAGGTCCACCACCGCTGCAAGCGTAACGGCGGTGAGCACTGTAGTCTTTTCGAACGTGCCATCAACGGTCGAGTAATTCAGGATGAACGTGGTGGCGGTGAAGAACACGACGTTGATGACTGCCTGGCCCATGAACACGATCAGGATTGCCTTGCCGTGCCGTCGGAAAGCTTCAACCATCGGGAAACGGACAATGTCGCCCTTCCGCTTCATTTCGGTGAAGTCTTCACTCTCAGGCAGGCGCCGTCGGATGTACTGACCGACGATGACGAAGACAGCGGTGAGGAGGAACGGTACGCGCCAGCCCCAGCTCAGCAGTTGGTCATCTGGCAGTGCGTAGAAAATGAGTGAGACGGCCGATGAGAGCAGCAGCCCGATGGCGACGCCCATTTGCGGGAACGCTCCGAACAGGCCTCGCCGGCCTGGCGGGGCGCTTTCGACGGCTGTTACCGTGGCTGCGCCCCATTCGCCGCCGCAGGCGATGCCCTGGAGGAGGCGCAGGACGATCAGTGCGATGGGGGCGGCGACGCCTATCGTGTTGTAGTCAGGGAGCAGACCGATGACTACTGTGGCCGTACCCATGAGGATCAGCGTGGCGAGCATGATGTTTTTGCGACCCAGGCGGTCTCCGAGGTGCGAGAAGATTATTCCGCCCAAAGGTCGGGCGAACCATGCCGTGGCGAAGGTGCCGAAAGCCAGAAGCGTTCCTAGAGCAGGGTCGACGTCGGGGTAAAAAACCCTGTTGAATACAAGTGCGGCGGCGATGCCGAAGATGTAAAAGTCGTACCATTCAATTGCTGCGCCGACCATTGTGCCGACTGCGACCGCCCGATGTTTCTGGTTGGCGGATACCTGTTGTGATGCCACTTCATGTTCTCCTATGAACGATGGGAATCCTGGTTGTAGGAAGCCGCGCTGGGTGGGCCCTACTTTGGGGGGCGTTACTCCATCAGGAGTCCGCCGTTGATGTTGAGGATCTGTCCGGTGATCCATGAGCTGGCGTCCGAGACCAGATAACTGACGGCTTCGGAGAAGTCTGCGGCTTCGCCCATCCTGCCCAGGGGGACGGTTTTTGGATCGAAGCCCTGGCCTTGGGTGAAGGGGGTGTCTACGGGGCCCGGTGCGATGGAGTTCACGCGTACGCCCGACGAGGCGTTTGCTTTCGCGGCCCATTTGACGAGTGAATGGACTCCGCCCTTAGCCGCGGCATACGCAGGGCCGTTCTTAAGACCGCCCGTCTTCCCCGCAATGGAACCGAACAGGATGATTGAACCTGAACCCTGGGCTTTCATGATGGGAATGGCGTGCCGAACCAAGTAGAAGGGTCCGGTGAGGTTGATGGCCAGCTGGCGTTCCCAATGCTCGGGAGTTGTCTGCTCCAAGGTAGTGAAGTCGCCGATGCCGGCGCAGTTCACTACGGCGTCCAACCGGCCGTAGGCCGCTGCCGCCTGCTCGATTGTTGCCCGGACTGCTTCGTCATTGGCGATGTTGACTACGGCTCCCATCGCAGTGCCCCCGGCAGTCCGGATAGCCTCGACGGTTTGCTCAGGAGGAGCGATGTCAACACAGGTGACAAGCATGCCCGAGGATGCGAGGGCGAGAGCTGTGGCTCGTCCGATGCCGGAGGATGCTCCGGTGATGAGGACGGCCTTTCCGGCCAAATCGGACGGATTCAGGATGCTGGAAGACAGACCCGGGGTCGGTGCTGAACGGTCACTAAAATCGGTTGAGCTGGCTGTGCTGGGCATGGAAATCCTTAAAGTCGATGTGTTCTTCAGAAAGTGGCGGGGTATTTTATTGCTTCCAGGAGACGACTTTGTTCACTGTCATCTCGCGCATTGCCCATGCGGGGCCTTCTTTTCCAAAGCCGCTGTCTTTCACTCCGCCGTATGGCATGTGGTCCGCGCGCCACATTGAGATTTCATTGATATGTACACCGCCGACTTCCAGACGACGTGCGGCGAGGTGTGCCTCGGAGGATGAGTCGGTGAAGACACCCGCCTGAAGCCCGTATTTGCTGTCGTTTGCAAGGTCCAGCGCTTCCTGGAAAGTTGAGAATTCTGCCAGGGCGACAACGGGGCCGAATACTTCTTCCCGATGAAGCTGCATAGTCGGGCCGAGGCCCGAAATCACCGTTGCCTCGAAGAACCTGCCGGTGCGGTGTCCTCCGCAAAGCAGTTGGGCTCCTTGGGTGATTGCGTCATTGACCATGTCTTCCACCCGCTTTGCGGCGCTTTCCGTAAGGAGCGGTCCAAGGTCTGCATCACGGTTGCCCGCGTTGCCGAGGCGGATCTTGGATGTTTTCTCGACGATCAGGTCTTCCAGTTCCTGACGCCGGGCGCGGTGCACATAGACGCGTTGCACCGAAATACAGGACTGGCCTGCGGCGGCAAATGCTCCGGCGACGATCCGTGAGGCCGCGAGCTGTACGTCAGCGGATTCGCTGACGATGGTCGCAGCGTTGGATCCAAGTTCAAGGAGGAGGCGCTTGAAACCTGCCTGGCTGGCTATCAGTTTCCCGATCGGGCTTGATCCAGTGAAGGACACCAGGCGCGGCCTGTCATCCCTGATAAGCGCTTCCCCGACTGAAGGGCCACCGGTCAAGACGCTGATACCCATGGCGGGCCATCCGGCTTCAATCAGCAACCCGGCCAACCGGAGCACAACCCGGGGTGTGAGGTCCGGTGCCTTCAGGATAAGGGGGCAACCAGCGCCGACCGCCGGCGCAACCTTGTGCGCGGCGATAAGCAAAGGAAAGTTCGCAGCGGGTATCCCGATCACAGTACCGATCGGCTCTGCTACCGTGTAGCCGAATTTACCGCGGGCTTCCGCCATCGCGTCCAACGGGAGAATGTCACCAACCAGGCTGCGGGCAGCGTCGGCAGCAAAGCGCAGGGTGGAAATGGTGCGTCCGACCTCCCCGGCCGCGTCCCGGGACGTCTTACCTACCTCCTCGACGAGAAGCAAAGCGAGGTCTTCTGAATTATCAGCGACCAGACCGGCGAGTCTTTCCAGGGCGGTGGCCCGGTCCCAGCGGGACGTATCGGCCAGCTGAGCGCGGGAAGCTTCTGCTGCCGTGAGCGCATCCTCGATATCGGCCGGACCAGCCAAACACACCCTAACGTTCTCATCGTCGCTCCAGGGGGAAGAGATTTCTACTGAACGTTCTCCGGTGCGCCATTCGCCAGCCACGAGGAACTTCTGGGTCTCAATTCCGGAACGGGCGGTTCGGGGACTGAGGACTGCTGTCTGCATGTTCATGCGGGCTCCTTTGCCTTATTGTGATCCAGCTTACTTCCATGCGAACTGGTATGCAAGATGCAATGCAAGAAATTGGTAAGTCGAGTACCGTAGGAGCTAGCAGGTGAGCACCGTCGCCTGACATAGCGGATGGAGCGGGTATGGGAGTCATGGCGTCAGTGGACACTGCCCAACCCGGCGGACGTGCGCCGCTACCCCATGCTGAAATCGCTTACGAGCAGATTAAGGCCGCAATCATCAGCGGTGCGCTGGCCCCGGGCAGCAGGGTCTCCGAACAGCAACTCGCAGAACAGTTGAATGTAAGCAGAACCCCTGTCCATCAGGCCGTCGTCCGCCTCCAAAATGAAGAATGGCTGGAAGTCAGTTCACGGCGAGGTATTACTATTGCCCCTCTCCGCGCCAACGAAATGCGGGAAATCTACGAAGTCCTGATTGGACTCGAGGGCGTCGCAGTCGCTTCTCTTGCCTCGCGGCAGCCAGCACTTGACGACGCTGTGGACCTCGAACTGCAAGACGCCTGCAGGCAGTGCGAACTAGCACTTGAAGAAAAGAACCTACGGCGCTGGGCGGCGGAGGATGACCACTTTCACCGCCTCCTGATCGAACGAAGCGGCAATTCCAGGCTTACCAGAGTGGCGGCCTCAGTAATGGAACATGCTCACCGGGCTCGCCTGCTAACGGTCAATTTGAGGCCATGGCCCAGCGCCTCAAATCACGACCACGCACGTATCCTCCAGGAGATTTCAAACAGGGACCCGATTCGCGCACGAGCCGCGCTTGAGGAACATCGACGCCGCGGCATTGCCACACTCGTTCCGATTTTGGAGGCATACACCCCGCAAAGCAGTTTTGCTTTTATGCCTATCCAGCAACGGTAGAGCCTGCTGTCTACTACTCCTAGTCGTTAGTGAACTTCACGGCCGTACCTCAGATCTGAATTTGGGTTGTTCTGGGGGTGCCGAACGGGATTACTAGGTGATCGGAATTGCCTTGGCAGCTTGCACCCTGTGAGGCTCTTCGATTTTCGTCTCTTGGTATCCCAGTTCGGTTTTGGCTGCGGCGTGCTGCTCCACGATTTGTGACTGCAGCGGTGCAGTTGGCAGTTCAGCCGATACCACGTGCCAGGAGGGGAACGAACCCACCAAGGCCGCGGCAGCCTGCATGGCCGCACCCTTGGTCACGTATTCGTCGAACTCCGGAACAACGACGGGGATATCTACCATCTGACTAAGGATTTTTTGGACTGCGGGGCTTTCCGCTGCCCCCCCAATGAGCATCAGCCTATTGGCCTTGACCTTGCAGTTCCGGAGAAGGTCCAGCATTCCAACCTGGCTGGCGAGCGTTCCCTCGATGACGGCCCGGGCGAAGTTGGGCCGGTTGAAGTTGGTCAGCGACGCCCCGTGCAGTGAACCACGCGCGTTGGGTAGATCCGGTGTCCGTTCACCCTCAAAGTAGGGCAAGAGTGTCAGGCCCTCCGCTCCGGGAGGTGCCTGCAGGGCCAGGTCGGAGAGCTCGGTGTAATTGCACCCCAGCAGTGCCGCGCCGAGGTCGAAGTTCCGGGCTGCGTTGAGGGTGGCGACGAGGGGAAGGTGCGCGCCGGTGGCGTCGGCGTAATTGCACACATATCCTGCGTAGTCGTGAACGGGCATGGCGGACCGGGCATAGACCACCCCTGATGTCCCGAGGGAGAGAACGGCATCTCCTTCGGCAAGTCCGAGCGCCAGGGCTGCGGCTGCGTTGTCTCCGCTGCCGACCCCGATGGGGATGCCGGCGGGGATGCCGGGAATCCCGGGTCCGATCACTCCGGCCGTGTCCAGGGGGTGGAGCACCCGCGGCAGTATCGCTTTCTTGCCGAATGCATGTTCAAAGAGATCCATGCAGTAGTCGCCGGTTTCAGGCGACCAGTACGCCGTGCCGCTCGCTTCAGATCGGTCAGTGATCAGATGGTCTACGCCTCCTGTGCCCGGGCCGAATCCCATGAGGCGCCAGGTCAGCCAGTCGTGGACTACAGCGACGGCTGCTGTGCGCCGGGTGGCTTCGGGATTTACGTCCCGCAGCCACCGCAGTTTGGTGACGGTGTCTGAAAGAGTGATGGGCAAGCCGGTCCGCCGGATCCATTCGTCCTTGCCGAGCTCGTTGTTCAGGTCGACCATCTGCGAGTGTGAATCTGTGTCATTCCACAGAGGCGACTTGCAGACGACGTTTCCAGCTGTGTCGAGGAAGATGGGCGTGTGCTGCTGGCCGCTGACGGAAATGGCCACGACGTCGTCAAGTCCGCCCGCGCGTCGTACGGCAGTGAGCAGCGCGTCCCACCAGGCGTCCGGATGGACGATGGTCTCGGCTGGATGGGAGGCTTTGCCCTCGCGGACGCGCATCCCGGTCGCTAAGTCACGAACCGTGACTTTGCATGTCTGTGTGGAGGAATCGACTCCCGCGACAAGCATCATTGCTTCGCTCCTGCATTTTCGTTGAGCGTGGTTTTTCCCTGAGCTTGTCCGTCCCGGGATTTCACGCGGGGAGTCCTTTCAGGTACTCCCACTGAGGTTGGATGTCCGCAGACCACTGGCCAAGGCGCGCGTTACGGTCGATGTCTACGAGTACGTCTTCTGGCTGACAGGTTTCCCAATCGCATGAGGCGTCCGATGCCAGGGCTTGCGCGCCACGGGAGACGACTTCGCTCATCTGTGACACGCTCAGCGGTGTTCCGAGTAGATCGGCCTTGAGCTGGAGCCAGAGCGGATTTGCACTGGCGGGGCCGATGACCTTGATACGTTCCGGTGCCGCGGGGAAGAGGTTAAGGACGTCCTGGAACTGCAGGGCCATGCCCAGGAAGCAGCCAAGGACGATGTCCTCGGTGCTCGTATCGGTTCGAAGCCCTGCGATCACTCCGCGGGCTGCGGCGCGTTTTGTTGGTGGCGGGCTGCCCCGGAACTGTGGCAGGACGAGCGGGATCGCACTGAGGCCCACTTTCCCTGCCATGTAGCGCTCGTGCAGGTCGCTAATGCAGGCCGAGAGTTGGGCTGCATCGAGGCCGAGCATGGTTTGCAGCGTCGCGAATGCTGATCCGCCTGTCGGGATGGACGCGAACAAGGTGTAGTCGGTGCCGGTGCAGGCGAAACCGTTGGCCAGCTTTGACTGCTCCGTGTGCTTGTCGAGACTGGGGGCATTCTGAAGGAACAGAAGTCCTTCTGTGGTTCCGGTGGAGTTGAGCAGCTCTCCGTGATCCAGGCCTGCACCAATTGCACCGACCATGTGGTCATGGCCGACCACATGGACACGGACGTCGTCCAGCAGGCCGATGGTGCGGGCAAAGTCAGGCGTGACGGTGGCGCCTTCGGTGGCGCTGCGCAGTTCGGGGAATACCCCGACATCTAGTCCGACGAGTGCGCAGATTTCAGGTGACCATTTGCGCAGGTTGAGATCCAGGGCCATGGTTCGGCTTGCAAGGGAGTACTCAGACCAGCGCTGCCCGGTCATCACCGCGGCCAGATACTCGGAAATGTTTAGCCATTGGGCGCTTGCCGCATCGGTGGCATGGTCGGCAGCCCATGCGACCTTGGACAGCCCGTAGTTGGCGTTGGCCGGCAGGCCGGTGATCCGGTAAAGCTGTGAACGGGCCCCCTGGCTGAGCCGGGCAAGGTAGTCCGCTCCGCGGTGGTCGTGCCAGAGAATCATGGGCGAGGCCAGTGAGAGGTCCGGGCGGACGAGCCCGCCGGACTCGCCCACCCCGGTGATAGCTACCCTTTTGACGGTCGCGCGCAAGGTTGGGTCCAGGTGCCGGATGAAATCGAAGACTGCGCCGGTCAAGGCTTCCAGGTCATAGATCTCACCCCAGGCGTCCATCACCGTAGGCGTGGCGTGGCGCGCCGATGCGAGCACTTTTCCACTGGTGCCGAACATGCACAGCTTGATGCTGGTCGTTCCAACGTCGACTGTGATTGTGGGTAGCACGAACTTTTCCTCGCTATGCCACAGACGGGTTCAGGGTACGGATGCGCGCTTCGACCACGTCCGTGACCGCGGTGACGGCATCCATCGACACGCGAATGAGCGAGTTCTCGTTGGGGTTCGCTGCGTAGGCTTCACCGAACGCGCGGATCATGGCGTTGCGCAGGTCGGCTGCAACGTTCACCTTGACCACGCCGAACTCGTGCAAGCGGCCAAGCTGCTCGGACGGCAGTCCCGAGGCGCCGTGAATGACCAACGGGACAGGGCTTTCGGCCTGCACCTTGGCCAGTAGGTCGAAATTGATTCGGGCGTTGGGCGCGTAGCCATGCTGGTTGCCCACCGAGACTGCGAGCATGTCACACCCTACGGAATCGACGAAGTGCTTCACCTGGTCAGGGTTCGTGTAGCTGGCGTGCTCGGGAGCGACATCGTCCTCCTTGCCTCCGATACTGCCAAGCTCCGCTTCAAGCGCCACACCAGGGGGGCACATCTCGCGGGCACGCGCCGAGACCCTGATGTTCTCTTCGTACGGGTACTCCGAGTAATCGATCATGATCGAGGTGAACTTGGCGGCCAGCGCTCCCTCAACGGATTCCAGCGACTTTCCGTGGTCCAGGTGCAGGGCAACGGGCACATCACAGGTCTCAAGCCGACGGCTCACCATGTCATAGATGTACTCGTAGCCGGAGAGCGCCACGTTTGTTGGAGCCACCTGGATGAAAGTCGGGACACCTACCCGCTCGATGGCTGCAACGATGCCCATCGTCGTCTCGATGTTGGTGGTGTTGAACGAACCGGCCACCAGCCCCCGGGAGGTGCATTCCTTGATGATGTCCATGCCACTGACCAAAGCCATTGAAAGTCCTTTCGAGGGGTCATCACCGTGATGCGGGCGACGACAGGGACACGAGCAACTGCAGCCTTTTGGCGTTCGTGTCCGGTGATGTTTCGGAGGGGTCACTGCTGGGCTTCCGCCAAGCTGTTATGCCCACCACAATAAACCGTCGTGTACGGCTTGTCGAGCCTGTACGTACAATATGGTCTAGCTGGGCTGCGGTGGCCGATGTGGCCGGCATCAAGGGGTTCTGTGACGAAAAACCCAGCGTATTGACCGCTTTACAGCTCGGCCCTATGCTATAGACAGTCCAGCCGATACGGATTGTACGTACAGCTTGATAACCAGTGTTGTTTATCCCGAAAGGTTTAAGATGCGAATCGGACCCAATCGCCGCAAGGCGGCTGCCAAGGTCTTGGCCGTTACAGCGGCTGGGGCAGTACTTGCAGGCTCCTTCACAGCCTGCTCAACCGACGGAAGCGGCGGCGGAACCAGCGGAGGCGGTGACGTCACGATCAACGTGGCTCTGGCTGCGAACCCGCAGATGAAGACCGCTGAATCCCTCATCAGTGATTTTGAACAGAAGAACCCGGGCATCAAGGTCAAGTTCACCACCCTGCCCGAGAACGACCTCCGCCCGACCGTCACGAAGGACGTGGCCTCCAAGGCCGGCCAGTTCGACGTCACGATGATGGGCAGCTACGAAGTGCCGATCTGGGCGAAGAACAACTGGATCATCCCGCTGGAGGACTACGCCTCGAAGGACGCTGCGTGGAAGAAGGATGACATTCAGAAGCCCATCGCGGATATTCTCTCCGCCGATGACAAGATGTATGCCGCGCCGTTCTACGGCTCGTCCTCGTTCCTGTTCTACCGCAAGGACCTGGCACAGAAGGCCGGCGTCACCATCTCCGAAACCCCGACCTGGGAGCAGATTGCAGACGCGGCGGCGAAGATGGACGACAAGGCCAACGGCGTCTCCGGGATCTGCCTGCGCGGTCTTCCGGGCTGGGGCCAGAATCTGGCCTCGCTGACCACCGTGATCAACACCTTCGGTGGGCGCTGGTTCGATGAGAACTGGAACCCGCAGCTGACCTCCCCTGAAACGACGAAGGCTGTCCAGTTCTACGTCGACCTGCTGCGCAACCACGGCCAGGCCGACGCGGCAAAGGACGGCTGGGAAGGCTGCCTGCAGAAGATGAGCCAGGGCACCACGGCGATGTGGTACGACGACACCGTCTTCGCCGGTTCGGTCCTTGGCCAGGCCACCCCTGAGGTGAAGGACAACATCGGCTTCGCCATGGCCCCCACCGGCCCGGCCAACATCGAGTCCGGTTGGCTCTGGTCCTGGGGTCTGGGCATCACCTCCAGCAGCAAGCACCCGGAAGAGGCCTGGAAGTTCATCTCCTGGGTTACCAGCCCCGAGTACATCAAGCTCGCCGGTGAAAAGGCCGGCTGGGACTCCATCCCTCCCGGCTCGCGTAAGTCCACCTACGAGCTGGCTGAATACAAGCAGGCGGCCGCCCAGTATGCGGATCTGACCCAGAAGTCGATTGAGGCAGCTAACCCCAAGCAGCCGACCGCCGAAAAGGTCCCCTACACGGGTGTCCAGTACGTTCAGATCCCTGAATTCGTCGAAATCGGCGACTTCGTCTCCCAGCAGGTCGCCGGTGCCATCAGCGGCACCCAGACCGTGGAAGAAGCCCTCAAGAAGAGCCAGGACTACACCACCAACGTGGTCAAGACCGCCGGCTACCTCAAGTAGACCCATCGCATCGTCCGCGGGAACTCCGCCCGGGGTTCCCGCGGACCATGCTAGCTACGATCGGACCATCTCAATTGGCTAAGACAATCGCAGCCCTCCGCCCTAAGCCGCTCGTCGCCGAGCTGAGCCTGGCGGAACGCTGGAAAGTTCGCGGACCGCTTCTGCCGGCCCTCATCTTCACCATCCTGCTGACGCAGCTCCCCTTCCTGCTCACGCTTATCTACAGCTTCCAGAACTGGAACCTTCTCAGCGCCAGGCCTGCAGTCTTCAACGGAGGCGCGAACTTCCTGGCGACCTTCAGCGATGAGGTGTTCTGGCGCTCCATCACCAACACCGGGCTAATGACCGGCGTATCCACGGTGGCATGCCTCGTGGTGGGCCTGGGCCTGGCCCTGCTGCTGAACCACTCCTTCCCGGGCCGGGGCATCGCCCGAACCCTGGCCATCACGCCCTTCTTCCTCATGCCGGTAGCCGTAACCCTCTTCTGGCGCTCCGCGATGTTCGACCCCGGCTTCGGTCTCTTTGGCTGGTTCTCCCGGCTGCTGGGGCTGCCGGCGATCAACTGGCTGAGCGAGTACCCCCTCGCCGCGCTGATTATCCTGCTCACCTGGCGGTTCGCACCATTTGCGCTGCTGATCCTGATCGCAGGGCTGCAGTCCGCACCACAGGAACAGCTTGAGGCCGCCAAGGTCGACGGCGCCGGACCGCTCCGGCAGTTCGGGTCAATCCTCATCCCGCACCTGCGCCCCTACATCGAGCTCGCTGCGCTGCTCCTGGCCATGAACCTCATTCAGACCTTCGGCGAAATCGCCCTCCTGACCGCAGGCGGCCCGGCCTTCGGCACAACGAACATCACTTATTACATCTACCTGAAGGGGTTCAACTCCTTTGATCTTGGTACCGCCTCCGCCTTCGGTGTCGTAGCACTCGTGATCACCATCGCACTCGTGCTGCCGGCCCTGCGCCTGCTGTCCGGTATTTTCCAGAAAGAAGGCCGTCGATGACCGCCACAACGCACCGGCAGACAACCGCCGGCACCACCTCACGCAGCAACCTGCAGATCCGCCGCCCGCGCGCGACAAAACAAATCAAGAATGTCCTGATGGGAGTCGGCGGCTGGGCCGGCAGCCTTCTGCTGTTCCTCCCGATCGCCTACATGCTCCTGAAGAGCTTCCAGACGGAGCCGGACGCAGCGGCAGCCACCCCGAAGCTGATCTTCACGCCCACGATGGAGAACTACAGCGAGGTCTTCGAGGCAGGCTTCTGGCCGTACGCGATCAACTCGCTGCTGGTCGTGATCATCTCCACCGCCGTCGTGATCATCCTGGCCGTACCGGCGGCCTACGCCCTGTCGGTGCGGCCGGTCGCCAAAGCCCAGGACGTTCTGTTCTTCTTCATCTCCACCAAGATGATGCCCATCGCAGCGGCCATCATCCCGATCTACGTCATCGCAAACGCCCTGGGAGTGCTGAACACCGTGGGCATCCTGATCGTGATGCACATCGGCATGAACCTGCCACTGGGCATCTGGATGATCCGGTCATTCATGCAGGAAATACCGCTCGAAATCATGGAAGCCTCTGCCGTCGACGGTGCGAGCCGCTGGCGGGCAGCCCGATCGATCATCCTCCCCCTGATCCGGCCGGGGCTGGCCTCCACAGCCCTGCTGTGCGCAGTGTTCTCCTGGAACGAGTACTTCTTCGCACTGAACCTCACCAACTCCACCTCCACGCTGCCGCTGTTCCTGCAGAAGTTCCTCAGCTTCGGCGAGCTGTACACCGCGCAGGTCGCCGCGGCAGCAACCCTGGTCAGCATCCCCGTCATCATCGCCGGCTGGGTGGCCCAAAAGTCCCTCGTCCGGGGGCTCCTCTTCGGCGCCGTGAAATAGCACCCACCGCATGTAGACCCTGACCCGCCCGGATACGGGCGGCACGGCAGAAGCACTTGCCAGCGAAGGCCCCCGCACCTGCGGGGGCCTTCGCGCTTTAATCTTCCAAAGAGGTCTGAAGGCCCTGCGCCTACCTCCAAACGCCGCGGCCCAGCCGGCGTGTATGTACAGTACGCTTCGTCTAGACATTTTGGTCCTTCCTGCCGTATTCTTGTGCCCCAGTAGACATCCCGCTCCACATGCCCGGAGCCGGACTAACTCTCACGGTCGAGGATCGCCCTCTGCCGTAGCGAAGCGGAGAGGAGCGCATAGATGCGCGCAGTAATCCTTGATGGAAAAGGCTCGATTGAGGTCGCAGAAATTGACGATCCGGTTGCCGGGGCAGGCGAAGTTGTCATCGCCCCGGAAGCAGTAGGCATTTGCGGCACCGACATCCATCTGGCCTCGGGCGACTACCCCACCGGCACCTTCCCGGTTGTTCCCGGGCATGAGTTTGCCGGGACTATCGTCGAGGTCGGATCCGGTGTTAACGGCTTTAAAGTGGGAGACCGCGTATGCGTAGATCCCAACGTCGCCTGCGGGCAGTGTGACCAGTGCCAGGCAGGTGCAGTAAACCTTTGCCGGAACCTCGTACCGATCGGAGTCACCAGCAATGGTGCCGTCGCCGAACTGGTCAAGGTTCCCACGTCTGTCGTCTTCGCCCTTCCCGACGGCATTGACTGGACCACCGCCGCACTCATTGAGCCACTGGGGTGCGTCCTGCACGCCCTCGGCCGGGTCGATCCGGTCGTCGGCAAGCGCGTCCTGATCTACGGTGCAGGTTCTATCGGCCTGCTGGCAGCAGCCCTGGTTAGGGCACGGGGAGCTGCTTCCATCGACATCGTCGAGCCGAGCCCCGTGCGCCGGGAAGCCGCCCTTGAGTTCGGTGCGGACAACGCCTACGCGCCGGGTGAACGCACCACGGAGCGCGACGTTGACCTGGTCATTGAAGCCAGCGGCCACCCCTCGGCCGTCAAGGACGCGATCGCCAAACTCGCAGAACGGGGCACGCTGCTGCAGATGGGCGTTGTGAGCTCCACCGCCAGTATCGATCTTTTCCCGTACGACCTCTTTGACCGTGAGCTGTCCTTCGTCGGTTCGCAGTCAGTGGCCACGTCCTACCCTGCTGCAGTCGAGGCCATCAAGGAACTCCCCGAACTCGCGTCCCGAATGGTGACCCATACGTTTGGCCTCTCCGATTATGCAGCAGCACTTGAAGCAGCGCACTCCGAGTCGGCCCGCAAAGTCCTCATTCTGCCGCAGCAGTAAAGCGCACCCCTTTTTTGAGAAAGTACTTATAAATGTCTGCACAACCTGCTGCGAGCAGTTTCACCCGTCCCGCCCTGCTGGATCGGCTGGGGCTGCCCCGGCCGCTGGTCTGGGGATTCGTCGGGCTCCTGCTGTTCATGGTCGGCGACGGGGTCGAATCCGGCTACATCGCCCCCTTCCTGGCCTCCAACGGGGCCGGTAACGAAACCCATGCCGCGATCATCATTACCGCCTACGGCCTCATCGTCACCCTGGGCTCTTGGCTTGCCGGCGCTCTCTCCGACATCTGGGGTCCCAGGCGGGTCATGCTCCTCGGCCTGGCCATCTGGGTCGTCTTCGAAGTGCTCTTCCTGGCCATTGCCGTTCCGTCCCAGAACTACACTCTGATCCTGATCACCTACGCCATCCGCGGCTTTGGCTACCCCCTGTTCGCCTACGGGTTCCTGGTCTGGATCCTGGCAGGAAGTCCCGCCAACCGGCTCGGATCCGCTGTCGGTTGGTTCTACTTCGCCTTCACCGGCGGCCTGCCCACCCTGGGTTCCCTGATGGCCAGCGGCACCGAACCCATCATCGGCGAATACATGACCCTGTGGGTTTCACTGCTCATGGTCATCGCCGGAGGCGTGGTCTGCCTCGTCGGCATCCGCAAAGCCAAGGGCGGCGACCGGCTCGCCGCGCCCGGCGTGACAGCCCGCCAAAGCATCATCAGCAGCGTCTCCATCGCCGTGCAGGTCCCCCGCGTCGGGCTGGGCGCCCTCATCCGCGTGGTGAACACCGCACCCCAGTTCGGATTCCTGGTCTTCCTCCCCACGGTCTTCGCCACGGACCTCGGCTTCGGCACCGCCGGATGGCTGCAACTGATCTTCACTCTTGGCTTTGCCAACATCTTCGCAAACCTGTTCTTCGGCGTCCTCAGCGACAGGCTCGGATGGCACCGCACGCTGCGCTGGTTTGGCTGCATCGGCTCTGCCATCAGCTGCCTGTGCTTCTACTTCGTTCCTCAGATAGCCGGATCCCAGTATTGGGTCGCCATTGCCTGCGCTGCCTTCTACGGCGTGACCCTGGCGGGCTTCACGCCCATCTCGGTGCTGATGTCCCTGATGGCCCCGGGCCAGAAAGGCAACGCCGTCGCCCTGCTGAACCTCGGCGCGGGCGCCGCCACCTTCGTTGGCCCCCTGATTGTCGCCCTCTTCCTCGGGCTGATCGGCCCCGGCGGAGTCACGATCATCTTCGCCGCACTCTATGTAGCCGCCGGCGTGGCAGTCCGCTGGCTCCAGGTTCCTGAGACGACCGAGGCCGACAAAAGTGCAGCAGCTGCCTCGCAGCTGATCCAGGCCTAGCTACACCAACCGTCGTCCTGCAGAGGGCACCAACAACAGAAAGAGCCTCCGTTTCAGGAATGAAACGGAGGCTCTTTTGTCCCAAGGCCCTTAGCGGCCGGCCGTAGGGTCAACAGTGCTGACATTGACCTCGAGGGGAACAATCTCGCTGCGCACCCACGTCTCGAAGACGTCAAACCGCTCACCGCGGGCCGTCCAGGAAGTGGACTGGACCCGCAGCAGCGGCGAGGAATCCGTAACATTCAGCGCCTTGGCAATTTCCGGTGCCGGGTTGACCGCCCGGATAGTGCGGTTTGCACCACCAAGACCATAGCCCGCACCTGCCAGAAGCTCAGACAGCGAAGCCTGCCCCGACAAAACCTCCTGTGCCCCCGCGATGACAGGGGCGACGGCCGGCGGGCTGTAGTTGATGCTGTAGACCGCAGGAGTGCCGTCGAGGGAGCGCAGACGGACCAGTTCGAAACCCCTGGTCCCCTCGGGAAGCTCCAACGAACGGCACGCGCTGTCGGGCAGGATGACCGGACCGGAACGCAGCACCTGAGTGGTGACGTGCCTGTTCTGGTGACTGATGGCGTTTTCCAGGAAGCCCTGCTGGCCCTGGATGATCCAGCCCTTGTCCGCCGTCGGTTCGCTCGCGAAAACGCCCCGCCCCGGGATGCGGTGGGCTAAGCCCCTGGATTCAAGCAGCTTCAGCGCCTGGCGCACCGTCGCCCGTGAGAGGCCAAACTCGGTGCACAGCTCATTCTCACTAGGCAGCCGCTCCCCTGCCGCGATGTCCTTGGCAGCAATCCTCCGCTCAAGGACATCAAACAGCTGCTGGTAATAAGGCGTGGGGGACTGGCGGTCGATCGACTCGGCAGCTGCTACTGACACGAGGCCCTCCTTAATGAGGTCTACGCACGGAAAAACATTGTCTGCTCCATTGTAGACCGACCGTACTGTACGGTCAGCAAAACCACCGAGTGAGTTGTTGGGATCTCATGCCCCTTGACGGCGAAGAAGCCCGGATAATAAGGTAGATCAGTCCATACTGTACGTACAAGATGCACTGTGATCTTGCCTGTACCGGACCCCCGACCATCTAAGAACGGCTGTCGACAGCAACGTGGCTCGTCTATAGAAAGCAGGCTTCAATGTCCATGGAATACCGTCTACGCCGTACGCTGCCCAGCAACCGTGCTGCGATCATTATGCCCGTCGACCATGGCCTGATCTTTGACCGCATCGAGGGACTCGAGACCCCCTCCGCTCCCTTCGCCGCCTGGGCTAGCCACGGCGTTACCGGCTTCATGATGACCCCTGGCCAGGTGAAACAAACGGAGGGCTTCTTTGCCCAGAACCCGCACCTGAGCCGCGTTCTCGCCATCGATACCTACTATGACTACCGCGAGATGGACGGCAAGGGTTCCCACGGTCTCATTACGACGGTGGAAGAAGCCGTCCGAATGGGCGTTGATGCGGTCAAGATGCTGTTCCCCTGGAACATGTCCAATGCTGAAAGGGTGGCCATGTGCACCCGCGTCGGGCAAGTCATCTCCGCATGTGACCAGTGGGACATCCCGCTTGTCCTCGAGCCTGTCCTCATTGGCGCACCGAGGACCGAAGAGGTCATCATCGAAGAAGAAAAGGTAGCCCGGATCGCTTATGACCTCGGCGCCCACATCATCAAAATCGCCTTCCCCGGTGAAGAGCGCACGAAGCGCCTCGCCAACGAACTCGGCGTGCCCCTCGTCATCGCCGGAGGCCCCCTCTCAGGCGAGCCTGCCGATACCATCGACGCAGTTGCGGGAACCATCCGCGCCGGGGCGCGAGGTGTTATCGTCGGCCGAAACATCTGGCAGCGCGAACGCGTCATCGCGGAAAAGACCCTGGCTGAAATCGCTTCCCTGACCAAGAGCGTTTCCTTTAGCGATTAGGACCTGAACTTCATATATGGGTGTCAAGCAAAGGATGCAAAACATGGGCGGATCAAGCGGGCGTACAGAGGTCGTCTGTGGCATCGACATCGGAAGCACAAACTGCAAAGTCGTCGCAGTTGACCGCAGCGGACGCGTCGTCGCCCGTGCACGGCAGGTGACCCCCCGCAACCGCACCGACCTTTCCATTGATGCCCAGGGCATTCTGGACGCAGTCGAGGACATGATCCTTGAAGTGTGCGGCACCGACTACCTGGTTGCCGCAGTGGCCTGCGCCGGAGTCGGAGAAGACGGCGTACTCGTCGATGCGGACGGCCACCCGCTTGGCCGTGCCCTGGCCTGGTTCGACCCCCGCCGGACCCGCCTTTTCGAGAGCTTCGAACCAAGCCTTTCCTCCTCCGACTGGATCGGCGTCCACGCCAACCCCTCCCACACCCTCACCGGCTGGCTCTGGTCCCGCCAGCAGGATGGGAGCAACAAGGCTGCGTCCTGGGCCGCCATCACCGACTACGCCGCTATCCGCTGGACCAGAAGGCCATTCATCAGCGACACCCTAGCGTCACGGACAGCGGCTTGGGACAGACGGACCCGGACCTGGCTGACCAACCGGGTCCAGCTGACCCTTGGCTCAACAGACCTGTTGCCGGAAGTGATCCGCACTGGAGAACCGGTCGGGCCCCTGCGCTCCCCTCGTCTGAGCGATGCCGGGGTCCTCGCACCTGACGCCACCGTCGTTGCCGGCGGCCATGACCACCCCATCGGCGGATGGGGGGTGGACCAGCTGCACCCCGGCGCGATTCTGGATTCCATGGGCACCGCGGAAGTCGTAGTCGCCCAGTCCCCCACCCCCAACGTCCCCAGATTCGGGAGCTGCGATGTCGGGCCCGGCATCCTCAGCGACGGAAGCACCCTCCTGACAGTCACCGAGCTGGCACGGAACGTGGAGTGGACGTCACAGGACCCGGCCGTCGCCGCTGCACTTCAGGCGATCATCGAAGGAAGCCAAAAACCGGACGAGTACCTCGACTCGGAATGCTTCATTCCCGGCGGGCAAGGGGGCGTCAGGCCCAAGTACTCCCCCGACGCCCCGGCCGCACCCTTGTCACGCGCATCCGCAGTTGCCGGCGCCCTGGCACGAGCGGGCGACGCCGCCATCGAAGTCGTTGCTTCCCGGATGCCCCCTGGAGCCCCGGTATACGTCGCCGGGGGCTGGGCAAGATCCCAAGGCTGGATCGACATCAAACGAACCTTCATCGACACCGACGTACACGTCATCCCCGAACCTGAGGTCACCGCCGTCGGCGCAGCATTACTGTCCGCGCAGGCCATCAACTGGCACGTCCCAGCACGGACAGCACTCTCCCTCAAAGCCTCCAACCTCTAGTCTTCGCCGTAACCGCTCAGAGCGGCCGTCGGGCGAGCCGCAGGATGCGCTAAGGAAAGCCTGCTGCTGCTTCCCTCGGAGACAAGATCGAAGCCCAGGACAAGCGCACGGGCACTTCAGTGATGGGCCCGAATCCGCGGAGTCAATCTGAAGTACACACCCCAACCTGACAATGGAATTTATTTTCCCCTGCAGCGTGAAGAAGAAGTATGAAACCGCCGCCCGCAGCCGGGGACAATTCTCATACGTTATCCACCGCTGCTGCTGTCACGGAGCTACCCCCAACGGCTTACCAAATGACAAAGCCGCCGTCGACCAGCAAGTCCACTCCTGTGACAAAAGATGCAGCGTCACTGAGGAGGAATGCGACGGGGCCTGCGATATCTTCTGGTTCGGCATTTCTGCCCAATGGGGTGTCTTGGGCGTACCCGGCCATCGCACTGGCCTGTTCAGGGCGCTTGGTCATGGGGGTATTTGTGTATCCAGGGCTCACACTGTTCACTCTGACGCCGCGTAAGGCCCATTCCCAGGCAAGGCTTTTACCCAAATGGACCACTCCGGCCTTGGCCGTGTTGTAATGAGCCTGAACCAGACCGCGGTTGGCAATTGTGGCCGACATGGAAGCTATGTTCACGATAGCTCCGCCGCCGTTGCGGAGCATCGCGTTGCCTTCCGCCTGGCACGACAGGAAGACCCCGGTCAGGTCGACGTCGATGACCTTTTGCCATTGAGCCAAGGACATGTCTTCCGCTGGTGCTGCGTTGGCGATGCCTGCGGCATTGACTGCCAGCGAGAGGGCGCCCAGCTCTTTTTCGATCGTGGCGACGGCGTCGATCATGTCTTGGGGCTGGGTAACGTCCGCGGCGACGAAGACAGCGCGTCCACCGGCATTTTTGATATCGGCGGTGACACCTTCCAAATCACTTCCTGCGAGGTCAACGCAACCTACGGCTGCACCTAGTTCAGCGATGGCGACGGCGATGGCGCGGCCAATGCCGCTGCTTGCGCCGGTGACAACTGCGACTTTATTTTCGAGCGTGAACTTCGGGGCACTCACTGTGATCCTCCTGATTGTAAGTAGGCGTGTGACTGGCCGGGACGGCAGTGCAGCTGACCGCGGGACGGTCACTTGCTTAAGGTTGGGACTAGAAGATGCGTATAGGTCAACTTTGGTGGCGGCGGACGATCGCCTGAAGATCCTGGAAGTTTCCCTGAACGTTCGAGTAAATGTTTTTGTACAGCTGGAAGTACTCCATGTACATCTCGTGGTTCTGCGGGTCGGGTTCGAGGTGTTCTTTGTATGTGCACCACTCTTTAGCGACGCTGAAGTCGTCGAACACCCCCACACCGACTCCGGCCAGGATTGCGTCGCCCAGCGGCGCCCCGGTGCGGCCTTTAAGCATCGCTGTCGGGATGCCGAAAACGTCCGTGATGATGCGGCGCCAGACTTCGCTTTTCGCTCCTCCCTCATTAAAGATGAGTGGGTGGTTGATTTTTAGGCCCGTTCGCTGCAGGACGGTGTATGAGTCAAAGAGTGCGTAAGCGACGCCTTCCATGAAGGCCCGGAAGACATGGCCGCGGTGGTGATGCAGTGATAGACCGAACATGACGGCACGGGCTGACGTGTCCCAAATCGGGGAGCGCTCACCCATCAGGTAGGGCAGCACCAGCAGCCCTTCGCTGCCTGGAGCGACATCCCGGGCCTGAAGCGTGATCAGATCATAGGAACTGACCTTCAGGAGCCGCTCAACGTCGGCTTCTCCCTCCCCGAAGGTGTCACGGAGATACCGCAGGGCTTGCCCGCCGGTCGTGGTCACAGCTACCGCGGAGAACGTGTCCCGGGGTGAGGTCGTGTACGGGATGTTCACCATGCGGAGTCCGTCAGGTGAGCTCAGGTACTCCAGGTTTTGATGCACCACACCTAGCACACCGGCGGTCCCGAGGTTCAGTTGCATGTCACCGGGCTCGACCGCTCCCCCGGCGATCCAGCCAGCGTTGCAGTCGACCTGTCCTCCAACAACGAGAGTGCCTGCTTGGAGTCCGGTAGCCCCTGCCGCTTCGGTAGTGATGCTTCCTACTACGTCAGTGCTGTCGCAGAGACGGGGGAGGATGCTCGGATCAATTCCTAGCTTTTCCAGAATGTCGTTGTGGAAAACACCTTTGCGGATATCGAAGGCGACGCCGTAGAAAACCGCTGAGCTGGTGTTTAGAGTGAACTCTCCGGTGAGCCTGGACACGATGAAACCATCTATAGTGAGGGCCTTGTAGACCTTGTCATAGATCTGTGGCTTGTTCTTTTTGTACCAGAACAGGTTCACCAGGTTCGGGTGGTCCTCGATGCGGTTGGCAGTCACGTCCTCAATAACCGACTCCCCCACTACCTGCCTGATGACGTTAACTTCATCCAGGGCACGGCGGTCCATGAGGTTCATGGCAGGCGCCACTGGGCGGCCTTGGGCATCGACCAGCACCATGGACGGCAGTGCGCTGGACACGGCTACTCCGGCGATCTCTTGTGGAAGGCACTGGGTGTCGCGCAGCACCTGCTGAACCATTTCACACGTCACACGCCAGTACGTTTCCGGGTCGTGTTCTGACCAGCCCGGACGTGGGTGGAAGATGGGGTATTCGCGGAATGCGTAGGCAAGGACTTCACCCTGATCGTCGATGATGCAGGCCTTGGCTCCGCCTGTTCCGAAATCTATCCCGAGTAGCCGAGTGGCCATCTAATTTTCTCCTATTTGCGGTACAGGGTGAGGGTGCAATGAACCCGTCGCTGTAGTGTATTCGGGCCGGGCCGTGGCGCTATTTAACTACTGCCACTCCGCGGCGGTCGAAGGTCAGGAGAACCGCGAGGATGACTACAAGTCCTTGCACTATCTGCTGGGCTGCCGGGGGCAGACCGATGATCAGCATTCCGTTCGTGAGCTCTACCAGGATCAGGGTGCCAATGAGGCCTCGTGCCGCACCGCCCTGCCCGCCTGACAACGGGGTGCCGCCCATGACGATAGCGGCAATGGATGGCAGGAGGAAGGCGTTCCCGATGTCCGGAGTGGCAGCAGTGGTGGAGAAGAGAACCAACACGCCTGCAAGGGCACAGCACAGGCCGCTGGCGCCGAAGGCGAGGGCTTTTACCCATGGGACATTTACACCGCACACCTTCGCGGCGCGTTCATTCCCGCCGATGGCGTAGATGAACCGGCCGGTCGCGGTGCGCCTCAGGAAGATGATTAGCAGCAGCCAAAGGATGACGGCGTATACCAGCGGCAGGGGGAAGATGCCGAAGAGGCTGCGCTGGAAGGCCGCGTTAAGGGGGCCGCTGACCAGCTGGACGGGAAAGCCTCCGGACAAAAGGAGGGCTATGCCGCCAAAGGCGAAGGAGGTTCCCAACGTGACAAGGAATGAGGGGAGCTTGATGTAGGAGCAGATGACGCCGTTGAACAGGCCGATGAGCAAACCAAGCGGTAGCACCAGGAACACGGCTGCCTGGCCCATGGATTGCGCCAGCAGCGCAGCTGACACCGCGCACAGCGAGACGATCGCGCCGACGGACAGGTCGATGGAGCCGAGGAGAATGGGTGCTGTTCCTGCGGCGACCACGAGGAGCAGCACGGATGCTTGGCGCATCATGCTGTCGAGGTTGCCCGGGGAAAGGTATTGCGGGTTCATTGAGGTGAAGATGATGGGCAGGATGACCAGGGCGGCAAATAAAAGAAGCGTCTGGAGGCGGTCGCGGTTCATCATCACCGGGGTCTGTATGGACCGGATGGGGCCAAGGCTTATTTTTGCCGGCGGCTTGCCGTTGCTGGTGGGCGGCTTTTGGGCTGCCAGTCGTTCGGAACTCATGGTGATTCTCCTTTGAAACTATGAGGTTGCTTCGGCAAGTTCGGTCAGCGTTGGTTCTGCCCCGGACCGGCAATTGAATTCTGCGCTTATGCTTCCGTTGCGGAAAGCGATGAGCCGGTCGCAGATCGGCATAAGTTCTTCGGGTTCGTCGCTGGCAACAAGAACTGAAACGCCTCGGTCGGATGCTTCCAGGATTAGTCGGAAAATTTCGGACTTGGCGTGGACGTCGATGCCGCGCGTGGGTTTGTCCAACACGATGACCTGTGCCGCTTCTGACATGGCCCGTGCGACAAGGAGCTTCTGCTGGTTGCCGCCGGACAGGGAGCCGGAGGCCTGCTCCAGGCTGGCGACTTTGACGCCGTACTTGGATACGAGATCTTGGGCGAAGGCCTTCTCGACCTTTGGTTTGCGGGCAAGGTCCTGTCGGTGCTCGGCTGCCATTGCACCCAGAGCCAGGTTGTCTTGGACGGAGTGAAGGAGCGAAAGCCCCTCGCCTCCCCGGTCAGCGGGAACAAACCTGACGCCCGCGTCAAGGGCGCCCTTGACGGCTGCCGGAACTTTTGTCCCGTTAACCAGAACTTCCCCGGATGATGGTTTGAGCAGACCCGAAATGCACCGTGCGATTTGCGTCTTTTCCTCGGATTCGCCAATGAGTGCAACGACCTCCCCTGGTTGCAAAACCAGGTTCACCGGTTCAGCCAGGCTGGGCAGGACGAGGTTCCGGAGTTCCAGCACCGGCTTTCCCTGCTCCCCGCGGGTATCCCGGCGGGCATGTCGGGTGACTTCCGCTTCGCCAACCATGAGGTTGCCGAGTTCTTCTGCCGAGGTCGTGCGTGGGTCAGGTTCGCCCACTACACGCCCGTCGCGCAGAACCACCACCCTGTCGCTCCATTCCAGAAGTTCGCTGCCCCGGTGGGTGGTAAGGATGATGCCCATCTGACTGCGGAGCTTATTGATGTGGCCCTCCAGGAAGTCCACCTGGGTCTGGGTGAGGCCGCTTGTCGGTTCATCCAGCAGCAAAACCGGCTTTTCGATCCTCGCCAGCCGGGCCATGTAGAGCGCCTTCGCGATTTCGACTAACTGCCGTTCGGCCATGGTGAGTTGTTCTACGCGCCTTTTAGCGTCGAGATCTCCGAGTCCGACGTCGTCCAGGAAGTCAGCAGCGGTTGCGGTGGTCCGCTTAGGTGTGAGCAGGCCAAACTTCCGGATGTACTTTTCTGTGCCGAGTGTGAGGTTCTCCGCAACGGTCAGGTTGTCGATGACGGAAAGCTCTTGGTAGATGCGGAAGACGCCTGCTTCGGTTGCCCCCGAATATGAGGTCGGCTTGAACTTTTTGCCGTCAAGGGACATTGATCCGGAATCGGCGGTGAAGACGCCCGACAAGATATTCAGCAGGGTGGATTTCCCGGCGCCGTTGTGGCCGGCGAGTCCGACGACTTCCCCAAGTTCAAGGTTGAAGGACACCGAGTCCAGTGCCTTTACCCCTTTGAATGCTTTGGTGAGGTCTTTAATCTCCAGCAGGGTGTGGTCCGTGGCCATTGTTAGAACTTCGTTCCGAAGACTGTCGCTCCCGTGGTGGTGAGTTTGACGGCTTCTGCATACGGGTTGTTCTTCGTGTGCTGTGCGTACAGGTCAGTGAACTTCTCCACTCCCCCGGCATTGAGTGAGGCCTCGAGCGCGTCAGGGAATTTGAAGTCCGAGGGCCTGGGAGTGGCGAGATCTTCGGTGAAGAACTTGACCGGGTCCACCGGAGCCAGAGCTACCTGCGTGTCCCAGTCATCGGGGTGCAGGTGCCGGGACATCTTCTTCCAATCGAAGCCTGTTGTTGGAGAGGTGGCGATCTTTTTGTACTCCGCCGCGGACTCCTTGGTGTCGATGATCAGGGAGTCCTGGAAGATCATGCGCTCGACCGGATCCAGCTCGACCCCGTTGGCCAGGTCATAGTTGCGGACGATCATGTATCCGCCCAGCCATGTTCCGAATATTGACTGCACAGCGACGACATTCGGGCCCTGGATCAGCTTGTCCAGAATCGCGATCTGCTCATCTGTTCCGCCTACTTTGATGTGCTCGTTTCCCTTCTCTTCGAGAACGGACACTGCTCCCAGGGCCTCTGAGGAGTTGTGGCAGATGATGGCATCGATGTTGTTGAAGCGCGAAAGCATGGTCTGGACGACTGGCCGGGTGTCCTGGCCGGTTTCCTTGCCGTCCTGCTTCGCCAGCACGTTAATCCCGGGGAAGTTCGCGACCGCCATGTCAAACCCCTTCTCCCGGGCGTTGGACGTCCGGTTCGTGGGGGCACCCTGAATGTATACGACGTTGCCGCTGCCACCGATGGCTTTGAAAACTGCCTCACTCAGGGCTTTTTGGCCAAGCACTTCGCGCGGGGTGAAAAGTGTGGAGTACATGTCTTTATAGCCCGGTTCTGACGGGACCATCCAGGGCGTCGCTGCAAAGGACGTTGCCAGCTGGATGTCTTGGCCGGCCAGAATTTCACCCATCTGCCGCACCGCATCATTGTTAATTGGGAAGGTCACCACCTGGCTCGCGCCCGCTGCCTTGGCCGAGCGCAACTGATCAATCTGGGCGGCTGCAGATCCCTCGTAACTCTGCATCCGGTAGGTCAGGCCCAGGGCCTGCGCGGCCTCTGTGCCGCCGGCCTTCCACATGGTGAAGTACTCATTGGTCAGGGTGGGCACTGAGGCGAGAGCTACTCCCCCGCCCGCAGCACCGGTCGTGCCGCCGGCACCGGCACCGGACCCCAGTGGTTCGCTGCATCCGGCCAGGGTGCTTCCTGCGCCAAGTGCGAGAGCGCCTATTCCGAGACCCTGGAGGAACTGGCGGCGCCGGACGTCGGGCTGCCCGTTCAAGCGGGCAAGGAGCCGGGACTTGGCGCTGTCTTCAGAATGCTGTGGATTCGTCATTGGATACTCACGTTTCATAAGAATTTATCGGGAATCTAGTAGCCGTGAAACGTGGCCCCACATTGGGCTGAGGTTTCATCTGGACTAAAGCAAGTCACATTTGTGAGAAGAATCACGTATGTGAGTTCAAGGCTAGTGTTATGAATCACAGTTGTCAATGAGGCGGGCTCCGTACGGCGCTCTGAAGTGCGCCGTAGAGCGGCCTAGGACTGTTCCCTGTTTATGGCGAGCTGTAGGTGAGCGTGCTGCGATAACACGGTCAGCCGGAGTCGCTGGCTCAGGCTGAACTTATGGCCCGGAGGACCTGACAGGGGATAACCGCTCAGTTAACGGCAGTTCTTTGATTCGGAGGTTGCTGCTGAACCCAGCACGAAGGTCCGCAACGACATCTTCGGAGGGGGCTAGCACGGGTCGGCCGGCGGATAAGGCCTGGCGGGAACAGGTCGGGGTGACTGCCTATCAGTTTCATCCCAAGTTCCCGGCACAAGCCCTCAACTCAGAGTGCCGCTGGCAGAAATTTCGCAGGCGGGACATGTTGTGGCGGCTGATGCAGGGCCGCTGCTGCCGCAGGCAGGCACTGGGTGCAGGTGCATGCAGGCGGTGCATTGAGGTTGAGTGGGAGGGGATTGCGATCCGTTTAGACGGCTTCCAGCGCATGACCGAGGGCGCTATCGACGATGAGGACGTTGACGAGCGTTCCTCTGATCGCGGCGCTGACGGCTTCAACCTTGAAGGGTCCACTGGCGACCGCCACTACAGTGTCGATGTCTCTAATGTCGTCCAGGTCCAGGGAAATAATCCGCCGGTTGATGGCAAGGTCGAGCTGTTTACCGGCGCTGTCGTAGAAGCGCCCGGAAATCTGCCCCACGGCGCCGAGGTCCACGGCTTCGCGGATCTCGTCGTCCGATGCTCCTGCGCGCTGAAGGAAGAGGTTGGAGCTTTCCATTCCGTATTGGCCGATGCCGAGGACGGCCACGTCTGAGGTTCGTCCCAGGGCGAGGGCATTCGCGACCTGTTCCGTCTTCATCAGGGCGGCTGCGGTGGTTTCATCCGGAGCGGTCGCCGGTGCGTTGAAGTAGCGGTACCGGCCGCCCAGTTTTTCTGCAAGATTCCTCACCAGGTCGTGGCCGGAAAACCGGGAGTCCAGGCTAAGTTCTCCTGCGACCTGGACGACCTCGACATCCACCCGCCGGTTGAAATGCGCGCTGTCAACCATCGCCTCCACAGTGCTGCCCCAGGAAAGACCCAAAGTCTGACCATCACGGAGGTTTTTATCCAACCACCCAACGCCCGCCTGGCCGACGGCCAGCAACCCGTGGCTGGAAGCCCCTACTCCGGTTTCGCGGCCCGGCACGACGATCACTTCAGACACTCCGTCAGTGGAAAACTTGGCCAGCAGCCGTTGTTCCATAGCCGGGTCCCGGTCCAGCGGGTAGGCGATCTCAAACTTGACAATGTACTGTTCCCTCGCGGCTGTGAGCATGCGGGAAACATTTGAACGCGTAACACCGAGCTGCTTGGCTACCTCCAACTGGGACAGGCCCTGGACGTAGTACAGGAATGCGGCATGAGCCAGCCGCTCAGCGCTTTGCCTAACCATGCTGCTCCCTACCGGCACCGGTGTGCCACGAATGAAACTGTCTTAAATTGTATCGGCCCCTCCACCACCGGCTGGACGGCCGCAATCGAGATTCCGGGCGACGAGCTCCGTCCAGTGATAAAAGCCATCCGCCGCGTAAGACTGCTCCTCCGAGGGGTGGAAAAAATCCGGAGATACTGCCACCGCAGAGCCTGCGGGTAGGTCGTCCCCGAACGTTCTGAGGGCTACCCGGGCAGCCCCCAGCGCCGTCAGTTCACGGCTGGGCGGCCGGACTATTGCCTTTGACGTAAGGTCTGAGAGCAGCTGGCACAGATAATTGTTGCCGGCTCCACCCCCGTCGACAGACAAGGGCTGACGGCCGCTCAGTAAGCCGGGAATGGCTTTGACAAGATCAAAGGCCTGGAACGCCATGCTTTCAATTCCTGCCCTTACGATGTCGGATGGGTCAGAATCCATACGCAGGCCGCTGATGATTGCTCCGGATCCCTTTGGCCACCATGGTGCACCAAGTTCCGTGAACGAGGGCACCAGATAGACGCGCCGGCTGGCCGGCAGGTGGCTTCGTTCCGGTTCAGTGTTGGTGGTGGCCTGCGGGGAGAGCATGCGGGAAAGCCAGGACATCGTGTACCCGCAGTGGAAGGCAGATCCTTCCATCTCGTACACAACTGCTCTTACGGAGGTGGACCATGCAACCGAGGTAACCAGGCCCTCGGCCGCTGAAGGGTTTTCGCCAAGATTGGCGCTGACGACGCAGGACGTGCCGAACGTTGCTTTCGCCTCTCCCGTACGGTCACAACCATGACCCAGCAGTGAAGCCTGCTGATCTCCGATCATTCCCGTAATTGGTATGCGATAACCGGTGAGTTCGGGATCGGTAAGGCCAAAATGCGAGGAGGTGGGCAGGACTTCCGGCAACGCTGCACGGGGTATCCCGAGAGCTTCGGGAAGATCATCGTCCCAATCCAGCGAATGCAGATTGAGGAGCTGATATCGGGAGGCGTTTGATACATCGGTCGCGTGAGTAGTTCCGCCAGTGAGGGAGTACAGCAACCAGGAGTCGATGGTTCCAACAGCTAGTCTGCCGGCTTTGGCCATGGCTGCGAGTTCAGGTTTTTCGTCAAGCAGCCAGGCAACTTTGGATCCGAAGAAGAACGTGTGGTTGCTTAGCCCTGTTCTTTGCCGGATCAACGGCGCAAGTCCGTCCTTATCCCAGCGTGCGACGATGTTCTGGCTTTGTTGGGACATCCACATGATGCCGTCATGGACGGGCAGCCCGGTGTCGCGTGACCACGCGATTGCTGACTCGCGCATGTTGGTGATCCCGATACACAGCGGGGCCTCTTCACTCCGGGCGATGGTGGCCCGCAGTACCCGGACGGTTGCGGCAACAAGTTCGACGGGGTCAATTTCGATCTGTTGCGGACCCTTGATTTTTAGCGCGAGTTTTTCCGATGCTCCGACTTCGTGCGCGCCGGTTACAGGGTCGATAAGGAGGCAGCGGACCGACTGTGTTCCGCAGTCAATGGCTAAGACTTGGGGCGGCCTCACAATGGCCCTCCTGGGTAGGGTGATGGTTCGCGTCCCGGTGGAGTTCCGGGACGCGAACCATGGCGACATGTATCGAGCTACTCCGTGGGGACGGACTCTCCGGCTTCGCCGATGTAGGCAATGACTGTTCCCGCGTTCACGGTGGTGTCAGCAGGGCAGACAATCTTCAGCAGAACGCCGTCGGCTACGCATTCGACCTCCAGCTGTGCCTTGTCGGTTTCGACGCTGAGGAGGGGCTGGCCCATTTCGACTTCGTCGCCCTCCTTTACAAGCCACTCCTGGATGTAGGCTTCTTCGCTTGTTTGCCCAAGGGCAGGCATGACGATTGCTTCCACGGTGTTACTCCTTTTCTGATCGCTTTGGGTCGTGGGACAGGACGTCCCGGACGGCCGACTCAATGTGCTCTGCCAGCGGCAGGACTGCAGCCTCCAGGGGCGGCGAGAACGGCATCGGAATGTCCCGGCTCGCCACTCGGCGCACTGGAGCTTTGAGGTCGGCAAACAGCTCGTCAGAGACCCTGGCGCTCACTTCGGCGCCCCAGCCACCGGTCAGGTGGGCTTCATGGGCGATGACCAGCCGGCCAGTCCGCTTGACGCTTTCCATGACGGTCGGCCAGTCGAACGGGGAAAGCCATACGGGGTCGATCACTTCCAGCTCGATACCTTCAGCCGAAAGTTTCTCCGCAAGTTCCAGCGCCTTGTACAGCTCCGTAAAGGTCGCAACAATCGTCGCGTCCTTACCTCGGCGGCGCACACGCGCCTGCCCGACGGGCAGTTCGAAGTTCTCTTCCGGAACATAAGCCCTGGTGTTGATGGCCCCGGCTTCCTGGCGTTTCTTTGCGCCATAAAGCAGCTTGTGTTCGAAGACCAGGACCGGGTCATCGTCACGGATGGCGGCAGTGAGGGCACCCTTGGCCGTGTAAGGATCAGAGATGCACAGCACCTTGATGCCGGGCACGTGCATGAAGAAGCTCTCCGGGCACTGGGCGTGCTGGGCACCTCGCTGTGAAGCGCCGACCGGGCAGCGCAGAACCATCGGAATCGTGAGTTTTCCGTTGGACATGTAGCGCTGTTTGGCGGCCTCATTGACGAGTTCGTCCATGGCTTCGAAGACGAAGTCCGCGTACTGAAGGTCCGGCACAGTGCGCAGCCCGCCGATGGCGGCACCGATTGCTGCACCAATGATGGCCTTCTCACTGATGGGCGTATCAATGACGCGGTGCCGGCCGTATTCCTCGGCAAGCCCCTGGTACACGCCGAACGCGCCGCCGAAGCCGCCTGGAACGCCGACGTCCTCACCCAGCAGGACCAGTGAATCGTCTGTGCCGAGCTCACTGTGCAGCGTCTCCCTGATGGAGTCAGCGATGGTGATGTACCGTTCCTCGTCGGTACTTTCCTCCAGCGGGCCCGCGCCCTCAACTTCCTGCGGCGGGTTGCCGAAGATGATGTTGGGAGCAAGGGCGGTGACCGGGTCCGGCCACGGTGCCTGCTGGGCGTGCTTCAGCGCCTCCGCGATCCGCTTCTTGGCCCGGGAGGTGGCTTCCTTCACCTGGTCCTCGGAGGCGATGCCTTCTTCCACGATCGCGGCGCCGAAGGTCTTGATCGGGTCCTTGGCCGCCCAGATGGCTTCCTCGTCCTTGGTCCGGTAACCCCTGGCGTCGCCACGGCTGTGGCCAACGTACCGGTATGTGAGGAACTCGAGCAGGACCGGGCCTTTGCCGCTGCGGGCGGTTTCCAATGCACGCTGGGTTGCGTCCCTGACGGCCCTGATGTCCATTCCGTCGGCCTGCTCGGAAGGTATTCCGTAGGCTGCGCCTCTGGAGGCCACGTTGACGTTCCGGGTGGTCTCGTGGAACGGAGTCGAAGCCCCATACATATTGTTCTCGCAGACGAATACCACGGGAAGGTTGAACGCGGCGGCGTAATTCACGCCTTCGTGGAAGGCGCCTTCGTTGACGGCTCCGTCACCGAAGAAACAGACGACAACGTTGTCCGTTTCCTTGTACTTGAGGGCGTGTGCCAGGCCGGGGGCAATGGTGACGCCGCCGCCGACGATGGCGATGGAGGGAAGGATACCCAGGGCAGGATCTCCCAGGTGCATGGAACCGCCGCGTCCACCCAGGCAGCCGGTCTCCCGACCGTAAATTTCGGCCATTCCGGCGGCAGGATCCAAGCCCTTAGCCAGGGCGTGGCCGTGGGGCCTGTGAGTGGAGGTAATCCAGTCTTCGGTCCGCAGCAGTGAACAGACGCCTACGGCCACGGCTTCCTGCCCCTGGGACTGGTGCAGCGTTCCGGGGATCTCGCCCTGCAGGTAGCGCAGGTAGGCGGTTTGTTCGAACTGGCGGATAAGGACCATTTCCTCAAGGAGGTGAAGGCTCTCTTCAGCGCTCAGAACTTCCTTTTGCAAGGTATCTGTTGGTTGTGACATTAGCGGCCTGCCTGACCGGTGGAACCGAAGACGTCCATGAGACGCTGGATTTCTTTGCGCAGCGCCACGCCTGCACGGGAGTTGGCGTCGCCTTCGAACCGCGAGCCGAAGACAAGGTTCGGGTCCTCGACGGGGCGGCCCAGCTCAGCGACAAGCGCCTGCCCGAAGACGTGCTTGAGCTTGGTGCCGACGTTGACCTTGGTGATGCCTGCTTCGACGGCCTGGCGGGTCTGATCGTCAGGTGTGCCGGATCCGCCGTGCAGAACGAGGGGGACATCGACGGTGTTGCCGATTTCCTTGATGAGGTCCACCTGAACCGTGGGAACGTGGCCGCCGGTCACGAAGTGGACGTTGCCGACGGCGACTGCGAGGCAGTCCACCTTGGTTTCGCGGACGAAGAGCTCTGCGGCTTCCGGGGTTGTGTAGGAGGCCCCGGCGACGTCAAGGACGCCGTCCTTAATTTCTGCCAGCGCCCCGATTTCGCCTTCAACTGCGACGTTGACGGCGTGAGCGGCTGCCACCAGGGCTGCGGTGTCGGCGATCAGCTTGTCCTGATCCCAACCCTGGGTGTGCATCATGACGGAGTTGAAACCGGCACCGAGTCCGCCTGCTGCTTCGGCGAAGCTGTCTGCCTCATTGAACAAGGTGGCGACGGGAACCTTGGCACGGTCGGCGAGGGCCCGGCACGCCGCGCCGTAAAGTTCGATGCCGCCGGACTGCAGCCATTCGTGGTTGGAGGACAGGCCGCCGATACCGATGATGACCGGGGACTTGCTCGCCTCTGCCGCTGCGATGGTGGCTTCAAGGCTGTAGATGTCCCAGGACTCAAAGTATCCGACTGCGTAGCGGTTCTTTCCAGCGTGGTCCAGCAGTTCGGGAAGGGATACGAGTGACATGAGTTATAGCTCCAGTTTCTTCATTGATTTTTGGTACTTGGCAAGGTTGGAATGCAAGGTGGCAATGTCTTCCAGAAGACGCGGCCTGCGGTGGCGGATCCATTTGCGGTAGGCATCAATTTCCTGTTGAATGCGCTGCTCGTTCCACTTCAGTTCCCGGCCGGCGATCTCAGCGACGGCTTCGATCGCCTTCAGCCCGGCATCGTCGCCCCAAGACAGCAGCATCCGGCGGGCGACAATGTCCGTCAGTGTGCGGGCGTACTCCTCGCGGATGGCGAGCACGACTTCGGCGCCGACCGCGTCCTTATGGCTGGGCAGAGGGGTGGCGAGGGACGGATCTTCGCAGATCAGTTCTTCGATCCTGGCCGCGCGAACTCCGTAGAGTCCGAGCAGCCTGCGTGCGGTGTCCGGAGACAGTTTGGTCCGTTCCCGAAAGTCCTTCTGGAACTGTCCCCAGTCGGCACAGCGCGCACCGGGCAATTTAAGGTTCTTTGTCCCGGATGCAACGGAGGTCGGAAGGACTCCGCGCAGGGATTTGCGCGACGTGCGTGGTTTTTCATGCTTTTCGACGACATTCATCGCCATCTGGCCCAGTGCCCTGTGGGTGGTCAGCTTTCCCCCACTGATGCTGAAGAGGTTCTTGATCGTGGGGTGGACGCTGATGTGGTGGTTCCGGCTCACCTGGGCAGCTGTTGTGGCTTTAGGTGAGTAGGGCAAGGGGCGAACTCCGGAGATGGTGTGCAGGACGGACTGAGAGGTGAGCCGGGCCTTTGGTATTAGAGTGTTCACTTCTTTCAGCAGATACGCGATCTCCTCGTCAGTCATGACGGCTTCGGCCGGATCACCTTCAAAGAAGATATCCGTGGAGCCGATCAGGTAGTTTCCATCGGGCAAGGGGAGCACCAGGATTGCGCGGCCGTCACTGGCTGCTTCGTAGTGCACCCCCGTCTTGGGGGCGCCTGGAAAGGGGACGACGGTCATGTGGGAGCCTTTGGTTCCCCCAATGAGCCGTGCATTTTCGGGCGTGGAAGTGGACAGCACCATATCGACCCACGGTCCCGACGCGTTCACCACAACCCGTGCGGACTGAACCAGCTGCCGGCCGGTGAGAGTGTCGGTGAGCCAAACGGTCACACCGCCCTCGCTTTGGTCCAGGCCCGTTACTTTCATGTGGTTGTGGACCTTGCCGCCGAAACGGGCGATATCCAGTGCTTGTTCCACGCAAAGCCGTTCCGCGTTGGCGACCTGGGCATCGTAGTAAAGGACAGCTCCGTAAAGATCATCTGCCTCCAGCCCGGGGTACATGAGCTCAACCTCTGCTTTAGACAGTGCCTTATGCAGCGGCGTGGACTTGTCGAAGGACAAGAGGTCGTACAGGAACATGCCGAGCCGCATCATGAGGCCTGAGCGGCGGTTATGGCGGTAAAACGGGATCAGGAGCGGAAAAGGCTTGACCAGGTGGGGCGCGGTCTGGAGAAGCCGTTCACGTTCACGCAGTGACTCCCGCACGAGGTGGAACTCCAGGTTTTCCAAATACCGGATGCCGCCATGAATCAGGCGACTTGATGTTCCTGACGTTCCGGCCCCGAAGTCCTCTGCGTCCACGACCGCAGCCTGCCATCCGCGGGACGCGGCTTCCCTGGCTACAGCAAGGCCGTTGACACCACCGCCGATCACGAGAATGTCTACCGGCGCCAATGCCTCGGATTCCTCATTCTCACAATTGTGCACTTGCTCACATATGTGATTCATAGGTAGAGTATGACCCAGATCACGAAGGCCTGTCAACGTAGGACGCGACGGTTCCTCTCGTTGGTTTTCCACAATTACCGGCAATGAACTCGAAAGGGTGCCAATGAGGGCGCTAAGCGACAAAGACTTCCCCCCTCTCGCTAAGGAGGTCTCGTTGGAACTGGAGAATTGGCCCGGAGAACCATCCCTGGCCGTCATCGGGGAGGACGGCATCCTGGGATGCAAGGATTCCGGGCGGGTGTACCGGCTGGCTTCGGTTACGAAGCTCCTTACTGCCCTTACGGTTCTTTCGGCAGCGGACGAGGGGGTAATTTCACTCGATGACGAGGCCGGCCCGCCTGGGTCCTCGCTCCTGCACCTGCTCTCGCATGCATCAGGGGTGGGGTTTGCTGACGAGCAGGTCCGTGCACCGGCGGGGGTCCGGCGAATCTACTCCAACACCGGCATCGACCTTGCTGCTGACTACCTGGCGAGCCGGTCCGGGAAGGACTTCCGCGATGAGATGCGGATCCGGGTGCTGGAGCCTTTGGGCATGCATAAGACGGAACTGACCGGTCCGCCATCAAAAGGTGGCGAAGGGACGATCACAGATACTGCACGCCTTGCCTGGGAATTACTGAAGCCGACGGTATTTCCCAAAGCGCGGATTGACGCGCTCTCGTCACTGGCCTACCCCGGTCTAGGGGGATTTTTACCAGGCTTCGGCTACCACACCGACAACGACTGGGGGGCGGGAGCTGAAGTACGAGGACATAAGTCACCACATTGGACCAGCCCCAACAATTCCCCAGAGACTTTTGGCCACTTCGGCATGGCAGGGAGCTTCCTCTGGGTGGACAGGGAAGCCGGTCTGGCCTGTACGGCTCTCTCGACAATCGAATTCGGGGACTGGGCGCCTATCGCTTGGCCCGACACTTCCACCGCGGTACTCCGGGCATACGGAAAAACTATGCAAGCAGGCACGTCTGCTTCAGGTGTCCGGAGCAGCAGTGCCCCGCGCTGAAGGAGCCGAGGGCGCGCGACTATTCCAATGCACAAGTTAGGAGCGCGATCGTGACCATTGCACCGGAGGGCCGGCGCATGCTGCGCGTGGAAGCACGTAACTCTGAAACACCCGTGGAACGCAAACCGGAGTGGATCAGAAGCAAAGTAAAAACAGGACCTGAATTTATCGGGCTAAAAAACTTGGTACGGAAAGAAGGCCTCCACACAGTCTGTGAAGAAGCCGGCTGTCCCAACATCTATGAATGCTGGGAAGACAAAGAAGCAACCTTCCTCATTGGTGGGGCGCAATGCACCAGGAGATGTGACTTCTGCCAGATCGACACGGGCAGGCCAGAGGATTTGGACCCGACCGAACCCATTAAGGTCGCCGAGTCCGTACGGACCATGGGCCTGCGCTACGCCACCGTCACCGGAGTGGCCCGCGACGACCTCCCGGACGAAGGAGCCTGGCTGTATGCAGAAACCATCCGGCAAATCCATGCGCTCAACCCGGGAACCGGCGTTGAAATCCTGATTCCCGACTTCACCGGCCACCGGGAGCTCATCCAGCTGGTCATCGACGCCCGGCCCGAAGTATTTGCCCACAACCTCGAAACGGTGCCAAGAATCTTCAAGGCCATTCGCCCCGCATTCCGGTATCAACGTTCCCTCGACGTCATTCGGCAGGGAAACGACAAGGGCATGGTGACCAAGTCAAACCTCATCCTCGGGATGGGCGAGACCAGGGCCGAAGTGTCAGAGGCACTGCACGACCTACGCGAAGCCGGCTGCGATCTCGTCACCATCAACCAGTACCTGCGCCCCAGCCAGAGACACCACCCCGTCTCCCGCTGGGTCAAACCCCAGGAATTCGTTGAGCTCCAGGCAGAAGCCGAAGAGATGGGATTTCTCGGTGTCATGAGCGGTCCCCTGGTGCGCTCCTCCTACCGGGCAGGACGGCTGTGGGCAGAGGCCATGGCGAAAAAGGGCCGCGAACTGCCCCACGCGTTGGCCCACATCCGGGGTTAACAGGCAGCTTGCTGACCACTTAGCAGGGCGCAAGAGCGCGAAAACAGAAATCCGAAGAGAACAAAAGAGGTTTAGATGAATCCGCAGCAGTTTGATGTCCTCATTGTTGGTGCCGGCCCAGGAGGGTATACGGCAGCTATCCGCGCAGCCCAGTTAGGCAAACGGGTCGCGATCGTCGAAGAACGGTACTGGGGGGGCGTGTGCCTGAACATCGGGTGCGTCCCTTCCAAGTCGCTGATTTACAGCGCCCAGCTGGTACAGACGTTCAAGAATGACGCAAAGGAACACGGCATACAGGTGGACGGGGAGGTCGCCTATGACTTCCAGGCCGCCCACCACCGCAGCAGGTCAGTCGCCGACGGCCGGGTCAAAGGCATCCACTACCTGATGAAAAAGAACGGCATCACCGAGTTCAACGCCCGTGGAACCTTTACCGGACCAAACACCATGGACCTGGAACTGAACGACGGTGAGCGGCAAAGCCTGACCTTTGACCACGCCATCATCGCTGCCGGAGCGGAAACCCGGCTGCTGCCAGGAACAGCACTCTCCGAGAGGGTAGTGACATATAAGGAACAGATCCTCTCATCCACCCTGCCCAAAAGCATCGTCATCGCCGGCGCCGGCGCCATCGGTGTCGAATTCGCCTACGTGATGAGCAGCTACGGCGTCAAAGTGACACTGGTCGAATTTGCGGAGCGAATTGTCCCGCTGGAAGACCCGGACGTGTCAAAGGAGTTGACCCGGCGATACCGGAAACTTGGCATAGACATACGTACCGCCACCGCAGTCACTGCCGTTGAAGAGTACCCTGACGAGGTCGCCGTCACACTGACCAAGGGTGAGTCTTCCGAGGTTGTCCGTGCAGAAAAACTCCTTCAGGCAACCGGGTTCACCCCCCGAGTCACAGGCTACGGCCTGGAAAAAACCGGCGTAGCACTTACGGACCGCGGTGCCATCGCCGTGGACGACAAAATGCGAACCAACGTCCCCCACATCTATGCCATTGGTGATGTGACCGCCAAGCTTATGCTCGCCCACGCGGCCGAAGCGATGGCATTGGTCGCGGCCGAAGCCCTCGCCGGCGAACCTACGCATCCTCTGGACTACCTCATGATGCCCCGGGCCACGTACACCAGCCCGCAGATCGCAAGCTTTGGATACTCGGAAAACGGGTCCTCCCCCGCGGGCAGCGAAGTTAAGAAAACAGTCTTCCCGTTCGTAGCAAATGCCAAAGCCCACGCTGTTGGCGAACCGGGCGGCTTCGTGAAACTACTCACCGACAGCCGCGATGGCAAACTCCTGGGCGCCCACCTCATCGGCCCGGACGTGACCGAGCTGCTGCCGGAACTGACCCTGGCGCGCCAGGAAGGGCTGACCGTCACCCAGGTGGCCCGGAACGTCCACGCACACCCAACCTTGAGTGAAGCAGTCAAAGAAGCCCTCCATGGCGCAGCCGGCCAGAGCATCAACATCTGACCCGGGCGCCCTGAACCAGAAAGAACACCACATGACTACGAATGAAATCCAGATCCTTCAAGGAACCACGGTTCCGCTCAAAGGCATCCGACGGGCAGCAGCACGACAGATGGTCGCAGCCTGGGAAGCGCCGGCGTTTCACCTCACCGTCGAAGTCGACATGACCAACGCACTCACGGTGAAGTCCGTGTCACCCCAATCAACTGTCACCGACCGGCTCATCTCCGCGACAGCCACGGCCCTGCAGGAGAACCCCGGGCTTAATGCCCACTACTCCGAAGAAGGTGTCACTACTTTCGAGGACATCAACATCGGACTCGCAGTGGCAACAGATGCCGGTCTGACCGTCCCGGTCATCCACCAAGTGCCGACACTCAGCCTGCCTGACATAGCGCAAAGGCGACGTGAAGCCGTCGACAAGGCCCGCGCCAGAAAGCTTGGAATGGCCGACATTTCAGCAGGAACCTTCACCATCTCAAATCTCGGGATGCTCGGTATCCACCGGTTCGACGCCATCATCAACGTCCCTCAGGTCGCTATCCTCGCCGTGGCCTCCACCCGCCAGCAATACGTCATGAATGACGGCCAACCCCAATGGCGGCCCATCGCCGAACTGACCCTCACCTGCGACCACCGGGCCGTGGACGGCTCCATGGGAGCGGTCTTCCTTAAACGACTCAAAGAACTCATCGAAGCCCCCATCCCCACGCCGTAAAAGCAACCAACTGACGGAAGCCAACCATGACAACTCGAGCAAAGAAGAAGACAGGCAACAACTGGCGGGTGGCCGACATCGTGGTGGCTGCACTGATCGCCGTCGCCGGCGGCGTGATTTTCTGGGCCTGGTCCCATGGCGCAAACCTCATCTCCGCTCCCATCAACGCGGTCTACCCGCCACTGACCGGCCTCTACGCCGGCGGCTGGATGATCCCGGCAGTGCTGGGCATGCTGGTGATCCGCAAGCCGGGGGCAGCACTGTTCTGCGAAACCGTGGCAGCCACCGGCGAACTGATCATGGGATCCCAGTACGGCACGACGGTCCTGATCTCGGGCCTCCTGCAGGGCCTTGGCGCCGAGCTCGTTTTCGCAGCGTTCAGGTACAAAAAGTTCAACCTTCCCGTTTCGCTGCTAGCTGGTTCGGGCGCCGGGCTGCTCTGCGGCCTGAACGACTCTTTTGCTCCGTGGGGGTGGAACATCGCCTACGCGGCCGGAGACAAAATAACCTACATCATCTTTACCGCGATTTCCGGTGCCATCATCGCCGGCGTGCTGTCCTGGATCGCCACCCGCGGTCTGGCGAAAACCGGAGTGCTGAACTCCTTCGCGTCCCGCAAGGCGGCCACAGAGCCTGTCTTCTCCTAAGGGCGGGCAGCCTGCTCAAAGTTTTGGCGAGCAGGGCCCCTTGTGTAACCGGCTCAGAGGGGCCCGGAAGCACCTGGGCTCATGGGTGGGAGTCCGTCATGTTGGGGCACACCCCAGCCTGACGTCAGACATTCACGCAATTACCGTCAGAATAGGGTCCGAAAGGCAGTTCCTGCACGCCCGGTGCGAACACTCTGAGACCTCAACCTGACAGAAGACCGCGAAGGAACCAAGGCCGGAAATGCTCAGGGTGAACCGGTTCGCCGCAGCCCAACAAACCGACCATGCGTCACACTGAACCGCTGATCACCCGGTCACGCCCAGCGAGCACACCCATGAAAGCGAGAATCGCCATGATGCCCGCAGTGACGAGCAGCGGAAGCGTCCAGTCGCCGCTCACGTCGCGAAGAGCACCAAACATCACTGGCCCCACAGCAGCCAGCCCGTAGCCGACGGATTGCGCCATGCCGGAGAGTGACGCCGCCTGGGGGTAGTTCACCGTCCGGAGGCTGAACAGTGACAGGGCGATCACAATGAGGCTCCCGCACCCGATTGCCCCCAGAACGACCCACAGCAATGTGAGGTCCGGTGCAAGCGCCAACCCGAGGAACGTCACGAACATCGCCGCGCCGCTCGCGAAGGATACGAGCCGCTGGTCCGAACCCCGGTGAAGGATGCCCCCGGCCATAAGACTGGCGAACACGCTGATGAGCAGGAAAACGGACAGGTGGATGCCGGCAGTCGTGGCTGAAACCCCGCGGCTTTGTTCGATGGTGGGCAGCCACGCCATCAGGACGTAAAAGGCGATGGACTGCAACCCCATAAAAACCGTCACCTGCCAGCCCAGGGCCGAGGCCCACGGCGACCGGTAGGAACCCTCCGGCTTGGTGGCGCTCACGGTGCCTGCCCCGTGCCGGCGCAGCCACGGCAGGAGCACCGCCATGGCGATGAGGGCCAGTCCCACCCAGACACCCAGGGCAAGCCGCCATCCCGCCGGTGATGTTTGCGCCACGGGTACGACGACGGCGGCCCCCATCGCTGCGAAGGCGGCCTGGGTTGCGGTGTAGCTTCCGGTGACCTTGCTGACCTTTGCCGGAAAGTCCCGCTTGACGAGTGAGGGGACCAAGACATTCAGAAACGCTATCGCCAGGCCAATCAACGCCGTTCCGGCCCAGATGAAGCCGGGCACAGGCAAGGAGCGAAGCACGATGCCCGAGGCCAGGAACAGCAGGGACATCCACAGCGCGCGGTCCAGCCCCAGGCGGGAAGCGAATCCGGGCGCCACGGGTGAGAAGACCGCAAAGGCAATGAGCGGAAGACCGGTCAGGAACCCCGCTGCGGCGCTGGACAGGCCGAGGTCACCGCTGATGTTCGCGAGTACCGGTCCCACGCTGACAAAGGACACTCGCAGGTTAACGGCAATAAGCAGAACACCGATCAGGGCGAAGCCAATCCTGGCGGTGCGGGCTTGTCCGTTCCGGGTGGCAATAGGCATGGGACTACAGCACCTTACGGATTGTTTCCTCGAAGCTCGTGACGTGGTGCAAAGCCAATTCCCCGGCCTTGTCGGCGTCACCGGCCGCTACCGCCTTGAGCAAATCGACGTGCTCGGTGATATGGCCTGTCACCGAGGGAACCTTGTCCAGCACCACGCACCAGATGCGGGTGGCCAGGTTGTCGTAGCGGATCAGCGTGCTTTCCAGGTGCGGGTTCGCGGCTGCCTTGTAAATCAGCCGGTGCACCATCAGGTCGTAGCGCATGAGGTCCCGCGACTCCCCGGACGTGGGGTCAATTCCCGCAATGGCATCGGCCACCCGCAGCAGTTCCCGGCGCATACCCTCGCTGGCCCGGGCGGCCGCACGGCGGGCCGCGAGGGGCTCCAGCAGCTCCCGGATCTCCGAGACATCCGCCAGCTCCGTGAAGTCGACGTTCGTTGCGAACGTTCCGCGGCGGGGATAGGAAACAACCAGGTGATCCACCTCAAGCCGCTTAATGGCCTCGCGCACGGGAGTCCGCCCGAAGCCAAGCTCAACCGCCAGCTGCCCGTCATTGATCGGCTCCCCCGGCCGGATCTCCAGCATGATCAGCCTGTCCCGCAGCTGCCGGTACGCGGCCTCCGCCTGGGACGGAGCTTCCTCCTCCACAGGGGTCAGAGCAAGAAGTGCATTCACGCGCCGCTCCGTTCTTCCATGACGTGCCGGACCGGACACGGTAGCTTCCTGCCGCTTTGGGTCCAGCTATTGACTCTGATGTGATGCTGATCATACCATTGACCTCACACTGATATATCAGTTACCGAGCAAATGGTATTTCAAAAAGGAGCATCCGTGGTTGAGCAGTTGAACGAGCGACTTTCCGCAGTCGATCCCGAGGTCCAGCAGGCCATCACCCATGAGCTGGGCCGCCAGCAGTCCACGCTGGAAATGATCGCTTCGGAGAACTTCGCCCCGTCCGCAGTCATGGAGGCACAGGGCTCGGTCCTCACAAACAAGTACGCCGAGGGCTACCCGGGCAAGCGCTACTACGGCGGCTGCGAGCACGTGGATGTTGTGGAGCAGCTCGCCATCGACCGCGTCAAGGCCCTGTTCGGCGCCGAATTCGCCAACGTTCAGCCACACTCCGGCGCGCAGGCCAACGCCGCCGCCATGTTCGCCCTGCTGAACCCGGGTGACACCATCATGGGCCTGAGCCTGGCCCACGGCGGACACCTGACCCACGGCATGAAGATCAACTTCTCCGGCAAGCTCTACAACGTGGTCCCCTACCACGTGAGCGAATCAGACCTCCGCATCGATATGGCCGAGGTCGAGGCACTGGCCCTTGAACACAAGCCCAAGCTGATCGTTGCCGGCTGGTCCGCCTACTCCCGCCAGCTGGACTTCGCGGAGTTCCGCCGCATCGCCGACCTCGTGGGTGCCTACCTCATGGTGGACATGGCTCACTTCGCCGGCCTGGTAGCCGCCGGCCTGCACCCGAACCCGGTGCCGTACGCCGACGTCGTCACCACCACCACGCACAAGACCCTCGGCGGCCCCCGCGGCGGCGTCATCCTCGCCAAGGAGCAGTACGGCAAAAAAATCAACAGCGCCGTGTTCCCCGGCCAGCAGGGCGGACCCCTGGAGCACGTGATCGCCGCGAAAGCCGTGGCCTTCAAGCTCGCCGCCAGCCCCGAATTCAAGGAACGCCAGGAACGCGTCCTGCAGGGATCCAAGCTTCTCGCCGAGCGGCTCCTCCGGGACGACGTTGCCGCAGCAGGAATCTCCGTGGTCAACGGCGGCACCGACGTCCACCTGGTCCTGGTTGACCTCCGCAACTCCGAGCTGGACGGACAGCAGGCCGAAGACGCCCTGCACCGCATCGGCATCACCGTCAACCGCAACGCCGTCCCCTTCGACCCCCGCCCTCCGATGGTCTCCTCCGGACTCCGGATCGGCACCCCGGCCCTCGCCACCCGCGGCTTCGGCGCCGAGGAATTCGCAGAAGTTGCGGACATCATCGCGACGGCGCTGATCGCCTCGGCAGGCAACAGCACCTCCGGGACCGCGTCCCTGAGCGACAGCGCCGTCGTCGAACTCCGCGCCCGCGTGACAGCCCTTGCCGATCGGTTCCCCCTCTACCCCCACCTCTCCCAGGGTGACAGCGGCAGCGACATTACCGCCTTTGAAACAGACATGATTGGAGCAGCCCAGTGAGCACCCACCAGCTCCCCGAGCACCCGGATTTCCTCTGGCGCAACCCGGAGCCCAAGTCCTCCTACGACGCCGTGATTGTCGGCGGCGGCGGGCACGGCCTGGCAACTGCCTACTTCCTGGCGAAGAACCACGGGATGACCAACATCGCCGTCCTGGAAAAGGGCTGGCTGGCGGGCGGCAACATGGCCCGTAACACCACCATCATCCGCTCCAACTACCTCTGGGACGAGAGCGCCGCAATCTACGAGCACGCCCTCAAGCTCTGGGAAATCCTGCCGGAGGAACTCGAATACGACTTCCTCTTCAGCCAGCGCGGCGTCATGAACCTCGCCCACACCCTGGGCGACGTCCGCGAAAGCATGCGGCGCGTGGGAGCGAACAAGCTCAACGGCGTGGACGCGGAATGGCTTGACCCCCAGCAGGTCAAGGAACTCTGCCCCATCCTGAACATCAGCGACAACATCCGCTACCCCGTCATGGGCGCCACATACCAGCCCCGCGCCGGCATCGCCAAGCACGACCACGTAGCCTGGGCCTTCGCCCGCAAGTGCGACGAGCTGGGCGTGGACATCATCCAGAACTGCGAAGTCACCGGCTTCGTCAAGGACGGCAACCGCGTGGTGGGCGTCAAGACGAACCAGGGCACCATCAACACCGAAAAGGTGGGCCTTTGCGCTGCCGGGCACAGCTCAGTGTTGGCGGAAATGGCCGGTTTCCGGCTCCCCATCCAGTCCCACCCGCTCCAGGCGCTGGTGTCCGAACTGCACGAACCCGTCCACCCCACGGTGGTGATGTCCAACCACGTGCACGTCTATGTTTCGCAGGCGCACAAGGGCGAACTCGTCATGGGAGCCGGCGTTGACTCCTACAACGGCTACGGCCAGCGCGGCTCCTTCCACGTGATCGAGCACCAGATGGCAGCCGCCGTGGAGCTCTTCCCCATCTTCGCCCGGGCCCACGTGCTCAGGACCTGGGGCGGCATCGTGGACACCACCCTGGACGCCTCCCCGATCGTGGGCAACACGCCGGTGGAGAACATGTTCGTGAACTGCGGCTGGGGCACCGGCGGGTTCAAGGGCACCCCCGCGGCGGGGCTCACCTTCGCACACAACATCGCCACGGGCGCCCCGCACAAGCTGAACAAGCCGTTCGCGCTGGAGCGGTTCGAAACCGGCGCGCTGATCGACGAACACGGCGCCGCCGCCGTCGCCCACTAGCCGCCAGCGAACCTGCACTTTAGAAAGAAGACGCACATGCTGCTCATCTCCTGCCCCAACTGCGGCTCCCGCGACGAGACCGAGTTCCATTACGGCGGCCAGGCCCACGTGGCCTACCCGGAAAACCCCAACCAACTGACCGACCGCCAATGGGCTGAGTTCCTGTTCTACCGGGACAACACCAAGGGCGCCTTCGCCGAGCGCTGGCTCCACAGCACCGGCTGCCGCCAGTGGTTCAACATGCTCCGCGACACCGTCACCTACGACATCCAGGCCGTCTACCCGATGGGCGCGCCCCGGCCTGATGCCGCCGGCAAGACGACGCCCGAGTCCGGCACCGCCAGCCTCGCCGCTGACAGCACCACCACCGGGACCGCCGCACCCAGCACGTCCGGAACGAGCATTTCCGGCACCAGCACCACACCCGCCAGCACCACCGCCCCGGAAGGAGCAACCAAGTGACTTCCCACAACGCCCGCCTCGCCGCCGGCGGACGCATCGACCGCACCATCTCCTGGCGTTTCACGGTGGACGGTGAGGAATTCACGGGCCACCCGGGCGATACCCTCGCCTCGGCCCTGCTCGCCAACGGCCGCATCGCCGCCGGCAACTCCCTCTACGAGGACCGCCCCCGCGGCATCATGTCCGCCGGCGTGGAGGAATCCAACGCCCTGGTCAAGGTGCAGCCGCGCTTCCCCGGGCACGTGGCCGAATCCATGCTCCCCGCCACCACCGTCACGCTGGTGGACGGCCTGCAGGTAGAACTGCTGAGCGGCCTCGGCAAGCTGGACCCCGAGGAAGACCGCGCCGAGTACGACAAGAAGTACGTCCACACCGACGTCCTGGTGATTGGCGGCGGCCCCGCCGGCCTGGCCGCAGCCCGCGAAGCCGTCCGCACCGGCGCCCGTGTGATGCTCCTGGACGACCAGCCGGAACTGGGCGGATCGCTCCTGTCCGGTTCCACGGCACCGGAACTGGCGGAAACGATCGAAGGAAAGCCGGCTCTGGAATGGGTGGCTGACGTCGAAGCCGAACTCGTCTCCGGCACCGAATCCACCGTCCTGAACCGCACCACCGCCTTTGGCGCCTACGACGCCAACTACGTCATCGCCGTCCAGAACCGCACCGACCACCTGTCCTCCCCCGCCGCGTCCGGCGTATCCCGGCAGCGTATTTGGCACATCCGTGCCAATCAGGTGGTGCTGGCCCCCGGCGCCCACGAACGCCCGCTGGTGTTCGAGAACAACGACCGGCCGGGCATCATGCTCGCCTCGGCCGTCCGCAGCTACCTCAACCGGTACGCAGTCGCCGCCGGCCAGCGCGTGGTCATCAGCACCACCAACGACAGCGCCTACGCCCTGGCCGCTGACCTGCGCGCCGCCGGCGTCAAGGTTGCCGCCGTGGTGGACGCCCGGCCGCAGCTCACCTCGGTGGCCGCCGCCGCCGTCGAAGCCGGCACCCGCGTGCTGATCGGCAGCGCCGTGGCCAATACCGCCGCCGGCAGCGATGGCCGACTGGACGGCGTCACCGTCCGCAGCATTAACGACGACGGCGAGCTCACCTCGGGCATCGAACAGATCGCCTGCGACCTGCTGGCTGTCTCCGGCGGCTGGAGCCCGCTGGTCCACCTGCACTCCCAGCGGCAGGGCAAGCTGCGCTGGGACGACGAACTGGCCGCCTTTGTGCCCAGCACCGTGGTCCCCAACCAGCAGATTGTCGGCTCCGGCCGCGGCTCCTTCAACACCGCAGACTGCTTGGCCGAAGGCATCTCCGCTGGCGCCAAGGCGGCCATCGAAGCTGGCTTTAGCGCCGCCGTCGAACCCGCACCGCTCAGCGAGCCGAAGGCCGCCGCGCCCACCCGCCAGCTGTGGTTGGTCCCCGGCGAACAGGGCACCCCGGACGACTGGCACCACCACTTCGTGGACTTCCAGCGCGACCAGTCCGTGGCTGACGTGCTGCGCTCCACCGGAGCCGGCATGCGGTCCGTGGAACACATCAAGCGCTACACCTCCATCAGCACCGCCAACGACCAGGGCAAGACCTCCGGCGTCAATGCAATCGGCGTCATCGCCGCCGCGCTGCGCACCGCAGGCGAAGCGTCCCGCGGCATCGGCGACATCGGCACCACCACCTACCGCGCACCCTTCACCCCCGTGGCGTTCGCAGCACTTGCCGGCCGCCAGCGCGGTGAGCTGTTCGACCCCGCCCGCGTCACCTCGATCCACCCGTGGCATGTGGCCAAGGGCGCCCTCTTCGAGGACGTCGGACAGTGGAAGCGGCCCTGGTACTACCCGCAGGACGGGGAGGACATGGACGCGGCCGTCCTGCGTGAGTGCGCCGCCGTTCGCGACTCCGTGGGCTTTATGGACGCCACCACCCTGGGCAAGATCGAGATCCGCGGCAAGGACGCCGGTGAGTTCCTCAACCGGATCTACACCAACGCGTTCAAGAAGCTCGCGCCGGGCTCCGCGCGCTACGGCGTGATGTGCATGGCTGACGGCATGATCTTCGACGACGGCGTGACCCTGCGTCTCGATGAAGACCGCTACTTCATGACCACCACCACCGGCGGCGCCGCCAAGGTGCTGGACTGGCTGGAGGAATGGCTGCAGACCGAGTGGCCGGACCTGGACGTGCACTGCACCTCCGTGACCGAACAGTGGAGCACCATTGCCGTCGTCGGGCCCAAGTCCCGCGCGGTCCTGGCAAAGGTGGCACCGGAACTGGCCGCCAACGGCGGGCTGGAAGCTGAGGCCTTCCCGTTCATGACGTTCCGCGAAACCACCCTCGCCTCCGGCGTCCGTGCCCGGGTGTGCCGGATCTCCTTCTCCGGTGAACTGGCCTACGAGATCAACGTGCCGTCCTGGTACGGCTTGAACACGTGGGAAGCCGTGGCAGCCGCCGGTGCCGAGTTCAACATCACCCCCTACGGCACGGAAACCATGCACGTGCTCCGCGCCGAAAAGGGCTACCCGATTGTCGGGCAGGACACGGACGGCACCGTGACCCCGCAGGACGCGGGTATGGAATGGATTGTCTCCAAGGCCAAGGAATTCATCGGCAAGCGCTCCTACGCACGGGCTGACGCCCAGCGCGAGGACCGCAAGCACCTGGTCAGTGTGCTCCCGGTGGACGGGACGCTGCGCCTGCCGGAAGGCACGCAGCTTGTGGAAAAGGGCCGCTCCACGAACCCTGCCTACGGGCCGGTGCCGATGGAAGGCTTCGTCACCTCCAGCTACCACAGCGCCGCCCTGGGCAGGTCGTTCGGCCTGGCACTGATCAAGAACGGCCGCAACCGCATCGGCGAAACCCTGGTGGCTGCCGCCGGCGACCAGCTTGTGGACGTCGTCGTCGCCGAAACCGTACTTTTTGACCCCGAAGGGACCCGCAAAGATGGCTGAAACAGCAGCACCCGCAACCTCCTACGAGAAGAACCTCTCCCTCCGTGTCAGCCCCGCCGCCCAGCTCCGGGCAGCGTTTAAAACCGGCTCCGTCCCGGGCGTGGTGGAACTGTCCGAGGTGTCCTTCCTGACCATGGTGGGCCTTCGGGTCAACCGGACCAGCGACGCCGGCCAGCGCGTAGCCACCGTCACCGGCGGCCTGCCAGCGGCCTGCGGCGCCGTCAGCGGCACCAGGGACACGTCCGTGCTGTGGCTCGGGCCGGAAGAGTTCCTGGTGGTGGCCCCCACCGAAGCCCATGAGTCCCTCGGCGGCGACCTGATCCAGGCACTCCGCGAAGCACTCGGCGACGGCGAAGGCCAGGTGGTGGACCTCTCCGCCAACCGCACCACCTTCGAACTTACCGGGCCCCGGTCCCGCGCCGTCCTGGAAAAGGGCTGCTCCCTGGACCTGCACCCCCGCGTGCTGAAGGCCGGCACGGCACTGTCCACGGAAATCGGCAACATCCCCGTGGTTCTGTGGAAGACCGGCGAGGAGACCTTCCGGATCTTCCCCCGCGCGTCGTTCGCCGATTTCCTGGGCCGCTGGCTCCTTGACGCCATGCGGGAGTACGCCTCCCCCGAGGTCCCCTAAATGGCCCTCAGCGTCCTGGACCTGTTCTCCGTTGGCATCGGGCCGTCGTCGTCACACACGGTGGGCCCGATGCGGGCAGCGAAGCTGTTCGCCGACGGACTCAAAGGCGACGGACACCTCAGCTCCACCAGGCGTGTGCAGGCCGAACTGTTCGGCTCGCTGGGCGCTACCGGCCGGGGGCACGGGTCGGACAAGGCGGTGGTCCTGGGCTTCAAGGGGCTCGACCCGGAGACCGTGGATACCTTCACTGCCGATGACCAGGTGGCGGCCGCCGCCCTGGACGCCGAACTGTGGGTGGGTGGCGACCACCGGGTGGACTTCAACTGGGACGAGGACGTGGTGCTGCACCGGCGCAAGTCCCTCCCGGCCCACCCGAACGGCATGACCTTCCGCGCGCTCGATCACACGGGGGCTGTCCTCAGCGAACGGAGCTTCTATTCCATTGGGGGCGGCTTCGTTGTTGACGGGGACGCCGACGCCGGCGACAGGGTGGTTGCCGACTCCACCGTCCTCCCCTACCCGTTCGCCAGCGCGGACGAGCTCCTGGAGATCTGCGCACGCGAAGGCATGTCCATTTCCGACGTTATGCTCGCCAACGAGCTGGTCTGGCGGACCGAAGCGGAACTCCGGGAGAAGCTGCTGGGGCTGTGGGCGGTCATGCGCGAATGCGTGGACAACGGCTGCGCCGCGGAAGGAATCCTTCCCGGTGGGCTCAACGTCCGCCGCCGCGCGCCGTCGTTATTCCAGACCCTGACGGCGGACACCGGGGTGACCGATCCGCTCCGGGCCATGGAATGGGTGAACCTGTTCGCGCTGGCCGTGAACGAGGAAAACGCCGCCGGCGGGCGCATCGTCACCGCACCCACCAACGGCGCGGCCGGCATCGTCCCCGCGGTGCTGCACTACTACGTGAAGTTCGTCCCCGGCGCCAACGACGACGGCGTGGTCCGCTTCCTGCTGGCCGCGGCCGCCGTCGGAATCCTGTTCAAGATCAACGCCTCCATTTCCGGGGCCGAGGTGGGCTGCCAGGGCGAAGTGGGCTCCGCCTGCTCCATGGCCGCCGCCGGGCTCTGCGAAGTGCTGGGCGGCACGCCTGCCCAGGTGGAAAACGCCGCCGAAGTGGGCATTGAACACAACCTCGGCCTGACGTGCGATCCGGTGGGCGGACTGGTGCAGATCCCCTGCATCGAGCGCAACGCCATCGCCAGCGTGAAGGCCATCAACGCCGCCCGCCTTGCCCTGCACGGCGACGGCAGCCACAAGGTATCCCTCGACAAGGCCATCAAAACGATGCGCGAAACAGGAGCCGACATGAAAACCAAGTACAAGGAAACCTCCCGCGGAGGCCTTGCCGTCAACGTTATCGAGTGTTGAGCCATGACTGCCATCCAGACTGAAAATGTTGCTGTAACTCCCCCCACCACGGTGGAGCACGTCCTCACGCTGGACTGCTCCGAATCGCCCGGCATTGTCCACGCCGTCTCAGGCTTCCTGCTGGAGCACGGTTGCGACATCATCGACAACCAGCAGTTCGGTGAGCGCTCCGAAGGGCACTTCTTTATGCGGGTGCATTTTGCGTCCGACGGCGATGCCTCCACCGCGGACACGCTGCGGGCCGCTTTTGGCCCCGTTGCGGAGCGCTTCGGGATGCGCTGGCGGCTGGAGCGGCACGGTTCCAAGCGGCGGGTGCTGATCATGGTGTCCAAGTTTGGGCACTGCCTCAACGACCTGCTGTTCCGAGCGCGCATTGGCGAACTGCCGGTGGACGTGGTGGCCGTGGTCTCCAATCACACAGACCACCAGGCGCTGGTGGAGTGGCACGGGATACCGTTCTTCCATGTGCCCGTTACGGCCGCAACCAAGCCCGCAGCCGAAGCACGACTGTTGGAACTGGTTGACGAGTTCGATGTGGAACTCGTGGTTCTGGCCCGGTACATGCAGGTGCTCAGCGACGACCTGACCCGCAAGCTGGACGGGAAGGCGATCAACATCCACCACTCGTTCCTGCCCAGCTTCAAGGGCGCCAAGCCGTACCACCAGGCGTACGCCCGCGGTGTGAAGACCGTCGGCGCCACCGCACACTACGTCAACGCGGAACTGGACGAGGGGCCAATCATCGCCCAGCAGGTGGTGGAAGTGGACCACACCTACGGACCCGAAGAGCTGGTGGCAGCCGGCCGCGACACCGAGTGCAAGGCCCTTTCCAACGCGGTGCGCTGGCACTGCGAGGGCCGGGTGATCCTGCAGGGGAACCGGACCGTGGTGCTCCGCTAGTCCCCCACCGATGCTCTCTCACTTAACGTGGGTTCTCCCGCGATCCTCTCTCACTTGATGTGTTTTCGCGCGACCCTCTCTCACCTAACGTGGGTCTTTCCGTGGCGCTCTCTCACCTTTGGTGAGGGAGCGCCACGGCGTTAAGGACCGTCTTCGTCATGCCGCACATTTCGCCCGACGCTCAATCGCCGCTGGCAAACCCTGATGCCTGCGGGTGGTCAAGCCAGCCCTTCCGAAGTGCGCGTTTGATGCGTTGTACTGCTCTTTCGAAACCGTCAGCATGGTCGTCCTTGTCAAGAACAAGGACGGTCCAGCCGGCTGCTTCGAAGGCTTTGTCCCGTCGCCTGTCGCTGAGGATCTGCGCGTCGCCAAGGTGATGCCCGCCGTCGTACTGGATGGCAAGGCGCCGATGACGGTAGCCGAGATCGGCCGACGGCGACATGGCGTCTCCCGCGCGCAAGGGCACCTGAAGTTCGGGCTCGGGTAGGCCCGCGCTGACGATGGCCAGGCGGAGCAGCGATTCGGGCGCGGAGTCCGCACCCACCCGCATCAAATCCAGCGCTTCGCGTGCCCTGACGATGCCTTGGAGATTCGGGTGGCGGCCCACCAGGATGCGAAGCCCCGCCAAGGTGTCGTAGGGCTGCGTCCTTCCCTCAAAATCCACCCGCGGGATGCGGATCAGTTCGTCACCCATGCTCACCAGGTCATTGAGCAGCAAGACCCGTGCCAGGTCGAGCCAAGTACGGGACCGCGTGCTCAGGCTGATGCCGTCAACCACTTCAACCTCATCCTCAAGGGCCAGCACGGTGTGCCCGAATATGCCCTTCCGGCGGACCGACGGCAGTGCCCGCGGCTTACTGAGATGCAGTTCCGTGGAATCAGCCAGCCACGGTGGCAGCAGTTGACACCGGAGCCGGGCCGCGGTCACGTGTGAAATCCAAGCGCCGGGCGAGGCAGCGGATAACGCCCTGGCGGCACCTTCCAGATCAAAGTCCCAATCCGCCGGGCGATAAAGACCGCGACCCACGTTGACCACATCCTTGCGGCGAAGCCTGTCCAGGGTGACGCCGGACGCCCTGGCCGAACCGAAGGTGAAAGGAGCCTCTGCCAACGGTGGCGGCAGGAAACCTTGCTTTCGCATGCTGGCATTGTGCCTTCTCAGGGCAGGACGCCGCAGAAGTTATCCACAGGCCTGCCGTTGCGCGTCGGCGGGTGAGGGAGCGTCCCCGGAAAACCCACGTTAAGTGAGAGAGCGTCGCCCTAAAACCCACGTTAAGTGAGAGAGCGTCGCAGGGGTTATTTGGGCTGGAGGGCGGCGAGGCGGGTGGCCAGGTGCAGCGCGGGCAGGCGGCCCGTTCCGCGGGGGTCGCCGCCGCAGAGGGAGAAGATCCGCTGGAGCCGCTGGTGCATGGACTGCCGCTCCACGTGCAGTTCCCTTGCAGCCTGGGCGGTGTTGCACCCGGAGTCCAGCCAGACCCGCAGTGTCTCCACCAGCTTGGACTGGCGCTGGGCGTCGTGCTCAAGGACGGCGGCGAGCTGCTGGCTCACGAAGTCACGGCGCAGGGTTTCGTCCATGGAGTGAACTGCGAGCCGTTCCACGGCGAATGCCTGGGCATCAAGCACCCGCCCAGGTGCCGTTCCCCCTAAACCGACGCGTCCGACGTCGGCAGCCAGTTCCAGCGTGAGCCTCGCCTCGGCGAGGGACCACGGGGCGGAGGAAATACCCGAGGCAATGGGCCCGACAGCGCTCACAGTTCCCTCCGGTACGTCCAACGACTGCAGGCCGGCCACGATTTCTTGCCGCTCATCCTGGGCCTTCCCGGAGCGGAGGACGCCCAGGGCCAGCAGCTCCGCGTTGTCCGCATAACTAGCACCGTGCTGGCCACCCGGGTCCAGGAGGTGCTCCACTTGCCGCCGGAGTTGTTGCGAAGCGGAGGAGCGCATAACCACCGCCACCACTTGAGCAGAGACAGGGATACCTGCGGCGGGAGCCAGTTCCTGCAGCCGCCAGTTTTGCTTGCCGGAATCAACGGCCCGGATCAAGGCAGCGCCGGCCATCTCCTTCAAGCCGGGAGGCATCCGTTGCAGCAAGGCAAGGGCCAGGATGTCCACGGACCGGTTGCCGGCGATCCGCGCCAGGTTCACGTCGGCTCCGCCGCGTACCTGCAGTGTCAGGCGGGCGGAGGGAATCCCCCGCACGGGCACTTCAATATGGACGGTGCTCCGATGCTCGCCGGAAGCGCCATCCAAGGAGAAGGATGCTTCACGCTCCCCCGCAGGTTCCGCACTCGCCAAAGTAATCCCGGCGGTAGAGGTGAGCACCACCTCTGCACCCGTGGCCGCAGCAAGGACGGCCAGAATCCGGTCCAGGCTGCCTCCATGTGCGAGCTCCACCGCCATGGCGTGGCTGGCCTGGTCGGCCTGCTGCAATTGGGCGGCGGACTGGCTGACAAGCTGTGAGTTGATAGCCTCCATGACCGCCACGAAAGGCACCACCTTGCGAAGCTCGATTAGGGGAAGCCCGGCTTCCTCGGCAGCCGAAATCATCGAGGAGGGGATGGACGGCAGCACACTGCCGGTCTCGATGGCGAGCGCCGCTACCCCACGCTCGGCCAGATCCCGGACGTAACCCGTGCGGCGCTCATCGGAAGCCAGCGCCAGGGCCTGGCCGCCGGTCAGCAGCAGCTCCCCGCCGCCCAGCAGCGAGGCAATGTCCAGGACCTCGCTGGAGTGGATCCACCGAAGCTGGGTTTGGGAAACCACACCCGCCGCCGCACGGACCACGGGATCCGCGGCAACAACGGTCGAATGCCGCAGGACATCTTCCAAATGAACAGGCATGACACTCCGTCATGGAGAAGGGGAAAGCTCAAGACACATTGTAGATGGTGGATGTGGCCCTCGACACATAATCTTGAAGAATCCCCATCCCCTCAACGAAGAGGCCCCGATGCAACAACCACCCACAGCCCCAGGAGCCGAGCAATCCGTTCACACGGAAGACGTCGAAGCCTGGCTCCAGCCAATTCCCGAATCCCAGCGCACGCACAAGGTCTCCGGCCAGTTCTGGATCTGGGCCGGCGCCAACCTGGCACCGATCAACTGGGTACTGGGCGCCCTCGGAATCCACCTGGGGCTGGGTTTCGCGGACACCGTGACCGTCCTGGTACTGGGCAACCTGATCGGCATGCTGCTCTTCGGCTGCTTCGTCCTCCTCGGGCAGAAGACCGGCGCCACCGGCATGGTGCTCGCCCGGGCCGCATTCGGCAGGCAGGGGAACTACCTCCCGGCAGCCATCCAGGCGCTCCTGGTGATCGGCTGGTGCGCCGTGAACACCTGGATCATCCTGGACCTGGTCATGGCGCTCTTCGGCACCCTCGGCTGGGTGGATCCTACAGCCGCCAACTACGGCTGGAAGATTGCCGTCGCCACCGGAATCATGGCCGCCCAAGTAGCCATCGCCTGGTTTGGCTACAAGGCAATTGCGGCTTTCGAAAAGTGGACCGTCCCGCCAACCATCGTCATCCTGGCCGTGATGTCCGCCGTGGCGTGGTTCGGCATGGACATCAACTGGGGCTACGCCGGCCCCGCGGGCAACATCCTGGAAGGCTCGGAGCGGATTGCCGCGATGAGTGCCGTGATGACCGCCATCGGCATCGGCTGGGGCATCACCTGGTTCACCTACGCCGCAGATTACTCGCGGTTCGTCAGCACCGAAGTGCCCAAGAAAAGGGTCTACCTGGCATCGGTCCTGGGCCAGTTCATCCCCGTCGTCTGGCTCGGTGTCCTGGGCGCAAGCCTGGCCACCAACAGCGGCGAAATCGACCCCGGCAAGCTCATCGTCCAGAACTTCGGAGTCCTCGCGCTGCCCGTACTGCTGATGGTGCTCCACGGCCCCATCGCCACCAACATCCTCAACATCTACACCTTCTCAGTTGCCACCCAGGCACTCGACATCACCATCAGCCGCCGCAAGCTCAACCTGTTCGTCGGCGTCTTCTCGCTCGCCGCCGTCGTGTTCTTCATCTTCCAGGAGGACTTCGCAGCGGTCCTCGACGCCTGGCTCATCGGGCTCGTTGCCTGGGTCGCTGCCTGGGGCGGCGTCATGCTGGTCCACTACTTCTGGATCGACAAGCGCTGGCCCGGCAACCCCGAAAGGCTGTTCGACGGCGTCGGCACCCGGCGGCTCCCCGGCGTCAACTGGGCAGGCATCACCTCCCTCCTGGTGGGCATCTTCGCCACCTGGCTGTTTATGTACGGCCTCGTCCCCGCCATGCAGGGCCCCATCGCCGTGGCCCTGGGCGGCTGGGACCTGTCCTGGCTCGCCGGCGGCCTTGCCAGCGCCACCAGCTACGCCATTCTGGGACCGACGATGCACCGCAAATACATTGAGTCCGCCCCGGGATCTGCCCACCGCCACCTGCCCACAGAGCTGACGGGTGCCGCTGCCCAGCCCGGCACACCCGCCGCACTCTGAACCGGACCTTCTGAACCGCCACACCCCGTTACGACAGGAATTCCCCGCATGACTCTTGAAGCATTCCCCGACGCCGCCCACCCCATCACCTGGCCGGAAGGCAAGCGGGCAGCAGCGTCCTTCACGTTCGACGTCGACGCCGAATCCTGCACTATCGCCCACGACCCCAAGAGCACCAGCCGGATGTCCCTGATGACCCACCAGTCCTACGGGCCCAAGGTGGCAGTCCCCCGCTTGCTGCAGATCCTCCAGCGGCAGGACATCCGCGCCACGTTCTTCGTCCCCGGCTTCACGGCCGAGTGCTACCCGGACACCGTCCGCCGCATTGTGGACGCCGGGCATGAGGTGGCCCACCACGGCTACCTGCACGAGCCAATGCAGGGCATCGACGCCGCAACGGAAGCCCGCTACATCGACCGTGGACTCGAGGCCCTGGCCAAGGCCGCGGGAGTAGAGCCGGTGGGGTACCGGGCGCCGTGGTGGGAGCTCAACTGGCACTCACCGGCACTTCTGGCGGACCGCGGCTTCCTCTACGATTCGAGCCTGCTCGACGGCGACGCCCCCTACCGCTTCAGCGTCGCCCCGGGTGACACCCGGGACATCGTGGAAATCCCCGTCGACTGGGCCCTGGACGACTGGGAGCAGTACGCCTTCTACCCCGGCGTCACGGGCAGCGGCGTCATCGAAAGCCCGGCCAAGGTCCTTGAGATGTGGACGCTCGAGGCGGAGGCACACCATGCCCAGGGCAGCTGTTTTGTCCTCACCAACCATCCCTTCATCTCCGGGCGGCCCTCAAAAGCAGTGGCCCTGGAAAGGCTGATTGAACGGGTGAAGGGGATGGACGGCATGTGGGTGGCCACCATGGAAGACATCGCCGAACACACCCGCCGGACGGTCCAGGAAGTCCACACCCACGCCCGCATCGAAGTGCCCGCGTTCCCGGACACCGGGGCAAGGTTCACGCCACCGGTGGTAAGGGAGTCCAGGCCGGCAGCCGCCGGCAGCTAAACCCGACACAACAAAGAGTGGAGTGGTACTGCGCCTTCAGCGAAGGGCGCGGTGCCACTCCCTTGTGTTTAAGCAGTTCCGGCCTTACGCCCGCGCAGACGTCCAACCCTGGGCGTGCAGTTTCTCGATGCCGTCCAGCAGCAGGTCGAGCGCGAACTCGAATTCAAACTGGTCATCGCAGCCCTGCCCAACAACGGCGTCCGGATCGTGGGCGGAAGCCATGGCGATTGTCAGGATATTCGGGTAGCGCCTGGCCATCTCCTGGAGCACTGCCTGCTGGGCCGCCTCGTCCGGCTCCGCCCCCGTTCCGTCTGTTGGCTCGGCCGGCTCCTGGAACAGCTCCTGGGTGAAGCCCCACATGCGGCTGCCGATGGCGTGCATGACGTGGTGGGTCAGGTCCACCGAGAAGCCGCCGTCGAGGAGGAACATCCCGATGAAGGAGTCCATGTAGGCGAGGACGCCAGGCGTTTTGTTGGTGCGCGTTTCGAGGACCTGCCGGGCCCATGGGTGCCGCTGGAGGACGCTCCGGGCTGAAAGAATCCTGCGCCGGACCACGTCCTTCCAGCCCGGGCCGGTGGCCGGCGGATCGATCTCGGCGATAATCACGTCGACCATGCCGTCGAGAAGTTCATCCTTGTGGGCCACATGCTTGTAGAGCGCCATGGGCACCACGTCGAGCTCCTGGGCAAGCCTGCGCATACTCAGCGGCCCGATCCCTATCTCGTCAGCGAGCGCGACGGCGGCCTGCAGCACCCGGTCGCGGTTGAGGCGCACGCGCTGCACCGGGCCTTGCCTGCTCATGCCATTGGTCCTTCCGTTTCCTTGCACCCCTTGACTAGTGTACGGCGTACACCTACATTTGGTCCTAAAGGTGTACGCCGTACACCTGATTCCGAAGGGCGCCCTTGCGGTCTGCTTCCTGAGGATAGGCACTCCGGCAACAAGAGGAGCAGGTCAATGCAAACCACAAGGCACAGTGCACCGGCGAAGGCACCGGCCACTGCACGCCGGCAGCGGCCGGAGTGGCTTATTCCCGCCGGCCTGATCTTCCTCAGCCTCATCCCCGTGATCGCCGGCGCCGCCCGGCTGACCGAACTGACCGGTGGAGCGGCAGTGACGGAGCGCAACGCCAGGTTCTTCGACTCTCCCGCGCCGGTGGTAATCCATATCGTCAGTGTCACCGTGTACTCCCTGCTGGGAGCATTCCAGTTCGTTCCGTCGCTTCGCCGGCGCCGCTGGCACAGCATCGCCGGCCGGATCCTCCTGCCCGCCGGCCTGCTCGCGGCGCTGTCCGGCCTATGGATGGCAGTCTTCTACACCCTGCCGCCCAGTGACGGGCAGCTGCTGCTCGTCCTTCGGCTCGGTTTCGGCTCCGCCATGGCAGTGAGCCTGATCCTGGGACTTCGCGCAGTGCTGCGCCGCGACTTCACGAGGCACGGTGCGTGGATGGCCAGGGCGTACGCCATCGGTCTCGGCGCCGGAACCCAGGCCCTGATCCTCATCGTGCCCGAACTCCTCGCCAGCCCGCCGGACGTCACAACGAGGGCCGTTCTGATGGGCGCGGCCTGGGCGATCAACCTCGCCGTAGCGGAATACTTCATCCGCAGGCGCTCCCTATCCACGCGCCAGACGTCCCGCGCCCGCTGAGCCGGGCGACGGCCGTCGTAAGCATTGTTCTGTGTCTTCCCGAGTCGTTCCTTGACGCTGCGCTACGCCCTGTTGCGCCTTCGCGACGTCGCGTGAACGCCCGCTACGGTGATGATTGTGGCGCTGCCGGGTGCTCCGTAATCTCAACTCAGCATCCGTCCCAGCAAAGGAACTTCCAATGTCAGACCCTTCCGACAAGAGCCCGGAACAGCAAGCCTCCACCCGCATCGTCGCCGGCCAGTCAGCCACTCCCAAGCGCCCCCTCGGCCTGAAGATCGGCATCGCCGCCGGCATCCTGGCCCTGGTGGGCGGCGGCGCCGCCGTCGCCTCCGCCGTCAACAACAACAACACCCCGGCAGCGGTCCAGGAGGCCGCACCTGCCGGCAACCCCGCCGCCGAACTGAAGCTCGGCTACTTCGGCAACGTGACCCACGCCCCCGCCCTTGTCGGCGTCAGCCAGGGCCACATCGCCGATGAACTCGGCGACACAAAGCTGACCACCCAGGTATTCAACGCCGGCCCCGCCGCCATCGAGGCCCTGAACGCCGGCGCCATCGATGCCACCTACATCGGGCCCAACCCGGCCATCAACTCCTACGTCAAGAGCGGCGGGGAGTCGATCAACATCATCGCCGGCGCAGCGGCCGGCGGCGCCCAGCTGGTGGTCAAGCCGGAGATCAACTCCGCAGCAGACCTCAAGGGCAAGACCCTCGCCTCCCCGCAGCTCGGCGGCACGCAGGACGTGGCCCTCCGCGCCTGGCTTACCGCGCAGGGCTACAAGACCAATGTGGACGGCAGCGGCGACGTCGCCATCAATCCCACCGAAAACGCCCAGACGCTGAAGCTGTTCCAGGACGGTAAGCTCGACGGCGCGTGGCTGCCTGAGCCCTGGGCCTCCCGCCTGGTGCTCACCGCCGGCGCCAAGGTGCTGGTGGACGAAAAGGACCTGTGGGACGGCTCGCTGTCCGGCAAGCCGGGCGAGTTCCCCACCACCATCCTGATCGTGAACCAGAAGTTCGCCGCTGACCACCCGGACACCGTGAAGGCGCTGCTGAAGGGCCACGTGAAGTCGGTTGAGTGGCTGAACAAGGCTGCCGACGGCGAGAAGGCCACCGTCATCAACGCGGCCCTCAAGGAAGCCGCGGGTGCCGAGCTGAAGGCGGACGTGATCGACAGGTCGCTGAAGAACATCGTGTTCACCGTGGACCCGCTCGCCGGGACGTACCAGAAGCTCCTGGCCGACGGCGTCGCTGCCGGCACCACTAAGCAGGCCGACATCAACGGCATCTTCGACCTGACCGCGCTCAACAGCGTTTCGGACGAGAAGACCTCGGCCGCGGGGCTGGGCAAGGAGTAACACAGCGGCTGGCACGCTCTCTCACTTAACGGGGCATTCCGGCCAACGCTCTCTCACCTAACGGGGCATTCCGGCCAACGCTCTCTCACTTTCCTTAAGAAAGTGAGAGAGCGTTGGTGATTTAAGCCCATTAAGTGAGAGAGGGTCGCACTAGGCGGGTATCGGTGCGGCGGATAGTTCATATCAAAAAGCTCGCCTTCCCCGAATATATGAAGTGCCTCACAGTAGTTACAGGACCTGCAACAACCAGTACCGCAGCCAGTAACCAGAAGGACTTCAACGTGGAAACTCCGCTCTCCCATCTTGCCCACCTCGAGATCACCACTCCGGACGTCGAAGCTTCGGCGCGGTTCTACGAGGAAAAGTTCGGCATGCGCATCATCGACCGCGTGGACGGCAACGTCTACCTGCGCTGCTGGGGCGACTACTACCGCTACAGCCTGGTCATCACCGAAGGACCGGAAGCGTCCCTGGGCCGGATGGCCTGGCGCACCAACTCACAGGCAGCCCTTGAAGCCGCAGCCCAGCGCATCGAAGCAACGGGCGTGCAGGGCACCTGGACGCCCGGCGGCCACGGCTTCGGCAAGGCCTACGAATTCACTGGCCCGTACGGCCACCCCATGCGCCTCTTCTATGACGTGGAGAAGTTCGTGGCCGAGCCCGGCTTCGAGTCCACCTACCCGGACCGCCCGGAGCGCCGCAGCAGCCACGCCGCCGCACCCCGCTTCCTGGACCACGTCACGGTGGCATCCTCCGATGTCCGCGGCTTCGCCAAGTGGTACAACGAGGCCCTGGGCTTCCGCGTTATGGCCTTCGTTGACCTGGACGAAGCACCCATCACCGTCTTCTCCGTCCTCACCACCAACGAAAAGTCCCACGACCTGGGCGTCGTCCTGGACACCTCCAGCCGCGCCGGCCGCGTCAACCACATCGCCTTCTGGGTGGACGCCACCGAGGACCTGCTCCGCACCGCGGACGTCATGATGGAAAACGGCACCCCCATGGAATATGGCCCCTCCATCCACGGTGTGGGCGAGCAGAACTTCCTCTACTTCCGCGACCCCTCCGGCCTACGCGTCGAGCTCAACTCGGGCGGCTACCGCAACTACGTCCCGGACTGGGATGCCAACACCTGGAAGCCGTCGCTGGGCTCCAACAACTTCTACAAGAACGGCGCCATGCCGCACTCCATGACCGAATCCTTCCCGCCGGCCGAGGGCTTCACCGCCACCGAAGAAGGCGCCTCCCCCGAAATGAAGGAAGCCCTGCTCAACCCCTACGCCAAGCAGGGACGGGGCTAGAAAGATATGCCTGAAGCAACATATTCCCTCATCCGCTTCCAGGAGGCGGGTGACAGCAAGGCCCGCGCCGGCCTCCTGGTCCAGGACCGGGTCCTGCCGCTGGACGGGGACATCAACTCCCTGATCGAGCACTGGGACACCACCGAAGCACAGCTGGACGCCCTCGCCGCCTCCGCTGGCCAGGACGCAGGCCTGGCGCTGGCCGACGTCGAGGTTCTCGCCCCGGTGGAACCGGCCCAGGTCCTGCAGACCGGCGCGAACTACCGCAAGCACGTCATCGACCTCGCCGCAGCCCACCGCGAACCTGGCGAAGACGAAGAGGAGGTGCGCGCCAAAACGGCCGCCATGATGGACAAGCGCGCGGGCCAGGGCACGCCGTACTTCTTTATCGGGCTCCCGACGGCGATCGCTTCTGCCACGGACGACCTCACCCTGCCTGCCTACTCCAAGTCCCACGACTGGGAGCTGGAGCTGGCAGCAGTCATCGGCAAGACCGCGTTCCGCGTCACCCCCGAGGAAGCCCTGGACTACGTATTCGGCTACACCATGGTCAACGACATCACCACCCGTGAATATGTCTTCCGCAAGGACATGCCGGCCATCGGCTCGGACTGGTACCGCGCCAAGAACGCCCCCGGCTTCCTGCCCACCGGGCCCCTGCTGGTGCCGGCGAAGTTCTTCGGCGACCCGCAGGACGTCCAGGTGACGCTGAAGCTCAACGGCAAGGCCATGCAGGACGAGTCCACGCAGGACATGATCTTCGGCGTCGCCAAGCTCGTCAGCGAAGCCTCCCAGATCATGCCGCTGCGCCCGGGTGACCTGGTGCTCACCGGCAGCCCGGCAGGCAACGGCCAGCACTGGGGACGCCTCCTTCAGGACGGCGACATTATGGAAGGCACCATCACCGGACTGGGCACCCAGCTCATCCACTGCAAGGACGAAGTCCAGTGACCACCCAGGACACTGCATTCACCACCGGCACCGGGGAATCAAGCGATTCCCCGGTCATCCGGCGTGAAGACCCGCTCGGCAGCATCCGCACCATGGCCGAGGCCCACAACAACTGGGGCCGCTGGGGCCAGGACGACGTCCTGGGCACCCTGAACTTCATCGACGCGCCCAAGCGTGTCGAGGCCGCGGCCCTGGTGAAGACCGGCGAGGCGTTCTCGCTGTCCCAGCCGTTCGACACCAATGGCCCGCAAAAGGGCTGGCGCCGCCGCACCAACCCCGTCCACACCATGACGGACACGGGCGTGGACGCAGAGCGCGGCAACCAGGGGTTCCCGCACGGCTTCGGCGGCGCGGACGACGTGATCGCCATGCCGCTGCAGTGCTCCACCCAGTGGGACGGCCTGGGCCACATCTTCGACCAGGGCAAAGCTTGGAACGGCCGCGCCGCCGGCGACGTGGTCACCTCCGAGGGCGACCTGGTGACCGGCATCGAAACAGCCGCCGCCAAGATCGTCACCCGAGGCGTGCTGCTGGACGTTGGCCGGGCGCTCGGCCCCGAACTGGGAGGGAACGACGGCGAACTGCCGGACGGTTTCGCCATCACCCCCGAACACCTCCAGCGGACCATCGACCTGCAGGGCCCAAGCTCGAAGGTGGGCCGGGGCGACATTGTAGTGATCCGCACCGGGCAGTACACCAGGGTCCGCCGAGACGGCTGGGGTGACTACGCCGGCGGTTCTGCCCCCGGCCTGTCCTTCACCACGGCGCCATGGTTGCACCGCTCCGAGATCGCCGGGATCGCCACCGACACCTGGGGCTTCGAAGTCCGGCCCAACGAGTTCGACGCCGCCTTCCAGCCCCTGCACCAGATCGCCATCCCCAACCTGGGCTTGTTCCTGGGCGAGATGTGGGATCCGGACGGGCTGGCCGAGGCGTGCGCGGCGGACGGCAGGTGCGACTTCCTGCTCACCGCCGCGCCACTGCCGATCACCGGTGCCGTCGGATCGCCCGTCAACCCGATCGCCGTCCGGTAGCTTCAGTTAAAACAGCAACAAAACCACCAGCAGTAACGCCGTCAATACAAAGGAGTCAGCGATGGCAGCAGTACAGAACGTCGGAATCGTCGGGGCCGGAGCCGCGGGACTGACCGCAGCCATCCTCCTGGCCGACGCCGGAATCCAGGTGGAAATCCTCGAGAAGGCGGAAGCACCGCAGACCCTTGGATCCGGAATCACCCTGCAGGGCAACGCCCTGCGGATTCTCCGCCAACTCGGCGTCTGGGAGCAGGTCGAGGCGAAGGGCTACGGCTTCAGCACCCTGGGCCTGCGCGCCCCGGACCCCGCCGGCACCGTCCTCGCCGTCCTTGAGGACATCCGGACGGGCGGCGATGACCTCCCCGCCACAATGGGCATGTACCGTCCCGACCTCACCGCCATCCTCCGCGAACGTGCAGAGCAGGCAGGCGCCCGGATCAGCTACGGCAAGACGGTCACCGGCATAACGGACGACGGCGGGTCCATCATCGTGAGCACCGCCGACGGCGGGAGCGCCACCTACGACCTCCTCATCGGCGCCGATGGCCTGCACTCTGCCGTCCGCAAGGCCATCGGCATCGAGGTTGAACCCCAGTCCACGGGCATGGGCATCTGGCGTGCCTTCGTGGAGCGCCCCGAGGAAGTGGTCCGCACGGATCTCACCTACGGCGGCCCCTGCTTCATCGCCGGCTACTGCCCCACCGGCCCTGACACCATCTACGCCTACCTCGTGGAGAAGGCCCAGGAGCGCAAGCACGAGGACGGCCCCCGCATCATGGCCCAACTCGCCGCGGCCTACGGCGGCCCCTGGAACGAGATCCGCGCCAACCTGGACCACAGTGCCCGCATCAACTACACCTGGTTCACCACCCACCTGGTCGACGGGCCCTGGAACCGCGGCCGCAGCGTCATCATCGGCGACGCCGCGCACAGCTGCCCGCCCACCATTGCGCAGGGTGCTGCCATGGCGATGGAGGATGCGGCCGTGCTGGCCGAGCTGCTCATCAGTGCCGACGACGTTACCGAGACCCTGTGGAAAGAGTTCACCGACCGGCGCCTGGACAGGGCAAAGGCAGTTGTCGACGCGTCCGTCCAGCTGGGCCAGTGGATGCTCGACGGCGTCCGGGATGCCAACGTGCCCGGCCTCATGCATTCAATCTCCAGCCTGGTGAAGGAACCGGCATGAACGTTCCCACCACTGAATCCCCCACCGTTGACGTCCACGCCCATATCCTGCTTCCGGCCCTGCAGCAGCTCGTGGCCGAAGCGGACCCCGAGGGCTTTGGCGCCCAGCAGGCCCTGGAGGTGCGGCGCAACGGGCCCGAATCGATGGCCGCTTCGGGCCGGATGATCAGGGAGCGATGGCCGCAGCTAACGGACCTGGACCGCCGGCTCGCTGACATGGATGCCCAGGGCGTGGACGTGCAGCTGGTCTCCCCGTCGCCGTCGCACTTCTACTACTTTGCGGGCGAAGAACTTGCCCTGCAGGTGGCAAAGACAGCCAACCAGGCCGTGCGGGAGTTCGTGGACCGCGTGCCTGAGCGGCTCAACGGCCTGGGCCTGGTCCCATTGCAGCACCCCGCCCTGATGGTGGAAGCCCTGGAGCACGCCGTGCTCGAGTGCGGACTGCTCGGCGTCGAAATCGGATCGTTCGCCGCCACCCCGAACGATCCGGAGCGCAGCACCGTCGAACTCTCCGACCCCCGCCTGGAGCCGTTCTGGAGCCGGGCCGAAGAGCTGGGTGCACTGGTGTTCCTGCACCCGTTCGGCTGCTCGCTGGATGAGCGGCTGGACCGCTTCTACCTCGCCAACACGGTGTCCCAACCCGCCGAGAACGCGGTGGCCCTGTCCCACCTGATCTTCAGCGGCGTCCTGGACCGGTACCCGGAGCTCAAGGTTGTGGCGGCGCACGGCGGCGGCTACCTGCCCACCACCCTAGGCCGCTCGGACCACGCGTGGAAGGTCCGGCCTGAGGCACACGGCTGCGCACAACCGCCGTCGTCCTACCTGAAGAAGCTGTACTTCGACTCGCTCGTCCACAGCCCCGCTGAACTGCGGGCACTCGTGGCCGCAGCCGGTCCGGAGCAGGTACTGCTGGGCTCGGACTACCCGTTCGACATGGGCTCCGACCTTCCGGTGGACGAGGTCCAGGATGCCGGCCTGGCGTTCGACGGCGAGGCCCAGGTTTTGGGCGGCAACGCACGCACCCTGGGGATCACCTCGGCGGCCGCCCTGACCTCCCGACCTACTGCTTAAGGAACACTTCCATGGTCAAGATCGCACGCTGGAACCACGACGGCGGGACGCAGTCCGGCTTCGTGGACGGCGGACACTGCTATGCAATGCCCGCCGGCCAGGGCGTCCAGACGCTGCTGGACGCCGGACTGGACGAAACCCTGCGCGTTGCCCGGGAAACCGCAGGTTCCGCCCCTGCCGTTCCACTGTCGAAGGTGCAGCTGCTCACCCCGCTGGTTCCCTCCACCATCAGGGACTTCGTGGCCTTCGAGGAACACGTTGAAGGCGTGCGGAAGAGCATCGACGGCGTGGCGGGCGTGGTGCCCGAGTGGTACGAGGCGCCCACGTTCTACTTCACCAACCCGCACACGGTGACCGGAACCGGCGAGGTAATTGGTATTCCGGCAGGCTGCGAGGACCTGGACTTCGAGACGGAGGTGGCCGCCGTCGTCGGCCGCGTCCCCGGGAGCGACGGCAGGAACCTGACCGCCGCGGAGGCGCACCGGCACATCTTCGGCTACACAATCCTCAACGACTGGTCTGCGCGCGACCTGCAGCGCCGCGAGATGAAGGTCAGCCTGGGACCCTGCAAGGGCAAGGATTTCGCCAACACACTGGGCCCCTGGATCGTGACGGCGGACGAGTTCGAGGACCGGCACGACGCCGAGGGATTCCTGCCCATCTCCACGGCCGTTGAGGTTAATGGGCAGCTCATCGGGCAGGACCTGCTGTCCAATATGGGCTGGCCGTTCGCCGAGCTGGTGGCCTACGCGTCGCAGGACTCGGTGGTGCGGCCCGGCGACGTCCTGGGCTCCGGCACGTGCGGCAGCGGCTGCCTCGCCGAGCTGTGGGGACGGAACGGTGCGAAGACTCCCCCGCCCCTGGCAACCGGCGACGTGGTGAGGATGACGGTGGAAGGGATCGGCACCATCGAGAACACGGTGGGCGCCCGGCGCGAGGCTGTGACCCGGGTGGCCGCCCGCGTCCGCCCGCGCACCCGGGTGGCCGCTGCGGCTCCTTGGGGCATCTAGGGTGGTTTCCCTTCACCTTGACGGCCGGACCGTGGTGGTCACCGGTGCAGCCCAGGGGCAGGGCGCGGCGGAAGCACGGCTGCTGGCGGAGGCCGGGGCACGGGTGATCGCCACGGATCTGACGGCGGACATGCCAGCCGGGCTGGGCGCGGAGTCTTCGGCTTGGGCCGGTGCCCTGGTGTACCGGCAGCTGGACGTTAGTGACGAAGCCGGCTGGTCCAGCCTCGCTTCCTGGATCCGATCCCGGGGCTGGCAGGTGGACGGGCTGGTCAACAACGCCGGCATCACACAGCGCAGCAGGCTCCTGGACGCCTCGGTGGCAGACCTGCAGAAGGTTTATGAAGTGAACGTGGCCGGCAGCCTGTTGGGAATCCAGGCACTGTCTCCGCTGATGGGCAGCGGCTCATCGATCGTCAATGTCGGCTCTGTTGCCGGCCTGACCGCCCATTATCCGGTGGCGTACACCGCGAGCAAGTGGGCGCTGCGCGGGCTCTCCCAGGTGGCCGCGATGGAACTCGGGCCCCGCGGGACCCGGGTCAATAGCGTGCACCCCGGCTTTATTGAGACCCCCATGACGGCGGGCGCCAAGCCGGCGTTCCGACAGGCCACGCTTGCCGAAACCCCGCTGGGCCGCACCGGAACCGTGGAGGAGGTGGCCGGCGTCGTGCTCTTCCTCCTCAGCCCGCTCTCTTCGTTCGTGACGGGCGCGGAGATCCCGGTGGACGGCGGCCAATCAGGCCACGGCGGTGCCAAGTCAATCTCCGACGCCCTGCGCTAGTCCCCGAGGCCACAGCAGAAACTTAGCCCGGCAGCACGGCCGACCATCCGCCGTCGATCATTAGGTTTGCGCCCGTCACGTAGGACGCTTCGTCGGATGCCAGGAACAGCGCACAGTTGGCGACTTCTTCCGGCGCCCCGATCCGCCCCAGCGGGATGCTGGCCGCAATGGTCCGCATGGGGTGGTCCGGCGCCAGCAGGTTGCCTTCGGTAGCCGCGGTGCGGATCATGCCCGGACCACCACATCCATCTCGTGCTCTACATTCCATTTCCAGTCGGCAAGGGTGAGCTGCTCCACCGGGGCGAAGCGGGTGACTGCCGCGTTGGCGTACAGGATGTGGACCTGACCGTGTTCCTCGGCGACATCCGACGCCCATCCGGCCACGGCTGCCTCATCCGTGAGATCCACCCGGCTGCTGCTCATCCGGCCACCCGCGGCGGTGACCGACTCAACCGTGGCCGCGGCGCCGTCGTCGTCCATGTCGCAGCCCACCACCACCGCTCCTGCCCGGGCGAAGGCGAGCGCCGCCGCCCTGCCCTGGCCGCTGGCCGTAACGGTGATGACGGCGGTCTTGCCGGCCAGCGCTGGCTGGAGACAGGCGTAAATGGTCCTTCCGAAGGCGTGTTTCTTCGACTCTCGCAGGGATAGGCTGACCGGGGAACGGCCCTCTGGGTCTAGGTGGTATCTGCCGCTTGGATACTTACAGGGGCAGGTTCATGCGTCTTCGACGGCGGTGCCCGTGGCCGGGGCTGCAGCGTCTGCGGCGAGGGCTTTGCGCCGACGCGCAATCTGGACGGCAATGGCTGTGGGGATCGCGGCCAAAGCGGTGATCCGCATCCAGGGCCGGTCCAGGACGTGGCCGGTGAGTGCATCCAGGGAGAAGGGCCCGGAGCCCCCGATAGTGAACGCCGCTGCCGCCAGCCCCAGCACGGCGGGGTACTCGAGGCCGCCCTCCTGGGCGAAGAAACCGTTGGGGGCATGGACGCTGGCCGCCACTCCCATCGTGGTGGCAGCAGCGGCGCCGGCGGCGGGGGTAGCGAGCCCCAGGGCCAAGGCAAGCCCCGCTCCTGCTTCACCTACACCAGCGAGGACGGCACTGGGTTTTGCGGGGCGGAACCCCATCGCGTGCATACCCTTACTGGTGCCTTCAACGCCTCCCCCGCCGAACCAGCCGAAAAGTTTTTGGGATCCGTGCGCGATAAGCACGCCTCCGAGGCCAACCCGGAACAGGGTCTGTGCGGCGGCGGCCGCCTCAGGGCTGGTGGTTACATTGCGCATAACAGTCCTCCGTATGTGGTTGTGTCGCTGCCCGGCTCGGCGTGAGCACGATTCTACGTCTGCGTTCTCTCCCGGTCAGGAGGGATTTAGTGCGTGAGCGGCTTAGGGCCAGACGGCGATGGTTAGCACGCCGAGACCGAGGAACGTGAGAGCCACGGCCGCGGGAATGGAGCGTTTAGTGGTGCCGGTCGCAAAGCGGTCGTAGACCTTCTGCAGGCGAAGCCGGACCCGGTCGCCGTTAGCGATACCGAGGGCGAGCAGGATCAGGCAGGGAGTGCAGTATATGACCGCGTATCCGGTCAGGGCGAGTAGTCCGGTACCGGTGCTGATGTTCGCATCGATCATGCGTTCGATGGCGATAAAGTACGGGAAGGCGTTGGGCAGGTCGGCTCCCGTTACGAGGATGCCGAGAGGCAAAGCCGTCCCAACTCCGAACCATGAGGGCAGGCCGATGCCCTTTTTCTCGCGGTCCTTTAGGCGACGTACTGCGGCTATGAAAAGGGTGCCTGCGGCGATCAGGAATACGATTCGCCGCAGCCACACGAGTCCACCACTGACCGTTTCTGCTGCCGCCCCCGCGCCCAGGAAGATGACAGCTCCCAGGACGAAGACGGTACTGAACGCTCCCAGGACGAAGGACATGGCCGAGGCAACCGGGTATCGAGGCACGGTAAGGAGGATGAGGGTGATCGTCACGATCGTCGCAGGATTCAGGCTGTCGGTCAGTGCGAGCCCGAGGATCGCCCACAGAAGACCGGCACTCATCACGTGTCCCGCTCCGGGTCCAGCCATGCCAGGATGGCCTCGAGCGACGGCAGGGCGTCGCCCGTCAACGCGTTGACGATAAGTCCGTCGCCAAGGAGCCGGACTACGGACCCGGCGACGGGATCGCCCAATTCCTCGGCCAGCAAGCGTTCCCACCTGGCGGACGCCTCGGCCGACCGGCGCAGGAGCTCGGAGCTGTCCGATCCTCCCTCGTTGAAGGACATCAGCAGGGCCCGATAAAGATCTGCTTCCTCCCGGGACATGGAAATTTGCAACCAGGTCCTCACGACATCACCGGTAGCCACTGCCGCATCGAGGGCCTCATCCATGGAGGCGATCGCGTGCTCCGCGAGACCGGCCAGTAGGGCCAACCTCGTTCTGAAGTGATGTGTGAAGCCCCCCTTGGATACCCCGGCCGCCGAAGCGATCACGTCCATCGATGGCACCGCCCCCGTTTCGATGGCGAGCCGTCGTGCTGCATCGAGGATGCGTTCTTTAGCCGTCATGCAGCAAAGATATCACGAAACAGACCGACCAGTCGGTCGCGCTACTGCGAATGAAAGCTTCCAGCAGGCCTCGGATGGGGCCCCGAGGTCCACCACGAACGTCCGCGGGTACTACGCCTGCGTGGCATCTTCCGCGTGGACAGTCACCGGATGCGCTGTGACGGGAAAGAGTTCGTGGAGCCGGGCGCAGGAACGCTGGACGACGGACCGCAGCCACACGCTGGCCGGGTCCTCCGCCTGGGACGGGTGCCAATACATGGCCTCCACCAGGGAAGCTTCCGTGCCCTCGGAGAACTCCAGCACGACGATGTCCGCGCCGCGCTGGGCCCGTGCGGCCAGCATCCGCGGGACCAAGGCGACGAGGTCGGTCCCCTCCACCAGGAGCGGCAGGGACAGGAACCCGGCCACCACGGCAGCCACGCGGCGCTGGATGCCCCGCGACTCGAACAGCTTGTCCGCCGGGGTACTGATTCCCTCGCCGAAATAGCCGACGGCGTGGGGCACCGAGGCCAGGTCCTCCAACGTCAGCCGGGGCTGCTGGAGCAGGAGGTTCCCGGCGTCGGCGATCGCCACGAAGCTGTCACGGAACACCTGCTTGCTGGCACCCTGCATCTGGTACCCGGTGGGCCCCACGAGCAGGTCGATCTTCGAATAGTCGGCCATCTGCCCCTGGATCCCGGAACCGGCGGTGGGCACGAAGTCCACTGACACGCCCGGGGCCTCCTGGCGCAGGATGCCGCGCAGCGGACCCACGATCAGCGCCGCCGCATAGTCCGAGGCGGCGATAACGAACTCCCGCTCACTGGTGGCGGGGTCGAAACCGGACCGCACGCGCGTGGCCCGCTGGATGTGAAGCATGGCTTCATCAACCAGCGGAACCAGCGACTGCGCAAAGGGCGTGAGGTCATAGGTGCGGCCGTTCCGCACCAGGAGTTCGTCGTCGAAATGGCGCCGGAGCCGGGCCATCGCAGCACTGGTGGCCGGCTGGCTGAGCTGGAGCCGCTCCGCTGCCCGGGAGATGTTCCGCAGTTCAAGCAGGACCTGCAGGTGGGGCAGCAGGTTCAGGTCCAGGTTCTTCACGTTCCTAAGGTTATCCGTCCGAAGTCGCCCTTCCAGGGGCGGTTAGTGGCTGGCGGGCACCATCCGCGGTCCCCGCACCAGGACAGCCACGAGAGCCACTACGCACGCGATGCCCAATCCGCCCAGGGCAAGGCTGAGGCTGCCGGTTGCCGCCGCGGCCGCGCCGAGGACGATAGGGGTCAGGAACTGGCCGATGAACAAAGTGCCGGTCCAGACGCCGGTGCCCCGCCCGCGCTGCCGGAATTCAAGGCCGTTCACGGCCCACGTCAGCAGGGTGGGCAGCAACACGCCGGTTCCCGCGCTGGCAATCACGGCCCCGGCGATTGCCAGCGGCACGTTGCCCGCGACGGAGACCAGGGAAAGTCCGACGGCGGCCAGCCCGAAGGCGAGCGCCAGCAGGTTCCGCGTGCCCAGCTTGGCCAGGAAGCGGAAGGAGATGGCGCCTGCTGCGGTTGCAAGGGACGCGATGGCCGCAGCGAGTCCAATGAGGGCTGCGTCGCCTACGCCCAGTCCGGTGACGACGTAGGGCAGGTGGACGATGAGTGCATAAAAGACGATCCCGCCGAACAGCGTCACTGCCGCCGGGGCACCGATCTGCCGCCATGGCACCGGCGTCCTTTCCGCCGTCGCGCGCTGGTTCTTTGCCGGCTCCCACAGCTTGAAGATCATGGGGATAACGATCACCGCGCTGACCGCGTAGAGCCAGAACGGCGTCCGCCAGCTGATGCTGCCCAGGGCGCCGCCGAGGGCGAAGAACGCGGTGGCGGCGAGCGCGCTGACCATGGTTTGAAGGCCCAGGTATTTGTTCCGCTGTTCGCCGGCGTAGTAGTCGGTGATGAGGGTGGTGCAGCAGGTCATGATGGCGGCTTCCGCAATTCCGACACCCACCCTGGACAGTGCGATGGATTCAAGCGTGTTCAGCCACAGCGGCGCCGTCCCGAACGCAGCGTAGGCCAGCATGGCGAAGACCAGCAACTGCTTGCGGCCCACCCTGTCGGCAACGTAACCGGCAAGTGGTGAGAAAAGTGCCACGAACAGCGCGGGCAGTGTGAGGGTGAGCGGCACCAGGATGGCGACGCCCGGGGTGTCCGCGAACGCCTGGTTCAGGTGGGCAGTATGGGTGCCAAAAGGACGGCGCCCAGCACCGGCATGCAACTGCCGGCGACCAGGAGGGTCGCCTGCAGCCGTCCGGCCTTGCGCGGCGTTGAGGGACCGGGTGCCGCACTCCTGGTCCCGGTATCCGTGAGCTGAATATTCTCCATTGAATTCCTTAGCCTTTGATGGTCACGGAGGGTTCAGCACGATTTAGGCGCTGAAAGTGACCTCCCTCACTCTGACAACCCTTGGACTATCCGGGAATCATAGATTTGGGATAGCTGGTATCCATGGGACGGATGGACGGACGCCAGGGATCCCAGGGCGACAACCGGACCGGAAGCGTGTCAGGACCCCAGTTCCTCCGCAACCTTGCGGGCCCCGCGCACTGCAATGGCAACGCTCATCAGGGTGGGGTTCATCGCCGTCGCCGTCGGAATGAGCGCGTTGCCGCCCACCACCAGGTTCTCGTAGCCCCACACCCGGGACCACGGATCCGCCACCGAGGTGCCGTCGTCGTTAGCGCCCATCCGCATGGTGCCCTGGTAGTGCAGGCTGGAGCCATTGGGCATCAGCCTGGGCTCGGCAACAAAGACGCCGAGGGCCTTGCCGGCGCGGCGCAGCCGTTCCGTGGCCTGGGCGATCTCCGTTTCCTCCCGCTCGGTGAGCGCATAGTCGATGGTCATGTTCGGGAAACCGCGGTAGTCCGGCTCGTTGTCGTCAAAGGTGACGGCGTCCTCGTAGCGCGGGTGCTTGCGCAGGCCGTAGCCCATGTTGACGTAGCCCCAGCGGTTCTCCGCGTACGGGGTGCCCGGCTCCATGGGGAACGGCGTGGTCTCGGTATACATCACCTGGACCGAGAAGGGGTGCTCCGGCTCCGAGAACGGGATGCGGTTCACTGCCGCCACCGGATCGGCGGAATTCAGCCCGCGCCTGGCCAGCTCAGCATTGAGGTCCTCCTCTGTGGCAAACCGCCCCATCTTCTCGGCATCCAAAGCCACCGTGGAGATGACCACGGGATGCTCGGTCAGGTAGTGGCCCAAGGCTTGCGGCCGTACGCCTGAGGCCCACAAAAGCTGCGGGGAACGGAAGGCATCGGCGGCCACCACCACGATGTCGGCTGCCACAAATGACGTTTCACCCGTCCGGAGATCCTGGACGGTGACCCCGGTGACCCGGCGTCCGTCCAGTTCCACCCGGCGCACCAGGGTGAGATCGCGGAGTTCGAACTGCTTCGAAAGCGGACTGTCCTTGTCCACGAGCGGGCCAAGGACGACGTCGGCACCCGCCCAGCGTACGGACCCGTCAGGCTGCGGATCCCCGGCTACGGGAAGGGTGCCCACCCCATAACCTTCCGGCAGTTCCGCACCGAACTCTTCATCGAGGAGGGACCGGATGGCTTCGCCCACCTTGGAGTCCGCAAACGCGGCGCTGTGGACGTGCAGAAGCTGCTTGGCGTCCTCAATCAGGCCATCCCACTCGTCGTCGGCGATGTAAGGGATCTTCTCGCTGAAGGCCGGCGACGGCGTCGCGCAGGTCCAGTGCGCGCCCTGTCCGCCCACGTTGGTGGCCGCAGCCGCGGCCGGGAAGGAGGGGGTGTGGGCGGAGCCCGCACCGCCGAAGTCCAGGAGGTGGGTGCCCTGCCGCGCCGTGAACATGCCTTCGGTGACAGTGCCTGCAGGAATGCCAAGCGATTCCCGGTAGGCGCCGGCCTGCGGCCCCTGGGACATTTCCCGGGCACGCGCCTTCTCTGCAGGATTGGGGATGTTGCGGACGCTCCCGCCGGGGACGTCGGTGAGCTGCGGCCCGGCTTCGAACATCACTACCCGCGCGTTCGGGACCTGCTCCAGGAGCACCCGGGCGTAAGTGGAGCCGATGGGTCCGCTGCCGACGATGGCAATGGTGGGGTTGGACATGATGTCTCCTTTGAAATCAGGCCGAGAGGGATTCGGAAGTGGTGGTGGAAGCGGGAACAGGGTCGTCGGAGAGGCGGCCGTGCGGAAGCAGGACCGCCGCGACAATCCCCACCGCGTAGGTGGCTGCCAGGGCAATGAAGATCGGCGTGAAAACAGAGCTGTAGATCTGGGCCACGCTGGCCTGGACTTCAGGTGCGGCTGCGTGCACCAGCTGCGGCGTCAGCGTGGAAGCATCAAGGCCTGCCGGTAGGAGGGCGGCCACGCCGAAGCCAATCACTCCGCCGATGACCGCCGTCGCCACTGTGGACCCCACCTGCCGCACGAGGTTGATGGTGGCCGTGATGGTGCCGGTCTGGCTGGCTGGGGCGGCGCCCTGGACTACGGCCACGATTAAGCTCATAAACGCGCCGGTGCCCATTCCCACGACAGCCATCACCATCATGGGAACCCACAGCGGAAGGCCCACCGGCAGCATGGCCATCACCAATAGCCCGGCGGCCCCCATCATGGTTCCCACGATCGGGAAAACCCGGTACTGCCCTGTCCGGCTGGCCAGCCATCCGGTCAGCAGGTTGCTGACCAGCATGCCGAACACCGTGGCGATCGGAACGAGGCCGGACACGGTGGCCGTGGTCTGGTAGGCCATCTGGAAGTACGTGGGCAGGTAGGCGGTGATGGAGAAGAGGCCGACGCCGATAATCGCCGAGAGTGCCGTGCCGGCGGCGATGGTCCGGTTGGCGAAGAAGTGGAGTGGCACGATGGGTTCGGGTGCACGCCGCTCGATAAAAAAGAAGGCAGCAAAGCCGGCGATGCTTACCGCGAGCGCGGCGGCCGTGGCGAAGCCTGCACTGCGTTCGGCGGCCCAGGTAACGGTGAGAACGAGCGCCACCAGTGCGGTGGTGAAGACCGCAGCCCCGGCAACGTCGAAGTGGCGGGGCGCAGGGCCTGGCTCCAGGTGCGGCACAGCAAGCAGCGCAAGGGCCAGGGCCGCCGCACCAACGGGGATATTGATCCAGAAAACCCACTGCCAGCCCCAGTAGTCAGTGATGGCACCGCCGAGCACCGGCCCCACCAGGATGGCGATGGGGAAAGCCGCGCCGATGATGGCCATGTAGCGGGGCCGTTCCCGCTGGCTGGTGACGCGGGCAATGATCGTCTGGGACATCAGCTGCAGGCCCGCGGAGCTCATGCCCTGCAGGACGCGGGCGGCAATCAGCCACGCCATGTCGGTCGCGAAACCGCAGGCCAGGGACGCGGCGAGGAACATCACCAGCGAACCGATGAAGATCCGGCGGGCGCCCAGCACGTCACCGAGCTTGCCGAGTACCGGCAGCAGCACGGTGCTGGCGAGGGTGTAGCCCACCACAACCCAGCTCATGAGCGTCAGGGCGCCCAGTTCACCGGAGATGGTGGCCAGGGACGTGGACACCACTGTGTGGTCCAAGGCCCCGAGGAAGGAGACCGAGAGCAGGGAGACAACAAGGAGACGGAGTCTCAAAGGCGAAAGTGGCATAGTGATCTACCCGAACGATCGGGCCGTCGACGCGACGTGGTGTGCCTCCGACGCACCATCACACCGGAGAACGGGTCCGGAAGGAACCCCGGCGCCGTTATCCATGATACTGCACTTTAGTCAGAAAACAACATAAGACTGTGTGATTCGCACATGTAGGTGAGGCGCCCTGCCTACGCATCGCGCAGGGCCCGGGTCAGGGCCATGTCCTGGAGCAGCTCTTCCAGGTCAGCTGCCCACTCGCCCGACAAGCAGGCGTTTATCGCCCGGCGAAGGGCCAGGCGCGCCGAGGACTCATAGCGGGCGGGAGCGCGTCAGGTCCCTTCTTCGGTGACGGTCTCCACCCGGGTCAGGCCGGCGGGCTCGTCGACGGTCACTTCCGTCCGAACGTCCCCCAGGGCCAGCACCTGGAGCAGGCCTCCGGCACGGAGGCCACCGATGGCGGTTGCCGAAAGGGTGGCGGGGGCACTCCCGCCCTTGCACTCGTGCGGGTCCAGGAGAGCGATCCTGCTGTGCATGGTGGCAATGCTGGATTGAAGCACCAAGGCTCCGCCGGCAAGCGAACGCATCCAGCCGAAACCGTCGCAGATCAGCGCACCAAGGCCTGCAGCGGGGGCGGCACATTCGACGGTGACCAGGCGGACCGCAATGCCTCGCCTTGACGCAACCGCACCGGCCACAACATCGGGACGCAGGCGGGGGCGTTCAACGATCACCGGGATGTCCCCGGGCCACCGCTCCGACTCAACAGCTCCCCCCGGGAGGATAGCAGGATCCGCAAGCACCACTGCCGAAGCTCCCCCGGCTCGGGCGGCCAGCATGCCCGGCCACCAATCCCCGGTCCCCGGCACCACTACCACCGCACCGCGCATGTCCCCTGTGAGTGCAGCGCTGACGGGAAGCTCAGCAACAGCGGCCGCGTAGGCAGGCAACGCTGTGAAGACGCCGAATGCGCCGTCCCTGCTCATTGCGGCACCCCTTCAAGGACTTTGGCTGCCGCAGCATCGGCCAGCTCGACGGCAAAATGCGCGTCGGCGAGCAGTTCGTCGTACTCCACGGGGGCGTCACCTTGCAGGAGCGAGGCCATCAGGCGCCACTCTGCCACATAGCCGTCTTCCTCATCCCGCGGATACTCCGTCCAGTGCCCGTCCACGCTTCGCACCCGGATGGCAGCGCTTCCGGCATGGACGAAGGCGGGCGGAAAGTTCACCTCGATGTGGTCGTGGGTGGTGGCTATGCTCATCCGCCAGAGGGCATCCGGCCCCTCAGGCAGCATGGTGAGTGCCAGCTGGACCAGGACTCCGCCGGTCCGGTACCCCACAAGGTAGCCAATGGGCGCAACGATCCTTGCGTAGGCTATTTCATCGATGCCGGGCGCGATATCCCGCACGGCAGGAAGATCATGGATCGCGAGCCCGGTCAGCAACTGCCGCAGGACGTCCGCCGCCACCGCCGGGTTGCCAAGGTCGGGGCGTCCCCGCCGGGCAGCCTGCAGGGAACCGCCCTCAGCCACCAGCCGGTGGTACCTGTCGTTTGGCGGCAGCGCCAGCGTCACGGAGATGGCCTGCACGCGGCCCTCCAGGGCGACAAGATGGTGCTTTGCGCGCCCCCATGCAGCATCAAACAGGTGGTTGGTTCCCACCAACAGGAGCGTGCCCGCGGCCCGACATGCAAAAATCACGTCATCGGCTTCATCCCTGCTGGTGGCCAGCGGTTTCTCGCAGAAGATTGCGCGCTTTCCGGCGGCCACCGCGCCGAGGATCTGGCGGGCATGTTCACCGGGCGGGCTGCAGACGGCCACCACATCCACCGCAGGATCGGCGAGGAGGTCGGCCTCCCCCTCCGACCAGCGTGCATCAAGCCTTTCCGCAAGCACCCGCGCACGGCCACTACCGGCGTCGGCAATATGGACCACGTTGTACAGGTCCCCCATGCGTCCCAGCACCGGCAGATGCAGCGCCGCAACGCCCGGCCCGGCGCCCAGTATCCCCACACTCCAAGGCATCATTGCTCCTCACTTTTGTTCTTATTATTCCTAAGTAAGGACGCTTCTGGCTATAGTCGCGCTTAACCGCACCTTAGTTGGCTTATCTATGTGAGAATTGTTGCCATGAGCACAGACTCCACCCTCCGCTTTGGGGCACAGACGGATGAAGTGACGAGCCTCCTGCGGATCGTCAACCTGGTGCGAACCGGCGAGGCCACCACGCGGCCCGAAATCGGCAAGGTAACCGGGCTCGGCAGGGGCGTTGTCAGTCAGCGCGTGGATCAGGCCATCTCCATGGGCTTCCTCGGCGAGGGCGACTTCGGGGCCTCGTCCGGTGGCCGCGCACCCCGAACCCTCCGCTTTCGCGCGGAGCAGGGACACATCGTTATCTGCGCCCTTGGAGCTGCTCATATCAGGGTGGGCGTAGCAGCGCTCGACGGCGACATCCTGGAACACACGCACCGCACCTGGGATATCGCGCAGGGTCCGGAGAAAACCATCGATGCGGTCATGGCCCTCGTGGAGAAAGTACTCGGGCAGTACCCGGACGTGCCGGTCTGGGGTGTAGTGGTGGGCCTTCCCGGGCCCGTGGACTTCGCCTCGGGACAGCCCGTGGCGCCTCCGATCATGCCCGGATGGAACGGCTTCGACGTCCGCACCCCCTTCGAGGAACGGCTCAAGGCGCCCGTGTGGGTGGATAACGACTCCAACCTGCTGGCCCTTGGCGAACGTGCCCGCCGGCGCGACTCGCTCGCGGACCTCATTTACTGCAAAATCGGCTCGGGCATCGGAGCCGGGCTGCTGTCCAAGGGCAGGATCCACCGCGGCGCCAACGGTGCGGCAGGCGACATCGGCCATGTCCGGGTTTCCGACTCCGATGCCCAATGCCGCTGCGGCAAGACCGGCTGCCTGGAAGCCGTTGCCGGCGGCTGGGCACTGGTCCGGGACGCGGAAGAGGCCATCAAGGAAGGCGTCACCACCTCCCTTGCCGCGCCGGCGAAGAAGGGAGGGCTTTCCCTCGAGGAGATCACCCTTGCAGCCCAGGCGGGCGACTCCCTGGCCATTACCCTCGTCCAAAAGTCGGCGCGGGTGGCGGGCGAGACCATTTCCGCGCTGGTGAACATGTTCAACCCCGGCGTTATTGTCATTGGCGGTGCCATGGGATCGGCCGGCGAAGTGTTCCTTGCCGAAGTGCGCCAACGCGTCTACGAACTATCCCTGCCGCTGGCCACCCGCGACCTCACCATCACCCTCTCCGTCAACGATGAGCGCGAGCCGCTGCGCGGAGGAGCCGAGCTGGCCCGCGAGCAACTGTTCGATATCACCTTCCCGCGCTGGTTCGCGGACGGACGGCCGTCGCCGGAACGGGTCGCCCTTTCCGCCTAGGGTCCCGCCGCGGCGGGGCCCGGACCTCCTCAGGCCACGTCTAGGGACACGCTGGGGACCGACACCCGGTCAAGCTCCAAGCGGGCCTCCAGGCGAAATGGAAGGACCAGCGGAGAGCCAGGAGGTGCCTGCAGGTAGGGCACCATCAGCCGGAAGGCGACGGCAATGGCGCTCGGTCCGCGCGGGAGTTCACGCCGGCCCGCCAGAACGAGCCTGTCCTGCACGAACCACCAGCCGGGCTCTGCCTGCAACGCATCAGGCGGCACGGTGCGGGGCCCGAGCACCACCGCCAACTCCCCCGGCGCAAGCGGAACGCCGTCGATGTCAACTAACAGGCCGGCAACGCTGGACAATGGCATCGAACGGATCCACGGCAGGCCAATCCGGAGCTCAAAGCCTCCCTGGGTGGCGGTCAGCGCATCTTCGCGCAAGGCGGTTTCCAACATGGCTTCCATCCTTTATCCTGAATCTGACATAAGTTTGTCATTAACAAGCATAAAGGGGAAGACGCCCTATGGCTCCCGAAATTCCCAGCAGCTGGACGTTTTGCGCCAGCTCCTTCAACTGGACTCCGGACATCCTCGCCGCCCGCCGGACGGCGCAGGACATCGTCGCCGGCATTGCGGACTCGGCGGCAAAGACGGTAGAGCTCGAGCCCGGGCTGGTGTGGCGGTCCTTCCCCGTTCCGCAGAATGACGAGGTTGACGGCCTGCGCGATGCCCTGGCGGCAAAGGGCGGAGCGGTCAGCATTGTGGGGGCAAGCCTGGACGACTACACGTCACCCACGGACCGCCGCTCCCTGCAGGAGCGCCTGGATTTCCTGGTCCCCCAACTGCATGCCGCCCACCGGGTGGGAGCCCGCGGAGTCCGGCTGCCCATCGGACAGGCGGGGACAGAACTCCTCACGCTGGTGCAGCCGCTCCTGCACGAGCTCGACCTGGTGCTGTACGAGGAAATACAGGGGCAGCAGACCCCCGGAAGTCCCGGCGTCGAACCTGCACTGGAGGCGATCGCGACGCTCGCAGATGGCCATGTACGGGTGCTCGTGGATATCAGCATGCTGATGCCGGCCCCTCCGGTCACCTATCTCGAGGAGCTGCGGCAGGGCGGTGTTTCCCCGGATCTTCTGGTGCGCCTGGAGAGTGATTGGCGGGATCCGGCTACCCTCGACGCCGTCACCGCCCTGCTCCGTTCAGGAAACGTGCCGCCGCGGATCCACACCCTCTTTATGAACCTGCTGATCCGCTTTGGCCGCAGCGACGCTGCGGACCTGCAGGGCATCCTGCCCCTGGTGGGCGCCTTCCACCTGAAGTTCTGGGACCTGGACGACGACGCCGGGCGGGTTTCGCAGCCGCTGCGGGACCTGGGCGGCCTCCTGCGCCGTAACGGCTTCAGTGGCACGCTCACCAGCGAGTGGGGCGGCCACGAGTGGCTGCAGGACGACCCCACCGAAATGACGCGGCGGCACCTGGCCCTGGCGGAAGCAGCGCTGGTTTAACCTTTCCCATCGGTGGTTGAACCCGTCGAAACCTCTTTCGTTGGTTGAACCCCTCGAAACCCGATCCCGGAAGGAAAACGCTCCATCACCTCCCGCGGCTTTCCCGGCAACGCTCCATCACCTCCCGCCGCTTTCCCGGCAACGCTCCATCACTTCCCGCGGCTTTCCCGGCCACCCCTCCATCACCTCCCGCCGCTTTCCCGGCCACCCTCCATCAAATCCTGATGAAGTCCAACTGGAGCGCTCCCCGGCCGTGTGCGTGCGGTAGCCCCGGGCAAACCCAAAGGTTATAGAGGGTTCCCCGATTCGTTGCAGGAGGTGATGGAGGGTGCGCCGAATTGCTGCAGGAGGTGATGGAGGGTGCGCCGAATTGCTGCAGGAGGTGATGGAGGGTTTCCACGACCTGACAGACTAAACAACAGAGGCCGGCCCCGGAGTTCCGGAGCCGGCCGTTCTGCTGTAACCGTGTTGTGCTGGGTGGTGTTATTTGGTGCTGAAGGCGGCGTCGAAGGCTGCCGCGGAGGGCTCGTAGCTGGAGAGCCTGCGCACAAACGCCAGAGCCTCGGGGGCTCCGTCCAGGCGGTCCATCCCGGCGTCCTCCCACTCCACGGACAGTGGGCCGCGGTAGCCGATGGAGTTCAGCATCCGGAACGCGTCCTCCCAGGGAACGTCACCGTGGCCGGTGGAGATGAAGTCCCAGCCGCGGCGCGGATCAGCCCATGCCAGGTGGGATGACAGCCGCCCGTTGCGCCCATTGCTGAGCCGCTTCTTCGTGTCCTTGCAGTGCACGTGGTAGATCCGGTCCTTGAAGTCCCAGAGGAACCCCACGGGGTCGATGTCCTGCCACACCATGTGGCTCGGATCCCAGTTCAGCCCGAAGGCCTCGCGGTGCCCGATTGCCTCCAGCGCCCGCTGCGTGGTCCAGTAGTCGTACGCAATTTCGGACGGGTGCACCTCGTGGGCAAACCGGACGCCGACCTCGTCGAAGACATCGAGGATGGGGTTCCACCGGTCGGCAAAGTCCTGGTACCCGGCGTCCACCATCTTTTCTGAGGCGGGCGGGAACATCGCCACGTACTTCCAAATGGACGAGCCGGTAAAGCCGGTCACCTTCTTCACGCCGAGCTTGGCGGCGAGCCGCGCGGTGTTCTTCATTTCCTCGGCGGCGCGGCGGCGCACTCCCTCAGGATCGCCGTCGCTCCATACGGCGTCCGGCAGGATGCCGCGATGCCGTTCGTCGATAGGGTCGTCGCAGACAGCCTGGCCCTTGAGGTGGTTGGCGATGGTCCACACCTTGAGGCCGTGGCGTTCCAGGATGTCGAGCTTTCCCTGGACATAGGCGTCGTCGTCCCAACGCCAGGGGTCCAGGTGGTCACCCCAGCACGCGATCTCCAGCCCGTCGTAGCCCCATTCGCCGGCGAGCCGCGCCACCTCCTCGAACGGCAGGTCGGCCCACTGGCCGGTGAACAAAGTAATGGGTCGTGCCATCTAACTTCCCCTTCCTACCCGGCCTGCACAGTGACGCCGGAAGCGACGCGGGTCCAGGCTGAATCATTGTCGGAACTGCGTTCGACGGCGTCGAGCACCCGCTGCACCCTCAGCCCGTCAGCGAATGTGGGCTGCGGGTCCGTGCCGGCCGCGATGCCCTCCACGAGGTCCTTGACCTGGTGCGAGAACCCGTGCTCGTAGCCGAGCATGTGGCCGGCGGGCCACCACGCGGAGACGTAGGGGTGCTCCGCTTCGGTGACCAGGATCTTTCGGAAGCCCTGGCGGTCCGCGGGTGCCGTCCGGTCATAGAACTGGACACTGTTGAGGTCCTCAAGGTCAAAGGCAAGAGCGCCCTTGTCCCCCGAGACCTCGATCTGCAGCGCGTTCTTCCGTCCGGTGGCGAAGCGCGAAGCCTCGAACGACGCCAGGGCGCCCGATTCGAAGCGACCGGTGAAGATGGCAATATCGTCCACGGTCACCTGGCCCTTGCCCACCCCGGCAGTACCGAAAAGCCCGGGGCCGGAAGTTGAGTCCTCCAAAAGGGGGCGCTCCTTCACAATGGTGTCGATGGTGCCGGACACTTTCTCCAGGTTCAGCCCGGTGACGAACTGGGCCAGGTCGATGGCATGGGCACCGATGTCCCCCAGCGCACCGGAGCCGGCGTGCTCCTTCTGCAGGCGCCAGGCCAGCGGCATCTCGGGATCAACGAGCCAGTCCTGCCGGTAAGAGGCACGTACCTGGTTAACAGTCCCCACGGCGCCTTCAGCGATGAGGTCGCGCAGGAAAGTGACGGCGGGGACGCGGCGGTAAGTAAACCCCACCATCGACCGGATGCCCTGTGCTGCCGCCTGCTCCGCCGCTTCGGCCATCGCTTCGGCTTCGGCCACCGTATTGGCCAGCGGCTTCTCGCACAGGACGTGCTTCCCGGCTTCCAGCGCCGCTATAGCTATCTCTGCATGGGAATCACCGGGGGTGACAATGTCAACGACGTCGATATCGTCCCGGGCGATCACCTCGCGCCAGTCTGGTGAAGACTCAGCCCAGCCCCACTTATGGGCGGCCGCGGCCACCGCTTCGGCGTTCCGTCCCACCACAACCGCCATTTCCGGTTCCGCCGGCAGGTCGAACACCCGCGGAGCCGTGCGCCAGCCCTGGGAGTGGGCGGCACCCATAAAGCCGTAACCGATCATGGCCACGCGCAGGGTGTTCATGCCAGAACTACCTTGCGCTCAACCGCCACCCGGTTTCCGACGTAGCGCATGGGCGCGATCTGCATGTAGAGCAGGCGGAGGGTGAGGATGACTTCGACGTCGATCTCCTCGCCGGCGTCGGGGATGCGGTCCAGCGGGATGATCACATCGGGCTTGTCGGCGACGAACCACAGCGTTTCCCATTGTTCGGGAAGTTCGGCGATGGAGTAGGACACTCCCTGGAGTTCGAAGCGGAGGGCTCCCTTGGGGATCACCGCGCCGTTGACTGTGGCCGCAACATCGTCCACGGCGGACAGCCAGAGGCTGCGGTACCAGGGCAGTTGAACGGACACTGAAATGCCCTCGGGGTGCCTGCGGACGTCAGCGTCTTGGAACAGGGAGTTGTGGGTTGCCATGGCTTTCCTTACTTCGCAGTCTCGACGAGGGCCGGGTTGGAAACAGTTGCATCAACGGATTCTTCGATGGCGCGGCGCATCAGCGAATGCTGCTTCTTGACCAGGTCGATGGGGTCCGATTCTCCCAGGTCGGCGAAGGCGTGGCCTTCCCATTCGCTGGAGAGGAATCCGGTGTAGCCGCCCTTGACGAACTGCCGCACGATGCGCGGGATGTCCATGGCGGGCTCGTTACCGTTCTCGTCGATGTCGTAGAACTTCGCGTGGACGTGGAACATCTGCGGCATGATGTCCAGCCATTCCTCCGGCGGGACCAGTCCGTGCATGTTGAACGCCAGCCGGGTGAAGGGGCCCAAGCGGGTGGGATCGAAGTTTTTTTCGCGCAGGTAGTCCTCGAACTCCTGGTTCCGCTCCTGCATAGGCAGGGGCTTGCGCCAGATGTCTTGCATGACCGCAAAGTGCTCCTGCGGCAGGCCCATCTGGGTCAGGGTGCGGAACAGCGTGGGCGACAGGCTGTGCATGGTGGAGCTGAAGTCTGCCGTGAAGCCCAGCCGGTCGCTGCCGAGCTCCTCATACATTTCTCGGATCTGCAGAATTTTGGGATCGTTGGGGCCCTGGGGCGCGTGGATCTCGTAGCCGAGCTTCTGGTCGTACTTCTCGGCCAGCGGAAGCAGCCGGCGGAGCAGTTCCTTGCCGGCGGATCGGATGACGATCTTGTTGAACCCCAGCGTGTTGGCGGTCTTGAGCTGCCTGGCGAAGAAGTCGTACTCCTCGTCCGGCGTCATGTCCCGGTCCTTGCGGCGGCCCATGTCCAGGTTGGTGCCCACGGCGCTGGGGGTCAGGCCGTAACGGTCCATGCTGCCCCGCCACAAGCGGACAAAGTCCTCGTCCACATCGGGGTAGGTGCGGAGCATCTGCGCGATGTTGAACTCGACGCCGGGGCCAAGGCCTTCATCGGCGACGGCCTTGATGAGCGTCTCCGGCGTGTAGAGCCCGGCGGCGAACTCGGAGGTGAGTGAATAGAGTGTGATGCCAAGCTCGATGCCCGAGCCTGCGATGCCTTCTGACATGTGTGTGTTCCTTCTGTTTCAGCCGCGGACGGGCTGGGCGAGGTGGCTGCTGAGGAGGCGGCGCGCTTCTGAGGCGTCGGTGATCATTGCCGAGCCGGCGTCAGCCGCGGCAGAGCGCTGGACGGCCTGCTCCGCGCGGATGATGTCGAACGGATCCTGCCAGTTGTTCCAGTGCCAGCCTTCATATTCGCTCGAGATGGCACCGGTGTAGCCGTTGTCCACGAGCTGGCGAACCAGGCCGCGCACCGGAACCGATGGCTCCTCGCCGTTCTCGTCGATGCCGAAAAACTTGCCGTGCACGTGGCGGACCCACGGCATGATTTCCAGCCAGGTGTCAAGCGGTGCGGGACCGAACAGCCCTGTTCCGTTGATGCCGAAGTCGATGCCGAGGTCCGGCCGGCCGTTGCGGGCGGCCAGGCCGATGAAGGCACCGAAGCGCTCACCATGGACCTTCTGTGTGTTGGGGGGACCTTCCGCGTAGAAGCCGTGCCACAGCTCAACAACCTGCTGGAGCAGGTCCTCGGATGCACCACGACGGCGGTAGGCCTCCAGCAGGGAGGGGGCAAAGCCGGTGACGGTGGCGCCCCAGTCGGCGGTGAAGCCCAGCAACGGGGAATCGAGCTTTTCGTAGCGGTCGCGGAGGGCAAGAACGCGCTCGTGGGCGCCGTGCTGGTCAGCGTGGACTTCCAAGGCCAGTGTGACGCCGTACTTCTCGGCGACCGGCAGCAGGCTTTCCATGGCGTCGGGTGTCAGCGAGATCTGCACACGGGCAATCGGGAAGCCGAGCCTGGCCGCCACCTCGATCTGCTTGCGCATGTATTCGACCAGTTCGTCGTGGTTCATGAGCCGGTCCCGGCGGATCCCCGTGTCTACGTTGACTGCGAGGGACGTGGGGACCAGCTCCACCTCAGCCACCAGGTCGCGGAACTGGCCCACGAAAGCGTCATCGATGCGGTCCGGGAAGCCCCGGAGGCTGGAGAATCCGATGACCTCAAGCCCCGGACCGAAGCCTTCGGCGGCCACCTTACGGATGAGGCCGTCGAGGTCGTACTGCCGGGCGTGGAAGGCGCGGGTGAAGCTGTAAAGGGTGACGCCCTGGATCGGTGTGCCGAGGCTGGTCATCGCTGTGCCACCTTCATGGTCTTGGTGTCGTGCTCTTCGATATGCAGCACGCCGTGGTCGGTGATGATGTACGGGATGTAGAGCTTCAGGTCCACCCGGACCTCATGTTCTGCATCGGAATCCTGGACGGGAAGGTCGCCGGAGAGGACGGCCGAATCCAGCGGGAACCACCATTCGCCGGTCTCGTCCACGAGCTCCTCAAAGCTGAACGTCCGGTTGTTCATGGTCCAGCGCAGCGAGTCCTCGGGGGCGGCAACGCCGTCAACCGTCAGTGCTGCCCCGGCGATGCACGAGCCAGGAAGGGCGCGGTACCAGGGGATGCGGACTTCGACGGCGGTGCGGCCGTCCTGGGTACTGAGTGTTCCCTGCTCGATTATGCGATCGGCGATCATCGAGACCTCCTTGTCTGCGGCATGCCTTGCCGGTGAATGAAATGCCTGTGATTGAACGAAAGGGCTAGACGCTGCCACTTCTTCATTATTTAACCATTCTATTGTCTGATTCAGACATAAGTAAAGCGCTGGTCAGTCCTCCTGCGATTTTGCGGGCACCGCGCACGGCGAGCGCCACCGCCGTCAGCGTGGGATTGCACGCCGTGGCGGTAGGGATAACGCCATTGCCGGCCACGAAGAGGCCGGGGACCTGCCAGACCTGGCTGTCGGGAGAGCAGACGCTCCCGCCGTCGTCCGTTTCGCCCATCCGCGTCGTGCCCTGGTAATGCAGGGACGCTCCGGGGGGCATCACGAACGGACGCTCGTCGAGAGGGTCACCCACCGCCTTGCCCAGGCGGACGATTTCCTGCTTCGCGCGCTCCACCACCTCGTGGTCCCGCTCGGTGAGGCGGTAGTGGATGCGCATGGCGGGCATTCCGTAGGCGTCGCGCGCGTCGTCGTCGAAGGCCACCCGGTCCTCCCGCTGCAGGTCCTTGGCGCAGAACAGGCCCAGTCCCACAATCGATCCGGGAACAATGGGATCATCCTCGGCCAGCGGGACCGGGGACGCATCCAGCTGCATGATCTGGCCGTGGAAGGGTGCCGCGTCCGTGTAGGGAACCCACGCCACGCCGCTCTGCTCGCTCAGGGCACCGGCAGCGGCCCGCGTCACGTGTTCGGCGGAAACGCCGCACAGCCTGCTCGCAAACACCACCTGCGCCTGGTCATTGAGGTAGCGGCCCAGGGCGTCGGGCCTGATGCCGGAAGCCCACAGCAGCTGCGGCGTGCGCAGCGCATCCCCTCCCACAACAACATAGCGGGCGGCCACGTGATGGGTTTCGCCGCTGCGGCGGTCCTGGACTTCGATGCCGGAGGCAATTCCGTCCTCCACCAGCACACGGGTCACCAGCGACTCGTCAAAGAGCTCAAACTGGGGGTTTTCGCGGGTGACGTTCCCCATCACGACGTCGGAGCCTGACCAGACGAGGCCGCCGTCTTCCCGCCGGTGGACAGCAAGCGGCATGGGCTGGACGCGGAACGCAGGGTCGCGGCCCTCGTCCAGGACGGCCGACAGGCGGCTGATGACGAGGTCCGAGAACGGTGCGTCGTCGAAGGCGTGGGTGGTGACGCCCAGCAGGCGGTCGGCGTCGTCGAGAAGCTGCTCCAGGTCCGGCAGGAACGGAATGCGCTCGGTGCCTCCGGGACGAGGACAGGCGGCGGTCCAGTGCGCCGCCATGCCTCCCACGTTGCTGGACATGGCGGCGACGGGCATGCCGTCCTCTCCGGGGAAGGCGTAACCGTCCGGTAGGAGGTACGTGCCTGCCCTGGCCCGGCGCTCTCCACTCTTGGCGGCGCCGGGGGAGGTGATCGTTGCTGCCCCTGCCCCCGGCCCCTCGGAAGCGCGCTGGGCGATGCTCCGGCGGTCAGGATCCGCGATGTTCTTGACGTGCGCCCCGGGTGGATTGCTGACGGTGGGGCCTACTTCGAACATGGCGATGGTGGTGCCGGGGGCTTCCTCGCTGAGGATCCGTGCATAGGCCGATGCTGTGGGCCCGCTGCCGACGATGGCGACGTCGACCCGTGCGGGGTAGCGGTTACCGCCCATGGCCCGCCACCAGTTCCTGGATGCGCCGGACGGACTTTGCCGAGTCAATGGTCGGGTAGTACTCCAGCCCGATCGGGCCCGTGTAGCCGCTGTTCTGAAGGTCCGCGATCCGGGCGGTCCAGTCGATGGAACCCGACCCGGGCTCCCCGCGCCCCGGGGCATCGGCGATCTGCACGTACTTGATGAGGTCCCCGGCGTTGGCCAGTTCGGCAACCACGTCCTCGCCCTCCACCGTGGAGTGGTAGAGGTCGTAGAGGACGCCGAAGTTCGGCGACTCCACGCCCCTGGCGACGTAGACAGCTTCCGAGGTCCGGTCCAGGAGGGCTCCGGGGTGGTCAACACGGATGTTCACCGGTTCGAGGACCAGGGTGATGCCCGAACCCTCGATGTGCGCCACGCCGCGGGTGAAGATCTCGATCAGTTCGTCCAGCTGGTCCTGCCGCTTGCGTCCGCCAAAGCCGGTGCCACTGCCCACCACGATCCGTGGGCAGCCGACCTGCTGTGCCACCTCGACGCCGGCTTCGAGGCCGGTGTAGAAGGGTGCGTGGTCCTTGGGCGGGATCATGAACTGCATGCGGGGTTCGGCGAGTTGGGCGGTGAGCTGGACTCCGGTTTCCTCAAGGGCTTCCTTGAGCGCGGGAATGTCCTTGCCGGTGGGGCCCCACATTTCCACGGCGTCGAAGCCGGCGGCGGCTGCTGCGCGGACCCGGTCTGCGGCGCTGTCCCCTGCTTCTGAGAACAGGAGGTCGATATTGGGCGCAAGTTGGTACATGGATTTCTCCTTGAAGTAGGAAGGTGAGCTGGACTGTGGGCCATCAGCGCCCGGATCCACCAGTTTTTGGGTGTGAAAGGCCGCCGCGCAGCGTTCGAAACGCTGAGCGGTGGTCAACCGTTGCGGATCAGCCCTTCAGGCCGCCGGAGAATCCCTGGATGAATCGCTTCTGCGCGAACAGGAACAGGGCGAGGATGGGGATCATGGACACGATGACAATGGCGAAGATCGAGTTCCACTGGGAGACCAGGGAGCCGATGTAGTAGTACATGGCCACCGGCAGCGTCTGGTTGGCGGAGCCGCCCAGGAAGATCAGCGACGTGAAGAAGTCGTTCCACACGATGAGCCCGGCGAAGATGGTCACCGTGCCCGTGGCGGGAGCCATCATGGGGAACACCACCTTGGAGAAGATCTGGGATTTGCTGGCGCCGTCGATGGTTGCCGCTTCTTCATAGTCCGTGCCGAGGCCACGGAAGAAGTTTGCGTAGAGGAAGATCGACAGCGGCAGGAGCATGCCCGTGTAGAGGACGATCAGGCCCCAGGCGGATCCGGTGAGTCCAAGGGCGCGTGCACCCATGTACAGCGGTACGGCGCCGAGTTGGCCGGGCAGGATGATGGCCACCAGGAAGAGGTAGTACGCGCCCTTGCTCCAGCGTCGGGTGCTCCGTGAGATGACGTATCCGGTGATGGAGCCGAGTGCAATAAGTCCCACAATGCTGCCTGCGGTGATGATGAGGCTGTTGACGAGGCCCATCACCACATTGGAGTTGCCGGTGGCGGTGAGGACGTCGATGAAGTTGCTGAAGTCAGGGCTTGTTGGCGGAGCCAGGGCTGAGGTGGTGAACAACTCGGTGTCCGGCTTCAGTGCAGTTGTCACCAGGAAGTAGAACGGCGTAAGGAACAGCAGGGCGAGTGCCCACAGGCCGACTTCGCGGAGCAGGGTGAGTTTGGTGTAGCGGAACATGGCTTAGTCCTCAGGGTTCGAACGCGTCAGCCGCTGCTGGAGTACGGCGAAGATCAGGATGATGGCGGCGAGCACCAGGGCCAGGGCGGCACCGCCACCGAAGTTCCCGAGCGCAAAGGCCTGCTTGTAGACCTGGGTGGCCAGCGTTTCGGTGGCCCCTGCGGGGCCACCGCCCGTGAGCGCCATGATGGGGTCGAAGACGCGCAGTCCTTGGACGATTCCCAGCGTGGTGGCGATGGCAACGGCGGGTCGGATGGCGGGCAGGATAACGTTCCGGAACCGCTGCCAGAGGTTGGCGCCGTCAATGGCGGCCGCCTCCTCCACTTCCGCGGGGACACCGGCCAGGCCGGCCATAAAAATCACCATGGCAAAGCCGGTTGAAGACCAGACAAGCACCACCAGGACGGTCCAAATGGCCCATTGCGGGTCGGCCAGCCACGGCTTCGCCTGGTCGCCGGCACCTATTGCCGTAAGGAAGGCATTGAGCGGGCCGTCGAAGTCGAAGATGTATTTCCAGATGTAGGCCGTGGCCAGCGGGCTGAGCACCACCGGCATAAAGAAGAGGGTCCGGAGGATGTAGCGCGTCTTGAGGACCCGGTTCAGGCCCAACGCAATGACCAGTCCGGCGATATTGCCCAGGAGTACCGAGCCAAAGGCCAGGAAAAGGGTGTTGGAGAGGGCCCCCACTTTCGTGGGGTCCTTGAAGATGGCCTCGAAGTTGGCCCAGCCGGTGATTTTGAACGAGCCGATGCCCGTCCAGTTGGTGAAGGCGAAGAATCCGCCGATCCCGGTTGCCACATAGTGGATGGCAAACACCAGGGCGATTCCCGGCAGGGCCCACCACCAGTGTCCGAACTCCAGGCCGCGGCCCCGGGAGCGGGTGTTCTGCCCCGCCCCCGGAGTGCGCCTGCCTCGCCGGGGGGCTTCTGCTGCTTCGCTTTTCGGTTGCATCGTCGCAGTCATGGTATTCCTTGCTTGTCCCTTTGAGTGGTCGGAACGTTGATGGGAACGGCTTACTGGCCCCAGGCGGCGTCCATGGCCTGCAGGACCTGGTCAGGGCTCTTCTGGCCGGTGATGATGCCCTGGACCCCTGTGGCCAGCGCGTCGTACACGGCGGAGTTAGGCCACTGGCTGTTAGGCAGGGGGCCATACTTGCCGTTCTTGATCAGGTCGCCGATATTCTTGTAGGCGCCGCCTTCGAAGTCGTAGGTGTCCAGGCCGGTGACCGGAAGCGCGCCGTCGATTTCTGCGAAAGCCTTGGTCTGCTCCGGTTCAGCCGCCCAAGCAAGGAAGGCTTTGGCCGCCTCCTTGTTCTTGGCGGCCGCGTTGATGGAGAAGGCGTAGTTGGCGCTGGCGTAGACGAAGCTTTTGTCCGAGCTCTCGGCCGGGAGGGCGCGCACGCCGAATTCTGAGCCGGCAGCAGCGGACTGCAGCTGCTTCCAGCTCGTGGCCGGGATGAATCCTGCCAGAGACGTACCGCTGGCAAGGCCCTTGGTGATGGCGTCAAAACCGGCACCTGCGGCACCCTTCTGGAAGCAGCCCGCGTCCTTCAAGGTGTTGACTGCTTCCAGTGCCGATTTCCATCCCTCCGAGCCTGCGAACGTGACTTCATTGGCCGCGCGCTTTTCGTTCCACTGGGGGTCTTCCCCGTAAACGCGGGAGGCTGCCAGGGACATCGCGGTAAGGCCCGTGTTGGGAGGCGCGGCACCGGCAAGGGCGAAGAGGGATTTCCCGGACGATTCGAGGGTTTTGCACTGCTCTTCAAGAGCCGCAAAGTCCGCAGGAAACTCGCCGGCAGCCTTAGCCGCAGTCTCGTTCGTGACCAGGGCTGACACGGTGATGGCCGTGGCCTGGCCGAAAACCTTGCCTTCCGGGCCGAAGGTGCTGGCGCTCCCTTCAGGCAGGAGCTCCTTGGCGGCATCGTCCAGCGGCTCAAGGAACCCGGCCTCCGCCAGCGGGAGGATACTGCGTCCCTGGCCGCTGCCGGGCGAAGTCACCACGATATCGGAGGCATTTCCGGCCTGGAGCTGCGTGCGCAGGGTCTGGTCATAGGAGTCGTTGGGCTGCGGGTTGAACGTGATCTTCACGTCCGGGTTTGCCTCCATGTACTTCTCCCCCAGGACCTGGAATGGGCTTTCGATGGTGTTGGAGGTAGCAAAGGACAGGGAAAATTCCTTGGAGCCACCGGAGGAGGCGTTGCTGCCGGCGGGGGCCGAACAGCCAGTAAGGACGAGGGCTGCGATCGTGGGGACGGCGAGGGCGCCGACCTTCAGGCCCGAATAGCGACGGTGCTGTGTCATGTCCAGCCTTTCTGACTTCGTTGTCGAAAACATCCGGGAGCCGTGACCCCGGTCACTCATCAGTATGCAGGAGATGTGTAGAAAAAGCACATAAGTATTGCCGATGATAGACATAAGTTTCACGGGGGTCTGCGTAAGCTCCCACTTGCATCGGAGGGTGTGATGCACTACGCCGCCGCTATTGATGCCGCTGATAGACTGGCGGGACGAAAGTTCACCGTTGAAAGATCGCCGTGCCGTGACGAATAATGTCCTGCTTTCCCGGCTCGACCTCAACTTGCTGATCTCGCTGGATGCCCTCATTACCGAGCGGAGCGTGACGAGGGCGGCCGAGCGGCTCCATCTCAGCCAGCCAGCACTGAGTGCTTCGCTCGCGCGGCTCCGGGCCCATTTTGGCGATCCCATCCTGGCCCGCCGCGGCAATGCCTATGAACTCACTCCCTTCGCGCTGCGCCTGGCGGAGCACACAACCACAGCACTTGAGGCCGCTCGCCGGGTTTTCGAGAGCCAGGCAATATGGGAGCCCAGCGAGTCAGAGCGCGAGTTCTCCATCTACGGCTCGGACTACGGGTTTACCACCATCGGGCGCGTGGTTTCCGAGCTTGCGGCCGAGCGCGCCCCCGGCGTCCGGTTCCGGTTTATGCTGCACAACCCGATGGTGGTGGAGGATGCCGCCAACCGCCTCCGTTCGGTGGACGGCATGGTGATTCCGCACGGCTTCCTGACCGGGCTCCCGTACCTGGACCTGTGGCGGGACGGTTGGGTCGCCGTCGTCTCTTCCTCCAACAACGCCGTCGGCGAGAACATCACCATGAAGAACATCGCCGAGCTTCCCTGGGTGATGACCTACCAAACCCGCTCGGCGTCAACCTCGGCGGAACGCCAGATCATGCAGCTCGGCGTTGAGCCCCGCGTGGACGTAGTGGTGGAGAGCTTTCAGTCCTTGCCGCACTTTGTGGTGGGCACCGACCGCATCGCCCTCATCCAGGCCGCACTTGTGCCGTTCGCACTGCGGGTGGGCGGGGTGCGGATCCTGCCACTGCCCTTCAATGCCACGCCGCTGGTCAACGCCCTGTGGTGGCATCCCGTGCACAACCGCGATTCGGAGCACGAGTGGATGCGGGACCTGTTCAAGGAGGCTGGCGAGATCGTGGCAGCGGCCGCGGCCAAGGAAGCCCCGTAAACGCCGTGAGCGCTCAAACGCCTGTCTGCCCTTAAACGCCTCAGTACCCGCCGGCTAAACTGACGGGCACTGAGGCATTCGGGCAGGGTCAGGCCGATGCCAGCGCCGACCGCATGCTCCTGCGGATGAGGTCGTGCTGCTGGCGGACCAGCAGCAGCGGATCAACTTCGCCTAGCTCGGCGAAGGCGTGGCCCTCCCACTCGCTGGACCAGTAGCCGCGATACCCGCCCTCGACGAATACCCGGACGAGTTCCGGATAGTCGATGGCCGGTTCGTTTCCTTGCTCATCGATGTCGTAGAACTTCGCGTGGACGTGCATGATCTGCGGCATGATGTCCGCCCACTCCTTCGGGCTGACATGGCCGTGCATGTTGAAGGCCAGGTGTGCGAAGGAACCAAGGCGGGCGGGATCGAAGCCCCGCCCGCGAAGGTATCCGATAAACTCCTCCTGCCGCGCCCGCATCGGCGCGTCGGTGGCCCAGATGGCCTGCAGCTTCTGGACGGCTTCGTCGTCGAGCCCGGCACGGCGGACAGCCCGCAGGAGCGTGGGCGACATGCTGTGCATGGTGGAGGAGAAGTCAGCCACGAACCCCAGCAGCGGTGAGTCAAGTTCCGCGTACACGTCGCGGACCTTCATAATCTCCGGGGAGTTGGGGCCCAGCGGTGCGTGGATCTCGTAGGCCAGCTTGAGCTCCAGGTCCTCGGCGAGCGGCAGCAGCCGTCGCAGCAGGGCCGGCTTGGCGCTCTGGATGCGGACCAGCGGGAAGCCGAGTTTCTTGGCGCCGTGGAAGAGAGTCTCGGTGAACTCATACTCCTCGTCCGGGGTCATGTCGCGGTCGCGGCGGCGGCCCATGTCCAGGTTGGCGCCGAAGGAGCTGGACGTGAAGCCGTGCTTGTCGAAGGCCTCCTGCCAAGAACGGGCGAAGTCATCCGTCACTTGCGGGTAGGTGGGCAGGACCTGGGACGCCACAATTTCGATGCCGGGGCCGATGCCCAGTTCCGCCACGCGGTTCAGCAGGCCGTCGAAGTCGTACCAGCCGGCGCGGAACTCGGCGCTGGCGGAGTACAGGGTGAGGCCCAGCGAGAACGGATCGTCCGCGGCCTTCGGCGGAGGCGGCGTGACCGCCGTCGTGAGTTCCGGAACCGCGGCAGCCCTGTCCGTGACGGTCAGCTCCAGCGTTTGGTTCACGAAGTTGGGGACGTACATGCCGGGGCCGCCGTCCTGGCCCGGGGCGATCTGCATGTAGGGCAGGCGCAGCTCCCCTATGAGCTGGACCGTGTGCTGCTCGCCCCGGGCCAGAGGGGTATCCCGCTTGGCGATCAGCAGGGGGTGCTCCTGCAGGTACCAGAGGGTTTCGCTTTGCGCCGGCAGGTCGGGAAGGGTGTAGCGGACGCCGCCCAGTTCAAGGGACAGGTCCTCCGTGGGAACTTCCTGGCCGTCAACAGTGAGCCGCAGGGCTGAGACGGAGGAGAGCCACAGGCTCCGGTACCACGGAAGGGCAAGGGCCAGCGCGAAACCCTCGGGATGGGCGCGGAGGCTTGAATCGTCAAGAAGTCCGTTTGGCATGGTTGTTCACTTTGTTCGTGGGATGGAAGGGATCAGGGAAGCTCGGACGTGATGCGGCGGATAAGGGAGTGCTGCCGCCGCACCTGCTCAATGGCACGCCAGGGAGTGCGTTCGCCTTCGTATTCACTGGAGAGATAGCCGGTGTAGCCCGAGTCCTTGAGAGCTTTCAGCACCGGGCGCCACGGAATCTGCTGGTCCTCCAACTGCTCGTTGATGTCGTGGAACTTCGCTTGGATGAACACCACATACTGGGCGATATCCGCGAAGTCTGCGGGATCAACGCCGATGCCGTCCAGGAACGCGGGCCGGGTCTCGCGAGTTTCCCCTTCACGCAGCGGGATAGGCCGGTCCTGGAAGATTCCAGTGTCGATGAGCAGGCCGAAGTTCTTGGTTCCGGTCCGTTCAATGAGGCCGATGTAGTCCTCCACGACGGGGTGCTTTATGGGCGTGGGCGAGTGGATCTCGGGGCAGACGATAATTCCCAGCTCGTGCGCCAGGTCGAGGGAACGCTCCACGGACTCCGTCCAGATCGAATCCGGGACCAGGTCACTGGAGACGACGCCGATCTTGGGCCGCACGAAGCTGAAGCCAAGCCGGCTGGCAAGCCTCAGGTCCCGCTGCAGAGCGTCTGCACCCTCGCCCGCTGTCATGGTCCGGCCCGGGTGCAGCCGGGTGTCAATCCAGGAGCCGTAGTTCGTGGGCTCCAGGGAGTACTTCCCGAGCAGGCTGAACCAGTTGTCGATCCACGCCGGGGAAGGTTCCGGGTAACCGGGGACGTGGCCCTCGCCGAGGATTTCGACGCCCGTGGCGCCCAGGTCAGCGACGGCGGCCAAGGCGGTTTCCAGGTCCATCACGGTGCCGTAGTCGCCCATAAAGCTGTATAGGGAAACGCCGTAGCGGAAGGTGCCGTCGCCGCCTTCCGGTGCCAGCGTTACTTTCCGGCTGACCCGGTGGGTGGTGGGCTGGTGTTCAACCGGGATGTAGGACATGCGCAGCCGCAATTCAATGGCGAGTTCATAAACGCCCTGCGGCAGGCCGCCCTCGAGCGGAACGGTGACCACTGCCGCCTCCTCAAGGGGCCAGCGGACGCCGTCGCTCTCCCAGAGCTGCTGCAGGGTGTAGGTCCGCCCGCCGAACGTCCATAGCGGAACGTCAGGGCCGACGTCGACGAGGTTGCCCACGCGGACCGCGATGCCGTCGATGAGGGATGCGGCCATGCCCCGGTACGAAGGCATCCGGACCCGGAACTGGAAGCCCGTCACGCGCCCGCCTTCGGTGACGTTGCGGAAGCCAACTGACTGGATGAGGTCTCTTTCGAGAAGCATCATTGCTCACTCTCTCTAGGTACGAAACCAGCGTAACAGTATTATGTCGGTTTCGCACTTAAGTTTGTGAGGAATCTACCTAACTCTCCCTGGACGCGCCGTTCAACTCGGCACGCGTGGGCGGATTGGCGCCGGGCCGTGACACCGTGACTGCTGCCGCCTTGGCCGCGTGCGCCAAAAGTTCAGCCAAGCCCTCAGCGGGAACTTCCCGCAGGTCCTTGCGGTTCTGGGCGCCATCCAGGCCGCGGTCCACCAGTCCGGAGAGCAGGGCTGCCATAAAGGAGTCACCGGCGCCCACGGTGTCTGCCACCTCAACTTTGGGAGCAGGCACCTGGGCCTCGCCTGCCCGGCACACTCCCCACGGCCCGTCTGCCCCGCGCGTGACCACCACCATCGCCGGCCCTTCCGGCCCGCCTAGGGACAACCAGCGGCGCGCGGCGTCCAGCACGTCAAGGTCCGGGTAGAGCCAGGCGAGGTCCTCATCGGACGCCTTTACAACGTCCGCCAGGGACACGAACTTCTCCGCGTGGCGGCGCGCGTAGTCCACGTCGGTGATGATGCTGGGCCGGCAGTTGGGGTCGAAGCTGATGGTGGCATGCGGGTGGGCATATTCGACGGTGGCGAGGACATCCGTGGCGCCCGGCGCCAGCATGGTCGCGATCGATCCGGTGTGCAGCAGGGTGGTGCCCTGCAGCATAAAGGCAAGCCGGTCGGCGATGCCGGGGAGCTCCCAGGTGAGGTCGAACGTGTAGGTGGCGGCGCCGTCGTCGTCGATCAGGGCGGTGGCCACGCTGGTGGGCAGCTCATCGGGACCCAACGGAAGCATTACCGAACTGGCGCGCAGGTGTGCCGCGACCGAATCGCCGTACGCGTCCCGGCCATACCGGCCGATGAACTGCACGGGGTGGTCAAGGCGGGCCAGGCCCACCGCGACGTTCAACGGGCTTCCGCCCACATGCGCTTCAATTCCTGAGGCGCGCTGGACAACGTCAACAAGGCCTTCGCCAATAACAGTGAGCATGGTCATACTTTGCCAGAGAAGAGGCTCCCGCAGCAGTTCGTGTCAGCGCAGCAGCTCCTGGACCAGTTCCCGGCACCTTACGTATGCGGGTGCTGCGGGATCGATCAATGCGAAGTGGTCCCCGGGCACCATGACCAGCTGCGCGGGAGTGGACCCGGTCCGGCCCGCCTGAACGTAGGACGAGGACATGCTGAGCGGCACGTCTTCGTCCTCCGCGGCGTGTACCGCGTAAATGGGAACGGTCAGGGGCAACGCTGCCATCGGATCCGCGTACTGGTGACGGCCAGGAAAGTTCGACGACGGCCCGCCCAGCAGGTTGGCCACCGCACCGTTGCTGACGTTGAGCCTTTCGGCTTCAGCCAGGTTCAGCACACCGGACTGGCTCACCACCCCGGTGAGACGGACGCCGTCAGTACCCGCGCCGGCCTCGAAGTGCTCGGCCTCCGGCCCCAGCCCGCCCAACCGGTCCCGCCCTGCCGCCCACACCGCCAGGTGGCCGCCGGCAGAATGGCCCAGCGCCACCACCCTGCTCAGGTCCAGGGAATGCGGACCGGCGAGCTCGCCAAGCTTGTCGATGCCCGCCAAAATGTCCTGGAAGGTGTGCGGCCAGCCGCCGCCGTTTCCCGCGCGGCGGTACTCCAGGTTCCACGCCGCCAGCCCGCGGGTGGCCAGGTCCCGGGCCAGCGGCTCCCCGAGCTCGGCCCCGTACCGCGAGCGCCAGTAGCCGCCATGGATGACCACCACAACGCCGCGATGCTTCCCGCCGTCGGACAGTTCGGGAAGGAACAGCTCACCCCACTGGCTCGGGTCATCGCCGTACTGGTACCGGTGCCGCTGGACTGCTGCTTCGTTGATGGGGTCCTCCGTTGCTCTTTCTTGTGGCTGGCCGCTTGGCGGCACCCCTGCCCAGGTGGCGAGGCCGGCACCTGCCGCGGCTGCCCCTACGAGGAAGGTCCGACGACGGAAGCCAGTCATGAGCCGAGACTACCGGCCGCCGAGTCTAGGAACACCGATGTTCGACTAGTGAACTTTTGTGCGTTCATTGAACAAGCCTGTACTCTTGTGGGCGGAAACTATGCCGCGAGTCACAACCAGTTGTGGCAAAACTCTCGACCGGCCCTGCTTCCATTCTTTTCCCTAAATCAATGAGGATTCCATGACAACTTCCCCTTCCGCCCGCCCTTCCCGCTGGCCGGTGTGGCTCTGCTGGCTGGCCATGGTCCTGGACGGCTTTGACCTCGTGGTGCTCGGCACCGTCATTCCCACCTTGATCAAGACCGGCGAGCTTGGCTTTGACGCGGTGGGCGCTACTTTCGTGGCCACGATATCCCTCGTGGGCGTGGGCCTGGGGGCGCTCTTTATCGCCCCGCTCTCGGACCGCTTCGGGCGCCGGAACCTGCTGGTTGCCTGCGTGCTTTGGTTCTCGCTCTTTGCCCTCGCGGTGGTGTGGGCGCCGAACGTTGCCGTGTTTGGTGCCCTCCGGCTTCTGGCCGGGGCCGGGCTTGGGGCATGCCTGCCGGCAGCCCTTGCCTACATGAACGACTATGCCCCTGCAGGTTCCGCCGGTAAGTCAACCACCCGCACGATGACCGGGTACCACGTCGGTGCGGTGGCCACCGCGTTCCTGGCGATGATCGTCATTCCGGACTGGCGCATCATGTTCGTGGTGGGAGGCGTGTCCGGCTTGATCCTCCTGCCGTTCCTGTGGTTCAAGCTGCCCGAGACACTGCCCGCCGCCCGGGCTGCCCGGACAGAGGAGCAGACCGGGTTCCGGAACCTGGTGAAGAAGCCGTACCCCCTGATTGCCGCGGCGATCGGTGCGGCGTCGTTCATGGGGCTGCTGCTGGTATATGGGCTGAACACCTGGCTTCCGCAACTGATGGCTTCCGCTGGATATCCGGTAAGCGCAGGGCTTTCCCTGCTCCTTGTCTTGAACCTCGGCGCTGTTGCCGGTCTCATCATCGCCGGCGTCCTGGCTGACAAGCACGGAACCAAGCCCGTCGTGTTGCTGTGGTTTGGCCTTTCGGCGGTGTGCCTTGGCCTCTTGAGCATCAAGGTGGACAACGCGGTCCTGCTGAACGCCCTCGTCTTCGTCACGGGAGTGTTCGTCTTCAGTTCCCAGGTCCTCGTTTACGCCTGGGTCAGCCAGTTGTTCCCGGCCCGCCTGCGCGCAACGGCACTCGGCTTCGCTGCCGGCGTGGGCCGCGTCGGCGCCATCGCAGGACCTGCCGTGACAGGCGGCCTGGTCGCCGCCGGCATCGCCTACCCGTGGGGTTTCTACGTCTTCGCAGCAGCGGGTGCCCTTGCCGTGGTTGCCCTCTTGGCGGTCCCGCACGCCATGGCCTCCGCCGGCACCAACGCAGGATCCGATAAGGACCTGGCCCGCAATTGATTCGACTCGGGTGGGGCCTTCCTGAAGGCCCCACCCGAGCGCGGCTATCTCCGGAGCAGCCGCGCCACGTCAGCCGCTTCCGGGTACGCAGCCTGCGTTCCCTTCCGGGTGGTGGCCAGGGCAGCAGCCACCGAGGCAAAGGCAGCGGCGTCGGCGAGCGCATCGCCGGCGGCGAGCCGGACTGCAACGGCCCCCGTGAAGGCATCGCCCGCCCCGGTGGTGTCCACAGCTTTCACCTTCGTGGGCGCGATCCGGACCACCTGCCGGCCCTCGGCGGCCAGCGAATCCAGCACCATCGAACCCTGCGAACCGAGCGTCACCAGGACCTGCCGGATCCCCCGCTCCGCAAACCGCATCCGGACCTTGTCCCATTCGGCGCCGGCCGCCTCCGGGCCTGGAACGGCGGCGCCGTCACCCAGGAACAGCGCGGCCTCATGGGCGTTGACCAGCAGGACACCGGTGAGGGCAGTCAGCGGCTCCGGAACCTCACCGTACGGCGAGAGGTTCAGCAAAACTGTTGCGCCGGCGTCGTGCCCTGCCTGCGCCGCTGCCAGCACCGTCTCCATGCCGACTTCCAGGCAAAGGCAGACGACGGCGGCGTCGTCCAGGACGTCCGAGGCCTCCGCCACGTCCGCCGGAGACAGGGTGCCGTTGGCACCCGCGGAGATGATGATGTTGTTCTCGCCGCTGGCATCGACGGCGATGACCGCGACACCCGTGGGCTCAAACGACGTCCGCACATGCCCGACGTCCACCCCCGAACCGGCAGCGGAGGAGAGCAGCATGTCACCGTTGGGGTCCTCACCCACCGCGCCGACAAGGCTCACGTTCCCGCCCAACCGGCTCGCGGCGACCGCCTGGTTGGCGCTCTTGCCGCCCGGATTCACGGCGAACCCGTTGCCATGCACGGTCTCGCCCGGGAGCGGGAGGCGTTCGCAGTAAATGGTCAGGTCGGCGTTCAGGGAGCCGACGACGACAATCCGGCCGGCCTTTTCCGTGGCGTTCATTCGGCCACCTCGGCTTCAACCGGCTTGGGGATCAGCAGCGAGGCAGCGAAGGCTGCCACGGTGAGGGCCAGGCCCACCACGATCACGGTGAGGTAGGAGGCCCTGGCATCACCCAGGGCGGAGGTGGCCACCAGGACGGCGGGGAGCACCAGGAAGCTGAGGCCGGCACCGAGGTTGAAGGCGCCGGCGTTCATGCCGGGCAGGAAGCCGGGGTTCCCCGCGGGCGAGAGGACAACGCCGAGTCCGTTGAGCATGATGTTGACCGTACCGGCGTACATGATGCCCAGCAAGACCGTGCCGGCGATCATCAGGGGCAGGCTGCCCAGGCCAAAGAACGCCATGATGGCCAGCGCCGCAATGCTGCCGAGGAGGCCGATGCGCAGTACCTTGGTGTAGCCCAGCACCGGGGCGAGCTTCCCGCTGAGCGGCCCCACGATCCACCCCAGCAGGGCGTACGGCGTAAGGATGATCAGCGACATTTCGGTGGGCCCGACGCCGAAACCGTCGGCCGCCTGGACATAGGCGGGGACAATTCCGTTGATGACGGCGAAGATGCCGGTCATGGTCAGGGTGGTGGTCAGCAGCGGCGCCCACGTGGAGCGCTGGCGCAGGTGCACGGTTTCCACCATCGGCTGCTTCGCCCGCTTCTCCACGGTCCAGAAGGCATAGAACGCGACGGCGGACACCAGCACCAGCGCCAGGCTCAGCATCAGGGTGCCGGACGAGAAGGCGCCCACCAGCTTGGCGCCTTCGTTCAGGGCAGTCAGCAGCGCACCCACGGCAACGACGATGAAGAACACGCCCAGCCAGTCCATCCGCGTACCGGCGGCCGGCTTGCTTTCGCCGGCCAGGAAGGCGATCAGTGCGGTGGCCACCAGTGCCAGCACCACCATGAGCCAGAAAATGCTGCGGAACCCGAAGTGCTCGGCGAAGTAGCCGCCCACGAACGAGTCAACGCCGGCCACGCCGCCGTTGACGGCCGTAATAAGGCCCATCAGCGTCCCGTACTTGCGGGGGTTGCTGACCGCGGAGCGCAGCATGATCAGGCAGAGCGGAACGGTGGGGCCGCTGACGCCCTGGATGATGCGGCCCACAAAGAGCCAGGTGACGTCCGGAGCGAGGGCTGCGATGACCGATCCGACGGCCATGAGCAGCATCATGCCCACCAGGATCTTCTTGCGGCCCACAATGTCGCTCAGGCGGGGCAGGAACAGGGAGAACAGGGCGGCCGCAGTAAAGAACCATGTCTGCGAGAGGCCAATAACGGCCTGGTCCGTGTTGAGCTCCTCGCCCATGGTCACCAGGGCCGGGCTGAGCATGGAAGCGTTGAGCTGGAAGGCCACGCAGGCCGCCAGCAGGGCGACCATCAGGGCGGTAACGTTGCCGCGGGTGGCCTTGGTTTCGAAAATGGTGGCAGTCATTTACTTGACGCCTCCCGCGGTGAGGTGGGCAGGTTCCCGGCGTTCGGCGTCGGCCGCGTTGGCGACGCTGCCGCCCTCGCCGCCGAGGGGCTCACCGATGGTGACCAACGCGTCGGTGACCAGGTTCCAGAACCTCTCGTGGTCGAGGTCTACGGCAACGCTCGTGTGGCAGTCAGCCGGGGCCGGCGCACGGAAGTCCGCCACCGTCATGCCGAGCGTTAGGGTTCCCTGCAGCTCGATGTTTACCGGCACCTTGCGGGTACTGACGATCGTGGGGTCGATGACATAGGCAACGGCGCAGGGATCGTGGACCGGCGGGGAGTCGAAGCCTTGGGCGTCCTTATAGGTATGGGCGAAGAAGTCCATTAGTTCCGTGACGAACTTCGCCGGCTTCGTGCCGATTGCCGCAATCTTTTCCACCACCTCCGGGGTGGCGAGCGCCTGGTGCGTCAGGTCAAGGCCCACCATGACCACCGGCCACTTTTCGTTGAAGACGATGTGGGCGGCTTCGGGATCGATGATGATGTTGAATTCCGCCACGGCACTCCAGTTGCCCACGTGGTAGCCGCCGCCCATCAGGACAACTTCCTTCACGCGTTCAACGATGCGCGGTTCCTTGCGCGCAGCCATGGCGATGTTGGTGAGGCCGGCGGTGGGCACCAAGGTGACCGTGCCGGGTTCGTGGGCCATCACGGTGTCGATGATGAGGTCGACGGCGTGCCGCGGGTCCAGCTCGATGGTGGAGTTGGGGAGGGCGGGGCCGTCCATGCCGCTGTCGCCGTGGATGTCCGGGGCGGTTTCGATGCTGCGGACGAGGGGGCGGCCGCAGCCGGCGGCGAAGGGAACGCCGGTGATGCCAGCGATGGTGCCGACGGCCAGCGCGTTGCGGGTGACCTTTTCGAGGGTCTGGTTTCCCACCACCGTGGTGACGGCCAGCAGTTCGATGTCCGGGTTGCCGTGCGCGAGCAGCAACGCCACAGCGTCGTCATGCCCGGGGTCGCAGTCGAGAATGATTTTCTTGCGGTCGGGGGATTGCCCTCTGAGGGACTGGGCGGTGGGTTCCACGATGATCTCCACGTCATTGGGGCCCGCGCCGGGTGTATTGACCGCAGCGCGGGGAGCGAAAGCGTTCAGGAGAGATCATGGCACCGTCAGCAGCATCACGTCAAACGCTTGACGTAGTTGCAGGTCAAGCGTTTGACGCCTGCAGCCCACTGGCTGCCGGTGCTCCTTTTCGGGCCGTATGCGAGAAAGGCGTCCTAGGGCTGGACAGTGCCGGCCAGCCCCGCCTCCGGGTCGCCCTCAACGTCGTGATGTTCGTGCTTCTGGCGTGCTTCTTGAAGGTGGTGTTCCAACTTCTCCTCGGCGTCCCGCCGGCGCTGCCCGACGGTCCTCATCTGCTGGGTGCTGGGTGCTGCGTGCGCATGCTGGTGGGGACCAAGATCGCGCGTGCCCCCTCCGCTTGTATCGCTCATAAGGGCATCGTCCCACCTGGCGTCCCCCTAAGGAAGGGCTCCGTCAACCCACGCTCCCCTTCCTCACCGAGCGTCCACGCAGTGCACTAAAGGTGCAGTATGATGCACTAATGGATAAAAGCACATCAGCCCTGGCGTCAGCGATCGGCAGCCGGGTCAGGCAGGAACGCCAGTCACGGGGCTGGACCCTGGACCAGCTGGCAGAAGCCGCGGGAGTGAGCCGCCGCATGGTGGTCAACGTCGAACAGGGCGCTGCGAATCCCAGCGTGGGGACCCTGCTTCGAATCAGTGACGCGCTGGGCATAGGATTGCCGGCCCTGGTGGACTCGCCGCAGCCCAAGCCCGTAACGGTCACCAGGAGCGGTAAGGGCGCAGCCCTCTGGAGTTCTGCCTCCGGTGGCCGCGGTGTGCTGGTGGCCGGGACCGAGTCCCCTGATGTGGTTGAGCTGTGGGACTGGACCCTGGCGCCCGGTGACCGGCACGAGAGCGAAGCCCATGCAGCCGGCACCAAGGAACTGCTCCAGGTCCGCGGGGGATCCATCACGGTTGTGGTTGCCGGCGAAACCTTCGTCCTCGAGGCGGGTGACGCCGTCTCCTTCCCTGGCGACGTCGAGCACTCATATGCCAATCCGGCCAACGAACCGGCCACGTTCACGCTCGCGGTCTTCGAACCGGGCGTTGGCTCGGGGCACCGCCCCGAAGCTAACGCCGCCGCCCCAACAACCACCGAAGGAAACTGACATGCTCAAGCGAAACGTTCCGGTACCGCCGTGGGGGCTGGCCGTCACCGCGATCCTCTCGGTCCAGCTGGGCTCAGCCCTCTCCGTGGGCCTGATCGAGGACGTGGGCCCGGCCGGTACCGCATGGCTGCGCCTGAGCATGGGAGCCCTCATCCTGCTTGCGATTGGCCGCCCGCCACTGCGCTCCATCCGGCGGCCGGACGTGCTGCCGCTGCTCGGGCTCGGGATCACCACTGGCGTAATGACCATCGGGTTCCTCGCCGCGGTGGAGCACATACCGCTCGGGACCGCCGTCGCCATTGAGTTTCTGGGTCCGCTGACGGTGGCCGCCATCCGCAGCCACAACCGGAAGGCCCTCGCCTGGCCTGCGCTGGCGCTCGTCGGCGTGGTCCTGCTGACCCAGCCCTGGCAGGGCGACTTCAACCCCACCGGCGTTGCGTTCGCCGCGCTGGCAGCCGTCGCCTGGGGCTTCTACATCCTCCTCACCCAGCGGATCGGCGACCGGTTCACCGGCATCGGCGCGCTCACCCTCACGGTGCCCATCGCCGCGGTGACGGCCGCCGTCGTCGGAATCCCGCAGGCCGCAGGCCACCTCAGCCTTGACATCCTGGCTGCCGCCGCCGGACTGGCCCTTCTGTTGCCCGTGCTGCCGTTCGCGCTGGAAATGCTGGCCCTGCGCAGGATGACACCCACGGCGTTTGGAACGCTGATGGCCCTCGAACCCGCCGTCGGCGTCCTCCTCGGACTGCTCATCCTGCACCAGCAGCCCTCTGCCATCCAGGTGGTGGGAATCCTGCTGGTGGTCCTGGCCGGTTCCGCGGCGCAGCGCGGTGGCAGCCGCCGTTCGCCCAGGAAGCAGGCAGCCAGCCCCGCCGATCTCGACTTTGTCGGTTGAGCCGATGTTCACTGGCTTGAGCGCTTTTCCCCTCACCCCACTGGCACACGATGCTGTGGACGAGGCTTCGTTCGTCCGCCTGGTGGAACGGCTAAGGGAGGCCGGCGTTGATTCCATCACCGCGCTCGGCTCCACCGGTTCCTACGCGTACCTGAGCGGGGAAGAGCGGAGCCGTGTTGCCCGGCTGGCGGTGGAGCATGCCGGGTCCACTCCGGTGATCGTTGGGATCGGGGCGCTGCGGACGTCCCAGGTGCTGGCCAACGCGGAGAACGCCGAGCGGGCCGGCGCTTCCGGCCTGTTGCTTGCGCCGATGACGTATCAACCGTTGACGGACGACGACGTGTTCGAACTCTTCCGGACGGTCACTGCGCACACGTCACTGCCCGTCGCCGTCTATGACAACCCGGGGACTACCCACTTCACGTTCAGCACGAAGCTTTACGGGCGGATTGCCGCGCTGCCGCGGATCGCGTCCATCAAGATACCGGGCGTGCCGGGCGGCCTGGAGGAGGCAGCGGCCCGGCTCCAGGAAATCCGTGCTGTTGTCCCGGCGTCCGTGACCATCGGCGTCTCCGGTGATGCACGTGCCGCCGCCGGGCTGGCGGCCGGGTGCGATGCCTGGTATTCCGTCATCGGCGGCACCTTGCCCGCCCTTGCTGCGGGAATCACCAGGGCTGCCCAGGAGGGCCGGATTGCCGACGCCTTGGCCGAGTCCGGGCGGCTTGCGCCGCTGTGGAACCTGTTTGCCGAATTCGGCGGAAGCATCAGGGTGGTCGCCGCCATCGCGGAGCAGCTTGAACTGGCGCCGGAGGCCTGCTTGCCCCTGCCGATCCAGGGGCTGAGCGGGGACCAACGCCGCCGGGTGGCAGGGGTGATCGAGGACCTGGGCCTCGACAGGTAGGGCTGCCCCCCGGTTGACCTGAAGCCGGCGCATCGCCTACTACGATCGAAGTATGGAATTCGCGGATCAGTCGCACCAGCCCTCGCGTTCGCGGCGGATCACGGCGGCGATGGTCGCTGCCCGCGCCGGCGTCTCCACGGCCACCGTCTCGCTGGTGGCCAACGGCAAGACTGCGGGCCGTGTTTCCGAGGACAACGTTTCCAAGGTCCGGGAGGCCATCACCGAACTCGGCTACGTGGTGGACGGCATCGGCAGTTCCCTCGCCAAGGGTGTGAGCTCCATCGTGATCCTGGTGGCGCCGGATATCTCCAATCCATTCTTCGCCAAGGTGATTGCCGGCGTGCGGGAGTCCCTGGGTTCGCAGTACCAGCTGCTGTTGTCGGTCACCGAGGCGGGCGAGTTCCCCCAGGCCGACGACGTCCGGCGGCTGATGTCCCTACGTCCGGCCGGGCTGCTCGTTGACGCACCCAACGCCGGCTTCCTCGAAGACCTTGCGTCGCCGTCGCCGCTTGTCCTGCTGGATGCTCCCGGGCTGGAGGCGTACGCGCCGTCGGTGAACCTGGACGTGGCCAGTGGAGCGCGGGAACTCGCGGCGCACCTCGCGGACGCCGGGCACCGGGAGGCGGCGTACGTGGACAGCGTCACCGGCACGGAAACCTTCGCCCTGCGGCGGAAAGCCTTCCTGGAGGAGGCGGCCGCCCGCGGCATCAGCGTTGGGCCGGACCGCATCATCAGCACCACCATCGACGTCGGAACGGCGGCCGCCGCGTTCGCCTCCGCCTGGCCGGCGTGGCAACGTGAGGGGGTGACCGCCGTCGTCTGCGGCACCGATACCCACGCCTACGGCGTGCTGCAGGAAGCGCGGGTGGCAGGGGTGCGGATACCCGAGGAGCTGGCGGTGGCCGGCTTTGATGACCTCCCCTATTCCGCCACGAGCAATCCCGGCCTCACCAGCGTCCATCTGCCCGCCACTTCGCTGGGCCTGAAGGCCGGGGAGCAGCTGCGCCGCCTCATGGAAGGGAAGGCACTGGAGCAGACCGGGGCCACGCTGGAGAGTTCCCTCGTGGTGCGCGGATCCACAGTGGCGGCGGAACGCTGACGGTTCCAGCCGCCGTCGTTCTGTCTGTGCCCGGCCGTAAGCTGGGACTATGCCGAGTAACTGGGACAGCCTGGACCCTAGCCTGCGCGAATCTGTACAGCAGAACGTGGAGATCTATGAGCGCGTCCGGCCTGCCCTGAAACTGGTGACGCGGGATGTCCTGCTGCTGATGCGGGACATGCTGAAGGACAGCGAGGTTACCCCGCTGTTCGTTACCGGGCGCACCAAAACGGTGGAATCGTTCAAGGAGAAGATCTCTCGGATCGAGGAGCCGCTGGAGCCAGGCGGCCCGCCGGTGCTGAAGTTCCCGGACCCGTTCCGGACGCTGAATGACATGGTAGGCATCAGGGTGATCACCAAGCTGCCGGCCGAAAATGCCGCGGTGGCCAACATCATCAAGCGGCAGCGGCAACTGTTCGACTGCCGCGGGGACCGGGAGAAGGACATCGGTTCCATCGAGTCCGGCACCTACGGCTACTCCAGCCGCCACCTGATCCTGCGGACCATCCAGAACGAGGCCGTCAAGGAGTACCAACAGGTCTTCAACCCGGATGCCCAGCCCAACGGCAGCTACTTCTTTGAATGCCAGATCCGCACGATTTTTGCGCACGCCTGGAGCGAGATCGAGCACGACATCCGGTTCAAGGCCGAGGACCCGCGCGCCTGGACCCCGCACTTCGACCGGCAGTTCACCGCCACGGCGGCGATGCTGGAAACGGTGGAAACGGCCTTCGCGGACCTGCACGAACGGTACGAGGAAGTGCGCAGCTTCTGGGACACCGAGGGCGAGGGCGCCGCGCCGCTGACACCCAACCGGATCCGCGACGTGTGGCGCACCCTGCTCCCGCACGTGGACCGCAAGGTGGATGACGACTGGGGCTGGGCCGCGGAGCTCCTCGCCGCACACGGACTTAACCAGACCATGCAGCTCGCCGGGCTGCTGAGCGCCAACCGCATCACCGAAGTCCGCAAGGCCCTGGACCACCGCTACTCCCCCGGTCCGGACCGGCTGCTCGATGACCTGCTGCTGTGGCAGTACGGCACCAAACACATTGACCTCACCGCCGAAGCGGCCGACGCCGTCCCGCACCCGCGGCGCGACAGCCTCCTGCGGCGGCTCAAACAGATCGAACGGTACCGGCTGACGAAGACGTAGGGTTTCGGCGCTGGAGCGGACTGTCCGATATTTGCAGTTCCTGGTCGGGGATCTTTCAACCTGGAGCGTTCCACCCATCGCAGGGCGCCTGCTTTGTCCTGCTGCTGGAAGTTGTACAGCCGGTTCAAGCCCCCGCCCAGAACTCCCGAAGCTCCCGGCGGGGGTCCTCCGCCACACGGGGCAGCTCATCCAGGATCATCGTCCTACGGCCGGGCCCGTACTCCGGCCAATCCGGCAAACCGGGAGCTGCGGGCCGGCCGCTTCCACGGCCGGGTCCGTTGCGTCGTGGTCTCCGACGCACAGGGAACGTGCTCCAGAGGCAACGCTCTCGCACTTGATGCGGCTTTTCCGGCAACGCTCTCGCACTTGATGCGGCTTTTTCACCCGCCGAAGAGCGGCGACAGGGACGTCCAGAACTGGCGGATGCCCAGGACGACAAACAGTAGGGCGCACACTCCCAGCGCTATGTTGGAGTGCAGCTTGTTGGCCCAGGCTTTGGGTATCCGCCTGCCGTTGAGCAGGCCGAGCAGGGTCAGTGCCAGGAACGGCATAAACAGTGAACCCAAAGCGCCGTAAAGCAGGATCAGGCCGATGGGCTGGCCCAGGGCGAAGAGGATCATGGGCGGGAACGTGAGCCAAAGAATGTAGAACTTGAAGTATTTCCCGCCCACCCGGGTATCAGGGTGTCCGGATTCCTTGCCCCGCATATTGCCCCAGAAGTCGGCGAACATCAAAGAAACGCCATTCCAGACGCCGATGATGGAGGAGAAGGAAGCGGCCCAGAAACCGACGAGGAACCCCGTTCCCACCACGTCGCCGTACTCCGCTTTCAGGACATCGTAGAGATCCAGCAGTCCTTCATCGCTTGCACTGAGGGAAACACCGGCGGAGCGGACAACCTCGGCACCGACGATGAGCATGGCGATCACGAAGATCCCTGTCATCACGTAGGCCATGGAGTTGTCGATCCGCATGACCTTCATCCACTTGGGCGTGTACCAGCCCTTTTCGCGGAGCCAGTATCCGTAGGCGGCCAGCGTGATGGTTCCGCCCACCCCGCCGGCCAGGGCCAGGGTGTAGAAGATGCCGCCATCGGTCGATGGGATCATCGGGATCAGGCCGGTGAGCATCTCCGGGATGTTCGGGGCGGCAATGATGGCCAAACCCACCACGGTCACGAACATCATGCCCACCAGCACGGCAGTGATCTTCTCGAAGGTGGCGTACTTGCCCCACCACACCATCGCGAAACCGGCCAGGCCCATCAGGATGGCCCACGCCCACAGCGGCAGGATTGGGAACACGGCCGCGAGCGGCAAGGCTGCGGAGGACATGGCAGTGGCTCCGTAGACGAAGCCCCAGATCATGATGTAAGGCCCGAAGTACCAGGTGGTCCACTTGCCGAGGGAACGCCATCCCTCGAAGATCGTCTTTCCGGTTGCCAGCGTGTAGCGTCCGGCGCCTTCAACGAGGATGATCTTCAAGACCACGCCAACGATGACCGCCCAGAACAGGCCGTAACCGTACCGGGAGCCCGCCACCAAAGTGGCCACCATGTCAGCAGCGCCCACGCCGGTGGCTGCGACCACCAGGCCAGGCCCGATGATGCGCCATTTGGCGGGACGGCCGCCGTCGTCATCAATCCGGTCGGCATGGCCGGCCTTTGAAGCTAGCTGCTGCTGCGCGGCCGTTGCCGGCCTGCTCGTTGGGCCGGTGCTGTCCATGGCGCCGTCGCTCATGACTCCTCCTCGGTGTCGGTGGTAGGCAAAGAACTCCTGCCAACCTAACCGCGAGTGGCGTCACCACCAAGGCAACCCGCCCCGAAAGCCATAAGCAGCCTGTCAGTCGTCCTTCGAACCTGTCTGCCGATGAGTGAGCTTGTCCAGGAGCCGGTCCACCATGCCGACCCCCGGTCCCACCGTCTTATGGAACAGCTCCGAATGCGGGGCGCTTGGGTGCGGCCTGGTGGGTGCCACCTTTTTCGCTTTCTCTACTTTTTGCCCCAATTCGATGAGTTTTTCGCGGGGAATGTGCAGGCGGAGCTTCGGGAACTGCTCGGATTCCTCGTCGTTGGCGTGATGGGTCAGCTGTCCCTCAAGCTCACCCACGAGTTCCATAAACTCCCGGTCGGAGGAATCAACCTTTTCCAGCCGCTTCATCAGCTTGACGATGTCGTCATGCTCCTTCTTGTCGTGCTCCACCTCTTCTTTTCCGTTGGGCACGTGGTCCTCAATGGCGGGATAGACGTACATTTCCTCCGCGACGGCATGGCGCATGACTTCGGCAATCAGGGTGTCCGCAAGGTCCCTGCGCGCGGTGCCATCCGGCGTGCTTTTGATCTGCCCGATCAGTGCAACCATGTCCTGGTGGTCACTGGTCAGGATGTCTACGACATCCACGTTCGTTCCGGCGGAATCAGTATCACTCATGAGCTCGCCTCCTCCTGGATCGCTTCCGGTAAGCGACGTAAGAGGGTCAAAGTACCATGCGGCAACAACACGATCCATAGGGGAAAATCCGCTGCTCCGCACAGGCACAGGTGCACGAGGCGCAGCCGAATGAAGCCAGGCCAGCAAGGCACCCCAGCCGGCATGACCGCCGTCGCGCGCCTCTGGCTTAGAGCTCAAACGCAGCGCCGGCCCCTTTCAGGACGCGCTCGATGGAGCTGCTGCTGAAGGGGCCGGACGGCAGTGACGGAATGACCTGCTTAGCGTGCGTTGAGGAGGTGTTCGATGGCGAGCTGGTTGAGGCGGACGAAGGCGAAGGAGCGTTCGGCTGCTTTGTCGGCGTCGAAGTCTTCGAACGCGGTGGTGTCGTTGAGCAGGTCGGTGGCGGTTTCGCCGGCGGTGAGGGTGGTTTCGCCGAGTTCGAAGACGCCGGAGGCGGCGAGGGCTTCCTGGACCTGGGGGTCGGCGCGGAACGCGGTGGCGCGTTCTTTCAGGAGCAGGTACATGGACATGTTGGCTTTGGCGGATTCCCAGACGCCGTCGTACCCATCGGTGCGGGAGGGCTTGTAGTCGAAGTGCCGCGGGCCCTCGTAGCGGGGGCCGCCGTTGGGGAAGCCGTTTTCGAGCAGGTCCACGGTGAAGAAGGCGCTGGTGAGGTCGCCGTGGCCGAAGACGAGGTCCTGGTCGTACTTGATGCCGCGCTGGCCGTTAAGGTCAATGTGGAACAGCTTGCCGGCCCACAGGGCCTGGGCGATGCCGTGGGTGAAGTTCAGCCCGGCCATCTGCTCGTGCCCGGTTTCGGGGTTCAAACCCACGATGTCGCCGTGTTCGAGCTGGGCGATGAACGCCAGGCCGTGCCCGACGGTGGGCAGGAAGATATCGCCGCGGGGTTCGTTGGGCTTGGGCTCCAGGGCGATCCGCAGGTTGTAGCCCTTGTCCTTGATGTACGCGGCGGCGGTGTCCACGCCCTCGCGCATCCGGTCCAGGGCCGCGGAAAGGTCCTTGGACCCGTCGTATTCGCTGCCCTCACGTCCGCCCCACATCACGAACGTTTCGGCGCCGAACTCCGCGGCGGAATCGATGTTCCGCAGGACCTTGGACAGGGCGAAGCGGCGGATGGAGCGGTCGTTGGAGGTGAACCCGCCGTCCTTGAATACCGGATGGCTGAACAGGTTGGTGGTCACCATCGGGACCTTCAACCCGGTCTCGGCCAGGGCCGCCTTGAAGTTCTTCAGGATCAGCTCGCGCTCCGAGGCCGTGGCCTCAAACGGGACCAGGTCGTTGTCATGGAAGGTGATGCCGTAGGCGCCCAGCTCGGCGAGGCGGTGGACCGCCTCCACCGGATCCAGCGCCGCACGGGTCGCAACACCGAACGGGTCGGCACCGGTCCAGCCAACAGTCCAAAGACCAAAAGTGAACTTCTCAGCGGGGGTCGGGGTAAGAGTCATGATGCGTCCTTGCAGTCAAAGAGTAAGGCCGGAAACAGCCAATTAGTTTATAAATTGAACTATATGGTTGCGGCGGCAGCACCGTCAAGGGAGGTGGGGACGGGCTGCGTCTGGAAGGCTGTCAGCCGCGCCGGGCAGGCCGGTCGAAGCGCCAGCCCTCGGACTGTAGTTCCGGAATGACCTGGTCTACTGCTTCCACCGTCTGGCTCCTGTCCCCGCCACCGTCGTGCAGGAGCACCACCCCTCCCGGCGTGATGCCATCCCTGATGCGGCGGACCAGTTCTGCAGTCCCCGGGGGATCCCAGTCGCCCACCACCGTGGCCCAGCCAAGCGGCTGCATGCCCATGCTTGCGGCTACCTCCGGAGTTTGTCCCCAGCTTCCATAGGGAGCGCGGAAGTAGTTGATTTTCGCCTCCGGCACGGCCTCGCGGATAACGGCACTCGTCTCTTCGAGATCGGCCCTGATGGCCTCGGCGCTCCAGCCACCCATGTTGTGGTGATGCATCGTGTGGTTGCAGAGCAGGTGGCCCGCGTCCGCGACCTGGCGGACAACCTCGGGGTGCTGCTTCACGTGGTCTCCCCACAGGCAGAAGGTGGCCTTGACGTGGTGCTTCTCCAGCACGGCCAGCAGCTTTGGGGTGTTGACGGGATCGGGACCGTCGTCGAACGTCAGGCTTAGGTACTTGCCCTCGTGCCTGGTTGAATCGACGATCGCGGGGGTGGCCTGGTCGGCCTGGGCAGGAGCTGCGCCAGCAAGGCCTGCCGGAACGGCAGCACCAAGTGCCACAACGGTGGCAGCGAAAGGCAGCGCCGCCCTGCGTAGAAATGACGGGCGGCGAAGTGGGAAGTTCATGTCTACCTCATCGGAGTCACGGGAATTTCCGGTAATTTCCGGAATGCGCTGAGCGTAGGCTTGTGCTAATCACCTCGTCAAGGGTGCGCCAAGAGGAGTTTCGGAGCGCAGGGATTACGTGTTGCGGGGCGCGGCGGTGCTCTCCCTGGCCACAAGCCTGGTGGAGAGTTCCACGCGGGGGCTTTCAACACCCTCGCCCTGAAGCATCCGAAGCACGGTGCGCGCAGCAAGTTTGCCCATCTCCGCCAGCGGCTGCCGGACGGTGGTCAGCGGAGGAGACGCCCAGCGGGCTTCCGGAAGGTCGTCAAATCCAACGACGCTGATGTCCTCGGGCACCCGCAGCCCCTTCTTTCGCACTGCCTCGTAGACGCCGAGGGCCATTTGGTCGCTCGCGGCGAACACGGCAGACGGTGGTTGGGGCAGCTCAAGCAACCGGCACCCGGCGCGAAACCCGGACTGGTAGTCGAAGTCCCCGTCCACCACCAGGTCGGGATCAAAGGGGATCCCGGCCGCGTCAAGGCCCGCGCGGTAGCCGTCCAGCCGCGCCCTGCTGCACCACAGGCCAGGTGTGCCGGCAACGAATCCAATCCGCTGGTGGCCGATTCCAGTGAGGTGCTCGGTTGCACCGACCGCTCCGGTCCAGTTGGTGGCACCTATCGTTGGCACGTCCAAGTCCGGCACGCCCGCAGGATCAATCACGACTGCGGGGACGTGCAGGCGCTGCAGTTCGGCCCGCAGGAAGGAATCGAGGTCTGTGGTGACCAGAATGGCCCCGTCACTCGCCCTGGCACTGACGTTGTCCAGCCACTGCCGGGTGGAGGTGGGACTTGTTTTGCGGTGGATCGCGGACACCACCGTCGAAGCCCCCGCTTCATTGGCGGCTTCCTCCACGCCACGGATGATTTCCACCGCCCAAGGGCTGTCCAGGTCGTTGAAAACAAGGTCAATAAGGCCTGACCGGACATCCGGGCGGATCCCCCGCCGTTGGTAGCCGTGGTCCCGCAGCAGGGCTTCCACCCGCTCGCGGGTACGCGCGGACACATCGCCCCTGCCGTTGAGCACGCGGGAAACTGTAGGCACTGACACCCCCGCTTCGGCAGCAATAGCCGAAATCGTGACTGCCGGGCGCTGGCTCTCGGGCACGCATTCCTCCTGGGTCGCTGCCAGTATAGGCCTTCATGTCGCACCGCCAGCCACGGCATTTTCGGCGAAACCCTTGACGCGCTCTCCGAAACGCTCCTAATCTACAACAACCAAGTTCCGGAATTTTCCGGAAAGGTCTGGTCGGAATCAGGTTCCCGATCGGCTCGTACTCAAAGGAGAGCTCTTTATGAAGGTTGCACAAATGGTTGCTGCCGCCGTCATGGCGTCAGCGTTTGTCCTCCCCACGGCACTGCCAGCAGTTGCCGACGGGAATGACAAGCCGCAGCCCCCGGGCCTTGCCAAGCAGGACACCCTGCGCTGGGCCGCACCGAAAAACGTTCGAATTGGCACGGCAGTTGCCGGCGGTGGCCACCACGAGACGATGCCCTATGCCAACCCTTTCACTTCAGACCAGCAGTACCGTGAAGTCCTGGCCTCAGAGTTCAGTTCGGTTTCGCCGGAGAACCAGGCGAAGTGGGAGTTCATCCACCCCCAGCGCGATCAGTACCGCTTCGCTGAGATGGACGCCATCGTCGAGTTCGCCCAGCAGAACGGCCAGGTGGTCCGCGGCCACACGCTGTTCTGGCACAGCCAAAACCCGGCTTGGCTGGAGCAGGGCAACTTCAGCAAGGACGAGCTTCGCTCCATTCTGAAGGACCACATCACCACTGTTGTTGGCCGGTACGCGGGCAAGATCCAGCAGTGGGATGTCGCCAACGAGATCTTCAATGACAACGGTACACTCCGGACCACTGACAACATCTGGATCCGGGAACTTGGTCCGGAGATCATCGCTGATGCTTTCCGGTGGGCGCACGAAGCCGATCCGAAGGCCAAGCTCTTCTTCAACGACTACAGCGTGGAAAGCATCAACCCCAAGAGCACGGCCTACGTCGGACTCATCTCGAAGCTCCTGTCCCAGGGCGTCAAGGTGGACGGCTTCGCCGTGCAGGGCCACCTCAGCACCCAGTACGGCTTCCCCGGCGACCTGCAGGCGAACCTTCAGCGCTTCGATGACCTCGGCCTGGAAACCGCCGTCACGGAAATCGATGTCCGCATGAACATTGCTGCCGGCACCAAGCCGACCAAAGAGCAGCTGGCCAAGCAGGCCAGTTACTACCAGCGCGCGCTGGAAGCCTGCCTGAATGTTGAGGACTGCAAGTCCTTCACCATCTGGGGCTTCAATGACAAGTACTCATGGGTGCCGGTCTTCTTCAACGGCCAGGGCGAGGCAACGGTGATGTGGGAGGACTACACGCGCAAGCCTTCGTACGACGCACTGCAGTCCACGCTCCTCAAGGCCAATCCGGGTGGTGAGCAGCGTGCCGGCCACCACCCCGCCTACCAGCAGTAACACCACCGGCAGTCACTCATAAAGGTGCGGCCCGGAACCACGTGGTTCCGGGCCGCATTGCCGTTTCCTGCTGCTAGCCCTTCACAGCATGGATCCGGTAGGTGAGGGAATGTGACTCACCTGGTTCAAGGACAGCAAGGTCCTGCCCGGAGTTGAAGGCATCGGGCGGACAGGTCATCGGCTCGACAGCCAAGCCCTTCCGGCCGCGCAGTTCGCCCGAGTAGAGCTGCAGCCAGGGGGCCTCGGTTCCAGTAGCTTCCACCACTGCCGAAAGCCTGAGGGCGGGGTTGCGCAGCGTGACGTTCCAGTCCCCTTGGGGGAGGTCTGTAAAGGCGTGGTCGAGCGACTGCGAAGCCAGCATGCGCGGCTCGGGAAATGCGAAGTCCGTACCTTTGGTGTCCAGGAGCTCCGTGGGCTGGAGCCTGCTGTCAGTGAGGAGAACTTTGCCGGCCCGGAAGCTCAATTCACAGTTGCCGACGTCCTCGCCGCCCACGGTGATGTAAGGGTGGGAGCCGCAGCCGTAAGGGGCTGCCGCCGTGCCGCAGTTGGAGGCGTGAAGCTCGACCCGAAGCCCTGTGCCGCTGTCCAGCGCGTAGCGCACCGAGAGCGCGAGCTGGAACGGGTAGCCAGGTTCTCCGTGCAGCAGATGGGTGAGTAGCACTTCACTGTCCGAGCTGTGCTCTACCTGCCAGGCGTTCCACAGTGCAAGCCCATGCAGGGCGCTGCCGGTAGTGGCCTCGTTTACCGGCAACTCATAGCGCCGGCCGGCGAAGGTGTAGGCGCCGCCGGCTACACGGTTGGGCCAGGGCAACAGCACCTTCCCCGCGTAGGCTGGCGGCAGTTCGTGCTCGGGAAAGGGCAGCACAATGTCCTGGCCTTGGAATGACAGGCTTACGAGTCCGGCCCCCACGCTGGCGACAGTAGCCGTATAGGCCCCCGCCTTGAGGGTGATCAGATCTCCGTTGGGCCCCGCACTGGACATGGTGTTCCTTTCAGGAAGATGCTGCCCGCGAATCAGTCGGGGCAGATTGCAGTACTTTGGCGGACAACAAGGGATGTTGCCAAGTCAAGGCGCAGGTTGTTGGGCCGTTCACCTTCCCGGAGCCGCAGGACCATGCGCGCCGCCTCTTCAGCCATTTCTATCAGGGGCTGGTGCACGGTGGTCAGCGCGGGGCTGGACCACCGTGCCACCTGGAGGTCGTCATAGCCCACGATGGACAGCTGGGCCGGGACTGAAATTCCCAGCTGGCGGGCTGCGTCCAGCACGCCGAGGGCCTGCAAATCACTTCCGGCGAAGATGGCGGTAGGCCGCTGCTCCATCTGCAGCAGCTCAAGGGCGTGCTTCCGGCCGCCGTCCACGTGGAAGTCACCGTATCGGATCAGGGTCCGGTCGATGGGGATGCCCGCGGTGTTCAGGGCCGAGCTGTAGCCATCGATCCTGGCGAGGGAGCACATCATGTCCTCAGGCCCGGAGATGGCGGCAATGCGGGTGTGGCCGAGTTCGATGAGGTGGCGGGTGGCCATCATGCCCCCGGCCCAGTTGGCTGAACCAACCGAAGGCACGTCGGGGGCAGGGTCACCTGCCGGGTCGATGATCACGAACGGGATGGAGCGGGCATCCAGTTGCTGCCGGTACTCCTGCGGCAGATCGGAAAAGACGAGCACCACCCCGGCGGGCCGGCGGGCCAGGACCCCTTCGATCCAATCCGTTCCGGGAGCATGCCTGGTGCCGCTTTCGGTGAGGATGACGCTCATGCCGTTCGCTTTGGCGACGTTCTCCACACCGCGGATGATTTCGAGCGCCCACGCACTTTCAAGCTCATGGAACACAAGCTCCAGGAGGGCGGATTTGGACGCCGTCGTTTTCCGCCGCTTATAGCCATGCTCCTCGAGGAGCTCCTCAACTTTCGATCGCGTTTTACGAGAAACGTCCGATCGGCCGTTAAGAACCTTCGAGATGGTGGACAACGAAACGCCCGCTTCCTCTGCCAGTTGGGCCAAGGTAACGCGCGCGTCGGACGATGCAGGGCTGGACATGAGGACCAGCATAGCGGGCGTTTCGTCCATTGGTGCCCGAAATACTTACACCTTGCGCCCTAGGTGTAACGCAACTTACACTGGCAACCGTCACATAACTTTCGATCAAAGTATCGAAACTTTCGAGAGGCGTTCGAAGATGAACAACCATGGATGGGTAGCCCGCACTATCGCAGGCGGTGCGGCACTTGCCCTTGGCCTGACAATGGCAGGCTGCTCCGGCGGGTCCGGCGCATCAAGCCGGCCGGAGAATGAACTCCACGTCGCGATGTACGGCGACGCAGGCAACGTAGTTGAGCAAAAGATGATCGACGCCTTTAACGCTACTTCCGAGGTAAAGATTGTCCTGGACAAGATTCCAGGTGCCGAATACCAGTCCAAGCTGCAGACGATCATGGATACCCCCACCGCACCGGATATCTTCTTCAACTGGGGCGGCGGCAGCATCAAGAGCTTTGTGGATGCCGACCTTGTGCTTCCACTGGACGACTTCATCAAGGAAGACCCGCAGCTCAAGGACGCTTTCCTGCCGTCTGTGTTTGAAACTGCGGTTATCGACGGCAAGTCCTACGGGGTTCCCATGCGGGGAACCCAGCCGGTCATGCTTTTCAACAACACCAAGGTCCTGGCTGACGCGGGCATCAGCAAGCCGCCGGCCACCTGGGATGAACTGCTGGAGGACGTAAAGATCCTCAAGGACAAGGGCATCACCCCCATTGCTTTGGGGGCCGGTGACCGGTGGCCGACGCTGATGTGGTTTGAGTACCTTTACGACCGCGTTGCAGGCGAGGGTCTGTTCCAGAAGGCGCTGGAAGGGGACAGCAGCGTCTGGGAATCCGAAGAAAGCCGCAAGGCGCTTGGCATGCTCCGCGAGTTGGTGGATGCGGGGGCCTTTGGCACCAACTTCGACTCCGTGAAGTTCACCGACGGCGGTTCGCCTGCCCTTCTTGCCAGCGGCAAGGCCGGTTTTGAGCTCATGGGCTCGTGGGAGTACTCCACGCAGCAGAGCAATGATGCTGCGTTCGCTGCGGATGTCCTCGGCTACAGCGAGTTCCCGAAGATCGAGGGTGGAAAAGGCGACGAGGACAACCTCGTGGGCAACACGAACAACTTCTACTCGATCCACAAGAACACGCGCTATCCGGAAGCCGCCCGCGACTTCCTGAAGCTCATGTACTCGGATCAGTTCGTGGAGGAACAGGTGGCCATCGGCAACCTTCCCACCACCACGAACACGGAAAAGTTCCTCGACAAGGCTGCCGACCCCGAGTACGCCAAGTACCAGTTCAGCCTGGTGAAGGAAGCGCCGTCGTTCCAGCTTTCCTGGGACCAGGCGTACCCGCCGGAAGCAACTGTCACCATCCTCACCGCCGTCTCCCAGTTCTTCAGCGGACAGATTGATGAAGACGGCTTCATCAAGGCCATGCAGAGCCTTTAGGAAAAATCATGACGACGACGCTTGCCAACCGCAGGCGCCCGGAACGTGCGGGCGGCCCTGAAAAGGGCCGTCCCACACGCCGGGGCGGCTCCACCTCGAGCCGCCCCGGCTTTGTCTGGGCTCTTCCTGCCACTATCTTCTTTGGGCTTTTCGCGCTCGTGCCGCTTGTTGCGGTGGCGGTGCTGTCCTTCACTACGTGGAGCGGTCTCGGCGATCCCAAATTTGTGGGGCTCAAGAACTGGGAGGCTCTTTTTGAGGACCCGGTGATGCTCCAGAGCCTCTGGCTGAGCCTGCTGTTTATTGCGCTCGGCATCATCACCCAGACTCCGCTGAGTATCCTGCTCGGCGTCTGGGCGGCCGGAAACCAGAAAAACCGCGCCATCCTGAGCGCCATCTACTTCGTTCCGCTGCTGCTGTCCTCCGCGGCGATTTCCGTCCTGTGGCGCGCCCTCCTCGACCCCAACTTCGGCCTCCCCGGCCAGCTGTCCTGGCTGTTCGGGGACGGCAACCTCCTCGGCACGCAGACCGGCGCCATTGCGGTGCTGATCTTCGTGGGCATGTGGCAGTTCACGCCGTTCCACACACTGATCTACCAGGGTGCCGCCCGCCAGATCCCGCCGGTCCTGTACCAGGCGGCGTCGATCGACGGGGCCGGCACCGTCAGGCAGTTCTTCAGCATCACGCTGCCGCAGCTGAAGAACAGCATCATCACGTCGGTGATCCTTATGGTGGTCGGCGGCCTGACGACTTTTGAAACAGTCCTCATCCTGACCAACGGCGGACCGGGAACCGGCACCACCATCACCGCTTTCCACATGTACCAGGAAGCCTTCCGCAGGTTCGATTTCGGCACCGGCAGCGCGATTGCGCTGGTCCTCGTCGTCATCTCCACGGCGATCTCCTTCGCAGTGGTCCGCGTTTCCGGGTACGACAAGATGCGCAGTTCCATGGAGGGGCTCTAAATGAAAACGCGTCCGAATTACCTCGCCGGCGTCGGAGCCTTCATCTGGCTGGCCATCGTTGCTGTTCCGCTGTACGTTATGCTGTCCGCGACGTTCCAGACGCGTGCCGAGTTCGGCGACAACGGGCCGCTGTCGTTCCCCACCAGCTTCACCCTGCAGAACTACGTGGATGCCATCAGCAGCGGTTTCGGCAGGTACTTCCTTAACACGGTTATCGTCACCCTGGGTGTGGTTGGCCTCGTCCTGCTGTTGGTACCTCCGCTGAGCTATGCCATTGTGCGCAGCCAAAGCCGTGCCGCGACGGCCATCTTCCGCCTGTTCCTGCTGGGCCTGGCGATTCCTGCCCAGGCTGTCATTGTTCCGGTGTTCTACCTGATCAACACGGTGGGCCTCTATGACAACCTGCTAGGCGTCATTCTTCCGACGGCGGCCTTCGCACTCCCGATCTGCACGATCATCCTCAGCGGCACCATGCGCGACATCACGCCGGACCTTTATGAGGCCATGGCCATGGACGGCGCATCCCCCGCCCGTGCCTTCCTGCGCCTAGTGCTGCCGCTGTCCAAGGGCGGCCTGTCCACCATCGCCGTGTTCTCAGCGCTCCAGGCGTGGAACGGCTTCCTCTTCCCGCTGATCCTGACGCAGTCTGAATCCACCCGTGTGGTCACCCTCGGCCTGTTCAACTTCCAGACTCAGTTCGGCATCAACATCCCCGGACTCCTGGCGGCCGTGACCCTATCCATGGTGCCGGTACTGCTCGCCTACCTCTTCGCGCGCCGCGCGCTTGTCCAGGGCCTCATGGGCGCTGGCGGAAAGTAATCATGACAGAAACCAAAACTCACAGCGCGCCGTGGCGCGACACCGCGTCCACCCCCCGGGAGCGCGCCGACAGCCTGATTGCCGCCATGACGCTTCGGGAGAAGACCGCACAGCTCTTCGGCATCTGGGTAGGTGCTTCCACGGAGGGCGGCGAAGTAGCCCCCCACCAGAATGAGATGAACCCGGCGGTTGACCTCGACGAGATCCTGCCAAACGGCCTGGGACAGCTCACCAGGCCGTTCGGCACGGCCCCTGTCGACCCGGCGTTGGGTGCCTTGTCGCTTCAGCGGACCCAGCAGCGCATTGCCGCCGCCAACCGCTTCGGCATCCCGGCTTTGGTCCATGAAGAATGCCTGGCGGGCTTCGCCACCTGGCAGGCCACGGCCTACCCCGTGCCGCTCGCGTGGGGCGCCACCTTCAACGCTGACCTCATCCGTACGATGGGTGCGTCGATTGGAGCCGACATGCGCTCGGTGGGCGTGCACCAGGGCCTTGCCCCCGTCCTCGACGTGGTCCGCGATGCCCGCTGGGGCCGCGTGGAGGAAACGATCGGCGAGGACCCCTACCTGATCGGAACCCTCGCCACCGCCTATATCCAGGGCCTGGAGAGCAGCGGCATCGTCGCCACGCTTAAGCACTTTGTGGGCTACTCGGCCTCAAAGGCAGGCCGCAACCTGGCCCCCGTCTCCGTTGGCGCCCGCGAGCTGTCAGACGTCCTGCTTCCGCCCTTCGAGATGGCCATCCGGGAGTCAGGCGTCCGCTCCGTCATGCATGCGTACACGGACCTGGACGGTGTCCCCTCGGCAGCCGACGCTTCCCTGCTCACTGACCTCCTGCGCAACACGTGGGGCTTCAATGGCACTGTGGTCGCTGACTACTTCGGCATCGCCTTCCTGAAAAACCTGCACGGCGTCGCCGGGTCCCTCGGCGAAGCTGCAGCAGCCGCCCTGGCCGCCGGGGTCGACGTCGAACTTCCCACCGTGCACGCCTTTGGCGGGCACCTTCTGGCCGAAGTCGAAGCCGGGCGCGTTCCGGTCAGCCTCATCGACCGTGCCCTGCGCCGGGTGCTCGTGCAGAAAATCGAGCTGGGCCTGCTGGATGAGGACTGGTCTGCCGTTCCCCTTGCCCTGCAGGACACCGATCTGCAGAACAGTGCCGGGCTGCAGGGCAGCATCACCCTTGACACCGCGGCAAACAGGAAGCTCGCCGCCCAAATTGCCGAAGAGTCGATCGTCCTGGCCAGCAACAACGGCATCCTGCCGCTGCGCAATCCCGGCCGCATAGCCGTCGTCGGGCCCAACGCCGACAACACCGCGGCTTTCCTCGGCTGCTACTCCTTCCCGGCACACGTCGGCGGGCAGCACCCGGACATCCCGGTTGGCATCGAGCTGCCCACCGTGGCGCAGGCCCTGCGGGCCGAATTCCCGGACAGCCGCATCACGGTAGCGGCCGGCTGCTCCATCGACGGCCCGTCCGCTGAGGGATTTGACGACGCCGTTGCTGCCGCCGGCGAGGCCGACGTCGTCATCGCTGTGATGGGTGACCGCGCCGGCCTGTTCGGCCGGGGAACCAGCGGTGAAGGCTGCGACGTGGAATCCCTGGTGCTCCCGGGCGTCCAGCAGCAACTGCTGGACCGGCTGATTGAAACCGGTGTCCCCGTGGTGCTGGTGCTCCTCACAGGCCGCCCTTACGCCGTGGGGTCCGCCGTCGAAGAGGCCGCCGCAATCGTGCAGGCATTCTTCCCCGGCGAGGAAGGCGGGCCGGCTGTGGCGAAGATCCTCAGCGGCAGCGTCAACCCCAGTGGCCGTCTGCCGGTAAGCATTCCCGCCCGGCCGGGCGCCCAGCCTTCGTCATACCTGGCCTCTCCACTGGCCCAGGCCAGCAGCGTTTCCAACATCGATCCGGCGGCCGCCTACCCCTTCGGCCACGGCCTCAGCTACACCACGTTCGAATGGAGCGGCCTGGAACTGGACGGGTCCTCCACCGTGGCGGTGGATGGTGCGGCGAACGCCAGCATCACCGTCACGAACACCGGTGAACGGGCCGGCGTCGAACTCGTCCAGCTGTACCTCCACGATCCGGTGGCCTCAGTGGTCCGCCCGGTGCAGAAGCTGGTGGGGTATGCCCGCGTGCCACTGGAGGCGAAAGCTTCGGCGAGGGTTTCCTTTACGGTGCCCGCCGACGTCACATCGTTTACGGGCCGGGATGGCAAGCGAATCGTCGAGGCCGGCGACGTGGAACTCCGCTTCGGGGCTTCCAGCGGGGACATCCGCCTGCGGGCCGGGTTCCGGCTGACCGGTGAAACACGCATCGTTGACCACAGCCGCCGGCTGCACTGCGATGTCACGGTGACGCCAGGCAACTGAGACAAGAGGCAGGTGGCCGCGCCCTTGGCACGGCCACCTGCAAGCCGAAAGGAATTCCATGGGAACGCCGCACTGCCTGACTGTCCTTGCCACGACCAGATCCGACGTTGATGACAAGCTGAACGTCTCCATCCAACAGCTCCGGGCGTTGGCCCAGGAAAACCCCGTACGGGGCATCCTCGTAACCAGGCGCGGCCCGGGCAGCTTCACCGTCGAACTGAGCGATCAGGTGCCCTATGGGGAGACGTGGGAATCCGTGCAGTTCACACCCGTTGACGGCCAAGGCCCGGCCTCCAGCCGGGAAAGGTAGCTGAATAAGGCGCTGAGCCCGAAGGTCCAGGGCTCCATGTCCTCGGTGGTCTGCGTCCGGTTGATCAGCGCGCCGAGCTGCGGGCTGCTGATGGTGACCACGTCGCCGGGCTTGTGTGTGAAGCCGAGCCCTTCGGCATCACGGTCCTGCGTTGGAGCGAACAGTGTCCCGGTGAAGAGGGCGAAACCGTCGGGGTACTGGTGGTGCCGGCCGTGGGCTGCTGCCATGAGTTCTTCGAAGGGGCGGCTGATGCGGGCAAGGCTGTTGCGGCCCTCCAGGCGGTAGCCGTCCATGCCTTCCACGGTAAGGGTAATGTCCTCGCTTCGCAGCGAGTCCAGCGTGAAGTCCTGGTGGAGAAGACGGATCAGCGGACCGATGGCACAGGAAGCGTTATTGTCCTTGGCCATACCGAGGAGGAGCGCACTGCGGCCCTCCACGTCCCGCAGGTTCACATCGTTCCCCAAGGCTGCACCCCGAACCGTCCCGGCTGAGTCGGCAATGAGCACAAGTTCCGGCTCCGGGTTGTTCCACGAGGAAAATCCGGGGATGCCGACGGCGGAACCGAAACCAACGGAAGACAGGACCGGGGCTTTGGTGAAGACCTCCGGGTAGGGGCCAAGTCCCACCTCCAGGTACTGCGACCACATGCCCTGGCTGGACAGCACCTTCTTGGCCTCCCGGGCCTCTTCAGACCCGGGGCGCAGGGAATCCAGGCTGCCGCCCAGGGCCTCGGCAACGGTTGTGCGGACTTCCGCTGCCCGGTTGAAATCACCGCCGCACCGTTCCTCGATGACGCGCTCGATCAGGCTCTCCACAAAGGTGACCCCGCAGGCCTTAATGACCTGGAGGTCGATCGGGGACAGCAGGTGGGGCCGGTCCCGGTCCCCGCCGAGCGAGGCTTCCACCAATTCTGCCAGGTTCCAGCGAGGAGCGCCGGCTGTCTGCAGAACGAAGTCCACCGGGTTCCAGTGACACATGAGCCCGGCGACAGTGCGGACCCCGGGGGTGAGATCAAAGACCTCATCACCCCGGACGCACACCACCCTTGGACCGCCGGAGGCCGGATCCCACACTCGGCCAACGAGGACCGCGTCTGCAGCGTCGGCCGGGAGAATGGGCAGCGATGCCGTGGTGGTCATAGCCTGTCCAGGCTCTCTGGGGTGCGCTCGAGGTTAAAGTAGGAACGGGCATCCGGCGGCCTGATGTCAGCTACAGCGTCGTTGAAGATCCTCATCGGATGCGGTGTGTACGGGTGCTCGGCGATGGCGTCGAAGTCCAGTTCGACGCCGAGGCCGACACCGTCGGGGATGAGAATGTCCCCTTCCTCCGTCAGCTGGAGGCGCTCGTTGGAGATCTCGCTCCGCCATGGGACGTCCGAGGCCATGATCTCCAGGTAACGGAAGTTGGGCAGCATGGCGCCGAGCTGCAGGGTGGCCGCGGTACTCAGGGGCCCGCTCGGGTTATGCGGGGCGAAGGGAATGTAATGGGCTGCGGCGAGCGTAGAGATGAATGACAGTTCCAGCAGGCCGCCGGCGTGCGTGACGTCCGGCTGGATGTAGTCAACTGCGTTCCGTGCGAGGACGGGGACAAAGGTGTTCCGTCCAAACCAGCGCTCCCCGGCCGCGATCGGCACAGGCGATTTGGACCGGATCTCAATAAGGGAGTCGATGCCGTCCGGCGGGCATGGTTCCTCGAAGAACACTGGTTGAAATCGCTCGATTTCGCGCGCTACCCGGATGGCCGTGGGCACGTCGAACCGGCCGTGTCCTTCAATAAAGATTTCAACATCATCGCCCACTGCCTCCCGCACAGCGGCCACGGGCTCAAGCATGCGCCGCAGATCCCGCGGGCCAAGTGTCAGGTCCGCTGCCTCGAACGGATCCCACTTGAGTCCGCGGAAGCCCTGGGCAACTGTCTGAACAGCGGCGTCGGCGAAGTCCTCAGGGGTTTTGGCTCCGGAGAACCAGCCGTTGGCGTAGGCCCGGACCCGGTCCCGGACCTGTCCGCCGAGCATGCGGTGCACAGGTACACCCAGGGCGCGTGCCGAAACATCCCACATCGCCATTTCGAGGGCACTGAGGGCAGTCATCGAAACAGGGCCACCACGCCAGTACGCGTCCCGGTTGAGTTCGTAGATGGTCTGGGCGATCCGGGTAGGGTCCTTACCCCGGACCGCGTCCGCGAGGACAGCGACGGCGCCGCGGACAGCGTGTTCCTGCCCCTCAAGGGTCGCCTCCGCGACGCCGGTGAGGCCGGAGTCCGTGTGCAGGCGGACAAAGATCAGGTTGGTCCGGTAAAAATCGACGACAACAGTGTCGAGGCCCGTGATGATCATCCTCGCCAATCTCACCCCTTTGCTGTGCCCGCGGGAGGGGCCGTGGAGTCGCGGACAATCAGCTGGGTGGCCAGTTCCACCCGGTGGGAATCGAGGATCTCCCCCCGGGCCTGGCGCAGGAGCGACCGCAACGCTGCGCGCCCCATTTCCTCCAGCGGCTGGGCTACGGAGCTGAGCGCCGGGATGGATTCCTCGCCCTGTTTTGTTCCGTCGAAGCCGATAAGGCTGATATCTTCCGGAACCCGGATACCGTGGCGGCCTGCTTCCCCGAGAACACCCAGGGCGATGCTGTCACTTCCGGCAAAGATGGCCGTGGGCCGTTGGTCGAGCTGGAGCAGCGCCTTGAGCCCGGTGATCCCGCTTTCACGGCGGAATTTGCCGCCGGAAATAATGTACTGGGGCTCCACGGGAACGCCCTGGGCCATCAAAGCCGCCATATAACCGTGCAGCCGCGCCTGGTTGCATTCAGCCCCCGGTATACCGCCAATGTAGGCGATACGCCGGTGCCCCAACTCAAGCAGGTGCTCTGTCGCGGCTTTGCCGCCGGCCCAGTTGGTCGCTCCTACGCTCACCACATCGGCTGAGGGCGGGTTGAGCGGGTCGATGACGACGACGGGAATGTGGCGGCGGCGGAACGCATGCAGCTGCGCCTCGCTGAAAGCGGACGTCACCACAATCATCCCCGCCCTGCCTTCGTCCATCATGCGCTGGGCGCGGCGCTCCGGGCCGCGGGGGCTCGAGGGTGCCGGACCCGTGACGCTCAACAGAATTTCAACATCGGAAGCCGCCGCGAACTGCAGTACCCCGTTGAGAACCTCAATCATGTAAGCGGAGTCAAGCACGTCAATAACCACCTCCACGACGTTCCCTGCCTCCGCAGTGGAACGGCGCTGCAGGGGGGACTGGTACCCCGCCTGCTCCAGCGCGGCGAGTATTCGGGCCCTGGTTTCGGGCGCTACATCTTCCCGCCCGTTGACTACCTTCGAAACGGTAGGCGCCGAGACGCCGGCTTGGCGCGCCACGGATGCGAGCGTCGGTTTGGCCCGCTCCGGCATCTTCAGTGCCATGAATTCGCAACCTTTCGAAAAGTTTCGGGTGTTTCATTCTTTCCTTGCCCTATGCCGCCGGTCAAGGGGTGCAACCGAATGCACAAGAAAGTCTTGGGCCCCTATTGACCTCTACCACTCCGCACCTTTAGTTTAGACCGTGACCTAAATCACGGATTCGAAATATTTCGAAACGCGATGCTGCGTTCACGGCCCCGACCTTTGCAACGAAGCAATTTCAGATGGAGAAGCAATGAAGCAACCCCAGACCTCCCGCCGCTCTTTCCTCGCCCTTGCTGCCCTGACTCCCTTCGCCGCCATGATGGCGACTGCCTGTGGGACGTCGGGACCGGGCACCTCCAGCGCAGGCGGGGGCGCCAGCATGTGGTACCTCTCCGGCCAACCCAACGAGACCACCATGCAGAAGGCCGTGGACGCGTTTGCCTCCGCGAACCCGGACAACAAGATCGCCGTGACCTACTTCCAGAACGACGCCTACAAGACCAAGATCAAGACGGCCATCGGCGCCGGCCAGGCGCCCACCATCATCTATGGCTGGGGCGGCGGCACCCTGAAGACCTACGCCGAAGCCGGACAGGTGGACGACCTGACCGGCTGGTTTGACGAGAACCCGGACCTGAAGGACAAGTTCTTCCCGGCGTCCTTCGGTGCAGCCACCGTCAACGGAAAGATTTACGCGGTGCCCAACCAGTACGTTGCGCCGATCGTCCTGTTTTACAACAAGGAACTGTTCGAAAAGGCCGGCGTCCAGCCACCCAAGACCTGGGAGGATGTCATGTCCCTGGTGAAGACCTTCAATGACATGGGTGTGGCACCCTTCTCCCTCGGCGGACAGTCCCGCTGGACCTCCATGATGTGGCTTGAATACCTGCTTGACCGGATTGGCGGCGCGGAGGTCTTCAAGGCCATTTTCGAGGGCAAACCCAATTCCTGGATGGATCCAGCCGTCATCGAGACCGGCACCAAGATCCAGGAGCTCGTCTCCGCGGACGGCTTCATCAAGGGCTTCTCCTCCATCGCCGCAGACTCCAATGCCGACCAGGCGCTTCTGTTCACGGGCAAGGCCGCCATGATGCTGCATGGTTCCTGGACCTACGGAGCCATGAAGAAGAATGGACAGAACTTCGTCCAGGACGGAAAGCTCGGCTTCGTTCAGTTCCCGACTGTAGCCGGCGGCAAGGGCGACCCGAAGAACGGCGTGGGCAACCCCGCCCAGTACATGTCGATCTCGTCCAAGGCCACCGACGCGGAAAAGGAGACGGCGAAGAAGTTCTTCAAGGAAGGCATCCTGACCGAGACCGTCATCGATACCTACATCAATTCCGGCTCCGTCCCCATCGTCAACGGCATCGAGGACAAGCTGAACACGTCCCCTGACAAGGACTTCCTCAACTTCGTCTACGATCTGGCCAAGAACGCTCCGAATTTCCAGCAGTCCTGGGACCAGGCCCTGAGCCCCACGGCTGCCGAAGCCCTGCTGAACAATATCGACCAGCTGTTCCTCAAGTCGATCACCCCGCAGCAGTTCGCTGAGAACATGAATGCCACGCTCGGAAAATGAGTAACGCCGTCTCCACCGCCCGTAAGCCCGTTGCCCGGGCCGCCCGCTCCAAGGGCGACCCGGGCCATAGCGGACAGCGCAACGCCGCCCTCGCCTGGCTGACACTGCCTGCCCTGTTCTTCTTCCTGGTGTTCGCCGTGGTGCCGCTGGCCGGTGTCCTCATCCTGAGCTTCGCCAGCTGGGACGGCATCGGTGCCATCGGGTCGGCAGGGCTGGGCAACTGGTTTTCCGTGCTCGCGGACCCCGGGCTGTACAACGCCCTGGGACTGACCTTCCTGATCATGATTGCTTCCTGGCTGGTCCAGACGCCCATCAGCCTCCTGTTGGGTGTCTTCACCGCGGGGAGCCAGCGGTACCGGGCTGCCCTGGCCGTGCTGTACTTCCTGCCGCTGCTGCTCTCATCGGCAGCAGTCGCCATCGCCTTCAAGGCCCTGCTGGACCCGAACTTCGGCCTGGCCACCGGGCTGGGACTGCCCTTCCTGGCCCAGGACTGGCTGGGTGTCCCCCACCTGGCCCTCGGGCTGGTCATCTTTGTGATCGCCTGGCAGTTCGTTCCCTTCCACACGCTCATTTACCAGGGCGGGGTGCGGCAAATTCCCAAGTCACTCTACGAAGCAGCGGAAATCGACGGGGCGGGAACCATCAAGCAGTTCTTCCACATCACCCTCCCCCAGCTGAAGTACACCATCATCACCTCCTCCACCCTGATGGTGGTGGGGTCCCTGACGTACTTCGACCTGATCTTCGTCCTCACCGGCGGCGGCCCGGGCAACTCCACACGGATCCTTGCCCTGGACATGTACCTGCGGGGTTTCCGGGCCAACCTCATGGGCCCGGCCAGCGTCATCGCCGTCATTCTCGTACTCATCGGCCTTGCACTCGCCTTGTTCCTCCAGCGCCTTGGAGGCAAGGACAAGCAGGGCAGCCAATTGGAAGGTATGTAGGGTGAGCACCGTCCTGAAAAGCAGCACGGAGGAAACTCCCACCGGTTCCCGGGCCAACTCCGCCGCCGTCCAGCGGGGGCTCGGTTTCCGGATGAGGCGGCTGAACATCTCGGCCGGCCTCGGCGGCTGGATCTGGCTGGCCATCATCATCATTCCGGTCTACTACGTGGTCATCACGAGCCTGAAGACCCAGGAAGGGTACTTCGGCCAGAATCCGCTGGCGCTTCCCACCTCCCCAACGCTGGAAAACTACCAGCTGGTCCTCGAGGCTGACTTCGCGAAATACTTCATGAACAGCGCCATCGTCACGCTGGGTGCCGTCATTCCGACGGTATTGGTCTCCTTCATGGCCGCGTTCGCGATTGTCCGGGGCAAGGGCAGGTTCCTGAAGCTGGTCAACGGCGTGTTCCTGATGGGACTGGCCATCCCGCTGCAGGCAACGATCATCCCGATCTACCTGATGATCATCCGGCTGAACCTCTACGACAGCCTGCTGGCACTCATGCTTCCCTCCATCGCCTTTGCCATCCCGCTGACCGTGCTGATCCTGTCCAACTTCATCCGCGACGTTCCAAACGAACTCTTCGAGTCGATGCGGCTGGACGGCTGCAGCGAATGGCAGACCATGTGGCGGCTTGCCCTGCCGCTGACCCGCCCCGCGATCGTAACAGTCGCCATCTACAACGGCCTGCACGTCTGGAACGGCTTCCTGCTTCCGCTGGTCCTCACCCAGAGCCCGGGCCTGCGCGTCCTTCCCCTGGCGTTGTGGAGCTTCCAGGGCGAATACAGCGTCAACATCCCGGCCGTGCTTGCCTCGGTGGTGCTCAGCACCCTGCCCATCCTGGTGCTCTACGTCGTGGGCCGCCGGCAGCTGCTCAGCGGCCTCACCGCCGGCTTCAGCAAGTAACACCCAGGAACTTTCACGAAAGGACAGACCCATGACCCCCGCACAGCCCCTTCGCGTCGGCATGGTGGGTTACGCCTTCATGGGCGCAGCACACTCCCACGCCTGGCGCACCGCACCACGGTTTTTCGACCTGCCGCTGCAGCCCCGGCTGACCGCCGTCGCCGGCCGGAACGCCGATGCCGCCAGGGCGGCCGCCGACAAGCTGGGCTGGGACTCGGTGGAGACGGACTGGCGCCGCCTGATCGAGCGCGACGACATCGACCTGATCGACATCTGCACACCCGGCGATACCCACGCCGAGATCGCCATCGCAGCCCTCGAGGCCGGCAAGCACGTCCTGTGCGAGAAGCCGCTGGCGAACTCCGTGGAGGAAGCCGAGCGGATGACCCTCGCCGCCGAGACCGCCGCCAAGCAGGGAGTCATGTCGATGTGCGGCTTCAGCTACCGCCGCACCCCGGCGCTGGCGCTGGCCAAACGGTTCGTGGAGCAGGGCAGGCTGGGCGAGATCCGCCACATCCGGGCGCAGTACCTGCAGGACTGGCTCTCCGACGCCAACGCCCCCATGACCTGGCGGCTGGACAAGAGCAAGTCCGGGTCCGGGTCCCTCGGCGACATCGGTGCGCACAGCATCGACGCCGCCCAGTGGGTGGCCGGCCAGAGCATCACCGGCGTTTCGGCGCTGCTTGAAACGTTTGTCCCGGAACGCCCGCTGGCCGGGGACCTCGTGGGCCTGGGCGGCCACGGCGACCTCAGCGGCGATGCGCCCCGCGGGAAAGTCACCGTGGATGACGCCGCCATCTTCAGCGCAAAGTTCGACGGCGGCGCTTCCGCGGGTGCGATCGGCGTCTTTGAAGCCACGCGGTATGCGCTGGGCCGGAAGAACGCGATGCGCCTGGAGTTGAACGGCACCAAGGGCTCCCTTGCCTTCGATTTCGAGGACATGAACGTCCTGTCCTTCTACGACGCGGCAGAGTCTCCGGACGCAGGCTTCCGGAAAATCTTCGTCACCGAACCCGAGCACCCGTACGTCGGCAACTGGTGGCCCACCGGCCACGGCCTGGGCTACGAGCACGGATTTACCCACCAGGTGGTGGACCTGGTCACCGCAATCGGTGAGGGCCGCCAGCCGGAACCGTCCTTCGCGGACGCCCTGCAGGTCCAGCGGGTCCTGGCCGCCGTCGAGGCCAGCGCCGCCAACTCCAGCCATTGGCAGAAGGTCTAGGAACGTGAGCACAGGAGAAGGAACCCCCATGACACGACCAATCACGCTTTTTACCGGCCAGTGGGCCGACCTGCCGTTCGAGGAGGTGGCCCGGCTTGCCGGCGAGTGGGGCTTCGACGGGCTCGAGATCGCCTGCTGGGGCGACCACCTGGACCCCCGCCGGGCGGCGGAGGACGACAACTACCTCCAGGGCCGGCTGGACATCCTGGAAAAGAACCACCTGAAGGTCTTCGCCATCGCCAACCACCTTACCGGCCAGGCTGTGTGTGATGACCCCATCGATGAACGTCACCAGGGCATCCTGTCCGCGGAAATCTGGGGCGACGGCGAAGCGGAAGGCGTGCGCCGCCGGGCCGCGGAGTCCATGAAGGACACAGCCCGGGCCGCCGCGCGCCTGGGCGTCAAGACAGTGACGGGGTTCACCGGATCCTCCATCTGGAAGGCGGTGGCCATGTTCCCGCCCGCCTCCGAGGCAATGATCGACGCCGGCTACCAGGACTTCGCGGACCGCTGGAACCCCATCCTGGATGTCTTCGACGAGGTGGGCGTCCGTTTCGCGCTGGAAGTCCACCCGTCCGAAATCGCCTACGACTACTGGACCGCCAAGCGCACCCTGGAGGCCATCGGCCACCGCAAGAGCTTCGGGCTGAACTTCGACCCGTCCCACTTCATCTGGCAGGACCTGGACCCGGTGATGTTCCTGCAGGACTTCGCAGAACACATCCTCCACGTGCACGTCAAGGAATCGGTCCGGCAGCTTGACGGCCGCAACGGCCGCCTCGGCTCCCACCTGGCCTGGGCAGACCCGCGGCGCGGCTGGGACTTCGTCACAGCCGGGCACGGGGACGTCCAGTGGAACCGGATCTTCCGCGCCCTGAACGCCATCGGCTACACCGGGCCCACCAGCATCGAGTGGGAGGACGCCGGCATGGACCGGCTCGTCGGCGCACCGCAGGCACTGGCGATGGTCCAGGAACTCGCCCGGATCGCCCCGCCGGCTGCCGCCTTCGACGCAGCCTTCGCCAGCCGCTGACACATACTTTCCGGCCCCCCGGCCGGCAGCCAACCAAAAGGAAACCCCGACATGACAGAACGCAAGAACGCCCTGGTGGTCCGCGGCGGCTGGGACGGCCACCAGCCGTACGAGGCCACGGAACTCTTCATCCCCTACCTCAAGGACAACGGCTACGACGTCCGCGTCGAGGAATCCCCCAAGGTCTATGCCGACGCCGAATACATGGCAGGCGTGGACCTGATCATGCAGTGCATGACCATGACCACCATCGAAAAGGACGAGTTCGCCGGACTGCGGACCGCCGTCGAAAACGGCACCGGCCTGGCTGGCTGGCACGGCGGTATCGCCGATTCGTACCGCAACAACTCGGACTACCTGCACCTGATCGGCGGCCAGTTCGCGTGCCACCCCGGCAAGCACCCGGACGAGTGCGTCGGCGAGCAGTCGGACAACTACGTTCCCTACACCGTCACCATGCGTCCGGCGGCCGCGGAGCACCCCATCACCCAGGGCATCTCCGACTTCGACCTGGTCACCGAGCAGTACTGGGTGCTCTCCGACGACTACATCGACGTCCTTGCCACCACCACCCAGCAGGTCCGCGAGTGGGACCCGTGGAACCGCGAAGTCACCTCCCCGGCCATCTGGACGCGCCAGTGGGGCAAAGGCCGCATTTTCGTTGCCACCCCCGGCCACCGGGTCGACATCCTCCAGGACACCAACGTCCGCACCATCATCGAAAGGGGCCTGCTGTGGGCAAGCCGTTGAAAGTCGGAATTATTGGCTGCGGAGCCATCATCGCGCAGTACCTGGCGAACTTCCGCAAACTCGGACAGATCGACCTGGTGGCCGTGGCGGACCTGGACCCGGCGCGCGCCCAGGCGGTGGCGGAGCAATACGAAGGCGTCCGCGCCATCTCCGTCGAGGAACTCCTCGCCGCGGACGACGTCGAACTGGTCCTGAACCTGACCATCCCCGCCGCGCACGCCGAGGTGGCGCTGAAGGCCATCGCCGCCGGCAAGAGCGTCTACGGCGAGAAGCCGCTGGCCGCCACCACTGCCGAAGCACGCCAGGTGCTGGACGCGGCACGCGAGGCGGGCGTCGCCGTCGGCTGTGCCCCGGACACCGTTCTGGGGACAGGCATCCAGACCGCGCGCAAGGCGATCGATGACGGACTTATCGGCGCACCCATCTCGGCGAGCGCCACGATGGTGACGCCGGGCCATGAGCGGTGGCACCCGAACCCGGACTTCTACTACCAGCCCGGCGGCGGCCCCCTCCTGGACATGGGCCCGTACTACGTGACCGCCCTGGTCACCCTGCTGGGTCCCGTCGTCTCGGTCATCGGCGCCGCAAGCCACACCCGCAACGACCGCACCATCGGCTCCGGGCCCCGGCAGGGCGAGAAGGTCCCCGTTAACATCGATTCCCATGTCACCGGTGTCCTGGTGCACGCCTCCGGTGCGCTCTCCACCCTGTTCATGAGCTTCGACGCCGTGAAGTCCAAATCGCCCAACATCGAGATCCACGGCGAACGGGGGTCGCTGGTGGTCCCCGACCCGAACCACTTCGACGGCGACGTCCAGCTGTTTTCCCTTGGGGCCGAGGACTGGGAAACCCTCCCCGTATCCGCAGGCTACGTTGACGCCGGACGCGGCTTCGGCATCGCCGACCTGGCGTCCACCCCTGCGGGCGCCGAACCCCGGGCAGGCGGGGCCCTGGCCTACCACGCCCTCGAAGTCATGGAATCGGTCCTCGAATCAGCCCACAGCGGCGCGGCAGTAGCGATCCGCAGCACCGTTGAGCGGCCGGCGAGCGTCGAACTGACCGTCCTGACCGAGCGTGTGGACGCGCTCCATGCCCAGGAAGCGGCTTCTTAGCCATGGCCTACACCGCCGAAAACTGGCCCATCGCCGCGGCCATGCTGCCGTTCCCGGGCACCAACGCCGAGGGAACGCATATCAACGACGCTGATTCCTCAGCGTGGGCCGCGGCGCTGACGGAGGTTAAGGACGCCGGGTTCGCGAACGCAGACCTGACGGACAGCTGGCTTCGTCCAGGTGATCTCAACCGGAGCCGCCTGGCCGAGTTCAAGCAGACGGCAGGGGAAGTAGGCATCGGCATCCCGGCCATTTCCGCCATCCGCCGCAGCATCATTGAGGAAGACAACTGGGAAGAGAACCTGGCCTACAGCCACCGGACCATTGATGCGGCGGCGGAGCTGGGCTGCGAGGTTGTCTCCGTCGGGCTCCACCAGGCCATCACGCCGGAGCAGCAGAAACAGCTGTGGTTCTGGACGGTGGAAGGCCACAAGGACCCGGCGGGCAGCAAGGAGACGTGGGGCCACGCCGTCACCCGCCTCCGCGAACTGGGCCGGCACGCCGCCGAAGTTGGAGTCCTGCTCTCGCTCGAAATGTACGAGGACACGTATCTGGGCACCGCGGACTCATCGGTGCGCCTTGTCCATGACATTGGGCTCCGCAACGTGGGCCTCAACCCGGACCTGGGCAACCTGATCCGGCTGCACCGCCCGGTGGAGGACTGGCGGGAGCTGGTGGCGAAGACCCTGCCGTACGCCAACTTCTGGCATATGAAGAACTACTTCAGGGACGAGGACGCGGCCCGCGGCATGTACGTGACCATGCCGGCTCCCATGGAAAGCGGCATCATCAACTACCGCGAGGCCTTCAAACTGGCCCTGTCCGTCGGTTTCCAGGGCATCCTCTGCACCGAGCACTACGGCGGGGATGGGCTGAGCGTTGCTGCCAGCAACCAGGACTACCTTCGCCGCCACGTTCTCCCCAAGACCGACGGCTACGCGCCCGGCACGAGCCAGGTGGCCCAGGGGCGGCAACAGCCGACGGCGGAACTCGCCCGCGTGTAAGCGCGGCGCCTGCCGGAAGCACCTCCTTCCCACCCAAGGACTAACGAGGAAACCATGACCCAGATCTTTGATAACCCGGCTGACTTTGAGGACGAGGCACTGGACGGCTTCGTCGCGGCCAACCGCGGATACGTCGCCCGGGTGGACGGCGGCATCGTCCGGTCCTCAGAAGTCCCCGCCGGCCAGGTGGCCGTGGTGGTGGGCGGCGGCTCGGGCCACTACCCGGCCTTCGCCGGCCTGGTGGGGCCCGGCCTGGCCGCAGGTGCCGTGTGCGGCAACATCTTCACGTCGCCATCCGCCGGGCAGGCGTACCGTGTGGCCAAGGCGGTGAGCGCCGGTGGCGGCGTGCTGCTGAGCTACGGCAACTACGCGGGGGACGTGATCCATTTCAGCGCGGCACAGGAGCGGCTCAACGCCGAAGGCATCGAGACCCGCACCGTCCTGGTCACGGATGACATCGCCAGCGCACCGCTGGACCAGATCGAAAAACGCCGCGGGATTGCAGGTGACCTGACTGTCTTCAAGATTGCCGGCGCCGCGGCCGAGGCGGGACTGGACCTGGACGCCGTCGAACGGCTCGCGGTCCGCGCCAACTACCGCACCCGCTCCCTCGGAGTGGCCTTCGACGGTTGTACCCTGCCTGGTGCTGCCGGGCCGCTGTTCCACGTGCCCGACGGACAGATGTCGCTCGGCTTGGGCATCCACGGTGAACCGGGCATCTCCGACCATCCCATGCCTACCGCCTCAGAACTTGCGGAGCTGCTGGTCTCGCGGCTTCTCCATGACAAGCCCGATGCTGCCGGGAAGCGTGTGGTGGCCATCCTCAACGGCCTGGGCCGGGTGAAGTACGAGGAGCTGTTCCTGCTCTTCGGCAAGATCGAGAAGCTCCTCACCACGGCCGGCCTGACCATCGTGGAGCCGGAATGCGGCGAGCTGGTCACCAGCCTGGACATGTCCGGCCTCTCGCTCACGCTGCTGTGGCTTGATGACGAACTGGAGCGCTACTGGACAGCTCCGGCCGACACCCCAGCGTTCCGCAAGGGCAACCTGGCACCGCGGGTACAGCGGGAACTGGCCGCACCGGAAGACGCCGTGGCCGCTGAAATGGAAGAGACGACGGCGGCAGCAGCTGAGCTGGGCCGGCTGGCAGCCGCCGTGCTCGTTCAGGCGCGGGACGTCGTGGTCAGGCATGAAAAGGAACTGGGCAGGCTGGATGCCATTGCCGGCGACGGCGATCACGGCGTCGGCATGCGCCGGGGCGTGGACGCCGCGGTGGCAGCGGCCGGTGAAGCTGTTGGCGCGGGACTTTCGGTTCACCGCGTCCTCACCGCGGCGGGCGAAGCCTGGAGCGAGCGCGCCGGCGGCACGTCGGGGGCGCTCTGGGGATCCGCGGTGGCGGCGGCCGGGCGCGCACTCGGCAACAAGGACTCGTACAGCGGCGGGGACGCAGCGGCCGCAGTGACCGCCTTCGCTGACGCCGTCACTACCCTGGGCAAGGCTGATGTGGGCGACAAGACAATGGTGGATTCGCTGCTTCCCTTCCGGGACGCCTTCGTGGCGGCGTTCGACAACGGGACGGCTGTGACCGGGGCGCTGGCCTCGGCAGTGACCGCCGCCCGGCAGGCGGCCGACGCCACCGCATCCCTGCGGCCGCTGAAGGGAAGGGCCCGGCCGCTGGCCGACAAGAGCCTGGGCCACCCGGATCCCGGAGCGGTGTCCTTTGCCCTGATCGTAACCCGGGTATCTGATTACTTCGAGTCTTCACCACCCCTGTCCTCTCCCAGGGTGGCCGCTTTGGCGGCCGGACATGGGGCTCAGGCATGAGCGCCGGCGCTCCGGCAGGATGGCGGATCGTCATCGGGAACGACGAGGCCGGCGTCGAGTACAAGGATGCACTGAAGGCGATGCTCGAAGCTGACAGCCGCGTTGCATCCGTTCTGGACGTGGGCGTTGGTGCCGGCGACACCACCGCCTACCCGCACGTCGCCGTCGACGCCGCCCGCAAGGTGGCGCAGGGCGAGGCGGACCGCGCCCTGCTGATCTGCGGCACCGGACTGGGCGTGGCCATCGCGGCCAACAAGGTCCCGGGAATCCGGGCGGCCACGGCCCACGACGGGTACTCGGTGGAGCGCTCGGTGCTGAGCAACAACGCACAGGTCCTCACCATGGGCCAGCGCGTCATCGGCCTGGAACTGGCCAAGAAACTGGTGGGCGAATGGCTCGGCTACCGGTTTGACGAAACCTCGGCCTCCGCCGCGAAGGTGGACGCCATTTGCTCCTACGAACCCGAATCCACGAAAGCAGTCTGATCATGACCGAAAATTCGTCCCACCCAACCAGCACCGGTGGCGCCGCGGGCGCTCCCGGGGCCCGGAAGATCGCCATCGTGGGCTCCGGCTACATGGGCGGCGGGATCGCGCAGGTCCTGGCGCTGGGAGGTGCCCGCGTGGCTCTTTCCGATGTGTCCGCCGAGGTGGCCCAGGGAAACTACGACCGGCTCCTGGTTGAGTCCGACCAGTTCGTGGCCGACGGACTGTTTCCTGCCGGTTCCACCGAGATTCTGAAGCAGAACCTGTGGGCCGCGAAGGACATCGAGGAAGCCGTCGCGGATGCGGACTTCATCGAGGAAGCGGTCCCCGAAGTCATCGCCATCAAGCACCAGACGCTGGCGCGCATCAGTGCCGCCGCCGCGCCTGACGCCATCATCGGCTCCAACACCTCCACCATCTCCATTGCCGAACTGTCCGGGCCAGTCAGCAACCCGGAACGGTTCCTGGGCGTGCATTTTTCGAACCCGTCGCCCTTTATCCCTGGCGTCGAGATCATCCCGCACGCCGGCACGTCTGCAGCCACCATCAGCTCCGTCCGCGGGCTGGTCCACGCCGCCGGCAAACAGACCGCCGTCGTCAAGGATGTCACCGGCTTTGTCCTCAACCGCCTGCAGTACGCGCTCTTCCACGAGGCAGCACAGCTGGTGGAGCAGGGCATTGCCACCGCGGACGACGTGGATACCCTGGTGCGCACCACCTTCGGCTTCCGGCTGCCGTTCTTCGGGCCGTTCGCCATTGCCGACATGGCCGGGCTGGACGTGTACAACTTCTGCTACAAGTCTCTGCAAAAGGAGTTCCCGGAGCGATTTGCCACCCCGAAAATCCTCAGCGACCTGGTGGACGCCGGAAAGCTCGGCACCAAGACCGGTGCCGGTTTCCTCAACGTCCCCGCAGAGCGCACCCCCGAGCTGATCGCCTACCGCAACAAGGCGTACGTGGCCATGCAGAAGCTGCTTGATGAGCTGGGGCCGGCACCCATCGGGCACTAAAGCTCACGGCGGTGCCGGCGGCAGGAAGGCTGGTTAGCGCCCTTCGTGTACCCCGGCTGCCATGGGCACGGAGTGAAGGGAGCCTTCATGGCCCAGGCTGGCGTGGCAGGCAGCCGTACGTGCCGGGACATCGCCGTGGACAGCAGCAGTAACGGCCTCAACAACCGCAATCTGCCCCGTGGTGTCGGGAACACCCGGAAACTGAACCGGCGGCGCTTCAACAGGCGCCGCCGGCGGCTGATCGGTCGAACGCATCCGGATAAGAGCGATGGCGGAAATAAGGAACCAGGCGTGGGTTTGGAAATTCTTTTGCCGGACGCCATTGCTGGATAAATCAGGCTTAGCCGGACAAAGCGTTTACTCAAGCCCGTGCGGGGGCGAGGACCCTATTTGTTGGTCGGCGGGATAATCATACTCTGCGCAGAAGCTGCTCTAACGCCCGGCGCCCAGGCTGCCGCCTATGGACAACTTCCCTGCCAAGTAGCACCATCTGAAAGGTGACCACCAGCCCCCTCTCCGATGCACGCCTGCGCGAGCTCCGGGACCTTCGCCGCGTCAAGGACCGCATCGACCGGGAGTACGCACAGCCGCTGGACGTCGAATCCCTCGCCCGGGGCGTCCACATGTCAGCCGGGCATCTCAGCCGCAGGTTCAGGCTCGCCTACCAGGAATCGCCCTACAGCTACCTCATGACCCGCCGCATCGAGCGCGCCATGGCGCTCCTGCGCCGCGGCGACCTTCCCGTCACGGAGGTGTGCTTCGCCGTCGGTTGCTCCTCCCTGGGCACCTTCAGCACGCGCTTCACCGAGCTGGTGGGGATGCCTCCAAGCATCTTTAAACAGGAGGCAGCGGTATCCACGGCGGGCATCCCGGCGTGCGTGGCAAAACAGGTCACCAGACCGGTCAGGAATCGAGAAGCGCCCGCGCCGGAGCCGCAACTAGCATGACTGCCATGGACATCACCATCAGCTCAAGTTTCCTTCCGCACACCGATCCCGACGCCTCTTTGGCGTTCTACCGCGACGCCCTCGGCTTCGAGGTCCGCAACGACGTAGGCCACGGCACCATGCGCTGGATTACGGTGGGCCCGGCCGGCCAGCCCGACGTCTCCATCGTCTTGCACCCGCCGGCCGTGGACCCCGGAATCACCGACGACGAACGCCGCACCATCGCGGAAATGATGGCGAAGGGCACCTTCGCAACAGTCATCCTGTCCGCTCCGGACGTGGACGCCGCGTTCGCGAAAGTGGAGGCGACCGGGGCCGACGTCGTACAGGAACCCGTCGACCAGCCCTACGGAATTCGCGACTGCGCCTTCCGCGACCCGGCCGGCAACACCGTCCGAATCAACCAGCAGCCCTGAGCTGGGAGGATTGGAACCAGCGGCGCCGGGGGAGGCTGCAAACGCAGGCTCCCCCCGAAACGAACAATCGCAGCCCAGCAGATGGAGACCCGATGAGCACGGACACCAGTACCGACACGAACACCGACCCCCGGACTAACGGGCTGCACGTCGCCGACACCCACGACCTGATCCGCGTCCAGGGGGCGCGGGAAAACAACCTCAAGGACGTCAGCGTTGAGCTGCCCAAGCGCCGGCTGACAGTCTTCACGGGTGTGTCCGGCTCCGGCAAGAGCTCCCTGGTGTTCGCCACCATCGCTGCAGAGTCGCAACGGATGATCAATGAGACCTACAGTGCGTTCGTCCAGGGCTTTATGCCCTCGCTGGCCCGGCCCGAGGTGGACTTCCTGGAAGGCCTGACGACGGCGATCATCGTGGACCAGGAGCGGATGGGCGCCAACCCCCGCTCCACCGTTGGCACCGCCACCGACGCGAACGCCATGCTGCGGATCCTCTTCAGCCGGCTCGGCACCCCATACGTGGGCCCGCCCACGGCGTACTCCTTCAACGTGCCCACCCGCAAGGCCAGCGGCGTGATGTCCACGGAGAAGAGCGACGGCCGGGTGGAGAAAGCCGTGGTCCAGCAGGCGGTCTACCTTGGCGGCATGTGCCCCCGGTGCGAGGGCATGGGTGCAGTCAGCGACATTGACCGCACAGCGCTGTACGACGACGACAAGTCCCTTAATGACGGCGCGCTGATTGTCCCGGGCTACTCCATGGACGGCTGGTACGGGCGACTGTTCGAAGGCATGGGCCTGCCGATGGACAAACCGATCGCCAAATTCACGAAGAAGCAGCTGGACACGATGCTGTACGCCGAGCCCACCAAGATCAAGGTGGAGGGGGTCAACCTGACCTTCGAGGGCATCATCCCCAAGATCCAGAAGTCGATGCTGTCCAAGGACCCGGAGGCGATGCAGCCGCATGTGCGCCGGTTCGTGGAGCGGGCCGTGACGTTCCAGACCTGCCCGGACTGCGAAGGGACCCGGCTGACCCGGCAGGCTCTGTCCTCGAAGATCAACGGCAAGAACATCGCCGAGCTGTGCCAGATGCAGATCAGCGACCTCGCCGGGTGGGTGCGCGACCTCAAGGACCCCTCGGTGGCTCCCCTGCTCAAGGGCCTCCAGCACCTGCTCGACTCGTTTTCCGACATCGGGCTGGGCTACCTTAGCCTCGACCGGCCGGCCGGCACGCTGTCCGGCGGCGAGGCCCAGCGCACCAAGATGATCCGGCACCTCGGGTCCTCGCTTACCGACGTCACGTACGTCTTTGATGAACCCACCATCGGGCTCCACCCGCACGATATCGAGCGGATGAACCAGTTGCTGCTCCAACTGCGGGACAAGGGCAACACCGTGCTCGTGGTGGAGCACAAGCCCGAGACGATTGCCATCGCCGACCACGTCGTCGATCTTGGTCCAGGGGCCGGCACCAAAGGCGGAACGGTCTGCTTCGAGGGCACCGTCGAGGGCCTGCGGAGCAGCGACACCATCACCGGCCGGCACCTGGAAGACCGGGCAGCACTAAAGGATGCCGTCCGGAAGGCCTCCGGCGCGATGGAAGTCCGCGGCGCGTCGACTCACAACCTGCAGGGTGTCGACGTCGACATCCCCCTGGGCGTCCTGACGGTGGTCACCGGGGTGGCCGGCTCGGGCAAGAGCTCCCTCATCCACGGTTCCGTTGCGAAGCGTGACGGCGTGGTGGTGATCGACCAGGGTGCCATCCGCGGTTCGCGGCGCAGCAACCCGGCCACCTACACGGGCCTGCTGGAGCCTATCCGCAAGGCGTTCGCGAAGGCCAACGGCGTGAAGCCGGCGCTGTTCAGTTCGAACTCGGAGGGTGCCTGCCCCACGTGCAACGGTGCCGGTGTCATCTTCACCGAGCTGGGCGTGATGGCCACCGTGGAGTCCCCGTGCGAGGACTGCGAGGGCCGCCGCTTCCAGGCTTCGGTGCTCGAATACACGCTGGGAGGCCAGAACATCGCGGACGTGCTGGCGATGTCCGTGACGGAGGCCGCCGCCTTCTTCGCCGAGGGCGATGCCAAGACCCCGGCCGCACGGACCATCCTTGCGCGGCTCGAAGACGTCGGCTTGGGCTACCTCAGCCTCGGCCAGCCGCTTACCACGCTCTCCGGCGGCGAGCGCCAGCGCCTCAAGCTCGCCACCCAGATGGCCGAAAAGGGCGACGTGTACGTCCTCGACGAACCCACCACCGGCCTGCACCTGGCGGATGTGGAGAACCTGCTGGGCCTGCTGGACCGGCTGGTTGATTCGGGCAAGTCCGTGATTGTTATTGAGCACCACCAGGCCGTGATGGCGCATGCCGACTGGATCATTGACCTTGGGCCGGGAGCAGGGCACGACGGCGGCCGGATCGTTTTCGAGGGCACGCCCGCTGACCTTGTGGCCGGCGCCTCCACCCTCACCGGCAAGCACCTCGCGGCCTACGTCGGTGGATAAGCGGCATGGCAGAGACCTATAGGTACGACGTCGAGATCCTGCACCTGCTGGTCTCGCCTGCGCACGCCTATTTTGGTCGGGCTAAGGACGGCGCGGCGGACGTGCCAACTACTGATGCCGACTCCGCCGATGTGGTGGCCGGCAAGGGCATTGTGGGTGACCGCTTTTTCGGCAAAGCGGCGCACATGGACGCTGCGGTGACCCTGTTCGCCGTGGAGTCCCTCGAAGCCATGGCCGCGGAACTTGGTGCCGGGCCGTTTAATCCGCTGGCGACGCGGCGGAACGTGATCCTCCGGGGAGCGCACCTGGCTCCCCTGCTGGGTCACGACTTCGCGCTCGAATCCGGCGGTTCCACGGTCCACTTCCACGGCGGGCGCCCGGCCCACCCCTGCGCCTGGATGAACGAGGTGCTCGCGCCGGGCGGGCACGCGGCCATGCGGGGCCGGGGCGGCATCCGCTGCCGGGCACTTTCCAGCGGCACGCTTCACCGCGGCCGGGCAGTGCTGGCCAGCCCCGTGCCGCTTGATCCTGCGCAGGCGGATGTGCCGAGCCTGTTGCGGCCAAGCCGGTTGCCGTAGGAATTTGCCGGCAGCGCAGCCCGCATTCCGGCTGCCCGTTGGCGATGCTGGGGGTACTGTGGGCGGATGGAGATGCGCCTAGAAGTTGTCCAGGTACCTGTAGCGGATGTGGACAGGTCCAAAACCTTCTACACGGAGAAGCTGGGCTTCGTCCTGGATCACGATGTGGAGCACATCCCCGGAATGCGGGTGGTCCAGCTGACGCCGCCGGGTTCGGCTGCTTCGATCGTCATCGGCACTGGAATGACCAGCATGGCACCAGGCAGCCTTGAGGGGCTGCAGCTTGTAGTACCGGACATGGGCGCCACGCGCGCCGAACTCGTCGGCCGGGGCGCCGACATCAGTGACGTCCAGGACCTGGGTGGCGTGCAGTTTGCCTACTTTGCCGACCCGGACGGCAATCGCTGGGTTCTCCAGGGCGCCATACCCGCCGCCGTCAGGGAAACGCATCGAGACGGGCAGCCCGCGTAGCACCGGAAAGAACAATGGCGCGCATCTTCGTCACGGGCTCGGCCGACGGGCTGGGACGTGCCACAGCACAGTCCCTTATGGATGAGGGCCACCAGGTCATCGTGCATGTTCGAAACGCGGGCCGCCTGGACGCCGTGCAGGACCTGCTTGACCGCGGCGCGGCAGGCGTGGTGGGGGACCTGTCCGACGTGGAGCAGACGCGCGACGTGTCCCGCCAGGTAAACGAGATTGGTCCGGTCGACGCCGTGGTCCACAACGCCGGTGTGCTCCACGGCCCGCACATCTTCCAGGTCAACGTTGTGGCACCCTACCTCCTCACGGTGCTGATCCCCCACCCACGGCGGCTGATCTACCTCAGCAGCGGCATGCACCGCGGCGGCCGGCCCCACCTCGACAGCATCCACCCGAGCGCTCACGAGGTGACCTACTCGGACAGCAAGCTCTACGTCACCGCCCTGGCCGCCGCCGTCGCCCGTTTGTGGCCCGGCGTCCTCAGCAATGCCGTCGACCCCGGTTGGGTGCCCACCAGGATGGGCGGGCGCGGCGCTCCGGACGACCTCCGTCTCGGCCACCGCACGCAGGAGTGGCTCGCCACCAGCGACGACCCGGAGGCAACCACCAGCGGCGGCTACTGGTACCACCAGCACCGGCAGAAAGCACACCCGGCCGTCCACGACGAGCGGTTCCAAAACGGTCTTCTAAACCACCTCGCGCACGCCACCGGCGAGCACCTGGCCTAGCGCTCTTCCCGCATCCGAGGTGCCTGCCCCTAGGCCGCGGCCGCCGGTCCGAACCAGGCGGCCAGCGCTTCCTTGAGGCCCAGCGAAGTTCCGTCCCCCGCCCAGGCCACATACCCGTCGGGCCGGACCAGGACAGCGGCAGGCGCGGCGACCTTCCCCAGTACCGGCAGGTCCCAGGATCCGCGGTACTCGGCGTCCACCAGCTGAACCCGGTCCGGCCGGGGAATGCTGTCCAAGCTCCCGGGCCTCCCGAAATTCAGCAGGACAGGCCGTGCCTCATGCAGCAGCTCATAGACCGGCAGCGGGCCGCCCTGGGTGACAAGGTCGACGTCGGGCACCCGCCGCCCGAGCAGCGGGTGCCCCTCGCCAAAGTCGTAGCGGATGTCCAGCCCGGACTGCATCCCGGCGAACCGCTTGCGCGGCTCCTCCATGCTGAGGAGCTCGGAAACCACCTCGCCCGCGGCCTTGATCCGGGGATCCGCGCGGCGCAGCGCTGTCTGCGCCATGGTGTTGCGCAGCACGCGGGCGGCAACGGGGTGACGCTCGGCGTGGTAGGTGTCCAGAAGGCTTTCCGGCGCCGTTCCGTTGACCACCTGCCCCAGCTTCCAGCCCAGGTTCACCGCGTCCTGCACCCCGAGGTTCAGGCCCTGCCCGCCGTCGGGGGCATGCACGTGCGCAGCGTCACCGGCCAGCAGGACGCGCCCTTTGCGGTAGGCGGCCGCCTGGCGGGTGGTGTCCGTGAACCTGGAGATCCAGGTGGGGCTGTGAGCGCCGTAATCGGTGCCGCAGGCAGCAATGAGCGCCCCGCTGAGATCGCCCAGGGTAGGTTCAGTGGCGGGCCCCACGTGCTCTTCCGTCACCATGACCCCCACCGGGCCGCTGTCTGCATAGACCACCTGGCCGTCCCGGATTTCGTACTCCCGCCGGCCAAACGAATGGATGCCAAAGGGATTCTGGTGGATGCCGAACTCCGGCTCCACCGTCATCTCCACCTCTGCGATCAGGGCGCTGGTGGTGGGATCCCAGCCGGGGAAATCTATACCTGCCGCCTTGCGGACCAGGCTCCGGCCGCCGTCGCACCCGGCAACGTACCCCGCACGCAGCTTCCGGCCGTCCGGGAAGAGGATGTCGACGCCGTCGACGTCCTGCTCCAGTGCCGTCACCTCGCGTCCGCGGTAGACCTTTACCCCCAACTCCTCCACCCAGCCTGCCAGAAGGCGTTCGATGTGGTTTTGCCACAGCCCGAGGCCGTAGGGGTGACGGGACGGAAAGTCACTGATATCAAGACGGGTTCCTGCGAACCCCGCCACTTGCGCCACCTGCCCCTCCGAGAGGAATCGGTGGGCGATGCCGCGCTGATCCAGGACTTCGATGGTCCGGGCGTGAAGGCCGCCTGCCCGGGCCCCCGCAAGGTCCTGGGTGGCACGCCGCTCCACGATGGCCGCGTCAATTCCCGCCAGCGCCAACTCCCCTGCCAGCATCAGCCCGGTAGGGCCGCCGCCAACGATCACCACCGCATGATCACCCATTACGCCTGCCCCGTTCTCCCGCTTGTGGCCCTCCAGCGGCCTGCTGCGATTATGCGGCCCGGCCCGGCCCTTGCCGCAAGCCCCACCCCGGGGGATACATTGGAAATGGAAGCCGCGTTTCAGCCTCTTTCCCGCCTGCCGTTGCGGCCGTCCACATCATCCCCTGGAGCGCCGGTTCGACGCACCCGAATAGGTCTAGTGTGGGTGGGGTCGGCACTCGCCGCGAATAGCCCTCAGGGAGGGTGCATGAACTCCACACAGTCCAGCTCCGAGCAATTTATGCAGAACCTGAAAAGTGTCGGGGGGTCAGAGTCTGACGTCAACGAAGCTGTCTACGTGGTCCGCGGTGAGGACACCGTGGAGAACGTGGTCTCAGGCCTCCGGATCGAACAGCAGCAGCAGGGCAGCGCGGCCAAGGAACCAGCTATTCTCCATGCCGCAGCTGAGGTGATGGTCAGCATGCGGGATGAAAAAGACCCGTCCCACCACGCCGGCGCTTCACAGGAGGGCCAGTATCAACTGGACATCCATCACAGCGGAAGCCCCAGCACACGGGAAAGCATTCCGGAGAAGGACATCGAGGACGCCAAAATCTGGGCGCGGGAACGGATCGAAGCCCAGTGCGCCGAGTTCGGGGCTATATATTTTCCTGCCGGCGGGGACGGCGTACCGGGCACGGGAGCGCTGGTGTCCAGTTTCGACCGTTCCGTGGGGTGGTACAGATAACCTCCGGAGCTTGCCGAGGTGTGAGGGTACGCGGCGCCTAAACTTTTAGGCATGAGTGATAACAAGGAAACCATCGGCAGCCCCACCCCTGAACCTGATGCAGGCCTGAACCGGGACCCGGAAGACTGGGTAACCGGCGACGAGCCGATGACTGCAGCGCAGCGGAGCTACCTGGATACATTGGCCCGCGAAGCAGGCGAAGAACTCCCGGCGGACCTCAGCAAAGCAGAAGCGTCCAAGCACATCGACCGGCTGCAACAACGCAGCGGACGGGTATCCGGAGACGATTCCGGCAACGCCGGAGGCTAGGGCGCCGTCAGGGAGACCGGCGCGCCGGGGCTACCAGGCCTGGTGCTCGCGGGTGAGGCCAAAGGGGACGGTCTCGCTGAGGGCAACCGTGAACTTGTCCACGCCGTGCCGTGTCACCAGTATGCCTTGGCGCTTCTCAGCGAGGGCGTGGGCCTTGGCGGCCGTGACGGCGGCGTCGAGCTGGCTGTCCATGCTCTCGCGGTCGGCGACGGTCAGGGTCAGTGGGAAGTTGTGAGCGGTCATGGGTCTAGCCTTAGTGTTTTAGGGGTGGGACAAAACATCGGTCCGCTCCCCCAAGCTACCAACGCGCAGGGCATCTTACTGCCCAATTCATGATGCCCTAGCATCGCCCCACCAGCAACTTGAAAAATCAAGTAACAAAGAACCGCAGGTCAGCGGCCCGCACTCCATCAGGCAAGCACCACAATTACGGGCCCTGAGGCATGGTCAATTAGAGTTGATGGGGAGTGGAAGCTGTTTTTTGAACGCCTCCAATGCCCCGGAGAAGCCTCCCGGCATGACCCGTGCACCATTGCGCAACGACCTTGCTGTGCAACGACCTGACAAGGATTCCGCCATCTCCACCGACGTTTTCTTCGGCAATCTCACCCGGATCCGCAACCTCCTCATCCCGGCGTCCTTCCAGTCCCGGCTGAATACCGGACGGGGATTGCTGGCCGGATTCATCGTGGTGCACCTGGTCTTCCTGGTCTTCGCCGCTTCGCTTTCGCTGCGCGGCGAGGCCTTCAGCGACACGTTTATCTACCGTGACTGGGCCATGGCCGGGTTTAACGACGCCAACCTCACCGGCGGCCCAAGCCCCTGGGTCTACCCCATCCTCGCGCTGATCCCCATGGCCATCGCAGGCGTTGCCGGTCCCGGGCCGTTCTTCTTCCTGTGGGTCCTGATGACCACAGTGCTCAACGGCTGGGCCCTGCTGAAACTGACCAACCGGGGCCGGGACCGCCAGGCCATCCCCGCCGGCTGGTGGTGGCTGGCCTTCACCTTCCTTATGGGCTGGCTCGGCTTCGCCCGCGTGGACGGCCTCACCGCGCCGCTGGTCCTGGTGGCCCTCGCCTACGGCGTGGGCCGGCCGTTCATCGCCTCCGTCCTGCTGGCCATCGGCACCTGGGTGAAGGTCTGGCCCGCCGCTGTCATGCTGGCCCTGTTCGCCGTCGTCAAGAACCGGATCCTGGTGGTGCTTGCCGGAATTGCGACGTCGGCGGTTGTGGTTGCGCTGGCCGCTTCGGCAGGCAGCCTTCCGAAGCTCCTGAACTTCCTCACCCAGCAGGGCGACCGCGGCATGCAGCTCGAAGCCACCTTCACCACGCCGTGGCTCTGGCTGTCCGTCCTGAACATCGGCGATTCCCGCATGTACATGAACACGGACATCAACTCCATGCAGGTGGACGGCCCCGGCACCGCCGTGATGTCCGTGCTGATGCAGCCCCTCCTGATCCTGGCCGCCCTGCTGGTGGCCGGCCTGACGTTCTGGGCGCTGCACAACGGCAACCTCACCGGCGGGGTGGACCGCACCGAACTGCTCCTGGCCGGCGCACTCACCCTGGCCACCGCGTTCGTGGTCTTCAACAAAGTGGGCTCGCCGCAGTTCATGGTGTGGCTCGCCCCGGCGGTCGCCGTCGGGCTGGCCCACAGCTGGCGCGAATGGCGGGTCCCGGCGGCCATGCTGATCGTCATCGCTGTGGCCACCTACTTCATCTACCCCCTGTTCTACGACGCGCTCAGCCACAACAACCCGTGGATGGCCCTGGTGCTCACCATCCGCAACGTCCTCCTGGTGGTCCTGTTCCTCTGGAGCGTCCGGCGCCTCTACTCGCTGGGCAAAAAGACGCCTGCAGCCGCTCCCGCGCTGAAGGAGTCCTAAGATTTCCACGAAGTTCTTCGACGGGCTGTCCAGCGTCCGCACGAAAATCGTTCCCGCAAAGGTCGTGGACTGGTTCGCGCGGCCGTCCAGCGTGTGGTGGGGTTTCGCGGTGGTCCATCTTTACTTCCTGGGCTGGATGGCGTCCTTCTTCCTGCACGGCGAGACCTTCAGCGACACCGAGCAGTACCGCCAGTGGGCCACGGACGGCTACAACCCGGAGAACCTCGACGGGAAGATCAGCCCGTGGGTGTACCCGGTGCTGGCGCAGATCCCCATCTTCCTCGCGAACATCGCCGGACCAGGGCTGTACCTCCTGGCCTGGTTCCTGATCATCACAGCCCTCAACGCCGTCGGGCTTGCCTTCCTCACCCGGGGTCCGCGAAAGGTGAGCGGTGTGGCCCCGGCCTGGTGGTGGCTGTTTTTCACCGTCTTTATGGGTTACCTCAGCTTTGCGAGGGTGGAGGGCATTACCGCGCCCATCGTGCTGATTGCCCTCCTGTATGCGGCGCAGCGGCCGATGGTGGCGGGCATCCTGCTGAGTATTGCCACCTGGATCAAGGTCTGGCCGGCCGCGGTGCTGGCGCCCATCGTTATCGCCAGCCAGAAACGGATCCAGGTGGTCCTTTCCGGGGTGGTGGTAACGGCGGTTGTCGCCCTGGGAACGTGGCTGTCCGGCGGGCTGCCGCACATCATGGACTTCCTCACCAACCAGGGCGAGCGCGGCATGCAGCTCGAAGCAACCTTCTCCACGCCGTGGGTGTGGCTGAGCGTCTTCAACATCGCCGGTTCAAAAATGGCGGACAACACTGCCATCAACTCCACCGAGGTCTACGGCCCGGGCGCCAGCACTGCGGCGTTCCTGATGCAGCCGCTCCTCATCCTCGCGGCGGCGGGAGCGGCTGTCCTGCTGGTCCGCGCGATGAACCGCGGTGCCGAACGCGAGGAACTGTTCCTGGAAGGTTCCCTCATGATGGTCACCGCGTTCATCGTGTTCAACAAGGTGGGTTCCCCGCAGTTCATCATCTGGCTGGCGCCGGTGATCATTGCCGGCCTCACCCATGACTGGAACCGCTGGAAGGTTCCGGCTGCCTTGCTGATGGGGATCGCCATGACCACTTTCGTGATCTATCCCCTGTTCTATACACCGCTCATTCATGCCCACCCGGTGATGGCAGCCATCCTCACCACCCGCAATGTGCTTCTGGTGGTGCTGCTCTGGTGGTCGGTGCAGCGGACAGCCGAGCTGGGCAGGAAGTCCCCTGCCGCAGTACCGGCCGGAGCTTAGCTCAGCGGCTTCCGAGCTGTTGCCGATCGGGCTGTTCAGCGCGCAGGCGGCGCACCTCACGCCTCGCGGTGATCCAGTTCAGGCCCCGCCTTGCGAGGTCCAGCGGCTTGCCTTCAATCAGCAGTTTTCGTGTATGCACGTCGAGGAATAAAAGGTAGAACGTGAACCCCAGGGCCGTCACGAACGCCAGCGATGAGGCGTCGATGGGAAGCTCAACGAAGGACCACACGGAGAGCTGATCCTGCGCCCCGAACACCACAAAGAAGGTAACGCCCACGTACAGCGACCGGATCTGCCAGTCGTCCCGAATGCCGGTGACAGCCAGGAACGGCAGGAACCACAGGATGTACCAGGGCTGGATGATGGGTGACAGCATCACGACGGCGGTGAACGCCAAGGCCATCCGGCGCACCGCCCGGGAGTAGTCCCCGCGGAACATCAACAGCAGGACCAGCGCGATGGCCGCATATTTCATGCCCGTCCGGAGCAGGGTGGCAAACGTCCCGCCCGGCAGCCCCAGCACATTGGCCAGGAACTCCACCTGCTGGCCCAGGAAGCCTGACGGCGAGTAGCCGGTATAGCCGGGAGTGGGATCCATGATGGCCCAGGTCCAGCCCAGTCCAAGGTTGTACGGGATGCCGCTTACGGCCAGGACGCCGAAGCTGATACCCGCCGTCGCGCCCCAAATGAGGAACTTGCGCAGCCAGGAGGCAGAGGGGCCCGCCCACATGACCCCAATGAACGGGAGCAGGAGCACAGTGATGGGTTTGATGCCGATGGAGGCGGTGACCAGGAAGATGCCCAGCAGGTAGCGCCGCGTTGCCGCGAAGTAGACGCCGGCGACGGCGAGCCCCACCATGAGTGCGTCATTGTGGGCGCTGGCGATGAAGCTGATCAGGAACAGGGGATTGGCCACGGAGATCCACAGTGCACGGGCACCGTTGATGCCGTGCAGCTCCGCCAGCTTCGGCACGTAGATGACGCAGAGGAGGACGCCGGCGCCGGCTAGAAGGCGGAAGAGCAGCACGGAAACATCGGGCTGGGCTCCGGTGAGCCCGACGACGGCGCGCGCCAGCCACAAAAAGTACGGACCGTAGGGGGTCCTGTTCTCCGCCCACGCAGGATCTGCCCCGAGCGAGAACCAGTTGTTGAGCGTGGAAATGCCCACCTCATACGGGTTTTGGCCCTCCATCACCAGCCGGCCCTGGCCTGTGTAGGCGTAGACGTCGCGGGAAAAAACCGGTACGCAGAAAAGCAGCGGCAGGGACCAGGCAGAAATGGCGATAACAACGGACCGAAGGGACGATATGCCCCAATCAGTCAGCCGTTGCCCCAGCCGGAGCCACGATCGCATCAGCACCATTGCTCCCACCGTCAGCAGGATGGTGGAAACCGTCACTCCCCAGCCTTCTGTACGGAGCGCAATGACCACAGGCTGGCGGATCATCGGCGAGCCGTTGGCGATCCAGCCGGTGCCGATGGAACCGACGAACATCATGAGGGCGCCGAGGAACCCCTCAATAATGGCCACGTAGGCGCGGCGCTTGACGGGCTCGGTGACGGCGGTTGCCAGCGAGCCTGGCTGGCTTTCCGACGTCCCGAGGTGTGCACCGCCTGCCGTCATGATTGTTGGTCCCCTACTTCGTTACGGCGCTGGTTGCACCAGCGAAAAGGCCGCCCTGCAACCCCGCCATTTTACCAGTCGAGCTTCCAGCTGCTTCCGGATGACGGGCCGCAGGAAGCCACAGTTTGACAACATGCGCACGTGCAGGCTCCCCCGCGGCTCCGCGTAAAGTTGGAGAGTCCGGGCGCCGCAAACCGCTTGTGCCCCGGCCGACTCTTTCACTCCGGCGCAAGGCAGCGCCTTCCTTCCTGACCACCCACCTCCCTGCGAAGGCGCGCGCCTCCCCTGCTGCCGCGTTTCGATACCCGATTGGAGCCGGACCATGGCTGTTTCCACCGCCGAGAACAGGGCGCCCTCGCCCCAGCAACTGCAGTCTGTGCGCGCCACACTGCGCTCCCCGCGGCGGCTTAGGACGGAAGCCCTGGCCGGGTTGGTGGTGGCGCTGGCGCTCATTCCCGAGGCCATCGCGTTCTCGGTAATTGCGGGCGTGGACCCGCGAATCGGCCTCTTCGCCTCCTTCACCATGGCGGTGACCATCTCATTTGTGGGCGGCCGGCCCGCGATGATTTCGGCCGCAACCGGGGCCGTGGCGCTGGTGATTGCTCCGCTGATGCGCAGCCACGGCCTGGACTACCTGATTGCGGCAGTCATCCTGGCCGGCGTCTTCCAGATCATGCTCGCGGTAGCCGGTGTCACCCGGCTGATGCGTTTCATCCCTCGTTCCGTCATGGTGGGATTCGTCAACGCGCTGGCCATCCTGGTCTTTATGGCCCAGTTGCCGGAGTTGATCGGCGTCCCCTGGCTGGTCTACCCCCTCGTCGCCGCCGGCCTGGTCATCGTGGTGGGGCTGCCAAGGATGACGACGGCGGTGCCCTCACCCCTGGTTGCCATCGTGGTGCTCACCCTGGTCGCTGTACTCGCGGGCGCCGACGTGCCAACCGTCCATGACAAGGGCCAGCTGCCGGAAAGCCTGCCCGGCTTCTTCCTCCCGAACGTCCCGTTGACCTGGGAGACCTTCCAGGTCCTGGCGCCGTTTTCGCTGTCCATGGCGCTGGTGGGACTGCTCGAATCCCTGCTAACCGCCAAGCTGGTGGACGACATCACGGACACGCGCTCCAACAAGACCCGGGAATCATGGGGGCAGGGCGTTGCCAACATCGTCACCGGGTTCCTCGGCGGCATGGGTGGCTGCGCTGTGATCGGCCAGACGATGATCAACGTCAAGGGCTCCGGAGCGCGCAGCCGCGTATCCACCTTCCTCGCCGGCGTCTTCCTGCTGGTCCTCGTGGTGGTGCTGGGTGACGTGGTGGGCCTCATCCCCATGGCAGCCCTGGTAGCGGTAATGATCTTCGTTTCCGCCATCACCTTCGAATGGCACTCCATCGCCCCACAGACCCTGCGGCGGATGCCCAAGTCGGAAACCGCCGTCATGCTGATCACGGTGGGCGTGGTGGTGGCGACACACAACCTGGCCATCGGCGTCGGCGTCGGAGTGCTAGCCGCAATGGCAATGTTCGCCCGGCGGGTGGCGCACTTTGTCACCGTTGAGCGGACGGTCCTTGAGATCAACGGCGAGAATGTTGCCACGTACACGGTGGACGGCGAGCTGTTTTTTGCCTCGTCTAACGATCTTTACATGCAGTTCGAGTACGCCCTGGACGCGGAGCCCGAGATCAGCAGGGTGGTGGTGGACCTGCACGCCTCACACCTGTGGGACGCCTCCACCATCGCCGTGCTGGACGCCGTGACCGAGAAGTACCGCCGCCACGGCCGGGAGGTGGAGCTGCTGGGCCTGAACTCGGCCAGCGTCCAGATGCGCGAGCGGCTGGCCGGAAAGCTTAACGCAGGCTGACCGTCCTAGCGCATCCGGTCGCTGCGGGCGACGCGGTTCCTGCCCAGTGACTTTGCCGCATACAAGGCGCCGTCCGCCGTGGCGATGAGGTCCTCCACGTCCCTTGTGCCGGCGTCGTAGGTGGAAATCCCGTAACTGACCGTTGGCATCTCCATCCCGTCCACCGATGGTGCCGCCGCCAGGCGCCGGCTGATCTCCTCGGCGATCATTTCAGCCCGCTCCGCGCTGGTACCGGGCAAAAGAAGGACAAATTCTTCCCCCCCGTACCTTCCCACCAGGTCCGTGGAGCGGACTGTCGCCGTGCAGGCGTCGGCGAAGGCCTTCAGGGCGAGGTCCCCCGCGGCGTGGCCGTACGTATCGTTGACGGATTTGAAGTGGTCCAGGTCGGCCAGGATGAGGGTGCCGGAACCTCGGGTGATGGCACGGTCCGCCAACTGCCCTGTGGCCAGGTCCAGGAAGGCTTTGCGGTTAAGGAGCCCGGTGAGGTCGTCGCGGGAAGCCACCATGCGCAGGGCCCTGGTCTGCTGTTCGTTGCTGAGGGCGGCCATGCTGAATGACACCACCACCAGCAGCACCATTGTCACCAGCGTGGTCGCGGCGGAGCCGAAGACGGTGACGAACGTCGTTCCGTTCTGGCCCTCCAGGACAAACGCCACCCAGCGGAAGAAGTAGAAGATGGCGAGTCCTCCGGCGGACACGGCCATGGGAATCCGGGCACGTGAATAGCCGGGCTCCAGGCGCCACAGCTCCCGGGACCCCAGCCCGATGGTGATGCTCATCGCGGCGAGGAACACCGGCCCGCCGGACCAGGTGTTGGTGGCCGGGTTGTCCATCACGGAGGCGACCAAAGTAACCAGCGGGATGCCGGTGAACGCCCACTTCGGCGGCGGCACCGTCCGCAGCGAGCGCGCGCCGGCCCAGACAGCCACCCCGCCGTGTACCAGCAGCACGTTGCCGGCCGGGTTGGCCCAGATCTGGTGCGCCGTCCCGTCCAGCAGGAAACAGGCAGCCCCAGTGAGGAAGAAGATGAGGGCCAGGCACCACCAGCCACTGTACGGTGAGCGCGTGATCCGGTACGCGGAGAAGTAGAAGAGGAACACAAGAACCAGGGCCATCAGGCCAAACGCAATCCTCAGCGTGGCGGTATCCAGAACCATGTAACCGAAGTCCCCCTGATGCCGAAGAGCGCGCTGACCCCCAGTATTACACCGGCCGGGGAGCATGTCAGGCTATCCCCAGGACCTTTTCCAGGGCTTAGGGTTGTCAGATAGCCCGCAGGACAAACCCGAAAGGCAAACCCATGCTCCTTCTCTTTGGTTTCAAGACAGTGCTTAAGGCGCTCCCCGGCAAACCTGCCACCTGCCAGTACTGCCGCTCGTTTGTTCACCACCACCTCGAGGAGCGGGCCACCAAGTTCACTCTCTTCTTCATTCCGGTGTTTACTACGTCGCGGTCCTACCAGATCACTTGTACGAACTGCGGCTACGTCTCGCGAATCTCCGCACGGGAAAAGCGGGCACTGGAACTCCAGCGCTAAGACCATACCGTTGCCCGTTCGTTCCGCCGGTGAAGCGCACCAAAGCCCGGAAACACGGGCTGCCGGCCGCTACTTCACGGGGCGGGCAACTGTCTTCTCTTTGCTTACCATCGAGGCGAGCATCCCGTAGTACGCCGGCGTGCCCACCGAAACAACAGTTTGAGCCCCCAGTTTTACCGTGCCGGTGGAGGAGACGGGCCGGCTCCTGGTATCTGCCGACGAGACAAAACGAACACCCGCCGAAGCGGATTGGGATTTCACCCGCGTCCTGTCCGCTTCAGCCGTGGCCCGGAAGGACATATCGGCCGTCAACTGCGAATTCACTGGATTGCCGGGGTCTGCAAAATTCGTGAATTCCATGGACATCTTCAGGCGCCCTCTGGACAACCCGTTTGGAGAGTCCATTTCCAGGGTCTATGTCTCCCCAAATCCGTTAATCAGCGTGGTGCCTGTACAGGTGTTGTCCTGGGTGACCGATACAAAGCCCAGCTTCTCAAGGGCAGTTGCTCCGCGGACCGTGAAGACGCTGCCGAACACGCTGACCGTCGTCCGTATACATCCATCCGTGTGGTCAAATTCCGCGGTCATGGCCTCCCCTGTCGCCACGGTTTTCGTGATGAGACGCGGCTCCTCCGCGATACCCGGTCCCGCACCAGCGAGCTGACCGAAGAGTGTCCCGGCTAGAGCCAGAACTCCGAGTGCTGTCTTGTTCATTGCGCCTTTTTCCCAGCCCGAGAGTCCTCAAGATCCTCGGATCGTAGAAGCGCGAGGCTGGGAAAACATTGGAACGGCGCCGCGCGGGCTGTGGCCAGCCCAGACGGCAAGACAAACTCTGGTGGATATGGATACCCGCAGCTAGAGTAGGAGCGGATCCGCGACTGCACGCAGGTGTGGCCGTCCGCCAGCCAGTTAGGCTTCGGAATTGAGGAACTTGATACCAGTCCCGTTTTCGGGAAAGGGAGGTGTTTTCGATGACTGTCACAGCCGCGCGCCCAACGCGCTCCGCACCCATCATCCAGACCCTTCCCCTGTACCGCACCGGCCCCGCCTGACCTCACCGCGGAGCGCCCAGCACCAAAGCCGAAAGCAGCCGCTGCGGAGGGGCAATACCCCGAGGTATCACAGTGAAAACATCTTCAGGCAGCCCCCTGGACAGCATCAGCACGCCGAGCAACAAAACGTCGAGCACTTCGGCTTCAACGAGCAAGGGCCCTGTCCCCTACGGATATACGCCCGCCGTTGCCCGGCACTTCCAGAATCATGCCCTCCCGGACGCAACCGAGCCGGGACGGGTGGTCCGCGTGGACCGCAACCTGTTACTGGTGGCAGCTGGCGCGGACCTCCTGCACCTGCCCTATCCGCTGACCGGCGAAGCAGCAGTCACCGGAGACTGGGTCTGGCTCGGACCCAACCGGGCCGGCGGGCGCCAGATCCTGGGCGTCCTTCCCCGCCGCTCGGAGCTCAGCCGCAAGCGCGCCTTCGAGGACTCCTCCGCGGCGCAGGTCCTGGCCGCGAACATGGACATGGTAGGCGTGGTGGTGCCGGTGGACCGGCCACTGACGCACAACAGGCTGGAACGCACCCTCGTGGCGGCGTGGGACTCCGGCGCCACTCCCCTGGTGATTATCACCAAGGCGGACCTCGCCGAGGTGGCGGACGACGTCGTCGGGAAAGTCATGGTGCAGGCCGCCGGCGTAGACGTGGTGACCACGTCCGGGGAGAGCGGGGACGGCATCGACGAACTGCTGGCGCACATTCCGGCGGGCGGCACCATCGTCCTGCTGGGACCCTCCGGCGCCGGAAAGTCCACACTCATCAATGCGATGGTGGGCCGCCATGTCCAGGACACCGGGGAGGTGCGGGCCGGCGACTTCAAGGGCAAACACACCACCACGTCGCGGGAACTGGTGCCGCTTCGGAACGGGACGGTCCTGATGGACACGCCCGGCGTGCGGGGCTTCGGATTGTTCGACGCCGAGGACGGCATCGGCGAGATGTTCGGCGACGTCGAGGAACTGGCGGGCCGGTGCAGGTTTTCGGACTGCGCCCACCAGGGCGAGCCCGGCTGCGCCGTGCAGGAAGCCATTGCCGGCGGCGTGCTGGAGGAACGCCGCTGGCACAACTACCTGAAGCTGCAGCGTGAGCTGGCCGCCCTTGCCCGCCGGAGCGACGCCGCGGCGCAGCGCGCCTACCAGCGGGAGTGGCACCAGAAGGTGGTGTCGGCCGGGAAGTCCCAGCGGTGGGCCGGGCGGGAGACAGCAGAGCGGAAGGACCGGTCGGGCCGGAAGCGGCGTTGAGGAGGCGGGCCGCCCAGTTCTGTGTCATGGGCGGCCCGTTCCTGGCGCATCCTGCACACGAGTTATCGATTCAACGTTGTAAAATCGCAGGTACTGGCCTGCGGGCCGCGGCAGGAGCAGGGGGCAGGGATGGCGGCGACTCTTCACGACGTGGCCCGCGTGGCAGGCGTGTCCTTCAAGACCGTCTCCAACGTGATCAACCACCACCCCCATGTCCGGGACACCACCCGCGCCAAAGTGGAAAAGGCGATCGCAGAGCTGGGCTACCGGCCCAACCTGACCGCCCGAAGCCTGCGCTCCGGGCACACCGGGGCCATCACCCTGGCGCTGCCGCAATTGCGCCTTCCCTATTTCGCGGAACTGGCCGACGCCGTGATCGAAGCGGCGGCGCAGCGCGGGCTGGTGGTGCTCATTGAACAGACCGGCGCCGACCGCAAGCGAGAGCTGGAGGTGATGGCCAGCCCCAGGCTCAAAATGTCCGACGGCCTGATCTTCAGCCCGCTGGCACTGGGCCAGGAAGATGCGGACCTGATCAAGGCTGACGTGCCGATTGTCCTCCTCGGCGAGCGCATCTTCGATAGTTCTTCAGACCACGTCACCATGCAAAATGTTCCGGCCGCGCGGGCCGCTACCGAGCACCTGCTGGACCTCGGCAGGAAACGCATTGCCGTCGTCGGCGCCCATGAGGGCGAGGTCATAGGCTCCGCGGGGCTTCGCCTGCGCGGGTACCGGGAGGCGCTTGAGGCCCGGGGCATCCCGTACGACGACGGGATCGTCGCCTACGTGGTGGACTGGCACCGGTCCAACGGTGCCGCAGCCATGCACGACCTCCTGGACCGCGGAGTGTCCTTCGACGCCGTCTTCGGCCTGAATGACACCCTTGCCCAGGGCGCGGTGCGTGTCCTGCAGGAAGCAGGCTACCGGGTCCCGGACGACGTCGCCGTGATTGGCTTCGACGACCTGGATGAAACCCGCTACACCCTTCCCACTCTGAGCACTGTCGATCCCGGCCGCACGGAGATCGCCGAGACCGCCATCCGCATGCTGCTCGAGCGGATCAAGGACCCTGCCGGAACACCGCCGCGGGAAGTCGAGACGGCGTTCCGCGTGGTGGCAAGGGAATCGACCATGGGCAGCGCGGCCGGCGCCGCGTAGACCCTATTCCCACCGCGCACTGGGCCAGCCGTCCTCCCACTCCAGCCCGACAAGCCCCAGGCGGAAGGCGCCGTCGAGCTCTTCCGCGTAGTAGTGGAACGCCAGCGTATTGCCGGAAACGGACTGTCCGCCCGGCCCCACGCGCCCGCCGTCGGACGCCAGGAGGGGCGTGCCGCCGCCGTCGAGCAGTTCCTTGCCCTCGGCATCCAGGTACGGACCGGTGATGCTGTCCGACCTGCCCACGGCGATGTTGTACGTGCTCTCGAGCCCCTGGCAGCAGAAGTCGCGGGAGAAGAACAGGTAATACTTGCCGTCGTGCGGGAGGATGTACGGCGCCTCGATCGCGTTGGGCGGCGCCTTCCGGTCCGCGATCGTTAGTGGCTCTTCCGTCCCGGCGCGCAGGCCAGTCGGCCATTCAAGCTCCACCAGCTGCAGTCCCGTCCAGAAGGAGCCAAAGGACAGCCAGGGCGTGCCGTTTTCATCCTTGGCGATGCCCGGATCGATGGCGTTGAACCTCTCCCCCTTGGAGGAGATCACCTGCCCCTGGTCCACCCACTCGTAGGCCGGGTCGGCAGGGTCAAGTGTGGTGTTCGTGGCCAGTGCGATCACCGAGAGGTTCTTCCCGAACGTCGACGCCGAATAGTAGAGGTACCAGGTCCCGTCATGCTCGTACAGTTCCGGTGCCCAGAGATTGTCCACGCCAGGCACCGCTTCCTTGAGCCACGCGGGTTTGTCCGGCCACACCTCGCCGGCGTACTCCCACTTCACGCCGTCGTCTGAGCGCCGCACCTGGATGTTGCCATCCGCCACCTGCCCGCTCCCGGTGGAGTAGATGAACCAGGGTTTGCCGTCCTCCCCCTTGACCAGCGCGGGATCGTGCGTGAAGAAGTCACCGCTGAGTTCGGCGGCAGGGCCTGCCTTTGGCGCAGGTGGCAGTGCACCGCATCCCGTCAGGACAAGGACGACGGCGGCCAGCACCGCCGCCAGCCGCGCCGCTGTCCATCGAACAGCAGGGCGGCTGGCAGCGGACCTGCCTGGCTGGGTCACGTCAGCCAAGCGCGACGGCGGACCAGGACACCGGCGGAAGCGTCACGGTGAGAGTGCCTTCGTCCAGGACGGCGCCGTCGAGCTGCTTCAGGCCCACGCGGTTCTGGTCCTGAAGGGTGTTCTTGGCGTAAACGTCCTCATCGTGCAGGGTCACGGCCTCGGTGATCGTCTTCGCATTGAGTTCGGCGACGTTGATGGTCACGTCGATGGCCTCGGTTTGGCTGCGGTTGACCAGGAAGACGGCCGATTCTCCGGTAGCGGCGTCGGTGGTTGCCACCGAGTCCACCAGCGGGGCTTCTCCGTACACCGCCGTCGTGTAGGTTCCGGCCTCGATCCTGGGGCGGAGCACTTCGCCTTTCGCGAGGCGGGACGTGACGGAGAACGGGAAGAAGGTGGTCTGCCGCCAGGTGTCACCGCCCGGTTCGGTCATGATGGGCGCGATCACGTTGACCAGCTGGGCGAGGGATGCGGCGGCAACCCGGTCGTGGTTCTTCAGGAGCGTCATCAGCAGGTTGCCGAACACCACGGCGTCGGCCACGGAGTAGGTGTCCTCGAGCTGGCGCGGCGCGTGCGTCCATTCCTCGTTGACCTCGTCGGAAGCCTGGTGCTCGTCCAGGTACCAGATGTTCCACTCGTCGAAGGAGAGCTGGATGGTCTTTTTGCTCTTGAGCTTGTGCTTGACGTGGTCGGCGGTGGCCACCACTGTTTCGATGAAGTACTGCATGTCCAGCGAGGACGCCAGGTAGGAGCCGAGGTCGCCGTTGCGCTCCTGGTAGTAGGCGTGGCAGGAGATGTAGTCCACGTAGTTGTAGCTGTGCTCCAGGACCACCCGCTCCCACTCACCGAACGTGGGCATGGAGGATCCGGAGGAGCCGCAGACTACGAGTTCGAGGTTCTTGTCCGCGGTCTTCATGGCGGAGGCGGTGCGGGCGGCGAGCTTTCCGTAATCCTCGGCGGACATGTGGCCGATCTGCCAGGGACCGTCCATCTCGTTGCCCAGGCACCACATGGTGATGTTGTAGGGATCCTTGGCGCCGTTGGCGATGCGCTGCTCGCTGAGTGCGGTCCCCGAGGGGTGGTTGGTGTATTCCAGCAGGTCGAGGGCGGCTTCGATGCCGCGGGTTCCAAGGTTCACCGCCATCATCAGCTCCGAGCCGGTGAGCTTGCACCAGCGTGCGAACTCATCCAGGCCCACCTGGTTGGACTCGAGCGAGTGCCAGGCGAGGTCACGCCGGACCGGGCGCTGGTCGCGCGGGCCAACGCCGTCCTCCCAGCGGTAGCCAGAGACGAAATTGCCGCCCGGGTAGCGGATGGTGCTCGAGCCCAGCTCCTTGACCAGTTCGATGACGTCCAGCCGGAAGCCGTCCTCGTTGGCGGTGGGATGGTCGGGCTCGTAAATGCCGTCGTAGACGCAGCGGCCAAGGTGCTCCACGAAGGAACCGAAGATGCGTCGGCTGACAGGTGCCACAACAGCGGCCCTGTCGATAGTGACGACGGTAGGTGCCACAACGGCCAGTTCCGTCTGGTCGGCAGCGGCTGAGGTGATGGTCATTGGTTTGTTCCTGTTCTGTATAACGTTGTAGAAGTTGAAAAATCAGGTAGGAGCGGGTGGTTATGGGGTTCTAGGCGGGAGAGGTGGCTGCGCGTTCCAACCCTGCGAGCCGCTTCCCCACCAGCCAGCCTGAGAGCAGCAGGGGAACCGACGCGCCCACAAGGGGCACCAGCACCGCCATCCCGGAAAAAACGGCGGCGGCGGCCGCCAGGGTGGCCAGCAGGGACAGGCTCATCACCGGCGACACCAGCGGCAGCACAAAGGCCGTCCGCCACGTCCTCGCCACCTCGTCCCGGTAGCGGCTGCACAGGGCGACTGCGGTTGCCGCGGCAGCCACCGTTACGAGGGCGGCAACCGTTGAAAGCACCAGGAGGACAGCGTGTGCGGCCGGTGGGATCGCGGTCCCGGCCTGTCCCAGCAGCGCCAGGAAGTCAAGGAGGAGTACGGCGCCGGCTATCCAAAAGACGCTTCCCACCCGGTTGGCGTGCCGGAACTGGAAGCGGTAAGCCGTGATGAAGTCCCGGACCAGTGCGTCCCCGGCCGCTCCGCCACGCAGCCTGCCCAGGACTGAGGTGGCGGCGACGGCCGCGGGGAAGACCCCCAGGACCACCAGCCCGGCCAGCACTCCGGCCACAAACAGCACGTTGACCAGGACCAGCCGGGTTGCAAAGCGGAGCCAGTCCATCAGACGGCCGGCCCACCCCAGGGAAGCATCAATCATCGCGGTGCATCCTGGGTTCCGGACCAGGCCACACCGTGCTGGTCCATGCCGCTGAAGGACAAGGCAGTCCGGCGCCCGGCCCAGTCCCAGGAACCGAAAACTACTGCATCAAGCTCGACGGCATCGTCTGGCTCGGTGTGGACGGTCCGGAGCCCGATGCGGGTTGGCGCGCCGGAGGACACAACGCAGCCGCCGGTGGTGCTTTCGAGTTCCATGGCCACAGCCCTGACAAGGCCTGCGGACTCAGGAGCGAATCGGAGAACCTGCCACGTTCCTGCCACCGGTACAGGTGCGGGGAGCGTTTCACGCTGCACTCCTGCGAAGGGCTGTGGTGACACCAGGGGCCAGCCGGCCGCGGTGAAGAAGACCCGCCGGAGCTGGACAACGTGTTGGCTCGGATCCGCTGCGAAGCGGACGTGGTGGACCGCGAAATACTCCATGCCGTCCGGACCCGCTTGGGTGAGGATTGAATTGTGGCCGGGGGCCAGCCAGCCGGTGCCGCCGTCGAACTGGTAGCCGCCCAGCACCTTGGTTCCCACAGCCGCGGGAGGGGCGCCCAAATCCGTCATCTCCGTGCCACGGAAGTCGCGGTAAGGACCGGTGATGGAGTCCGCGACGCCCACACGCATGTTGTAGGTATTGAAGAGCGAATCGTAGGAGCAAAAGAGGACGTAGCGGTCCTCCTCAGGCCGGTACAGCACAAAGGCGCCTTCCACTGCCCCTTCCACGGACTTCGCCCGGCGGGCGATGGCGGATCCGAGATCACCCTCCACCAGCGGTAGCCCGGAGTTCCGGTCCAGCGGGAGGATGTAGATGCCGGAGAAGAAGGAGCCGTAGGTCAGCCAGGGGAGGCCATCGGCGTCAAAGGTCACTGCCGCGTCTATGGCGTTTTGGGAATGTTCGCCTTTCCTCGTTGCCACCACCAGCCCGCGGTCCTCCCACGGACCGGCCGGTGAAGGTGCAACCGCAAGCCCGATGGCTGAGGTGTTGGAGCCAAAGGTCGACGCCGAGTAGTACATATGCCATTCACCGTTCGGCCAGCGAACCACGTCCGGCGCCCACAACCCCACTGCCCCGGACCATTGCGCAGCCTCTTTCGGCACCCCGTCAAACGCTGTTCCGGTGTACGTCCACGCCACCAGGTCAGCGGAAGTCCTGATATGTACTCCCGCCGGTATATCTTCCGAATTGGCGACGGCGTCAGTGGAAAACATGTAGTAGGTGCCGTCATCGTCCCGCACTACGGTGGGATCGTGGGCGTGGCGGGCTCCCCAGGAGGAAGCTTCCTGGCGGGCCCCTGCCGGGAGCGGAAGCAGCTCGCGGGAAACGTCAAGATCGATAGCCACGGTTCAGCCCTTGGAGCCGGAGAGTGCGATGGATTCGATGATCTGGCGCTGGAACACCACGAAGACGATCAGTACCGGCAGGAGCGCCACGAAGGATGCGGCCATGATCAGCGGGTAGTCCGTCTGGATGGCGTACTGGGCGTTGAAGTTGGCAATGACCAGCTGCAGCGTCTGCGTACCCGGCGAGTTCAAGTAGATGATCGGGGCAAGGTAGTCGTTCCACATTGCCATGAACCAGAGGATGAACTGGGCGGCGAGGGCCGGGCGGATGGCCGGCAGGATGAGTGTCCAGAAGATCTGCAGGTAGGAGGCACCATCGATCCTGGCTGCTTCGACGATGGAGTCCGGGATGCTGTTCAGGAACTGGCGCAGGAAGAAGATCATGATGATGTTGCCGAAGAGTCCCGGCACGATCAGCGGCAGCAGCGTATCCACCCAGCCGATGCTGGCGAAGATGGTGAACTGCGGAATCATCAGGGTGGGGAACGGGATCATGAGCCCGGACAGGAGTCCCAGGAACAGGACGTTCTTGAAGGGCATCCGCATCTTGGCGAAGGCAAAGGCCGCGAGCGCGGAGGTCAGTGAGCCCACGATGGTCACCGAGCATGCCACGATCAGGCTGTTCTGGATGCCGCTAAGGAGCGGGCCCGCAGTCCAGATACGGGCGTAGTTTTCCCACACGAACGGATCCGGGATCCACTGCGGCGGAAGCTCAAAGACGCCGTCCTTGGTCTTGAGTGAGGTGGAGAAGGTCCAGGCGAGCGGGGCGATCATCACGATGGCACCGACGCTGAGGATCAGGGTGGTGAGGATGTTTCCCAGGCGGAGCGTGTCCTTGGCGGACCGGGTGCCGCCGCTTGTCCGCGAAGCGGAGGGGCGTGAACCCCCGGTGCCGCCCGGAATTTCCTGGCTTGGTTCCAGTGGTGGGGTGGTGATGACATTCTGTGCGGACATGGGCTGCCTGCCTCAATCGATCGAGAACTGGTTGCGGCGGTTGAGCCGGAACTGGATGAAGGTGATGACGAAGACCAGCAGCCCCAGGACCACGGACATGGCCGATGCGTAGCCCATCTGGAGGTTGTCGAACGCTTTCTGCCAGATGTACCAAACGATGGAAGCGGACTGGAATTCAGGGCCGCCGGTGGGGGTCATGATGTTGATCTCCACGAAGATCTGAGATCCCCCGATGATGCTGGTGACGATGAGGAAGAAGGTGACCGGCCGGACCATGGGGATGGTGATGTGCCGGAACTGCTGCCACGCGGTGGCGCCGTCCAGCGCGGCTGCTTCATAGAGGTAGCGGGGGACCGACTGGAGGGCGGCCAGGTACAGGAGCATGGAGTATCCCAGTCCCTTCCAGATGGCCATGATGATGAGCGCTGGCTTCACCGTCGCGGTGTCCTGCAGCCAGTTGGGGCCGTCGATCCCCACCAGGGCAAGGCCTTGGTTGATGAGGCCGAAGTCGCCGTTGAATGCCCACTGCCAGAGGATGGCTACGGCGGCAATCGAGGAGATCACGGGCAGGTAGTAGACGGTGCGGAAAAACGTGGTTCCGCGCATCTTGCGGTTCATGGCCAGTGCCAGGCCCAGTGAGATGACCAGGCCGATCGGAATGCCGATCATCATGTACAGCGTGTTCCAGAGCGACTGCAGGAAGTAGCGGTCGCCGAACATCTTTGTGTAGTTGTCCAGGCCCTTGAAGACCGGCGCTGAAATGCCGTTCCAGTTCGTGAAGGATGCGTAGACAGAAAAAAGGAGTGGGAAAAGCGTAAAGAGGAGGAACCCGATCACCGGTATGGCAACAAATGCAAGGGCGGCTGGTGTTCCTTCCGGTGAAGCCGCGAGCGGCGCGGGCGCGTCATGGTTGTCATACCGGTGATCCCCCCCTCTAGTTGCCGGATTGCTGGTTGGCGGAGTCCAGGAATTCCTGCATCCTGGGCTGTGCTTCCTTCAGGTAGTCCGCCGCCGTCTGCTTGCCGTCCAAAACAGGCTGGATATTGGTGAAGAGTTCGTCGTACCACTCAGCGTTGAAGGTATTGCCGCCTGGCAGCGCGCGGCCATAGTCCTTCACGATCTCGAGGAACTCGGCCTTGTTGGCCGGCTTGGTGGTGGTGTCCGCGGCCCAGGTCTCGGCCATGTCTTTCAGGTTGGGGATCTGGATTCCGGCGTCCACCAGGCTCTGCTGGGCTTCCTTGTTGGCGGTGAGGTATTCCACCAGCTTTACAGCTTCTTCGGGGTACTTCGTGCTTTCGGAAACAGCGACGCCGAGGGTACCGATCCAGCTGGCTGTCTTGCCGGTCTCTCCGGCCGGGTAAGGAATAACGTCCCATTCAAAGCCCAGCTTCTGGTAGGTGGAGAGATCCCAGGGGGCGATGGGGAAGAACCCGATTTCGCCCTTCATCCAGCGCTGGTAGGTGTCCAGGGTCTGGGCTTCAGCCACCGAAGGCGTCACACCATGGACGTTCTGCAGGTCGGCGAACCACTGCAGTGATTCAGCAAACTCCGGGGTGTCCACAGTGACCTTGGTGCGGTCCTCGTTGAGCCAGTCCCCGCCGTTGGACCAGACAAACGGCTGCAGGTTCCACTGGACGTTCAGTCCGGTGCCCCACTGGTCCAAGGTGCCGTCGCCATTGGTGTCCGCCGTCAGCTTCTTGGCAGCTGCCACGAACTCGTCGAAGGTGTACGGCTTGTCCTTGTCCGGCAGCGGAATTCCGGCCTTCTCCAGCATCGTCTTGTTGTAGCCGAAGGAGAACGGGCCCACGTCCTTGGGCAGGGCGTAGATGGCCCCCTCGCCCACCCTATTCCCGTCGTAGCGGTAGCTGTCCACGCCGTACTCCCAGATGTTCTCCAGGTCGATGGTGTCGGAGCCTTCCACGTATTCGGTGATGTCCTTGACGATGCCGTTCTGCACGTAGGCCTGGACGTCACCCGGCCCGATGTAGAACACATCCGGGACCTGCTTGCCGGCAATCGCGGCCTTCAGCTTCGTGGCGTACTGGTCAGCGGTGGTAACGATGATGTCCACGTCCACACCATTGGCGGCCTCGAACTGCTCCACGGCCTTTTCATAGGCCTTCTTCTCGTCTTCACCTCCGCGGAACATAAACGTGAGCTTCTTTTCGCCGCCGGCGTCCCCGCCGGTGGGGGCGGAGCAACCGCCGAGCATAAGGCCGGCGGCGGTAAAGAGCGCCAGGGTTGCGGCCATGGGACGTGACTTCATCATCACGCAGTCCTTCCGGGTTGGTGGAGCAACAAGTGTATGGGCTGAGCTGAGCGGTACCGGACCCCGCACGCCGCGGTAGCGGAGCGTCTTTGCGAGGTTCTTTGCAACGTTGTAAGAAACCATCACACAGCAGCAGATGAATCGTCAAGAGTTAGAAAACGAACGTCTCCAACGCGGAGCGGCGGCTGCTTGACGTGATCCAGGTCGCATGCCATATTTCCATTACAACGTTGCAAGCTTTCTTTTCCCAGCTGCGGCCCCGTGCCGCATCCACTTCCCGGAAGGACCACGTGATGATGAAGTCACGTCCATGGGCGCTGCGCGCTGCAGGATTAGCTGCAGCCATCGGCATCGCCCTCACAGCAGCAGCGCTTCCGACGACGGCCAGTCCCGTCAGCGCCCCGGCAGCAGCGTTGGAAGCCCGGCAGACAGCAAAGTCTGCGCTCGAATGGCCCGCCAAGGAGAAGGTCCAGCCGGACCTTCCCGGGGGCAAGACCGTAGTGGGTCAGACGTCCCCCATACACGATCCCGCGCTGATCATCGCCGGGGACGGCACCTGGTACGTCTATTCAACCGGGCTGGTGAACCGCGAAAACGGCGGCACCATCCAGATATGGGCGTCCCACGACGCGGGAACCACGTGGGAATACAGCGGGACGGTGTGGGACCGGATCCCCGCCTGGATCGACGAGCACTTTTCCGACGGGGAACTGCCGGGCAATCTCTGGGCCCCTGAGATTACTGAGCACAACGGCACGTATTACCTCTACTATTCGGCGTCGCGGTTTGGCAGCAGCAACTCGGTAACGGCGCTGGCCACCAACACCACCCTCGATCCGAACCACCCGGATTATGAATGGGTTGACCAAGGCCTCGTTGTTTCCTCGCCGGTGACCGGACTCGACCCAGGCAACCCGGGAAAAACCTTCAACGCCATCGATGCCGGCATCATCGAGGACGCTGACGGCACGCCTTACATGGCCATTGGCTCCTTCTGGTACGGCATCTTCCTGGTACCCATCGAGTGGCCCAGCGGCAAGCCTTTAGCGGATTGGCAATCAAAGACTGTGAACATTGCGGACCGCTTTATGCCCGGCAACCCCATCGAGGCGCCCTACATCACCCGGCATGGCGGCTACTATTACCTGTTTGTCTCGTTCGATTCCTGCTGCCGCGGGGGCGACTCCACGTACAAAGTAGCCGTGGGCCGGTCTACTTCCGTGAAGGGCCCCTACCTGGACAAAGAGGGCCGAGACATGTTTGGCGGCGGCGGTTCCGTGGTGCTGGATTCGCATGGAGCCATCACCGGACCCGGCGGCCAGTCGGTCTTCGGCGACTACCTGGCGTTCCACTACTACGACGGTTCCAACGAGGAGATCCCCTACTTCCCCACCCTGGGTGTGCAGAAGATCGAATGGGCTAACGGCTGGCCGGTATTCGACCAAACTGTGGGGCTGCCGGTGATTGCGAAGCAGCCCAAAGCCGTAGAGGCGGGTAGCGGCAAAAATGCCAGCTTCAGTGCCGCCGCCACGGGAACGCCGGGTCCGGTTGCTGCCTGGGAGACCTCTTCCGACGGCGGCGCAAGCTGGCACAGGGTCGGGACCCAGCCGGTTACCAAACGCACCGACGAGGGCATCTACCGTTCCACCCTCGAACTTCCGCCCCGGATGCCCGGCGACCCGGACGTGCTGGTGCGCGCCGTCTTCCGCAACGCCCACGGTACGGTGACCACGGACGCCGTCGGACTCTCTCCCAAGCAGTAACGCCCACCAGCAAGAAAGCCCATGCGATGACCAGCAGCACCGCCACTTCCAGGCTCGAGGCAGGGCGTCCTGTGGCACCGTTCCCCCTTGATCGGGTCCGACTCCTCGACAGTGACTTCAAGACTGCCCAGGAAACCTCCATCCGGTACGTCCTGGAACTTGATACACACAGGCTCTGCGCCCCCTACCTCTCGGAGGCCGGCCTGGATGCCGGTGCTGAACCGTACGGAAGCTGGGAACGGGACGGGATGGGTGGGCATATCGGCGGTCATTACCTGTCAGGCTGCGCACAGTTGTTCGCGGCCACCGGGGATGCGCGCCTGCTCGACAAGGTGCGGTCCGTCGTCGGCGTCCTTGGCAGGTGCCAGGACGCCGGTGACGACGGCTATGTGGGCGGCGTACCCGGCGGCCGGAAGCTGGGAAAGGAACTGGCCGCGGGCACCGTGGATGCGGACCTCTTCACCCTGAACGGACGGTGGGTCCCGCTCTACAACCTCCATAAAACGCTCGCTGGATTGCTGGACGCGTATTCGTACGCGGGATCAGCGGAGGCCTTGGAGATCGCCGCCGGGCTTGCCGACTGGTGGCTGGGCATTTCGGCCAAGATTTCCGGCGAGGCTTTTGAGGAGCTCCTGCATACTGAATTCGGCGGCATGAACGACGCCTTCGCCATCCTTGCCGGAATTACCGGCCGGGCCAACTACCTTCAGGAAGCCCACCGGTTCGCGCACCGCGCCATCCTGGAGCCGCTCGCCGCCGGCCAGGACCAATTGGACGGGCTGCACGCCAACACCCAGATCCCCAAGGCGGTGGGCTACGCCAGGCTCGCCGCCGCCGGCCACCGGGAATACGAGCAGGCCAGCTCCAGCTTCTGGGACTCGGTGGTCCTGCGCCGCTCCGTTTCCGTCGGCGGAAACAGCGTGCGGGAACACTTCCATCCCTCAGCCGACTTCACGCCGATGATCCTTGATGCCCAGGGCCCCGAAACCTGCAACACCTACAACATGCTGAAGCTGGCCAAGCTGCGCTTTGAACAGTTGGGCGACCCGGCCGCCGTCGACTTCTATGAACGGGCAACCTACAACCACATCCTGTCCTCCCAGCACCCCCGCCGCGGCGGCTTTGTGTACTTCACGCCCATGCGCCCCCGGCATTACCGCGTCTATTCACGGGCGCAGGAGTCCATGTGGTGCTGCGTCGGTTCGGGGCTGGAAAACCATGCCCGCTACGGTGAACTGATCTACAGCCACAGCGGGAACGAACTGCTCGTCAACCTCTACATCCCCTCGACCCTCGACTGGACGGATAAGGGCCTGCAGGTCAGGCTCGACACGGACTTCCCGAACTCCGACGAGGCAACGCTGCACGTCACGGCACACACCTCCGTTGAGGCCACCATCACCCTGAGGCGTCCGGGATGGGCCGCGGCATTTGAGGTCGACGGCGGGGCCGCGCCGGCCGGCGCCGGCCACGTCAGCATCAGCCGCACCTGGCAGGGCGATTCCGACGTCCGGATCCGGCTGACCCCCGGCTTCCGATCAGAAGGTCTGCCGGACGGTTCGCCCTGGGTCTCATTCCTTTACGGCCCCGTGGTGCTGGCATCGCGGGCGGGAACGGAAGGCGTACCCGGGTTCGAGGCAGCGGACGAACGGATGGGGCACGTGGCCTCGGGGCCCTTGCTGCCGCTTGCCGAAGCCTCCGTGGTCCCCAACGCCGCATCCATCCGGCTTCGCGACAGAGCCACAGTAACGGCGGAGCTGTCAATAATCGACGCCGGCGGGCAACCCGGCACCGTTGTCCTGGAACCGTTCCACGCCATCCACGACGAGCGGTACACCGTGTACTGGCCCTCCGGTGAGCCCAGCGAGCGGCGGGAGGAACTGCTGGAACTGGACCGGGCCGCCGTCGTACAGGGGGAAGTGGTGGATGGCGTAACCGCCGGGGAGCAACAGCCGGAGGCGGACCATGGCTTCCGTGGTGAAGGCACCCGTGCCGGGGGCGGCGAGGGCATCCACTGGCGCAGCGCAACCGGGTGGTTCTCCTACGTCCTTAATGATCGTGATGCCCGCGCCAGCCTGCTGCGGGTCCGCTTCCGCCCGGACGAAAACCGCAGCCATCAGCTGAGTCTGAACGGATTGCCTCTGGGCGAACTTGTCCGCCAGGAGCAAGAGGGCGGGGAGGTGCTGAGCGACTTTCGCATCGGGGATACCCATCGGGCTGCATTCCCTGGCGGCGGACTCGCCTTCACCGTCACGGCGCTGCCCGGCATGCGGACAGGGGATCTCCTGTCCGTCCAGCTCCTGTCGGTGCCTCCCCGGTAGTAGGGTTCCGTCATGGACATCATCCTCGTACCCGGATTCTGGTTGGACGCCTCATCCTGGGAGGAGGTGACGCCGGCCCTGGAGGTCGCCGGTCATCGGACCCATCCGCTCACGCTTCCCGGGCTCGAATCGGTGGACGCGAGCCGTGCCGGAATCGGCCTCCGCGACCATGTCGATGCGGTGGTGGCCCTCCTCGATTCCCTCGAAGGCAAGGTTGTGCTCGTAGGACATTCCGGCGGAGGTGCCATCATCCACGCGGCCCTGGATGCCCGGCCGAACCGGGTGGAGCGGGCCATCTACGTGGACAGTGGGCCCCTCGGCGAAGGAGGCGTCATCAACGACGAACTGCCCGCCGAGGGCGACGACGTGCCACTTCCGCCGTGGGAGGGCTTTGAAGACGCCGACCTGGTGGATCTGGACGAGGGGCTTCGCCAGGCCTTCCGTGCGCGGGCGATCCCGCAGCCGAAAGGCGTCGCCTACGACCAGCAGCACCTGAGTGATGAGCGCCGCTACGACGTTCCGGCCACCATCATCGCCTGCGAATTTCCGTCCTCCATGCTGAAGGAATGGATCAACGGCGGCCACCCCTTCGTTGCCGAATTGGCCCGGATGCGCGACGTCGAGTACGTCGACCTCCCCACGGGGCACTGGCCCCAGTTCACCAAGCCCGCGGAACTCGCCCGCGCCATCCAGGCGGCGGTGGAGCGCACGCCGTAGGCCGTCGTCGTCAATGTGTCGCTTCGTGCGCTCTACTTCACCCGCCAGAAAGGAAGGCCGCTGGCTGTGAATGTCCGGACCGGGGAGTACACTCAGAGTATCGAACATATATTCGAATAAGGGTGTGTTGTGGGCGTTGTTGTCGGTCCCCGTGTGATAGATGCGGGACTCTCTTTGCAGCTGGCTTGGGTGTCTCCGGTGCCCGTTGCTGCCGGTTATCCCTCGCCTGCGCAGGACTACTTCGACGGCCGGATAGACCTGAACGAGCACCTGATCAAGGACATCACCAGCACGTTTGTGGTCCGGGTTACCGGCGACTCGATGGAGCGCGCGGGCATCAGCGACGGCGATGAACTCATCGTCAACAGGGCCCTCGAACCAAAGGACGGCTGCGTGGTTATCGCCGTCCTGGACGGTGAGCTGACGGTCAAGCGGCTTCGCATCACCGCCACGGGCGTGGTGTTGCAGGCGGAAAACCCGAAGTACCCCGATATCAAGGTGTCGGCCCTCAGTGAGCTGACCATCTGGGGCGTGGCCACCCGGTGCCTGCACCATGTCTAAGGGACACGCGTGACCCGGCCAGCCATCATGCGGCAGATGCCCGAGATCGCCCACGTGGACGTCAACTGCTTCTATGCCAGCGCCGAACGCGCCTTTGACCCCTCCCTTGAGGGAAAGCCCCTGATCGTGCTCTCCAACAACGATGGCTGCGCCGTCACGCGCTCACCCGAAGCGAAGGCCCTGGGCATCGGAGTGGGCGAGCCCTGGTTCAAGCTCGCACCGCGGGCCAAGGAATGGGGCCTGATCGCGAAGTCCAGCAATTACGAACTCTATGGAGACATCAGCGCCCGCGTGATGGAACTGCTGGGCCGCTACTCCGCCTGGCTGGAGGTCTACAGCATCGACGAAGCATTCCTCGGCGTTAAGGGCACCCCGGACCACCTGCTGGAACTCGGGCGGACCATCAAGGCCGCGGCAGCCCGGAACGTCGGCGTCCCCGTCTGCGTGGGCATCGCCCGCACCAAAACCCTGGCCAAGCTGGCCAACCAGTGGGCCAAGCACAATGCGGCGTTCAACGGCGTCTGCCGCTGGGATTCGGTACCGCCGGAGCAGCAGGAGGCACTGATGGCCAGGCTCTCGGTGATTGAGGTCTGGGGCGTGGCAACCAGAATCACCAAACGCCTCAACGCCATGGGCATCCACTCCATTCTGGACCTCAAACGCGCAGACCCTGTCCGGATCCGCGAGCGCTTCTCGGTGGTGATGATGCGGACCGTCCTGGAACTGCAGGGGACACCCTGTATCCCCATGGAGGAGGCCCGGATTGGCCGGGACCAGCTGATCTTCTCCCGCTCTTTTTCCACTCCCATCACCAGGGCCCACGACGTGCGGCAGGTCCTCAGCGTCTATGCCCAAATGGCCAGCGGCCGGCTGGCCAAGCACAACCTGCAGGCCAAACTCCTCACCGCCTTCGCCGGAACGTCCCACTTCAACGCGCAGGAAACGTCCTTTCCCTCCGTGTGCATCCCGCTTCCCATGCCGACGGCGGACCCTGTCATCCTCACCAAAGCCGCCCACGCGCTGCTGCCCGCCATCATTGACGGCGCCAAGTACGCCCGCGCCGGCATCATGGTCACGGACCTGCGGCCCAGCGGCAACCAGAAACCGCTGGAGCCCTTTGAGAACCCGCACGAGGAAAGGCACATCGGGCCGCTGCTGGAGGACATCACCCGCCGCTACGGCCGCGGCTCCATCGGCCTGGGCCACGCCGGGATCCGCGGCGGCCCGGACTGGACCATGAAACGGGACATGCGCTCCCCCAGGTACACCACCCACTGGGACGAGCTTCCGCTCGTCAAGGCAGCCTAGCTGCACCGAGGCAGCGCCGCCCGGGGAAGCGTCCCCACCACAGTTGTCCCTATGCTTCGTCCTCCACGCTGACCGGTTCCTCGATCAGCAGCGCCGTGCCCTGGTATGGGCCGAGCTCGATGAAGAAACTGTGCAGGTCGTCCACCTGGCCCACGGTCTCCTCGGTGAAGAGGTCCTGGACCTGCGCGCCGGCTTCCAGATGGGTGGACTGGACACTTCCGGTGATGCCTTCACCGGAGAAGTTCAGGACCGTCACCTGGATCTGCCCTGATGCGAGGCGGTGCACCATCACCAGCAGGCCCCGGTGGGAAACGTCCGGGACGTCCAGGAGCAGGCTGGTGGCAATCCCCCACTCCTCACGGACCTTGAGGATTTTCTGGAGCCTTCGGGCAAAGGACCGGTCGTCCTTGAGCTGCTCGGGCAGAGGACCGTAAAGGCTGCGTGCCCGTGGCATCCCCGAAGCTGAGACGGTGGCTTCGGCGTTGGTGCCCATCAGGTCGTGGGCGCCCCGGTTAATCCACCTGGTATCGCCTTGGGCTGTGAGCTCGCTGACCTGCGCCCGGTCCAGGGTTGTCATGCCCACCATGTCCCAGCCGGAAAGCGCGAAGACTCCGGGCTGCAGCGCGTTGTACATTGCCAGCAGCAGGTGGGCTTCCCGCACCGTCTCAACCTGCTCGGCAGTCAGCGAGGAAATGTCCTTGATGCCCAGGGCGGCGGTGATAACGCTGACCGTGGTGCAGGCAATACCGTTGGTGGTGAAGACCGCGTTGTAGGGCCCGTTTTCGCCCGTGAGTTTGTTCCGGAGCGTGTCCTGGACATGTTCGGTCAGCTCGGCGCCAGTCAATTCGGAACCAGCCAACTCGAAGACGTCGTCCTTGTGCCGGGTGGCGAAGTGCACCAACTCATAGGTCAGCTCATCGTGGTTCTGCAGCGCGTGCACCAGTGACGCCTGGTCCACACCGATCTCCATCGCCAGCCGCAGGGTCAGCCGCAGGAACTCCGTGTCCTGGGTGACCAGGGCATAGTGGTAGCCGGGCCGCGTGATGAAGTCGTAGGACAGGTCCGGGCCGGTTTCCGAGGTCGCCTTGATGTCATCAATGGTGAGGTTGAGTTCCTGGAACGAGAAGCCGCCCACCTTGCGTACCATGCTGCCGATCAGCTGGTTCGCTGCTTCGGAGAGCGGATGACCTTCGGACCAGCCGGGCTGTTCCTCTGCGCTTTTTTCGACGCCGAGGAAGCCGTTGGCATCCAGCCGCAGCGCGCCGGTGCCCAGGTCCAGCAGCGAATGCAGTGCGTCGCCCACCACCAGGCGCATGCCGGAGAAGGTTGGGTCCAGCCAGTTGATGGACGGCTGCCCGGCCTTGAAGTAATGCAGGTACACCCACCGGCGCTTCTGGCCGGTGGTGTCCACAATGGTGCGGGTGGCGCTCCAGTTGGTTTCCTTCACGCCCGGTTCATAGAAGATGACCCGCTGCAGCCGGCCGATGATGTATCCGGCCTTCTGCAGGGCCTGCTCGGCTTCGGGGCTGATGTTTACCGAGTCCTCGCCCGGCGGAACGTCGGGCAGCAGGTGCCAGTCCGATTCCGGGATGTCGATCATGTGATAAATGCCGGGGTAGTCCCGGTAGTTCATCTCGGCCAGGCGGAAGTCCGCACCCTTGCCGGTGTGCCCGGGGACGATGTCATCAATGATGGTGCCGTCGTGTTCGCCGGCAACCTCGCACATCCTGCGGAACTCGTCTTCGGAACCGAACAGTGGATCGATGGCCATGCTGATGCGGTCAAAGTGGCCGTCCACGCTGGGCGTTTCTGCCCACCCCTGCAGGCCGCCGGCCTTCTTCACCGGTCCTGTGTGGATGGCCCGGATGCCGATTTCCCGGAACGTCTTCCACAATTCAGGATCGCCGAGCGCCCCCAGGAAGGATTGGCCCGGCGTCGTCATAAACGAAAGCGGGTAGGCAGTGAACCACACCGAGGCGCGTTCGACGGCGGCCCGCGGGTTGGGGTGCGCGTAGGAGTGCTGCCACATGCTCGCCTGCCCTGACAGCTGCCGGGCAAGGACATTGGCATCGCCGAGCATCGCCTGGTTCCTCAGCCACTCCACATAGGTTTTGTTGAGGCCGTCAAGTTCCAGTGACGGCGCGTTGGCAAAGTACTGCCGGCGGCGGGCTACAGGCCGCAGCGCCTTGGGCCGTGCAGGGTAGAACTTTTCATCGAAGGTAATTTCCGGCGCTTCCGGGGCCTCCATAAGCTCCGCAGCTTCCGCTGCCTCCGCTTCGGTCACACCGCCGGTGTCCCCCGCTAGCTCTGCTGCATCATCCTCAAAGACGCTGGCGGTAGCTTTTCCCAGTTCAGACACTGAGTTCCTCCCTCAACTCGACTGCATTCCACTCTGCCATGATTCAACCGCCGGCCGAACGGCGCCGGGCGATGAATTTCCGGTGAGCGGCGGCTCAGGGGGTCCGTACCTGCGAGAACCGGTAGAAATGCACGCCGTGCGGCGGAACCTCAACATGCAGCGCCGGCCAGCCCCTCAGTGGGCGGATCACGGCGTTGCGCCCGCTCCACGCCTCACGGCCGTGCCACTCCATCCCGTCCAGGCGGGCAGTGCCGGAAAGGGCGGCGTCGGAAAGAGCTGTGCCCGCAATGGAAGCACCAGGGCCTGGAAGCCCAAGGTCCGCGAGCGGCAGCGTCCGGGACAACCCGGCCGTTCCGGTGTTGAACGCCGCAACAAAGTAATCGTCCGACGCCGTGCTGTCCGCCGCCCACAGCACCAGGCCGCCGTCGCGCAGTAACTCCCGGTTGTTGGTACTGGCGCCGTGCGCGTCCAGGAGGTCCCGGTTGGTCAGGAGGTCCAAGGTTTCCGCAGGGGACGACGGGAGGTCGCACCCGAGCATAAGCGGCGATCGTGCAACGCACCAGAGTGTCAGCATGGTCCGCTGTTCATCAAGGGTGAGGCGGCTGAGCCGCTCGCTTCCCCGTTCTGCCCGCTGGGCGATCCTGCCGACGGGCAGCATGTCGGCGTCCGCCCAGGCACCGGGGCGCTGGTGGGCGGCCCACCTTGCCAGCCGGGCAAACTGGGCCTCCACGTCCTCCCACACGTCCCAAAGGTCGTCTGATACCCGCCACATTTGGACATTTCCGCGGAGGTGCTCCAGCCTCGCCAGTGACACCGCCCTGCCCGGCGAAAGGCTGAGGACCATGTCCCGGCCGCTGCTGTCCAGGGCTTGGCGGTAGGCCTCGATTTCAGCGCCAAAGTAGGGCCCCAGCATGTCGTCCGCCTTGACGAAGTCCACTCCCCAGCCGGCGAATTGCCGCACTTGGGAGTCGTAGTAGGCCTGGGCGCCGGGGTGGTCATGGTCCAGTCCGTAGTTGTCCGTGTTCCAATCGCACACCGAAGACTTGTCTGCCACTTCGCCGGCAGTGAAGGCCGTGCCTTCAATGGGGAGACCCTGATGCACCGCCTGTCGGGGTATGCCCCGCATGATGTGCAGCCCGAACTTGAGCCCCAAAGCGTGGATCCGGTCCGCCAGGGGTTTGAAGCCGAGTCCACCCGCGGCCGAGGGGAACCGGTTGACGGCGGGGAGCTGCCGGCCAAAGCTGTCCAGTTCCAGCACGGCACCCTCGTTGTAGCCGCCCGCCCTCGCCGCGGGTTCGTACCACTGGATGTCCACAACCACCGTGTCCCACCCGAAGGGCAACAGGTGCTCAGCTATGAAAGTGGCGTTCGCCAGCACCTCCTCCTCGGTCACCGTGGTGCCGTAGCAGTCCCAGCTGTTCCAGCCCATCGGCGGAGTCTCGGCAAGCGTCACCGGAAAAATTTACAACGATAGAAAGGCGAAGGCAAGAGCATCCGGGTTGCCTCGGGAAACGACGCGGCGGCACGTGCCGCCGCCTTGACATGCAGATTGTGAGCGCTGACAGTTGAGTGAGCCGCCACCCATCCCCCATCGGAAAGCTGATTCATTGAAGAACTGGGCAGGAAACCTCGAATACTCCTCTGCAAAGGTCGAACGGCCGGAATCCGTGGCGGAACTGGCACAGCTTGTGGAGCGAGCGGCCCGCGTCAAGGCCCTGGGATCACGCCACTCCTTCAACCGTGTGGGTGACACCGATGGAGTCCACGTCCTGCTCGACGCCCTGCCCCAGCACATAGCCCTGGACACCGATCGCAACACTGTTAGGGTCAGCGGCGGCGTCAGCTACGGCGCCCTGTGCCGAACCCTCGAGCAGTCGGGTGCAGCTATCCACAACCTCGCGTCACTTCCCCACATTTCGGTCGCAGGCGCAGTGCAGACGGGAACCCACGGCTCCGGTGTGGATAACCCGTCGCTGGCCGGGGCCGTACAGTCCATCGACTTGGTAAGGCCCTCGGGCGAAACCGTCACCCTGTCCCGGGAAGATGGGGACGAATTCCTGGCCAGCGTAGTGGGCCTGGGCGCCCTGGGGATTGTCACCGGCCTTGAACTGGCCGTCCAGCCGAGCTTTGAGGTGCGCCAGCGCGTGCTGGAGGACCTGCCATGGGAACGGGCGCTGGCAGCCTTTCCGGACATCATGTCCAGCGCGTACAGCGTCAGCCTTTTCACCAATTACGCCGGTGACACCATCAGCCAGGTGTGGCTGAAAGCGCTGGGCTCGGAGCCCCCGCTGACCGAACTGTTCGGCGCAACGCCGGCCCTGCGGCCCCGGCACCCGCTGCCGGATATGTCCGCCGAAAACTGCACTATCCAGCTTGATGAGCCGGGGCAGTGGCTGGACCGGTTGCCGCACTTCCGTCACGAATTCACCCCAAGCAAGGGCGAGGAACTCCAGAGCGAATTCATCCTGCCGCTGGAGCATGCACCGGCCGCGCTGCAGGCGGTCCGCAGCCTGGCGGAAAAGCTCGCGCCCCTGCTCTTTGTCTCGGAAGTCCGCACGGGTGCCGCGGACGAATTCTGGCTGAGCCCCTTCTACAAGCAGCAAAGCGTTGCCCTGCACTTCACCTGGAAGCCGTTGCAGGCCGAGGTGGAATCCCTGCTCCCGGAACTCGAAGACCTGCTCCGGCCCTTCGGCGCCCGGCCGCACTGGGGCAAGCTTTTCTCCCCCGGGGGCCACGACTGGGAGACGCTCTACCCCCGCTTCGCCGGGTTCCGGTCCCTGGCGTCGTCCCACGATCCCGAGGGCAAGTTCCGCAATGCTCTGCTGGACAGCATCCTCGGCGTCCCCGCAGCGAGCGGCCGGTAACTGAAAGCGGCCGGTAACTGAATGGGTACGCCCGCCCCCGCGGCGGGCCGCGAACTGAAGCGTTCGACGGCGGGTGCCCACCCGCCGTCGAACGCTTCAGTTGGTTACCGGTCGCTCCAGCCGGCAGGCGGGGGCCCGTCCAGAAACGTGGTCACAACGTCCTGCACCAGCCCGCTCCTGGACAACCCAAAGAAGTGCGTCGTACCGGGAAAAACCGCCAGTTGCGATGCAGGTACGCCGTCGAAGTCACCGTTTACATCTCCCCCGCGGAGCTGCAGGAACCGCACGGCATGCTCGAGCTTGACCATGTCGCAATCGCCCACCGTGATCAGCGTCGGGGCGGCGATGCTGCGGATCTCCTCATCGCTCCATCCGATGGCATCCGCGTCGTAGCCGCCGAGCTTGTCCAACAGCCCCTGCAGGTGCTCGCGGTCCGGGTGCGGCGAAACAGCCAGGTAGCGTTGTTCCATTGGAGTGCCGGCGATCATATCGACGGTCATGGCGGCTACCGCCTCGGCGTTTCCGCCGCGGTCCCCGTCGGGCCGGAATGATACCGACGAGACAATGAGCTTGCGGACAAGTTCCGGATGCTTGACCGCCAAGTGCAGCGCCACCGCGCCCCCGACGCTGAAGCCGAACACATCAACCTTCGGGACGCCCAGGTGTTCAAGGAGTCCGATGACATCGGCAGCAAGGTCGCGGGTTTTCAGCGGACGGTCGATGTCGTTGGTCCGGCCGTGACCCTGAAAATCTGTTGCGATGACCCTCCGGCCCGCTGACAAGCCCGGGATCAGGGCGCCGAATTGCTGCTCGATGTCGAACAGTCCGCCGTGCAGGAGCAGCAGCGGCGTGCCGCCGGCGCCGTGCAGCTCGTAGTACATTTGCAGGCCGTTGACGGGGGCGTATCCCGTTTCGGGGGCTGGCGTCACTGGCTCAGGCATGGGGTGGTCCTCCGTCCGTTTCGGGTCATCCTAGTGCGGTGGCGGCCCCGGCGGGAGGGTCAGGGTGAGGCCAAGGCAGTGCCTCTTATGCAAAAGCAGCCGTACCCTCAGCCGCCGGGCTCTACCCGCCGGAACCGGATACGGCCGCCGATGGGCACCTGCCCCACGAGGTCCAACTGGTGGTCCACCACCACCCCGATCACGGGGTAACCGCCGCTGACGGGATGGTCGGCGAGGAACAGAACGGGCAGCCCCTCCGGAGGGACCTGGAGGGCGCCGGCCACGGTGCCTTCACTGGCCAGCTCCCCCTGCCGGTTCCGCTCCAGCGCTTGGCCCGAAAGGCGCATTCCGATCCGGTTGGACCGGGGGGTGACCTCCCACTCCTGGGCGTAGAACGATTCCACCGCCGCGGCGCCAAACCAGTCCTCCCGGGGGCCGGGCACAACATCCAGCACCGTCACTCCCTCGCCAGGGAAATCGGGCTGGACCTCGGGATTGCTCACCACACGGGATTCCGTGGCATCGCCAGCATGGATAAAGTCTCCCGCCGCCAGCGGGGCGGGCCCCAGGCCGGACAGGGTATCCGTGGAACGGCTGCCCAGGACTTGTTCGGCCTCCACGCCTCCACGCATGGCCAGGTAGCTGCGGAAGCCTTGTTCCGGCGGGCCAATAATCAGCAGCTCACCGTCCAGCAGCACGAACGGTTCTGCCATGGATATATTCCGCTCGAAGTATGCGTCATCGTCCTCCGGATCCCCGACCGGGCCCTTCACAGTCAGCGCCGCAGGGGCGCCGGTGACAGCCAGAATCTGGTCACCGACTGCCTGCACCTGCAGTCCTCCGGCCACGACTTCCACGGCGGCAGCTGACGGGCCGTTGCCCACCAGCCGGTTCGCTCGGCGCAGGGAGGATCGGTCCAAAGCGCCGGCAGTGCCCACACCCGAACCGGTGTACCCGGGGCGGCCGAGATCCTCGATAAGACTCTGCAATCCCGGCGACAGTACGCGCAGCCCCGCGTCGGGTGGGGACCCCGCCTTCTTAGTCCCCTCATCCGGGACTGCCACGTCGATGAGTTCCCGGACGGGCCGGAACTGCACCCGGTCGCCGGGGGCGGCGAGCGCGGGCTGCTCCCGGCCCAGGTCCCACATGCGGGCAGCCGTTCGGCCAATCAGTTGCCACCCGCCGGGGCTTTGCCGCGGATAAACGGCCGAGTAGCTTCCGGCGAGGGCCACCGACCCTGCCGGAACAGCAGTCCGGGGCGAGGATCGGCGCGGAACGTCGAGCACCTGGTTCTCGCCCACCATGTAGCCGAAGCCGGGGGCGAACCCGCCAAAGGCCACAGTCCACACCTGTCCGGTATGTGCAGCCACCACGCCGTCCGGACCCAGGCCGGTCAGCGTTCCCACTTCGGCGAGGTCTTCGCCGTCGTACACGGTATCTATGGTTACCAGCCTGCCCTCCGCCCGCTCCTGGACCGCAAGGTCCATTGCGAGCAGCAGCGCCGGCATCCGGCGCGCCGCACGCGGTGAATCGGCCATCACCAGCACTGTTTCCGCAGCCGCAAGGACATCCACTTGGCCTGGAAGCGGATGTTTCAGCAGCAATGCCTGCAGTGCGAGAACGCCCGGAAGCCCGGAAAGCTCGGCGAGAACCGCAGTGGTCCCCACCGCACGGACCGCCAGCACCTTCAGTGCAGCGGACGGGACGGGGGATGCCGGATTTCCGGGAGCAGGCGGCGTTGTCTCCATAGGAACCTCATGGTACGCGGAACGTCAATACGCTGGATTGTTAGGCTGTACCCATGAACCGCCGCCTTGCCACCCTGTCCGCTGTCCCCCTGTTGCTGCTGCTTGCCGGCTGCGGCGCCGTAGAGGAAGCCGCGGGGAACGCAGCCAGCGATGCTGCCTCAAAGGTTGCCACCGCCGCCGCCGACGAAGTGAACCGGCAGATCTGCGCGGTGGTCCAGGACGGCCTGGTCAGCGTGGAGGACAAACGGGTGCTCGGGGGGCTGGTCTCCGCTGCCCGCACGGCCGGCGTTCCGGCCGAAATTACGACGCCGCTGGGCCAGATTGCGGAGTCCGGAGACCAGGTGCCGGCCGAGTCCGTCCAGGCCCTGAAGGATGCCTGCACGGCGTAAGGCTATTCCCTTTCATTGCCTCTTTGAGATCCCGCCGAAATCCAGGAAGCCCTCAATCCCGTAGCTCCCCCGGACTCCATCAGCGATGAGGAGGACGAACAGTGACCGGTAGCCTGAAGAATAGGCTGAGCTTTACCTGCGGGAAGGTCCCTGGTGTACGGCTTATGTGGATGCCGGAACCGGCACAGTGGACCCGCTCGCTAAGCACCGCCCGGAGGAATTCCCCTATGTTGTGGCTGAGGTAAGCCGCGAACACGGCGAGATCCGGCTGCACTACGCCGGCTCAGGCACTCCTGCCAGCACCCAGGAGGTGCAGGGGTGAGAACAACAAGTAAACCGCTATGGAGAAGAGGGGCAAGGCCATGCGGCCCTGCCCCTCTGATGTATCACCACGGTCCTGTCATCACTGGTGCGGCTGGTCCAGCCCGCGCAGCCCGCTGCCGCGGCCGCCATGGGGCCGGCGTACGTTCCTGTGCTCAGGAGCAACGAACGGAACCACCTCGGGATCCCGGGTTGCCGGCAAAGCCCGAATGAATTTCGAAAGTTCCTCGTGCAGGACCTTCCACGCGATGTTGGGATCGTCGGGATAAGCATCACTTTCTGCCTGCCGTGCCGCATCCAACGCAGCCTTGCCAACTTCTGTCAGCTCGACCTTAAACTGCCGGCGGTCTGCTGACTGCCGGGTCCTGCTGATGTGCCCTGAAGCTTCCAACCTGGTAAGTACTCGGCCCAGGGTCTGGCTCTGCACACGGACCACTTCCGCAAGCTGCTCCTGGTTCAAGGGCCCGGCAGCCAGCCCTTCCAGGGCAATAACGGCGGCGCGGGTCAGTCCAAGGGGCGCCAGAGCGTCATCCTGACGCCTTTGGACCAGCCGCGCCGCCAGTGTAATAAGGCGGTAGCTGTTCCGTGCATCCGGATCGAGGTTGCTGGTCATCGGCCGCGGCCTTCCTGTAGGTGGCGAAGTGCGGGTGTCCTCACCCCTTCATGCGTCGCTACCTACCTACAATAAGCATGCTTAGCATCCTATTCGCAAGTAGGCTTACTATTCACCGTCAAAACATCTTCGCGACTCCCCGCACAAACAACCCTCCACGGGACCTCCACCAACACACCCCCTTGCAAAGCAAATGGGAAGTGTGCTTAGTATCTAAGTAGTAACCATGCTTACTAACTACAGCCAGCACTGCTGGTTCTTGATCGCCAGCTGACCCTTCTACGAAAGAGAGCATGATGACAGAGAACCAATGGCCCCAGACGCCTAACCCCGCCATCTCGGATCCTTACGGCGCCTCAGAGGTTGGTGCTGAAGACACCTTCACTTCCTCAGGCACGCCTGATTCCGGCGCCAGTTCCAAGAAGCAGGCAGCCAAGGAAGAAGCTTCGAACGTAGCCGGCCAGGCCGCAACCGCAGTACAGGGCGTCGCCCAGACGGCCAAGGAGGAAGTGGCCAACGTCGCCTCCGAGGCAAAGTCCAGCGCACAGGACCTGCTGTCCCAGGCAAAATCAGGGCTTTCCAGCCAGGCCGGCACCCAGCAGCAGAAGGCGGCCGAAGGCATCCGCACCATTTCCAGCCAGCTGCAGAGCATGGCGGACGCCCCGGACCAGCAGGGCATGGCCAGCGACCTGATCCGGCAGGCTGCCCAGCGCAGCGAGTCGGTGGCTTCCTGGCTTGAGAACAAGCAGCCGGGCGATCTGCTGGGCGAAGTCCAGAGGTTCGCCCGCAACAAGCCCGGCACCTTCCTCCTGCTGGCCGCCGGCGCCGGCGTCCTCGCAGGCCGCCTGACCCGCGGCCTCACCGCAGACACCAACGCATCCCAGGGCGGGACCTTGCAGTCCTCCCCCGCACAGCGCCCTGTGGCCGCTCCGCAGGCAGCACCCCTCCGGCAGGAGACGGTGTTCGCTGCAGGAAGCGCCACCGACCTGTACGACGAGCCGGTTGTAGGCACGGGAACTCCGGTATCCACAGCGTCGCTGCCTTCCGGTACCGCGGAAGACAGCGCCCTGCGCTTTGAGGATGACCCCTACCAGTCGAAGGAAGGACGCCACCTGTGAGTAGTTCTATTCCGGAGCCGCCGCCGAGTGAGGCGCATGTGAAGGCGGACAACGCGTCCTTGGGTGAGTTGCTGGGTGATGTGACCCGGGATCTGTCCACCCTGATGCGCCAGGAAGTCGAGCTCGCCAAGGCCGAACTGAAACAGTCCGCCACCAAGGCAGGCAAAGGCTCCGGCATGCTCGCCGGAGCCGGCGTCGCCGGGCACTTCGTCCTGCTGTTCCTTTCCCTGGCACTGATGTTCGCCCTGGGCGCCCTGATGCCGCTGGGCTGGGCCGCCGTGATCGTCGCCGTGATCTGGGGCATCATCGCCGCGGTCCTGGCCTCGATCGGCCGCAAGGAACTCAAACAAATCAAAGGCATGCCCCAGACAGGCGAAACACTCTCTGAAATTCCCCCAACCCTAAAACCAGGTGAGGTAAACCGATGAGCGATAACCCGGACGCAATCCGCCAAGACATAGAAGCCACCCGCGCACGCCTGGGCACCAACGTGGACGCGGTCGCCGACAAAGTTACCCCCTCCAACATCGTCCACCGCCAGACTGAAAAAGTCACAGAATCAGTGAAGGACGCCGTGACAGGGGTCAAGGAGAAAATCATGGGAGCAGCAGACTCAACCACCACCCGGGTCCAGGACAAGGTCTCCTCCGGCACCGGGCACGCCGGGGACGCCCTGCACAGCACCGGCGAATCCCTGCACGGCGCCAAGGACACCGCCGCCGCCAAACTCTCTGACGCCGGCACCGCACTCTCCCACGCACCGGACCAGGTCAAAGCCAAAACCCAGGGCAACCCCCTGGCCGCCGGCCTGATCGCCTTCGGCGCCGGAATGCTCGTCTCGTCCCTGATCCCGGCCAGCCAAAAGGAACGCGAAGCAGCCCAGCAGCTCAAAACCGCCGCCGAGCCCCTCGCCACCCAGGTCACCGACGCCGCCAAGGACATGGTCCAGGACCTGAAGGAACCAGCCCAGCAAGCCATGGACAACGTCAAAGCCACCGCCACCGACGCCGCCCAAAACGTCAAAGCCGAAGGCCAAGGAGCCGTCACCGACGTCAAAGACCGCGCCACCGACGCCAAAACCAACGTCCAAAACACCTAAAAGTTGTTTAGGAATGGAAAGGCCGGCTCCCGCAGGGGCCGGCCTTTCCGCTTCCTCGGCGCGTCCCCCGGGGGGACACCACACCGCTAGGGATCAGCGCTCGATGGAGGCCATGTTGGCCTCGTCGTGGCGTTCTTCCACGGCAGGTTGGAGCGAGTTCAGCGATCTTGTCGGTGAACTCTCAACCCGCAGCGACCTCTTCCGGCAGCTCTGGGGAGCCCACGACGACCGGGAACACCGCACCGGCATCAAAAGCGTCCACCATCCCATCGTCGGCGACCTCGACCTGAACTACCTCGGCCTTGACCTGGCCTCCGACCACAGCCTCCAGATGCTGGTCTTCTCCGCGGAACCAGGCTCCGCGTCCAACGACGGGCTGCAGCTGCTGGCGAATTGGGCCGCCGCTAACAGCACCGAGTTGAAGTCCAATGAGGAAGCAGCCACCAACCACCTCCGCGGAAATTGATGCTGCGATCCGTACCGCTCCGTGCTGGTCTGTACAAGGAATACCGGCGCGCGGGAGACTGTCGCCATGCGCAACCTGACCTTTGGCATGAACGTGAGCGTGGACGGCTACATCGCCGCGCCCGGCGACGACCTCGGCTGGAGCGTCCCGAGCGACGAATTGTTCCAGTGGTGGTCCGACCGGGTGGGGGCGACGGGCCTGGCGCTGTACGGGCGCAAACTGTGGGAGACGATGAGCTCCCACTGGCCGACGGCCGACCAGCAGCCCGGCGCCACGCCGGCGCACATCGAGTTTGCCCGCCGCTGGCGGGCCATGCCGAAAATGGTGTTCTCCTCGACGCCCAGCACGGTCGACTGGAACACCCGCCTGGCCACCGGCGACGCGGTCACCGAGATCACCCGGCTCAAAGCGGATGACGGCGGCTTCATGGACATCGGCGGTGCCACACTCGCCGCGGCGGCCATGCGGGCCGGACTGATCGACGAATACATGATGGTCACCCATCCGGTCCTGGTGGGCGGCGGCACGCCGTTCTTCACAGCCTTGGACAACTGGGTGAACCTCAACCTGGTGGAGACCCGGAAGTTTCCCGACGGTGTGGTCCTGACCAGGTATGAGACCAGGCGCTGAGTCGAGTTGCGGGAGCAGCAGGCGGCATCTTGGTTGCTTCGCGTACGCGGCGGAACTCAGTCCGCGGCCGAAGGTCGGGAAGGCATGGGGCAACATAACCACGCGATCCGGCGGAAATGGCAGTGCTCCAATGTGCAGAGGGCATGCTGAAGGCCGGTGAGTTAATGCCCCCAAGGCATTGACTCACCGGCCTTCAGTAGTTTCTATTTGCCTGCGCGGACGAAGGTGACGGCGCCCTTGGAGGTCATCCAGGTCAGGGGGTGGACGGCGGTTTCGTTCTTGCCGTTCAGGCCGGAGCTGAGGACCTGGCCGTTGCCGACGTAGATGCCCACGTGGCCGGACTGGACAACCATGTCACCGGGCTGGGGATCAGTGACGACGGTGCCGTAGTTCATGAACTGCATCGGACCAAGGTCACCGACAGGAATCCCTGCAGCATTCAGGGCATTTTCGACCAGTCGTGTGCAGTCCTGAATCATGCCGATCTGGGCGTAAGCGGAGGACACCATAATGGCATTTACGCCTCCCGCTGCCGGGGCAGGAGCCGGAGCGGGAGCGGGAGCGGCGGGCGTGACGGTTACCTGGGCCTTGGCCGGCGCAACGGCCTGCGTCTTGACGGCGGCAGAAGCGGCAGGAGCGGCAGCTTTGGGGGCCTCGACGACGACTGGTTTGGGTGCTTCGACGACGGGGGCAGGCGTGGTCTTGACGGCGGGACGCTCGAAGGAGATCTGCACTGTGGCGTCTGCGCTGAGCGGGGTTTGTACCTGGCTGGCGACTTCCAGGTTCGATGCCGGCTCGGCTTCGCGCTGGGTTGGGGCGTCTGCTGCCTGGGCGGCGATGCCGCTGGTCAGGACGAGGCCGGAAGCGGCTGCAATGACGGCGGCCTGACGGCCTACACCGCCGGCGTGGCCGGCGAAGGATTTGGACAGGACCGCCAGGGGGCTGGTCTGGACGGGGACCGCGCGGCGGCGGCCGTGAGCTTTGCCATTGGGCATGAAAGAGCCTCTCCCACTGCCTGCGAGGTTAGCTGTCGGATTCGGATGGGAGACACCCGGCCGTGGTGATGCGCGAAAGGCACCAGGCACGGCTTCACCCCAAGGCCTGCCGGAAGCAGGCCGTTATTGGGTTCCCCGTCTCTGCCGGACGATTTTGCGAACGGATCCCGGGCAGCGGCAGAGTTAGGCAAGTCTGCTCAGGAGTGCCGCATTCGGAGAAACGGGCACGGCTTCAGACCCTACGTCACAACAGCCCCATTTGTCACATTTGCATAACGCACTTCGGGCTGGGACTTACGTCAATCGTTCCCGTTCAACGGGGCGTAGCAACGATGTGAAGCATCGCCCCGTTGATTTAAAGGCCGCCGTAGTGGGCAACCACCTGCAGAGTGCCCAGTAGCCCATCCCCAGCACGAGGGACCCGGCAACCGCAAGGACCGGGTTGATGGGAAGCAGCAGCGGGTAGACCAGCCAGTGGGTGAGGTAGATATACAGGGACGCCGCGGCCAGCCAGCCGATGACCCGGCGCAGGACGGCCGGCACCGGCAGGGCTGGCACCCACACCAGCAGCAGAATGCCTGCAGCGACGGTGACATCGCGGACGGTGCTGCCGAAGAACCCCGGCAGCGTCATCAGGGTGATGACCGAGACAGTAATCCTGTGGAAGTGTGTGCGGGCCCGGGCGAGCGCCCAGCCGAGCGCGAAGAGCCAGAACACGGGCGGCGGCTTGGGAAGGCCAGGATCCACGATGTCGTACCGGCTGAGCAGCGCGATGGCCACCAGCCCCACGGCGAAAGCGAACGGCGCACGGCGCTCCACCCGGTCAACCCAGGGCACGGCCATAAGCGCTGCCACGGCCAACAGGATGTACACCAGCAGTTCCACAAACCAGAAATGCCACTGCGTGGTTACTTGCTCGGGCCCAACTATGGCGTTCAACAGGAAGATGTTGGCAACGCTGTAGCGGTCCGTGAGCACGTAGGCCACGGCGATAAAAGCGGTGGAGGGCACAACTATCCGGGCCACACCGCGGAGCTGGCGGCGCAGCCGCGGGAGCCGCTGGTCCGCCAACTGGAAGCGTGCGAAGTTGTAGCCGGCCACCACGAAGAGCAGGTGGGCGGTCTGGAACATGATCAGCTCCACGTGCGTGGCCACAATGCACACGATGGCGACGGCCCGGAGCACAATCGAGGTTTCCAGGAAGGAAAAGGGGCTCCGCCGCCTGGGCTTCCGGCGGCGCTCCAATTCCCGCACCGGCAAAAGGTGCCAGTCGGAAGGAAGCTGTCCCAGGACACGTTCCAGCTGAACCGAGACCGCCACGTAGGACAGCGAGTCGCCGTCAAGGGAGACGAACGTGTCGTCGTTTCCCACAACGGGGCATTCCAGGGCCTCGGCGAAAATGCTTCGGATGTCGTCGGGGTTGCCGGCGGGGGTTGGGCCCTCCGGTGCCGGCTTGGCGGTTGCGGCGCGGGCGGTACCGACGGCACCCGCAGCAGCGGGCGCTGGAGCGGCAAGTCCCAGGACGGCCGGGTAGTCCACCTTGCCGGTGGTCAGGCGCGGGAGGGCTTCCACGGCATGGATCACGACGGCGGTGCGCGGCAGCCCCAGCGTGCCGGCCAGGGTCTTGGCGAGCAAACCGCCGTCGTGCCCGCCTTCGACGGCGACCACAAGGCGGTCGTCGGTGCCGGCGGCGGCTGCGGTGATTCCCATGTCGGCGAAGATCCGCTCCACCTGGCCGAGGTCCACGCGCAGGCCGACAATTTTCACGAACCGGCTGCGCCGTCCCACCACCTCGTACAGGCCGTTCGGGTGCCGGCGGGCGAGGTCTCCGGTGCGCAGTTCGCGGACTTCCCGGCCGAGTGCCAGGTCCCCGGGGTGGTCGGCGTAACCGAGCATGACGTTGGGGCCGCTGTAGACCAGTTCCCCGTCTGCCAGGTCCTCCACCGGTTCAATGCGGAAGGATCCGCCCGGTACGGGGACGCCGATGGTTTCAGCATGGTCGGCGGCCAGGTCAGGTGGCAGATAGGCCATCCGGGCGGTGGCTTCCGTTGCTCCATACATCACGAAGAGGTCCCAGCCGCGGCGCTGCCCGGTTTCCGCCCAGGCGCGCACCTTCTCCGGTGCCAGCCGTCCGCCGGCCTGGGTGACGTAGCGCAGGTTGGGCAGGTCCGCATCGGCGAAGCCCACCCGCTCCAGGAGGTCGAAGGTGTAGGGAACCGCCGCGAAGGAGGTGGCCTGCCGTTCCCGGAAGAGATCCCAAAAGCAGGGATCCACCACTGAGAGGTCCGTGAGGACCAGCCCTGCCCCGCGGACCAGGTGACTGTTAACAACGGACAGGCCGTAGCAGTAATGCAGGGGCAGCGTGGTGGCGGCCTTGTCGTCCGGCCCAATGCCCAGGTACTCGGCGATGGCTTCGGCGTTGGCTGTGAGGTTGGTATGCGAAAGCCGCACCAGTTTCGGCGAGCCCGTGGAACCCGAGGTGCTGAGCAGCAGGGCCAGTTCAGGATGCAGCTCATGCCGGGAGCCGGCGCGCCGCTCCTCGAGCACGGGCACCCCGTGCCCGTCGCCGGAGCGCAGCAGTACGTCCGGGTCGTAAGCGTCCATGAGGGACGCGAGGGCTTCGGGCTTGTCGGCCGGGGCCAGCAACAGGACATGGCCAGCCGACAGCGCGGCGAGGTACGCCACCAGCGAGTCCAGGTCGTTCTGCGCTGCCAGCACCACCAGGCGCCGTGCTGTTCCCAGGCGGGTGGCGGCGTCGTCCACGCGGGCGGCAAGCTCCCCGTAGGACAGGACGCCATCCGCGGTGAGCACCGCCGGGCGGTCGCCGTGGCGGGCGAGGTCGGTGAAGGCGGCCCGGGCGAGGTCTGGCTGCGCGGTCAACGCGACACCGGGGCGGTATGTAGGGACATGGAACTGGCCTAACTTAGCTGGACTGGCTCGGGCGAGCGCTGCTTCAATGTGCTGCCCGGGGGTGGGGATGTGATGGCATGGTCGCCCAGCAGCAGCGTGGGCGTGGTGCCTGCCGCTACGGACACCGCTACCGCTGTTCCAACCGGATGGCGGACGGTGTGGGGCTGCCAGGAGCGCACGGTGCGTCCCGAGGCCAGCCGCACGTAATGGAGGACGAAGGCGCCGTGGTACTCCACCGCGGACACCCGCGCCGCAGAGTCGGGGTCCGGGTGCAGCGCCACCTCGTGCGGCCGCAGCACCACATCTACGTCCGCTTCGCTGTTGGCCCAGCCCGGGACAGTTGAAACGACGCCGATCTCGCAGGTCAGCAGGGCGCGGTGCACATGGGCCGGGAGGAAGTCCGCGTCGCCCATGAAGGAGGCCACAAATCGTGTGGCCGGCTGCTCGAAGACCTTCTCCGGCGTGTCCGCCTGTTCGATGACGCCGCCGCGCATTACCACCACCCGCGTGCCGACGGAGAGCGCCTCGGTCTGGTCGTGGGTGACGAGGACGCCGGTGGTGCCGGCCTCGCGAAGCGTCGCCACAGTGTCCCGGCGCACCTGCGCGCGCAGCGACTCGTCCAGGCTGGAGAACGGTTCGTCCAGGAGGACGACGGCAGGGCGGGGCGCCAGGGCGCGGGCCAGGGCCACGCGCTGCTGTTCGCCCCCGGATAGTTCGTGCGGGTATCGGCCCGCAAAGTGGCCAAGCCGTACCAGGTCCAGGACTTCCCCGGCCCGCGTTTTGCGCTCACCGCGGCTCAGCCGGTCCAGCCCGAACTCGACATTCTGGGCCACGGTCATGTGCGGAAACAGTGCGTAGTCCTGGAACACCAACCCCACCCGGCGCTGCTCGGGTTCGACGAAGTGGCGCTTGCCCGCCACGACGTCCCCGGCCACCCGGATGGTGCCCCCGTCCGGCCGTTCCAGGCCTGCGGCGAGGCGCAGCGTAGTGGACTTACCGCAGCCTGAAGGACCGATCAGGGTGACCAGCTCGCCAGCCGGCACTGCGAGCTCCAGCATATCCACGCCTACGGCCCGTCCGTAGTGCTTGCTGACGCCTTCAAAGACCAGCGCTGCCGGAGCAGTCTCCATGCCCGCAGGACGATTTCCGTGTGCCATGCGCATGGTCATGCTGGGGCCTTTCCAGGTGTTTCATTGCGGCGGGCTTGCCTCACGAGGACCAGGACGGGGAGGACGGCGGCCGCAACGATCACCAGTGCGGGCAGCGACGCCTTTTCCCAGAAGTTTTCACGGGCCAGTTCATAGACCCAGACGGACGCCGTGGTGAATCCGAAGGGCCGGAGCAGCAGCACGATGGGCAGCTCCTTAACGGCGTCGATCGCCACCAGCATCAGCGCCACCGCAATCCCGGACCGTGCCAGGGGGACATGCACCCGCGCCAGGATGCGCCGCGGGGCAGCACCCAGGCTAAGGGCCGAGAAAGTGAGGGTTGCCGGGATTTTCGCGAAGCTCGCGTCCACTGCCTGGTAGGCCGGTGCGAGGAAACGAATCACGTAGGCGTAGAGGATGCCCAGGACCGACCCCGTGACCAATAGTCCGGTGCCGCCGGGAACGCCGGCAGCCTCGAGCGCATTATCGAGTGCCGCGAAGGAGATGAGGACGCCAATGCCCACCACGGCGCCCGGCACCGCGTAACCGAAAGTTGTCAGCTGCGCCGCGGAGGAGACGAACCGGCCACCGCTGAGGCGGACGCCGTGCGCCACTGCCACGGAGAGGAACACGCAGGCCGCAGCGGTGGCTGCCGCAACCAGGAGGGTATTGACGATGTACTCGCCGAACCGCGGATCCGCGAGGAAGCCGGGGTTCTTAACTGCCCCCCCCACGGCCCAGCCCAGCAGCTGGAGGACGGGAATCAGGAAGCCTGTGCTGACGGCAGCTGTGCACAGTGCGGCGGCAGCCAGGCCTCGGCCGCCGCGGAGTGTTTTCGGCTGCAGGCCCTGCCCCCTCCCGCCCTGCCGGTGATAGCGTGCCCGGCCGCGCAGTGCCCGCTCCCCCGCCAGCACGGCGACGGCGAACAGCAGGACCAGGACGGCCAGCTGGGTAGCTGCGTGGAAATTGAAGGTGCCCTTCCAGACCAGGTAGACACCCACGGAAACGGTCTGGACGTTGAAGTACTGCACCGTGGCGAAATCAGTCAGGGTTTCCATCATCACCAAGGCCATGCCCGCGGCCAGCGAGGGCCTGGCGAGCGGCAGCAGAACTCGCCGGAGTGCGCGGCCCCGCCCTGCACCGAGGGTCCGCGCTGCATCGTACGTTCCCGACGCGTGCTCACTGAGCGCGGTGCGCGCCAAGAGGTAGACGTAGGGGTAGAGGGACAGCGACATCACCAGCACTGCGCCGGGCAGCGACCGGACGTTGGGGACCCAGGCGTCCGTACCCAGCACCGCGCGCAGGGCGGACTGCACCGGCCCGGAGACGTCGAACACGGAGAGGAAGACGAAGCCCAGGATGTAGGCGGGTACCGCCAGGGGCAGGACCAGCAGCCAGGCGAAGACAGTGCGCAGCGGAAAGCGGTAGGCGGTGACGAGCCATGCCAGGCCGCCGCCCACCAGGAGGGAACCCGCTGCCACTCCCAGCATCAGGAGCAGGGTTGTGAGAACCATGCCGGCAAGTCCCCGCGGCGGCGCGGTGTCGCCCATGCTGCCCAGGCCATCAAGGACCACGGCGAACACGGGGGTGGCAACCACCACGGCCACCAGGACCACGAGCGCGGACCACGCCGGGCGCCCGGCACCGGCCGTCCGGCGTGGACGGCGCTTCGGCGTCCCCGCTTCAGCGAGGACCGCCGTTTCGGTCACTTGTATCCGGCCTCGGCGAGCAGGTCCACGGCCCCGGCGTTGAGGTCGCCGTAGGCTTCGGCGTTCAGCGGCATCCGCTTGAAGTCGCCAAAGCCTGCAATCACTGGCTCGGGTTTCGCCGCCGGGTTGACCGGGAACTCGTGGTTCGCGTCCACGAAGGCGTTCTGGCCCTTGGTGGCGAGCCATTCGACGAGCCGCTGGGCATCCCCTGCATTATCAGAGCCCTCCACCACGCCCGCACCGGAAATGTTGACGTGAGTCCCGGCACCGTCCTGGCTGGCCCAGTACAGCTCCGCCTTGAAATCGGGTTTGTCCTCCAGCGTCCGGGCCAGGTAGTAGTGGTTGTTGATCCCCACATCGCAGGTGCCGGCGTCGATGGCTTCAAGCAAAAGCACGTCATTGCTCATGATCTGCACGTCGTTGGCCACCCAACCCTTGGCAATCTCCAGGGCTTTCTCCCGGCCGTGCAGGTCGATCAGGCTGGCCACGAGTGACTGGGTGTAGGACGAGGTGGCGTCCCGCATGCACAGCCGCCCCTTCCACTTCGGGTCCGCCAGGGCGGCGTAGGTGTCCGCCGCGTCAAATTCAGCGGGATCCACATTCTGCGGGTTGTAGGTGACGGTGCGCGCGCGCATGGCCAAGCCGTACCAACGGCCCTGCGGATCACGGAGGTCCTCCGGCACCGCTTCATTCAGGGTTGCGGAGTCGACGGCGGCGAGCTCATCCTGGCGGGCCGCATTCCACAAGTTGCCGGCGTCCACCGTCATAAAGACATCGGCTGGGGAGTCCTCACCTTCAGCCTTCAGGCGTTCGAGGAGCTCGGCGTCGTCACCGCTGATGAATTCCACGGAGATTCCAGTTTCATCCTGGAACTGCCCGAAAGCGCCCTCCAAATCGTAGTGGCGGGCGGAATAGATCTGGAGGTCAGCGGGCTGCCCACCAATGATGCCGCAACCAGTTACGGCGGACGCCAGGATTGTCAGGCCTGCTGTGGCAGCGATCACGCTTCGACGGGACACTCGTAGCTCTTCTCAAAGGGGCAGCACTCTTACCGCACGCGAATTGGGCAAGGTAAGGCTAACTTAATTCACCCTGTACACCCTAAGTGTGAAGCGGCCTCATCGGCGGAAGCCACGTAGACGGCTTCCACCTTTAGTGTTTTGGCTAGCGCTTGCCTTTCTTGCGGGAACCCTTACCCCGGCCCTTGTCCGGATTGGGGGCATAGCGCTGCGCTACCTTGGGCGCCTTCTTGGTTCCGCTGCCGCGCCGGTCCGGCTTGGGTTCCTTCTTGGCCTTTACGGGCTGGGCGGACGGCTGGCGGGAGCTCTGGGCGGTACGCCCCCGGACGATCCCGATGAATTCCTCGATGACTTCGTCCGTGGAATCGGCAGGCCAGGCAACAGCTATCTCGGTCGGAGGCGCTCCCATGAGCCGCCGCGCCACCGTGTCTTTGACGTTGAAATGGCGGGCCACGGACATGGGCAGGATCACCAGGCCCGCCCCTGTTGCCACCACCTGCAACGCAGCTTCCGGACCGCCGAGCGCAGCCACGTCCAGGAAGGCCTCCTGCTCCACATCAGCCAGCGCCACTTCCTCGAACACCGAAATCTCATGGCCCTTGGGTGCAACCACCACGGGCTGCTCCTCGTACAGGGGAATCACGCTGAGGCCCTCGCGCTCCACCGGAAGGCGGACGAAGCTGAGGTCCGCGGTACCGTCACGCAACACCTCGACCTGCGCGCCGTCGTCGGACATAAACGCCTGGAGCGGAATGTCCAGCACCCGTTCTTCCCACCGGCGGATCCACTTTCCGGGCGTCACCCCCGCCACATAGGCGATGCGGAGCGTGCGGGGGGCATCCGGCCCAGCCGGGTCAGCAGACCCTGCGGAACCGGCGTCTGTCTGGGGGGCGTTGTCGGTGGGCACGTCTTCACAGTACCGCCCGCCCGGATACCCTTGAAGCATGACCTCTGCAAACTCCCAGTCCATGAAGCCGGCCACCGTTGCCAAGAAACTTGGCATCTACCTGCCCGCAACACCGCAGGAGTTCCAGGAATCAACCATCACCCGCGAAGAGTTCGCCGAACTCCAGGCCAACCCGCCGGAATGGCTCGCCGAACTCCGCCGCAACGGTCCGCACCCGCGTCCGGTAGTGGCCCAGAAGCTGAACGTCTCCATCAGCGGCCTGGCCCGCGGCGGCATCGAGGAAGCCTTGACGACGGCGGAAATCACCGCACTGCTGCAGGCTCCCCCCGCGTGGCTGGTCACCGAGCGCGCCACCCACGCCGCCGTTCGGGCTGAAGCCCAGCGAGTCAAGGAAGAAACCGCCAAAAAGGAAGCCAAGCAGGCCCGCGCCCAGGCGGAGTAATCCGCGGCTCCTAACTGGCCCTGTTCGCAGATCCAGACCCTTTGTGGTCGGGATCCGCGAACAAGTTTCTGTTATCCAGGGGGAAATCAGTCCTGATGGAGCTGGATGTAGTTGCCGCAGCCGTCGTCGAACACGGCGCTGATCCCGGAGGGGTCTTCCGCCGGTTCGCCGCGGAAGCTCACTCCCGCCTTGGTGAGCCGTTCGTACTCCGCCCGCACGTCCGGGACGCCAAAAACAATCGCAGGCATGCCGGCCTTGTACAGTCCGTTCATGTAGTCCGCAGCAATCGGATTGTCGCTGGGTTCCAGCAGTAGGCCCACGGAGCTCTGGTCCGCGCCGGGGTCCTTGATGATGAACAGGTTGTACTCAGGCATGGCCATCAGGGTTTCGAAGCCAAGCGTTTCGGTGTAGAAGGTATGGGCCGCCGCGGGGTCCTGAACGTGGATGTTGCACATTTTGAGTCTCATGGTCCCAAACGTACGTGCCGCCAAGCGGCCCGGAAAGCCCCGCCCTCGCCATCCGGCGGTCTGCCATTGCCATTGACCCAAGAACGGGAAGGCGCTGGAATGGAGGGACCAGCCCGGCGTTTCCCGCCCGGGCCTGCGGACGTGGAGGTGCAAGGTGGCAGCCATCGCAGAATCCCTGTTCCAGGGGGCGTGGGTCCTTCTACTGTGTGGATCCGTGCTGGTGGGCAGCGTTGCGGCCACCGTTTTCCAGGTACGACGGCGGGCCCTGGCCGGCACGGGCACGGAACCTGAGCGTTCGGACCAGTTGTTCTGGGACCTGTTCCTCGGCGCGGCGGTGGCCCTACCTGCCCTGCTCATCCCCGCACTGACATCGGCCTGGGCAGGGCTCTTCCTCGCCGGCGCGGCCGTTGCTTCCGGTGTCGCTGCCTATTGGGGCAGCCCGCGGATGGTGGCCTGGCTGTCCCTTCGGCGGCAACGCCGGGAGTACCTGCCCCTGCACACGGCCGCACAGGCTGAACACAGCGTGCTGCTGGAGCGCTGGCGCCGATACGAACTGGATCCCGCGTACTGCATCGACTACCCTGCCATGACCGACGTCCGGCTGCCCCAGACCGCCGCCGTTATTAAGGCCATGCGCGAGGCCGAGCAGCTCCGGGCCGCGGGGCACCAAGGGTATCCGCCAGCCGTCGAACGTTTTGGCCGCGCTCTCGCCGCCGCCGAGCAGGCGGCAGGAATCCCCGCCAGCGGACACTGACTGCCGGCGCGCATTAACTGCTGTGTCGCAGCCGCTGGAGTCCGGCGGCGCAGCGCCGTAGCATCCGAGGATGGAGCCTCAAGAAACGGAAAGCCGTGACCAGTTCGGCAGGCGGCTGGAGGACCGGGAAGCCTGGCGCCAGGCCATCACGCTGGAGGCTGCGGGTGAGCTGACCGCGCGCTGGCTGGAGGGCCACAGCGGGTATCAGGCGGCCACCTTCACTGCCACCTACGATGCTGAAACCGCAACCATCGCGCCCGGCCTCGCTGCCCTGAACCGAAGCGGGGTGTTCACGAAGGAATCACAACCCGGGCTCCGCTCAGCCGGCCTTGCCCAGCGCCAGTACGTCACCGGCTTTTGCAGTGCAGAAGTCGCCACGGAACTCCTGGCCCTCTCCACCCGCTCCGAACTGGTCGCCGTGGTGCATGCCCCGGGCGAGTCAAGCAGTGCAGCCATCCCGGTCACCGTAGACGGAGGCGAGGTGGTGACCGTCCTGGGGTCCAGCGAGAACCCCGTGACGGAGGAGCAGATCCAGGACTGGGCCGATGAAACCAACGAAACGCTGGCGCTCCTGCTAGCGGACTCCTGGTACGTGGAGATCCTGGACCCGTCCTGGGGCCGGGACAACGTGCTGCTGCCCGCCGTCCTCGGCGCCCTGAACGGTTAATCGGGCCTACAGCTCTACGGTGCCGCTTTCGCCCACGCTCATTCGGCTGTGGGTCACCTTGGACTTAACCCACTGGAACACCGTCGCGGCGGTCCCGCCGGGGCTCGTCCAGTACTCGGCGGAGTCCGAATCGATGCGGAGCAGGCACACCTCAGGAGTGTCCGGGCCATCCGGGAACCACGCTTCAACAGCCTGGTTCCACATCCCCCGGATTTTCTCCCGGTCCGTTACCACCTCAGCGGTTCCGGCAACGGAGACCCATTCAGTGTTCTTGCCAAAGGAAACGTTCACGCGCGGGTCAGCCCGGACATGGGCGACCTGCGAGGTGCCGAGGCCGGTGAAGAACCACATATCGCCGTCGTCCTTGACATCCTGGACCGCCAGCGGCCGGCTGACGAGGGCGCCTTCTTCGTTAATGGTGGTCAACATTCCGATGTGGGAATCGTTGATGATGTCCGTGACCTTGCTGATGCTCTCGGTGTCAGTCATATCTCACCTCGTTCGTCTGCATGCGGGGACGCTCCCCATCCACCAGCCTATTAGTAAGTATGCTTAGAATCCACCCGGCCGGCCTTTTCGTCGCCGGCCGGGCTGTCCGGGCTTAGGCAGGGACCGTCACGCGCGCCGCTTCGCAGATGCGTTCTGCGGTGCGGCGGCCCATCCGGATGGCGCCGTCAACGTGCTGGTAGCCTTCCGCCGCGAGGTCCGAAGACGACCAGTAGATGGGTCCAACGGGTGCGTGTTGGTCTTTGCCGTAGCGGTGGAGGCCGCCTAGGTCATAGCTGGAGGCGTAGGCGCCGCGGGTCCATTCTTCCGAACCCCAGTCCGACTCGTAATAGACCTCGGGCTCCAGCGCCTCGGCGCCGAGGAAACCGGCAATGGACTCCAGCACCGCACCCTTGCGTTCTTCGGGGCTCAACTCGAAGACGGCGTCGGCCTTTTCGTCCGAGATAAAGCCCACCAGGGTTCCCCTGGTGTCCTCGAAGTTGGTGTTGTCGTAGACCTCCTGGACCAGGGATCCGGCGCCGAAGCAGGTTCCGGACAGGCCGGAGTTCCGCCAGAACGGGCGGCTGTAGACCGCGTGGACCTTGATAACCAGGCCCAGTGACTGGTGCTGGTGCATCTGGTGCTGGCGGCGGGGCAGCGGCGGGTTGAACGAGACGCGGGTATAGAGGTTGGGCGGCACGGCCATGATCACGAACCGGGCGTTCACAGTGGCCCGTTCCGAGACGACGGTGACGCGGTGCCCGCCGTCGGCGTCCGGCTCCCAGTTGATGGTGCGCACCGGGGAGTTAAGGACGACGTCGTCCCCCAACTCCTGCCCGAGCAGCAGGGAAACCTGCTGCATACCGCCCACGACGCGCCGGTCCAGGATGAAGTCCTCGTCGGTGAGGTGGGTGAAGGACCCGGCCGAAGCGGCCATCAGCACTGCCTGCAGGGCCGAGAACGCGTGGGCCGGCTTGGTGAGCATGCCGCCGGCGATGAACAGGCCGATGTTGTTGCACGCTTCCTCGTTGGCCGAGTTCTGCCGCAGCCAGTGGTGGAAGGAAACGGTGTCCAGCTCGCGTGCTTTCGGATGTGCCCACGGCTCCGTGGCGCCGATCTCAGCGGCCAGCGCGTCCAGCAGCCCCACCAGCTTGTCCATCTCGGCTTTGGTGTCCGGATCCACAGGGAACGTGTCCCCCGTGTAGCGGACAGGCACGCCATCGGCGCCGATGTACATCGAGTCGCCTTCGCGATACCGGGGATAGGTCTGCAGGCCGAGTTCCTCGAGCAGCTCCAGGAGTACGGTCTGGTCCGGCGAGACCCACTGGCCGCCGATCTCCAGCATCGCCCCGTTCACCGTGTCGGTCCAGGTGCGGCCGCCTACGCGGTCGCGCGCCTCAAGCACGGCGACGCTCAGGCCGGCCTTCTTCAGTTCACGGGCTGCGGTAAGTCCGGACGGCCCGGCTCCAACGACCACAACGTCGCGGTTCAGGTTCAGCATGATGTCCTCTCTTGGGTCCCCGCAGTGATGGGGACCACTAAATGAATGCCATTCATTTATTAGAACTATAGCGGTTCCCTGCACCGACCGGAAGTGCCGGATGGAATAATGCTGGAGACCACCAGAGAAAGGCCAGTAATGCCGGCAGTACCAGCTGTACAGGGACGCGCCGCCGGAAAACCCGGCACCGCCAGGCGGCGGGCGGGCCGGCCCTCGGCCGCACTGCTGGACAAAGCCGGAATCACGGCGGCGGCGCTGGAACTGATCAACCGCAAGGGCTACGACGGCCTGACAATGGCGGGCCTGGCCAAGGAACTGGACGTGGCGCCGTCGGCCCTTTACAACCATGTGGCCGCCAAACGGGACGTCCTGCTCCTGGTGGAGGACCACCTCACCTCGCTGGTGGATGTGTCCGATTTCGGCTCGGCCCCTTGGGAGGACGCGGTGCGCAGCTGGGCGTGGAGCTACCGCAACGTCTTCGCCGAGCACACCCCCCTGATTCCGGTGATCGCCGTCCTTCCGGTAACTGATGCGCCGCAGACACTGGCGATGTACGAGACCGTGAGCAAGGGCTTTCTCGACGCCGGCTTCCCCCAGGACCGCGTCGTGTCCTCCATCGTGGCGCTGGAGTCCTTTATCTTCGGCTCGGCGTACGACGTGACCGCACCCGAGGACATCTTCGAGGCGGGATCCATGGCCGGCACCACGCCTCACTTCACCGCAGCCGTCCGAAGCGCCGCCGCCCGTAGCGGTGCCGAAGTGCCGGGCCGGCCGGCGGACGCGGCGTTCGAGCTTGGGCTCGAGGCGCTGATCTCAGGGCTCGGTGCCCTGCGGGGCTGAGAGCCCCTAGTCTTCGGCAGCGGCAAGCTGGCCGCAGGCGCCGTCGATCTCCTTGCCGCGGGTGTCGCGCAGGGTGCAGGGCACGCCCGCGGCGCGGAGCCGCGCGATGAATTCCTGCTCCACCGGCTTATCCGAGGCGGTCCAGATGGAGCCCGGGGTCGGGTTGAGCGGGATCGGGTTCACGTGCACCCAGCCGCGGCCGCGCTGGTTGAGCTTCTTCCCCAGCAGGTCTGCACGCCAGGGGTGGTCGTTCATGTCCTTGATAAGCGCGTACTCGATACTGACCCGGCGGCCCGTCTTGCGGTAGTAGTCATAGGCCGCGTCGAGCGCCTCGTCCACCTTCCAGCGGTTGTTGACCGGGATCAGCTCGTCGCGGAGCTCGTCGTCGGGAGCATGCAGGGACAGCGCGAACGTGACGGGCAGGTCCTCGTCCGCAAGCTTGCGGATGGCGGGGACAAGGCCCACCGTCGAGACCGTGATGTTGCGGGCGGACATACCCAGGCCCTCGGGTGCGGGATCCACGAAGCGGTGGAGCGCGGCCATGACGCGCTTGTAGTTGGCCAGCGGCTCACCCATGCCCATAAAGACGATGTTGGTGACACGCTCGTCGTCGTGCTCTTTGGGGCCCAGCTCACCGGCCACTATTACCCGGTTCGCAGCGACCACCTGGTCAACGATCTCCGCCGTCGACATGTTCCGGGTCAGACCGGCCTGGCCGGTGGCGCAGAACGGGCAGTTCATGCCGCAGCCGGCCTGTGAGGAGATGCAGAGAGTGATGCGGCCGGGGTAGCGCATCAGCACGGACTCCACCAGCGCTCCGTCGAATAACCGCCAGAGGAACTTGATGGTATCCCCCTTGTCGCTGCGCTGGCGGCGGACCTCGGTGAGCAGCGGCGGGAACATCTGGGAAACGAGTTCCTCCCGGCCGGCCTTGGGGAGGTCGCTCATGGCTTCCGGGTCGACGGTCCAGTGCTGGAAGTAGTGTGTGGAGAGCTGCTTCGCCCGGAAGGCAGGAAGGCCAAGCTCCTTCATCTTCGCTCCGCGCTCGGCCAGGCTCAGGTCGGCAAGATGCGTGGGCGGCTGCTTTACCCGCGGTGACGCGAATTGGAGCAGCGGCCGGCCCTCGACGGTACGCGCCTGCTCCCAGCCTTCGGCAGTCGGGCGGACCTGCGGGCGGGTGCTCTCCGGGGCCTCTTGACGGGCGCGCGCGGGAGCTTCGGAGGAAGAAGTGGGGGAAGTCATCCCCTCCATTGTCCCATGCCTTGATATTGCCGAAAAAGGGACGCGGCAACGCCGTGCCCGTCAGTGCATAAAGCCACTGCCGTCCCTGTCGCGGTCGTACTTACCGCATCGCGTGCAGCGCCGATAACGGCCGCTGCCATCTTCCGCAGATTCTATGTGCCAGACGTGGCGCAGGTTCAGTTTGCACATGAGGATCCCGAGCATGGCGCTCTCCGTTCTGAAGCACGCTGCACCCGCCAACTGCGTTCGCTGCGTACCCCCTAAGTTTATGCGGCGCCTCTTTCCCACTGATAGTGAAACCTGCCTCCGGTGGGGGATGTCAGACCCATAAGCCAATCGTGGTTGTAATACAAGTTGCTCACTTGTAGAATAAGAGGGTGGGCGAAGGAGCCCAGCGCCGCCCAAAGGAGAAACCGTGAGTACCGTCGACCTGATCCGCCACGTCAAACTGTCCACCGCCCGCCTGCCCCTCGCTGTTCCCATCAGCGACGCCAAGGTTTTCACCGGCCGGCAGAAGCCCATGACCGAGGTGGTCTTCCTCTTCGCCGAGATCACCACGGAGCTGGGGCACACCGGCGTCGGCTTCAGCTACTCAAAGCGTGCCGGGGGCCCGGCCCAGTACGCGCATGCCAAGGAAGTGGCCGAAGGCATCATCGGCGAGGATCCCAACGACATCGCCAAGATCTACACCAAACTGCTGTGGGCAGGAGCTTCGGTAGGCCGGTCCGGCGTTGCCACCCAGGCCCTGGCAGCGATCGACATCGCCCTTTATGACCTCAAAGCCAAGCGGGCCGGCCTGCCGCTCGCCAAGTTCCTTGGCTCCTACCGCGACTCCGTGCAGACCTACAACACCTCCGGCGGTTTCCTCAACGCCACCCTTAAAGAAGTGAAGGCCCGCGCCACGCAGTCCCTCGAGGAGGGCATCGGCGGCATCAAAATCAAGGTGGGCCTCCCGGACAGCAAAGAGGACCTGCGCCGCGTCGCCGGCATCCGCGAGCACATCGGCTGGGACGTCCCGCTGATGGTGGACGCCAACCAGCAGTGGGACCGCGCCACCGCGCTGCGGATGGGCCGCCAGCTCGAAGAGTTCAACCTCATCTGGATCGAGGAGCCCCTGGACGCCTACGACTTCGAGGGCCACGCGCACCTTGCCCAGGTCCTGGACACCCCCATCGCCACCGGCGAAATGCTCGCTTCCGTGGCCGAACACAAAGGCCTCATCAACGCCAACAGCTGCGACATCATCCAGCCGGACGCCCCCCGGGTGGGCGGTATCACCCAGTTCCTTCGCCTGGCTGCGCTTGCCGACGAGCGCGGGCTGGGCCTTGCCCCGCACTTCGCCATGGAAATCCACCTGCACCTGGCCGCTGCGTACCCGCGCGAGCCGTGGGTTGAGCACTTCGACTGGCTCGATCCCCTGTTCAACGAGCGGCTTGAGACCAAAGACGGCCGGATGATCGTTCCGGACCGCCCCGGCCTGGGCGTCACGCTGAGCGACCAGGCACGCGCCTGGACCACCGAGTCCGTGGAGTTCGGCGCGTAACCTTGTTGCCATGAGCCGGAACCTCACCGCGGACCTCGCCGCTGACCTTCGCACCCGCATTGTCGACGGCGTCATCCAGCCGGGCGAGAAGCTCCCCAGCGAAAACACCCTCATCAGCGACTTCGGGGTGAGCCGTACCGTGGTGCGCGCCGCGCTGACCAGGCTGCAGGCCGAGGGACTGGTCGAAACCGAACGAGGGCGCGGCAGCTTCGCCCTCACCCCGCCATCGGACGGGCCCCAGGCAGCACCCGGGGCCCGTCCCGTCGCAACCATGGAGGACCGGCTCCACCTGCTCGAATTCCGGATCGGGGTGGAAGCTGAAGCGGCGGCGCTGGCCGCACGGAACCACACCGAGCGGCAGCTCCGTGCTGTTACGGCGGCACTTGACGAGTTCACATTGAGTGCCGGCCATCCGGCGCATGCCATGAAGTCCGACTTCGAGTTCCACCGGGCCGTTGCTGCCGCGTCCGGCAATCCCTACTACTCCGACTGCCTGGCCGCCCTTGGCCAGACCATGATCGCGATGCCGCGCACCCGGCTGATGACCGACGCGGAACACTATGCGCGCGACCATTTCGACCAGGTGGTCCAGGAACACCGTTCCATCTCAGAAGCCATTGCCGAGGGCGACGAGGCTGCCGCAGCCGCCGCCATGCGCAGTCACCTTGCCAACTCCCGACGCCGGTTCAAGGCTTCCGCCCGGCCCTAACCTGGGTTGTTTCCGGCCCTGCGCCCAGGCAGGCAGGGATGCAGGCAGGCATTCGGGCAGCAAAAGCAAAAGAGCCCCGGTCTATTGACCGGGGCTCTTGATGTGCGTGCGCGAGGGGGGATTTGAACCCCCACACCCTTTCGGATACTGGCACCTGAAGCCAGCGCGTCTGCCGTTCCGCCACTCGCGCGCAACTTCCTTCACAGAATCCCGTCCGGTTTCCCGAGCCGCAACCCTGTAAAAGCAGCGAGATCAAGCATAACGGACATTGCCCGGAAAATACCAATTGGGGCACCCGGCCACCCGCAACCGCCCTCGGACTAAGGCCAGGAACCGACCCACAACACAGCCAACACCGCGGGCAACCAGGCACCGCAGACCATCGGAATCTGAACTTTTGGCAGCGCCCGGCCGTTGTGGATTAAGGTCATTCACGGGCCCGCCCAGTAGTATCGGATGTAGGAGTGGCTGCTGGATGCAGGCACACCGGCGGCTTGGGAACACCACTGCAAGTGAATTTACGGAACGAAAACTGCCCCGCAGCCGGGGGGAAAGGAGAAGAACCATGGGTCTGCTGGACAAAGTCGAGCGCGGCATTGAAAAGGCCGTCCGGGGCGTCTTCTCCACCGGCTCGCGCGCCCAGGTTGAACCCGTCGAAATCGCCAGCAGGCTGCGCCGGGAAGTGGACCACAAGTCCCTTACCGTCGCCGCGGGACGCACCTTGGTGCCCAACGTTTTTGATGTCCAGCTCAGCGATGATGACTTCAAACGCGCCCAGGAATGGGGTACCCCGCTGGCCGAAGAACTCTGCGATGTTGTGATCAACCACGTCCGCAGCCAGGGCTACACCCTGCAGGGTTCGGTGCGGATCTCCTTCCGCCGTGATACAGAACTGCGCGCCGGCGACTTCGAAATTGTCTCCTCAACCGAGAAATCCAAAGGCACAACAGGCGCTCCCCCGCCCCGGCCCAACCTGCCTGCCGCTCCCAGCCGCCAGCCGGTCCGGCTGCAGCCCGTCCTCGATATCGACGGCCAGCGGTACTCACTCAACGCCCCGTCCATCGTGCTCGGCAGGTCCTCGGAGGCCGACATCCTGGTCGAGGACACCGGCGTATCCCGCCGCCACCTTGAAATCCGCACGGCTAATGGCGTCACCACGGCAGTGGACATGGGTTCCACCAACGGGAGCTACGTGAACGGGCACAAGGTCTCGGGAAGCACCGAACTCACCGACGGCTCCACCATCACCATGGGACGGACAAAGATCATCTTCCGCCTGCTTCCTGCCAGCCCTGGCGGCCACGCATGAGTGAACTCACCATCACCGCCTTGCGGTTCGGTTTCCTGTTGCTGCTCTGGGTGCTGATCTTCAGCATCGTCTCCACCATGCGCCGGGATCTTATGGTGGGCCGGAAGGCCGCCGCCGGCGCCCCAACAGCCCGGCAGATGCGCAAAAATCCCGAATTGGCCGAAGCCACGCCACAACCCGTGAAGCAGCAGGCCCGGCAACTGGTGGTCGTCGAAGGCCCGCTTAAGGGCCGAACACTTCCGCTGGCCGCGAGCCCCATCCTTTTGGGCCGCGCGCAGGAGGCCACCCTGGTCCTGGAGGACGACTACGCCTCCGGCCGTCACGCCAGGCTGTTTCCGCAGGGCAGCCGCTGGTTCATCGAGGACCTGGGTTCGACCAACGGCACCTACCTAGCTGACCAGCAGCTGACCCGTGCCCTGCCCGTTGAGCTTGGCGTACCCGTGAGAATCGGCAAGACGGTCATTGAATTGAGGCCATAGCCGTGGCCGCCCCGGAAAGCCCCGCACCCGGCCCCAAGCCGGTGGAGCGGCCCCTCATCATGCGCTTCGCGGCGAGGTCCGACGTCGGAAAAATCCGCTCGAAAAACGACGATTCCGCTTACGCGGGACGCCACTTGGCCGTAGTCGCGGACGGAATGGGCGGGCACGCCGGCGGCGACGTCGCTTCGGCCGCCACTGTTCTTGACATGATCCACCTGGACCGGGGTGATTACGCCGGCGATGCCGCCACCACGCTGGCCGATGAGATCCAGACCGCAAACTCCCTGCTGTCCGAGCTTGTGCATGTCAACCCCAAGCTGGCCGGGATGGGAACCACCGTCACGGCGCTCCTGCTTGCCGAGGGGAAGCTGCACTTTGCGCACATCGGTGATTCCCGGGCGTATCGCCTGCGTGACGGCGAGTTTGAGCAGGTAAGTGTTGACCACACTTTTGTGCAGCGGCTGATCGACGAAGGCCGGCTCCGGCCCGAGGAAGCCGAAACCCACCCGCACAAAAACGTTCTGATGCGTGTCCTGGGTGACGTCGATGCCAGCCCTGAACTGGACCTTGACAGCCTGGACGTGAAACCCGGGGAACGCTGGCTCCTCTGTTCGGACGGCCTCAACTACGTTGCCGGACATGCAGTTGAACGGACCGTCCGCGAGACCAAGGACCTGCGCGAGTGTGTGGAGACCCTTGTGGACCTCACCCTCGAGGCCGGCTCCCCGGACAACGTCACCGTTGTTATGGTGGAAATCGTTGAGGAAACGCCCGACGACGTCAGTACTGCCGCCGTCGACGTCATTCCCTCCCACGAAGTCACCAAAGCCGCTGCCGTGGCGAAGAGCGCCAGTTCCGTGGCAGCCGGGGCACCGGATGCGGTAGACAGCCCCAAGCCCGCCGCCGTCAACCCGGCAAAACCTCCTGCCGCCAATGATGCCAAGAACTCCGATCCCGTTAAGGAGCCGGAGGAACCGGCCTCGGCCGAAAACAGCGGCAGCCCGGATACCCCCGGAGCGGGAGTCACGGACCCGCACCTTGGCGAGCACCTCTCCGCCGAAGTGCTCCGTGACGAACTGGCCTCACGCCCGCACGAACTTGTGGGAGCAGCCGCAACAGCTGCGGAGTCCGGTTCCATTCCCACCATCGCCGGCCGCACTGTTGCGCGGCGCGCCGCCACCCTCCTCACGCACAAGGCGGAACCCCCAGCCGGTGACGATGACGCAGTCGTAGCCCTCAAGCCACGGCGGTGGCTGACCTGGTCCATTGCTGCGTCCGTCCTGGTGCTCCTGACTATCGGACTCTGGCTCGGGTACGCCTGGACCCAAACCCGTTATTACGTCGGCGAGTTCGATGCCCGCGTTGCCATCTTCAACGGTGTTTCCCAGCGCCTGGGACCCATCCAGCTCTCGAGTCTTGAGACGGTAACCGAGATCCGGATGGATTCCCTACCGCCGTTCTCGCAGCAGCGCGTTCGACAGACGGTACCTGCCCAGGACCTCTACGACGCCCAGCGGATTGTGAAAAACCTCGAACTGACGGGCAGCACGTCACCTGAAGACGAGTGCGTGGCGCCTTCGGGATCCCCCGGCGCCTCGACCGCGCCCACCGCCACGGCCACGCCCACCGCTACGGCCGCGCCCACCCCCACGGCCACGCCCACTGCTACCGCCGCACCGACGCCTGATGCTTCGGCCACCCCCGCGGGCCCGTCCCCCACACCCAGTCCCACAGTCACCTGCGAGGTGGGCCAATGAGCCAGCTCAGTACCACAACCAAACCCCGCCGCAACGTGGAACTTGCGTTGCTCCTGCTGGCCCTTGCGGTCGGCATTGGGGCCAACATGCTGGTGGGGGTGGACCAGGAGAAGGCGTTCGACTCGGACTTCTGGTTCCAGTCCAGCCTGCTTGCCCTCGCTGCCTTGGTATTCCACGGCGTGCTTCGGTTCCGCGCAAGATATGCAGATCCGGTAATACTTCCCCTGGTGGTGGCCCTCAACGGAATCGGCCTGGCCATGATCCACCGGCTGGACGCGCCCGGGGACGATACCGGCAACAACCAACTCCGGTGGACCCTGATCGCCATGGCAGTCGCCATCGCCGTCATCTGGTTCCTCAAGGACCACCGCATCCTCCGCAGGTTCACCTTCATTTCCCTTGCCGCCAGCGCCCTGTTGCTGGTGCTGCCTCTGGTTCCCGGCATCAGCGCAGGCGAAATCCTGGGTGCCCGCGTGTGGATCCGGCTTGGGCCCATGACGTTCCAGCCGGGTGAAGTCGCCAAGATCACCCTCGCCATATTCTTCGCCGGGTATCTTTCCTCGAACCGGGACCTAATCCTGTTGGCCGGCCGGAAGATCGGCCCGCTGCAGTTTCCGCGGTTCAAGGACATGGGCCCCATGATCACTGCCTGGCTGGTGAGCATCGGTGTGCTCATCTTCCAGCGCGACCTCGGCTCCTCCGTGCTCTTCTTCGGCCTGTTCATCGTCATGATATACGTGGCAACCAGCCGTATCAGCTGGGTAGTGATCGGCCTGGCCCTCATTCTCGGCGGCGGCTTTGCGGCGTCGCGGGTCTTTTCCCACGTGGAACTCCGTATTAGCGGCTGGCTGAACGCCTTCACCCCGGAGGTTTACGACCGGGCTCCCGGTGGAAGCCACCAGATCGTGCAGGGACTCTTCGGCATGGCCAACGGCGGCCTCGTAGGGACCGGCCTGGGCCAGGGCCGGCCGGACCTGGTTCCGTTCGCCAACAGCGACATGATCATCGCCTCCCTCGGCGAGGAACTTGGCCTGATCGGACTCTTTGCCATCGTCCTGATGTACCTGCTGCTCTTCACCCGCGGGTTCCGGGCGGCCCTGGGCACCCGCGATGCGTTCGGCAAACTGCTGGCCTGCGGCCTGTCATTCGCGGTGGCGCTGCAGTGCTTCGTGGTCATTGGCGGCGTTACCCGTCTCATTCCGCTGACCGGTCTGACCACGCCCTTCCTGGCCGCCGGCGGTTCCTCCCTGCTGGCCAACTGGATCATCGTGGGCCTGCTCCTGATGATTTCACACACCGCCCGCGGCCCGGTGGACACCACGCCCCTGCCACCGGCAAAGGGCGCGGAATCCACGGGCATTGATACTCCTACCGAGGCGGTGAAGCACCTGTGAACCAGGCGATACGGCATTCATGGGTAGCGGCGATTGCAATGTTCGCACTGATCTTCGGCGCCATCAGCTACGTCCAGGTGATTGGCGCCGAAGAGCTTGAGGCCAACCCGTGGAACCAGCGTGCCATCCTGCAGGACTATTGCAATGACCGCGGTGCGATCGTTGTGGCCGGATCACCCGTGGCGGAATCAGTGGAGAGCGGTTCGGAGACCTGCGCGTTCCAGCGGACCTACCCGCAGCCGGAGCTGTATGCGGGAATCACCGGGTACTTCTCGCAGAACTACGGGGCCACCGGCCTGGAGCAGGCCATGGGCGAGCAACTGGCAGGCAATTCGGACCAGCTCTTCCTGGACCGGGTGGGCCAGCTTTTCCTGGGCAGCCAGCCAAAGGGTGCGTCGGTGGAACTCACCATCGATCCGGAGATCCAGCAGCTCGCCTACGACCTCATCCCGGAAGGGCAGCGCGGTTCCATTGTGGTCACCAACCCCAAGACCGGCGCAATCCTGGCCATGGTGTCCAAACCCTCCTACAACCCCAACCTGGTTGCCACCCAGAATCCCACCGAAGAGTCGGCCAATATCAACGAACTCGTCAAAGTTCCGGGCATCAACCTGAACCCGAACGTCAGCGGACCCACCGGTGAACTGCTTGCCCCGGGTTCCGTCTTCAAACTCGTGGACACCGCAGCCGCCCTTGCGTCAGGCAAATACAACAAGGAAAGCGAGCTTCCCAATCCGGCTGAAATGCCCTTCGACGGCATCCAGTACAAGCTTCCCAACTATGCAGGCGGCAACTGCTACACCCGGGACACGGCGGACTTCGCGTTCGCGCTGCAGCAATCCTGCAACACACCGTTCGCCAGCATTGCCTTGGACCTGGGCCGGGACGCAATCGCCGAACAGGCAAGGAAGTTCGGCTTCGGCGAGGACATGGGGGACCAGCTGAAGCTCGGCTACGCCCGGGACAACGGCTTCCCCGACGACTTGGATGCGCCGGGACTCGCCCAATCAGCCATCGGACAGCGGGACGTCCGGGCCACGCCCCTGCAGGTGGCCATGATGACCGCGGCCATCGCCAATGACGGGGTGCAGATGAGGCCCAACCTGATCAAGACCCTGCGTTCCCCGGACCTTCGTGTCATCGAAGAACCGCAGCCGGAACAACTGCGCACCTCAACCACGCCTGAGATCGCCAACCAGATCACGGAGTGGATGACCAGTGCGGTCAGCCAGGGCATCGCCAACAGGGCAGCAGTTCCGGGAGTCCAGGTGGCAGGCAAAACCGGAACTGCAGAGTTGGGCAATGGCGTGAACAACTCCTGGTTCACCGGCTTTGCCCCGGCAAACAACCCGCAGGTGGGTGTCACCATCGTCATGGAGGGCGTGGACATCACTACCGGCGCACAGCTAACCAGTCCGAATGCGAAGAGAATTTTTGAGGCGGTGTTGAATAAGTGAGGCCTACAACCGGAATCACCCTCGGCGGCAGATTCCAGCTGACCACGCGGATCGCGATCGGCGGCATGGGCGAAGTCTGGAAAGCCAAAGACCTCGTCCTGGGCCGCATCGTCGCCATCAAGGTGTTGAAAGAGGAGTACACGGGGGACCCCGGTTTCCTTCAGCGCTTCCGCGCAGAGGCCCGCCACACTGCCCTGCTCAACCACGTAGGCATCGCCAACGTCTTCGACTATGGCGAGGAAGAGGGCTCCGCCTACCTGGTCATGGAACTGGTCCCCGGCCAGCCGCTGAGCAGCATTATCGAACATGAGCAGGTGCTGTCCCCGGACCGCACCCTGTCCATCATCGCCCAGACAGCCCGTGCGCTCTCCGTTGCGCATGCCCAGGGATTGGTGCACCGCGACATCAAGCCGGGCAACCTCCTGATCACTCCTGATGGACGCGTGAAAGTCACTGACTTCGGCATCGCCCGCCTTGCCGACCAGGTGCCCCTCACCCAGACGGGCCAGGTGATGGGCACTGCCCAGTATCTGGCGCCGGAGCAGGCCACCGGCCAGACGGCCACCGGTTCCTCGGACATCTACTCACTGGGTGTCATTGGCTACGAATGCCTCTCCGGGCACCGGCCCTTCTCCGGCGAGTCCCAGATTGCCATCGCCCTCGCCCAGGTCAATGACGCGCCGCCGCCACTGCCGGAGTCGCTTCCCACACCGGTGCGGGCCCTCCTGATGTCCATGCTCGCCAAGGATCCCAAGAACCGGCCCGCTAACGCCATCAAGCTGGCTGAGGCAGCGGAGGCCATCCGGAACGGAGACGTCAGCGCCGCCCGCGCCGCAGTCCCGGGCATGCTCCTGTTTGACGCCGATACCGGTCCCATCACGGCACCGGTGGACACAACAACTGCACCCACCGGTGTGATCGGTGCCCAGCGTGACACTTCCGCCACGGCAACCTCTGCGTTGCCGGTGCTGGGTGCCGGTGCTGCCGGTGCAGTGGCAGGAATAGCGGCCGGTGCCGCAGGATCGGCTGCGGATGCCGAGGAGCCGCAGGGAACGCTCGCCCGCGCCAATGCCCTCGCCGCCGAGCGGAATTGGGTGCCGGAAGAAACAACGTACGACGACGAGCCGGCCGATGAGCCCGAACGCCGCCGCCGCAGCCCCTGGACCTGGCCGCTGATCGCCCTGATCCTGCTGCTCTTGTTCGCGCTGGTTGGCTTTTTCCTCAACCAGCGGGGCATCCTGTTTCCGTCGAGCGACCCCACCTCCACCGCCCCTTCAAGCACTCAGCCCAGCAGCGCGACCCCCACCCGGACAACGCCGTCGGCCACGCCGACACAGACCCGCGCCACACCCACAGTGAGCACGCCCCCGCCGCCGGAAACCGTGAATGTCATTCCTGAGGCTTACCTGGGGAAGGACTACCGGACGGTTCAGTCGCAGCTTTCCGCCCTTAACCTTGACGTCAGCGTGCAGCCGCAGGTTGATGCGAACTCAGCACCCAACTCGGTGATTGGCTTGTCGCGGTCAGGTCTGGTGGAAGTGGGTTCGCCGGTGACCATCACGTATGCCGTGGCACCGCCCGCCCCCACCACAACCTCTCCGCCGCCGACGCCGACACAGGCACCCACCACCTCCTCCGCGGCAGCACCCACAGCACAGTCAGCACAGTCGCCCCTCCCGGATTGCGCCGCCGGCGAGCTGCCGGGCCTGCCGCCGACCTGCAAGCCGTAACCGCCAGGACAGCCAATGAACGAGTCAGCGCGCACACCGTTGCACCGGGAGGACAGCCTTCCGGTGGATAGCCAACGCGTCCTCAGCGGACGGTACGAGGTGGGCAACCTCATTGGCCGGGGAGGAATGGCGGACGTTCACCGGGGCCTGGACACCCGGCTCGGACGCACCGTAGCCATCAAACTGCTGCGCGCGGATCTTGCACGTGATCCCCAGTTCCAGGCGCGCTTCAAGCGCGAAGCGCAGGCTGTTGCTGCGCTGAACCACCCGTCCATTGTGGCTATCTACGATACGGGCGAGCACCTCGTCCACGACGGTTCGGATGACAACGTCCGCGTGCCGTACATCGTGATGGAGTTCGTTGAGGGCAAGACCATCCGGGATCTTATCCGGGCCAATGACGTCACTATCGACCAGGCGATCGACTACTGCCTGGGCGTACTCGGAGCCCTCGAGTACAGCCACAAGGCGGGGATCGTGCACCGGGACATCAAGCCGGCCAACGTGATGTACTGCGACGGCAGCGACTCTGTGAAGGTCATGGACTTCGGCATCGCCCGTGCCATTGCCGATTCCTCGGCCACCATGACCCAGACGCAGGCCGTGGTGGGCACCGCCCAGTACTTGTCACCGGAGCAGGCCCGCGGTGAAACAGTGGATGCGCGCAGCGACCTCTACTCCGCCGCCTGCCTCCTGTACGAAATGCTCACCTCGCGCCCGCCGTTCGTTGGCGACAGTCCCGTGTCGGTGGCATACCAGCACGTGCGTGAAATCCCTGCACCGGCGAGCAGCCTGAACCCGGAAATATCACCTGCACTGGACACCGTGCTGGCCAAGGCACTGCAGAAGAACCGCGACGACAGGTTCCAGGATGCCGCAGCGTTCCAGCGTGCCCTGCGCGCCGCCAGGGCCGGTATTCCTGTTGCGGCGGCATCGCCCTCTGAGGCGCCCACCGATCCCAACGACCATGTCCCACCTTCGTCCTCTTCCCCTGCCACTGAAGCCTTTGCGGTTACGGGCGCGGGCTTCCTGGATGACGCACCTACGGGACGGCTCGCTGCCATCAGCACACCGGACGACGGCGGCAGCCCCGGTCCTGGTGCTTACGAACCTTCCACACGGGATGAGTTGTTTCTCGGCCTCCCTCCGGAACGCGAGCGGACCGCACGGCAAAAGTCCCGGCGTCGTGCCTGGATCACTACCCTGGTGATCTTCACCGTCCTCGTCCTGGCCGGCGGCGGACTGTGGTTGTACAACATTGTCAACCGCCCGGCACCGCCGCCGCCGAAGGTTTCGATTCCTGCGGTAGCGGCGATGACTGAGTCTGCTGCCTTGCAGGAGCTCTACGGCGCGGACCTCGAGCCCAGAATTGTCCGCGCACAACATGACACGGTGCCCAAGGGCACCGCCATCGGAACGGATCCTGCGTCCGGCGTCGCCGTGGATCCGGGAGCCGAGGTGGTCCTGAATATCTCCGACGGGCCCAGCGCGGTCAAGATTCCAGACAGCCTGCCGGGCAAGACCGAAGCTGCCGCCCGGGACATGCTTCGCCAAATCGGTTTGGTGGGCGCTCCCTCAACCACCACCGCCAACAGCGCCACAGTCCCGGCAGGTATCGTGATCACCACCAGCCCCGCCCCGGGACAGAGCGTTGGCGTGGGCACGAGCGTTGAGCTGGTGGTGTCCACGGGCAAGGTCGCAGTCCCCGAACTCCGCGGACGGACCCGGGCAGAAGCAGAAGCGGCTTTGAAGGAACTGGGCCTGGTACCCGCTGTGGTTGAGGCGGAGAACGCGCAGGTGGAACCAGGCAGGGTCACGGATCAGAGCGACGCTGTTAACGCCGCGGTGGAGCAGGGCAAGACTGTCACCATCGTGGTTGCCAAGGCGCCGCCTCCGCCGCCAAGCCCCTCTCCGACCCCAACGCCCACGCCGACATCCACCAAAAAGGATGACGACTGAACGGCAGGCCGCAACAGGTCAGTGCTGGATGAGCGGGCTCAGCTTGGCTGCCCGCGCAGCCGCGCCCTTCATGCCCAGGGACTCGAGCCAGTTCCCCAGCATCTGGTAGCCGCCCTCAGTCAGCACGGATTCCGGGTGGAACTGCACACCGCACAGGGGTGCGGTCCGGTGCTGGAGCCCCATCACCACGCCTGACGCGGTTTCCGCAGTCACTTCAAGGACATCGGGAAGCGTGTCCCGCACCGCAGCGAGGGAGTGGTAGCGGGTGGCTGTGACGGGGGAGGGGAGTCCCGAAAAGACACTGGTTCCGATGTGTTCCACCAGGGAGGTCTTCCCGTGCATAAGTTCCGGGGCATGGGTCACCTTGCCACCGAATGCCTCCGCCAGCGCCTGGTGTCCCAGGCACACGCCGAACATAGGCACGCTGTTCTCGCCACACCATTTGATGAGTTCGATGCAGACCCCCGCTTCAGCAGGGTTGCCAGGGCCGGGAGAGATCAACACGCCGTCGCGGGTGCCGGCCAGTTCGGTGGCCTCCGCCAGGGTGACGTCGTCGTTGCGGACCACCGTGGTCTCGGCGCCAAGCTCCTGGAGGTAGCCCACCAGGGTGTAGACGAAGCTGTCGTAGTTATCCACCACGAGGATCTTGGTTGTGGTCATGGCTGGCTTACGAACCAATCGTTGAGTCGGTGAATTGGGTGTACTCGGACATCCACGGGAAAAGGAACTGAACCATCAATACCAGTGCGGCGGCGATCAGCACCAGCGAGGTGGCGATCCGCAGCCACAAAGGCCCGGGAAGATGGCGGAAGATCCAGCCGTACATGCTCAGCCCCTTCCGATCGCTGCGGCTACCTGGCGTGCGATTTCAGCAGGCGGACCGGCTGATGCAGGGCGCCAGCTGTCCAGCAGGGCATAGGCGATTATGCGTTCTTCCGCCCCGAAGCGGGGGTTGCAACTGGTCATGGTGAGGAAGCTTTCCGTGGGGGTGACGCCCGGCAGAGTGGGCACAGGTTCCAGGACGTCCGTTCGTGACGGCATCACGATCTGGTTGTTGCGGAAGACATACACGTAGTATCCGTCCTTGGTCTGGACGTAGATCTTGTCCCCGGGAACCAGGGTGTGGATGTTGTCCAAGACCGCACCATGGGTCTGGCGGTGCCCCGCAACAGCGAAATTTCCAACCGCTCCCGGCATGGCCGTGTTGGTGTAGTGCCCCAACCCGAGCGTGTCCAGTACGTCGCTGGTGGTCCCCTGGACGATGGGCCGGGTGTAGTTCTCGCCGAACCGGGGAATGTACATGATCCCGATGGTGCCGGCGTGGCCGGGCGCTGCCGAAACCGCCGGCGGCCCGAAATCTTCAGGGGCTGCCGGCGCGTCCGGGGCGGCTGGAGCGGCAGCTCCGAGGTCCTGTGCAAACTCCTTGATGACCTCGCTCTGCTTGGCGTCGGACTCCACGTTGGTCCACCACAGCTGCCAGGCAACAAAAAGAAGAAGGATGATCCCGGCTGTAATGAGCAGCTCACCCAACACCAGGACTGCCCCGCGCAGAATGACGACGCCGGCAGCGGGCGCAGCAACGGGCCTCGCCTTCTCCTGCAGTACCACGGGTTCTCCTCCCGGCGGTTGCGATGGGCATTGGTGACCCATGACTACGGCTAGAATTGGCTGCTAGTAAGAATCCAGATTTGACCAAGATCGCGCAGACCGCTGGCAACTTCCTTCTTGCAGGATATCAAGCCCGGAACGCCGAGCTTGCCTCAGCCCGCCAAGGAGAACCCGTGCCCGAGTCAAAGCCTCGCAAGAAGACCGCCAGCACCCCCCAGCAGGCTTCGTCGCAGGCCTACAAGCCCAACCCCGTCTGGTTTAAGCCGGTCATGTTCGGCCTGATGATCATCGGCCTCTTCTGGATTATCACGTTCTACATCAGCGAGGGCCAGCTGCCGGTTGCGGCGTGGGAATCGTGGAACATCGTGGCCGGCTTCGGCATCGCAATCATCGGCTTCCTCATGACCACCCGGTGGCGCTCATAGTTCCTGACGGCGGTCCAGCCGTCGGCACAACGGATAGCCGCGATCCAGCCTCTGGACGGCCTGCTCACGGCGGTGCAGCCGTCGGCGAGGACGGCCTCGCCCGGCCGGCGTGGGCGTCCACTGACCCACTCCTCCGCGACTATTACGACAATGAGTGGGGCCTTCCTGTCACCGACGAACAGGGGCTCTACGAGCGCATCTGCCTAGAGGGTTTTCAAGCAGGACTTTCCTGGGCCACCATCCTCCGGAAGCGCCCTGCGTTCCGGGCCGCCTTTGCAGGCTTCGACCCGGATGCGGTAGCGCTGTTCACCGAGGGGGACATCGATCGGCTGCTGCAGGATCCCGGCATCGTCCGGAACCGGTTGAAAATCCGGTCTGCTGTGGCAAATGCACAGGCCACACTCGCGCTGCGCCAGGAAGGCGGCCCGTGGACTTTGTTTGGCAGTTCAAACCAACAGACACCCCCCGCCCTGCAGTCCACACCGATATCCCCACCCAGTCCCCGGAGTCCGTGGCCCTCTCCAAGGCATTGCGGAAAAAGGGATTCTCCTTCGTTGGTCCCACCACCATGTTTGCCCTCATGGAAGCCATCGGCATGGTGGATACGCACCTGCTGGACAGCCACCGCCGTGGATCCTCAGGAATCTGGCCGCGGCCACGCGCCTGATTCCCCGGTTTTCCCCAACTGTTGGGAAAGTTATCCACACTGTTGAAAACCTGGGAGCACCGGAAGAATGCAGGCTGTTGGACCGCCCGGCAGCGTGAAAACACCAATCATGCCATCCGGATGCGGTTATTAACAGTGTGGAAGACCTGTGGATAAACCGACCCGCGCGTCCACCTTGCTTCAGCGGTCGCGGCGGACGGGGTGGTGGCTGGTGATGGATATCCGATTGAAGGCGTTCATGGTGATCGCCAGCCAACTGACGATTGAGAATTCCTCGTCCGTGAGATGCTCGCGGGCGAACGCTTCCTCGTGGGCCTGCGCATGGTGGTCCGGTAACTCCGTGATACTTTCGGCCAATGCAAGGGCAGCCCGTTCCTTCTCGGTGAAGAGGGCCGTATCACGCCAGGCAGGGAGCACCGCCAGGCGCTGTCCGCTCTCACCCGCCTTCAGCGCGTCCCTGACGTGCAGGTCCAGGCAGTAAGCGCAGCCGTTGAGCTGCGATATCCGGACGTGCAGGAGCTCCACTGTCTTCCCGTCCAGCCCTGCTGCCTCTGCGGCCTCCCGCACTTTGAGCCCCAGCCCGTTCAGTGCCCGCCAGAGGACGGGATGTTGCTTGTCGAGGAAGATGTGCTGCGTGGTGGCGCTCAAGAGATTCTCCTGGGTCGGACGGCAATGCAGGCCCACAAGTGGCGGCAACCTGCGGTGAAACTGCGAACTGGAACCTAGCTTCAACTACCCCGGCGGGGTTGTCCACTTACCAACATTGCGATACCCACAAGTTATCCACAACTGTGGAAACTGCGGAAGCTGCAAGCGGATCGTCACTCCTTACGGGCCGCAGTCCGGGCATTTACGGCAACACGATTACACCGCTGTTACTTATTAACACTGTGCAAAAGGCTGTTGAAAGAAGCCCCTGAAAGCCTCATGTGCTGCCGATACAGGCCGTCTTCCACTGTTTTATCCACAGACCTCAGCTTTTAACGGCTTTTGTCCACTTAAGCACAGCACTATCCCCAAGAGTTATCCACAGATGTGGATGGCGAGCCGTGCTGCTTTCACAAAGCGCCGCGGACTGGCGGAAAAACTGCTTTCCCCAATCGAACTACAGACGTGTAAGTTACCAACACTGTGGATAAGTCCTGTGGATAAAAAAGGGCCCCGACATTGGTAATGTCGGGGCCCTCTTTGAGAACGGGACGGTCGTCAGCCCTTCAGGCTGCACGCCTTTGGGCTTACATCGAGATTTTCACCCAGCTGGCAACGCCCAGCAGTACCAGGACCGCCACCAGGCCTGCTGCCTGGATGAGGCCCTGCCGCCGTCCGCGGGGAGTGTAGGCAAGGACTGCCGCGCAAAGGGCACCCGTTACCAGGCCACCCAAGTGCGCCTGCCATGCGATCTGGGGGATGAGGAATCCAATCACCCCGTTGATGGCAATCAGCACCCACAACTGGCGGGTGTCCCCGCCACGGTGCCGCTGCACCAGCAGCATGGCGCCGAAGAGGCCGAAAATGGCGCCTGAAGCGCCCACAACTCCCACCAACCCTTGTCCGGGTACCAGCACCGGATTCAGGAGCAGGTATCCAACGGAGCCGCCCACGGCCGAGATCAGGTACAGCGCCAGGAAGCGGGCACGCCCTAAGAGTGGCTCGAGGGCCTGGCCGAAGATCCACAGTGTGTACATGTTCAAGGCGATGTGCAGGACGGAATCCGGCGAGTGAAGGAAAGCTGCGGTCAGCATCCGCCATGGCTCAAACGCCCCGTATTCAGGGGTAGCAAAGACGTTGTTGTAGGCGAACTGCTCGTAGACCACCTGGCCGGGAACCACCCATTGGAGCACGTACATCACCGCACAAAGGGCAATAATCCCGTACGTCACCACTGGTTTGCCCGACGCCACGGCGCCGCCGTAAACCGTCCGGACCTGCGGCGTCGTCCGCCTTGTCTCGTTGACGCAGTCAATGCATTGGAATCCGACGGCGGCCGCCCGCTGGCAGTCAGGGCACGCCGGCCGCCCGCACCGCTGGCAGCGGACATAGGATGGCCGGTCCGGATGCCGCGGGCACACCGGAACCTGTGCGGACGGCTCAGCCGACGGAATTCCGTAACTCATGGGTGGGGATTACAGCTGTTCGATGTCGATGCTGTTGATGGTGACGTCCTCCACCGGGCGGTCGCCCATGCCGGTGCGAACGCCCTCGATGGCGTCCACAACCTTCTTGGATTCGTCGTCGGCCACTTCACCGAAGATGCTGTGCTTGCCCTGGAGCCAGTCGGTGGGGATGGTGGTGATGAAGAACTGTGAACCGTTAGTGCCCTTGCCCATCTGGATCCCGGCGTTGGCCATGGCCAGCTTGTAGGGCTGGTTGAAACTGAGCTCGGGGTGGATCTCGTCGTCGAACCGGTAGCCCGGTCCGCCGGTGCCGCGGCCAAGGGGATCGCCGGCCTGGATCATGAAGTCCTTGATGATGCGGTGGAAGATGGTGCCGTTGTACAGCGGCGTGCCGGTCTTCTCCTCGCCCGTCTCCGGGTGGGTCCACGTCTGCTCGCCGGTGGCGAGGCCAACGAAGTTCTTGACCGTCTTCGGCGCGTGGTTGCCGAAGAGGTTGACGACGATGTCGCCAAGGCTGGTGTGGATGGTTGCTTTTGCGGTTGCGATTGCAGTCATAGGGCCCATTCTTCCACGGCGGTCCGGGGTGGTGATGGCTGTTGCATCAGTTCCGCGCTGGGTGAAATCGGCCTAAAATCCGCAGAGAGAATAGCCGGTGAAGACCAAGGCACGTAGGCTAACCACAGACCGTCACATTAATTCGGGAGGTAGTTGTGAAGAAATCGGATCGTATTGCCCGTGACCTTGAGCTGTCAGTCATCGGCGCCATGGAAAATGCCAAGGATTGGGCATCCCCCCGCGTGGAAGCAGCCGTGGACCGTCTGCAGCACAGCCTGGATACCGCATCTCCCAAGATTCAGGAAGGCCTGAAGACCGCGGCCCACAGGGCGGCGGACGGAGTAGCCGTGGTGACGCCCCGCATCCAGGACGGCCTGGCCCAGCTCGCTCCGCGGATTAACGATGCTGTGGACGGCGCTTCGCCGCGGCTGCATGAGGCCCTGGACAAGGCCACGCCTGTCATCCTTAATGCCCGTGACCGCGTGGTGGTGGAATACCTGCCCCGCTTGTCAGACCAGATCGGTTCCGCATCCAGCGTTGTGCACCGGACGCTGGAAAACACGCCCGCCCGCGTGGACGCCGTTGCCCAGAAGCTTGGCGACGTGGGAATCATCCACGCCCTCCAGGAGCAGGCATTGGCCACCGGAACGCAGCTTAAGGCTGCGGCCACCCAAGCCGGCCGCACGGCACCCGTTCAGCTCGCGGAGCCCGAGGTACCGAAGAAGCGCGGTTGGCTGGTCTTCGGTGTCATCGCCGCGGCGGTTGCCGCGGGCGTGGCAGCCTGGAAAGCCTCCAAGCCGGTCGAGGATCCGTGGAAGACGCCCTCGCCTGTTACAGGAACAGGCACGCCCGCGCCGGTTCCTGCCACCACAGTGAACGAGGTCCCGGAAGCAACCACCGGCTCCGCCTCCGAGGTGGCCGAGGCTGCCAAGGACTCGGCGGGAGACGCCGCGGAGAAGGCAAAGCACGTGGCTGAGGACGTTTCCAGCAGCAGCGGTGCGGACAAGGGCTCCATCCAGTCCTAGCGGTCCGGATGTCCGGTGAGGGGTCCTGCCTTTGGGGCGGGGCCCCTCATTCGTCTCCGGGCACAGCCGCCCTCCCGGGAGGCGCATCTGATCGATGCTAGATTTGGACTGATGTCAGCCGATCAATCCTCTGAGGATGCCTTGAACGACGCAGCAGAACTGCCCCGCGTGTCAATCGTTATCCCGGCATACAACGAGGAGAGCGTGATCCGGCAGTGCCTTATTGCTGCCATTTACCAGTCCGTCCCGGCCCACGAGATCATCGTGGTGGACAACCTGTCAAAGGACCGGACCGCGGACATTGTGCGCCAGATGCAGCTCGAATATCCGGAAAGCCCCATCGTCCTGCTGAGCCAGGACAAGGAACAGGGCCTCATTCCCACACGGAACTACGGCCTGGACAACGCCACCGGTGACATCCTCGGCCGTATTGACGCGGACTCCGTGGTGGAGCCGGACTGGGTGGAACAGGTGCAGCGGGCCTTCCTGGACGAATCCGTCCAGGCGGCCACCGGTCCCGTCGTCTATTACGACATGCCCATGCGCCGCTTCGGCCTGAAAGCCGACGACAAGATGCGCCAGCTCATGCTGAAGCTGGCCAAACACCAGTACCACTTCCTGTTCGGGTCCAACATGGCCCTGCGTTCCTCAGCCTGGCAAATCATCCGGTCCGAGACCTGCCGTGACGAGAAGGACGAGATGCATGAGGACATCGATCTTTCCCTGCACCTGGCGGACCACGACCTGAAGATCAGTTACTGTCCGCAGATGGTTTCCGGCATGTCGGCCCGCCGGCTTGAGGACTCACCGCGGGACTACCGCTTCTACGTCACCCGGTTTGACCGTACCTACAAGGCACACAACGTCAAGAAGATGGCGCTCAAAGCGCCCATGGTGGTGTTCTTCTCGGTGTATTTCCCGGCCAAACTCCTCCGGGCCATCCACACGGTCAATACGGCCCAGCCCGTCCGCCGCGGGGGCCAATAGGATCCTGCCGCAGCTGAACCTGCACAGGGTCAGTCTGTCCCCAGTTCCGCCAGGGGACGCTCCGGCGGCCCATCAGCATTGCCTGTTCCTGCCGCACGGCTACGCCGCCCTGCCCTTCCGGACTTTTGCCCAAGGACGACGACGGCGAGCCCCACCAGGATGAGCGCGAGTCCGGCGTACGTACCCGCGGGGAGCACCTCCTCCAGGAAGAGCGCTGCGAGGAGGGCAGCCCCGGGGATCTCCAGCAGGATGATCATCGACACCAAAAGCGGACTCATGGTGGCCAGCAGGTGGTTGAACGCCGTGTGCCCGATAAGCTGCGCGCAGACCGTAATGGCTGCGATGCCCAGCCAGCCCGCCGCCTCGAAGCCCACCAGCGGTTGGCCGCCCAGCAGGGCCAGCACGGCCACCAGCGCCGCGCACATGCCGTAGCACAGCGTGGTGTAGGTCCCAGTGGTCATGCTCTGCCTCGCCTTGCCTCCGGCGAGTGTATACAGCCCGGCAAGGGCTCCGCCGGCCACAGCCAGCAGGTCCCCCAGCAGGGCTTCGGGTGACGTGCCCAGATCGAAACCGGTAATGGCCACCACACCGGCGAACGCGATGCCAAGTCCGGCCAGTACCTGCCACCGGTGCTTGGTTCCCCTGAAGAGCTGGAAGACGGCGATCCACGCCGACTGCAGGCAGACCAGGGCTGTGGCTGCGGCAACCGACGTCAGTTGCAGTGAGGTGATGAAGCAGGCAAAGTGCAGGGCCAGCGCGACGGCGGCCAGGACGGACCAGCGGAACTCCACCTTTGTAACCCTGCCGAACTGGGCAGGCTCCCGAATGAGGGTGGGCGCCGCCATGACAGCGGCGCCAATGGCATTGCGCCAGAAGGCTATGGCCAGCGCGCTGACGCTGGTTGCCCCAAGCGTTGCCGCTATCAGGGGACCGGAGGACGCAACGCCCAGCACCCCCAGGGCCGCGAGAAAGAAGTTCACTGTCCAACCCTAATGTCGGGTAATGCGGGGAAAAGCAAAAGTCCCGGCCAGCGTTTCCGCTGACCGGGACTTCCTTATGGTGGAGGCACGGGGACTCGAACCCCGAACCCCCTGCTTGCAAAGCAGGTGCGCTACCAATTGCGCCATGCCCCCATAAGAAGCAACCCGTCAATCATACCCTAGAACCTTAGGGCTGCTGACCAGCCCCGGCACCGGGCGCCTGTCCTAGTCAACCGTATCGGTTGACTTGCTCCAGACAGTTTTCCGGGCTTCGGATTCCTGTGCTTTCCGGAAGACCAGGACGCCTGCGATTGCGGCTGCCAATACAAGCAACTTCTTCACATGCTCCCCGTTCCGGTTCAGCCGCAGTGATGCGAACCAAACCTCCACTTGAACCTGCACAGGTTCCGTGGGCGTACCAGGACTTGAACCTGGGACCTCTTCGTTATCAGCGAAGCGCTCTAACCGCCTGAGCTATACGCCCCGATACCTCATCGGGCCGAGACATGACTTTACAGCACATCCCGGCCCGATCTCAAATCGGGCGCTTTCACCGGGAACTGGCCGGTGAAAGCAGGCACCTAATCGTCGGTGAGGGTGACGCCAATGCCGCCCACCAGGGTGGCAGCGATGTTGTACAGAACGGCAGACAGCATGGAGAGCGCGGTCAGCAGGACCACGTTCACTACGGCAATAATGGTGGCGAATGATGCCACCTGGCCGAGGCTGGCGACCTTCTTCAGCTCGAAGCCGCCGCCCTCAGAGCCGGCGAGCGTGCCCAGCAGGCTGTCCACCTGGTCGAAGATCCCCGTGAGGTCCAGAACGGTCCACAGGACGATGGCTGCGACCACGGTGACGATTCCCAGCGCTACTGACAGCAGGAATGCCATCTTCAGCACAGACCACGGATCCACCTTGCTGACCAGCAGCCGGGCACGCCTGACCTTGGCCTTTGGTGCCGGCTTCACCAATCCGGGTGTGCCCGCGGCAGGACGCTGGCCCTGTACGGGAGCTCCTTGAGCGGGGCGCTGGCCCGGCTGGCCCTGCACGGGGCGCTGACCCTGCACGGGACTTCCCGGAGCCGTGCGCGGGGCTGGCTGCCCCGTCGTCGGACGCTCACCCTGGGCAGGGCGCTGGCCGGGAACAGACGGGCGCTGGCCCGGGGCAGCTGCGGGAGCTGCCGGCCGCTGCTGGGGACGAACAGGAGCGTTCACTCGGGGCGCAGCCGAGGGCCGGCTTCCCTCGGGAACAGAAGTGTTCGGCTTGGGAAATGAGTCCGGATTACTCACTCGTTACCTCCGTGTTGTCTTCGTTCGGCTCAGCGTCGCCCGAGGCGTCCTCTGACTCAACGGCCGGTGATTCTTCTGCCACTGCTGACTCTGCGGCTTCCTCCGGGGAACCGCCATCTTCAGCCAACGTTACGTCATCCTCAAGCGATTCCTCGCCCTCAAGACCGCGTTCGCTGTTGCGCGCCACCTCTATGATCCGGTCGTTTTTGTCCGGCTTGGCGAAGATGACGCCCATGGTGTCGCGTCCCTTGGCCGGGACGCCGGCAACCGAAGAACGGACAACCTTGCCGCCTTCCATGACCACCAGGACCTCGTCCTCTTCCTGGACGATCAACGCCCCCACCAGGTCACCGCGTCCTTCGGCCAGCTTGGCCACCTTAATGCCCAGGCCGCCGCGTCCCTGCAGCCGGTATTCCTCAACCGCGGTGCGCTTGGCGTAGCCTCCGTCCGTGACGATGAACACAAACGAGCCGTCGGTCACCACGTTGGCTGCGAGCAGTTCGTCCTCCTCGCGGAACTTCATGCCGGTGACGCCGGAGGTTGCCCGGCCCATGGGGCGAAGGGCGTCTTCGGTGGCCGTGAAGCGGATGGACTGGCCCTTGCGGGACACCAACAGCAGGTCATCGGTTTCCGAAACCAGCTGGGCGGACACGAGTTCATCGCCATCGCGGAGGTTGATCGCGATGACGCCCGCGGAACGGTTGGTGTCATAGTCCTCCAGCCGCGTTTTCTTGACCAGGCCCCGCTTGGTGGCGAGAACCAGGTACGGCGCCTGCTGGTAGTCCTTCAGGTCCAGGACCTGGGCGATGTGCTCGTCCGGCTGGAACGCCATCAGGTTTGCCACGTGCTGGCCCTTGGCGTCGCGGCCGGCTTCCATTAGCTCGTATGCCTTGGCGCGGTACACGCGGCCGAGGTTGGTGAAGAACAGCAGCCAGTGGTGGGTGGTGGTGACGAAGAAGTGTTCCACCACGTCATCGCCGCGGAGCTGGGCACCCTTGATGCCCTTGCCGCCGCGCTGCTGGGACCGGTAGCTGTCGCTCCGCGTGCGCTTGACGTAGCCGCCGCGGGTGATGGTGACAACCATCTCCTCTTCGGGGATGAGGTCCTCCATGGACATGTCGCCGTCGTAGCCCATGAGGATTTTGGTTCGCCGGTCATCGCCGTGCTTCGCCACAATCTCGCCAAGCTCGGTGCTGATGATTTCACGCTGGCGCTGCTCGGAGCCAAGGATCTCGTTGTACTCCGCGATCAGCGCTTCCAGCTCTGAGTGGCGGTCCTGGATCTTCTGACGTTCCAAAGCCGCCAGGCGGCGCAGCTGCATGTCCAGGATGGCCCGTGCCTGCAGCTCGTCGATGTCCAGCAGTTCCATCAGGCCGTCGCGCGCCGCTTCGGTGGTGTTGGAAGCGCGGATAAGGGCGATGACTTCATCGAGCATGTCCAGTGCTTTGAGGAGCGCCCGCAGGATGTGGGCTTCTTCCTCGGCCTTGCGCAACCGGTACCGGGTGCGCCGGGCAATGACATCCATCTGGTGGGTCACCCAGTGCCTGATGAAGGCGTCCAGGCTCAGGGTGCGGGGCACGCCGTCAACAATGGCCAGCATGTTGGCGGAGAAGTTGCTCTGCAGTTCGGTGTGCTTGTAAAGGTTGTTCAGCACCACCTTCGGGACGGCGTCGCGCTTGAGGACGATGACCAGCCGCTGGCCGGTCCGGCCGGACGTTTCATCGCGCAGGTCGGCAATGCCCTGGATCTTGCCGTCCTTGACCAGTTCGGCGATTTTAATGGCGAGGTTGTCCGGGTTCGCCTGGTACGGCAGTTCCGTGACCACGAGGCAGGTGCGTCCCTGCAACTCCTCCACGTTCACCACGGCCCGCATGGTGACGGAGCCGCGGCCGGTCCGGTAGGCATCCTCGATGCCCTTGTGGCCAAGGATGGTGGCACCGGTGGGGAAATCCGGGCCCTTGACCCGCAGCAGGAGTTCTTCCAGCAGTTCTTCGCGGCTGGCTCCCGGGTTGGCCAGGTACCACTGCACGCCGTCGGCTACTTCGCGGAGGTTGTGCGGCGGGATGTTGGTGGCCATGCCGACGGCGATGCCTGAGGATCCGTTGACCAGGAGGTTGGGGAACCGGGCCGGCAGGATGGTGGGTTCCTGGTTCTTGCCGTCGTAGTTGTCTTGGAAATCGACCGTTTCCTCGTCGATATCCCGGACCATTTCCATGGCGAGCGGCGCCATCTTCGTCTCGGTGTAACGGGGCGCAGCAGCACCGTCATTGCCCGGTGAGCCGAAGTTCCCTTGGCCGAGGGCCAGCGGGTAGCGCATGGTCCAGTCCTGGATGAGGCGGACCAACGCATCGTAGATCGCGGTGTCGCCGTGAGGGTGGTACTGGCCCATGACCTCGCCCACCACACGCGCGCACTTGTTGAACGAGCGCTCGGGGCGGTAGCCGCCGTCGAACATGGCGTAAAGCACGCGGCGGTGAACCGGCTTCAGGCCGTCGCGGACGTCCGGAAGGGCACGGCCCACGATGACGGCCATGGCGTAGTCAAGGTAGGACCGCTGCATTTCCGTCTGCAGGTCCACCTGCTCCACGCGGTCCACCAGCACATCGCCTTCAAGAACGGTGTCCGGGTTCCCGGCCTCGGGGACCGGGTTCTCGGGTGTTTCGTCGCTCATTTTCTATTTCCGTTTCAGGTATATGTCAGCTCTGGAATATGCGAAGGACGTGCGCTTAGATATCCAGGAACCTGACGTCCTTGGCGTTCTGCTGAATGAAGTTACGGCGTGATTCCACGTCCTCACCCATCAGCACAGAGAAGATCTGGTCCGCCGCGAGGGCGTCATCCATAGTGACTTGCAGCAGGGTGCGGTGGTCCGGATCCATGGTGGTGTCCCACAGTTCGGTGTAGTCCATCTCGCCAAGGCCCTTGTAACGCTGGATGCCGTTGTCTTTCGGGATGCGGCGTCCGGCTGCCTGGCCGGCAACCAGCTTCGCGTCACGCTCCCTGTCGCTGTAGACGTAGTCGTGGGCGGCGTTGGACCACTTGATCCGGTACAGCGGAGGCTGGGCCAGGTAGACGTAGCCGTTTTCGATCAGCGGGCGCATGTAGCGGAACAGCAGGGTCATCAGCAGGGTGGTGATGTGCTGGCCGTCAACATCGGCATCGGCCATCAGGACGATCTTGTGGTATCGCAGCTTCGAGAGGTCGAAGTCCTCACCGATGCCGGTGCCGAACGCCGTGATCATGGACTGGACCTCTGCGTTGCCCAGTGCCTTGTCCAGGCGGGCGCGCTCCACGTTCAGGATCTTGCCGCGCAACGGCAGGATGGCCTGGGTTTCGGGGTTCCGGCCACGCTTGGCGGAACCGCCTGCCGAGTCACCCTCCACGATGTAGACCTCGCACTTCTCCGGATCCTTTGAGGAGCAGTCGGACAGCTTGCCCGGCATGCCGAAGGATTCGAGGGGGCTCTTGCGGCGCGCGTTGTCCCTGGCCTTGCGGGCAGCCATGCGAGCCTGTGCCGCCGAAATGGCCTTGCGGATCACGTCCCTGGCAGGGCCGGGATTGCGTTCCAGCCAGTCGCCAAGTCCGTCCGTAACAACGCGCTGGACGAAGCCCTTGACCTCGGAGTTGCCGAGCTTGGTCTTGGTCTGCCCTTCGAACTGAGGCTCGGCAAGCTTGACGGAAATGACGGCGGTGAGGCCCTCACGGATGTCATCACCGGTAAGGTTGTCATCCTTTTCCTTGATGATCCCCTTCTCGCGCGCATAGCGGTTGATCAGGGACGTCATGGCAGCGCGGAAACCCTCTTCGTGCGTACCGCCCTCATGGGTGTTGATGGTGTTCGCATAGGTGTGGACGCTTTCGGAGTAGGCATTGGTCCACTGCATCGCCATCTCCAGGGCGATCCGCCGCTCTTTGTCCTCGGTCTCGAAGGCGATGACGTCCTCGTGGACCACTTCCACCTTCTTGCCGGAGTTCAGGTGTTTGACGTAGTCCAGCAGGCCTTCGTCGTACTGGTAAACCACAGTGCGGTGCTCGGCAGTTACTTCGCCTTCGGTTACAACAGCATCAAGGTCAAGGTCGGCGTCGGCGTCGTTATCGCTGGCAGAGGTGCGTTCGTCAGTCAGCGTGATGCGCAGTCCCTTGTTGAGGAACGCCATCTGCTGGAAGCGGGCGCGCAGCGTCTCGAAGTCGAACTCGGTGGTCTCGAAAATCTCGGCGTCCGGGTAGAACGTCTGGGTGGTTCCCGTCAGGTCGGTTTCCTCACCCTTCACCAGGCTGCCCTGGGGCTTGCCGCCGTCGGCGAATGACATCCGCCAGACGTGGCCCTGGCGGCGGACCTCGGTGTCCACCCTGCTGGAGAGGGCGTTAACAACGGAGATACCTACACCGTGCAGGCCGCCGGATACGGCATAGCCGCCGCCGCCGAACTTGCCGCCCGCGTGCAGGATGGTCATGACCACTTCGACAGTTGGTTTGTGTTCGGTGGGGTGCATGTCCACTGGAATGCCGCGGCCGTCGTCTACGACCTTCACGCCGCCGTCGGCCTGGAGCACGACTTCAATATGGGTGCAGTAGCCGGCCAGTGCCTCGTCCACGGAGTTGTCCACCACTTCGTAGACCAGGTGGTGGAGTCCGCGGGGCCCGGTGGAGCCGATGTACATGCCCGGGCGCTTCCGCACTGCTTCGAGGCCTTCAAGGACAGTGATGTCGCTGGCGCCGTACTCACGTGGAGTGGCAGCTTCCCCCGGGGTGTCAGGCGTGCGGGCATCCTCGACTGCGGGCTCAGCTGCCAGAATATCTGTATTGTCGTTAGCCACAGGTGCTGTCGACTCCTCTGTTCTCGATGATGGCCGGCTGATTCTTTTCCTCGGTTCCATCAGGAAAGTCATCTGCCAACAGGCACAAACTTATAGCGCCGGTTAGTAGCTGATGGCGGAATCCGAAGTCCGCGTGCTGGAAGCGTGCGGAAAACGGACTCAGTCAACGTTTAACCCGCGCCCAGTTATCTCCAACGATTCTACCGCGAAACGGGCAGTATCCCCGCATTCCAGGGGCGTGGATGGCAGTCGATGTGCCCTTTGCAGGCCGTAGACCGCGCCTTGGGCGCTCCAATGGTCCGGTCTCCGGGTGCCTATACACCCTCCGGCCCTTCCAGGGCGCTACACGCCAATCAGGGGATTTTCAAGAGTTCGACGGCGGGCTATCCGTAGGTGTCCCGGGGTCCCCGGCCGTTGACGGACCTGCCGCCCTTGCGCCAGCTGGGCGCGGAGGGCCCCAAGACCTGGATGCTGGTGACCACTCCATCGCCGAGCTCCACCCGGAATTTCTCCAGCAGGCTCATGCTGAGGAGCCGCAGCTGTGTGGCCCAGGCGGTCGAATCGCACCTGACGTGCAAGGTGGTGCCGGTGAAGCTTTCGGGCGTGCAGTGGGCTGAAATTTCCGGTCCCACCAGCGTGGCCCACTCTGCCATGACAGACCCGACTGCAACAGGCGAGGTCCAGCCACGTTCGGCCACCAGGCGGCCCACTACTTTGCCGAGGCCCAGGGGATCGCGGCCGGTAGCGTGGAACTGGCTGAAACCGCGGGTGTCGCGGATGCCCTTTTTGGCCTTTTGGGATCCGGGGCGCGGGGCGGCACGGCGGATTTCGCCCCGCGCGGCGGCAGCCTCGCGCATTCTGTTCAGTGCAGCCTGGGGTGCGTCGATGTTGTCCGGGGTGCGGCCGTCCGCGTCGTGGCGGGGGGCTTTGCCGCCGGCGCTTTCGTCGTCCCTATTCATCGATACCTCCCGCGATGACCTTCACCCGCCGTCCGGACAGCTCTTCCGGTATATCGGCGTCGACGGCGGCGGTCACCAGGACCTGTTCCGCACCCGAGACTATTGCCGCCAGTTTACGCCGGCGCTGGACGTCCAGCTCGGCAAAAACGTCGTCGAGGATCAGGATGGGGGCTGAGCCTCCGGTTCTGGCATCGTCCAGCATCACATAGTACGAACCGAGCCGCAGTGCCAAGCACATGGACCAGGTTTCTCCGTGGGAGGCATACCCCTTCGCCGGTGCCTGGCCCAGGACCAGCTCCAGTTCATCCCGGTGCGGGCCTACCAGGGAAATGCCCCGTTCCAGTTCTTTTTTCCGCGCTTCAGCAAAGGCACGCACGTACCGTTCGGTTAGCTGATCCACCGTCAGCTGGCGCAGGTCTTCCACGTCGTCCGAAGTACCTGCGGCACTGGTGCCGGCAGTGCGCACCACGGGGGCGCCGTCGTCGTCCATCTGGTTCTGGAGGGTGGCGCGGTAGACGGCGTCAGCTGGCTTTGACCCGTCAGTCAGCTCAGCATAGGCACGGGCCACGTGGGGGCGGAGGCGCTCCACCAGTTCAAGCCGCGCGAACAGCAGCTCAGCGCCGGCCTTGGCCATGTGCTGGTCCCACACGTCCAGCGTTGCCTCGTGGGCGGATGTGAACTTCCCGGCGCGGGCGGATTTCAGCAGGGCGTTGCGTTGTTTCAGCACCCGGTCGTAATCGCTGCGCGTGGCCGCGTGGTGCGGAATGAGGCTGGCGAGCAGCTCATCCAGGAAACGGCGCCGGTTTGAGGGGTCGCCCTTGACCAGTGCCAGGTCTTCCGGGGCAAAGAGCACTGTCTGGCAGATGCCCAGCAGATCGCGGGCACGGACCGGATTACTGCGGTTGATGCGTCCCCGGTTCGCCCGCCCCGCGTTGATTTCCAGCTCCAGGACGGTGGTCTGTCCGCCGCGGACCAGCCTGGCCCGGACCAGCGCGCGGTCAGTACCGAAGCGCAAAAGCGGCCCGTCAGAACTGACCCGGTGGGAGCTCATGGTGGCCAGGTAACCGATGGCCTCCATGAGGTTGGTCTTGCCGATGCCGTTGTAGCCCACCAGAACCGTGACACCCGGGCCCAGGGCAAGGTCGACCTGCGCGTAACTGCGGAAGTCAGTCAGGGAAAGGTGTTCTAGGTACACGCGGTTTTCGGCAATTCTGGGAACCTCGCAGTTCCCGGTGGAGGCTACTTGGCGGGACGGGTTGCGTGTCCGCCGAACTGGTGGCGCAGGGCGGACACCATCTTCATGGCCGGGGAACTGTCCTCGCGGGACTCGAAGCGCGCGAACAGCGCGGCCGTGATGGCCGGCGCGGGAATCGCGTTGGCAATGGCTTCTTCCACAGTCCACCTGCCTTCACCGGAGTCCTCGACGTAATCGTCGATGTTTTGCAGGCCCGGGTCCTCATCGAGTGCCTTGACCAGCAGGTCCAGCAGCCACGACCGGACCACCGTGCCCTTTTGCCAAGCCCGGAAAGTGCCTGGCAGATCAGTGATGATGTCCTTGGAGGCGAGCAGCTGGTACCCCTCGGCGTAGGCCTGCATCAGGCCGTACTCGATGCCGTTGTGCACCATCTTGGCGTAGTGGCCTGCGCCGATCCCGCCTACATGGACAAAGCTGTCCTCGCGTTCCCCCTCCGGGCGCAGGGCGTCAAAGACCGGAAGTGCCCGCTCGATGTCGGCTGCGTCGCCGCCGGCCATCAGTCCGTAACCGTTCTGCAGGCCCCATACGCCACCGGATACCCCGCAGTCCGCGAAGCGGATGCCCTTGGCGGCCAGGAGTTCCCCGTGCTTTTGGTCTTCGGTGAAGCGGGAGTTGCCGCCGTCAATGATGAGGTCGCCCTCGTCAAGCTTTTCACTGAGCTCCCTGATGACGGCGTCCGTGATGTCACCGGCGGGAACCATCACCCAAATCAGCCGCGGACTTGGAACAGCGGTGAGGAGTTCATCGATGGAGCCGGCGTCGGTGACGTCCGGATTGCGGTCATACCCGGTGACCTCCACACCGCCCTTGCGCAGGCGTTCGCGCATGTTGAATCCCATTTTGCCAAGGCCGATCAGTCCAATATGCACGGTGGAACCTCTTTCTGCGCTTGCGAAGGTTGGGAGCCGATGGGGACTTGCGAGGCGAGGGTGGCGGTGGGGATTAGTTGGGGAGGCGGACCGGCATCACGAGGTAACGGTAGTCGTCCTGGTCCTCGCCGTCGGCATCCGCCTGGGCGGTGATCATGGCCGGCTTCGGTGCCGTGGTGAAGGAGAAGCGAACGAACTTGGTTTCAATCACGCTCAGGCCTTCCACCAGGTAGTGGGGATTGAAGGCCACCGTGATGTCTTCACCGGAGAGTTGGGCTTCCAGTTCTTCGGAAGCCTGGGCATCTTCGCCGGTACCAGCGTCGAGGTTCAGCAGTCCTTGGGTGAAGGCCAGGCGGACAGGGGTGTTGCGTTCTGCCACCAGGGACACGCGGCGTACTGCCTCAACGAGTTCCTGCGTCTGCACGGTCGCGTGGATCGGGGTTGAATCCGGGAAGAGCGAACGGATCTTCGGGTAATCACCGTCCACCAGCAGCGAGGTGGTGGTGCGGCCGCCGCTTTCAAAGCCGATCAGGCGGCTGTCGTCATCGGAAAGGGCAAGGTGGATGTCGCCGCTGTTGCCGAGGGTCTTGGCCACCTCGTTCAGCGTTTTTGCCTTGACCAGGGCGCTGGTGGAGATTCCGGGCGTGACCGGCTTCCACGGAACTTCACGCATGGCGAGGCGGTAGCGGTCCGTGGCGAGGAGTGTGATGAGGTCATCCTCGATCTCCATCCGAACGCCAGTAAGGATGGGCAGCGTGTCATCTTTGCTGGCAGCAATGATCACCTGGGAAACGGCCTGGGCAAACGAGTCGCCCGGAACCGTTCCGCTGACGGCCGGCAGTGCCGGAAGCGGCGGGTACTCGGCTTCGGGCATGGTGGCCAGGTGGAAGCTGCTTCGGCGGCAGGTCAGGGTGACTTTGTTGCCATCGGTTTCGACGTCGACGGGAGCCGAGGGGAGGCTGCGGCAAATGTCCGCAAGGAGGCGTCCCGATACCAGGATGGTGCCTTCGTCCCGGATGTCAGCTGCGATTTCGAGACGCGCGGAGGTCTCGTAATCAAAGCTCGAAAGGCTGACCGTGCCTGCTTCAGCCTTCAAGAGGAGGCCGGAGAGGACGGGAACAGGCGGCCGCGGAGACAACGAGCGGGCTGTCCAGGTGACGGCTTCTGCCAGGACGTCCCGATCGACTCTGAACTTCACGGAAGGGTGCCGCCTTTCATTGCTGCTGCGATGGTGTTCGACGAAACTTCCCGCAGGAAGTTCCCAAGGAGTTGCCCTGCACCTGAACTTGCATGGTCCGTGCTGCCTGGACCACGCAGAAACCCAAGGATGGGAGCGCTGCTGACAGCTTAGCCGGAAGATCAGCGATTAACCCATCCCCAGCCGGCAGCGCCAGGTCCCTTTGGGCCGCTGGACCCTTCGTGCGGTGCTGGAGATCGGACTTGTTATTTGAGGGACTTCAAATTTTTGGGATTAGTAGTGTTAATAACTGCTGTGGAAACTGTGGATAACTGCCTCCGCCCGCATGATCCGGCGGTTAAGCCCTGTTCATGGACTGTGGGTGGAGCAGGTTTTAAACAGGGTGTGGATGGGGACAACATTTTTCGCGGTTTTTCGAATCCACAGGCGCCTTAAGGGTTTTAAGCCCATTAACCGCGGTTGTCCCCTTAAGTATCCACAGGCTTATCCACATGTACCTGTTAATAAGGTATAGATGCGCCGCTACGAATCGCGCTGCTGCTGCTTGATCCGGTTGGTCAGCTCTGTCACTTGGTTGTAGATCACACGGCGCTCGGCCATCAGTTCGCGGATCTTCCGGTCCGCGTGGATCACGGTGGTGTGGTCCCGGCCGCCGAGCTCCTGGCCGATCTTGGGAAGCGACATGTCAGTCAGCTCCCGGCACAGGTACATGGCGATCTGCCGTGCGGTGACCAAGGTCCTGGTACGGGACTTGCTGCAGAGCTCCTCCATGCTGAGCTTGAAGTAGTCCGCTGTCTGGGTGAGGATCTGGCTCGATGTAATTTCCTGGGCGCCGTCGTCGGTAATGAGGTCCTTGAGGACCATCTCAGCGAGGGCAACGTCCACGGGCTGCCGGTTGAGGCTGGCGAAGGCAGTAACCCTGATCAGGGCGCCTTCGAGTTCACGGATGTTGCTCGAAATCTTGGATGCGATGTACTCCAGTGCGTCATCCGGAGCGGAGAGGCCTTCGCTGAGGGCCTTCTTCCGAAGGATGGCAATTCGGGTCTCGAGCTCCGGCGGCTGAATGTCCGTCAGCAGGCCCCACTCGAACCGGGACTTCATGCGGTCTTCGAAGCCTGCGAGTAGCTTGGGCGGCTGGTCAGAGGTGATGACCACCTGTTTGTTGTTGTTGTGAAGCGAGTTGAAGGTGTGGAAGAACTCCTCCAGCGTCCGGTCCTTGCCCGCCAGGAACTGAATGTCGTCGATCAGCAGGACGTCCACGTTGCGGTAGGTGGTCTTGAAGCTGGCGCCCTCATCGTCCCGGATGGAGTTGATGAAGTCGTTGGTGAATTCTTCCGAGTTGACGTAACGGACTCGGATGCCGCTGTACAGCCGCCGGGCATAGTGGCCGATTGCGTGGAGCAGGTGCGTCTTTCCCAGGCCGGAGTCGCCGTAGATGAACAGGGGGTTGTAAGCCTTCGCCGGTGCTTCAGCCACTGCGACGGCAGCAGCATGGGCGAAGCGGTTGGAGGAACCGATCACGAAGGTATCGAAGACGTACTTGGGATTCAGCCGGCCGAATTCGTGTGACGTGCTGGGCAGCATGGGCTGCGGCTTTTGCTCAATGAGCTGGTCCGGCGAGAAGGAAGGTTCTACGACGGGTTCGGGCTCTTCGTGGACAGGCACCAGATCGGTGTCCACGTCGATGGCACAGCGGATGTCTTCGGAAAACACGTTGTGCAGTGCGTCGTCCAGCGCGTCCTTGACCTGGGTTTGCAGCACTTCCCGGGTGAGCTCATTGGGAACGGCAACCAGCAGGGTGGAGCCGATCAGGCCCTGCGCCTGGGCGAGAATGACAAAGCCACGCTGCCGCGGTGTGACGCGGTGGTCCTGCTCCAGCAGGGTGACAACCCGCCGCCAGGAACTTCCGACAGTATTGGCGTGGTTGGCTTCGTCTACTGTCATCAATCGGTTCCCTCAAAACTTGCTTTGCCTGCATTGCCTGCAGCCGCAAGTCTTGAACCAGGATGGGTTCAGCTTCATCCACAGGGTTATGCACAGCACGTGGATAATCGGCTACTGAGCCACTCTAGGGGATGAAAAGCCTAGAAGATAGCTGGCAAGAAGCTTGTGGATAATTACACGGTTGTTGTTTGAAAAGTGGCCCTGTGAGCCACTTCATCCACAGGCTGGAAGGGTCACTTGGCCACAACTGTGGATAGCGCCTGCACCCTGCTCCGGTTTGACTCAGGGGCTCAAATTGCCCTAACGTTGTGAAGTCCTTTGTGTCCGCTTTTTGGCCCCATCTGAATCTCCCAGACGCAGTGCGTTTGGGCAGCCGGGGGAAGCGTGCATATACAAAACTTAGCGTCGGCCAGTTCTTCCCCTTTACTGATCGGGTGGGCGCACCTTTGATCCACTGGAGTAACTAACGTGAGCAAGCGGACTTTTCAGCCGAATAACCGCCGTCGAGCCAAGAAGCACGGCTTCCGCCTTCGTATGCGTACCCGTGCCGGCCGCGCCATCCTGGCAGCCCGTCGTGGCAAGGGCCGTACCGAGCTGTCGGCCTAATACTGACTCGTCGGTAGACATTTCTTTGCGAGTTTAAGGTGCTGGCCACCCGCAACCGTTTGAGGACTGCAACCGATTTTTCAACAACTGTACGTTCCGGTGTCCGCAATGGACGCCGGAACGTAGTGTTATATGCGGCAGCCATTGCTGCTGACGAACCCAGCCGGATCGGGTTCATCGTTTCCAAGGGTGTCGGGAACGCTGTGGTCAGGAACCTCGTTAAGAGGAGACTGAGAGAAGCAGGTGCTGCCTCGCTGCGCGAGTATGGTACCGGGTTTGCCATAGTGGTCCGGGCGCTTCCTGCGTCCGCGTCCGCAAGCTGGGATCAGCTGTTGTCGGATTACAACGCCGCCTTGGCAGCGACGATGACCCGGCTGGCTGCCCGCTCTTCACGGGCTGCTGCCAACGGTTCGGCCGGTACAACACAGGAGGGGACACCGCGTGCGTAACGCCACCGCCGTCGTCGTCACCTATGTCCGTCCTGTTGCTGCCGCTGCCGGGAGGTTCCTCTGGAACCTGCCCCGGAACATCCTCATTCTTCTATTGAAGGCTTACCGCAAGGTGATCTCTCCCTTGTATGGCCAGGTCTGCCGTTTTTTTCCTTCATGCTCGGCGTATGCCCTTGAAGCGATTACCGTCCATGGTGCCGTCAAGGGGAGCTGGCTTGCCCTCCGCCGTCTTTGCCGCTGCCATCCATGGAATGCCGGTGGCGTGGACCACGTCCCCGCCGGCCGCCGGGAATGGCCTCTAAGCCAGACCCCCACAATTGTTGTGCTGAACAACCCGGACAAGTACCTGGCTGCTCGGACTGATGGAGAAGGCCGCACGGCGGCCTGACGAATAGGGATAAGTATGGACTTCTTTGAAACAATCATGTTTCCGTTCAAGTGGCTTGTGTCCATCATCATGGTGGGCTTCCATGAGGGCCTGAGCACCATTGGCATGCCTGAGGCCTCCGGCTGGACCTGGACTCTGTCCATCATCGGCCTGGTGCTGGTGATCCGTGCCGCCCTTATTCCTGTGTTCGTGAAGCAGATCAAGGCGCAGCGCGGCATGCAGCTGCTTCAGCCCGACCTGAAGAAGCTCCAGGACAAGTACAAGGGCAAGACTGACCAGCTGTCCCGCCAGGCCATGGCTCAGGAACAGATGGCCATGTACAAGAAGCACGGGACCAACCCGTTCTCCGCGTGCCTCCCGATGCTGATCCAGATGCCCTTCTTCTTCGCACTGTTCACGGTTCTCTCCGGGATCTCCGGAGCCGCCGCCGCAGGGAACGGCATCGGGGCCATGAGCCACGAACAGGTGGTTCAGTTCGATGACTCCACCATCTTCGGTGCCACGCTGTCTGCCTCCCTGCTGCATGGCGGTGACGGAAACCAGACGGCAGTATGGATCCTCTCCATCCTGATGATCCTCGCCATGACCGCCTCGCAGTTCATCACGCAGAAGCAGATCATGGCCAAGAACATGTCCGAAGAAGCCATGGCCAGCCCCTTCATGCGCCAGCAGAAGATGATGCTGTACATCCTGCCCATCGTCTTCGGTGTGGGCGGCATCAACTTCCCCATCGGTGTCCTGATCTACTGGACCACCACCAACCTCTGGACCATGGGCCAGCAGTTCTTTGTCATCCGCCGCATGCCGACGCCGGGATCCCCCGCAGCCAAGGCCCTCGCCGAGCGCCGGGCCGCCAAAGGCCTGCCGGCCCTCTCGATCCTGAGTGGTAAGAAGGACGAGGACGCCGACGCTGCCGCCGCCGCAGCCGTGGCGCAGGCCAAGGGACAGCGCATTCAGCCGCAACGCAAGAACAGGAAGAAGAAGTAATGTCAGCCGAGAGTACCGAACACGCCCTTTCCGAAGAGATCATCGACGATCAGGACGAGTCCGCTGCCCAGGACAGCTCCGCCCCGAAGGCTTCCTCAGCCAGCCGACTGGAGGAAGAAGGGGATGTTGCTGCGGACTACCTCGAAGAACTGCTGGACATCGCGGACATCGACGGTGACATAGACATTGAGGTCCGCAACGGCCGTACCTACATCTCCATCGTTACCGAGGAAGAGTCCGATAGCCTGGACAACCTCGTGGGCGAAGACGGCGAAGTCCTGGAAGCCCTGCAGGAACTGACCCGGCTTTCCGTCCTGTCCGCAACGGAGAACCGCTCCCGCCTGGTGCTGGACATCAACGGCTACCGACAGGAACGCACTGGCCACCTGCAGAAGATTGCCGAAGATGCAGCCGCTGCTGTGAAGAAAACCGGCCAGGCTGTTGCCCTGGAACCGATGAGTGCCTATGAGCGGAAAATTGTTCACGACGCTGTTGCCGGCTTGGGCCTGGTGAGCGAGTCCGAGGGCGAAGGCGCCGGACGCCATATTGTTGTATCCGCAGACTAGAGATTGCGGATTCGCTGATCATGGTTGACATCACGGCAGCTGAGCTTTTGGCAGCTGAAAAGATTTTTGGCGACCGCCTGGATCTCGCCAAGCGCTATGTGGAACACCTCGCCACGTCCGGAACTGAGCGCGGGCTTATCGGCCCGCGGGAGATACCCCGCCTCTGGGGGCGGCACGTCCTCAACTGTGCCGTCATCGAAAGTGAGATCGCCCAGGGAAGCCATGTTGCCGACGTCGGCAGCGGCGCCGGACTGCCGGGCCTTTGCCTCGCGATCGCACGTCCGGACCTGGAGCTCACCCTGATCGAACCGCTGGAGCGCAGGGTCATCTGGCTCCAGGAAGTTGTTGACGATCTGGGCCTGGACAATGTCACTGTGATGAGGACCAGGGCCGAACTTGCGGTTGGCCACGTGGAGGCCGACGTCGTGACGGCCCGGGCGGTATCGGCGCTGAGTAACCTCGCCGGCCTCACCATTCCGCTGCTGGGAGGCCACGGCGAAGTGGTGGCCATCAAGGGCCGCAGTGCCGCTGAGGAAATCGAGAAGGCAGCAAAGGTTATCCGCAAACTGGGGGGCGTTCAGACCTCTGTCATCACGGTTGGCGACAACCTGCTGGAGGAACCCACCACTGTAGTACGCATCGTTGTAAACAAGTCCCAAAAGAAGGCCTAGGGTAGGCCCGGCGGCCACAGTCTGCCGGGGTAAGCAGTTAGGCTAGTCAACGGCAGCAAAAATAGCTGAACGAGAGTGAGTGTGCCCCAGTGACCAGTAGCGAAGCCTCCACGCAACGGATACCGCCGTTCGTGTCATTGGGGTCAGCACGTTCTCTCGCTGGTGCTGTTTCGGCCGCCTCCGGTCTGCTGGGGAGTCAACCGCGTCGGGTATCAAACTCCTCTCCGGTGTTGGTTTCACGTGAAACAACTTCTGCGGGTAGGGCGAACATTATCGATGCAATTGATGATTCCAGTCCTATCGCCCGCGAACTGGCGCACGAAACCCGCCGGCGTGAACGGCTTGTCGGACGGCAACTGCCGCGTCCCGAGAAGACGAGGGTCTTTACGGTCTCCAACCAAAAAGGCGGCGTGGGCAAGACCACCACAACAGTGAACATAGCGGCCGCCCTTGCCGCCGCCGGACTGAATGTCCTGGTGATAGACATCGACCCCCAGGGCAACGCCTCAACTGCTTTGGGCATTGAGCACCACGCGGACGTGGACAGTATCTATGACGTCCTGATCAACGACGTTCCCCTGGCCGATGTGGTCGCGCCATGCCCGGACATCGACAACCTCATCTGTGCACCGGCCACAATCCACTTGGCGGGTGCAGAGATTGAGCTCGTGTCGCTCGTGGCCCGCGAGCAGCGGCTGCGACGAGCGATTGATGTTTATGCAAAGGTTCGAGAGAAGAAGGGCGAACAACGCCTGGACTACATCTTCATTGACTGCCCTCCAAGCCTTGGCCTTCTGACGGTCAACGCCTTCTGTGCAGCAAGTGAAGTCCTGATTCCCATCCAGTGCGAGTACTACGCACTGGAGGGACTGAGCCAGCTGCTCAAAAACATCGAGATGATCCAGAAGCATCTCAACGCCGACCTCGTGGTCTCCACCATCCTCCTGACGATGTACGACGGCCGCACCAACCTTGCCGCCCAGGTCGCCGCCGAGGTCCGCCAACACTTCCCCGAGCAAGTACTGTCTGCGGTTGTGCCGCGCTCGGTTCGTATTTCCGAAGCTCCGAGTTACCAACAAACCGTGATGACCTACGACCCCTCATCCAGTGGAGCCCTGTCCTACCTGGAAGCCGCTGCTGAAATAGCAGAACGCTAAAATCTTCAAGAACTGCAACAACTGGAGTCCGGCACGGCCGGTCTCTACCACTGGAGGGATTTACCCATGAGCGAGAAGCGAAGGGGCTTAGGCCGCGGTCTTGGCGCACTGATTCCAAGTTCCGCCGGTGCGAATGGGGCTGGCAACGGCGCAGCGGTTTCGCGTCCCGTCGATCTCTTCTTTCCCGAGGGGCGCAGGAAGACTGCGGAGCCCGAGACGGCTGCGGACCCTTCAGAGGCCGAGGAATTAGCGCCGTCAACTGCGGTTACTACTACGCCAGCGACCGTAAAGGATTCTGCGGCCAAAGCTACCAGCCCTTCGCGTAAGCCGGCTGCTACGAAATCGTCCACGCGGGCAGCTGACGCAACCTCTACCTCCAACAACTCAGGAAGCAGTTCTGCAACGAAGACTGCTGCGGGCACCAAGAACGGGCACAAGCCTACGGCTAAAAAGGATGCCGAGCAGGCGGTGCCCGCCGACCCGGACGGGCAGGAAGTCCTGGCCGTCGCCGCCGACGATTCCCCCGATTCGTTTGGGACGGACACGGGCGTGGAACTGGTGCCGGTGCCCGGGGTTCGATTCGCAGAAATTCGCGTTTCTGATATTCATCCAAACCGGAAGCAGCCCCGTGCTGTCTTCGACGAGGACGACATGGCGGAGCTTGTACACTCCGTCCGCGAAATAGGTGTCCTCCAGCCAATTGTGGTCCGGAACTCAACCGAAAACGGTGGAGAACCGTTTGAGCTTGTTATGGGTGAACGGCGCTGGCGTGCAGTACAGGCCGCCGGCATGGAAACTATCCCCGCAATCGTCCGGGACACCACCGACGACGACCTCCTGCGGGATGCGCTGCTGGAAAACCTCCACCGGAGCCAGCTGAACCCCTTGGAAGAAGCGGCGGCCTATCAGCAGCTGCTCGAAGACTTCGGTACCACCCATGAACAGCTGGCAGACCGGATCGGCCGTTCCCGTCCCCAAGTTTCCAATACCCTCCGGCTCCTGAAGCTGCCCCCGTTGGTCCAACGGCGCGTGGCAGCAGGAGTGCTGTCGGCGGGCCATGCGCGTGCGCTCCTGGCGCTTCCTGACGCCGCCGCCATGGAACGTCTGGCACAGCGGATTGTGGCTGAAGGCATGTCTGTACGCGCCACGGAAGAAGCCGTGGCGATGTACCAGGACCCGGCCAAACCTGCCAAGAACAACATCCCCCGTCCCGGCGCGCGACACGAGCGCTTGGACTATCTGGCTTCATCGCTCTCCGACCGCCTGGACACCAACGTAAAGATCTCCCTTGGGGTCCGCAAGGGCCGGGTCAGCATCGAATTTGCCAGCGTCGAGGATCTTAACCGCATCATGGATGTGCTCGCGCCAGGGGCAGAGAACTAGTTACCGTGCGCGCGGCTTTGTGATTGCTGTCCTTGCAGTGCTTCGTTCCGCAGTAGAAGTGCTTTTGTGCTTCTCAATGACAAAGGGCTAGAGGCCTTCTTGCTTTGTGCCGTGAATTCCGACGTGCGGTTGATTCTTTTGTGATGTGCTAAGTGGGGGGCCGAACTATGGGCCGATTGCAGGCTCCAAGTACGCGGCCTTAGCTGCAGTGGCCGCAATCCCTGGGTCGGACAGCTATCTCCGTTACCCGCCGGTTGCCGTCTGCAAAAACTCGCATAACTATCCACGGCTTTTCCCGGGCATCTGTTTCACGTGAAACGTCTCTATCCCTATTGGGTAGCCAGATGTGCGGCCCTATATGGACTCATCTCGCTTACCGTGCGTACCACTGCAGGGCGTATAGACGTCACGCCACTGTGGCCCCTTCTATCGCTAAGCGGCCTTCTGATAACAGGCGGGCGGCGATGCTCTTGATTCTGTAGAGCAGTCGGCAGGGTATGTGGAACGTCGTATACCTTGTTGCCGATCAAACCACCATTTACGGATTAGGGGCCTCTTCCTGGAAGTGCAGGGTTTGTCCGACCGCCCCTGCGGCTCGTGGGGCGGTCCGCGGTGCTCACTCGGTGCAGGTATTTCTCCTCGGTTGTCTTACTACGAGGGAAATTGAGCAGACTTCATCTTAGTTAGTTGCGGACAGCAGCGTAAAGAGCCTTCCTACTGCCCAAAATCTTCGACCAGCAACTCGAATAGCTGCACTAAAGGTTCGCTGCACTGTTTCACGTAAAACGAAGTGAGGACAGGGGGAACCACAATAGACTGCGCAACACTTGCCGCGTGGACGCTTACGGCTTCGGCCGCGACATTTGGACGAGCGGTGAAACGAGCTCTCTTCTGGAAGCTCGCCGGTGGGAGCATGGTATCCAATCCCCAGCCAGCCACAGCTACTCCTGCTGGGCCGTGCGTACGTCGCAAGTCGGAAACTATGCGGCTTTCCTGATACAAGAAGGAAGAACGTACTACGGAGTCCAGCCACCGGTAAAGGAGCGCAAGCAGGTAGCTATCACGACAACTCTTGCTGATACCCGCACGAATTACATTCTTGCCCGTCGAGCGGACAACATCGATGCGGGCGAACTCCTTAAAAAACTACTGCGGAAGGGAAAAGGACGTGCCCATCCTAAGCTAGTCAGTCTCCGCCGGGGTAATCGACCGTCTCCTTGGCACTTCCAGTCTTTACGTGTTGGTGCCCAGGAAACTGCAGCAGCTGCCTACATATGCTTATCGTTCCGTGCCCGATGAAGTCCCCTCGTCTGTTCGCAAAGGATATGGTGAGAGCGGCTACTACCCCGACTCATTGGCACAGCCCGTGCCATGGTGATACGCAGGAAAACTCAGACTCGCACTGATTCGACCTGGGATCGGCACAGGTGAGCGGCCATTGAGTCCTTGGTAGGTGCCTTTTCGGTAGTCGCCCCTGGACGCTTGTCCGTGAACCGAGGAGCCCACTCTTAGTCCGTCGGCCTACTGCCCTGCACGCCGCGCCGGACACTTTGGCCTCGTGCCCATCCCCGTACTCAGCTCATAGACCGCTTGCCTCTCCCGAGGAGGACGGTCAGGACACCGTGTGCTACCAGGAGACCTGCCCTTCTTGGTTCCCGCCAAGATACCCATAGCGCAAGCCAAGATGCGGCGAAAGGGCATTCCCTTGCCCCCGGGACTGAGACCCGCGCTGATCATTGGCCCTACCCTGAGGACGGGACAGGACGTGTAGCCGGGGCGGTGTCCTGACTGGCTTTTTGTCTACAGCCCTAAGATCTACAGGCTCGCAGTTCTCACATGCTTCGGCCCTAGATGTCCAGCTGCACGTCAACTGTGAGGTGGTGGGGAACCGAGGTTCGTACGGTGGATACTGTTGTGGATAACCTTGTGGATACACCGGTGGCCCGTTGTGGATATTTTGTGGCAGCGCCATAGGAATTGCTCGTCGGCGCTGCCGCTTTGCGTGCTTCCGGGTTGCAGTGTCGCTGAGGGTGTTTCACGTGAAACGACCCGGGGTGATGAAGGTGCGGGAAGCAAGTCCCATATATATTGAAATCAACCCGAAGGCATCGCAAATCCGCCGCCAAGCCCCTCGGGATGCCTGCCAGCCGCATGCGCGCGCACCAGTTACCACAAGAAGCGCGGCAACTCTGATGGTGGGGTCGCAAAAGGACGGGATCAGTCTGCTGTGGACCGACAGCTGGGCTGTGGATAATGCTGGGGATAACGGATCAGCAAGGCTGTGGATATCGTTGGGGATAACAACTGGTCCTGTGCAGTTGCGCATAGCAAGTGAGCGCTCTTGGGCGTCATCATCCGTCGCTGATCGCACTGACAGTGTGAAGCAGGTCAGGTAAGGAGCGCTGGTGTACTGAGAGCTGCCGTGGCGCGTGCCGACCCTAGAGGTGTAGCGCTGTTGTCGAAGATGCATAATTGCCGCCGCTCAGACTATAGATCTGGTTGGTTGCGCGGGCGCGGTGCAGGCACGTAAGACCTGATTCCCAAACGGCAAGTTGGGGAGAGCAGTGGGCGCGTCCGCAGTTGCCCTGGTCGCGCATGGATCACCAGTCGGGGACTTCAGGTTCAGAAGTGCGAGAGACGCGAAGTAGGCGTGTTCGATGTTGAGCGATACCGCGTTCATGGAGCATGCACGTGCTGTCAGACCTCCAGGTGACGGGCGTTCTATTCCAGCTTGCCTAGCGCGATTGTCGCACCAGGCCGCTACGGAAGTCCTTGCAATGGGTTAAGGGGACACATCGGCGATAAGTCGAAGAGACCGCTGGCTCCTACTTTAGATATCGCTTCATCCGTGCCGGAGGGGTAGCGCTTGCCCGGAGTCCTTCTAGACCATTGGCAGCTTCGGCAATAGCGGACCGGTTGGATGGGGATGCCCACTCCACTGCTTGTTTCACGTGAAACACCTCTTCCCTGACTTGCGGAATTTCAGTTGGTCTTTTCGTGGTCTGGAATAGATGTAGCGCGCTCCTCGTATGGCTGCTGTCGGCTGGAAGTTCCGGGCGCCCACGGCCGGGGTTTGCTGCTGGCGGGTTTGTGGCTACCTGCGACGGCCAAGCCGAGCGCCGGTAGCGGCAGCGCCGCAGGGGGGTGCCCACTTCGAGCTGATCCTCTGTTTCACGTGAAACAGCGGAGGGCCATCGCGGTCATCCTGCCCGCGCCTCATCGGCGCGAACATGGTCCAGGCAGACTATTGAGGCGGCTCCCCCTCACACGGCATCGCCGGCCTACCAGGCTTTTCGACGCTCGCTACTCGACAACGGGCGATAGCCTAGTCAACCTCGATGTACCGCGACAGCCGGCTCTAAAACTTGGCGTGCCCGATATGAAGATTGGTGCGTACAGGGGTGGGCACGTTCTGGCTGATGCGTAGCTGAGAGCGGCCCGATGGTTGGATGGCTAGGAGCGGGACGGATTGTCATATTCCACATGTGGTCTGATTAATATCGGGTCCTCGCACTTAGAGTTGGTGTGCCCAATAGGAACGCCCGGTGTTGCTGTAACCCCCACATCTGGATGATTGAGAGCACGTGCTGGTTGGGCACTACGATGCTGGGACGCACCTCAAGTGCTGTGCCCGGTATCCCTGCAGGACCCTGCTGGAGTGTTGCCATTTTCCTACTTTTCGACCGTCGTTCGATCGGGCCCCTACCCTCGACTTCCGAGATGCGGTGGTGCATCAACCGACTCCCTGGTTAGGAGCGTTGGTCGCGTACTGGTCCCTTTTCGTCTCAGCCGGAACTATGTTTTCGTCGCTACCGGCGCAGGCTTTGCCCATACCTCGTATCCTTGCGGTGCTGTCGCCTCCCCATAACGCTGGGGACCGTCCAAATTTTCGAACCGTAGCGTCTAAAAACTACCGCTCCTCGCACACGGCGTAAAGCCCATATTTCTACCCCTTCTGTGTAAACTCACCCTCAAGACGAACCATGCGGGAGTTGTTTTCCGTTAGCCCGCCTGAATCCTGCCTTTTGCAGGGGGTAATGTGTCTGGGGCTGTCGCAGTTACTGGCGGCCCATTCAAGGTAGGCGCGCTTTTCCTCTGACGCATCTTAAATAGCGCCGGATAAGGCGCTTCCCGCGCAATTGCAACTGATCCATCCGCCTGGTCGTCCGTTTCACGTGAAACGTTACGAGCAGAGGGCTGCAGAGGTCTTCCTTGTGATGTCGTACTGCGCATATCCGCGCGGCCCTTGGCGGCATCCCCGTCCACGGTAGCCATACGGCATAGGACTACAGCCGGGGGCAAGAGCCTTCCAGATGCCGTGCAAAAAAGTCCGAGATTACCAGCGGCGACAACTTGGGGCAGTACGGCATAGCCGGATCTTTGGAGGAAGACTAGAGAGCGCGACGAGCGTGGAAGAGGGTAGGAGTGGCATCTCATTGCGCATCACCTTGGCAAAAATTTCGGCTGGAGACGTGGCCGTGTTCCGGACTTCGGGGGATGTCGTTTCGATTCCTTCATCGCCTTCGTGCAGCTCCACACGGACCCCGGTGTTTCACGTGAAACAGATCCACGACGCCTACGACCGCACCCGGCTTGCGTCTCAACCCCGGGATCACAACCGTTAATAATGTTCCTCTTGTTCGTCTCGATACACTCCAACTTTGCCCGGGCATCGCCTTGGGACGCTGGGGGTCGCGTCCGCAGCGAGGCAACGGAGACGTCCTGGTACAGACGTGGAGCCAAAAAAGAAGTGGCCACCGCTTTTATGAGCGGTGACCACTTCTCTACTTACAGGGCAAGAGCCCCGGGATTACGACCTACGAAAGGACGTCCGCGAATTCCTTCTCAAAGAACTGCTTCGGCTTTGCTCCGATAACCGTGCTCTTCACTTCCCCGCCCTGGAACAGGTAAACAGCTGGAATCGAGGTGATACCGTACTGTGCGGCAATACCGGGGTTGTCATCCACATTCAGCTTCACAACATCAACTTTTTCGCTGTACTCGACGGAGATCTCGTCAAGGATCGGGCCCAGCTTGCGGCAGGGACCGCACCATTCCGCCCAGAAGTCCACGATAACCGGCTTATCCGAGGACAGAACATCCGTACCGAAGCTGGCGTCAGTTACGTCTTTTGCATTGCTCATAGTTTTATCTCTCTCTTCGTAGCGCTTAGGGTCTTAGGCTTGCAGGTCTGCGAGGTAGTGTTCGACGTCAATAGCGGCAACACAGCCGGAACCGGACGCTGTGATCGCCTGGCGGTAGGTGGGGTCGATGACGTCGCCGGCTGCGAACACGCCTGACAGGCTGGTCTTGGAACTCCGGCCTTCGACGGCAATAGTTCCCTCCGGCGTCAGGTCCAGGACTCCCTTAACGAGATCAGTCCGGGGGTCGTTGCCAATGGCGACGAATACGCCCGTAACCGCAAGATCAGAAATGGAACCGTCCACAAGGTTCTTCACCTTCAAGCCGGTGACCTTCTGGTCTCCAACTACGTCGTCCACAGTGCTGTTCCAGATGAACTTGATCTTCTCGTGGGCCAGTGCGCGGTCAGCCATAATCTTCGAAGCCTTCAAAGAATCGCGACGGTGGACAACCGTCACCGATTTCGCGAACTTAGTAAGGAACAGCGCCTCTTCCATGGCAGAGTCTCCCCCACCGATGACCGCAATGTCCTGGTCCTTGAAAAAGAAACCATCGCAGGTTGCACACCAGCTGACACCGTGGCCTGAAAGCCGCTTCTCATTCGGGAGGCCGAGTTCCCGGTAGGCGGAGCCGGTGGAGAGGATCACTGCCTTTGCCTGGAAGCTTTCGCCGGTGGCGATGGTGACAGTCTTGACAGGTCCTTCGAGCTGGAGCGACGTAACGTCCTCGAACTGAATCTCGGTGCCGAAGCGCGCCGCCTGCTTCTCGAAGCTTTCCATCAGGTCCGGCCCCATGATGCCTTCCGGGAAGCCCGGGTAGTTCTCGACATCGGTGGTGTTCATCAGTTCACCGCCGGCAGTGACAGAACCTGCCAGCAACAGAGGCTTCAGGTTGGCGCGGGCAGTATAGACAGCTGCCGTGTAACCAGCCGGGCCGGAGCCGACGATGATGACATCACGTACTTCTGACGTGGTGTTTTCTGTGATGGTCACTGAACGGTGAACCTCTTCCTTATTTGACGCGCCCCGCTTTGGAGGCCGGCCACATGGCACAACTGATACTGCAGGCTGAATATTCCGACCCAGGGCACGGCGGATTACCGCGGACGGCAGTAAGCGAACTCCGCGAGACGCTCTTTCCAGATTACCGTCCCATGGCAAACCCAAGCACAGTAAGGATTACGGCCCAACCAGTTCTGCGGAACCGGTGCAGGGGCAGTGGGGTTACTGGACCTTGATCTCCGCCAACCGGAGGCCGTAGCCATAGCGCGTCTTCGGGGCAGCCAGCCGGGGAAGGGAGTTGATGGACACAATAACGTACTGGGCCTGTACCGGCTCCGCAAGGGGCATATTGAGATCGGTTGATGTAAAGCTGTTTGTCCCGACTGCCTTCGCTCCGTCCAAAGACGGCTGATCGTTGGTGTACACCGTGATGTTTCCACCTGAACCGCCCAGCTGCGAAAGCGTTACTGAGGAAACCGTTGCCGGGTTCTCAAGCTTCACCACCAGCGGCACGCCCTGGGCGGCCAGTCCTCCCCAGTTTTCCGAGGCGAATTCCATGTCCGACCAGTAGCTGGCTGCGTTACCGTCGTATGCCCTCACCAGGTCACCGTCAAAGGTGGCGGCAAAATCGAAGTTACCCTGCCGGCTGACGCTTTCAATGGCCGGCGGGACAGCGGGCGGGGCCGAGGTAGGCGCCTGCGTTGGCGCGGCAGAGCCTGCGGGAGCCCCATTGGCGGTGGCAGGAGCTGAGGGGTTGGCCTGCGGCTCCGAGGAAAACAGGCTGCCGAGCTTGGTCACGGCGAAAACAAGCCCAGCAATCAGAACCACGGCGAGCAGCCCGCCCACCAGCCAGCGCATGGACCGCGGTTCACGTGCCGGTGCATCCCGGTCGTCGTCGTTATAGTCGTCCTGCTCAGCGTAAGAGGGGCCAACAGGCGCCGCAGCGGCAGCCGGCCGCGCAAACACGGGGGACTTCTTCTTGGCCGGATTTTCATCTCTAACCGGAGAGTCTTCGTACCGGTCCTGGTCTCCGGCGCTGGCGTAATCATCCTCGGACCAAAGGGACACCTTCGGCTTCCCGCTGCCGGCCGACTCCGGCTGATTCCTCGGGTTGGAGGCGAAGCTGGCCGTTGCCGGATCCTCAGCGGGCCGCGTCGAGGGGCCGGCTGGGCGAGCTGAAGAATGGGACGCCGCAGCCCCCGCCGCGCCGCCCAGAGCTGCTCCGCCGATTGGGGATGCACCGGACGGCTTACGGCCCGCGGGTGCATTCGTCGGCCGGACAGGAGGCCTCGGCGGCACTGCGGGTGCAGCACGGAAAGGATCAACCTGGCTGGGGTGTGCATCGCCGTAGTTGATGTAGCCGGCGTCTACGTGATCTTCGTCGTCGTAGGGCTCAGGCTCATGGGACCGCGGCTGCCCAAAGATTTCACTTCCGAGCGTGTCCGTGAAGAACGGCTCCACATAGGGAGGGTTGGAAGCCACCACAAGATCCAGCAGGTCCGCTGCAGACGTGTGGTTGGTGATGAGGTAGGTGGCGGCCTCGGTCACGCCGAGGTCCAGAACCTGAACGGTGCCGGGGCGTTCACCCGTTGCAACCTCGCGCGCGCTTTGTGCAACCTGCTCCGTGTTCTCTGGTCCGGCAACCAGGATGCTGACAGGGCGATTAAGCACCTGGTCCACACCATCCAGCACCAGATCGTGGTCGTGCGAGGCCAATACAGTGGCTGTGACCTTGTAACGGCCGCCCAGTACTGATCCGACATCGATCGGGTTGGACACGTGTTCCTCCTAGACTGTCCGGTATTGCCGGGATGGATGACGCAACCACCGTTCAAGGGGCCGCCGGAAAGGCTGGCCCTTGAATGCAACTACCCCTGTTCCCTATCGATCCTAGCCGATTGCGCCTTACGCACCGTGGACAAAGACAGCGGCAGACCGCGCCAACATCACTTTTTCCGCGGCCGCCGAGGCCTGAAATTCGGGTTCTCGCCGGGCTTCCCCTGGAAGGTCCGGCGTCCGGGAAGCGGAATCTGATCGCGCAGCAGTCCGCCGCGCGCGGTGCTGGGCTGGTCCTCGCCAGGGAGGTACGTGCCGTCACCGCCGGAGTGATCTTCGCCGTCGGCCGGTTCCCGGTGTCCTGCCCCGCGCTCGGGGACTGGACCGGCGCGGAAGGAGACGGAGTCAAACTCTCCTGAAATGCGTGGGATAAGCCCAGTATCCACGGAGGTGGTGGCACGCTCGGGTGCCCGGGGCCGACGGTCAGCCGAGCCTGCTCCAGCTGTATCGTCCGACGGCGGGGTCCCGTCTTCTGAAGCAGGCGCAGCCGGCCCGCCGCGTCCCAGCCTTCCCAGGAGGGGACGGAGCAAGTCGCGCAGTTCAGAGACGCGGAACAGTTTGAGCAGGAAGAAGTAGGCCACCAGCATGATGGGACCCACCACGATGACTGTTATGAGCGCCGTCAGCCGATCGCGCCAGGCGAACCCGTCCGGGCTGTAGCTGCCCATCAACCACAGCGCTCCCGCACCCGCAATCGCGGAACCAAGGGCGGCGTAGCCCATGCGGATGTAGGAATTTGCGATCCTCGGTCCGTCGAGGTGTCCGAGGAGGCGCCGCAGGAAGTAGGCGCTGATCACAACGGACAAAATGTTGCCCACCATATAGAGGACTGCGATGGCGTAGATGATCTGGGTTACCGGGAGGAATTGGATGGCAAACGCGCCTGCAACGTAAACGACGGCAAGCTGCAGCTGGACGTAGAAGGGGGTCCGGGCGTCTTCATTCGCGTAGAACACCCGCGACATCATGAAGTTGGCGCTCATGAAGGGGGTGCTAAGGGCCAGGATGGTGAGCGTCTGCGCGAGCATCACGCCGTCCTGCTTGTCGCCGCCGGAGAAGAACATGCCCAGCGGGCCGGCCAGGGCAAACAGGGCCATGGCACCAAAAACGGTGGCGACGGCCATAGTCCGCAGGCCGTGCGAGAGCGCATCCCGCAACTGCGCCCGATTGCCGTCCTGCGATGCCCTGGTCATCCGGTTGAACAGCACTGTGGCGAGGGACAGCGCAATGATGGAGTGCGGCAGCAGGTAGAGCTGGCTGGCCACTTCCAGCACGGCGTTGCCGGGCAGGAAGTCAGCGGCGGGATCCCCGGCGCGCTCCAGCCGGAGCCGTTCCGCGCCCGGGATGGTGGCGATGCGCATGACATACAGGAAAGCGAGTTGCCCGACGGCGGCCGTTAGGAGAGTCCAGACGCTCAGCTTGGCTGCCTTGCCGAGTCCCACTCCCCGCCAGCCGAACCGCGGACGCAACCCCAGCCGCAGCCGGAAAACGGGAATCATCAGGATCACCGTCTGGGACACGACGCCGATGGTCGAGAAGCCGGCCACGAACAGTGTTTGGGTGTCGCCCCAGTTGTCCAGGGTGTGCGGGTTGAACTCGTTGGCACCGAAGATGTAGATGAACATGCCCAACCCGGCGATGGCCACCAGGTTATTGAGGATGGGCGCCCACATGGCCGGCCCGAAGGCACCGTTGGCGTTAAGGACCTGGGTGAGGAGGGCGTAGAGGCCGTAAAAGAAAATTTGTGGCAGGCACCAAAAGGCGAAGGCTACGGCCAACGCTTTCTGCTGTGGGGAATAGCCCTGGGTGGTGAGTTCGATGACCCAGGGCGCCGCCAGCGTCACCAGGCCCGTCAGTCCCAGCAGGAGCAGGACAGCCAGCGTCAGCAGCCGGCTGATGTAGTCCGCTCCCCTGTCCGGAGCCTTGCTGGCCTTGATGATCTGCGGCACGAGCACAGCGTTGAAAACGCCGCCGGCCACCAGCAGGAAGATCAGGTTGGGCAGGTTATTGGCGTTGATGAACGTGTCATTAACGGTGGAACCGAGGCCGAGGGCCGTTCCCAGCATCCACGTCTTGCCAAATCCCAGGAAACGCGAAACGAGGGTTCCCGCGGCCATGATGGCGCTGGACCTGGTTTCACTCGCCTGCTCAGCGCCGGCTTGTCCGCCGTCCAAGGGAGACCCGTCCACAGGCGCAGCCAGGTGCGCGGTTTCCGCGGGAGCGCTGTCCTGCGTTGTGCTGTCCAGGGGTGCTGCAGCCTGGGGCGCGCCGTCCAGGGGTACACCGTCGGCAGGTACGCCCTCTGGAGCGCCGCCGGCCCGGCCGGCTTGATCGGAAGGAAAATTGGAAGCTGACATCGAGTTCATCGTCTCACCCGCAGGCGCCTATCACCGCAATGCCGGCGCCGGCAATGCCGCCCTATAGGTGTTCTGGCAGGACTTCGCGTGCCAGGTCGGCGATGCGGCGCTCATTGGGGAAGGACAGCTTGCGGGCGAGCTCCTGGATGGGAACCCACGCGACGTCCACCGCTTCCTGGTCCGGATCGTTCTCGATGGTCAGCTCGCCGCCTGTAGCCCGCAGGAGGTAGTGATGGACTGTTTTATGTACGCGGTGGCCGCTCACGGTGAACCAGTAGTCGATGCTGCCCAGCGGCGCGAGGATGTCACCTTCGATGCCGGTTTCTTCGGCGATTTCACGGACCGCGGCCTGCTCGTTGTTTTCCTTGCCCTCCGGATGCCCCTTGGGCAGGCACCATTCCAGGCGTCCGCCGCGGTTAAGGCGGGCGATGATTGCCACCCTCAGTTCGGCGTCGGAGGTGTCCACGACGACGCCGCCGGCAGAGACTTCCTCGACAGTGGGCAGCGAAGCCGGTGCCGAATGCTGGGCAGGTGCAACGTGCGCACCGATCGCCGACGGCAACGGTGCGTTCGTCCTCCTGCCTGGAGCGCTCGGTACTGGATGGGCCATGGAGTCCACTCTAACGACTGTTGCCCGTTCGTGATGACCGGAACATGACACCAACATGGACTGCATATGACGCGGTTTGCCGGCGCCGCACGGAATGAGCAGGATCTTGACAGCATTTTGGCCTGCGCTGCCGCTGGTTTCTGACAAGCTTAAGTAACTATGGCGCACCCACATCACAAGACTGAATCCCACACCGTCGATTTCCAGGTGGACCCGGTGGTCCTGGAGCTCGGCCAGCGTTTTGTGGACGCAGGCCACGAACTGTCGCTGGTGGGCGGTCCCGTGCGTGACCTTTTCCTGGGCAGGACCTCCCCGGACCTGGACTTCACCACCGACGCCACGCCGGACCAAACGGTGGCCCTCATCAAGAAGTGGGCGGACAACTTCTGGGAGATCGGCCGCGCCTTTGGCACCATCGGAATGCGCAAGGCCGGCTTCCAGATCGAAATAACCACCTACCGTGCCGAGGCCTACGATCCGGAGTCCCGGAAACCGGTGGTGGCGTTCGGCTCCTCCTTGACTGACGACCTGCTCCGGCGCGACTTCACCATCAACGCCATGGCCCTGAAACTGCCTTCCCTGGAACTGGTGGATCCGTTCGGCGGCGTACGCGACCTGCACGCCTCCATCCTCGCTACGCCGGGGGCTCCGGAAGCGTCCTTCTCGGATGATCCGCTGCGGATGATGCGCGCCGCCAGGTTCGCGGCGCAATTGGGTGTCTCCGTCCACGATGACGTCCGCGAGGCCATGACGAGGATGGCCGAACGGATCACCATCATTTCCGCCGAACGTGTACGGGACGAACTCACCAAGCTCATCTGCGGCCGCCGCCCCCGTGTGGGCGTGGACTTGCTGGTGGACACCGGCCTGGCCGAGTTCGTGCTGCCGGAAGTCTCCGCCCTCCGGCTCGAATCGGATGAGCACCACCGCCACAAGGACGTGTACCAGCATTCGCTGCAGGTGCTGGAACAGGCGGCGGAACTGGAAACGGACGCTGACGGCCCCGTGCCGGCGCCGGACTTTGTGCTCCGTTTCGCAGCCTTGATGCACGACGTCGGCAAGCCGGCTACGCGCCGTTTTGAACCGGGCGGCGCGGTGAGCTTCCGGCATCACGACATGGTGGGTGCCAAACTCACCACCAAGAGGATGAAGGCCCTGCGGTTCGACAACGACACCATCAAGGCCGTTGCCCGCCTGGTGGAGCTGCACATGCGCTTTTACGGTTACGGCGATGCCGGCTGGAGTGACTCCGCGGTCCGCCGCTACGTGACCGACGCCGGGCCGCTGCTGGAACGGCTGCACCGGCTGACCCGCTCGGATGTCACCACGCGCAACCAGCGGAAGGCCGAGCGGCTGGCTTTCGCCTATGACGACCTCGAGGCCCGGATCGCGGCGCTCCGGGAACAGGAATCGCTGGATTCGGTGCGCCCTGACCTGGACGGTGCCCGGATCATGGCCCTCCTGGACCTAAAACCTGGCCCTGTAGTGGGCCGCGCTTATAAGTTCCTGCTCAATGAGCGGATGGAACACGGGCCCCTGCCCTCCGAAGAAGCGGAAGCCAGGCTGCTCCGCTGGTGGGCGGAGCAGCCTGAATCTGCACCTGCCGAACCTGGGGCCGGAACGCCTCCTGCCGCCGTCGACCTTTCCTCCAAGGAGTCCAAGTGACCAATCCTGCCCTTGCCCCCCGGCCCCAGCTCTGGATCCTCCGCCACGGCGAGACCGAGTGGTCCAAAAGCGGGCAGTACACGGGACTTACTGATTTGCCCCTCACTGTTGAAGGCGAGCAGCAGGCGGTGGAGGCCCGGAAGGTACTGGACCCCGTCGATTTTGACCTGGTACTGACCTCTCCCCTGAGGCGTGCCCGCCGGACGGCGGAACTGGCAGGCTTCCCGGACGCCCAGCATGAGCCCCTCGCCGTCGAATGGAATTATGGCGATTATGAAGGCATCAGCTCGGACCTGATCCGGAAAGACAACCCCGATTACCTGATCTGGACCCACGGCGTGCCCAACGGAGAGACGCTGGACGAGGTGGCCGCCCGGGCGGACAAGATCATTGGGCGCGTCTTGGAATCCGGCATGGACAACGTCCTCATTGTGGCCCACGGGCACTTCTCCCGGATCCTCACAGCCCGCTGGCTTGAATTGCCGCCCACCGAGGGGCGCCACTTTATTCTCGGAACCGCGAAAGTGTGCACCCTGGGCTGGGATAAGAGGACTCCGGCAATTGTCCGATGGGGCCTTTAATAGCTATTTCCGAGTTTCTTTAGAAAGTTTCACGAATTAGGTAGCGGTGCACTGTAATCGTGGTGTACTTTTATTCCTGACCCCAGAGCGTCCTGCCGGGGTCGTGGCGTTCGTTGCAAAGGCCAGTCAGCCAGCAACGGCAGAGCAGAAAAGGAGGTTGGGAAAAATGATTACTTTGACTAGCGGACGGAAGACAACCATCACCGCGGACCCGGCCTCTGATGCTTTTGCGCGCCCGTTTGCAGGGTTCACCGGCTCCTAGCCGCCACCCCTGCCGCCGGTACTGAGACCGGCAGCGATGCTTCGGGTGCATCAGGCACCGGTCTCCGCACCCCTGCGTCTTGTATGGGATAAGCAGCTACTCCATTAGCCCGGCAGTTTTCTTTTATTGCCATCGGCAGCTTTTGGCTTTGTGCTCCCTTCCCGCGCGCTCTAATTACTTATTCATTTCCGGGTATTCCTACGCCCCAAAACCGCCCGTTTCTTTATGGTCCGGATTGGGGGCTTAATTGTCGCGCCCAGTTTGCGGGCCAGCCAGTTCGAAAGGAGGTGACCACAATGATCAAGAAGCTTCAGAAACTCCTGTCTCCTTCACGCGGGAGACGCAGCAGCCGCAGGCAATTCAACCGCCCGCTGCTGGAGAAGCAGCGGGAAGACGTCTTCCTCCTGATGCACCAGCAGTTGGGCGGGATGCGCTAACGCCCGTGTGGCCCCCAGGAGAAGACATGGGCGCACATCAGTGCCAGTGCCGGAGCCCACGCGGCGGCGCGTGGGCTCCTCGCGGGCCATCTTCCGATAGTGTCAGGCAGCGGCGGTAAGCTCGATGCCATGCAGGAGACCCAGCCGCCGGAGCATCGAGGGCGGACCCGCCTGGTAGTTCCCAGCCGCAGCGATGTCCTGCTGCGCAACTTCACCGAAGCCATCGGCGGTCCCCTCGGAACCAGGGCCGCCCCGGGCATCGTTTCCCCCGGCATCTTCACCGTTGAACGTGTACTGATCCTGCTCACGGTCCTGGCGGCCCTTGCGGGCATCCTCGTCAAAGGGTATTGCCGCGTCAACGGCTGGGAATCCCCCACGCAGTTCTACGCCACCTGCTATTCGGACTTCCCTGAGCTTTTTCGGAACCGTGGACTGGCAGTGGGAACCGTACCCGTCCTTGGTGCCGGTAGCCAGTTTGAGTATCCGGTTCTGATCGCCCTGATCGCGGGGGTGACGGCATGGCTCGTTCCCGGGACAGGGATATCGGATTCGCGTGTCCTGGCCTACTTCGACATCAATGTTGCCCTTCTGGCCGCGGTTACTGTGGTCACGGTTCTGGCCACCGCCCGGATGTCCAGCCGACGGCCCTGGGATGCTGCCATGGTGGCCTTGGCCCCGGGCATCGTGCTGGCCGGCACCATCAATTGGGATCTGTGGGCAGTAGCCCTGCTCGCCCTGGGCATGTACTTCTTCTCCCGGGAACGGCTGGTGCTTGCCGGGTTTTTCATCGGACTGGGGGCGGCGACGAAGCTGTACCCGCTGCTTGTTATTGGCGCGATCCTGCTGCTGGCCATCCGGACTGGACGGTTCCGTCCCTTGCTGGTGACGGCGGGCGCTGCCGCCGCCTCATGGCTTGCCGTCAACCTGCCCTTCGCCGCTGCCAACCCTGCCGGGTGGGCCTACTTCTTCCAGTTCAGCGTGGACCGTGACGCCGGGTACAGCTCGCCCTGGTTCGCCTACAATCTCGTTGCGAACCGGCTGCAATGGACGGAACTCAGCCCGGCCGCCGTCGACCTCTTGTCCCCTGGCCTTTTTCTACTGTCCTGTGTGGCCATTGCAGCCGTTGCCCTGACCGCCCGCCGCCGTCCCCGCCTTGCCCAGCTGGCCTTCCTGATCGTGGCGGCGTTTGTCCTGACCGGCAAGGTCTATTCGCCGCAGTTCGTGGTGTGGCTGATCCCCCTCCTTGCGCTGGCGCGGCCCAGATGGCGTGACTTTCTAATCTGGCAGGGAATCGAGGGCCTGCACTGGGCAGCAGTGTGGATGTACCTTGGACAAGTGACCAGCGCAGGCTCTTCCCAGCACAACCTGGATATGCCTTACTACGTCCTCGCCGTGGCGGCGCACATGGCCGCGGTGGGTTACCTTATGCTGCGCGTGACCTGGGACATTTACAACCCGGACTACGACCCCATCCGCCGGCATCATCTTGATGATCCCCAGAGCGGTCCCTTCGCCGGCGCGCCTGACTGGCTCCGGTTGAACCTTCGAGAGCGATCAAACTCCGTACTGCCCTGGAAGACGGGTTCCAATGCCTGACGTAGCGGTAGTAGGCGCCGGGCCGAACGGGCTTGCAGCCGCAGCGGTAATGGCGCGGGCCGGGCTGTCCGTGGAGCTCTTCGAGGCAGGCAGTACCATCGGCGGCGGGACCCGGACCAGTGAACTGATGCAGCCGGGGCACTTCCACGACATCTGCTCCGCTGTTCATCCGATGGCAGTAGCCTCACCATTTTTCAAGGCGTTCGAACTGTCCCGCCGGGTGAACCTGATAACTCCCGACCTGTCCTACGGATCCCCGCTGGATGGTGGCAGGGCCGCCCTCGCCTATCGGTCGCTGGACCGGACAGCTGACGGACTGGGCCGCGACGGTGCTGCTTACCGGCGGCTGATGGCACCTCTCGTGGACAGCATCGACGAGATCATGGACTTCACCCAGAACCAGCTGATCCGGGTCCCCCGCAACCCGTTGGCGGCAGGGCTGTTCGGGTTGAGGACCGTGGAGCAGGGAACCGGACTGTGGAACGCCCGTTTCAAGGAAGACTCTGCACCTGCCCTGCTGGCCGGGGTTGCCGCCCATGCCATCTCCCACCTGCCCTCCCTCGCCGCGTCCGGGGCAGGACTGATGCTGGGGGCGCTCGGGCATGCCGGTGGCTGGCCGATCCCGGAAGGAGGGTCGGCCGCCATAGCTACCGCCTTGGCGGAGGACATCGTTGCCCATGGGGGTGTTATCCACACCGATGCACCCATCGACCGGCTGGTGGACCTGCCGTCCGCACGCACCACGTTGCTGGATGTTGCCCCGCAAGGGTTGCTGAACATGGCCGGTGGTGCCCTTCCCGCCCGGTACCGGGGGGCGCTGGAATCGTTCAGGTACGGAAATGGCTCGTGCAAAGTGGATTTCATCCTCTCGGGACCCGTGCCGTGGACGGCAAGGGAACTGGCCGACGCCGGAACGGTGCACCTGGGCGGTACCCGGGCGGAGGTGGCACGCGCTGAGAACGAGGTCAGCGCGGGCAGACACCCCGAGCGTCCGTACGTCCTGGTGGCCCAGCAGTCACGCTTCGACTCCGGTCGGGCGCCTGCCGGACACCACACCCTGTGGGCCTACTGCCATGTCCCCTCCGGATCGACAAGGGACATGACTGAAGCCATCACTGCACAGCTGGAGCGGTTCGCGCCAGGGTTCAGGGACCTTGTGGTGGAGTCGAGGGCGATTACCGCTGCCGGGCTGGCGAAGTACAACCGCAACTACGTCGGCGGGGATTTCAGCGCGGGCACTATGGACCTCCTGAACCTTGTCCAGAGGCCGGTCGTGTCGCCGGTCCCCTGGCGTACCCCCTTGCGTGGCGTCTACCTGTGTTCTTCCTCCACCCCGCCGGGCCCGGGTGTTACAGGCATGCCGGGGTACCACGCCGCAAAGTATGCACTTCAGGACATGTTCGGTCTTTCCGTCCCGGCGCTCGGGCTGGCAGCAGCGTAGCCCTCCAGTTCCCGTCTCCGGCGGCACGGAAGAACGGAACGTGCCAAAGTGACCTCAAAAGCGGGGGATAATGGCGCGATGGGGATATCAACAAAACTTTCTTTGGGCATCGCTGCCGTCATTCTCGGAACGTCGCTGGTTGCCTGCGATGACGGCAGGAGCGGAGCTGAGGCGGCTGCGGGGCAGTTGGCCGCGGCAGTAGCCGGACTGGATGTGGGCTCGGTGCCCTTCGACGGCAAGGATTCCGCAGCTGCGAATGACCAGCTGAAAAAAGTCTTTGCGGCACTTGGTCCCCAGAAGCCCGCCGTCGAAGCAGGCGAACTGGCCCTTGACGGGGACAACGCCTCTGCACCCCTCCACTACACCTGGAACTTCGGTGGTGCCGAGTGGAAGTACACCGTCTCGGCCAAATTCAAGAAGTCCGGGGACAAATGGCTGACGGTCTGGGATCCGGCCACCCTGGCGCCGGACCTGGCCGACAGCGAGATCCTGACCAAGGGCTCCCAGTCACCCCAGCGGGCAGACATCCTGGGTGCGGGCGACGTACCCCTGGTGACGTACCGCCCCGTGGTGAATGTGGGTATCGACAAGCCTCAGCTTGGTGCTGGAGATCCTGCTGATGCGGCCACCAAGCTCGCAGCGCTCGTCGGAGTTGACCCTGCCGCTTACGTCCAGCAGGTGCAGGCGTCGGGTGCCGAGGCCTTTGTCTCCGCGATCACCCTGCGCGAAGAAGGCCGCACTATCACCAATGAGCAGATTGCGGCGATTCCAGGCGCCCGTGCCATTCCGGCCTCAATGCCGTTGGCTCCCAGCCGCACGTTTGCCCGCGCCGTCCTCGGCTCGGTGGGCGAGGCCACGGCGGAGCAGATCGAGGCATCCGGTGGCGAGCTGACGGCCGGTGACGTCACCGGCGTCGGCGGCCTCCAGCAGCAGTACGACGACCAGCTCAGGGGGACGGACGCCGTCGTTATCCGTGCTCAGCGCGCCGACCTGACGAGGGAACAGATCCAGTCCGCCGCAGCAGATCCGCGCCGGGTGCTTTTTGAGGTGAAGCCCACACCGGGAACCCCGCTGAAGACAACCCTGGATCCTACGCTGCAGTCGCTGGCGGAGAGCACGCTGGAAGGCGTGGAACCGGCATCTGCGATTGTTGCGCTCCGGCCTTCAACCGGCGCTGTCCTGGCGGTCGCCTCCGGCCCGGGCAGCAACGGCTACAACACGGCGATGCTGGGCCAGTACGCGCCCGGCTCCATCTTCAAGATGGTGGATTCGCTGGCGATGTTCCGTAACGGGCTGACCCCTGAGTCGAAGGTTGAATGCACGCCCACGTTGACGGTGGACGGACGGACCTTCAAAAACGCGGAGGGCTACCCGGAAGGCTCATTGGGTTCAGTGACGCTCCGTGACGCCTTTGCCCACTCCTGCAATACAGCGTTCATCGCCGCCCGTGACACCGTTTCGCAGGGACAGCTTGAAGCGGCCGCCATGGCGATGGGCCTCGCCGTCGAGGCACCCACGCTCGGCGCCGCCGCCTTCCTGGGATCCGTCCCCGGGGAAGCCGCGGGAACTGAGCACGCCGCTTCGATGATCGGCCAGGGAAAGGTGCTGCTGTCGCCACTGGCCGCCGCCATGATGGCCGGCTCCGTGGCCAAGGGTGCGCCGGTTGCCCCGCAGCTGGTGTTGAATGCCGACGCCGGTGCCGCTGCCGAGGGAACAACCAGCGGCTCCACTGCTCCCGCTGCCCAGCCATCCGCCACGGCCACCGGGGAGGCTCCGTCCCGGGCCTCTGAGAATCCCATCACCGCCGAGGAAGCGGCGTCCCTGGCCGACATGATGCGGGCCGTAGTGACATCAGGCCACGCAGGTTTCCTGTCCAGTGTTCCCGGCGCCCCCGTTGGCGCCAAGACCGGCACGGCCGAGTTCGGCAAAGAGAATCCGCCAAAGACGCACGCTTGGATTGTGGCCGTACAGGGTGATCTCGCCGTTGCAGTTTTTGTGGAGGATGGAGGCCTGGGGGCGACAACCTCCGGGCCGCTGTTGCAAAAGTTCCTGACCGCCGCGAGCTAGGGTTTTTGTCCGGAGACGCGGACTTCTGACGCCGGGTAGGCCTGCAGACCTGGACAAGAATCCGGGTGGGCGCGGCGTGGGAAGATGGAATACGTGGCCCATATTGACGTTTCCGGTATCGATTACTTCCTTTCCGACGGCACCCAACTGCTGAACGGCGTGACCTTCAAGGTTCCGGACGGCACCAAAACGGCCCTGATCGGCCCCAACGGTTCTGGCAAAACCACCCTGTTTCGGATCATCGCCGGGGATCTGGTTCCCGACGAAGGCGTGATCGGCCGCTCCGGGAACATGGGCATCATGCGCCAGTTCGTCGGCCAGGTCCGCGACGGCTCCACCGTCCGCGACCTGCTGGTCTCCGCGGCGCCGCCCGCCCTGGCAGCGGCGGCCCGCGAGGTGGACGACGCCGAGCTCGCCATGGTGGAGCACGACGACGAACCCAGCCAGATGCGCTATGCCCAAGCCATCGTTGATTGGGGAGACGCCGGAGGCTACGACGTGGAGACAGTCTGGGACGAAGTGTGCATGGCCGCGCTGGGACTACCGTTTGACCGCGCCCAGCACCGCCCGGCGTCGAGTCTTTCCGGCGGTGAACAGAAGCGGCTGGTGCTGGAAGCGCTTTTTGCCGGCCCGGATGACCTGCTGCTGCTGGACGAACCGGATAACTACCTGGACGTGCCGGGCAAGCGCTGGCTTGAGGACAAGCTGAACGAATCGAAGAAGACGGTGTTCTTCATCAGCCACGACCGTGAACTGCTGAACAACGCAGCCGGGCGCATCGTCACGCTGGAGCCCGGAATCAGCGGCGCCGGGGCCTGGGTTCACGGCGGCGGGTTCGGCTCCTATGTGGACGCACGGGCGGACCGCAACGCCCGCTTCGAGGAACTCCGCAAGAGGTGGGACGAGGAGCACATCAAGCTCAAGGAACTCGTCAACATGTACAAGAATAAGGCCGCGTTCCGCTCCGACATGGCCAACCGGTATCACGCAGCCCAGACCCGCCTGGCGAAGTTTCTGGAGATCGGGCCGCCCGAGGCACTGCCCATCGAGCAGAACGTGCAGATGCGCCTCAAGGGCGGGCGGACCGCCAAGCGCGCCATCGTGGCGGAGAAGCTTGAGCTCACCGGGCTGATGAAGCCGTTCTCCACCGAGGTGTGGTTTGGGGACCGGGTAGGTGTGTTGGGCTCAAACGGTTCGGGTAAGAGCCACTTCCTCCGGCTGCTGGCCACGGGGGGCACCGATCCGGAGCGGGAGCACCTGCCCGTGTCCGACGTCGAAATCGCCGAAGTGCCGCACGAGGGCACCGTCAAACTCGGAGCCAGGATCCGCCCCGGGTTCTTTGCCCAGACGCACGTCCGGCCCGACCTGTTGGGCAAGACCCTGCTGGAAATCCTCCACCGCGGTGACGAACACCGGTCCGGCCTGGGCCGCGAGGCAGCAGCAGGGGCGCTGGACGGTTATGGGCTGGCGGGGCAGTCGGAGCAAAAGTACGAGTCCCTTTCCGGCGGGCAGCAAGCCAGGTTCCAGATCCTGCTACTGCAGTTGAGCGGTGCCACCCTGCTTCTTTTGGATGAGCCCACGGACAACCTGGACCTGCACTCGGCCGAGGCACTGGAACGGGCAATTGACCACTTCGAGGGCACAGTCCTGGCCGTGACCCACGACCGCTGGTTCGCCCGGACCTTCGACCGCTTCCTGGTGTTTGGATCGGACGGCAAGGTGTACGAATCAGCCGAGCCGGTGTGGGACGAGAAGCGCGTGGAGCGCGTCCGCTAACAGGACGCTCTCTCACTTCCCGCACACTTTGGGCCAACGCTCTCGCACGGGTGGAAGAGCGTTGGCGGAAATGACGCATTAAGTGAGAGAGCGTGTTGATGTCACCAACAAACAGTTCAGCCGTGAAGAACAACGACGACTCGATGACAATTCTGTGGAAGTAGTGAATGTATGAGCTTAAATACCGGAACGGCACAGCAGGCTGGCCTGAAAGCAGCGGCAGTTGCCACGTTCGTTGTCTTCGGCATTAACGGCCTGGTTTTCGCCAGCTGGGCAGCGAGGATCCCTGCGGTCACCGAGACCCTGCAGATAACCTCCGGCCAAATGGGCACACTGCTGCTCTGCACCGCCATCGGCTCTTTGCTCGCCCTGCCCACGGCCGGCTGGGTGGTGGGCAGGATCGGCACGGCCAACACTGTGCGTTTCGGCGGGTTGGTGGCCTCGGTGGCCGGGGCGGCCATTGCGCTGTCCCTTTCGATGGCCTCCATTCCGGGCACAGCAGTCGCTTTGTTCTTCTTTGGCATAGCCATCGGGCTTTGGGATGTGTCCCAGAACCTTGAAGGTGCCGACGTCGAACACAAGTTGCGGCGGACCATCATGCCGCAGTTCCATGCTGCGTTCAGTGGCGGAGCCTTCGTGGGTGCGCTGATTGGAGCAGGGCTGTCGAACCTGGGCGTCGGATTGCCGGTGCACCTGCTGGTTATCGTGGGCATCGTGCTGCTGGTGACGATGGTTGCTCCCCGCTACTTCCTTCCGCACATCACGGCACCAACACTGGCGGATGGAGAAGCCAAGCCTGCCAAAGGCCCTTCGGCCTGGCGGGACAGCCGGACCTTGCTCATCGGCGTCGTTATCCTTGGCGCCACCCTGACCGAGGGTGCTGGCAATGACTGGATTGCGAAGGCATCCGTTGACGGCCTCGGCACCTCCGAGTCCACCGGCGCCCTGATGTTCGCCCTCTTTGTCCTGGCCATGACAGCGATGCGTTTCCTGGGCGGCCGCGTCATCGACAAATACGGCCGCGTTGCCGTGCTCCGCGCCAGCATGGCAGCAGCAGCCGCCGGTCTTTGCCTCTTCGTGCTGGCCGGTAATGTGTGGCTGGCTGCCGTGGGCGCGGCACTCTGGGGTGTAGGAGCAGCCCTGGCCTTCCCGATGGGAATGTCCGCTGCCGCCGATGACCCCCAACATGCAGCAGCAAGGGTTTCTGTTGTTTCCACGCTTGGGTACACCTCATTCCTGGCCGGGCCTCCCCTGTTGGGATATTTGGGCGACCTGACGGGAATCCACTTCGCGTTGCTGGCGATCCTTGCACCTATCATCCTGGCGCTCCTGCTCGCCGGCGCCGCCAAGCCGCTGAAGGTCACGTAAGGTCCTCCCGGGAGTGCTGCACCCATCGCCGCCAGGTGCAGTGGCGGCGGTAGGGTGAGGTCATGCAGAGGAAATGGCGCCGGGGCCATCAGTGGATCAGCCGCACGGACAAGTACCTGGTACGGCATGTATCAAAGCTGCCAGGTGGAAACCATGACGAGTTCTTCCGCCGGCTGTCAGCCTCTGCAAACCACGGAAAACTGTGGATGGGGATTGCCGCCGTCGTAGCCACCATCCCGGGCAGGCCGCGCCGCGCCGCACTTCACGGACTGATCGCTCAGGCAGTTGCCTCCGCAGTAACCAATGGAGTGTTCAAGAGCCTGCTGCCCCGCGCCCGTCCGCTGCCGGAACACCTTCCTGTGTTCCGGTTCGTGCATCCGCAGCCGAAGAGTTCGTCCATGCCGTCTGGTCACTCGGCTTCGGCGGTGGCGTTCGCGGTAGGGGCAGGGCTGGTCAAGCCGTCCCTGGGCGCAGCGCTGGCTCCGGCAGCGCTCGGGGTGGCATACTCCCGGGTCCATACGGGGGCGCACTGGCCCTCTGATGTGCTGTTCGGTTCGGCGATAGGTGCCGGTGCGGCGCTGGTTACGAGGCGGTGGTGGCCCGTCCGCCCGTCGTTCCCGCAGACGGCAAGGACCTGGACCACTGCGCCCCAATTGCCCGAAGGGGAAGGGCTGGCGATTGTAGTGAATACTTTGGGTGGTTCCTTTACCAAGGAGACGGCCGCAGCACTTCAGCAGGTATTCCCGAAGGCGTATATAAAGACAGTGCAGCCGGACGATGACCTGAGTGCCGCAATCCATGAGACCTCCGATCGTCCCGGGACACGAGCGCTGGGTGTCTGGGGCGGTGACGGAACAGTGGGAGCGGCGGCCACTGCCGCCGTCGAGCGGTCACTCCCCCTGCTGGTCCTGCCCGGCGGAACCATCAACCACTTTGCCCGGGACGCTGGAACGGGGAGCCTGAAAGAAGCCTTGGCGGCCGCGTCGAAAGGCGAAGCTGCCCTGGCGGACGTCGGGACCATCACTGTGGAGCGCGGCTTGGCCGGAAAGCCCGAAAAGGCGGAAGTGACGATGCTCAACACGTCCAGTGTCGGCCTGTATCCCAACTTTGTGCGGCGGCGCGAACAGTTGCAGCCGGCACTGGGAAAGCCCCTCGCCGGAGTGGTGGCAATGTTCCGGACGTTCGCGGCGGGCACTCCCACCACCCTGACCGTGGACGGCAGGCTCCACAGAGTGTGGATCGCCTATGTGGGACGGGGCCGGTACTATCCCCGCGACCATGCCCCGTTGCTGCGGCCGGTGATGGACGACGGCGTCCTGGACATCCGCCTGATCACGGCAGATGAGTCCTTCGCCCGGTTGAGGTTGCTCTGGTCGGTGCTGACCGGCACGCTGGCCACCTCACGAATCACCCATTTGTCCGAGGCCAAGGAAGTGCGCATCGAAGCGGGCGGAGCACCGATGGCACTGGCTGTCGACGGCGAGGCGTTGGCCGGCGTCCGCAGTGTCGAGTACAGGGTGCGGCCCCGGGCTCTTGCCTACTACTCCCCCCGTCCCTGACGGCGCTATCCCCTGATGGTGGCCGCGCCTCATCCAGGGGGACTACCCCGGTTTACCCCTGAATCATCCCTGAGACCGGCGAAAACAGGCCTGCGCCTCGGTAGCGTGGTGGATAACGCAAGCGTCCCCGAACATCTGCCGCAGCCACGCGCTGCCGTCCGAAGGAACAATCAATGATTGAGGCAAAAGGCCTGACCAAGGTTTACGGCGGAAAAACCGCCGTGGCCGGGGTCAGCTTCACCGTCCAAGCAGGGCTGGTCACGGGATTCCTGGGCCCGAACGGAGCCGGTAAATCCACCACCATGCGCATGATCATGGGGCTGGACCGGCCGACGTCGGGCTCCGTCACCGTGAACGGCCTGCCGTACGCACACCACAAGGCACCGCTGCACGAGGTGGGTGCGCTGCTGGACGCCAAGGCCGTGCACACAAGCCGCAGCGCCTACAACCACCTCCTGGCCATGGCCGCCACGCATGGCATTTCCAAGGACAGGGTCCATGAGGTCATCGAGATGACTGGTCTGGAGGCCGTGGCCCGCAAGAAGGCCGGCGGTTTCTCCCTTGGCATGGGCCAGCGGCTGGGGATCGCCGCCGCGCTTCTGGGTGATCCCCAGACGCTCATCCTCGACGAACCCGTCAACGGCCTGGACCCGGAGGGCGTGCTGTGGGTCCGCAACCTGGTGCGGTACCTCGCAAACCAGGGCAAAACCGTCTTCCTGTCCTCGCACCTCATGAGTGAAATGTCCCAGACTGCTGACCACCTGATTGTCATCGGCCGTGGAAGGATCATCGCCGATGCGCCGGTCCAGGAGATCATCGCCGGAACCCGGCAGGCCAGGACCCTGGTCCGCACAAGCGACGCGCTGCAACTTTCTGCCCTCCTGGCAGGCGATGGCGTCACCGTGGACCACAGCGAGCCCGAAACCCTCGAAGTGACAGGGATGGATTCCCGCGGGATCGCACAGGTGGCATTGGACAACGGTGTCCTGGTCTACGAGCTCACCCCGCAGATGTCCTCCCTTGAAGACGCGTACTTCGACCTCACCAAGGACGAAGTGGAATACCATTCGCACCTGACCGGCGGATCCGCAGTGGCCGCCCCGGCAGCGGCAGGAAAGTAAGGACGATGAGCACGATGACTGAAACCCGTACCGCCTCCACCCGGTCCTCTGCGGGATCACGGGGCGTGACCTTTGGCGGCGTCCTGCGGTCCGAATGGATCAAGCTTTTCTCGCTGATGTCCACTCGCATCCTGCTGCTGCTGACACTGGCGGCCATCGTTGGTGTTGGCGCTCTGACCGTCCTGATCCGCTACACCTATTTGGACGAGATGATCCGCAATGCCAGGGAGCAGGGCCAGACGATGACCCCCGAAATGCTCGAGGCATCATTTCCGCCGGGCTCGGGCTTCGACCTCTACAACCTGCCGAACGCCGGCCTGCAGATCGGCATCCTGATCCTCGGATCACTGGCGGTGCTTTTTATGTCCTCCGAATACGCCACCGGAATGATCCGTTCCACCATGAACGCCGTGCCGCGGCGCACCCCCGCCTTTGTGGCCAAAGCGATCATCCTTGCGGTCATTTCCTACGTGATCACCACCATCGCCGGAGCAGTAACCTTCCTGATCGCCATGCCGGTATTCCAGGGCATGGGCTTCGACCTCGGCTGGTCCACCGATGGGGTGCTTTACAGCATCTTCACCGGTGGCCTCTACGTGGCCGGCGTTGCCTTGATCGGCCTGTCCCTGGGCACGCTGCTGCGGAACTCCGCCGGCGGCATCACCGTCCTGGTGGCCATGTTCTTCGTCCTCTCCATCGCTGCGGGGTTCATGTCCCTTATTCCCGGTGAATTCTGGAAGTACGTTCCGCAATACATTCCGAGCGAGGCGGGCGGACGTTTCCTGTCCATCGGCCACACCGATGGCATGATCGATCCCTGGCACGGCGGCCTGATTTTCCTGGGCTACGTGCTGTTGTTCCTGATCCCGGCAATGATCGCCTTGAAGAAGCGCGACGTCTAAACATGGACCAAGAACCGCGACCATGACCGAAACGGCAGAAGGAAGGGACGCGCCGGCCGGACAGGCCGACGCGTCCTTTGCCGAGCTCACGGCCAGGCGCCGGGGGCGCATCCGCCGTTACCTGCACCGGCACCCCCTTGTGATGGACGCCGTGGTGGCCGCCAGCTACAGCCTGCTGGTGGCGCCCACAGTTGCGGACGCCGTCCGGTCCGGCAACTGGCCCGCCATCGCCCTGCTGGTGGCGGTGGCCGGTGCGTTGTTCCTCCGCCGTTTCCACCCGGTGGGCCTTGTTGCCTTTGTGGCAGTGGCGGAGGTGGCCGTGACGCTGCTGCACCCGTGGGGCTCCAATGTGTCGGCTGGCCTCTGGTTCTCGCTGTATGGCGTGGCAGTGGCCCACACCCGCCGCTTTGCGCTCATCACCATGGCGGTGGCCACGGCGCCGCTGGCCCTCCTTTACCTGCTGGCCGCCGTCGGGCCGATGGAGAACTCCTTCGTCCACGACACCGGAGTCAACCCCGGCGACTTCCACCTGCTGACCAGCATCGCCACCGGGGCGACCATCACGCTGTCCAATTTCATCGCCACAGGCATTGGCATCTCCGTCCGGCAGGGGCGGGAACACGAACTGGAAGTTGCCGCGTGGGCAGCGCGGACCGCCCGGCTGGCGTCGGTGAACGAACGAAACCGCATCGCCCGGGAGATGCACGACGTCGTGGCCCACTCGCTGACGGTGATGATCAGTCTGTCGGACGGCGCCGCCGTCGTGGTCCGGAAAAGTCCCGAGCGCGCCAGCGAGGTGCTGGGTGAACTGTCCCGGACAGGCCGGACGGCCCTCGCCGACATGCGGCGGGTCCTGGGTGTCCTCCGCGACGATGCGGGAGCAGCGGCCCCGCTGCCGCTCGCTTCGGGAGACACCCTGTCCAAGCTGCTGGAGGGGTTCCGCACCGCGGGCTTGCCCCTGCACTACTCCCACACCGGGCCGGCGCTGCCCGACGACGCCTCCTTCCAGCTCACCGTCTACCGGATTGTCCAGGAATCACTGACAAATGTGCTCCGTTACGGCCGTTCGCTGGGACGGGTAGACGTCGCGATTATCCGCACGGGTTCAACGGTCACCATTGACGTGCTCGACGACGGGGCAGGACTTCCAGGGCGGCCCGCCCCTGGCGACGGCGCGGCCCCCGCCCCGGGGCACGGCTCCTACGGCACCGGCCAGGGAATCACGGGAATGGCTGAGCGGGCCCGGATCTACGCCGGCACAGTAGAGGCCGGCCGCAGCGGACGGGGCTGGCGGGTGCACGCCGTTCTTACCTGGCCTGGCGATGATGTTTCCGAATCCCTCCGTCCCTACGAACTCCAAGGCAAAGCATGACCAATAATCCGGCCGTAACCGTCCTGCTGGTGGATGACCAGCCGCTGCTTCGCATGGGCTTCCGGCTCATCCTCGAGGGCGAGGATGACCTGCGGATCGTGGGCGAAGCGTCAAACGGTTCCGAGGCCGTCCGCCAGGTCCGGGAACTGAACCCCGATGTGGTACTGATGGACGTGCGGATGCCCTTGCTGGACGGCATCGAGGCGACGCGTGCCATCACGGAATCCGGGGCCTGCGCCAGGATCATCATCCTGACCACCTTCGATGTGGACGAGTATGCCTTCGCGGGCCTCCAGGCAGGCGCGTCCGCGTTCCTGCTGAAGGACGCCGCGCCGTCGGAACTGATCAACGCCGTACGGCTGGTGGCCAGCGGTGACGCCGTCGTGGCGCCCAGGATCACCCAGCGGTTGCTGGAGACCTATGTCCGCGGTGCCGCCAAGCCCGCACCGGCGGCTCCTGCGCCCGATCCGCTCCTGGCCGACCTGACGCCCAGGGAGACGGAAATGCTGCAGGCAATGGCCGAGGGCCTCTCCAATGCGGAGATCGCCCACCGGTACTTCCTGTCAGAGGCCACGGTTAAGACGCACGTCCGGCGCATCCTCACCAAGCTCCACCTCCGCGACCGCGTCCAAGCAGTGGTCTATGCGTACGAAACCGGGTTGGTGGTTCCCAGCAACCCGGACTACTGACGCACGCGTCCCCCAGGAAACCCTATGCAGGCTATGGGCAGGGCGGTTGGATGGTTCCATGAGCAATCGCCTCCCCCACCCGAACCACGACCGCGGCCTCGAATTCGACCTTTCGACCATCATGAGCCGCCGGTCACTGGGTATGATCCTCGGCGCGGGCGGTGCCGCCGCTGCCTTGGCTGCCTGCACTCCTGGCGGGCCGACGCCCAACGCCAGTCCTTCGACGTCGTCCGCCGGCCCGGCAACTGCTGCTGCGGGCGGCGCTGCTGCACCAGCGTCGCCGTCATCAACCCTGACCCGGGCCATTGCCGAGTGCGGCGTTGAAATTCCGCGGGAAACCTCCGGGCCATTTCCGGCTGACGGCTCGAACGGGCCCAACCTGCTGGAAGCCTCGGGCGTAGTGCGGCGGGACATCGCGTCCAGCTTCGGGACCGGGACCGCCAGGGCCGAGGGGGTACCGCTGACCTTCACCCTGACACTGCTGGACAACGCGAACGGGTGCGTCCCGCTGGCCGGCGCGGCCGTCTATGCGTGGCACTGCGACCGGGAAGGCAGGTATTCAATGTACGACCCGGAACTAGCCAACGAGAACTATCTGCGCGGCGTCCAGGAAGCGGACGCAAACGGCCGGGCCACCTTCACGTCGATTTTCCCCGGCGCCTATTCCGGACGCTGGCCGCACATCCACTTCGAGGTGTTCGAGTCCATGAACAATGCGACGGCGGCAGGGCAGGTGCTGGCCGTTTCGCAGATTGCGCTCACCAAGGCGTCCTGCGACGACGTTTACGCCTCTCCGGGCTACGAGACGAGCAGGCGGAATATGGGCCGCACCACGCTGCAGTCGGACAGTGTGTTCAGGAACGACGGCGGCATCTATCAGCTCGCCACCATGACCGGATCAGCTGCGGCAGGCTACACGGCGGGGCTGAACGTCACCCTCTAGACTCGGGAGCATGCCTTCTTCATCCTCCGCTGCAGACCACATCCAGGACCTTGGCGACTACGTCAGCGCATCGCCGTCGAGCTTCCATGCCGTGCACGAAGCCGGCCGCCGGCTGCTGGACGCCGGGTTTGTCCGGCTGGATGAGTTGGAGCCCTGGGAGGGCGGCGCCGGTTCATTCTTCATCATCCGCGACGGCGCGCTGATCGCCTGGGTGGTCCCCGGGGGCGCCGGACCCACCACCGGATTCAACATCCTGGGGGCGCACACTGACTCCCCCTCCTTCAAGCTCAAGCCCAAGCCCACCATCGGTGCGCACGGCTGGCTGCAGGCAGGCGTAGAGGTGTACGGGGGGCCGCTGCTGAACTCCTGGCTGGACCGTGAGCTGCAGCTGGCCGGGCGGCTGGTCATGCTGGACGGTACCGAGCACCTCACGGCCACCGGCCCCATGCTCCGGTTCCCGCAGCTGGCCATCCACCTGGACCGCACCGTGAACGATGGCCTCACACTGGACAAGCAACGGCACATGAATCCTGTATGGGGGCTCGGCAACGCCGGGGATTCTGACCTGCTTGCGGTGCTGGCTTCCCATGTTCCCGGCGCTTCCGTGGACCCTGCCCGGATTGGCGGGTACGACGTCGTCATTGCAGACACACAGGCACCTGCGGTTTTCGGGGGCAACGGGGAGTTCTTCGCGTCCGGGCGCCTGGATAACCTTTCGGCCACCCACGCAGGGCTGGTGGCGCTGATTGCGCATGCTTCATCTGTTGGTGGTGGCGCCGCCGGCGGGCCGATCGCCGTACTTGCCGCCTTCGATCACGAGGAGATTGGCTCCAACTCCCGCTCCGGGGCCTGCGGGCCCATCCTCGAGGATGTGCTGGTGCGCATCTCGGACGGCCTCGGTGCCACGGTGAGCCAACGGCGGCAGGCGCTGGCGGCGTCGTTCTGTGTTTCCGCCGACGCCGGGCACGCTGTCCACCCCAACTACGCCGAGCGGCACGACCCCGCCAACCGCCCTGTACTCAACGGCGGCCCGCTGCTGAAGATCAACGCCAACCAGCGCTATGCCACGGACGCCAACGGGGCAGCTTTTTGGGCCCGGCTTTCCGGTGAAGCCGGGGTGCCGTACCAGGAGTTTGTTTCAAACAACGCGATCCCCTGCGGCTCCACCATTGGTCCGCTGACTGCGACGCGCCTTGGGATCAGGACGGTGGACGTGGGTGTTCCGTTGCTTTCCATGCATTCTGCCAGGGAGCTGTGCGGGGTGGAGGACCCGCGGCGTCTGGCAGCCGTGACGGAGCTGTTCTTCCGGACGGCGGCTAACGGGTCAGCGTAACCGGTTCTCCCCGCAGGTAAGCCAGCGGACGTAGCTTTCGTATTCATCGCTGTTCCTACTGGGGAATTGAACGATACGCCTGGAGTTCAGCGAGCCGTAGACCCAAAATGCAAAACAATAGACCGGCGCCAAATACTTCGCAATACAACCCCTGTACCTATTTCCCCGGAACGCGTGAAACCCCCTATACCTAATCATCGGATGGGGCGATAACCCTATACCTAAGTACTTGCCTGCACAGTAACCCCGCTACTTACGTAGGGCCAGGGGATTCTGCGGCGAAAAGGGAGTACAGGCTACTCGTGACACCCCCAGGGGCGGACCGTAGGCTCTTTTGACACGGGCAGAGTCAACGGCTGAAGAGCTGGGGCCACAGACTAGACCGAGACCGACAAGCGCTAGTGTCGCGCATTCATAAGAGCGACGTTGTCTCCTATTCGGTAATTGTCATGAAGTGGTGATGCATTTGTCTATTTCCACCCAGCTCCCAGTCTCCTTGTCCGAGCCGACTATCTCGTCACCAAGAGCGTCAGTCAGCGTGGTTATTCCAACCCTGAATGAAGCAATGAACCTTCCCTGGGTCATTCGCCGCATGCCCTCCTACGTGGACGAGGTTGTGATCGTGGATGGGCGTTCCCACGATCACACCGTCGACGTTGCCCGTGCACTGCGCGTCGACGTTGTTGTGGTGGACGAGCAGCGCAAGGGCAAGGGCGTCGCACTCCGGGCAGGGTTCGCTGCAGCCTCTGGAGACATCATCGTCATGCTGGACGCTGACGGAAGCATGGACCCCCAGGAGATCGGGTGGTTTGTCTCCCCGCTCCAGCACGACTACGACTTCGTGAAAGGGTCCCGTTACGTCACGGGAGGCGGATCCGAAGACCTGACCTGGCTGCGGAGCGCCGGCAACCGCGCGTTTACGTGGATGGCCAATACTGTATTGCGCAGCAACTACTCCGACCTCTGTTACGGATATATAGCCTTCCGCAAGGAATGCCTGGAGGTTCTACAGCTGGAATCAGACGGGTTCGAGATTGAGACCGAGCTGATTGTCCGCGCAGCCAGGGCGGGCCTTCGCATTGCCGAGGTACCCAGCATTGAGCTCGACCGCATTTCCGGAGCCTCGAATCTGCAGACGTTCCGTGACGGGTGGCGGGTCCTGGGGACGCTCGCACGCGAATGCATGCTTTGGGAAGCGCCGACTGCCGGAGCCCGCCCCGAGGCCCTCCGGCGAGTGAAGTATGCATACGAAAACGTCAGGTTTCCACGTACACCTACTGATCCCCAGAGCCTTCTTTCCGTAGTTCAAGGACTTTGAAATGCGCACACATACTGAACCTCCCACCGTTTCCGTGGTCATTTGCTGCTACACGATGGCACGCTGGGACAGGTTGCTGGACGTCATTGGTTCCGTCCGTGCCCAGACCGTTGTCCCACACGAGGTCTTTGTGGTTGTCGACCACAACCAGGATCTCTATAAGCGCCTCATCGCCACTGTTGATGACGTGAGGCTTGTGGAGAGCAGCGGTGCCCCGGGGCTCTCCGGGGCCAGGAACACGGGAGTGGGCCTCTGTACCTCCGATGTCGTGGCCTTCCTCGATGACGACGCCGAGGCGGCTCCCGATTGGCTGGAACGGCTGATCACCTACTACGACGATCCCGATGTACTGGCTGTGGGCGGTCGCGTTGAACCGGTCTGGGAAGCCGGCCGTCCCTCCTACTTCGGCGAGGAGCTGGACTGGATCGTCGGCTGCAGCTACAGGGGATTGCCCAAGGTGGCCTCCGAGGTCAGGAACGTCATCGGTGCGAATATGTCCTTCCGGCTGGAAGTGCTCCGTCAGGTCGGCGGCTTCAATTTGGACCTTGGACGCCAAGGGACAAAGCCCCTCGGCTGTGAAGAGACGGAGATCTGCATACGTTCGAGGATGGGCACACCGGGGTCACGCATCGTGTACGAACCCGCCGCCCTGGTACACCATCACGTTCCGGCCCAGAGGGGAACGTTCCGCTACATGTTGGCCAGGTCCTGGTCCGAAGGGATATCCAAGGCCCAGGTCAGCCAGGTCGTAGGCCACAAACGGGCATTGGGCCCCGAACGCCGCTATGTCCGCAGCGTCCTGCCACGCGCCGTTGTTTCCGGAATTTACGACTGGAGCAGAAACCGCGACCGGGGAGGACTTGGGCGGGCAGGGGCGGTGGTTTCGGTTTTGGCCGTCACAGCCGCAGGTTATGTGCGAGGCCGGCGCTTGGCCCACGTCCCGCCGCTTCCGGGGAGCACAGCTCCCGTGGATGCTGCCTGGCGGGAAGTCCAGTGAGTAAACGTACGAAGGAGCTGCTACGGGCCGCCGACGCCGCGGTCCCCGGAGCTGATTCCGGGTATGGAGAGTGATCGATTGCCGGACCGGCCGGGGGCACGGTGGAGCGGCACTGTCAGAAGTTTTCAGTTTGAAAAGGTCGGGGAATGAACATGAATAACCAGATTGCGCGCGAGGGTACAGCTCCGCGCGGTTTCGTCGCCGGAGATGGTCTCCGTTCACACGGGTCGCGGAAGCTGCGGCCACACTCACTGCTGGCAGCACTGCTGACGGCAGTGCTGCTTGCCGTGGGTGTTGTTGTGATGGTGCCTGCGGCATCGGCTGCCACGGGTGATGTTGGGGTCGAGGGCCCGTCGCATACCGGGACGGGGACGCCGACGGGCACGAAGCGGTCAACGAGTGGGCTGTGGTTCAATGACGGGTCCTGGTGGGGGAACCTGTGGGACACGGCCAGCTCGGATTTCCATATCTTCCGCTTCAACGCCGCGACGAACACGTGGGTTGATACACGTGTGGCGACGGATACGCGGGCTAACACCCACCATGACGTGCTGTGGGACGGGAAGACGTTGTATGTGGCCAGCTATCGGTTCGTCAACGACGGCGTGCCCGCTGAGCCCAACTACCCTACGACAATGCGGCGTTACAGCTACGACTCGGCTGCAAAGACGTACAGGCTGCTGGGTTCTGCCAACATCAACAACCACCGCGTCGAGGCCCTGACCATCGATAAGGACTCGACTGGTCGGCTGTGGGCCACGTGGCAGCAGGGGAACCGGATTTATCTGAACGTCACTGGCACGGACGGCACGACGTGGGGGACGCCGTTCACGCATCCTGCGTCATTGAGCAACGTGTCTGTGGACGACACCTCGGCTGTGATCGCGTTCGGTGGGAACAAGATGGGCGTGATGTGGAGCCGGCAAGTGGGTGACTCCACGGACGGCATGTACTGGAGCTACCACGTCGACGGAGCAGCGAGCAACGCCTGGACCACCCCGGTAGCGGCAGTATCGGGCCAGCGCAGCGGTGACGACCACATGAACCTGAAGTGGCTGGACTCCTCGGGCGGAAGGGTTTTCGCCGCTATCAAGACGTCCTTCACGTCGTCGTCCCAGCCGCTGATCCAGCTGTTGGCATTGAACGCTACGACGTCGGCCTGGTCGGCGCACACGATCGCGACTGTGGCCGAGTGCCCGAACCGGGTGGTTGTCCTGATTGATGAGAGCACGCAGATGTTGCGTACCTTCGCTACCTATCCGAAGACGAGTGGCACGGGCATCACGAACGCCGGTGTCTGCACCAGCTCGGGAGGCGCGATCTACGAAAAATCCACGCCGCTGAACAACATCAGCTTCACCACTGCGAAGACGGCCCGCATTGTGGACGCCGACCAGTATGTCCACAACGCGACGTCGACGAAGCAGAACCTCAACAATTCGACGGGCACGGCCAACAGCGGTTTGCTGTTGCTCGCGGATGTGAACGCCACCAGCAGGTACTGGCACTTCTACGACCCCAAGGGCGGCGGCGGTGGTGGTGACACGACGGCTCCGAATACGACGATCTCGTCGGGACCACCTGCGACATCGACGTCGACCAGTGCCTCTTTTACATTCACCTCGAGTGAAGCGAATTCGACGTTCCAGTGCAGCCTGGATGGTGCTGCCCGTGCGGCGTGCACCTCGCCCCAGAACTACACCGGGCTGTCGGTCGGATCCCACACGTTCAACGTCTGGGCCACGGACGCAGCCGGCAACGCCGACACGACACCAGCGACCCAGACCTGGAGCGTCAGCTCCGGCGGCGGTGATACGACACCTCCGGATACAACGATCACGTCGGGACCATCTGAGGCATCGACGTCGACGTCGACCAGCGCCTCCTTTGGATTCACCTCGACTGAGGCTGGTTCGACGTTCCAGTGCAGCCTGGATAGTGCAGCGTACGTGGCGTGCACCTCGCCCCGGGATTACACAGGGTTGTCGGTCGGAGCCCACACATTCAGCGTCCGGGCCATCGACGCAACCGGTAACACCGATGTCACACCAGCGACGCGGACCTGGAGCGTCAGTTCCGCCGGCGGCACGTCGACGACCGTCACGCTCACTGCCACCGCTGACAGCTACGTCTCGGCAGGGGCGGTGACAGTGAACAATGGCACCAGTACCATGCTGGGCGTAGACGCCAGCACCGAGGAGATCACGTACTTGAAGTTCAACCTGCAGGCTTATGCAGGCAGAACGTTGCAGGGCGCAGTGTTGCAGCTGCGCAGCGCCGGGAGCGGGTCCACGGGTACGCAGAACGTCAAGCTGGTTGCTATTGACAGCTGGACCGAGACCGGCATCACCTACAGCAACAAGCCCGCGCTCGGCACCAGCATTCTCGGCACGCTCGGGCCAACAGCAACCAACACCAACTACAACGTTTCACTGAACGCCAACGCCTTGATGGGTGAGCTCGGCCAGGAACTCTCTCTTGGTATGGACTCCAGCAGCAGCGACGGCGTGGACCTTAATTCCAAGGAGGCCAGCAGTGGCATATACGCACCCAAGCTGGTACTCACGCTGGCGAACTAGCCGGACGCCGTCGACACGACCGACACCCGTCCACACGAGCAACCATCCGTCCGACACATCTACCAGCAACACCATCTAACAGGCACCACTAAAACAGGGGACAAACAATGCACAAGCAGACCGAAACCAACACCAAGGCACTGCACTTCGACATCCATGGCCGCATCACGCTCCGCGTTGACGCAGCGGCGCCGTCAGCGCCGCAGCTCCGAAGCATGTTGGCGTGTTTCGCTACCGACACCGAACGGCCGGCCGATATCACGGTGGATGACCAACTGGAGCCAATGCCGGATGCCGGTCTGCTTGAGCACGAGCTCGCGTACACGGAAAACAGCGTGCGCTTCCAGGCCGAGCGGCTCCAGGTCGTGAGGGACGGAAACCAGTGGCGCATCCACGGCCCGGGCGAGCTGTTGACCTCCGTGGTCCCTGTTCTGGATGCCGCCATGGTCGCTCGAGGAGCGGGGATGATCCACGCGGCAACCATGGCGTACCGGGGGCACGCGATCGCGCTTCCGGCCGCCGGGGGGACCGGTAAGACGAGCACCGCCGCCAAGCTGATGCGGCGCGAAGGGTGGTCGTTCATGGGTGATGACTGGGCCTTCCTCGCCGAGGACGCCACGTTGCTCGGTTACGCGAAGCCGATGTTCATCAAGCCGCACCACCGGGCCATCTACCCGCACCTGTTTGAAGGTGTCCGGAAGCCCCTCGTCCCGCCGCAGCTCTCGAAGAGCGTCGGCCGCCTCACCACGGTGGTGCATCCCTACGTCATCCGTTACCCGCGCCTCGCGGACTTCTCCCGGCGGTGGTCGCCGGAGCACCGCATGGTTGATGCTGCGAAGGCGTTTCCGGGTCGCGAAGTGACCACCACGGCCCCGCTCGCGGCGGCCATCTACATTGAGCGCTACGAGGGCTCCCGGTCCCGGATTGTCGAGCGGACAACCGATTGGATGGTGGACCGGATGCTCGGCAACTTCCACATCGAGATGGCTGGCTTCTCGCAGCATGTGGTGACAGGCCTGGCCGCCACGTCCGTCGTCCCATGGCGTGAGCACTTCGCCGCGAAAGGGGTAGTGCTGAGCAAAGCCCTCGACGGGCGGCCCTGCCACCTGCTGCAGGTGCCTGCCGCGTACAGCGCGGACGAGGCGTCGGACGACATCGTCCGGTATCTCGAGGAGCTGCTGCCGTCGGTCCTCGACGAGCAGATCTGAGGGGGTGGACAGAGTGGGTCCAAGCCCTTCCGAGATCACCGCGGTTGTTCCGGCCCGCAACGCGGAGCTCATGCTCCCGCGCTGCCTGGAAGCCCTGCGCCAGTCCGGCGTCGCCGAGATCATCCTGGTGGACGGATGCTCTACCGACAGGACCGTCGAAATCGCCCTCGCGGCCGGTGCCAGGATCCTGAGTGACGAGGGCCGTGGCCTGCCGTGGGCCCGAACGCTCGGGGTGCAGAACAGCAACACCCGTTGGGTCCTGCTCGTTGATTCCGACGTCGTGTTCGGGCCAACGGGGGTCGCAGACCTGCTCTCGGAGCTGGTCGAAGGCGGCTACGACGCACTCCAGGCCGGTCTGGAGAGTGTCGCCGGACCCGGCTACTGGGGGCAGGCGCTCGCACACCACCACCGCACCGGCCGCAGCCGCAACTGGTTCGGGCTCGTGGCGACGGTCGTCGACCGGGAGCTCATGCTGGGTGTCGGTTTCGACGACAAGTTCAAGTCGGGGGAGGACATCGAGCTGCGTTGGCGGATGCGGCAGGCAGGGCTGCGAACCGGCGTGTCACAACGGGTCGTTGTCGAACACCGCTTCGCGGCGGATGACTTCGACTTTGCGCTCGACCAGTTCCTTATGGACGGAACAGGACTGGGACGGATGATCCGCAAGCACGGCTGGCGAGGTGCGAGGTTGGCGCTGCTGCCCGCCGCCGCGGCAGTCCGCGGCAGCGCCCTAAGCCTCGCCTCCGGCCAGCCCCGGTGGCTGCGCTACTACCTCGCTTTCTGCTGGTACAACTATGCGGGCCTGAGAAAAGGTCTCGCGTCATGAGTGCCGAGGTTGGGACCGCCGTCACGGACCCCTCAACCGTTCGGCACTCCGCCTTGCGCAGTTCCCTTGGCCTCATCGTTGGCAAGGGTGCCCAGATTGGCTGGGGTTTTGCCTTCTGGGTCGTGGCGGCGCGTGCGACGTCAGACCGTGAAGTCGGGCTCACCATGGCCGCAGTTGCGGCAGTGATGATCTGCACGCAGCTCGCAGTGCTGGGTGCCGGGTCGGCCGTAATTGTTGCCGTGGGGCGGGGAGAGCCGCCCGCTCGGGTGCTGGATGCGGCGTTCGCCATCGTGGGGGTAGCCGGCACCGTGCTGGCCGTCGGCTACCTCGTGCTGCAGTCGGCTGTGGCGCCGGACACGGCGTCGGCCTCGGTTCTCTTCTGGCTTACATTCCTTGCGGCTGCCGTCACCGGCACCCTGGTGATCGTCCTGGACCAGGCGCTCGTGGCGTTGGGCCGCGGTGCCAGCGCTAGCTTGCGGTACGCGTTGGGCGGCGGGGTTTCACTCGGGGCGGCAGCGCTCGTGGCCTGGCAGGCGCACGGCGCCTCCGCCGACGTGGTGATGGCCTGCTGGACCCTCGGGAATACGGTGGCGTGCGTCGTCGGCGTGGTCCAGCTGCGAAAACTGATTGGCTACCGGCCGCGACCATCCCTGCGCTCGGCTCGCGGCCGTCCACTGCTGGCGGTGGGTATCCCGTACCAGCTCCTCACCCTCACGGAGCGCGCCCCCGGGCTGGTGCTGCCGCTCCTGCTCGCCCACACGGTGGCACCGGAGACCGCTGCCTACTGGTATCCCGCATGGATGATGGCCTGGGCAGCCTACTCCGCTCCGATGCTGATGGGCATCGTCCAGTTTTCCGAGGGTGTCCGCGACCCGCACCGCCTGGTGTCCACAACCTGGGCGAGTCTTCGTTGGTCGCTCGCCGTAGGAGGCCTGGCCGCAGTCGTCCTCGTCCTCCTCGCTCACCCGCTGCTTAGTCTGCTGGGCGAGCGGTACGCCGACGCATCCGCTGACGCGCTGCGGTGGTTGGCGGCCGGACTGCTGCCGTACGCGGTGCTGCAGGCCTACAACGCCGTGTGCCGGGCTCTCGGCCGCTACACGGAGCCGATCGTGGTCGGCGTGACGATCGGAGTCGCCCTCTGCGTTTCAGCGCTGTGGGTCGCCGAAACAGGCCCCGGTGCTATGGCCCAAGCGTGGCTGGTGGTGCTGTCCATTGGGGCCGTTGCGGTCGGCCTACGGTTAGTCGCCGTTCTCCGGCGCATCACCAAGGAGTCAAGATGACCACCACAATTGATGCACCCAGCAGTATCCAGGCCCGCTGGAAGCCCCGTGACGTGGGGTGCGCACTGGCGGGAGTAGTGTCACTGGTGCTTACCGTATGGGCCGCGTCCACGGTGGCACTACCCGTGAACAGCGATCTGGGGCTCGCCGCCGTCCTGCCCTACCCGTTCTGGGTGGGGCTTCTGGTCCTGAACGTCGCCTTTGTAGTGGCGCTGCGCGGAGATTCCGCGGGCCCGGCAAGCCGCCCGGTTATGTTGTGGCTGGTGCTGGTGCTGGTCCTCGTGCTCTTTGGGACCGCATCCTTCGTGACGGACATACCGCGGGGTGAGGTCGCGTTCCGCCATCTCGGCATTGCGGACGCACTCACGCGCACCGAAGGGGTTAACCCGGACATCGATGCCTACTTCAACTGGCCGGGTTTCTTCGCCCTCCTGGCGACGGTGCTTAAGGCGACCGGTCTGGACCCGGTGACCGTTGCCCTATGGGCGCCGGTGCTCAACATGGGTCTATGGCTCGCTGCCCTGAGTGTCCTGACGGGTTACCTGACCCGCGATGCGCGGCGGCGCTGGCTCGTGCTCTGGATCTTCTGCCTCGGCAACTGGCAGGACCAGGACTACCTGTCTCCCCAGGCCTTTGGCTTCTTCCTGTACCTCGTTGTGATCGCGCTGGTCCTCGGCCCGCTGGCCGCGCGGACACCCAAGTTCCTCGGCTTCGGACGCGCCGACCTGGTGGAGTGGTGGCGAGGGCGGTCACCCGCCGAGCACCGGCCGGGGCACCGGGTGACCGCCCTCGCGGTGACCCTCCTGCTGATCACGGTCATCTGCGCCAGCCATCAACTGACGCCGTTCCTGGTGCTCATTACCGTCACCGCCCTCACCTTGAGCGGACGTGTCTGGCCCAGCCGGCTGCCCCTGATCATCGGGGTCGTGCTGGCGCTTTGGCTCGTCTACCCCGCAAGCGCATACCTCGCCGGTAACCCACCCCTGGCGGAAGGAGGACTGCTGGCCGCAATCGACGCCAATGTCGTCGACCGCGTGAGCGGAACTGCGGGCCACGTGCTCGTGGTGCAGGTCCGGGTCCTTCTCACCCTCGTGCTGTGGGCGCTTGCCACGGCAGGGGCCGTGCGCGACTGGCGCAGGGGGCGTCTCGACATCCGGGTGGTCCTCCTTGCCCTCACCCCGCTGCTGCTCTTCCCCGTCCAGTTGTACGGCGGGGAGATGCTCATCCGCGTCTCGCTGTTCGCGCTGCCCTTCATCGCCCTGCAGGCGTGCTCAGTCCTGCTCCCCGCGGACGGCAGCACACGCCCCTCCTCCCGCGCCGCGGGTGGCCTTGCGCTCACGTGCCTCCTGTTGGCCGGGATGACCGTGACAGGCAGGTTCGGGAACGCCCAGTATGACGTCTTCACCGACAATGAGATCGCCGCCGTCGCCGCTGCACAGCGCCTCGCGCCCCCCGGTTCAATGATGATCTCAGCGTCCACCCCGACGCCGTGGCGCAGCGAGGCATACCTCGAACACCGGTACCGGACGATCGACTTCATGTGCAAGTCCGACTTGTCGACGCCGACGTGCGGACCGCTCGTCTACAAAAACGCCAAGGACAACGCTGCCGGTGCCGTCGTGTTGCTCACGCGCTCGTCGGAAGCGAGCCTCGTAGTCCGGGGCGTCAGCAACGAGGGTAGTTTCGATGAACTGGAAGCGTGGTTGACCGCGCAGGAAGGTGTGGAGCTCGTGTTCAGCAACGTTGATGCACGCGTTTACCGGGTGACGCCATGAGCGCCGCCATCAGCCGGCCCACCGCGGTGGTCGTTGCTGCGGCCGTCGTGCTGTCGCTCGTGACGCTCATCGGGCTTCCGACACCGCTGCAGGCGGTCGCAGCGATAGCCGTCCTCGTCGTGCTTCCAGGGCAGGCACTGGCCCGACTCACGCCGGTTACCGACTTCGCGCTCAGCGCGTTGCTGGTCCTGGCGCTTGGCCTCGCCGCCCTCACGACGGTGTCCACGGCGATGTTCTACCTCGCTGTGTGGTCGTGGCAGGCATGCATTGTCGCGATGGGCGTCATCACCATCCTCGCGTGCGTAGCACGCGCACGCCAGGAGGCCGTGTCATGATCGATCTGTCGGCAATAATCGGGACGGCCGCGCTGGTCGTCACCCTCGCCCTGCTCGTTACCCTTGTCGGGCTTGAGGTCCGACGCGTTGGACCGGAAGCCGGGCAACCCACGACACGACCAACGCTACTCGGCAGGACAGTGAGCCGCAGGGTCGTAGCCGTCATGTGGATAGTGTCCCTGCTCTTCTTCCTGCCGCGCGTGTTGGAACTGCTCGCGTGAGCCGCCCGGCCCGCTGGTGGCTCCTCAGCGACCTGCACCTGGGTGTGTCCGACGTCGACCCCCGGCGTCCCGGCACAGTGCTGCCCGATTTCCTGCACCGCGAGGTGCTCGCAGCCTCCGGTCTGCAGCAGCACGTCGTCTTTGTCGGTGACACGTTCGAGTTGGCAGGGTTCGACGAGGACGAGAGCCTGGCCCGGCTTGAGTCCATCCTGGTCCGGCATCCCGACACGTACCGTGCGCTGCAGGCATGTGCAGCGCACGGAGTGCAGCTGCACTTCGTGTGCGGCAACCACGACGTGGAGCTGGCCCGGCCGGCGGTAGCAGCAAGACTGTCCGCTCTCCTGTCACCCGCCGAGACAACACGGGTCAGGGTGCACCCGTGGTTCCTGCACGTGCCCCACGTACTCGTGGCGGAGCACGGGCACCAGCACCACGCGCTGCACCGGATTCCCGAGGTACTCCGCGCGGCAGTCAATGGCACTGACGAGCTGGACCTGCCACCTCTCGCAGCCTGGCACGCTCATCCGTCCAGGTCGCGCCTGAGCCGCGCCGGGGCCGTTGCCCGGGCCTGCCTGGCATCTGAGCGGGCGGAACGCCGCGTCCGGGAGCCCGGGTACGGTGAGCTGCTGCAGACCGAATCACTGCGGCTCGCGCTCGATGAAGTGGCCGTTCGGGACCTGGCGCGCCTGTCCAGGTTCCGAACGGTGTCGGCGCTCCCGCGCACCGCCACTCGCATGGTTCTTGCGGCCGCCGGACGTACAACCTCCGGGGACAAGGCTCCTGCTGCAGCGGGCCGGTTCGTACGTACCCTTGAGACACACGGGTCCGGGGTGGCCTGGTACGTCTCAGCCCACACCCACCGGGCCCTTGAGTCGGCGCTCGAGGGTGGCTCCGCCCGGTACATCAACACCGGTACGTGGAGTTCGGACGTCCGCGGCCGAGGACCGGACCAGTCGGACAGGCGGGCGTTCCCGTACGCCCTGGTCGATGTGGCCGCCGACGGCGCCACTAGCGGCGGGCTGCGGTTCTGGCGTCCGGACGGCAGCTGAGCCGGCACCGGGTCAGCGCACGGGCGGGGCGGCGGACTCTGTGCGCGCCTAGAGAAATGCCGACGTGCGCCAGAGTCTGTCGCCCGAAGTGCGCAGTGGCGCTCATCGTCCGTTAGCGAACCCAAACGCGTCCCGGTCGATTTCATGGGCAGGGACGCCCGCCCAGGTCTCGCCGTCGGGCACGTTGCTGAGGACGGCGGCGCCCATGCCGACGGTTGCGTAGGCTCCGACCGATGTCCGTTCCCTGACGCTGGAGTTCATCCCGAGGTAGGCCGCCCGCCCGATCCGGACGCCGCCGCCCAGCGAGACGCCGGCGGCGAACGTGGCGAAGTCCGCCACGTCGTCGTCGTGCGAGAAGGTCACCGAGGGCATGGCCACTACATGGCTTCCCAAGGTGACTGACGCAGTCAGGGTAACGTTCCGCAGCAGGATGCTGCCGCGGCCGATCCTGCACCCCTCGGGCGGCTGCACGGAGGGGTCAACTGCCGTGGCGTAGCGGGCCTCGTGCAGGCCCATGGCTGTCAGCCGCTCCACCACTGCTTCCCTTGACCTTCCGGAGGCGATGCATACGAGCACAAACGCGTGCGTGTACTTGCGGGCATCATCGATGGTTCCCAGGACCGGCGCGCCGTCCACCGTGACGCCCGCCATCTCCTTGTCGTCATCGAGCAGGCCCACGACGTCGTACTGGCCGCTGCTGCGCACCATCGCCAGGACCTCGCGGGCAAGGCCGCTCGCGGTGATAAGGATGAGCTCGCTCACGCCTGCGCACCGGCGATGTACTCTGCCGCCGTCTCCCGGATAGGGCCCAGGCCAACTGGTTGTGCAGCAACGCACGCAACGGGCCAGCCAAAGGCTGCGCGGTGGGACCGGGCAAGTGATATTCCTGCCATGACTACCCCTTCCCGGCGTGGCCCGCTCTTGTGCTGTGACCTGATACAAAAATAGCCCTTCGAAGGCGGCTATAGCGGGGAAAGGCAGGGCCTCTGTGGGTACCGGAAGGGAAGACTGTGGAAACTGCGGCTACCTGCAATGGCCCGGTTTGCCTGGCCTTCGGCTCGGGCTTTGCCTAAAGGACGGGCAGGACGTAGGGCTCCCGGGACGCGGCTTCCTTACCTGCTGCCAGTGCCGTCAGCTGGGCACGCGATTCCACACCCAGCTTGCGGTAGATCGCCGTGAGGCGCACTTCCACGGTCCGGACGGACACATAGAGCGTGGCGGCGATTTCCTTGTTCCGCATCCCTCGGGCCACCATTTTTGCCAGTGCCCGTTCGTGGTCGGCGAGCATCAGCATGGCGGGGTTGCCAGGGACGCGGACGGGTTCCACCCGCTCGTCAAGCAGCAGGGAATCCACGTGCTGGGTCCAGGCATCGGCTCCGGCTTCGTCGAACATCACTTTCGCACGCAGCAGCCCTTCCCGGGCTTCGCGCAGCCGGCCAAACGCACCCAGCCGCTCCGCGTAGCAGAGTGTTGTCCGGGCCCGCTCCAGGAGAGACTCGCGGCCGATCCTGCCCTCCAGCGCCTGGCTGAACAGCTGCAGGGACTGTTCGCCGTCGGCCAGCATCGCCCGGCTGCGGGCAATAGCCGACATGAGCCATGGTGAGCGCAGGCCCACGGAACGTCCTTCCAGGCGGAAGAGCACTTCCGTCGCTTCCCTGTGCCGTCCCAGACGGACCAGGACTTCCACCAGGTCCGCCTCGCATCGCAGCAGGGCGGGGTTTCGGAAGGCCATGCCGATCTCAGCAGCCCGGGACAACTGCGCGAATGACTCCGCAAGATTGCCGCGCATGAGGGCAAAATGGCCCTGGCAGGCGGCCAGTTGGGCGGTCATGGCCGGGTGGCTTTCGGCGCCAAAGGAGTGCTGTGCCTCTGCCAGATAAACACGTGCCAGTGCCTCATCACCCAAAGCGTTCGCCCGCCACACCCGGAAGATGTGCCGCATCCCGCGATGGTATTTGGTCTCCGGCTCAGAGAGTTCCAGGTCTTCAATAAGTTTGATTGCCGTTCGGACATTGCCGGCGCGGATCTCGTTGTCCACCGCAAGGAAGTTCGCCGTCTCCCGCCAGTTGATGTTGCCCGCCTCAACGGAGTTCCGGACCATGGTGAACGCCTCCTGGGCGAGTTCATGGTGTTCGGCATAGCTCAGGGAGCGGCCCTGGACCAGGAGCGCCGCCACCATGTCACGCCGGCCGGCCCCATGCTTACGGCCGGCGTGTTCTGTGTTTCCGCCGATAACCTCGATCAGCTGCTGGGCGCGCCCTGCAACCGCCAAGCACTCCACGGACGCGGAATCCCGGAACTTCTCGATGTACTGCAGCAGGTTGACTGCGTCCTCCAGTTCCCAGCGCTCGGCGTAGTAGAGGGAACCCATGGCCAGCAGGTTTGAGGCGAACACGGGGTCGTGCTGGCCGAATTCCCTGACCAGGCGCAACACCATGCTTGAGCGCACCGCGGCCCCTTGGATGAACTGGATCTCGAAGGCAAGTCCGGTCAGGCGAAGGATCAGGGCAGGGTTGCCCGTCACCCGTTGTGCCCAGGCCAGGTAGCGCTTGGCATAGACAAACTCGGCCCTGTTGAACAGAAGTTCGGCCACAGCAGTGAGGCGGGCGGCAGCCTCGGGCTCCCAAGGGTTGATGGTGAGGGCACGTTCGATGTATTCGACGGCGAAGGCGATTTCCCCGCTGCGGATAAGGTCAACGGCAAACCCGAGGAGGCCGAACGGCGTCTGCCGCTCCAACGCGGTAAAGCTCAGGTGCCACCGCCGGGCATAGGGGTCAGTGGGGTCGGCGGCTTCGGCCATGGCACGGTGGTTGGCGGTCCGCACTGCCGGTGTCATGGCCGCGAAGACGTAGCCGCGGAGCAGCTGGTCCTGGATCCGAAGGTGCGCTCCGGTCCTGCTGACCATGCCGGTGGCCAGGAGTTCGTCGATCCCGGGCCACAGCTGGCTGTACACCTTTTCCAAAGTCGCGATGTCGCTCCGGCAGGACAACGAGAGGAGATCCAGGACGTGGCGTGCATCCTGGCTCAGCCCGCCAACGGTCGCGGCGAACTCGAATTCGAAGCTGCCCTTGCAGGGCAAAGGCACCGGAAGGGCATATTTCCCTTCGGCCTGCCGTTCAAGCAGGCAGGTGTAGAGCTCGACGGCGGCGAGCGGGTTGCCCCGGGTTGCGGCGGCAACCACATGGGCGGCCGCGGTCGCGGCCTGCCGAGCCGGGATTGACTCGAGCATCCGTACGGTGTCGTTGTAGCTCAGTGGCCTGAGTAGAAGGGTCGGCAGGCTTGCGAACGTGCTGTCAGGGGTTTCTTCGCGCACGCTGATGAAAAGCGCCATGTCGGTTCGGGAAAGGCGGCGCGCCAGGAATCCGATCACCGCCTGGCTGCTGGGGTCCAGCCGGTCAGCGTCGTCCACGACAATCACCGTGCGGGAGGACGAGCGCTGGTGCAGTGCGTTGAGGAGCATGGTGGAGACCGTGGGAATGTCCATGGTGCCGGTGGAATCGCGGAGCAAGTCGTCCGCGAAGCGGTTAAGGACGGGATCGTCGATTCCGTCCAGGAGCGCTGTAAGACCGGAGAGCGGCCAATCTGACTCTGATGCGCTTGCCCGCAGGAAGACAGTCCGGTAGTCGGAAAGCCTGGGAATCTCGGACAGCAGGGAGGATTTTCCTACACCTCGCTGGCCGACGACCCTCAGTGCGGACTCGTTGGGCCCCCGGATCACGGCAAGGATCCGGTCCAGCTCCTTGCTTCGGCCTATTAACGACATGTGGTCCCCATCCATCGAAGAAGGAGACCTGTATTCCTTTGTACTGTCCAAATCCGCCTATTTGGGACGCCAGCCGAATGCACGTCCAGCGGACCAAATGTCTGTCCGCTTGTCGCATCCAGCACGGTACCCAGCCGATGGTTGCCAATATAACCCTGATCCATAATCCGCACCAGAGAGATCCGGGCCTTCAAGTACTCATATTTGGTGATGCCCATGCTGGGTGGGATGGCCGCCCCGAGTCCGGATACCAGCGCGAGCGGCAAGTTTTCCACATAGGCGCAGCAGTGGTTTCCGCGCCGCTGCCGGACGCTTAGCTTGGAGTCAAGCGCGAATCGCCTATCCGGTCCAAATGCACTAAGATATTGAAGTCTGTGCTGCGTCCTGCCTCCGTTCCGGCGGTGGGGCATTGCATGGCATCGCAAATGAACCTCCTGTTACGGAAATGCCGTAACCGCTTAGCCCAAAGGAGGTGGGTTCACATATGCGTCCTTACGAATTGATGGTAATCATCGACCCCGAGGTCGAAGAGCGTACCGTTGAGCCGTCGCTTCAGAAGTTCCTGAACGTCATCACGAACGATGGTGGAACCATCGAAAAGGTTGACATCTGGGGCCGTCGCCGGCTGGCTTACGACATCAAGAAGAAGTCCGAAGGTATCTACGCCGTGGTGAACTTCACCGCCAAGCCGGAAACCGCCAAGGAACTTGACCGCCAGCTGTCTCTTAACGAGACCATCATGCGCACCAAGATCACCCGCCCCGAAGAGCAGAAGGTTGTTGCTGAGTAATTTCAGCCCAATTTTCATTCTTTACCCCGCAGGAAACGCACTCTTCACCCAGGATCGAACAAGGAGGCAGTAGATGGCAGGCGAGACCACCATTACGGTCATCGGTAATCTCACCAATGACCCGGAATTGCGGTTCACACCGTCCGGTTCAGCAGTAGCGAACTTCACCATCGCTTCCACCCCCCGCACCTTTGACCGCCAGTCCAACGAGTGGAAGGACGGGGAAACCCTGTTCCTCCGCGCCGCTGTCTGGCGTGAAGCGGCCGAGAATGTCGCCGAGTCCCTCACCAAGGGCATGCGCGTGATTGTTACCGGGCGCCTGAAGAGCCGTTCCTACGAAACCAAAGAAGGCGAAAAGCGCACCGTTATCGAGCTCGAGGTCGATGAAATCGGCCCGAGCCTGCGCTACGCCAATGCCAAGGTCAACCGCACCCAGCGCTCCGGCGCTGGGGGTGCTCAGGGTGGCTTCGGCGGCGGCAACAGCGGCGGTGGCTTCGGAGGCGGCGCTCCTGGTGGAAACCAGGGCGGCAACTCCGGTGGAGGCTGGGGCGGCGGCAACCAGCAGGCTGCACAGGACGATCCTTGGGCAACGCCCGGTGTCTCCAATGCAGGCGGCTGGGGCAACGGCCCCGATTCCGAACCTCCCTTCTAACAACCAATTAAGGCCCGACGACGGGACACCGGAACTGCCGCAAGGCACCAAGGTGATTGCCGCCGTCGGACCACCACCATCCCGTGGATCAATATCCACGGGCTCCCTAGAATAGGAGCTCCACGATGGCTAAGGCTGAACTCCGTAAGCCCAAACCAAAGTCCAACCCCTTGAAGGCCGCTGACATCACTGTCATCGACTACAAGGACGTAGCATTGCTGCGCAAGTTCATCTCCGACCGCGGAAAGATCCGCGCCCGTCGCGTCACTGGCGTCACGGTGCAGGAACAGCGCAAGATCGCACAGGCAATCAAGAACGCCCGCGAAGTTGCCCTGCTGCCTTACTCCGGCGCTGGCCGCGGCTAAGGAAGGGATTAACTAACATGGCAAAGCTCATTCTGACCCACGAAGTAACCGGTCTCGGTGCTGCTGGCGATGTTGTAGAGGTCAAGGACGGTTACGCACGTAACTACCTGCTCCCCCGCAACTTCGCCCTGACCTGGTCGAAGGGTGGCGAGAAGCAGGTTGAGTCCATCAAGACTGCCCGCGCCGCCCGCGAGCACGCTTCCCTGGAAGATGCTCAGAAGCAGGCCGCTGCACTCTCCGCCAAGCCGGTCAAGCTCGTTGTCAAGGCTGGTGAGACCGGACGCCTGTTCGGCACCGTCAAGCAGGCCGACGTAGCTGACGCTGTTGAGGCCGCTGGCCTTGGCCGCATCGACAAGCGCAAGGTTGAACTGCCGGCACACATCAAGTCGGTTGGTTCCTACCAGGCCAACGTCCGTCTGCACGACGATGTTGCTGCTGTCATCGAACTCGACGTAGTGGCAGGTAAGTAGTCTCCTGACTGCGCAAGGACCCCCGTCGCCGGATTCCGGTGGTGGGGGTCTTTTCGTGCCCTCCCGCTTCCGCTTACGGGCTGTGAAGCTCCGCCATCACGTGGTGGTAACCCGTCCGCACCATCTCGGCGAGCACGTCGCGGTCGACGTCCTGCAGCTTGCTGATGTAGAGGCAGGACACCCCCGTCCTATGCTTGCCCAGGGCCGGGAGCAGCCGCTCGGCGTCCGGGCCGTAGGTCAGTCCGTAGAGGGCGAGGTTGGTCTTGCGCGGAGAAAAACCCACGGCAGCGGCATCGCCTTCCCGTCCGCTGGCGTACCGGTAGTGGTAACTGCCGAAACCAACGATGCCCGGTCCCCACATCACCGCTTCCTGCCCGGTGATGCTGCCCATTAGTTCGAGCAGCTCGAAGCTGTCGGCACGGCGGCCAGGGTGCTCCACCGACGCCAGGAACTCATCTACGGGCACCGCGGTGGGCTGGGTCTTGTTCTCTGCCATGGTCGTAGTGTCGCAGACCGGACCACCGCCGGCCAGCACCCGGTGATAATCTGCACCGGTGACCTCACCCTCCCCACGCAGCCGCCCCTTCCAGCAGGTGGATGTCTTCTCCCGTGAGCCGTACCGCGGCAACCCGCTCGCCGTCGTCGTTGACGCCGAGGGACTGTCCGCGGAACAGATGCAGCAGTTCGCCAACTGGACCAACCTCTCCGAAACGACGTTCCTTCTGCCCCCTACAGATCCCCGCGCCGACTACCGGGTGCGGATATTCACGGGCAGCGAGGAGTTTCCGTTCGCGGGGCATCCGACACTTGGTTCGGCGCACACCTGGCTGGAGTCCGGGGGCGTGCCAAAGTCAGACGGCTTTGTGGTGCAGGAGTGCGGTGCCGGTTTGGTGAAGGTGAAGCACGACGCCGGCCGGCTGGCCTTCGCGGCCCCGCCGCTCACCCGCTTCGGCCCGGTGGAGGACATCATTCGGCGGCAGCTGGCAGCCGGCCTGCGGCTTCCCGAGTCCCGGATTCTTGATGCGTCATGGCTGGTTAACGGTCCGGAATGGATCGGCGTCCTGCTCGAATCTGCCGAGCAGGTGCTGGCCGTCCAGCCGGATTTCGCGGCGATGGGCGGGTTGAAGGTGGGAATCGTCGGAGCCCACGAACCCGGAGCCGATGCCGACTTTGAGGTGCGGACTTTCCTCCCCGGTGATGCCATCATGGAGGACCCCGTTACCGGCAGTTTCAACGCCGGAGTGGCGCAGTGGCTGATGAGCAGCAACAGAGCCCCGGTCGAGTACGTGGCCGCGCAGGGAACCGTCCTCGGGCGGGCCGGTCGCCTTCACATCAAGGCTGAGGACGCCGACATCTGGGTAGGCGGACATTCGACCACATGCATTCGGGGATCAGTGGTGCTGTAGAACCGGAATACGGGAATATCTGGAGAGCTCCCCCGGTTCAGAGGATAGATGCATACGCATGTATGATGGAATGAACGAGCAACAGGAGAATGCCATGGACACCCGCCGCATCACAGTCCTTTCCGCCGGACTCGGCGTACCGTCCTCGAGCCGCCTGCTGGCGGACCAGCTTGCCGCCTCTGCTGAGCGGCAACTTCGCGCGGCAGGATTCAGTGCCCGGATTGACGTCGTGGAGCTTCGCGACCTTGCTGTGGACATCGCCAACAACTTTGTCACCGGCTACGCGGCCCCCCGCCTCGCCGAAGTGATTGGAGGCGTGGAAGCCTCAGACGGGATCATCGCGGTGACGCCGGTCTTCAGTGCCTCCTACAGCGGGCTGTTCAAGTCGTTCATCGACGTCCTGGACCCCAAGTCACTGGACGGCAAAGCTGTCCTGTTGGGTGCCACCGGCGGAACGGACCGCCACCAGATGGTCCTGGACTACGCCCTGCGGCCGTTGTTCAGCTACCTCCGTACGCGGACGGCAGCCACTGGAGTCTTCGCCGGCCCCCAGGACTGGGGCACGACGGACGACGGCGGCTCAGGCCTTGCGGAGCGCATCAACCGGGCCGCCGGCGAATTTACGCGCCTGCTTGAAGGACCGCAGCCGGGGCGGAAGCCTGCCCCGATGGAGTCCCTGCCCTTTGAGCAGCTGCTGGCAGGCATCTCCGGATCACGGTAAGCCGGCCGCGCCGAACTTTCGGGCGGCGCGGGACGTTGTGTGGGCATGAAATGTCCTGTGGATTCAGTGGAACTGTTGATGACCGAGCGCAGCGGGGTTGAGATCGACTACTGCCCCCAATGCCGGGGGGTGTGGCTGGACCGCGGCGAACTGGACAAAATCCTGGACCGGGCGGCGGATTCCGTGCCTGGCCCTGCACCGGCACGCCCGGCCCCCGCGCCCGCGGCAGCGCCCCCGCCGCTGTATCCCAATTTCGAACCGCGCAGGGAACAGCGCGGCTACGACGACCGCAGGTACGGCAAGCAGGACTACGACCGGGACCCTGACCGGCGGCGCCATAAGAAGAAGGAAGGCTGGCTGGGAGAGATGTTCGACTTCTAGGCCTGGCCCACACAGGACGCCAGGCCACGCCGGGAAAGCCGGCGCCCCGTACGTCAGTCGTCCAGTAGTTCGATGAATTCCCTTGCCTGCTTCATCGTGATGTCGGAGTGCCGGGTCAGCGCGGTGGCAGCAGCTTCCGTGTCCCCGCTGCGGGCCAGCGTGCGGATCCTTCCGTAGATCTCGTCATTGAGCATGTTGCTGCTGACTTCCCGGGTCACATCGCCTTTGCTGGCAATTGCTCGGTAGCGGTAGGGGAAGCGCTGCGGCTCCTCGTCCTCGTCGTCTTCAACGGGGGCAGGGGGAGCCTCTGTTCCCCGGTAGGGCTGTGGGTGGGCTGCCAGGGCCCCGACGGCGTCACGGGACGCCCGGAGGCCCTCTCCTGTGGCCTCGTAGTACAGCTTGATGGCCGCCATAGCCTGGCCCTGCGCGATCAAGGCATAAAGCCTGCGGTGTTCCTCTTCGGAAAGTTTGGCGGCGGCCGCGCGCGCCAGTTCGGCGGGGGTAACGGCAGGTTCCGCCGGTTCGGCGCTGCGGGCGGCCTTCCGCCTGCTGATGGCGCGGGCAGCCAGGGTTACTCCGGCAATAACTGCCAGGAGGATAAGGACAGGGGCCACGAGCGATTCCATTGTCTAAAGCCGTTCTATGTGCTTCCTGGCAGCAGCCAGATCTGATTGCTTTGCCTGGGCAGTGTTCTGGCTGGGCATCGTATTCCGTTCGAGCCGGGCGCGGGCGGCGGTGGCAGCCTCGACCTGGGCTGCGTAATGCTGTGCCGAACGCTCCGCCAGGTCGCGCTGGTATTTTTCGGCGTCGGACATCCCCGAGTCGCGCGGGCTCAGGGCGGTGAAAAGACCCCAAATGAGCGCCACCAAAACAATCGCAGGCAACAGCATCAGCAGTAGTTCGCCCATGCATAGAGCTTATGCCAGATCCGGGTTATCCACAGCAATATTCAGCATGGTGCATAAAGGCGGGCAGGGGGCCGGGTCAAATCGGCAGGGCGGAATATGATGATTGCCACAAGGCCGCCGGCGGTATCAGCTGGCGGCTCCCCGGGCGTCTCTCGTTGCCGGGGTCCGCGGTGCAGGCTGTGGATGAAATTCCCCGAAAGAAATATTTACTCCACATGCTGCCAAAGACGTTTCCGCAGGTCAGCCGCACAAGCAGTTTTAAAGTTTTTTTGTTTCCACAGCTTTCCCCACAGGCTGTGCACAAGCTATGCCCGGTACTGCACAGGTTATCCACAACCCCTCCCGCATGCTGGCTTGGAGGCTGAACTCCTGGCGGCTAGCGTAGCGGGGTGCCTGTTCTTCGGTGCCCGCTACGGCTTTCAAAAGGGCTATGAAACGGTACAGGGCGGGACCGCTGCAACCTGCAGGGGCGGCCAAATGTGGAAAACCTGTGGATAGTGGGGATAACTCCGGCAAAAGCCCGCACACCCGCGGGTTGCGCAGGATTGTCAGACCCAGCCGGTAAACCTGGACAGGTGGTGGAGCGCAGCTTGGGCGGCGCAACGCCTTTAGCAGGATGGTTAGCCACCGGGCACTTCGGTCCCCGGTACACATGGAGGACGGCAGCTTTGTCAGTAGCGCATTTGGATCCGATCGAGGCCACCCGCGGATCGGACGTGAGCCGGAAGCCACCGCAGGACATCCCCGCCGAACAGTCGGTCCTTGGCGGAATGATGTTGTCCAAGGACGCCATTGCCGACGTCGTGGAAATCCTCCGCGGCCAGGATTTCTACCGGCCGGCACATGAAACCATCTATGAAGCCATCATCGACCTCTACGGCCGGGGTGAGCCGGCCGACGCCGTCACAGTCTCCGATGAGCTCACAAAGCGCGCCGAGATCAACCGGATCGGCGGCCCCGCCTACCTGCATGAGCTGATCCAGACCGTTCCAACTGCAGCCAACGCGGGCTATTACGCAGAGATCGTTGCCGAACGGGCGGTCCTCCGGCGCCTGGTTAATGCCGGCACCAAGATCGTGCAGCTGGGCTACGGCTCGGACGGCGAGGTGGAGGACCTGGTGAACCAGGCCCAGGCCGAGGTCTATGCCGTGGCCGAGCGGCGCACCGCTGAGGATTACGTGGTGCTCAAGGACGTGATGGAGTCCACTGTGGACGAGATCGAGGCGTCCGGCCACCGCGGCGAGGGAATGACCGGTGTGCCAACCGGTTTCTACGAACTTGATGAGCTCACGCACGGCCTCCACCCAGGCCAGATGATTGTTATCGCAGCGAGGCCCGCAGTTGGTAAGTCCACCTTCGCCCTGGACTTTGCCCGGTCCGCCGCCATCAAGAACAACCTGGCTACTGTGATGTTTTCCCTCGAAATGGGCCGCAACGAGATCGCCATGCGCCTGCTCTCAGCCGAAGCCACCATTGGCCTGCAGGATCTCCGCAAGGGAACCATCAAGGATGAGCAGTGGTCCAAGATCGCCACCACGATGGGCCGGATGAATGACGCTCCGCTGTTTATCGATGACAGTCCCAACATGTCCCTGATGGAAATCCGTGCCAAGTGCCGGCGGCTGAAGCAGCAGCACGATCTTAAGCTTGTCATCCTCGACTACCTGCAGCTGATGAGCTCCGGCAAAAAGGTGGAGTCGCGCCAGCAGGAAGTTTCGGAATTCTCCCGCGCCCTGAAGCTGCTGGCCAAGGAACTCCAGGTCCCGGTTATCGCCCTGTCCCAGCTGAACCGTGGATCCGAGCAGCGCCAGGACAAGCGCCCCATGGTTTCCGACCTCCGTGAATCCGGCTCCATTGAGCAGGACGCGGACATGGTGATCCTGCTCCACCGCGAGGACGTTTACGACAAGGAATCACCGCGCGCGGGTGAGGCCGACATCCTGGTGGCCAAGCACCGTAACGGCCCCACCAAGGACATTGTGGTGGCCTTCCAGGGCCACTACTCCCGCTTCGCCAACATGGCGGCCGACGCCGGCGGCGGAGGCTTCTAGGGCCGGCGCTCCCTCGCGGGGGCGGGCCATCCAGCGGACTTTCGGGCGCTGGTCTTCAGCCCTGCGCCAGCAGATGGTTCGGCAGCCGGTTTCCCGGCGCTGTGCCCCTGATTTCCAGCAGTTCGCGGGCGTGGGCGTGGAGCCTCCTGTCCTCTTCGCTAACGGGCACCCAAGGTGGGACGGGCACGGAGTTGCCGTCGGCGTCGCGCGCCACCATCACGGTGAGGCAATAGGTGGTGAGGTTCAGTTCGCCGTCCTTGGGATCGCCGGAGCGGACGTGGACGGCGATGTGCATGCCCTTCGTTCCGGTGTATACCAGGCGGGCTTCCACCTCGACCACATGGCCGATCAGCAGCGGGCGGTAGAACCGGACCCCGCCGGAGAATACGGCCACGGTGTCCATCCCGCAGTACCGGGACGCACAGACGTAGGCGGCTTCGTCAATCCACTTCATCACGATGCCGCCGTGGACTTTTCCGCCCCAGTTCACATCCGTGGGTGCGGCCATAAACCGCAGCGTAACCCGCTCGGCAGTGCCCGCATCCGTATATTCCTGCCGGTTCATGGCTTCGACGATCTGCTCGCGGATCCTAATGCGGGCAAGGGCGTGGTCCCGCTGCTCGATTTCTTCAGCCGTGCCAGGCTCGAACTGCTTCACCGGTATAGGCTTTCCGTCCTCGCCGACGGCCACAAAGATCACCATGCACTGGCTGCGCATGGTGGCCGGGCCGCCCTTGGGATCCCCCGAGGACACTACGGTCCGGATGTGCATGGATGAGCGTCCGGTGTAGACGATGGTCGCTTCCACTTCCACCATGTCTCCGCTGTTCACGGGGTCGGCGAAGTGGATGTTCCCCACATAGGCCGTCACGCAGTAGGACTTTGCCCACCCCACGGCCGCAGCGTAGGCAGCCTTGTCCACCCACTCGAGGACGGTTCCGGCGTCTACAGAACCGCTGTGGCCCACGTCCATGGGGGCGGCCAGGAAGCGGAGGGTCACGGAGTTGGGAGTACCGGTCTCAGTCATGGTGCGATCTTACTGAAGCCACCGGTTACCCATGGGTCGGGCATGCAACATACGAGCCAACAGCAACGCCCCGCCCGCCGAAGGGCGGACGGGGCGCAGCTTGGTCAGCTCAGTGCGACCGCGGCAACTTAACCGGCACGGGTGTACACAATGTCCGGCTGGGCAGGCAGCTCCATGCCTTCTCCGATGAAGAAGCCGGGGTGCGGCGGCTGGTTGTAGGCGATGTTCTCGCGCGCAACCGAGAGCCGGTACACCGGATCATGCATCAAGGTACGGAGCCGGACATCCGTGGCTGCGGAGGTGGTGTAGATCCGCAGCTCCGTACTGTCGGCCGAAGGCCACGCCAGTTCCTCCCGCCAGTCACCCAGGAGATCCGCCTGGATGGCAGGGTTCCCCTTGGTGCTGTTGTTGGTCTTGGCACCGGTTGCTGTCAGCAGCCTGTCGCTGGCTTCCGTTTCCCAGTTCCACTTACCGATGCTGGGGGTCCCCGAGTTGGTGGCGGCGTTCCAGTCATGGTCGACAATTTCGCGCAGCAGGTCGCCGTCCCACCAGGCCAGGAAGTTGGCTGCCGGGATGTTGTTGGCAATCAGCTGGCCCTTGGCTGAGCGGAGCTCACCGACGGGGGAGTTCCAGGCGGCGTCGCCGCCGATGGCCCAGCCTTCTGCACCCGCATGGCGGGGGTCGATGTCTCCGGCTGCAGCGCGTCCGGTGTCCTTGGTGGCCGGAATGCTCCACAGCACTTCACCTGTCCGTGAGTCCCGGAATGTCGCACCCTTGTTGCCGCTGGAACCCATGTCCTCGTGGGCGGCGAAGGTTTCCAGCCCCGGGCGGGACGGATCGAGGTCGCTCGTGTGGATGGCGTCGCCGTGGCCGAGGCCTGTGTTGTACAGCGGCTTGCCGTTATCGTCGATCGTCATGGACCCGAAGACAAACTCGTCCTTGCCGTCGGCATCAACGTCAGCGACGGACAGGTTGTGGTTGCCCTGGCCGCGGTACTGCGCGCCGGCAGAGTCCGAATCGAAGACCCAGCGTTTCACGATCTTGCCGCCCACCAGGTCGTACGTAGCGAGCACGGCACGGGTGTAATAGCCGCGGCTGAACATCATGGACGGGTGCTCGCCGTCGAGGTACGCAACGGCCCCAAGGAACCGGTCAACGCGGTTGCCGTAGGTGTCGCCCCAGGCCCCCACGTCGCCGTGGGGAGGATCGTACTTCACCGTGTCCATCACGGTGCCGGTGGCGCCGTGGAACACGGTCAGGAATTCATCGCCGGTTAGCACGTAGCCGGTGCTGTTGCGGTGGTCTGCGCTGGGGTTGCCAATCGCTGTGCCGGCCGCGTCCCGGGTGCCGTCGGCCGTCTTCATGGCCACCTCAGCCTTGCCGTCGCCGTCGAAGTCATAGGCGAGGAGCTGGGTGTAGTGGGCGCCGGCACGGATGTTCGGCCCCATGTTGATGCGCCAGAGCCTGGTGCCGTCCATCCTGTAGGCGTCCACGTAGACAGTGCCGGTGTAGCCCGCCTGCGAGTTGTCCTTGGAATTCGACGGTGCCCACATTTGGATGACTTCGTAGGTCCCGTCACCATCCAGGTCCGCCACGCTGGAGTCACCGGCGGAGTAGCTGTAGGGCTGGCCGTCCTTGGTGTAGTCGTCGGCGGGCTTGTCGAGCTTGATGGACAGGTAGTCCTGGGCAAGCGGCGTGAACTCGGCGGTGAGCTGGTCCCCGCCGTTGCCCACGGTCTTGATGACGTACCTGGAGGATGCTGTTCCAGCGGGATCCAGGTAGGTGGTGCTGCTGCGGATCGGCTCGTCCGTGAGCTGGACGCCGTCCCGGATCACATGGAAACCGATTTGCTCAGGGTCCAGGCCCAGCATGCGCCAGCCCACCCGCACGCCGTCACTGGTCAGCACGGCCACGGGGGCGCGGTCCAACTGCTCCATTTGCCGGTTCACCACGGTGACCTTTTCCGTTCCCACCACGGGGGAGGGCACGGATTCGCCCCCCTTGTTCACGGTGGTAACGCGGTAGTAGTACTTGATGGTGGTCAGCACGGTGTAGTCGGTGTAGTTCGCCTCGGTGGCACGGCCCACGTAGTCAAAGGGGCCGTCGGGTGAGGTGGACCGGTAGACCTGGTACGCGGCAGCGCCGGAGACTTTCTGCCACTTGAGCGTGACACTGGTCTTCTCGACGGCCTTCACGTCCACCTTGCCGGTGGCCGCCGGGACTGGTGTATTGGGATCCACCAGGGCGGTCTCCACAGTGTTGGAGGGCACCGATTCAAGGCCCGTGCTGTCCAGCGCAGTGACGAAGTACTTGTACTTCAGGCCGGCGAAAGCAGTGGTGTCCTGGAAGGACGCTGCCGTCACGTTTTCGGCGATCAGCTGTGGCTGGGCCTCAAAGGATGCCTGGCGGAACACCTTGTACGCGGCGGCGTCTGCCACAGCATCCCAGGCGAGGTCCACGGTAGGCGGTTCTGCAGCGGCGTTCACCGCAGCCGTGTGGAGGTTGGTGGGACCAACCAGCAGCGGCGTAACCTCCAGGCCGTTGAGCCGCTGGCCCGAGCCGCTGATGGACAGGTTGAGCTGTCCATCGGAGACCAGGACCTGGTTGATGATCTTGGTTGCCGAGGATGCCCGGCTGGAAGACACCTGGCCGAAGGGAGTGCCCTCGGCGGCGACGTCCGTCCGCGTGGAGCCGATCCAGTCGCTGTGGTAGGTCTTCAGGGCGTACGTGCCGTTGGGAACGTCGAGCTGGAATTCGAAGCTGGAGCCGCTGAGGACGAAGTCGCGCAGCAGGTTGCTGGTCACCGCTCCCCGGTCCCGGTCGCTGAGCACCGAGATGTCCTTGAAGCCGAAGCCCCGCTCGGGGGTGTAGGCCATGGTCCGGTTGACTTCGGTGTAGCCGGCTTCAAGCGGCGCCCCTACGGGTCCAAAGTCGAACTTGTATTTTGCCTGCTTGGTGGTCACGCTGAGGGTGTCGCTGGGTTCGGAAAGACCCTTGCCGTTCATGGCGGCGACCCGGACGTTGTAGGCGGTACCTTCGGCCAGCCCGCCCAGGTTGGCGGTGGGGACAGTTGAAGTGGTGGTGAGCTTGTAGGCGCTGTCCGGCTCGGAGGCCAGCTTGCGGTACACCTTGTAGATGTCCGCGCCCCCGACGGGCTGCCACTTCAGGAGTGCCCCGGCGTTGGAGACGCTGCCCGCCACCAGTCCCTGCGGCTTGGCAGGAACCGACGACGGCGGCGCGGCCTCTTTGACTCGGGAGGCCAGCGGAACGTTGAGCTCCTTGACCCCGCCGGCCACCAGGCGTGCGATCTGGATGGCGCCGTATTCCTGGAAGTGGGTGTTGTCCACCGTGCCGGTGGGGCGGTTGGGGTAGACGCCGGCGTCGACGTGGAGGAAGACGGACTTGGTGTCCTCCGGGCCGATGGCGTCGTAGTATGCGCGGCTCGAGGCGGAGAGGTCAACCAGGGCCACGTTTTCCTCAGCGGCCAATTCCTGCATCTTGGCCACGTACTCGGGGAAGCTGACCCGGAACTTGCCGGTGGCTTCGTCGTAGTCCCGGCGTCCCACAGGGGTGACCAGGACGGGTGTGGCGCCGCGCTGGCGGGCGCCGTTGACGTAGGTCCGGAGGTATTCCTTGTAGTCGGCGGGGGAGGCATAGCGGTCATCGACGCCGACGGTGGCATCGTTGTGGCCGAACTGGACCATCAGGTAGTCGCCGGGGTTGATGACGCGCAGGATTTCGTCCAGCCGTCCCTGACTGATGAAGTTCTTGGAGCTCCGGCCGCCGATGGCGTGGTTCTTGAAGGTGACGCTGTCGTCGAAATACCGGTCGATCATCTGGCCCCAGCCCGCTTGGGGAGCGAAACCCGGGTCGTAGGTCTGCACGGTGGAGTCACCCGCGAGATAGACGCCGGGGTCAGTGGTGGCGGTGCGCGGAGCGCGGGCCGCGATGACCAGGGAGTTGATCTTGGCCGCAGTACCGGTGAAGTCCAGGTTGAGCTGGCCATCCACCAGCGAGATGGGGAATTCCATTTCCAGGTACTGGCCGGCGGGCTTGTCCGTTGCCTGGACCTTGGCTATTTTCTCGGCCGTGATGGCGATGTTGGTGGCTTCGGCTGCGTCACCGGCGATCAGCTTGACCGTGTAATCCCCATTGGGCAGGTCCACCAGGAACGAACTCCCCTGGGCCTGGACAAAGTCGGACCGCAACGGGTCGCCCGTTCCGCGGTCCACGCCGGAGGTGACGGCGGTGTCGGTGAAGCCGAACTTGATGCCGGCCGAATACTGGGTGCCGGCGGCTACGGCCGTGTAGCCGTCCGCGGTGGTGCCGGGGCCAAAGTCGAATTTGAAGCCGCTTCCCACCGGGGGCAGGGCGGTATCCGCCTGGGCTGCCGGAAGCCCGGTGAAAGCGATGGCAGCGGAGGCCACGGCGGCTGTGACTGCTTTCGCTCCGGCCGGGAGCCTGCGCTGGCGCGGTGGCGGAGCTTCCTTGAAAAGTGGAGGCATTTGCGGGGGTGTGTTCACGGACATCTCCTTCGATGAGCGATGGTAAAGCGGTACCCAGGAAGGTTGGAACGATTCAAAGCAGGATCGTGCTGCGGTTGGCAGCGCATTTCAAGCTATGGGGTTGCCGGAGGTGGCCGGCAATGGGGCTGAGACCTGGGATGAAGTGGTGCAGCTCTCACTGCAGCACTCATTGGTTTATCAGCCGCACCAGCAGTCTGGCAAGCGTTTTCCGAACTTTCCCGTGAGTTTCTGGTGCCGGATGTTCCGGTTTGTTCCCAGTGCCCCGCGCTGCAGGCATCAGTAAGTGGCATGCCGGCCGTGCAGCTCCGGCAATTAAACGCGCGACGGCGGATGCGCACCGAGTGCCCCTCCGCCGTCGCTCTTTTCCGGCTTAAGCCGGACGTCGTTGGTTAGGCCAGAACGGCCAGCTTTGAGTTGCTTCGGCCAAAGACGGCGCGGTCCACGGAGAGGCGGCCGGCACCGGTGAGGGCCAGGGCGAAGGCTGCTGCCGCGAAAAGCAGGACCAGTTCGTAGCCGCCGTTCGCGGCGAAAACGCCGGCAGGGGCGTGGACCAGGAACAGGGCGCCCAGCATGTCCAGGGCCAGGAGTGCTGCAACCACGCGGGTGAGAATGCCAAGGATCAGGGCGATTCCGCCGGCCAGTTCCAGTACGGCGATGGCCGGCGCAGCAATTTCCGCCGCCGGGACTCCCATCTTGGCAAATGACGCCTGGGTGCCTGCGATGGTCCATTCGTTAAACTTCTGCCAGCCGTGGGCTGCAAAGAGGAAGCCGAGGACAATCCGGAGGGCTGTAATGGCGGTCGTGGTAAGTCGTGACTGGTTCATAGGACTTAAGTCTTCCTGCTAATACTTGAAGAGTCAACCAATTCCGTCACAATGTGGTGCTTGTCATGCTCTCGTGGCCATACGCGTAAGGCGCATTAGGCTGGCTGAGTGCCCCAATTACCTGCCCCGACGGCGGCCGCGCGACCGAAGGGACACGGCCGCGAAATCCTCCGACTGGCTGTGCCGGCTTTCGGTGCGCTCGTCGCCGAACCCCTGTTCCTGCTGGCTGATTCGGCCATTGTGGGCCACCTTGGCGTGGCGCAGCTCGCGGGGGTGGGGCTGGCGTCGGCCGTGCTGCATACCGCCGTCGGCCTGATGGTTTTCCTGGCCTATTCCACGACTCCCGCCGTGGCCCGCGCCATCGGAGACGGCCAGCTGGGCAAGGCCCTGGCGGCCGGGCGCGACGGCGTCTGGCTGGCACTGCTGCTCGGGACCGTCGTCGCCGTGGCCGGCTTCCTGGCCGCAGACCCGTTGATCGGACTGCTGGGGGCGGAGGGCGAGGTGCGCACTTTCGCCGTTGATTACCTCCGCTGGTCCATGCCGGGGCTGGTGGCCATGCTGCTCATTTTTGCCGGCACCGGGCTGCTCCGCGGCCTGCAGGACACCCGGACGCCGCTGGTGGTGGCCACCGCCGGGTTCGCCCTGAACATCATCCTGAACCTGTGGCTGGTCTACGGCCTGGGCTGGTCCGTCACGGGTTCCGCCGTGGGTACCAGCCTGGCGCAATGGGCCATGGCCGCCGTCTACCTGATGATGGTGAAGCGGAATGCCCAGCGGAACGGCGTCAGCCTCCTGCCGAGCTGGCGTGGGATTCGGAGCATGACGCGCGTTGGGTCCTGGCTGATGCTGCGCACGCTCAGCCTGCGTGTGGCCATCCTGGCGACAGTGGTGGTGGTGACCGCGCAGGGGCCGGTCAACCTTGCGGCCCATCAACTGGCCATGACCATCTTTTCCTTCCTCGCCTTCGCCCTGGACGCCCTCGCCATCGCCGCGCAGGCGCTGATTGGTAAGGAGCTAGGCGCCGCCAACCCTGCAAAGGCACGGCTCCTGACCAGGACCATGACCCGATGGGGACTCGGCTTCGGAGCGGTCACCGGCGTGCTCCTCGCCGCGGCCGCACCGTGGGCTGGCTCCCTCTTCACCTCGGATCCTGACGTTCAGCGAGTCCTGGCCATCGCCCTGTGGATCCTTGCCGCCGGCCAGCCCATGGCCGGTTATGTCTTTGTCCTCGACGGGGTGTTGATTGGCGCCGGTGATGCCAAATACCTGGCACTCGCCGGGGTGGTTAATCTCGCCGCGTACGCGCCGCTGTTGATCGCTGTAGGCCTGTCAGGTGCGGGAGGCGCGGCAGGTCTGGGCTGGCTGTGGGCAGCCTTTGCCCTGGGCTACATGGCGGCGCGGGCCCTCACGCTCGGCGCCCGGGCGCGGTCAGACCATTGGATGGTGCTGGGTTCGCCGTAGGGCGGTGCCCCACTAAACTGGACCGGTGACCCAACCGAGAACACCCGCAGGTACTGCTTCCGGAACGGCTCCCACGGGCGAGCTGTGGAAGCCGGTGCTGCTCCGTTCCGCAGCGGCGCTGGTTTTTGGGGCTGTGACCATTTTCTGGGCGGCGCCGTCTGTGGAAGTTATGGGCTGGTCGGGCGGGCTCTACCTGCTGGCCACCGGGCTGCTGCTGATGTGGGGTATTCCGGCAACCGGCTTCCAGCGGGACAGCAGGACGGGCAAAGTGCTTTCCGCCGCCGGTTCCGTGCTTGCCGGCGCGGGGTTTGCGCTGATAGTGCTGCACGGGGACCTGCTGTTTGGCGTGGTTGCCGCCCTGGGCCTGGGCGTAGCGGGAGCTCTGGAGCTGTATTGCGGGCTGGCATTCCGCGGCCGGCACGTGCTGGCCCGGGACTGGATTGCCTCGGGAATTATTGGCCTCGGCACGGCCGTTATCCTGCCCTTTTTCATCAGCCTCGGGGCGCATGCACTGCTGGGCGTTGCCGGCGGCGGGGCCATCATCTCCGGCGTACTCTGGGCCCTTGCCGGGCTGACCATCCGGCACGATGCCCGCACTGAAGCGGGAAACCCGTAAACTAGGAGATGTCCGGGGTTCTACTTAGCGTAGAAGATAGCCGGGCGTACTACCGAAAGACATTAACCCAGGCTGGCCGGCGCGCCGCCTGCAGGGAGGAATCAACGTGGCAGACCAGCAACCAGGACATCCGCGCAAGGTGCGGACCTCGGTGAAGGGCCCGCTGATGTTCTCCGCATTCTGGGCCGCGATCGCCTTCGTCGCCGTCGTGATTTTCGCCTCCGGCGGCAGTGCGCGTGCCCCCCGCTTCGACCTGGCCTTCACCGCTGCCGGTATTGCCTTTATTGTCACCCTGGTGATTGCCGCGATGCTCTCCATGAGCCACAAGGACAACGCCGATTACCTGGGCAAAGGGTCGGGCGTGAACCTCAGCTCGGCTCCGAAGAAATCCCATGGCTTCGGTGCCCCGGGCCCGCAGGACCCGGCATCCCCTGACAAGTCCGGCGACCCGGGCCCCCGCTAGGCACCTAACTTGTTGCCGCCTGGCGTGCCCGGTATGCGGCAACGTGGGCACGGTTGGCGCAGTTCCCGGTATCGCAGTACCGCTTTGAGCGGTTCCTGCTGAGGTCCAGCACCGCAGCATCGCAATCCTCTGACTCGCAGATCCGCATCCGGTCCATCTCCTTCCCGCGGATCACGTCTGCCAGGGCCATGGCCGCTTCCGTGCTCATGCGGTCCACCAGCGGGGCCTCGGGAGTGGTGGCATGAAGGTGCCAGTCCCAGTCGTCGTGCTTCACCAACTGCGGCAGGGCCCTGGCTTCCCGTAGCAGGCGGTTGACCGTCTCCACGGCGGAGTCTTCGTCCGCGGTCCACAGCGCCGCAAGCTGTTGGCGCAGTCGGCGCACGCTCGCCAGCTCGTCGTCATCCCAAGTGCGCGACCCGCTGAATCCTTCCGCTGCCAGGAAGCGGTCCAGGTCCTCTGTGGATGCCAGTCCCTCGCTTCCGTTGGCCGCCGAATTGACCAAATTCACCACGCTGCGCAGAGCCACCTCAGTGTCAGGGGCAAAAACCATCTTGACTCCTTACAGTGCTCTCCCGTACTGTCATGACCATAACCCCACTTTACTCCTGACAGGAGGCCACGATGTCTGCCGCAAGCGACCACACCCCCGGCCTGAGGGTGCCCGCAGACAAACGCAGCTTCCTCGCCTCCGGCCTTGGCATTGCGCTTTTCTCGTCTGCTGTCTTTGGCCTCTCCGGGTCCTTTGCCAAAGCCTTGCTGGAAACAGGATGGTCGCCGGGAGCTGCGGTCACCGCGCGGCTCACCGGGGCTGCCCTGATCCTCGCCATTCCTGCGGTTCCCGCGTTGCGCGGCCGCTGGCACCAGCTCCGGGACAACTGGGTCACCATCCTGCTCTTCGGCCTCATCGGGGTTGCAGCCTGCCAGTTGTTTTACTTCAACGCCGTTGCCCGGCTTTCCGTGGGCGTGGCACTCCTGCTCGAGTACCTCGCACCGGTGATCATTGTGCTCTGGCTGTGGGCGGCCAGCCGGAAGCGGCCACGGGTGCTGACCTTCGGAGGAACATTGCTTTCCCTCGCCGGCCTGGTCCTGGTCCTGGACCTCACGGGCGCGGTGAAGATCGACCTTGTGGGGGTCTTCTGGGGCATGGCAGCGGCAGTGTGCCTTGCCATCTACTTCTTCATCACCGCGAAGGAGAACGACTCGCTGCCGCCCATCGTCCTGGCGTCCGGCGGACTCCTGGTGGGGGCTGGCGTCATGTGGCTGGCGGCGGCCACTGGCCTGCTGCCCATGGCCTTCAGCACGGCCGACACCAAACTCGGCCCATGGGTGACTCCCTGGTGGGTTTCGCTGGCCGGGCTGGTGGTCCTGGCCACAGTGCTGGCGTACGTGTCCGGCATTATGGCCGCCCGGGCCCTGGGCTCGAAGGTGGCGTCTTTCGTGTCGCTGACCGAGGTCCTCTTTGCCGTGGTGTGGGCGTGGCTGCTGCTGGGCGAACTGCCGGGCGCCATCCAGCTCCTGGGCGGCGCGCTGATCGTGGGCGGCGTCATCCTGGTCCGGCTCGACGAACTGCGCGCCCCCGCACCGGTGTCGGCCACGACCGGCGGGCCGGAAGCACCCAAGGTGGCGTCCCCGCTGGAACACGCGAACGACGTCGAACCCGTGCCTTAGGCGTGCCTGTCGCCTGGGTTACTGTCGCCTGAACAACCCCGATTCTTAAATGCCAGGGCCCGGACACTCTCGAAAGTGTCCGGGCCCTGGCAGTGCTTCGGCTCCTTCGGGAACCTGCACTGCTGCGGGACTAGCGCGAAGCCTGGTCCTGCTCTTCGGCGTTGCGCCTGGCCTTGTCGCCGGCTTCCTTGAGTGCTTCCGCCACCTTGGTCAGCATGGTGGTGTGGGTTCCGGACCACTCGTTGCGGAACTTGTCAGCGTCGGGGCCCTCCCAGTTGGTGCTGCTCAGGACTTTGGTGAGAGTGGACTTCTGCGCCTCGATCTCGGACGCACCTGCCTGAAGCTTGCTGCCCAGCTGACGAAGCTGCTGAACGTCTGCACCCCAAATAGCCATCAGTTTCTCCTTGTACGAAAAGTGGATCCGAATAAGGTCGGCATCCCCAGCGGCCTCCCGGCTCATCCGGAAGATCCATTGCCTCAAACCTACCCCGGCCCTGAAAACAGTGTCGATGGGCACCCCTGCCCATGCCGCGGCCCCCGTGGACGCGGGCGGGTAAACCCTGCGGGGAGGGGTCGATCACAGGCGCTCCAGAGCCTAGCATGGCTGTATGTGCCGGAATATCCGAACCCTTCACAACTTCGAGCCGCACGCAACGTCGGAGGAGGTACACGCCGCAGCGTTGCAGTATGTGCGCAAAGTCAGCGGAAGCACCAAGCCGTCCAAGGCCAACCAGGAAGCCTTTGAGGAGGCGGTCCACGAGATTGCCCACATCACCCAGCATCTCCTGGACTCGCTGGTGTCACAGGCTCCGCCCAAGGACCGGGAGACGGAGGCCGCCAAAGCCAAGGCACGTGCCGCAGTGCGCTACGGCGCGGCCTGAGGCCTCGGCTTCAGGGCCTGGGCCCTACGCCTTCGTTCCGAAGCTCCGCAGCCGCAGCGAGTTCGCAACCACCAGGACCGAACTCGCCGCCATCGCGGCGCCAGCGATCATCGGGTTGAGAAGCCCCAAGGCCGCTATCGGGATGCCCACGGCGTTGTAGAAGAACGCCCAGAACAGGTTGGTTTTGATCGTCGCCAGCGTCTTGCGGGACAGTTCGATGGCCTGCACCACCTGGGAGAGGTCGTTGCCCATCACGGTGAGGTCCGCAGCCTCGATGGCAACGTCGGTGCCGGATCCCATGGCGATGCCAAGGTCAGCCTGGGCAAGCGCAGCAGCATCGTTGACGCCGTCGCCGGCCATGGCCACGGTAGCGCCGCTGGCCTGCAGCGCGCGCACCACCTCCACCTTGCCCTCGGGCAGGACGCCTGCGTAGACATCTGCGGGATCGATGCCGACGGCGGCGGCCACCTGGGCAGCTACGGCGGCGTTGTCACCGGTCAGCAGAATGGGCCGCAGGCCCAAGGACTTCATCCGTCCGACGGCGGCTGCAGAGCCGTCCTTGATGGTGTCCCGGAGGTTGATGATGCCCGCAGCAGTACCGTCCACGGCGAGCCAAATGGCGGTGGCACCGGCAGCTTCTGCCGCTGCAAGCAGCTTCAGTTGTTCCGCAGTTATGGCGATGCCGTTTTCCTGCAGCCAGCCGGTACGCCCGGCGGTCACCAGCCGGCCCTCGACGGCTCCCGTGACGCCGCCGCCCGGGGCGGAACGGAAGTTGTGCACGGATGGCAACCGCGCGCCGTCGGCCGCTGTTTGTATGGCTCTCTTCGCCTCCTGGGCAACTGCCGCTGCGGCGATGGCCCGGGCGATAGGGTGCTCGGACGCCGCTTCCACAGCGCCGGCCAGCCGCAGTACCTCATGCTCCTCAAACCCGCCGAAAGCGAGCGTGGAGTCAACTGCCAGCATTCCGGTGGTGACGGTGCCGGTCTTGTCCAAAAGGATGGTATCCACGGTGCGCGTGTCCTCCAGGACCTGCGGGCCCTTGATCAGGATGCCCAACTGCGCGCCCCTGCCGGTCCCTGTCAGCAGGCCGACCGGCGTGGCCAACCCCAGCGCGCACGGGCAGGCGATCACCAGGACGGCGACGGCCGCGATAAAAGCCGAACGCAGTCCTCCGCCTTCCGCACCTGCGAAGAGCAGCCAGAGCACAAAGGTGAAAGCGGCGATTGCCAGGACCACCGGAACAAACACAGCGCTGATCCGGTCCGCGAGGCGGGCAATGGGAGCCTTGCCGCTCTGCGCCTGGGACACAAGCCGCGCCATCTGCGCGAGCGTGGTCTCCGAACCCACCCGCGTGGCCCTGACCAGCAGGCGGCCGGAGGTACTGATGGTTGCGCCGGTGACCCGGCTGTCCGGGCCCACCTCCACCGGTACTGATTCGCCGGTGACCAGTGAGGCGTCCACGGCCGACGTTCCTTCGATCACCACGCCGTCGGTGGCGATCTTCTCGCCGGGCCGGACTACCAGGACATCGCCTACCTGGAGCCGGTCGGCAGGGGTCCGGTGTTCGGTGCCATTGCGGAGAACGGTGGCGTCTTTTGCGCCGAGGCTGAGGAGGGCGTGCAGGGCGTCGCCGGCCTTTTGCTTGGCGTTGGCTTCCAGGTAGCGCCCAAGAAGCAGGAACGTGGTGACCACCGCCGCGACCTCGAAGTAAAGGCCGCCCTGTTCCATACCCTCCATGCCAGGGTGCTGGGTCATCAGGGGATCCGAGAACAGCTGCCAGGCCGAGAAAAGGTATGCCGCCGCAACGCCGATCGATACCAGGGTGTCCATTGTTGAGGCGAAGTGGCGGGCGTTGATGGCCGCTGCCCGGTGAAACGGCCACGCCGACCATGTGACCACCGGCAGGGAAAGTACCGCCGCCACCCAACCCCACTGCGGGAACTGGAACGCAGGGACCATGGAAATCAGGAACACCGGCACGGTAAAGGCGGCGGCGAGGATCAGGCGCGGGCGAAGCAGGGACGCGGCACCAGTTGCACCATCATCGGTCATCCTGACCCCGCCGGCGATGGGTTCGTCCTCCACCATCGGAGCGGCCTGGTGGACCTTCGCCTTGTAGCCTGCCGCGTTGACGGTTTCTACCAGCTGTTCATCGGTGATTCCTGCCGGCACTGTGACGTGGGCGGATTCCAGGGGCAGGTTGACCAGGGCATGTACGCCGTTGAGCTTGCCGAGCTTCTTTTCCACCCGGTTGACGCAGGAGGCGCAGGTCATGCCCTTGATATCGAGTTCCACCACCCTGGTTTCGGGCTGGTGGAGAAGTTCCTGGTTACTCATGCGGCTCCCCGGTTGGTGAATCAGGCTTCGTTGGCGACGACCAGGTAACCGGCCTCCGCTACGGCTTCGCCGATTTCCGAAGGTGACAGATCATTGCTGGAGGTGATGGTGACGGTGGAAATGCCGCCGGCGTTGAGCTCGACGTCCACCGCCTCTACTCCCGCGAGGGCTTCAAGTTCCTCGCTCACGGCCGAGACGCAGTGCCCGCAGGTCATTCCGGAGACGCTGACGGTTGTGGTGGTGGGAGAAGTGGTGCTCATGTGCTGCTCCTTGTTGTTGGGAAGGGGTTGATGATGGCGCCCGGCGGCATCCGGGAAGGTGGGCTGCTACCGCAGGAGCCGGCCGATGGCGTCGGCGGCTTCCTTGACCTTGGCATCGATGGCTTCTGCGCGCAGCTCGGGGTTCGGTTCAGAGGCCGCACCAACCACGCAGTGGCCGATGTGCTCTTCGACGAGTCCCAGACTGACCGCGTGCAGCGCCTTGGTAACAGCGGAGACCTGGGTGAGGATGTCGATGCAGTACTTGTCCTCATCCACCATGCGCGCGATTCCCCGCACTTGGCCTTCGATGCGTTTGAGCCGGCGGAGATAGGCATCCTTGTTCCCGGTATAGCCGTGCTCCGGCGCCACCTGTTCTGGGGTCACCTGGTCAGCCGTGGGCTCTGTGACTGCTTCATCGGGTGCGCTCATGCATCCACCGTATACCCCTTGGGGGTATCCCTGCAAGTACCCGTCGGGGGTATCGCCTGCCGCCGGTGACAGCAGTTTTGGGCAACAAAAAGCTCCGGAGTGCGTTATTGGGGGATACGCACTCCGGAGCAGCTTTTGGGCAAACCAAGCTTCCACGTCTGTGGAACCGGCCTGCTTGAATCAGCTTACTGGCTGGTAGTCCACTACGCCAGCATCCGGAATAACTACTTTCGCTTTACTTTCCTTGCCGTAATTTCGGCGCATTTGCGAGGTCTTTTCGCAGCTCAAGGCCGGTCCTCGTGGGCAGCCCTCCGGTACGGGACGATGAGTACGGGCCTGCTCTGATGGCGGGTGAGCCAGGCACCTACCGACCCACTGAGTGCCTCCGCCAGGCGGTGGGAGAGTCCCCGCTCAGAGGTTCCCACAATGATCATCGGCGCGTTGGTTTCCGCTGCTAGTTGGGCGAGGGCGCGGGCAGGGTCCCCCGTCAGGGTCTCAAGGGTCCATTCCGCAGCCGCCGTGCCAGGCGGTACTTGGGCCACCGCAGCTTCGATCGCAGCCTTAAGCTCCATCGTCACGCCGCCGATGTTCTCAGCATCAGCGTCCGGGTGGAGCGAGAGCCGGTGGGCGGACCGGGCGGGGTCCCATTCCACCAGGTAGCTTGCCTCGTCCACGTAGGCACAAAGCAAGCGGGTACCCAGTTTCGCAGCGAGGCCGGCGGCGGTTTGCAGGACCTCCGGATGCTGCCCGGGGGCCACGCCCACCAGCAGTGGAGAAGTACCGCGCAGGTGTTCTGACATAGTTTATTCTCGGCCTCCTTGGACCCTCTTGAACAGCGGCATTCGGGCAGGGAACTTCAGCCGGTGGCAGGCGAAGCCGTGACCACCACGTTTTTGCCCCAGGGATCTTCGGTAAAGCAGCTGATCAGGACCAGCCGGTTGGGCACGATGTCCCAGATGGGACTGTCTTTCAGGTTGGACTTCAGGTACGTCGTCACACTGGCCACTTCATAGGCAATCGTGCCGGTTGTGGTGTCCACCTCGAACCGATCACCCACGGCTGCCGCTGAACTCAGATGGTTGAAGGGTGCCTCCGCGCCCTCCCAGCTATGGCCAATCACGTACGTGGTGTTGGCCGAGCCGTGTCCCGGGGTGCCGAACGGGGTCAGCCAGTAACCGTCCTTGGTGGCAGGCGGCACGATTGTTTGGCTGGCATGTGCGGAGTCGTCCAGCTCCAGCGCATGCACGGCCACATCGAAAGCGGCCGACGCGTAGCGGATCCGCACCGGTTGCGCCGTTGCAGGAAGGGCAGGAGCCGCAGCTTCCTGTGCAGGTGAATCGGCGGGGATTGATCTCCACCCTTCCGGTGTGCCCGTTACGGCCATCGGCGCCGGTTCCCCGGAATTGATGATGGAGGGGGTTGATTCGGTCACCGTCCCGCTTCTTAGGGCAGAGGGTTGCGCCTGATGGAACAGGGGGGCACCGAAAGTGATGAGCAAAAAGGCCAGGACTCCGCACAGGAGAATGGCCAGGTCGCCGCGGTTCCAACGCCTCCGCCTGCGCGGTTTTCGGTCCGCGTGCCTGCTGCGTTCCTTTAACATGCTGCTCCTCACCGCTGGTAACGGGGTAGGAAGGAAGGCGCCCCGCCGGGCACTGGCGGAACGCCTTCCTTGTCAGGTGGCCGTGGCTGCGGCCTGACTGGCGTCAGTCGGCCAGGCGTGCGGTGTGGGACTTGTGCCGGAACATTACTGCCGCTCCCGCTGCAAACAGTGCACCCAGGCCGGCCAGCCAGGAGGGTGCGCCGTCGGAGCCGCCGACGGCGGTCTGGGCGTTGTACCCCTGGTTGGTTCCCAGACTTGTGGTAGCAGCTGGCGCCGTGGCCGCCCGCTGTGGAGCAGCGGCCCTCGGCTGAGCTGCCGCCGGCTGTTCGGGCACGACGACGGCCGCTGCGGGAGGCGCGACGGCCGCCGGTGGGACCACAGTGGACTGCTCAACCACAGGTGTAACAACCTGCGGCTCGACGACGGGCTGGTTAACACCACCTGGGTTTTCGACGGGCGAGTTGTCCACGGGTGGGACCACGACCGTCGGGTTATCCACGGGTGGGACGATGACCGTCGGGTTGTCCACGGGTGGGACGACGACCGTCGGGACCTTGCACCCATTGGCGTGGGTGGCGCTCCCAGCGGCCCAGTTCTGCCCCTCTTCCATGCCGTCATGGGGCGGAATGATGTCCGCCGGGTGAATGTCATGGCCGTTCAGCCCCGGGAGGGCAACCATGCTCTCGGTGAAGTGCCCGGAGTTGGAGCCCGATCCTGCGTGGCAGATGACAATCTTGTCGTCGTCGTCGGATCCGCGGTCCGCTACCGCCGGAGCCGCGACGGCAAATGCCGCCAGGCCCAGCACCCCCAACGTTGTGATGGCTCGTTTCATGATGTCTCCCCAGTTCTCGATGTGAAACGGACCATGATGAGGAGGACCAGCGAATGCGCCGAATGCCCCAGCAGCACGGTCAGCTTGCGTGAGTTTTCAGGCTAGGGCGGACCATTGTTGCCGGTCGCGAGTAGGGGGTACTCGTCTTTCGGGGGCTCCCGGCGGACCGGTTACTTGCCGGTACCCGGAAAAATCGACGCACCACTCGGTGCAGCAGCAATACCTTGTAGCCGGCGTTGACCGCGCCTACCGTTTAAGCAGGCGACGAAAGGGCGTGGAGGGCATGGAAATTTTCATGTGGTGGCTTGACTTGGACCTTGCGAGCAAGGAATGGCTGCGGGAGAACCTTCGGGCCGAGGAGCTTCCGCTTCCCGTGCTCCAAGGTATCGCGGAGGCAGGTGGACCCCATCCTGAAAACCCCGCGGCTGCCCTGACCGCGGCCGATTGGGACTTCATCGAAACCCAGTCGGAGTTCGTGGACTAGCAAAGCCAGGCTTTCGGCGATACACAAGAAAACCGTTGCGGGCTGTCCGGGGCGGTGGTTGCATGGGGGGCATGACAACCGCAGAGAGTTTTGTCTTAGCGATCGGCACCAAAAAGGGCCTGTGGCTCGCAACCAGCCAGGACAGGCGCGAGTGGTCCTTCACTGGCCCGCACTTCCTGATGAGCGAGATTCCGAGCATTGGAATCGACACCCGGAACGGCCGCACACGGATCATGGTCGGTGTCCGGAATGAGCATTGGGGGCCAACAGTTGCCCACTCGGATGACCTTGGCGCTACGTGGTCTGAGCCTGAACAGGGTGCCATCAGGTTCCCGGAGGACACTGGCGCCGCACTGGAGCGGATCTGGCAGATCTATCCGGACACCGAGTCCCGCCCAGGCGTCGTTTGGGCAGGGGCCGAGCCCATCTCGGTCTGGAAATCCACGGACGGCGGCGAACATTTCGAACTTAACCGCGGCCTGTGGGACCACCCCCACCGCAGTGAATGGGGCGCCGGCTACGGCGGCGCCGCCGCCCACTCCATCGTGGTCCACCCCGCCCGCGAAACCGTGCACGTCGCCATGAGCACCGGCGGCGTTTACCGCTCGCTCGACGGCGGCGGCTCCTGGGAGGCGCGCAACCGGGGCATCTCGGCCTACTTCATGCCGGACCCCAACCCGGAGTTTGGCCAGTGCGTGCACAAGATCGCCGCGGATGCCGCCGTCGACGGCCGCCTCTATGCCCAAAACCATCACGGCGTCTACCGCACGGATGACAACGCGGAGACCTGGAACTCCATCGCAGAGGGCCTGCCCGCCGACTTCGGATTCGTGATGCTGACCCACCCCCGGCGGGAAGGTACGGCCTGGGTTGTCCCGCTGAAGGCCGACGGCGAGCGTATCCCGCCCAACGGCGAGCTGGCAGTTCATCGGACGGACGACGCCGGCGGTTCCTGGAAGCGGCTCAGCAACGGGCTGCCAACCGGCGAGTACAACAGTGTCCTGCGGGACGCCGCCTCCGTGGACACCGCGGAGCCGGCCGGCGTTTATTTCGGCACCCGCGGGGGCACCGTATACGCCAGTGCGGACGAGGGGGAGACGTTTACCGAGGTGGCAGCCCATCTGCCTGACGTGCTGTGCGTGCGGGCGGCAGTGGTTGCCGGTGCCTGACAGCACACGGCCGGGCAGCGCGCCGGCCCACGGCACGATGGCACCGGCTGGTGACAGGGGGCAGGCCGCAACGCCCAGTATTGCCGTGGTTCTTCCCAGCGTCCTTCAGCCCCTGGCCCGCGGGCAGTCCATCCTGACTGCGCCCGCCGATGGGCCTTTAACGGTTGCGGAACTGCTGGATGCCATTACCGCCGACTATGCCGTGCTCGCCAGACGGCTCCGTGACGAGACGGGAGCGTTGCGGCGCTTCGTGAATGTCTATGTGGACGGTGACGAGGTGCGTCGGCTGCAGGGACTGGAGACCGAAGTGTCACCCGGACAGGAGGTGCTGGTTATCCAGTCAGTGGCCGGAGGCTGACGCGCCGCCTTTTCGGGCGTGGTGCTTGGCGGGCGGGCAGTCCTTACTGACTACACCCGCCCTCGCGGAGCTATCTGCCGGGGAAGGCACAAGGGAACAAGAGCATGGGTCAAGCGATCCGCCACACGCTGCATTCGTCGGTATTGACGGCTTTCCGCAGCCCGGTGATCCGGTCCAGGATCCATACCACGCCGATTCCGGGCGCTGTTTCCTGCACACTGCCGCGGCGGATCACTACGTCATCGTAGGAAGGGCCCACCGAGAGCCGGGCTTCAATCTCATCACCGCGGTGGAGCTGGTCCAGGGCGCGGACTCTGGTTACATTGGCTGCTGCTTTCTTCAACATGGCGGGGCCTCCTGGCTGGAGCTGGTGCCGGCTCTTGCCTGCACTACCAAGTGTGGCCGGCCAATGTTGCGCGCTGGTTTCCTCGCGGTTAGGCTCCGGTTAGTTCTTGACGCCGGAACTGTTTCCCGACGGCGGTCCGCAACGACCGGGCCTTAGGGTGGTGCCATGGAGATCGTTGACGGGATCTGGGCCGCCCTGCTGGGTGCGGCGGCGATAGCGCCGCTGGCAACGTTCGGGGTGGTCCTGGTGGCTTACCTGACCTACCGGCAACGGTCGCGTGCGGACAGGAGGGACCAATGGTGGAAGCGGGCGCAATGGGCCATTGACTCCGCACTGAATGATTCCGACCCGCAGCGCCGCCTGGCCGGCTTGAAGGTATTGGTCCAACTCATTGGCAGCGACCTTGCCACCGCCGAGGACGCAGATCTGATGAGCGCCCTGGCCGTGGGGATACGCGACCAGGAGCAGGACGGCCGGCGGGCGGTGACGGTGTCCCCTCCGGTGAATGAACGGATCCTGGCGGAAGCCGAACGCCTGTTGCAGGCGGCTTCCGCCCGCTGACGGTGTCCAAATTGTTGTCCGAACTGTTGCCCGGCGGCCGAGCGGCCGCCGGCGTGTACTGGGCACCTAAGGTGCCAGCCGGTCCCCTTTTCCGTGCACCCGGAACCATCGGCAGCCGTAACGTCCCAGCTCAACTGTGAAGGCGCCGTCGGGCTCCAAAGCCACGTTGTCGCCGTCGAACAGGTCCAGCAGGATGGCGCCCTTAAACGCCTGCCGCGGCCCGTCCTCCGGGCCAACCCTGCCCGCGACCTTCACCGGGTCCTCGCCGAGGTTGTGCAGGAGGACCAGGGTGCCGCCGTCGGAGCTGCAGGTGTGGGCGAAGACCGCCGGCTCCGGCTGGTCGATAATGGCAAACCCGCCCCATCCCAGCTCCGGGGATTCCCGGTAGCGGCGAATCAGGGTGGCCATAAAGTTGAACAGCGAGTTGGGGTCGCGTTTGGCGGCGGCGGCGTTGACATTTTCCGGTCCGTACTCCCCGCGGACCAGCGGCACCACGAGGTCCGCTGCTTTCGCGTTGGAAAATCCCGCGTTCTTCGCGTCACTCCACTGCATGGGGGTGCGCACTGCGGCACGGCTCTTCTGCCGGAGGTCCTCGCCCATGCCGATTTCCTCGCCGTAGAACAGCACCGGGGTGCCGGGGAGGGAGAACATCAGCGAGTACACCAATCGGAGGCGTTCCGGATCACCGCCCAGCATCGGGGGAAGCCGGCGGCGCAGGCCCCGCCCGTAGATCTGCATGTTCTTCTCCGGCCCGAAGGCGGCAAAAACCTCACTGCGCTCGCCGTCGCTGAGTTTATCCAGGGTGAGCTCGTCATGGTTGCGCACGAACATGGCCCACTGGTTGTCGGGATGGAGCGGCGGACGGCTCTTGAGCGTCTCCGCCAGTGGCCGTGCATCCTGCCGGGCCAGGGAGAGGTAGAGGTGCTGCATGGTCATGAAGTCGAACTGCATGTTGAGTTCGTTGCCTTCCGGGCCGCCGAAGTACTCCAGCTGTTCCTTGTATGGCAGGTTCACCTCGCCCAGCAGCACGGCGCTGCCGTTCCGGCGGCTGACGAAGCTCCGCAACGCCGTAAGGTAGCCGTGCGGATCCAGGTTGGCGGCCTCGTCCTTGGGCTGGCCGCGGGTCTCGAGGAAGAAGGGCACCGCGTCCAGCCGGAAACCGTCCAGCCCGAGTTCCAGCCACAGGCCCATAGCCTTGGCGATTTCGTTCCGCACCCCGGGGTTGGTGACATTCAGGTCCGGCTGGTGCTTGGCGAACATGTGCAGGTACCACTCCCCGGTGGCGTCCTCCTGGGTCCACAGCGAGGTTTCCTCGCCGGGAAACACCACCTCCGAGGAGGTGTCAGGGGGAGTGTCGCTCCGCCACACGTAGAAGTCCCGGTACGGATTGTCCGTGGATTTCCGGGCCTCGACGAACCACGGGTGCTGGTCCGAGGTGTGGTTGACCACGAAGTCCGCGATAACCCGCATGCCGCGGTCCTTGGCGGCCCGGATGAACTCCACCAGGTCACCCATGGTGCCCAGCCGGTGGTCTACGGTGAAGAAATCAGTGACGTCGTACCCGTCGTCCCGGTCCGGCGAGGGGTAGAACGGCATAAGCCAGATGCAGGTCACGCCCAGCGCGGCCAGGTAGTCCACGCGCTGGGTGAGGCCGGCGAAGTCACCGGTTCCGTCGCCGTCGTCGTCAAAAAACGTCTCGACGTCCAGGCAATAGATGACGGCGTTCTTCCACCAGAGGTCCGAGGTCTCGGCGATCCTCATTCCGGGGTGCCGGACGCCGGTTCGGCAGCGGAGGTCACAAGCTGCGGCTCAGCGGGGGTACCGGCCGTGGTGCTGCCGGGAGTGCGAAGCTGCGGGAGGACCTCCGCGGCGAAGGCGTCGATGAAGGGACCCTGCTCCTGGCCCACGAAGTGCAGGTAGAGCTCGTCGAAGCCCAGGTCTGCGTACCCGGCGAGCCAGTCCACGTGCTGTTCCAGGCTGGCTGAAATGTTGACTGTTGTCCGGACCTGGTCCGCTGTCACGTGTTCACCCACGAGGTCGAAGTGTCCGGCGGTGGGGAGGTCCCAGGGGATGGGCGGATCGTAGGTGTTGGTCCGCCACTGGTCCAGGGCAACGGCAACTGCTTCGTCCTCGTTTCCGGCCCAGGACAAATGGACCTGCAGGACAGCCTTGCCCCGCCCGCCGTTGTCCCGGTACGCGGCCAGCATGTCCCGAAGCTTGCCCGGAGGCTGGTTCACGGTGACCAGGCCGTCCGCCCAGGAGGCCGCCCGGCGGGCAGTGCCCACGCTCACCGCGGGAGCAATGAGCGGCGGAGGATTCTCCGGAACGTCCCAGATCCGCGCCTGCTCCACGGTGACGAGCCCGCGGTGGGTGACCTCCTCGCCGCGGTGCAGCCGCCGGATCACCTCAACGCATTCCTCCAGCCGTCGCTGGCGGATGTCCTTGGCCGGCCACCCGCCGCCCGTAATGTGCTCGTTCATGTTTTCGCCGCTGCCCGGAGCGAACCAAAAGCGGTCCGGGAACATGCTGGCAAGGGTGGCCGAAGCGTGGGCGATGATAGCCGGGTGGTACCGCTGGCCTGGCGCCGTCACTACGCCAAAGCGGAGATTGGTGGTTGCCAGCGCTGCGCCCAGCCAGGACCAGGCGAACCCGGAATGCCCCTGGCGGGCGGACCACGGCTCAATGTGGTCCGAGCACATGGCGCCGTCGAAGCCGGCACGTTCTGCGTGCTGGACGTCCTTGAGCAGCTGGCCGGGACTGATCTGTTCGTGGGAGGCGTGGAAGCCGACAGTAACCATCGTTAACCTCTACCGTCCGGCGTGGTGCTGTGTCGAGGTTTTTCTGGCCCGCGTTGCCGGGCAGGTTCGCGTGCCGGCAGCAAGCCACTTGTCAGATAAGTTTGTAACTTGTAGTACTGCGCTTCCCGGAACTCCTGCGCAGGTGGCGGAACTGGAAGGAAGTACCACTCGTGGGCGGTGTGCTGATCGGGCTGGCGGTGATCGGCGTCGTGATTGCCGTAGGGTACATCGCCGCACGGTGCGGGCTGGGCGGGGAGCCAACGGTTTCGGCGCTGACCCGTACAGCCTTCTTCATCACCAACCCCGTCCTGCTGTTCACGGTGGTCCTGGAATCGGATCTCTCCGTGGTCTTTTCCGCGTACGTTCCACTGGCGCTGATGACCGCCGTTGCCACAGCCCTGCTGTACGTGCTGGCCAGCCGGCTGTGGTTCCGGCGGCCGCTGGCCGAGACCACTATCGGTGCGATGGCCAGTTCCTACGTCAACGCCAACAACATCGGCATCCCCATCACGCTGTACGCCCTTGGTGATGCAACGCCTGTTGCCCCTGTCCTGCTGGTCCAGCTGCTTCTGTTCGCCCCGCTGGTCCTTACCGTGCTGGATCTCTCCGAGGCCGGCCGGTTTTCGCCCCGCCTGCTGCTCACGCAGCCGTTCCGGAACCCCATGATCATCGCCTCCCTTCTGGGCGTGGTCCTGGCCGCGTTCAACGTGGAACTTCCTGATCCGGTGATGGCGCCGCTAACGCTCCTGGGCGGCGCGGCGGTCCCGGTGGTGCTGCTGGCCTTCGGCATGTCCCTGCACGGTGCACGGATGCTGCAAAGCGGCGGGCACACGGCGGAAATCCTGACTGCAACGGCGCTGAAGTCCGCCGTGATGCCGGCGCTGGCGTTCGTCGTCGGACGCTTCCTGTTCAACCTGGACCAGCACATGCTCCTGGGCGTGGTGCTGATGGCGGCGCTTCCCTCTGCGCAGAACGTCTTCCTGTTTGCCGGCAAATACGGGCGCGGAGTGGCGGTGGCACGCGAAACGATTCTCCTCTCGACGGCGGCAGCAGCCCCGGCGCTGATCCTGATCGTCTGGTTGCTGGCCGGGTAAGCCCGGACTTCCCCGTGGGGCGTGTGGGGTTCCGCGAGCGGCTGCCTCCGGGCAAGAATGGGCACATGGAACTTCCCGTGATGCCGCCCGTCCCGCCCATGCTCGCCAAGGCCGTCAGCGGCATCCCTGAAGGAGAGCTCAGCTACGAGCCCAAGTGGGACGGCTTCCGGTCCATCATCTTCCGGGACGGCGACGACCTGGAGATCGGCAGCCGGAACGAAAAGCCCATGACCCGCTACTTCCCGGAACTGGTCGAGGCGCTGAAGGAAAACCTGCCGCCGCGCTGCGTGGTGGACGGCGAAATCATCCTGGTCGGCTCCTCGGGCGACCGGCTGGATTTCGACGCCCTGCAGCAGCGCATCCATCCTGCTGCGAGCCGGGTCAAACTGCTGGCTGAGCAGACGCCTGCTTCGTTTGTGGCGTTCGACCTGCTGGCCCTGGGTGACGACGACTATACGGACCGGCCCTTCACCGAGCGGCGGGGAGCGCTGGAGAAGGCCCTGTCGGCGAGCAAGGCCCCTGTCCACCTCACAGCCGCCACCACGGACAAGGACACGGCCGAACAGTGGTTCCGGCAGTTCGAGGGGGCCGGTTTGGACGGCATTGTGGCCAAGCCGCTTGCGGGCCGGTACCAGCCGGACAAGCGGGTGATGTTCAAGACCAAGCACGAGCGCACCGCGGACTGCGTGGTGGCAGGCTACCGCCTGCACAAGAGCGGACCTGACGCCATCGGCTCGCTGCTGCTCGGTTTGTACAAGGACGACGGCGGCCTGGCCAGCGTCGGGGTAATCGGTGCCTTCCCCATGAAGCGCCGGCAGGAGCTGTACGAACAGCTTCAGCCCCTGGTCACCGACTTTGAGGGCCACCCGTGGGCCTGGGGCAAGCAGGAGGAAGGGGAAAGGACCCCGCGCAACGCCGAAGGCAGCCGCTGGAGCGCCGGCAAGGACCTCTCCTTCGTGCCGCTGCGCCCGGAACTGGTGGTGGAGGTCCGGTACGACCACATGGAAGGCGACCGGTTCCGCCACACGGCACAGTTCAACCGCTGGCGGCCGGACCGGGACCCGGAGTCATGCACCTACGCCCAGCTTGAGGAACCCGTCAACTTCGATCTGGCATCGGTACTGGAGACCGGCCGGCCGTAGCGCACCTAGGGCTTCGCCACATCCAGGACGCTCCACAAGCCGTCCGCGCGGCACGGAATGGAGGCCTCAACCAGCGCCTGGCTGTGCGGGTGCCGCGGTGCCGCGAAGAAGTCCTTGGTTTCCGCCACCTCCACGACGCGCCCCTCCAGCAGGACGGCAACCCGGTCGCACATGTACCGGACCACATCCATGTCGTGCGAGATGACAATCAGGGCCAGGTTCCGTTCACGCTGCAGGCGCAGCAGCAGGTTCAGGATGGTGCGCTGGGTGAGGGCATCCAGTGCCGAGGTGGCTTCGTCGCAGATCAGGACCTGGGGTTCCAGCAGCAGGGCCCGCGCGATCGTGGCGCGCTGGAGCTGGCCGCCGGAGCACTGGCCCGGCCGCTTGTCCAGCAAGGCTGCATCCAGCTCCACCTCGGCCATCACCGCCGCAATCCGCTCGTCACGCTGTTCCGGTGAAAGATCAAGCCGTGGGCGCAGCGGCGCTTGGAGGCTGGTGCGCAGTGTCATCCGCGGGTCAAAAGCGCTGTGGGGTTCCTGGAACACGAGCTGCACTGCGGTGGCCTCACGCGGACCCGCAGCGTCCAGCTGCCGGGAGATGGTGCCCGTGCTCGCCGCCTCCAGTCCCACAATGGCCTTGGCCAGGGTGCTCTTGCCGGACCCCGACTGGCCCAGGACACCCAGGATCTCCCCGCGCTTAAGGGTCAGCGAAACGTCCTGCAGCGCGGCGTGGCCCAGCTTCCGCCGCGATCCGAAGTGCTTGCCAACGCTGTCCAGCACCAGGATGTCGCGCTCCCGGGAAGGCGGACGACGGCGGGACTCCGGCGCCAGGCGCGCTGCGGCCAGCAGCTCGCGGGTGTAGTCGGTCTTGGGCCGGGTGAGCAGCTCACCAACGGGACCTGCCTCCACAATGCTGCCCGAGTTCATCACAAGCACCCGGTCTGCGAACGCAGCAACGGATGCGATGTTGTGGGTGATGTAGAGAATGCCCAAATCTCGTTCCCGGCGCTCCCTGTCCAGCAGCTGCAGGATCTGGCGCTCCAGCACCTTGTCCAGCGCCGACGTCGGCTCGTCTGCCAGCAGCATCCCTGGTTGCCCGGCCAGGGCCAGGGCCGTCATGGCGCGCTGCGCCATGCCGCCGGAGAGCTGGTGCGGATAGGCCCGGATTCCCTTCCCTGGATCCGCGAAGCCCACCTCCTCGAGCAGCTCCAGCGCCTTGCTCCGCGCCTTCGAGCCACGCAGGCCGGCATGCAGGCGCAGGGGTTCCTTGAGGTGCTGCTCAATGGTCCGGTTCGGGTTGAACATCCGCTTGGGCTGCTGGAACAGCATCCCCAGCCGTCCGCCACGCACCGAGTTGAGCTGGTGCTCGGAGGCGCGGGTCAGGTCCAGGTCCCCAAGCCGGACGGAACCACTGCTGATGCCCAGTCCGGGCGGCAGCAGCTGCAGGCAGGACATCGCGGTCAGCGTCTTGCCGGAGCCGGAACTGCCAACCAAGGCTACAAATTCACCAGGCTCCACGGACAGGGAAACATTGGAAAGCAGGGGCTTGCCGGGAGTCCCGGCGTCGGGGGTCTTGTGGCTCACCTGCAGGCCGTCCAGAACCAGGTGCGCGTTCGCGGGGCTCATTTTTCCGCCATTTGCGGCATGAGCAGCGGCGCCGCGGCCATATGGGCTGCCCGCTGGCCTATCAGGGTCACGCAGAGGGCAACCGTGAAAATGACCAGGCCCGGGGCGAGGATCCCCAGCGGCGCGCGGTCCGCGAACGGTTGGGCCGCCGCCAGCATGGAGCCCCAGTCCGATTGCGGCGGCTGGACGCCCAGGCCCAGGTAGGAGAGGGCACCCACGCTGATGAGCAGGTGCCCGAACCGCAGCGTCGCCTGGCCCAAAATCGGGGCTGCGAGGTGCGGCAGGACGTGCCGGAAGATAATGAACGACGGCGTGCAGCCCACCACGCGGGCAGCGTCAACGAAGCCCCGGGCCGAGACGTCGTAGGCCAGTGTGCGGGCGAGGCGGGCGAAGGGCGTCCACCCGGTGACCACGAGTGCGAGCAGCAGCGGGCCGAAGCCCGTGCCCAGTGCCGCCACGATGAACAGCGCCACCACCATCTCCGGCAGTGCCAGCAGGACGTCATTGGTGCGGGTCAGGAATTCATCCACCCAGCCCCGCCGCCTGGCGCTGAGGATGCCGATGCCCACGCCCAGAAGGCAGGTCAGCAGCGTGGCCAGTGCGGCCACTGACATGGAGAACCTGCCCCCTTCGAGGATCCGGCTGAGGGTGTCCCGGCCGAGGTTGTCCGTTCCCAGCCAATGCCCTGCTGAAGGTGGAGCCAGGCGTTCGGCCAGGTTCTGCTCCGCGGGCGGGTAGGGCGAGATCCACGGGGCGAGCAGGACCGCCAGCACAATCAGGGCAAGTACCGCCGCGGCCAGCGTGGTGACGTTGAACCATTTACGCAAGGGAAGCTCCCACCGTGCGGCTGAGGAAGCGGTGCACGAAGTCCGCCAGCGTGGTTACGCCGACGGCGAGGGCTACCACTACCACCACGCCGCCCTGGGCAAGCGGGATGTCGCTGTTGACGACGGCGTCGAAGAGCAGCCTGCCCATGCCGGGCACGGCGAAAATGACCTCCACAATGACCGACCCGCCCAGCAGGCCGGCGAACCATACGGCGAACAGGGTGGAGAGCGGCACCAGCCCGTTCGGCACCACGTGGCGGAGTATCGCCTGGCCTTGGCTCAGCCCCCTGGCGCGGGCGGCGGGCACGTGCTCGGCGGCCGCGGCATCGATGATGCCGGCCCGTACCGCTGAGGTGAAGAAGCTGATGGGACGCAGGGCAAGTGTCAGCGCGGGCAGGACGGCGGACGAGAGGTCGTTCCATCCAGCCGTGGGCAGGACTGACAGTTTCAGGGCAAAGACCAGCACCAGCACGGGGGCAACCCAGTATTCCGGCATGGCAATAAGCGCCTGGGTCACGGCGGTGATGGCTTTGTCCGCGGTGCTCCCGGGCCGTAGTCCGGCAATGATCCCCAGGGGGAGCGATATGGCGGCGGCCACGACCAGCGCCATGGTGACCAGGCTGAGCGTGACCGAGAGGGCCGGGAGCACCTGATCAGCCACCGGCGTGCGGCTGACAAAGGACAGCCCCATGTCACCGCTGAAGAAGTCCCCGAGCCAACGGAAGTACTGGACCGCCAGGGGATCGTTCAGGCCAAGGCTTTCGCTGAGGCCCTGCACCGCGGACTCGTCGACGGCGTCACCCGCCACCCGCGACCGGATGATCTTCCGCACCGGATCACCCGGCGTGAAGTACGGGATCAGGAAGACCGCAAAAGAGGACACCACAACGGCGGCCACCAGGGTGGCCGTCCGTTTGGTGATGAACTGCAGCATTTGCGGCGGGTTTCGGGTTGGCTTAGGACGCGGCCTTGCCCGTCTTGGCCGTCAGGACGTAGCGGGACAGCGGGTCCTGGACGTAGGACAGGACGTTGGTGCGGATCGCGTCGGTGGCCTGTTCATTAACGAGCCACGCGTTGACTGCCTTGTCCTGGAGGATCTGCCCGGCCTCGGCGTACAGCTTGTAGCGCTCGTTCGTGTCAACTGTCGTGGCGGCTTCGGCGATGACCCGGTCGTACTCGGGGTCGCAGAAGTGGCTCAGGTTGTAGGTGCCCTTGCAGGTGTAGTCGGCGGTGAGGAACCCGATGGGGTCGGCGATGTCGATCAGCCGGTTCCGCTGGCTGAGCAGCATGTCGTAGTTGCCGGCCAGGACGTCAGGTTCGGCGGAGGCGTATTCCTTGGACTGGATGGAGACGGGAATGCCGATGTTCTTCAGGTTTTCCTGGACGACGGCGGCAACGTCGGCGAATTCGGCGCGCTCCACGATGGCGATGATTTCCAGGGGGCGGTCGGCGGTGTAGCCGGCACTGGCGAGCAGCTTCCGGGCTTCCTCAAGGTTCTGCTGCTGCTTGTCCTGCTTGTCGCCTGCCCAGGGCTCGGACGGGGCAAAGGGTCCGGTGGCCGGGAGGGCGGCGCCTTCGTAGACGCTGGCAGCGAGGGCGTCGAGGTCGAGGGCCTCGCGGACCGCGTTGCGCACGTCAACGTTGTCCAGCGGTGCGCGGCCGTTGTTCATGTACAGCGTGGCAGTGCGGGGGGAATCGGCACCCAGCACGGAGACGCCGTCGTCCGCCTTCAGCGCCGCGAGGCTCGCGACGGGGATGGAGAGCGAGATGTCAGCTTCGCCCGTCTGCACCTGCGCGGCGCGGGTGGCGCCGTTGGTGATGAAACGGATCTCGGCTCCCGCGAGCTGCACGTCGCCGCCCCAGTAGTTCTCGTTGCGGTCCAGGGTGAGGGACTGCTTTGCCTTCTCAGAGACGGGAGTGAAGGGACCGGTGCAGTGGCCGAACGGGTCCAGGCCCTCGGCCTTGTAGGCGGCGGGTGCCAGGATTCCAGTGTTGACGCTGGCCAGCCGATACGGCACCAACGGGTTCTCCGCCGGGGTGCTGACCCGGACGGTCTGGGCGTCCACCGCGGTGACGCTGCTGATCATGGTCCGGTTGAAGGCGCGGGCGGGGACCTTTGCATCCAGGACATGGTTAAGCGCTGACACCACGGACTCGGCGGTGAGGTCGGTGCCGTCCTGGAATTTGACGCCCTCGCGGATGCTGAAGTCCCAGTCCAAAGGTGAGGTTTGCTTCCACTCGGTGGCCAGCGAAGGCAGCACCTTGCCTTCGGCCTGGTTGTAGGTGGTCAGGGTTTCCAGGCAGCCGGACAGGGACAGGATGTAGGCGGCGTCGGACTCGACGGCCCAGTTGGCTACCGGTGCCCGGAAGTTGTCCACAACAATCCGCTGGCTGGTATCAGCCGCAGCGCTCGGCTGGGAGGACTGGGTCTGGGTGCCGCTGAAGCCGCAGCCGGTAAGGGCCAGGGCGGCTGAAGCAGCCATCAGGACGCGGGGACGGAGGAACGTGCGCACAAAAACCGCCTTGCAGGGCTGCCTCGGGGAAGGGCAGAAATAAAAAAGGGGACGACTTAGGGTAGCCTTTCCTTCCGCTAAAAGAGGAATCGGTGACGTGGCTGCTCAGCGCCCGGGGAGGGGAGCGGAGCGCCTGGACCGGGCACCCGCGTTCGTTCCCGCCCGTTTGGTGCCTTGGCCTGTGACGCCAAGGCACAGAAACGGGGCAGGCTACGGCGCGTAGCCTCCTCCGGCACCGATACCAGTGCCCCAGATCAGTTGGCCCCCCTGAAAGTACTGAACGCACCCGGTGCCCTCGAGGCGGCAATACTCAGGGCTTGTGGGATATCCCAGCGAGCCATTTTCTGCTCCGGCCGACCTCCATCTGGTTTCCATGCCTCCGCGGATGGGCCAGGCGCCGACTCCCGGAGCCCAGTACATCTTGCCGTAGGTGAACTGCTGCAGGCAGCCGCCGGATCGCAGCCCACACGTCTCGCGTGATGTGGTGGGCCCGCCAAGATAGGTCACATACCGCTCGAACTTTGCACCGATTGCGCCGGCTGTGAGATGGGTACCTGCACCAGGACTCCAGACCAAGTAGGCGCCGCTCTGGAAACGCTGATAGCAGGGCCCTGCGTGACAATATTCCTTGGTGAGGGGATACCCAAGGCCGCCAGTTTCTGCCCCCAATGAGTTCCAAGTACTTAAGATGCCACCACTTATCATCGACGGGCCCACAACAGGGGCCCAATATGCCCGGCCCGCCTCCAGGTGTTGCACGCAACCGCCGCCGTGCAGACCGCATTGTTCCTCCGACGTGGGCCAACCAAGCTCGGACCCCCGGGAGGAAATGTAAAAGTCTCCGATCGCCCCTGTCATGGTGAATGTGCCGAGCCTGGGTGAAGAAAACACGCCGCCTCGTTCGAAATGCTGGGTGCATCCGCGCTCGGAACATTGAGGTGAGCTGTATGGGCCGCCCAGTGTTGATGCCTTGGCTTTGTAGTAGCTATAGACATCGCCAAAAGTCACGGCAGGCTCTTCATCTCCGCGCGTGTAGGACAAGCCGCGTTCGAACGTCTGGCTGCAAATGGATCCTGAGGAACATGTGGGGTCCGCCAACGGCCAGCCGAGCTGGTTCGCGTAGGCGTCATAGATCCAGTACAGCCCGGGCACCAGGATCGCAGGGCCCGTGCTCCGGGCGTAAATGGTTCCACCGTGAAACCGCTGCTGGCAGTTTCCAGCAGCATCGCAATTCATCTGCCCAACAGGCAGCCCAACGGTGTCCCCGAATAACCCGCCGAGAGTATTCCACTTCAGGTAAATGGCCCCGGAAACCATAATCGGCTGCTGGGCGGCGCCAAGGACATAGATTCCGCCAGTACTAAACGTTCGCCAGCAGGGATAACTGTCCGTGCGGCATTCGGTGATCCCTGCGGGTTCACCGAGGACAGAGCGATACTCCTGGTAAGCCCGTTCAATGGCTGTCGTTGAGTACTGAAGCGGCGTTGGAGGAGGAGGTGCAGAGGCGGCCACAGCGCTGCCGGCGCTTGGCATGACGACAAATAGGGCGCATGTGAATGCCGCTAGAAGGCTCCGAAGCCGGACCCGATAGGACGCTTTGTGCGCAGGTCGAAATGACAAATTTTTATTGTGCTTCACAAAGGCCCCCAATTAGGGGGACTCCCCCCAGCGTCTACAGAACGCTAAATAGTCTCATGAGAACAAAGGGGCCGTCCACGCATATTCATCCGAACGTTATACGCAGAGCAAAAAACTGCTCCCCGGTTCGGAACTCAATATCGGAGTCCGAGTTCCGGGGAGCAGTTTAGGAGGGATATTTGGCTTTTCACCGTGCAACCGGCGAGGAGCCAACGGCGCTCCCGGGAGTTACTTCAGGCCGAGCTGCTTGGTGGGAACTTTGAATGTTTCCTTGGCGGTCAGCGCGGAGATGGCTGCCACTGTGCAGATGACGGCGGTGAAGATGCTGATCTGTACCCAGCCGCCGGCCTTGATGCCGCCCATGGCTGCAACGATGGCGGGGGCGAAGCCTGCCATCAGGAAGCCCAGCTGCGTGCCGATGGCCAAGCCGGAGAAACGGACCTTGGTGCTGAACATCTCGGCGTAGAAGGACGGCCAGACTGCGTTGGAGGCTGCGTAGCCGCAGGAGAAGAAGCCGATGGCGGCCAGGAACATCAGCGGCACGCTGCCTGATTCCAGGCTGAGCAGGAAGACGGGCGTCAAGGCCGCGCTGGCAACGGCGCCGTAGATGAAGACGGGCTTGCGGCCGATCTTGTCCGCCAGCATTCCGAACAGCGGCTGGGTGCCCAGCGCCACGAGGTTGGCGCCCACCACGAGCCACAGGGTGGTGGTGCCGTCCACGCCGGCCACGGTTTTGGCGTAGCTGATGGCGAGGGTGCCGAAGACGGTGGAAACCGCGGCGATGAAGGCGCAGCAGATGACCCGGAGGACGTCGCGCCAGTGGCCCTTGAGCAGGTCGGCGACGGGGAGCTTGGAGATCTGAGCTGTCTTCTGGGCTTCCTCGAAGGCCGGCGGCTCGTGCAGCGTGCGGCGGATAAAGAAGGCGACTACAACCACGACGGCGCTGAGCCAGAAGGGGATCCGCCAGCCGATGCCGTACTTGATTTCGTCCGGAAGTGCGAGCACGGGGATAAAGACGAGGGCGGCGAGGATCTGGCCGCCCTGGGTGCCGGTGAGGGTCCAGGACGTGAAGAAGGAGCGGCGGTTGTCCGGGGCGTGTTCAAGCGTCATGGAGGAGGCGCCGGCCTGCTCGCCCGCGGCCGAAAGGCCTTGGCAGAGGCGGGCCAGCACCAGCAGTGCGGGAGCCCACCAGCCAACCGTGTTGAAGTCCGGGAGGCAGCCGATCAGGAAGGTGGAGGCACCCATCAGGAGGAGGGTGAACATCAGGACCTTCCGGCGGCCAACCCGGTCGCCGAAGTGGCCCAGGATGACTGCGCCCACGGGGCGTGCAACGTAGGCGAAGCCGAAGGTGGCGAAGGACATGATTGCCGCGTTGGCGTCAGCATCCGGGAAGAAGACCGTGGGGAAGATCAGGGCGGCGGCAGAGCCGAAGATGAAGAAGTCGTAGTATTCGACGGCGCTGCCCAGGAAGCTGGCGAGGGCTGCCTTCTTCGGCGTCCCGGCCGGGGCATCAATGCCTGGCTCGGCGGACGGAAGTATCTGGCTCATGGAGTTCCTTTGATGTGACGACATTGTCGCGGATGGATCAGGGGGACTCGCAGCCGGCGCTGCCTGGGATGGTGGCTTGGCGCGGCACGGCTGGAGGTGCGGAAAACCCGGACAGTAGCCACATGGTGGGAGCTACTTGTGCGATACAGCAATGGTGACTGTGAGGGCAGTCACTTGTCAAGAAAATAATCATTGGCTGGCAATAGCTCTCACATTGTGGCAACATCAAGATATGAGTGTGAACCAAGCCACAGCAGACGATGACGTTGCCGCTGAAGAAAACTCCCCGAAGGCCGGGCGGTCCGACCGCACTGACATGGTGGGCAAGGCCCTGGGGCTCCTGGTCCTGCTTGGTGATGAGCCGCGCGGCGCCAGTGCAGCAGAGATCTCACGGCGGGCCCAGTTGCCCTTCAGCACCACCTACCGCCTTCTGGGCTCCCTCACCAGGGACGGCTTCGTGGACTACGAGGCCGAGGGCCGCCGGTACCACCTGGGACTGCGGATTTTCCAGCTGGGCCAACGGGTCTCCAACCACCACGGCTTCGCCGGGACTGCCATGCCGGTCCTCCGCCGCGTCACCGAGCAGACGGGGGAGGCGACCATCCTCAGCGTCCGCGACGGGCACCACCACCTCACCGTGAACAAAGTGGACGGTCCCCAGATGTTCCGTGTGACCAGCGATCCGGGGCACCTCGGCTCGCTGTCCACGACCGCCGTGGGCAAGGCGCTGGTGGCATTCGCCGAGGACTCCGAGCGCGAAAAGCTGCTGGCCGAATTGCCGCTCGAGTCGCTCACGCCAAAGTCCATCACGGACAGGGACGCCTTCCGCGCGGAGATCGAGCTGATCCGGCGCCGCGGGTTCGCGGTGATGGATGAAGAGAACGAGACCGGGATGCGTGCCGTCGCGGTCCCGCTCTTCAATGACCAGGGCCACGCGTTCGCCTCCCTGGCCACCGCGGTTCCCGTCTTCCGCCTGAGCCTTGAGGACCTGGAGGCGCACGTCCCCCTGCTGCAGGAGGCGGCCGCGGAACTTGCGGCCAGGCTGCCGCAGCGGTAGCGGAAGCGGCTCGCCGGGCTGCTTTCCATGTCCGCCGTTCGTATTACGAACATTAGTGCGGAAAGAGAACAAATGATGTACCGTAATTTCCATCACCCGGCAGCACGCTCTCCGCAAGGAAGCTGCCCGGTGCCGTATCAAAGGAGCTGCACGGATGAGTAATCGAACTGAGTCCTACCTGGTGGGACTGGTCGGCGATGGCGTGATGCCGTCACTCACCCCGCCCATGCACGAACGCGAAGGTGATGTGCAGGGCCTGCGCTACCTTTACCGCCCGATCGACCTGCTGGAACTGGGCCTGCCTGGCGAATCCGTGGGGCAGCTGCTGCAGAGCGCGCGTAGCCTCGGCTTCAATGGCCTGAACATCACCCACCCCTGCAAGCAGCTGGTCCTGCAGCACCTGGACGAGGTGTCCCCGGACGCCTTGCGGCTTGGCGCCGTCAACACCGTGGTGATCCAGAATGGCCGGTTCGTCGGCCACAACACAGACTTCTCCGGCTTCGCGGCCGCCCTCGCCTCCGGTCTTCCCGGTGCCCGCATGGACCGCGTGGTGCAGCTCGGGGCAGGCGGGGCGGGATCCGCCGTCGCCTATGCCCTGCTTGGCGCCGGGGTCCGCCACCTGGACCTCGTGGACATGGACGCTGCCCGCGGCGCAGCCCGGGCGGAGGAACTGGCCGGCTTCTTCCCGGACAGCACCGTCACGGCGCGTACGACGGCAGAGCTGCCGCAGCTGATGCCGCTGGCCGACGGCCTGGCGCACTGCACCCCGGTGGGCATGGCCGCCCACCCCGGCGTCCCGCTGGATCTTGGCCTGCTGGAATCCCGGCACTGGGTGGCGGATATCGTCTACCGCCCCATCGACACCGAACTCGTCCGGGGTGCCCGCGCCAAGGGCTGTGATGTCCTTGACGGCGGCCGCATGGCGGTGGGACAGGCAGCTGACGCCTTCCGGATCTTCACCGGCCTCGAACCTGACCCGGAGCGCATGCGGTCGCACTTCCTGGAGCTCGTCGCAGCCGAGGAGGTGGCTGCCTGATGCGCACCGGAATCGCTACCGTCTGCCTGTCCGGGACCCTTAAGGAGAAGATGCAGGCCTGCGCCATCGCGGGGTTCGACGGCATCGAGATCTTCGAGCAGGACCTGGTCACCTCGCCCCTGAGCCCCGGGGACGTGCGCACCATGGCCGCCGACCTTGGCCTGGGACTGGACCTTTACCAGCCGTTCCGGGACTTCGACGGCGTGACGCCGGACCTGCTTAAGGCGAACCTCCGGCGGGCGGAGGCCAAGTTCAAGCTGATGTCCCGGCTGGGCATGGACACCATCCTGGTCTGCTCCAACGTGGCCACCGCCACCATCGACGATGACGGTCTCCGCGCCTCGCAGCTCGCCGAGCTCGCGGAGCTGGCCGGGGACCACGGCGTCAAGGTCGCCTACGAGGCCCTGGCCTGGGGCAAGTACGTCAACGACTACGAGCACGCGTACCGGCTGGTGGAGATGGTGGACCACCCCAACTTCGGCACTTGCCTGGACTCGTTCCACATCCTGTCCAGGGACTGGGACACCGCGCCCATCGAGAAGCTCAACCCGGAGAAGATTTTCTTCGTCCAGGTTGCCGACGCCCCCAAACTCTCCATGGATGTGCTCTCCTGGAGCCGCCACTACCGCGTGTTCCCCGGTGAGGGCCAGTTCGAGCTCGCCAAATTCATGGGCCATGTGGTCCGTGCCGGCTACACCGGGCCGGTGTCCCTTGAGGTCTTCAACGACGTCTTCCGCCAGTCGGACGTCGAACGCACCGCAGTGGACGCCATGCGCTCGCTCATCTGGCTGGAGGAACAGAGCGCCAAGGGGCTTGCGGGCAATCCAGCGGAAACCGAAGGCGGCAGCAGTGCCGCCTCCCGCCGTCGTTATCCCATGGAACTGGCCACGCTGCCCAAGGTGAGCGAACCGGCCGGGTTCAACTTTGCCGAAGTGAAAGCGGACGACACCGCCCGGCTGGAGAAACTCCTGGGCCAGCTCGGCTTCGCCTTCGAAGGCCGGCACCGCACCAAAAACGTCCAGTTGTGGACCATGGGCCAGGCCCGGGTGATCATCAACGAACAGGCTGCGTCACACACCGAGCCGGCTATCGCCGCCCTGGGGTTCGACGTCGATTCCCCGGTGATTGCCTCCGCCCGGGCCCAGCAGCTCAAGGCGCCGGTAGTGGCCCGCAAGGTCCAGGCCGACGAGGAAGTCTTCCAGGGCATCTCCGCCCCGGACTCCACGGAGATCTTCCTGTGCCAGGGCAGCCCTGACGGTACCGCCGCGTGGACTGCCGAATTCGGGCAGGAGGGCGAGTCCGGCGAAGGGCTGGAACACCCGCGGCAGGCAGGAAACGCGGTCATTGACCACGTGAACCTGGCCCAGCCATGGCAGCACTTCGACGAAGCCGTCCTCTTCTACACCAGCGCACTTGCCCTCGAGCCGCAGCCGTTCGCGGAGGTACCCAGCCCCAGCGGACTGGTGCGCTCGCAGGTCATGCAGACCTCCGACGGTGCGGTGCGGCTGGTCCTGAACCTGGCGCCCAACCAGCAGGCCCCGGCGCAGCAGGCGCACAAGACGTACCAGGAACACATCGCGTTCGCCGTGGACGATCTCGTGTCCGCTGCCCGGTGGGCCCGGGACCGCGGCCTGGAGTTCCTGCAGATTCCGGCCAACTACTACGAGGACCTGGACGCCCGCTTCGACCTTGACCCGGGTTTCCTGGCCACCCTTCAGGAGCTGAACCTCCTGTATGACCGGGACGCCGACGGGGAATTCCTCCATTTCTACACGGCCACGGTGGGCAGTGTGTTCTTCGAGATGGTGGAACGCCGCGGCAGCTACGACGGCTACGGAGCGCCGAACGCTCCCGTACGCCATGCCGTCCAATACGACTCGCTCCATCACCCCTAAACCACATCCACACAGGAAACCACCAACGAAAGGAGCCAGCCGTGCCGCAGGACATCAACGCCCGGCTTGAAGCCGACGAGCTCGTACCGGCCGCCGAACCCCACGCAGCGCACCTGCCCCTGAACCGCGCCGTCGAGACCCAGGCTGACCTCAGCGCAGAGATCAACGGTCTGGCCGACGCCTACGCGCGTGCCCTCAAGGACGGCGCCCCGGCCGAGACCCAGCCCCGGCTGGACTACCCGCCCTACCGCAGCAGCATCCTGCGGCACCCCACCAAGAGCCTGCATCACGCGGACCCGGAGACCATCGAGCTGTACTCCCCGGCGTTCGGCCACCAGGACGTGCACGCCCTGGAATCGGACCTGACCATCCAGCACAACGGCGAGCCGCAGGGCGAGCGGATCATCGTGGCAGGCAAGGTGCTGGACGGAAACGGCCGCCCGGTGGCAGGCCAGCTGGTGGAGATCTGGCAGGCCAACGCCTCCGGCCGCTACATCCACAAGCGCGACCAGCACCCCGCACCGATCGACCCCAACTTCACGGGCATCGGCCGCTGCATCACCGGCCCCGACGGCTCCTACCGTTTCACCACCATCAAGCCGGGCGCCTACCCGTGGAAGAACCACCTCAACGCCTGGCGGCCGGCCCACATCCACTTTTCGCTCTTCGGCACCGAATTCACCCAGCGGATCATCACCCAGATGTACTTCCCCGGCGACCAACTCTTCCCGCTCGATCCGATTTACCAGACCATCGTGGACCAGGACGCCCGCGACCGGCTGGTGGCCAACTACGACCACAACCTCACGGAGCCGGAGTGGGCGCTGGGCTACAACTGGGACATCGTCCTGACCGGTCCCAAGCGGACCTGGACCGAAAACGAGGCGCTGGGCGCAGAGGGCGATGAGGAATAGAAAATGAGCACCAAACTGGTACCCACCCCCGGCCAGACCGTTGGCCCGTTCTACGGCTACGCGCTGCCCTTCGAGAAGGACAACGAACTCCTCGCCCCCGGCTCGCCCGGCTCCATCCGGCTCCAGGGCACCGTGTACGACGGCGCCGGCGAGACAGTTCCGGACGCCATCCTGGAAATCTGGCAGCCCGACGCCGACGGCAACATCGTCCAGAGGACCGGGTCCCTGGTCCGTGACGGCTACACCTTCACCGGCTGGGGCCGCGGCTCCGTAGGCCACTCCGGCGTGTACACGTTCACCACCGTCAACCCCGGCCCCACCAAGCACCTCCCCGGAAAACCAGCCGCGGCGCCCTTTATTTCGGTTGCCGTCTTCGCCCGCGGCCTGACCAACCGGCTCTTCACCCGCATTTACCTCCCGGAGAACGGGGAGGCGCTGGCCAACGACCCGCTGCTCAGCTCGCTGGAACCGGAGCGCCGCAAGACGCTGATTGCGCGCCGCGATCCCGACGGCGGACTCACCTTTGACATCCGCCTTCAGGGTGAGGGCGAGACAGTCTTCCTGGACTTCCAGTGACTGAAGCAGTCCCGGGCAACTTTGGAAGCGGTGCCGATGGCGACGTCGGCCTGCTCACCCCTGTCTCGGCGCCGCCTTTGGTGGCGGCGCTGACGGGGGACCGGGCAGTGCTCGCGGCGATCCTCGCCGTCGAGTCCGGCTGGGCTGCCGTGCTGGAGAAGGCAGGCCTGGTGCCCGCCGGGTCCGCCGCCGTCGTCGCTTCTGCTGCGGAGGCCAGCCGCTACGACCCCGCCGATATCGCCCGCCGGGCACAGGGCGGCGGCAACCCCGTGATCCCGCTGCTGGCCGACCTCCGCACGCACGTCTCGGTTCTGGACGCCTCGAATGTGGGGGCCGGGAAGGCCGTCCACACCTCGCTGACCAGCCAGGATGTGCTGGATACGGCGCTGATGCTGGTTGCCCGGAACACTATCGAGGCACTGCTGGCTGACCTGAAAGGCACGACGGCGGCGCTCGCCACCGTGGCGGAGCGCCATGCGGACACGCTGTGCGTGGGCAGGAGCCTGACCCAGCATTCCTTGCCGTTCACGTTCGGGCTCCGGGCGGCGCAGTGGTTCCATGGCCTCGCTGCCGCGGGACGGCTGTTGGAAGGCCTGGCGCTTCCGGTCCAGTTCGGTGGTGCTGCCGGTACCTTGGCGGCCGGAACCGTCCTCACCTCCGGTTCGCCGGCAACGCCGTTCAGCCTTGCTGACGCCCTGGCCGCCCAGCTGGGCCTCGCCCCCGCGCCCGCTCCCTGGCACACCAACCGCTTGGCTATCACGTCATTGGCCCATGCCCTGGCAGCCGTGCTGGATGCCTTTGGCAAGATCGCCGCGGACGTCCTGTTCCTGAGCCGGCCCGAGGTGGGCGAGCTGGCCGAACCGCGCGCGGCGGGCCGTGGCGTTTCCTCGGCCATGCCGCAGAAGCAGAACCCGGTGCTGTCCGTGCTGGTACGCAGCGCCGCGCTCCAGGCGCCCCAGCTGGTGGCCCAACTGCACCTGGCCGCCGCGAACTTCAACGACGAACGCCCGGACGGCGCCTGGCACACGGAGTGGCCCGCACTCCGGCAGCTGTTGGCCCTGGCACTTGGCGCCACAGGCCACCTGAGGGAACTCGCCGAGGGGCTGCAGGTTTTCCCGGACGCCATGCGCCGCAACCTGGATCTTGCCTGTCCGCTGCTGCTGGCCGAAGGCGTGGCCGCCGCTGTGGCGCCCCTGCTTGAAGACAAGGACGGCCGCAACGGCAAGGAGCAGCTCCAGGCCGTCGTGGACCGGACCCTGCAGGCGCGGCCCGCGGAGCAGGCAGCCACCTACCGGAAGCTGCTCCGTGAAGCCGTCCCGCCCGGGGCGCTTTCCGATCTCCGGCTCGAGGAACTCCTCAACCCGGCCAGCTACCTGGGCGAGGCCGCTGAAATCGCCCGGCGCATCCTTGCCGCCTACCCTGAATTTTTCCCTCCAGCATTTGCAGAAACCGACGCGAACGGAGCCCGCCGTGGCTAAACCTGCCTTGAAAGCCGCCCTGCTGTCGCCCCAGCGGGCCATGGGCGAGCACCCCCTGCTGGTGGTGGGCCCCTCCCTGGGCACCTCCACCGTCCTGTGGAACAGGACGGCATCCCTGCTGGGCAACGACTTTGACGTAGTGGCATGGGACCTGCCCGGCCACGGCGTCTCACCGGTTGCAACGGAAGCGTTTGACGTCGTGGCGTTGGCTGATGCCGTGGTGGACCTGATCGACTCCATCGCCCCCGGCGAGTCCTTCCACTACGCCGGTGTCTCCCTCGGCGGAGCTACCGGCCTGCAGCTGGGCATCAAACACGGCGAACGGCTCAAGAGCCTGTCCGTTCAGTGCAGTGGCGCCAAACTGGGCACGCCGGAGGGATGGCTGGAACGTGCCGAAACCGTCCGCAGCCAAGGTACCCCGGTGATAATCCAGGGCTCGGCCCAGCGATGGTTCGCCCCCGGCTTTATGGACCGCGAGCCCGAGCTGAGCAGCAGGCTCCTCCACGCCCTGCGCGACGCCGACCGCTTCAGCTACGCGTTCTGCTGCGAAGCACTGGCGGCCTTCGACGTGCGCGGGGAACTCAGCTCCATCCGCGTCCCCACCCAAGTCATCGCAGGGGCTCTGGACGGTGTGGCCCCGCCGTCGTTTGCCGAGGAAGTGGCAGCAGGCATCACCGCCGGCGGCGGCACCGCCACCGCCGTCACGCTCGAGGGCGTGGCCCACCTTGCTCCCGCCGAGGCGCCGGCGCACGTTGCCGAGCTGATGCGCGGCCTTCTCTCCTGGGTTGAGTCACGGGGAGCAAGCGCATGAGCGGCCGTCAGTCCGGCAGCGAGCGGCACGGCGTGGTCCAACCCGACGCCACCAGCCAGGAGATTTACGACGGCGGCATGAAGGTCCGCCGCGAAGTCCTGGGCGACGGGCACGTGGACCGGGCCAACGCCAACAAGGACGACTTTACGGAAGACTTCCAGGACATGATCACGCGGATCGCGTGGGGTGGCATCTGGACGCGCCCGGGCCTGACCCGGCAGATGCGCTCCGCCGTCACCATTACGGCGATGGTGGCGCACGGGCACTGGGACGAACTGGCCATGCACATCCGCGCGGCCCTCACGAACGGCCTGGGCAGGGACGAGATCAAGGAAATCCTGCTGCAGACCGCCATTTACTGCGGAGTCCCCTCCGCCAACACCGCCTTCAAAACAGCACAGCAGGTGTTCCAGGAAATGGACAACACCGCCCCTGACAGCACCGGCCCTGACAGCACCGGCCCTGACAGCACTGCCCCGGACACGACCCCCACCGGCTAGCCCCGTCCCACCCAACTAGGTAGCGCGAAGTGTCGTTTTGAACTTCCAAAACGGCACTTAGCGCTACCTAGTTGGGCGGACCAGACAGAATTCGAGGAAATGATGAACCAGGCTTTTGTGTATGACGCCGTGCGCACCCCGTTCGGTAAGTTCGGGTCCGGCCTTGCTGCCGTCCGTCCGGATGACCTTGCCGCGCATGTGATCAGGGAGTCCGTGAAGCGCGCGCCGGGTCTTGACCCGGAGCGGATTGATGAGGTGGTGTTTGGCAACGCGAACGGTGCCGGTGAGGAGAACCGCAACATCGCCCGGATGGGCACGCTGCTGGCCGGGCTTCCGGTGTCGATTCCCGGCACGACGGTCAACCGGCTGTGCGGCTCGTCCCTGGACGCGGCGATCATTGCCTCCCGGCAGATCAACGCCGGCGACGCGGACCTGGTGCTTGTGGGCGGTGCCGAGTCGATGTCCCGTGCCCCGTGGGTGCTGCCGAAAACGGAGAAGCCCTACCCGGCCGGGGACATGACCCTGGCCTCCACCACGCTCGGCTGGCGGCTGGTGAACAAGGCGATGCCGAAGGAGTGGACCATCTCCCTCGGTGAGGCCACCGAGCGGCTCCGCGAGAAATACGGCGTAACCCGCGCGCAGCAGGACCAGTTCGCCGCGGACTCGCACAACCTCTCCGCCGCGGCGTGGGACGAGGGGTTCTACGACAACCTCGTCGCCCCGGTGCCCGGCACTGACCTGGTGCGGGATGAGGGGATCCGCCCCGGTTCCACGCCGGAGAAGCTTGCTGCCCTGAAGACGGTGTTCCGGAATGAGCCCGAGGGCGCGGAAGTGGGCGGCACGGTCACGGCGGGCAATGCGTCGCCGTTGTCCGACGGCGCCTCCGCGGCCTGGATTGGGTCGGAGAGTGCCGCGGGGCTGCTGGGTTTGGAGCCGCTGGCCCGGATCGCGGGCCGCGGCGCGCACGGCAATGATCCGCAGTACTTCGGGTTCGCCCCGGTGGAGGCGGCGAACAAGGCCCTCGCGAAGGCGGGCATCGGCTGGGACCAGGTGGGCGCCGTCGAGCTTAACGAAGCGTTTGCCGCGCAGTCCCTGGCGTGTATCAATGCCTGGGGCATCGACCCCTCCATTGTGAACCGGCACGGCGGGGCCATCGCGATGGGCCACCCGCTGGGTGCTTCCGGAACCCGCATCCTGGGCACCCTTGCCCGGTCCCTGCAGGCCTCCGGCGAACGGTGGGGAGTCGCGGCGATCTGCATCGGCGTCGGGCAGGGCCTGGCCGTCGTGCTCGAAAACGTCACCGGCACCAACACAGGAAAGGCCTAAGCCATGTTGAACTTCGTAGACTCGGTCCAGGAGGCCGTGGCCGGGATCAAGGACGGTTCCACGGTGATGATCGGCGGGTTCGGCAACGCCGGGCAGCCGTTCGAACTGATCGATGCGCTGATGGACTGCGGCGCCAAGGACCTGACCGTGGTGAACAACAACGCCGGCCAGGGCGACCAGGGCCTGGCTCTGCTGATCAAGGAAGGCCGGGTGAAGAAAATGATCTGTTCCTTCCCGCGGCAGTCCGATTCCTGGCACTTCGACGCGAAGTACAAGGCCGGCGAGATCGAACTGGAACTCGTGCCGCAGGGCAACCTGGCAGAGCGGATCCGGGCAGCGGGGGCCGGGATCGGCGGGTTCTTTACGCCCACAGGGTACGGGACCATGCTCGCCGAGGGCAAGGAAACCCGCATCATCGACGGCCGCGGCCAGGTGTTCGAAACCCCCATCCACGCCGACGTGGCCCTGATTAAGGCGCTTAAGGCGGACGGCAAGGGCAACCTCGTCTACCGCAAGACCGCCCGCAACTTCGGCCCCATCATGGCCGCCGCTGCCAAGCACACCATCGTCCAGGTGTCCGAGGTGGTCCCCACCGGAAGCCTGGACCCGGAGAATATCGTCACCCCCGGAATTTACGTCAACAGCATTGTCCGCGTAGCCGGCAGCAATGCAGAGAAGGTGGCCTGAGATGAGCACCGCAACGTCCATCCAGACCTCGGAGACGGCCATGGGCCGCGATGGCCTCGCCCGCCTGGTGGCCCGCGACATCGCCCCCGGATCCTTTGTGAACCTTGGCATCGGCCAGCCCACCCTGGTGTCGAACTACCTGACTGAAGAGCAGAACATCACCCTCCACACCGAGAACGGGATGCTCGGCATGGGCCCGGAGGCCAAGGGGGACCAGGTCGACGGGGACCTGATCAACGCCGGCAAGATCCCCGTCACCGAGCTCCCCGGCGCCTCGTACTTCCACCATGCTGATTCGTTCGCGATCATGCGCGGCGGGCACCTGGACATCTGCGTGCTCGGGGCGTTCCAGGTCTCGGCCACCGGCGACCTGGCCAACTGGCACACCGGGGCGCCCGGGGCGATTCCCGCTGTCGGCGGTGCCATGGACCTGGCCACCGGCGCGAAGGATGTGTTTGTGATGATGACCCTGCTCACCCGCGAAGGTGCCTCCAAGATCGTGGAAGCCTGCACCTACCCGCTCACTGGGGTCGGCTGCGTAACCCGCGTGTACACGGACAAGGCCGTTTTCCTGACCGGACCCTACGGCGTAACGGTCCGTGAGACCTTCGGCTGCACCCTCGAAGAACTCCAGGAGCTGGTGCCCGTCCCGCTGAAGGCCGCCCCGGCATCCTAAGTCGGGGCCCTAGGATTGATAACCATGACCGACGCAGCAGTAGCGGGCGCCCCGCAGGCCAGTGACCAGTACGTCCAGTCGCTGGCGCGCGGGCTCGCCGTCATTCGCGCGTTCGATACCGACCATCCCGTCATGACCCTGACCGAGGTGGCAGCCCGGACCGACCTGACCCGGGCTACGGCGCGGAGGTTCCTGCACACCCTGGTGGAACTGGGCTATGTGCGGACCGACGGCAAGACATTCGCGCTCACGGCCAAGGTCCTGCAGCTGGGGTACGCATACCTGTCCGGCTTGTCATTGCCGCAGCTGGCGCAGCCGCACCTCGAGGAGCTATCCCTGAAGCTGGGGGAGTCCACGTCCGCCGCGGTGCTGGACGGCACAGACATTGCCTACATCGCGCGGGTCACCACCCGCCGGATCATGAACGTCGGAATCACCGTGGGCACCCGGTTCCCGGCCTATGCCACCTCCATGGGCCGGGTGCTCCTGGCCGGGCTGCCGCCCGCTGACCTGAAGGCGTACCTGGCGGCCGCGGACATCAAACCGCTGACCCCGCGCGCCCTGGGCACGGCTAAGGAGCTGGTTGCCGTCCTGGAGACTGTCCGTGCCCAGGGCTGGTGCCTCCTGGACCAGGAACTGGAGTTGGGCCTGATGTCGGTAGCCGCACCGGTTTACGACGGAACCAAAGTGGTGGCGGCAGTGAATGTGTCACTCCAGGCGCAGTCCGTGGCGGCGCAACCGGACCCGGACGCCTACCTTGCGTCAGTGGCGCAGGAAATCGTAGCGACGGCGAAACTGGTCTCCGCGGACCTCACCGCCCGCGGCTAATCGGCTTTGATGGAGTTTGTGTCCACGTATGCAGGCTTCAGAGGCGCGGAAGTCGTCATATCTGGACAAAAACTCTTTGGTCACGGCGGGTCTTGTTCGACGGCCGCCGCGCAGGCAGACTGTGGCACATGGCCACCGAGGATGACGTCCGAAAAGCTGCCTTGGCGCTGCCCGGCGTCACCGAGCGGCCGAGTTGGGGCCAGCCGGCCTGGTTCGCCAAGACCCTGATGGCCCGGATCTGGGAGCCCGGAGTCCTCACGGTCAAAACGGAGGAGCGCGAGGCCCTGGCGGGAACCGAACCGGAAACGTACTTCTGGACTCCCCACCATGAGCGCTCTCCCCAGCTGGTCCTGGTACGGCTGAACCGGATCGACACCAAGCTGCTGGATGAACTGCTGCAGGATTCCTACCGGCTCGCCGGAGGGGCCCAAGCAGCGGCCGGGGAACCATTAAGGTAACTCTTTGCCACCCAAGCCAGCCGCCCTACTCCCGCCGCAGCGGTGCGGGCCATAGACTCTAGCCAACTACGTGCAGCAACGCCGCTCCGCGAAGCCCTCTGATCCAGACGGACACGGCCCGGGCGGCGCTGCCGCACCCGTGCAGCGAGGGGAGTCAGCGGGTGAAACTGGGCATACCGCGGGAACGCCGTGAGGGTGAACGGCGCGTGGCCGCCACACCGGAGACGGTGAAGCAACTGGCGGCCCTGGGCGTGGAAATACTTCTTGAGGCGGACGCCGGTGCAGCCGCCGGCCACCCGGACGCGGACTACCGCCAGGCCGGAGCCCACATCGTCCCGCAGCTCGACGAAGCCCAGCTGGATGTCCTCACCCACGTCCGGCCACTTGATCCGCACACGGCGGCGTCCCTGAAAAGGGGAGCCGTGACGGTGGGGCTGGCATCGCCGTCGTCCGAATTGCCCACCGTCCAGGCGCTCGCGGACGCCGGCGTCACATCCTTCGCCCTTGAGCTCGTGCCCCGCATCTCCCGGGCCCAGTCCATGGATGCCCTCAGCTCCCAGGCCCTGGTGGCCGGCTACCGCTGCGTCCTGGAAGCCGCCATCCGGCTGCCCCGGTTTTTCCCGCTGTACATGACCGCCGCCGGCACCGTCCCGCCCGCCCGCGTCCTGGTCCTTGGAGCGGGGGTGGCCGGGCTGCAGGCCATCGGCACCGCGAAACGGCTGGGCGCCCGGGTCTTCGCCAATGACATCCGGCCCGCCTCCGCGGACGAGGTGGCGTCGATGGGCGGCACCTTCATCCGGCTGGACCTGGAAACCGCTGAGGCAGCCGGAGGGTACGCCCGCCAGCTGAGTTCCGACGCCGGGACGCGGCAGCGGCAGCTGCTCGCCCCGCACGTTGCCCAGGCGGATGTCCTGATCACGACGGCGGCCGTCCCCGGCAGGCGTGCGCCCCTCCTGGTCACCACTGAGATGGTGCAGGGCATGCGGGCCGGGTCCGTCGTCGTCGACCTCGCCGCTGAGTCCGGCGGCAACGTGGAAGCGGTGGTGCCAGGGCAGGACATTCCCGTTCCCACGGCCAACGGCTCCGGCTACGTCACCGTGGTGGGCCTGAAGGACGCACCCTCCGCAATGGCGTCAGACGCCTCCCGCTTGTACGCCAAAAACGTCGCCAACCTGCTGGCCCTGATGATCCGGGACGGTGCCTTGGCGCCCGACTTCGACGACGAGGTGCTGGCAGGCTCCTGCCTGACCCACGACGGCACGGTCCGGCACCAGCCCACCGCGGAACTGCTGGCCGCCAGGGCAGGCAGCCGGCGGGAAGGGGTTCTCTGATGGACGGGATGAGCCTGCTGACCATCACGGTCCTGGCGGTGTTCGTCGGCTTTGAGGTGGTCTCCAAGGTTTCCAGCACCCTGCACACGCCGCTGATGTCCGGCGCGAACGCCATCCACGGGATCATCCTGGTCGGTGCCATCATTGTTGCCGGCCAGGCAGCAGACCCCTGGGTGCTCGCAGTAGCCCTCCTCGCCGTCGTCCTGGCCACCGCGAACCTTGTGGGAGGTTTTGTGGTGACCGACCGGATGCTGCACATGTTCCATGCGCGCAAGCAAGTGGCACGTAAAGAGGGCGCCGGGAAGGTGGAAGGCAGGTGAGCCTCCTCGATCCCGTGTGGACATCGCTCCTGTACCTTGCCGCCGCCGTCTTTTTCATCCTGGCGCTGCGCGGCCTCAGCTCGCCCCGCACCGCCCGCCGTGGAAACCTCATCGGCGCGCTGGGTGCCCTGATCGCCGTCGTCACTGTCTTCCTGTCCTCGCGGCTGGAGAACATCCCGTGGATCCTGTCCGCGATAGTCGTGGGATCAGTGGTGGCTGCACCTGTGGCCCGGCGGGTCAAAATGACGCAGATGCCGCAACTGGTGGCACTCTTCAACGGCGTGGGCGGTGGTGCTGCGGCGCTGGTGGCGCTCTTGGAACTCAGCCATACGGACGATCCCTGGGTCCGCCTTGCCATTGTGTTCACCCTGCTGGTGGGTGCTGTTTCCTTTGCCGGGTCAGGGGTCACCTTCGCGAAGCTGCAGGAACTGATGACAACACGGCCCGTGGTGTTCAAGGGGCTTCCGGCCATGATGGGCGTGGTGCTGCTCGCGGCGGTGGCCGCCGGCGTCGCCGTCATCCTCACCGGTTCTGCCGCGCTCGCGGTGCTGCTCCTGGTCCTGGGGCTTGCCGCCGGGATCCTCCTGGTGCTGCCCGTGGGCGGCGCGGACGTCCCCATCGTCATCTCGCTGCTGAACGCCTTCACTGGACTGGCCGTAGCGGCGTCGGGCGTGGTGCTGGGCAATGTGCTGCTGGTGGTGGCGGGCACGCTGGTGGGCGCTTCGGGTACCATCCTGACCCGCGCCATGGCAGCGGCAATGGGCCGCAGCGTTGCCGGCATCCTGTTCGGCGCCTTCCGGGGAGGTTCGACGGCGGGATCCACGGCCGTGAGCGAGCGCCCGGTACGCTCTTCCAGCGCTGAGGACGTGGCGGTGCTCCTGGGCTACGCGCAGCGCGTGATCATTGTCCCCGGCTATGGCCTGGCCGTTGCGCAGGGCCAGCACACGGCGGCGGAGTTGGCCCAGGCGCTGGAGGCCCGCGGCATCGAGGTGGATTTTGCCATCCATCCCGTGGCTGGCCGGATGCCCGGGCACATGAACGTGCTCCTGGCCGAAGCCAACGTGCCCTACGAATCGCTCAAGGAGATGGGCGAGATCAACCCGCAGTTCAAGACCGCGGATGTTGCGCTGGTGGTGGGTGCCAATGACGTAGTCAACCCGGCGGCCAAGACCTCCTCGGGGTCGCCCATATACGGCATGCCCATCCTGGAAGTTGCCGACGCCCGGCAGGTGGTGTTCCTGAAACGGTCCATGCGGCCGGGTTTCGCCGGGATCGAGAACGACCTGCTGTACGAACCCCAGACATCCCTGCTCTTCGGCGACGCCAAGGACTCCCTCGCCCAGGTTCTCGGAGCAGTAAAAACGCTTTAGCCGCCAGGCTGATGACCTGCTCTTAGCAGGCAGGCTAGTCTTCTGTGAGAAGTAGCCTTTCCATTCGCCACCGAAGGACGCCATGACTGCCAACTCCAATGCCCCGCAACGCGCAGCCATCATCATCAACCCTGCCAAGCCGGTGGACATCGATGTGCGCGAACTGGCAGCCAAGCACAGCGCCGAAAACGGCTGGGGCGAAACGCTGTGGTTCGAAACCACCAAGGAGGACCCCGGCGTCGGCCAGGCGAAGGAAGCCCTGGCGCAGGGGGCCGACATCGTCATCGCCGGCGGCGGCGACGGGACGGTCCGCTGCGTGGCCGAAGTACTCTCGGGGGGCGATATACCCATGGGCTTGCTTCCCTTGGGCACCGGCAACCTGCTGGCCCGCAACCTCGGCATGGATGTCACGGATTACGACGGCGCCATGGCCGGCGCGTTCGCCGGCACCGAACGGAAGATCGACGTCGTCCGTGCCCGCCGGAGCGACCCCGAGAAGGAGCAGCTCTTCCTGGTGATGGCCGGTGTGGGGTACGACGCCACCATCATGGCCGACACCGACGAGGAGCTTAAGCACAAGGTGGGCTGGCTGGCCTACGTGGATGCCGGCATCCGCAACCTGCCGGGCAAACCGGTCAAGGCAACCATCGTGATCGACGGCCAGCAGGCCGTGCGCCGCGGGGTCCGCAGCGTCATGGTGGGCAACTGCGGCAAGGTGCAGGGCGGCCTGGAAATCTTTCCTGAAGCCAAGATGGATGACGGATTGCTCGACGTGGCGGTGCTGGCTCCCCACCATGGCCGGCTGGGCTGGCTCTCGGTGGTGGCCGGAATGATCGGCAAGGGCCGGGGCAAGGACACCGCTGTGGAGTACTTCCAGGGCAAGACCGTGGAAATAACCCTGGAGCACAATGACGACTACCAGCTGGACGGCGACCACGAAGGCCAGGGCAAGCACGTCCTGATGTCCTTGGACCCGGGCGCACTGACCATCCGGATGTAGCTAGTGGGGTGTGCCCGCCGCCCGCTGGTGCGACAGGATTTCGGCGAGCTCTGCGAGCCGGTGGGCCCGGGCTGATTCCGCCGGCGTGAACGGTTCCCCGGGCCGGACGAAGATGATGGGGCCGTGCCACGCGGTGGGGATCTTGAGCCGGGTGCCGGCGTCGTCCTTTTCCAGGGCGGCCGCCGCAGGAGTGAGGATCCGCGCCCGGAGCAGCTCGGCCACCGCCAGCGGAAGTTCGTCCGGTGCGTCCGCGATCCGCGCCGCAAGGCTAAGTGCCCTGGTCTGCCCGTCCGCCATGGCCAAGGCGGTGGTGGGCCAGACGTGCGAGCGTGTCCCGCCGCCCTCGTGCAGCGCGTCCAGGAGCCCGCGCTCGCCAAGGTGCCCCGGGGCTGACAGGACAAACTCGTCCAGCACCCCGTCCGCCACCGGATGCACGTGGATGCTCAGGATGTTGGTTCCGCTGCGGGCCAGCGCCTGGGTGACCTTCTGCAGGGAACCCGGCTCATCCCGCAGGACGGTGCGGGCGCGCCACAGCGCAGGTGCCGCCCCCAGCTTCCTTCGGTGGCGCAGCGCCGGGGCGTGAAGCCAGCCACGCAGGATCCGGGCCGCCGAGGGCTCGGCCACCCAGATCACCAGGACCGTGGCGGTCAGGGTGAGCACCAGGACCTTGGCCACATAGGGCAGGTGGGTTTCGACCACGAGGGCGTGGACCAGGAGTTCGATGGGCAGCATCACTGCCACGTTGGCCAGGGTCAGGCGCGCCTTGGGAGGTTCGGGCATCAGGCCGCAGACCTCACAGCTCAATTCAGCCGCATGCGTGTTCGGTACGGGAGGCTTCATGCCTCAAGCATCAGGGGGAGCTGTTTCAGCGGTGTTGCCCCGCGGTTCCATTCATGGGAACGCCCGGGCCGGCTCCGGAGGGCCCCGACGTAGGATTTAGCAGGAACGTCAGCGCGGCCGCCCGTCAGAAGTCCACCCGCAGGAAGGCGCTCCTTTCGTGAAGATGCTCGCTGAGATGTTCAGCATTGGTCCCGGCAACAAGGACCACCACCCCGCACTGCGGTGCGCCGTGGGCGTCTTCGTTCCGCTCCTCACGCTGGTGCTGCTGGGCCGGCTGGACCTGGCAATCTTCGCATCCTTCGGCGCCTTCACCGGAATCTACGGCCGCGGCGAACCGCACGGAACCCGGTTCGCGCTCCAACTGCGAGCCGGGCTGCTGATGCTCGCAGTCATTCTCCTGGCCACCCTGGCGGCGAGGGCAGCGGCGGCCCTCGAACTGGACGGCGCCGGCACAGCGTGGCTCCTGGTTCCAGCCACCACCCTGGTGGCTGGCGCCTGCTCATTGATCATTTCCTGGTGGCGGATGCGTCCGGCCGGCTCGCTGTTCCACATCTTCGCGTTCGCGGCGATCGCTTCCATCCCGAACCAGCCTCCGCTGTGGCAGGCCATGCTGGTGGCCGTCCTCACCACAGTGTTCTGCCTGCTGGTGGGCTTCTCCTCCAGGATCCTCCCCAGCCACCGGACCCCCTGGATCCGGCCAAGGCCCGTCCGCCGCACGCCCAACGAAAAACGGACCGCCTGGCTGGAGGGCCTCGGCTACCTCATCGCCGCAGGCCTGGCCGGGACCCTGGCCACCTGGGCCGGCCAGCTGCTGGGCTTCGGGCACAACTACTGGGCCATGGTGGCAGCCGTTGTGCCGCTGGTGGGGCACACCACCCGGCACCGCATCCGCCGTGGCGTTCAACGGATCATCGGCACGGTTCTTGGCCTGGTGATCCTGGCCGGGATTGTGCTGCTGGACCTGGAACCCTGGCAGACGGTGCTGGTCATGGCACTGTGCCAGTTCGGCGCGGAAATGTTCATTATCCGCCAATACCTGCTGGCCCAGCTTTTCGTCACACCCCTCGCCCTGATTTCCACCCTCCTGGTGGTTCCGTCCCCGCCTGCCATCCTGCTCCGGGACCGCATCATTGAAACGGTGATTGGGGCCGCCGTCGGCATTGCCGTGGTGCTGGCCCCGGAGGTCTGGCGCCGCGTTCGTGGACGGACGACGGCGGGAGTCTAGCGGGTGCGCCAGCCCACGGGGGGCTTTCGGCGGTAGGCTGGGAACGTCCCATTGAACGGAAGCGGGTGTGTGGTGGCTAATTCCGCGTCAGGTGATTCGGTGGTGGACAGGATCGTTCGCCTTATCGCTGCCTTCCCGCAGGATGTCCACGCCCTGCAGCTCTCCGAACTTGCAGAACGGGCAGGCCTTCCGCTGACCACCACCCACCGGCTGGTCCGCCAGCTCGCCGGCCATGGCCTCCTCGAAGCCGGACCCGGTGGCACGGTGCGGCCCGGACTCCGGCTGTGGGAGCTGGTCAACCGGACCTCTCCCACGCTGGCTCTCCGGCAGGCGGCGATGCCTTTTATGGAGGACATCCAGCAGGTCCTCAACCAGAACGTGAACCTCGCGGTGCTTGACGGCTGGGAGGCGCTCTTCGTGGAGAGGCTGTCTCGGCGGGGTTCGGTGGCCAACCGGGCCCAGGTGGCAGGCAGGATGCCGGTCCACATTTCTTCTGCCGGGCTGGCGTTAATGGCGCACCAGGACAAGGCCCTCCAGGGGCAGTACCTGGACCAGTTCGCCGACCCTGACGGGAAGGTCATGCCGGACGACGTCCGGGGGCTGCTGGCCGAAACTGCGCACCAGGGATTCGCCCAGCTGAAGGGCGTGGTGGACCCGGACACCTGGGGTATCGCTGTGCCCGTGCTGAACCGCCGGCAGCGCGCCGCGGCATCGCTCGGCGTCGTGGTGCCCCTGCGCGAGATGCGCCTGCAGGCGCTGGTGCCCGTGCTGCAGACAGCCGCACGCGGCATCGCCCGCCAACTGGCCGATTCCTGACGCTTCCTCCATTCAACGGAATCAATGTGCCCGTGGTCACTCAGTGTGGCGCACACTGGGTGCCAGACCAGGAAACCCGGCACCGCCCCCGCGGAGCCCGCAATGAAGCGAGACAACGCCATGGCAGCACGAAAAATCATCACCACCCAAGTGGCCATTATGGGAGCCGGGCCTGCCGGGCTGATGCTCTCCCATCTCCTGGCCAAATCCGGCATCGACTCCACCGTGATCGAAGTCCGCAGCCACAAGGAGATCTCCGAAACGGTCCGCGCCGGCATCCTGGAGCACGGGACGGTCAGCATGCTGGTGGACAGCGGGGTCTCGGACCGGGTGCTGCGTGACGGCGACCGGCACGACGGCATCGAACTGCGCTTCAACGGTGAGAGCCACCGCGTGGACTTCAAAGAGTTGGTGGGGGAGTCCGTGTGGCTGTACCCGCAGACGGACGTGTTCCTGGACCTCGCTGCCCGCAGGAAGGCCGACGGCGGCGACGTCCGCTACACCGTCACGGACACCTCCGTCCACGACCTTGAGGGCAAGCCAAAGGTCTGGTTCACCGATGACGGGGGCGTGGAGTACGAGATCCGGGCGGACTTCGTGGTGGGTGCTGACGGGTCCCGCAGCCACTGCCGGTTCCAGATCCCGGAAGCGCACCGCAAGTGGTACTTCCACGAATACCCCTTCGCCTGGTTCGGCATCCTCGCCGAAGCCCCGCGCAGTTCCGACGAGCTGATCTACGCAAACTCCGAGAACGGGTTCGCCCTGATCAGCCAGCGCACCGAAACCGTGCAGCGGATGTACTTCCAGTGCGACCCCAAGGAAAACGTTGCCGAGTGGGATGACGACCGGATCTGGGCCGAGTTCCGCAGCCGGGTCAACGGCAACGGCTTCGAGCTCAACGAAGGGCCGGTCATCGAGAAGATGGTCCTGCCGTTCCGCAGCTTCGTCCACACGCCCATGCGCTATGGCAACCTGTTCCTGGCCGGGGACGCCGCACACACCGTGCCACCCACCGGCGCAAAGGGTTTGAACCTGGCGATCCACGACGTGAAAGTCCTCTTCGAAGGACTCGACAGCCACTACAACTCCGGCTCCGGCCGCCTGCTGGAGTCCTACAGCGACCGGGCCCTCGAGCGGGTGTGGAAGGCCCAGCAGTTCTCCTACTGGATGACCACCATGCTGCACACCCCTACCGACGCCGATGACTTCTCCCGCGCGCGCCAACTCGGCGAACTGCATTCCGTCGTCTCTTCCCGCCACGGCATGGCCTACCTCGCCGAGGCCTACACCGGCTGGCCCGGCCAGGCCTGACAGCTCCGGGGGCGCGGTGGGGAAGAACGCCTCAGGGGGCCAGCAGCCGCCGGACTGCTGCGGCAATGGCTGCAGCGTCGGGCTGCTCGTCCCGCCTAACCGTCAGCAGGTGGAGCAGCACGCCGTCACCATAGTCGGCAACGTCCCGGGCCCGGGCGGGTGCATCGGCTATGCCCAATACCGCGAGGGCCTGTTCGAGGCCGCCCACCAGCCGGAAATGCCCGGCTGTTACTGATTCGGGCTGGTCCAGAGAGAGGGCCAGCCGGGCTCGGGTGAGGCCCTCGTGTTGTCCTGCCAGGGCCAACACCAGGGCGGCCAGTTCGGCTGCAAGCTCCTCAACGGTCTGCGGCGGGCCGGCCGGTCCCTGGTCCTGCAGGAGCGCGGCGTCCAGCTCCAGCAGGCGGTCCAGCACCGCATCGACCAGCGCCGCGCGGTTCCGGTAGTAGTTGGAAGTTGTGCCTTGGGGCAGTTTGGCCGCTGCATCCACGGCCCGGTGGGTGAGGCCCTTCATCCCCTTATCCGCCACAACCTTCAAGGCGGCATCCATCAGTTCTGTGCGGCGGTCAGGCATGGGCCCAGTGTATGGCCCTTCCCATGTACTACAGAAGTAGTAAAATCGCCCCATGCAAGCAATCTCGATTGTTGGCGGCGGCATTGCCGGCCTGGCGCTGGCCTCCTGCCTGGACCCGGACCGCTTCGACGTGACCGTGCACGAGAAACGGCCTGAGCTGCCCACCGTTGGTAACGCGCTGGGGATGTGGCCGAACGCCCAACGTGCGCTCGAACGGATCGGGGTGCTCGAGGAGGCGCGGGCAGTCAGTCCCGTGATCGGCAGCGGGTCGGTCCGCAACGCCGCTGGCGAGCCTTGGGTCACTGTCAGCGGTGGGGATATGTTCGCGATTTCCCGGGTTGACCTGCTGCGGCTGCTTGATGCGGCCGTACCCCGGACGGTGCGCCGGGTGACGGGCAATGTCCAGGTGCTTCCGGCTCACGACGGCCTGGTGGTAGGGGCGGACGGCGTGCACAGCATGGTACGCCGCGAGGTGTGGGGTGCCCACACCGCTGCCAGACTCACGCCATACCTTGCCCTCCGCGGGACTCTCCCTTCCCGGGTCAACCCGGACGTGGTGGGCGAGTACTGGGGCCGCGGGGACTTGTTCGGCCTCGCCGCTGCACAGGATGGATTGTTCTGGTACGCCAGCTACCGGTCCGGGCTTGGCCCCTATGGAATTGATGCTGCGGCAGCCTTGGAGCAGGCCCGGAAGCGCTACGCCGGGCACTCACCAGCCATACGCCAGGTGCTCGCTGCCGCTACGCCTGAAGGCATCCTGGTGCAGCGGATCTGGACGGCTCCCCGTCTTAAGTCCTTCGTCCGCGGCAGGTTTGTGCTCATCGGCGACGCCGCGCACGCCATGGCTCCCAGCCTCGGGCGTGGCGCCTGCGAGTCGTTGGTGGACGCGGTAACCCTGGCTGACCTCCTCAATACACTGCCCGTGGATGAGGCACTCCGTGCCTACGACCGGCTGCGCGTGCTGTGGACCGGCGCCCTGAGCCTGGCGTCCTCGGCCCTGGTGCGCGTCGCCCTTGCGGATCGTGCCCAACCGCTGCGCGACGGCCTGCTAAGGCTTGCCCGACGGCGGAGCCAGCGCGCCGTCGCCGGCACCAGTTCCGGCGGCTGATCAGCGAGCGGCAGCTGCGGGCTGAGTGGTGTCCTCGGTGGGCACAGGGGCGCCGGCGAGGGTGGGCCCGGCAACGGGTGCGGCAGGCGGGATGCCCGGCAGCCGCTTCTTTGCTGACCCGCGCCGGCGGGACCGGCCGTAGACGAGATACATCGTGACACCGGTGATAACCATCAGGAGCACGGTGTAGACGAAGGTATTCGCCACGCCTTCCACGCCCTCGGCCCCGTCCGTGTTGGCCTTGATGACCAGGCCGAGGGGCTGGACCAGCGGGTGGGCAAGGAAGATGGCTGTGTCGTAGTCGTCCAGCAGGCTGTTGAAGTTCAGGGCCGTGATGGCGGCGGCCGCGGGCAGCACCAGCGGCAGGAGGATCCGCCGGAACACGTAGAGGGTTTTGGCGCCCATGATGGCTGCCGCTTCCTCGAGTGAGGAATTAACCGAGGCGAAGGACGCCTTGAGCATGCGAAGCGTGAACGGGATCTTTACGGTGACAAAAGCGATAAGGAGGATCACGGTGGTTCCGGTAAGTACAGCCCCACCCACCAGCGGATTCGGATGGTCGTAACTGATGATCAGGCCCAGGGCCAGAAGGGCCGACGGCAGGACCCAGGGGATGTGCAGCAGGTATTCGAAGACAGCCGACACCCAGTTCCTGTACTTCTGCAGCAGCCGGGCCACGAAGAGCAGGCCGCCGACGGCGATCAGGGCAGCCAGCGCGCTGTACACCACACTGACGACGAACGGACGCAACCCGGACTGCTGGGTCAGGACCCGGACATAGTTGTCCAGCGTCAGGTTTCCCAGCGTGAGCTGTCCGGTCTGGATGGCCGCGCCGTCGGCGAACGAGTACAGAACGATCAGAACTACCGGCAGGGTGTACACGGCAAAGAGCAGGTACGCCACGGCGTGGACCGCCACGTTTGCCACTGGATTGGCGATGTCCTGCTTCTCCAGGGCTGATGAAACCTTTGACACCGAAAAATAGGTGCCGCCTTTCTCGAGGCGCGACATCACCGCGAGCATCAGGATGGTGGCCACGCCCAGGATGACTGCAAGCAGCGCCGCCAGGTCGCGTGAGGTGGGACTGTTCGTAAACGTCAGGACCATTGGCGTGATCGTTTGGAAATCCCGGCCGCCCAGCACCTGCGGGGCGCTCAGCGCACCGAGGCCGGTGAGGAAGGAGAGGATGGTGACGGCGAACAGCGTTGGCTTGAGCATGGGCAGCACAATCCGCCGCAGGATGGTCCAGGTTGAGGCGCCGAGGTTCCGCGCTGCCTCAATGGTCTGGTAATCGATGCCCTTCAGCGCGTTGGCCACGAAGAGCATGTGGTTGGTGGTGGTGGCAAAAGTCATCACTACCAGGACTGCGAAGAACCCGGAAAACCACCCCGGGTCCATGGCCGGGAAAACCTTCACGAGCAGGGACGTGACGATTCCTTTGTCCCCGTAGATGAACTTGTAGCCGGCGGCCAGGACGATGCCGCCGTAGATGAAGGTGGAGGCGTAGCCGAGGAAAAGGATCCTTGAGCCCCGGATGCGGAAGTAGTGCGTCACCAGGACAATAAATATTCCCACCAGGTTCACGGTGATGGACAGGGCGACGGCGAGCAGGAAGCTGTTTCCCAGGGCTTTCATGGCGCGTTGGGAAGAGAAGAGTTTTTCGGCAGCGCGTCCCGAAAAATTGCCGTCCGGGAAGAAGGTGGCGATCAGGACGTTGAGGTTTGGCCACACCAGGAACGCAGCGATGAACCACGTGAGGACAGCCCCGACCACCAGGACGAAGGGGGAGCGGGCCATGCGGCGGACCGGTGTCCCGGCCATCACAGGGATACCGCCTGGTCTTCCCGCTTGAGTACGGCGCCGGTCCCGGGATGGTATTGCAGCACGTGGGCGGGCTGGAGGTAGATGGTGGTCTCCGTGCCCGGCTCAGGATGGGCGCCGCCGTCTTCCTTCACCAGCAGGCGGATGTCCGCGCCATGGCTCCGCACCACGTAGCGGCTGTGAAGGCCGTGGTACGTGCGGGACGTCACCGTTCCGGGAAGTCCGGCGGCGGCACTCCCGTCCGCCGCCGGGTTCAGCGACGCTTTTTCAACCCGGAGATAGGACTTCGCGTCCGGGCTGAGCCCCGCACCTGACAGTCGGTTCAGTTCCGCCACGAACTCAGGCGTCAGGGCGGAGCTGTCCCCGATGAAGTTGCAGACGAACTCGGTGGCGGAGTGATCATAAATCTCCTGCGGGGTTCCCACCTGCTCCACTACGCCTTTGTTGAAGACTGCCACGCGGTCGCTCATCGCCAATGCCTCGTCCTGGTCATGGGTGACGTAGACAGTAGTAATCCCGAACTCGCTTTGCAGGTCCTTCAGCTGCTGCCGCAACTGATGCCGGAGCTTGGCGTCAAGGTTGGACAAAGGTTCATCCAGCAGCAGGATCTTGGGCCGCAGCACGAGTGCCCGCGCCACCGCCACCCGCTGCTGCTGGCCGCCGGAAAGTTCAGCCACGTTCTTGGACAACTGCTCATCGCTGAGCTCCACCCGCCCGGCAATGTCCCGGACCAGGCGGTCGCTGTCCGCTGGTTTCTCCTTCCGCACCCGCAACCCGAAGGCAATGTTCTCCCACACACTCATGCTGGGGAACAGGGCATAGTTTTGGAAGACCATGCCCACCTGCCTTTTGTCGCTGGGAAGCCGGGTCACGTCCTTGCCATCCACCTGGACTGTCCCCGCGGAGGGCTGGATGAAACCTGCCAGGGTGCGTAACGCGGTCGTTTTGCCGCAGCCTGAAGGCCCCAGCAAGGTGAAGAACTCGCCTGGCCGGACGTGCAGGTCCAGATGCGGAATGGCGGTGAAGTCACCAAAGGATACTGTGATGTTGTCCAAGCGGATCATGGCAAAACCTGTCTGGTGAAGCGGGTGGGAGGGCCGGAAACCGCGGGTTACGTCATGTACTCGAGCTCGATCTTCTCCACCCAGGCGCCCATGTTCTCCTGCACGAACTCCCAGTCGATATCCTGTTGCTTGAGGTCCGCGAAGAAGTCCACCACCTCGGGGTTGGCCTTCGCTTCAGCAGACTTGTTCACCGGCATGGAGTTGAACTGCTGCGCAAACTCGCCCTGGACGTCGGCGCTGCCGAACCAGTCGATGAACTTTTGGGCCTGCTCCTTCTTCTTGGTGCCCTTCACCAGCGCCACCTGCTCCACGGCAAGCGGGACACCGACGGACGGGATCACCGTCTCAACGTTCACCTTGAACGACTTTTCACGCTCGGCGATGATCGAGGACGGCATCTGGCCCATGTCCACTTCGCCCGATGCAATGCGGGCAAAGAGGTCGGTCTTGGCGACGGCGGGGCTTCCGTTCTGGAAGTACTGTTCCACCTGCTTCCAGCCCTCATCAGAAATGCCCAGGTCGCCTGAGTCATCCCGGTAGCGGCTCAGGATTCCGGCGAAAACCAGTTGCGCAGTGGCAGTGCCCAGGCCCGTGACCCGCTCATAGCGGGCCTTGAACTCGTCCTTCGTCCAAAGGTCCGTCCAGTCCTGCGGGGCAGCATCCTTAGCAAACTTATCGGAGTTGTAGCCCAGGAGGATGGCCTGCTTGACCAGCGGCCAGTAGGTCTCGCCGTCGCCCAGTTCCTTGTCCACCTCGCCGGCCCAGGCGGGCTCATAGGGTTCAAGGGCACCCTCGGCTGTGATTTGGGAGAAGTACATGTTGTTCAACCCGAACGCAACGTCAGCGATAGGGTTGTTCTTCTCTGCGATCAGCTTGTTGGTGGCGTCTGCGCCGCCTGCACCGACAATCTCGATCTTGAAACCAGCCTCCGCTGCTTTTGTGGTCAGCCACTCGCCGCGGCCTTCACCGTTGGAGTTCGTATAGACAACCAGGGTCTCCCCTGAACCCCCTGCGGGGGCCGAGGAGGCATCGCCTGAGGCGGCTGGTGTTGCTGTGCCCCCGCCGCATCCGGCGAGGAGGGTGACGGCGACGGCGGCGGCAACCAAAGTCTGCAATTTACGCACGATCAGGACTCATTTCTGGACTGGAATCGGAGCATGTCCGGCAAGCCTATAGCCGGGCATGACGAAAGTCGGGCCCTATTGCTATCGATTTGATAAACAGCCCGACTGTCCACCGTGGTCCAATGAGGGAAACGCCCGGCGCCGGGCGGGCAAACCTGCGGTTAACGTTTGCCGGGTGCCGCTGCGGGTCGTCCGGAGGGCAGAGTGTGCGGGACGGCAGTCCTGCCGTGCCCGGTCCTGCCCGTGCGTCAGTCCTGCTGGAGGGTGTCCGTGAGGTGATGGGTGGGGATCCGGTCCCTGTCATAGGTGATTTGGGTGTAGCCGTGGGGCTCCGGTTTGCCGGAGGCGTTGAGGTTCACGAAGACGATCTCTTCGATGGTGAGGATGCTCTGGCGGGTGATCATGTTCCGGACTTCAGCGCGCATCGTCAGGGATGTTCGGCCAAACCGTGTGGCCGTCAGCCCCATCTCAATAAGGTCGCCCTGCACCGCAGAGCTGACAAAGTTGATTTCCGAGATGTACTTGGTGACGGCACGCCCGTTACCGAGCTGGAGGATGGCGTAGATGGCCGCTTCCTCATCGATCCACTTCAGCAGGCTGCCGCCGAAAAGAGTGCCGTTGGCGTTGAGGTCCTCGGGCCGGACCCACTTTCGGGTGCGGAAGGTGATGTCTGCTGATTCCATAGCCCGAGGTTAGCGGAGCCCTGCGGGCGGCACCGAGTGTGACGGATCCCCGCGCCACCCGCCGCTCCTGCTACGCCATGGCGGTATGAGCAGCGCTGCGGGCGTGGATGCTCTTGGCATAGCAGTAGGAGTGCGCAACGCCAATGTAGGGGCCGAAGTTTGGTAACGGCTCGAACCCGGAGTTCTCGTAAAAGTTGCGCCCGTCAGGCTGGGCGGACCCGGCCTCCGCTTTGATGCGGGTGATTCCCTGCTTAAAGGCCTCGGCTTCCAGCGCCGCCAGGATGGAACTGGCCACTCCCGATCCGCGGGTGTAGGGGAGAACGTACAAGCGCTTTATTTCTGCTGTCCTGTCATCGAGGAGCCGCAATCCGCCGCAGCCCACAGGCTGGCCGGATCCCTTGTCATAGGCCACCAGGAACACGGCGCAGTCAGCACCCGACGGCGGGGTGCCGGGTTCATGGTCAGGGGTACCAAAGCGGGCATCGAGTTCAGCTTGCTGGGCACGGCGCAGGTCCGCACCAACCGGGTTGGACCACGTGACCTGCCGGATGTTCAGGCGCGGATTGGTCTGCATGTCTGCCTCGATTCGCCGAAGGGATATGCAAATCAAGGCTAGGAGGCTCTGGTTACGCTGGTGTTTCTCTTCGGTAAGCGGCCGAATAACGCTTACGGCGGCACTCGCTTGGCTGTCTAGATACCAGTTGATCTAGAATGTTGGCATGCGTTCCACCGGTAATGAAGGCTCTGGCTATTGGTACGGTCCCGACGGCCAGCTGGACTACAGCGCGGCAGTGCTGAAGTCCCTGCGGGATTATCGGGCCGCTGAGACGATCGTCCGGCGTTCTACCCGTGACTCCATGGGCATGGGTGAAACGGACATCCTTGCCCTGCGCTACCTGCTGCGCGTCCAGGCCGCAGGCGAGGCGACAGCGCCAAAGGATCTGAGCCAGTTCCTGGGAATCACCAGCGCCTCCACCACCACGCTGATTGACAGGCTTGTGCGGAGCGGGCACGTGCGGCGGGAAGCCCACCCTACGGACCGGCGCTCCGTGGTGGTGGTTCCAACCGTTGAGTCGGACAAGGAAGTCCGCGTGACCCTAGGTGCGATGCACCGCCGCATGATGGCGGTTGCTGAGGGGTTGAGCGCCGACGAGGCGCACGTTGTCATCGAGTTCCTGCAACGAATGACTGACGCGTTGCAGGACGTTGATGAAGGGCACGGACACAAGTAACTAGCCGGACTAGCTAGATCGACTAGTAATATGTATGCTTACGATCAATCCTGAAATAACTTCGGCTGGAGTCGTGAGAGCGTTGGCAACTTTTTCTGACCTTGGTGCTCTGAGTGCCTGCACCAACAGGCTGTCGCTGGACCCTGCAGGGCAGATGAACGGCGCGTGGCACGGGGCCCCCTTGCACTGCGGAACAACCATGGAACTGGTGACGCCTGCTGTGGGGCCGGTCGCCGTCGGCTATACCTTCGAGCCGGACGACGGCCGTCCCGTCCAGCTGCCGCCTGTCTGGCGCTGCGGCTGCGGCTTTCAGCTCGACGCCTGGATCCGTTCCCCCTACGCTTCCCGGGAGCAGTTTACTGATCCGGGAGAAGCCCATACCGCGGCCCTCTCCGCATGAGTTCCGCCGCAGCAGCGCCACTGCAGAAGAGCGCTCCCCTTCTTCCCGGGATGTCCCTGATGGCGGACCGTTACCACCTCAGGGAACGCTTGGGCCGGGGCTCACTGGCTGAGGTTTTCCGCGCTGCCGACCTTGCGGGCGGTCCCGATGTCGCCGTCAAAGTCGCTGTTGGCGGCTCCGCAAAGCACTTCGAGAGGATCCGCAATGAAGCAGAAGTCCTGGCCGCACTGAAACACCCCTCCATCATCAGGTTCATTGCCCACGGCGTGATGCCCGCCGGGACGCAGCTTGCCGGCCGACCATTCCTGGTTGAAGAACTGGCCCTCGGGGCGAGCCTTGCAGAGGCAGCGCGCAGCGGCCGGCCCGGCGCCGGTGACGTTGCGGGTTGGGCGTACGGCCTCTTTGGGGCCCTTGCGCATCTGCATGGGCAGGGATTGGTCCACCGTGATATCAAGCCCGCCAACCTGATGCTCAGCGGCTTGCGGAGGAGTCCGGTACGCATCATCGACTTCGGCATCGTGGCTGCCGCCGGATCGGCTCCCGAACCGGGCATCTCGTCAGGAACGGCGCACTATATGAGTCCGGAGCAGGCGGCGGGCGGGTCGGCCCGGACCTCGTGGGACGTCTACGCCATGGGCTTGGTCCTGTTGGAGCTTCTCACGGGGTCCAAAGCCTTTCCCGGCACCGCCATCGAGTCCCTGGTGGCGAGGACCCTTCGCTGCCCGGTCATCCCGGATTCCCTCGGTCCCGGATGGTGCAACTTTCTGAAGGCCCTTACGGCCATGGACAGCGATGCACGGCCGACGGCGGCTGAGGCTGCCGTTATGGCTGCACGGCTCGTGCACCAGGTACCCGTTGTGGAGAGCACCAGCCAGTGCCGAAAAATGGTCGTGTTCCCGGCCCGCCGGATCAGGCAGCTGGTTTAGGGCCCTTCCACATTGCGTCCGGTAGGGTCCTGAGCTGTGGGATCGGCAAGTGCCAGGCCGCCCACCGGGCTGCCGTCCCAGTGGATCAGCCTCCACCCGCTGTGCGGATCACCCTCGAGCGCCACAATCCCGGTGTTGGCCAAAGCATGTTTCGCGGCGAACTCGTGGTCGGCGTCCTCGGCCCGCCGTCCGGCCCAGGTGCGGATGGCTGCGCCGTGGCTGACAACTGCTGCCGTGGCCTGATCCCCGGATGCGCGGTCCAGAACCCGGGCGATGGCTGTATCAAACCGTTCGAAGAAGTCATGCCCGTCAGGCCCGGCCGGCATCCGCTGGTCAAGATCCCCGGCGGCCCAGGAAAACACCGTGCCCATGTACCGTTTGTGCGACTCGTGGTCGGTCAGTTTTTCCAGTGACCCGGCCTCGATTTCGTGGAGGCCATCCATGACTTCGACGTCCAGGCTGTGCAGCCGGCCCAACGGTGCCGCGGTGATCTGGGTTCGAACCAGGGTGGAGGCATAGAGGGCCTCGATCGGCTCGTTGGCTAACGAACGGGCCAGGGCTTCGGCCTGCCGCTCACCCAGTTTAGTAAGCCCGGGACCGGGGTGGGCAGTGTCCAGCTGGCCAAGCACGTTGCCCGGAGTTTGTCCGTGGCGGATCAGGAGCAGCTTCATTCCTCCAGTTTCGCACCTTGAAGCATGGTGCCGTCCCGGCCGCAGGGGGCAGGAATGAAGGAAGGTGCCGGGCCCTCCCAGGCCCGGCGCCGCCGTCGTACTTTTATTTCAGGTGGTCCACCAGCTGGTCCGCGATGCCCGTGTACTTCCCGGGGGTCAGCGCGAGGAGCCGCGCTTCGGCTTCGGGGGAGAGGCCCAGGCCCTGGACGAATTCCTGCATGCGGGCGGCGTCAACACGCTGTCCGCGGGTGAGGTCCTTGAGCCGCTCGTAGGGGTTCTCCATGCCTTCGACGCCGGCGATCGCCTCTGCCCGCATGACCATCTGGATTGCTTCGCCCAGGACTTCCCAGTTGGTGTCCAGGTCTCCGGCCAGCACGTCCTCGGCAACGTCGAGGCGTTCCAGGCCCTTGGCCACGTTGGAGATGGCCAGGAGTGAGTGGCCGAATGCCACACCGATGTTGCGCTGGCTGGAGGAGTCGGTGAGGTCACGCTGCCAGCGGGAGGTGACGAGCGTGGATCCCAGTACGTCCAGCAGCCCGGAGGAGATTTCCAGGTTGGCCTCGGCGTTTTCGAAGCGGATGGGGTTCACCTTGTGCGGCATGGTGGAGGATCCTGTGGCGCCGGCCACGGGGATCTGCGCGAAGTAGCCGATGGAGATGTAGCTCCAGATATCCGTGCAGACGTTGTGCAGGATGCGGTTGAAGCGTGCGACGTCGGCGTAGAGTTCAGCCTGCCAGTCGTGGCTTTCGATCTGGGTGGTCAGCGGATTCCAGGTCAGTCCGAGGGCCTCCACGAAGGATTTGGACACCTGCTGCCAGTCCACACCGGGAACCGACGCAACATGGGCAGCGTAGGTGCCGGTGGCGCCGTTGATCTTGCCCAGGTATTCAGTTTTGGCGATGCGGTCGAGCTGGCGCGTGAGGCGGTGCGCGATGACGGCCAGTTCCTTGCCCAGCGTGGTGGGGGTGGCGGGCTGTCCGTGGGTGCGGGACAGCATGGGGACGGCGCGGTTGTCCCGGGCCATCTTGCTGATCTGGGCCACCAGGGCGCGCGCTGCCGGAAGCCACACGTCCTCCACAGCACCCTTGACGCCCAGCGCGTAGGAGAGGTTGTTGATGTCCTCGGAGGTGCAGCCGAAGTGAACCATGGCTGTGAGGTTCTCGATGCCGATGGCCGGGAGGCGCCGGCCGATGTAGTACTCCACGGCCTTTACATCGTGGACGGTCACGGCTTCGATATCAGCCAGCTCGGCCACCGATCCGGCGTCGAATTCGGTGACGATGGCGCGCAGTTGGTCCTGCTGCGAGGGGGTCAGGGGACCTGCGCCGGGAAGCACGTTGTTGCTGGTCAGGTGGATGAGCCACTCAACTTCCACGGCCACGCGGTCCCGGTTGAGGGCTGCCTCCGACAGGTAATCCACGAGCGGGGCGACGGCGGACTGGTAGCGGCCGTCCAGCGGGCCGAGCGCGATTCTTTCCGGGGACGCGGCGAGGGCCAGGCGTCCTGAGGGCGTACGGGTGTCAGCTGTGGCGGCAGTTTCAGGCATGTGCTGATTCTTTCATGAACTTTTGTGCCAGCTTGAGCCGTTCCCGCGGGATTACTTGTCCACATAGACGACGGCGGGAGTTGGCCGGGTGGTTGTCCCGCCGTAGCGTTCACGTCAGTAGTTCCAGGGGCGGGCATCCGGGGCGCTGGACAGTCCGGAAAGGGAAGGGCAATGAGTAGTGAGCCGGCAGGCGCAAACCTGCAGCAAGACATGGTGCGCGCTTCCCAGGTGGAGCAGTTGGCCGGCCGCGTGGCCTATTGCCTCAGTCGCGGAGAGGACGTCCTGGCAGACTTCAGGGATATTCAGTTGCTGGAATGGGAGTCGCCGGCCGGCCGTGCCTACCGCGAAGCGGTATCACTGCAGTGTGCTGCCTTCCGGCGAGCCCTTGAGGCGCTCGTTGAAGCAAAGGCTGCTGTGGAGCGGCATGCCCTCGAGACCTTCACCGCTGATTGCACTTTTCCGGGCAGGCCATGATGGCGGAAGCTACGCCGTCCGGGAGCGGCTCCATAAGGCTGTACGGTCCTCCCGACGACGGGCCCCTTACCGTCCGTGGCGGTGTCGGCGGCATCAGTTTCCAGTTGGAGGAACTGGCCGGAGGTGCTGAAAGGGTGGATGACCTCGCCGCCAGGCTTTCCGAACTGGAGGTTGAGGTCCGCCGGATCCGGGAGGACCTCGTTCCCTTCCAGAACCTGCCACGGTGGTCCGGGACCATGGCCCTGAACGCGGTTGGTGAGTCCGAGCGGAGCCTTCGCGCAGTATGGACCGAGCTGCAGCGCATCAGCAGCCAGGTCCGCGCCTGCAAACGGGAGTACGAGATGGCGGAGACTGTGGCGGCGGCTGCCCGCAGTATTGGCGTTCCAAACCTTGAGGCTGAGTGGGAAAGGCACACAGACTTTTGGAGGACTGGCTTCCTTAACAACAGCGCCCTCGAAAACATGACTGCAGGGGCGGTATCGGCCACGCCTCTGCTAAAGGCGCTGGTGGAGGGTGCACTGCCAGGCATGCGGTCCCGGCTGGTGGAGGTCCAACGGGAGGAAAGCATTTCAATTGACCTCGATCCTTCTCCTGCAGGGCTGCTTGAACGAGTACAGCTGATCGATCAGCGTGGTGCGGGTTTCATCGAGGTCATAGAGGTCGATCACGGCGGGCAGAAGGTTTACGTGGTGGTCATCCCGGGGACCCAACTGGATGGTGGAGTTGCGAGCGGGAATCCATTTGGCCTGAGCGGAATAGCCGAAGGGGTAGGCAGCAATTCCAAGAACGTCAGGGCGGCCGTTATGGAGGCGCTGACGGCGGCTGGAGCCCAAAGGGGAGCAACTGTGGTGGGCGTTGGCTACAGCCAAGGAGGGATCCACGCCATGAACCTGGCGGCAAGCGAGGAATTCCTGGCCGACTACGACCTCAAGTACGTTCTCACGGCAGGGTCGCCCGTCGCCGGAATCACGCCGAATCCGAACGTTAATACCCTCCATCTTGAACACCGGACCGACTGGGTCCCGGGCACCGACGGCGCACCCAACCCCGACACCGGGAACCAGGTCACAGCCACGATGACGGATAACCTGTACGTGCAGACGGGGGAGAACGTTGGCATCGGTCCAGGCCACCAGCTCAGCGGCTATCAGGACGGCGCGCGGCTCGTTTCGGCGAGCAACGATCCCTCGCTGGCCGGGTCCACCGCCGCACTGGGGGCGGTGCTGGGAGCCGGCGGGGCAGCCACCGCTACCCGCTTTTCCCTGGCCCGGACCAAGGCCCCCACGCCAAATCTCCATGCCGCAGACACCCGCAGGCAGGAGCGCGGCTATGGCGGACGCTAGCCGGGCCGGGACGTGGCTTCAGCACCTGCAGTGTGCACAGCGCCTCGAACCTTCAGCTACCTTCGGGTTCCAGCAATGCGGCCGGCCACCAGTGAGATCAGCGTGATGATGATCGCCGCCAAAACGGCAGTCCAGAAAAAGGAGTCGATGGTGAAGTGCACCGGCGTGTAGCTGCTGATCCAGGAGGTCAGGTAGAGCATTGCCGCGTTGATGACGATGGTGAACAGGCCGAGGGTCAGGATGGTGATGGGCAGCGCGAGGAGGCTCACGAGCGGGCGTACCAAGGCGTTCACCAAGCCGAAAATGGCGCCGATGAACAAGTAGGCGAGGGCGATCCCAGCGGTGTCCGCCCCCTGCGTCACGCCGGTTTTTGCCACTGCGTCCGTGGCTGCTGAACTGGAGATCTCCAGCCCCGGCAGGATCCAGCTGGTCACCCAGAGGGCGAGGGCATTGATCAGTACCCGGGCAATGAGTCGCATGACCCTATGGTTGCACACCGCCTGAAGGCCCCTGCGGGGGTAGCGCTGCAGCTTGGACCCGTTCAGTGGGTCAGGCTCCCGCCGAGTGACCGCGCGTGACGACCCTGCACAAGCGTGTGTCAAATATCAACTAACCCTTGACAAGAAGAAAGCGTTTTCCGATAGTTGAGAAATCGCTTTCTGACGTGCTGGCGGTTCCAAGTCCGGCACCGAAGCGTGGTTCATTCCAACGGAGGAAGAGAGATCATGCGCAAGAAGATGCCCTTCGCGCCCGTATCGGTCACCGCGGCCGTCGCCGTATCCCTGCTCGCAGCCCCTGCCCATTCAATAGCATCTCCATCCCCGCACGCGGATCCAACATCCCAGACCGCACGCCAACCCCTTGAACGCCAAGTACTCCCACAGAATGATGGCTGGGCAGCTTCGGGGGCCGGAACCACTGGCGGCTCGACCGCTGGGGAAAACCGGATCTACGACGTCTCCAACAAAGGACAACTCCTCGCGGCCCTCGCCACGGGAACCGAACCCAAAATCATCCGGGTCCACGGGGACATTGCTGCGAATGCCAGCCCGGACGGCGCACCGATCAGCTGTGAAGACTACGCCAGCGGTACCGGCTACTCGCTGACCCAGTACCTCCATGATTTCGACCCGGCCCGCTACGGAACCGCGAAAAAGCCGGAGGGCACGCAGGAGAACGCGCGGCGGCTGGCCGCATCCAGGCAGGCTGCTGCCATCCGCTGGGACATCCCCAGCAACACCACGATCGTGGGGGCCGGCCCGGACAGCAGCATCACCGGAGCTGCCCTGAGGATCAACGGAGCCGAAAACGTCATCTTCCGGAACCTCACAGTGCGGGATGCCGCCGACTGTTTCCCGTCGTGGGACCCTACGGACGGTGCCACCGGCAACTGGAACAGCGAGTATGACCTGCTGCAGATCATCAACGGCTCCAAGCATGTGTGGGTGGACCACTCACACTTCACTGATGCCCCGAACCTGGACAGCGCCCAGCCCAGCTACTTCGGCCGGCCGTACCAGGTGCACGACGGAGCAGTGGATGTCACCAACGGTTCCGACCTCGTGACGATGTCCTACAACCGGTTCTCCGAGCACGACAAGCTCCTGCTCATCGGCTCGACGGACTCGACCAACAGGGGAGACGCCGGCAAGCTGCGGGTGACCATCCACCACAATCTTTTCGAGAACGTAGGCCAGCGCGCACCCCGGGTCCGTTTCGGACAAGTGGACGTCTACAACAACCACTTCAAGACGACCACAGGTTCCGACATCCCATATGGATACACGTTCGGTGCAGGGGTTGAGTCCCACCTGCACGCCGAGGCCAATGCCTTCACACTCCCCGCGGAAATCCCCGTGCAGTCCCTGATCTCCTACTTCAAGGGGAAGGTCATCACCACCAGCGAAAACGCAGTCAACGGCAAAATCGTGGACCTCCGCGCCGCCTACAACGAAGCTGCGCCTGCGGACAGGCAACTGAGCGCCGATGACACCTGGACGCCTGTCCTGCGGACGCACGTCAACGCCGCTCAGGCCGTTCCCGCACTCCTGGCGGACGCCGTCGGGCCTATCTTCACGGCGGGGGATGCCCGCTGATGCGCCGCTTCCAACCCACGCGCCGCTCACTGCTTGCCGCAGTGGCCACCGGAGCCGTCACCGCGGCCGCGGGGCTCGCCGGACCAGGGGTTGCCCGCTCAGAAGCCGCAGTCCGTGCCGTGACGGTCCCGCCGCGGACAAGAACCAAGCCCGTCATCTTCGTGGTGGGCGATTCCACCTCCTCCGCCTACCAGCACTCTGAACGTCCCCGGGCCGGCTGGGGGCAGGCCCTCCCGCTGCTGTTGGGGCCACAGGCTGACGTCTTCAACTACGCCTGGTCCGGAGCTTCGTCCAAGAGTTTCGCCGACGCCGGCCTGCTGGACGAGGTAGTGTCGTTGCTCCAGCCCGGCGACTACCTGCTCATCTCGTTCGGGCACAACGACGAGAAGGTGGAGGACCCCGCCAGGGGAACCGATCCGCAGACCACCTTCAAGGAGTACCTGCAGAAGTACATGGACGGTGCCGCCGGCCGTGGTGCGAAGGCTGTACTGGTGACGCCGGTGGAACGCCGCCGGTTCAGCGCCCTTGGCATCGCGCAGGACTCGCATGGCGCGTACCCGCAGGCCGTACGCGAACATGCGGCGGCCACTCGGACCCCGCTGGTGGACCTCACCGCCTCCTCAAAGGACCTGTGGCAGAAGCTCGGGGCCGAGGGAACCAAGTCCCACTTCCTCTATGCCTCGCCGGGCCAGTATCCGCAGTATCCGCAAGGCGTGACCGACAATACGCATTTCCAGGCTGAAGGCGCCCTGGCCGTCGCCAGGCTGGTTGCGTCCGAACTTCGGGCACAACAGGCCCTGCCCCCCGGGTACTTCCAGCACCTCGACGCCGGGCTGGATGCTCTCACCGGCATCTACTGGCCCAGCGAACGCCCCGTGGACAAGCCCACGGTCCTGGATGTGGGCAGGGGCCAGGCGTTCCCGACCGTCCAGGCAGCCGTGGACGCCGTGCCCACGGGCAGTACCCGCCGAACCCTCATCCGGATCCAGCCGGGCGTTTACCGGGAGGCCATCAGGGTGCCGGCCAACAAGCCAAGAATTTCGTTTCTCGGGCTCGGCGGGAAAGCGGAAGACGTTGTCCTGGTTTACAACAACGCCTCCGGCACTCCTAAACCGGATGGCACCGGGCCCTACGGGACGGGCGGAAGCGCAAGCGTTCGGATTGACGGGCCGGACTTCATGGCTTCAAACGTCACGTTCAGCAATGACTTTGACGAGGCCGCCAACGAGGAGATGAAGAACCGCCAGGCGGTGGCGCTCTTCCTGACAGGGGACCGTGCCGTCCTTAACAACGTCCGGTGCCTGGGCAACCAGGACACGCTGCTGGTTGATTCCCCCTCCCGCGGGGTACAGGCGCGCTTCTTCTTTAGCGGCTGCTACATCGAGGGCGACGTAGATTTCATCTTCGGCCGTGGCACTGCAGTCTTCTCCGGAAGTGACTTCCGCTCCCTTGACCGTGGGTCCGACAGCAACAACGGCTATGTTTCGGCCGGCAGCCTGAATATCGGGATCAAGCACGGGTATCTGTTTACCGACTGCCGCTTTGTGTCAGACGCCGCTGCCGGTTCGGTCCATTTGGGCCGCCCCTGGCATCCCAGCGGGGACGTGGATGCCATCGCCCAGGTGCTCATCCGGGATTCCTGGCTGGGCGCGCACATTTCCGCCGCACCCTGGACGGACATGAGCGGTTTCTCCTGGCGGGAAGCGCGCTTCCACGAGTTCAACAACAACGGCCCGGGGTCCCGCCTCACCCCGGAGAGGCCGCAACTTGATCCGGGGCTGGCACAGGAGTTCACGCTGGAGGCGTATCTCCAGGGAACCGACGGTTGGGCTCCCCAGTTGGCGGGCAGCCGGTCCGACAGCACTCCGCGGGTGTAGGGCCCCCGGGCAGGGAACGGAGAGGAACAGGTGGCCGGACGGTCCGTGCTTGGCGGCCCGTCCGGCTGCCCGACCCACTACGGCAGGGGGTGCGACCCTGCGCAGATGCCGCCTTCCGTCCCGCGGCTGGAGAAGTAGGCTGGTTTGCATGACTTCATCAGATACCCTCGCCGGGGGCATCCAGCCGCGCCCTGTGGTGGCAAAGCTGCCCCGCTACGCCGCTGGCAAACCTCCCGTCGCCGTGGACGGACTGACCAGCTACAAGCTGTCTTCAAACGAAAACCCTCTGCCCCCGATTCCGGCGGTCATTGAGGCGATTGCACGGCAGACGGACTTCAACCGCTACCCTGATCCGCTGAGCAGCAGGCTGCGCGCCGAACTCGCCGCGTTCCTTGATGTTCCCGCCGAAGACATCGTCACTGGCGCCGGCAGCCTGGGCGCCCTGAACCAACTCCTGGCCGCGTTCGCCGGGCGGAACGAAGACGGCAAGCCCGATGAAGTCATCTACGCCTGGCGCTCCTTCGAGGCATACCCCATCAGTGTTGGCCTCTCCGGCGCAGAAGGCGTCCCGGTCCCGCTGGCTGACGGCGGCCGCCACGACCTCAAGGCCATGGCGGCGGCAGTCACGGCCCGCACCAAGGTGATCCTCCTGTGCACCCCCAACAATCCCACCGGTCCTGCCCTGGCTGCGGCCGAAACAGAGGCGTTTATCCGCTCCGTCCCGTCTGACGTGGTGGTGGTGATTGACGAGGCCTACCAGGAATTCGTGCGGGCGGCTGAGGCCGTGGATGGGATCGCGCTGTACCGGAAGTACGCGAACGTTGTTGTGCTCCGGACCTTCTCCAAGGCACACGGGCTTGCCGGCCTCCGGGTGGGCTACAGTGTCTCCAATCCTGGGCTGACCCAGCACCTGCGGGTTGCGGCCACACCGTTCGCCGTGTCGCAGATTGCAGAAACTGCAGCAATTGTTTCGCTGCAGAATTACCCCCAAGTTGTAGAGAGGGTACAAAGGCTCGTGGACGAACGGGAGCGCGTCACGGCAGGCCTGCGGAGCCTCGGCTGGAGTGTTCCAGATGCCCAGGGCAACTTCGTCTGGCTGGATCTCGGCGCTGACAGCACTGGGTTTGCCGATCTGGCTGCCACGCAGGCCTTGTCCGTGAGGGCCTTTGCGGGCGAAGGCGTCCGCGTCAGTATCGGCGAGGAAGACGCCAATACGCGTTTTCTCGCTCTGTGTGCGAACTATACAAAGGCCCCGCGCGGTTCCTAGCACTTAACAAGTAGCCCCGCGGTTACTTACTGAAGATAAAGTTAGGATCAGTAAGCCAATATATATGCCGCGGGAGGAATCTATTCCTTTTGAAGCATATATCCCAGCGACATTGCATTGCATCCGGATGCGGCAAGCAAGGAGACGGTATGGGCACACATCTGCCTGCCACCGAGTTCGATGGAACAGCTGTAGACGATCAGCGTGAGGCTGATGCCGAAGCCGTGATGGGAGAGCCTCCGGCGCAGATGGTCCAGCTCCTCGGCCCCGACGGGAAACTGGGTTTTGATCCGGTCTTCACCGGATACGCTGACAAGCTCACCCCGGAGAAGCTCCGCGGGCTCTACGCGGACATGGCCGCAATCCGCCGGTTCGACGTCGAAGCCACAGCCTTGCAGCGCCAGGGCCAGTTGGCGCTCTGGGTTCCGTTGACCGGCCAGGAAGCCGCCCAGATCGGTTCGGGCCGGGCCAGCCAGCCGCAGGACTACATCTTCCCCACGTACCGGGAGCATGGCGTGGCCTGGACCCGCAATGTGGACCTTGCCGAGCTCCTGCGCCAGTTCCGCGGCGTCTCGAACGGTGGATGGAACCCGAAGGACACCAACTTCCACCTCTACACCCTGGTGCTGGCAGCCCAGACGCTCCACGCGGTGGGCTACGCCATGGGAATTCAGCGGGACCAGAAGCTTGCAGCCTCCAGTGCCGCAGCAGTCCGCGCCGACGGTCAGGACAACGGGGCTGCCGCCCCGGACGCCGCGGTAATCGCCTACTTCGGCGACGGCGCCAGCTCGGAGGGTGACGTCCACGAGTCCATGGTGTTCGCCTCCTCCTACAACGCGCCGGTTGTATTCTTCTGCCAGAACAACCACTGGGCCATCTCCGTCCCCACCAACGTGCAAACGCGGGTGCCGCTGTCCAACCGGGCCAAGGGGTACGGCTTCCCCGGCATCCGGGTGGACGGCAACGACGTCATTGCCGTGCACGCCGTCACGGAGTGGGCATTGGAGCACGCACGCCAAGGCAAGGGCCCCGTCTTGATCGAGGCCTTCACCTACAGGGTTGGCGCTCACACGACGGCGGACGACCCCACCAAGTACCGCGAGTCGGCGGAGGAGGACGCCTGGCGTGCCAAGGATCCGCTGATGCGCCTGGAGAAGTACCTGCGCGCCGAAGGCCTGGCCGACGAGGCGTTCTTCGCCAAGGTGAAAGCTGACGGTGACGAGCTCGCAGCCTACGTCCGGCGCACCACCCATGACCTGGAAACCCCGGATATCCGGTCCGCCTTCGCCAACACTTACGTCGAAGCCCACCCGCTGGTGGCAGAGGAACTGGCCTGGTTCGAGGAGTACTCAGCGGGTTTTGCAACTGAAGAAGAACCCGCCCGGCAGGCAGCAACAGCGCAGGCATACCAAGAGGCAGGCCACTGATGACCACCATGACTCTCGCCAAGGCCATCAACGAGGGCCTTCGCACAGCACTAACTGACAACCCCAAGTCGCTGCTGATGGGTGAAGACATCGGCGCCCTGGGTGGCGTGTACCGCGTGACGGACGGGCTGATCGGCGAGTTCGGCCCGGACCGCGTAGTGGACACCCCGCTGGCCGAATCCGGCATCATCGGCACCGCCATCGGCCTCGCACTGCGCGGCTACACCCCGGTCTGTGAAATCCAGTTCGACGGATTCGTTTTCCCGGGCTTCAACCAGATCACCACCCAGCTGGCCAAGATGCACGCGCGCAGCAACGGCAACCTCACCGTTCCCGTGGTCATCCGCATCCCCTACGGCGGGGGCATCGGCTCTGTGGAGCACCACTCGGAATCTCCCGAAGCGCTCTTTGCCCACACGGCCGGCCTGCGGATCATCACCCCGTCCAACCCGCACGACGCCTACTGGATGATCCAGCAGGCGGTCGACTGCCAGGACCCGGTGATCATCTTCGAGCCCAAACGCCGTTACTGGCTTAAGGGAGAGGTCGACGTCGAGGCACCCGGCCTGGCGGAGGACCCCTTCAAGGCCCACGTGCTCCGGGCCGGGACGGACGCCACGCTCGTGGCCTACGGACCGCTGGTGCCCGTGGCGCTGGCTGCGGCGAACGCGGCGGAGGAGGACGGCCGCAGCGTTGAGGTCATCGACCTGCGCTCCATCTCACCCTTGGACTTCGATACCGTCGAAGCCTCGGTGAGAAAGACCGGACGGCTGATTGTGGCCCACGAGGCACCCACCTTCGGTGGAATCGGCGGTGAAATCGCTGCCCGGATCAGTGAGCGGGCGTTCCATTCCCTGGAGGCGCCGGTGATCCGCGTGGGCGGCTTCCACATGCCCTATCCGGTTGCCAAGGTGGAGGAAGACTACCTTCCGGACATCGACCGCATCCTCGAGGCGCTGGACCGCGCCCTCTCCTACTGAGCCGCCGCATCCTTTCCGCCCGGCTTCCGTTCCCCAACAGCAGCCGGGCTTCCCGAACCGAGGACACCATGACTCTCAACAAGTTCAACCTGCCTGACGTCGGCGAGGGCCTCACCGAGGCGGAAATCGTCTCCTGGAAGGTCAAGCCCGGCGACGCCGTCGCAATCAACGACGTCCTGTGTGAGATCGAGACGGCCAAGTCGATTGTGGAGCTGCCCTCGCCGTTTGCCGGCACCGTCAGCGAACTGCTGGTCCCCGAAGGGGTGACCATCGACGTCGGCACCGCCATTATCAGCGTCAGCAGCGAGGTTGCCGGTGATCCCACCCCGGCTGACGTGCGGGCTCCCGAGACGCCCGTGCAGCCGCTCTACGGCACGCTTCCGGCGCCCGACGGCGACACCTCGGATAGTGCCTTGGCAGGCGGTCCGCTGGTGGGTTCCGGGCCCAAGGCCGACGCCGTCAAGCGCCGCCCGCGGATTTCGGCCAGCTCAAACACTGGTGACGCAGCGGGCACCATCACGATTAATGCCCCGGAAGTGGAGCCCGTCCAGCCCCACACCCCTGCTGCGGTGGCGGCCATGCCGGAAATGACCACAGCGGGCGCTGCCAAGGAGGCCCCAGGTCAAACCGCCGGCGACGCCGTCGACAACCGTCCAACGCTTGGCGGCACCATCACAGGCCTGGTGAACAAGGTCCTGGCCAAGCCCCCGGTCCGGAAGATCGCCCGTGACCTTGGCATCGACCTGGCAGATGTGGTGGCCACCGGTTTGCGCGGTGAGGTGACGCGCGAGGACCTGGTCAGCTACCAGGCCCAGCGGGACGCCGAGCTGGACAAGGCTGACGGCTTCTGGGGTAGAGCCGGAAAGCCGCAGGACCAGCGGGTGGAGCGGATCCCCGTCAAGGGCGTCCGCAAGGCCACGGCGAAGGCGATGGTGGACTCGGCGTTCTCTGCACCGCACGTCAGCATTTTCGTGGACGTGGATGCCAGCCGCACCATGGAGTTCGTCAAGAGGCTCAAGGCCTCGCGTGACTTCGAGGGCATCCGGGTATCGCCGCTGCTCATCCTCGCCAAGGCCGTGATCTGGGCAGCAGCCCGGAACCCCAGTGTCAACGCCACCTGGGTGGACACCGGCGAAGGCAGCGCCGAGATCCAGGTCAAGCACTACATGAACCTGGGAATTGCGGCGGCAACCCCGCGCGGCTTGATGGTGCCGAACATCAAAAACGCCCAGGACCTATCCCTGAAGGAACTGGCGCTGGCCCTGAACAACCTGGCCACCACCGCCAGGGCGGGCAAGACCCAGCCCGCGGAAATGCAGGGCGGGACGCTCACCATCACAAACATCGGGGCTTTGGGCATCGACACGGGCACGCCGATCATCAACCCCGGCGAGGTGGCGATCGTGGCGTTCGGAACCATCAAGCAGAAGCCCTGGGTACTGGACGGCGAGGTAATTCCCCGCTGGATCACAACCCTTGGCGGCTCATTTGATCACCGGGTGGTGGACGGCGACCTGTCCGCCCGCTTCATGGCCGACGTCGCCGCCATCCTGGAGGAGCCGGCGCTGCTGCTGGACTAGGAACTGACAGCAGTGGTCATTAACGCCGGCCGTATCCGTGCCAAGAACAGGGCAGCCAGATGGATCACGGAGCTGTTGCAGCCGCCAGTGGTGGTGAGTGTGCAGTTGTTGATCAGCCCCCTGACGCAGGCCGGTTTCCCCGGAACGATGGCCTACGGCGCCCTGGCAGCGCTGTTCGTCTGCGTGATCCCGCTGTTCCTGCTGCTGCTCATGGTGAAGCTGGGCAAAGTCACCGATCACCACGTCAGCGACCGCAAACAGCGGGCGCCCGTACTGCTGATGGCACTGGCGTCGATTGTTGCCGGGCTTCTGGTGCTGTATGCGGCAGGAGCTCCTGAGAGCGTCGTCGCGATGGTCCTGGCAGTGGTGGCCGGGGTGGTTGTGCTGGCGGGCGTCAGCCCATTCTGGAAGATCAGCGGGCATGCTGCCGCAATTTCGTCTTCAGCAGTGATTGCTGTGCTGATGCTCGGAGCCCCGTGGCTTCCGCTGCTGCTGCTTATCCCCGCTGTGGGCTGGTCGAGGGTGGTGCTGCGCGCCCACACGCTGGCGCAGGTGGTTGCCGGTTCGCTCTTCGGCGGGGTGGTGATGGCCGGTATCTGGCGGGTACTGCAGGGCTGGATGGTGCTTTAGCCCGAGATGTACGTCAGTACGTGGAGTAAACCGAGAGCATCTCAACGGTGGAGGGATCCACCACAGTCCCGAGGGAAACGGCCGCTGCAATCATCAAACCGCTGAGTACGGCGCCTGCTCCGCCCAGTGCGGTCAGCAGCTTCCAGTCTTCGCGCAGCACGCTGGCCACAGTCTCGGGAAGCTGAAGGTCCGGGGCGATCAGGTTCGGTGCGCTGTCCACGGTTCCATCGTCCAGCAGCGCCACCACCCTGCCGTTGCTGCGGTCGACGCGCATGGAGCAGATGTGGTTTCCGTGGCGGGCCAGGAGGATGTCGTGGCCTACGAGCTGGCGGCGCTGCAGAGTGATCAATGGTGCCCCTTGATAATCGTGGATGCTGGGTGTCCGCTCCGTTGGGGGCTTATCCAATTTTATCGTTGCGCCCGAGGCCTCAGTGGTGTATCCGGCGTGAGAACAGACACTCCCCGTAGCGACCTTTGCCACCAAGGGGAGTGTCCGCGGTAACTTCTAGTCGGCGTCGTAGGTGTTGGCGATGTAAACGTCGCAGGGAGCGTTGTGGGCAACGCTGTTCGCAACGCTCCCGAGGACGCGCCCAATGCCCTGCATCCTGCGGTTTCCGACCACAATGATGCGGGCTTCCATCCGCAGCGCCTCCTTGATCAGGGCGTCGGCCGGGCGGCCGCGGGCAGCGGAGTAGGTCACCTTGATGTCCCGGCCCAGGGATTCCGCCACGGTGCGGGCCACGTGCTCGGCGGCGTCGGCGTCGGAGACGATCCACTGGTCGCTGCCGCTGCCGAAGACCTCGGTGCGGTCGCTGTCGAAGGCTGAGACGACGTGCAGCGATGCACTCAGTGCTGCGGCGAGGTCCCGGGCGGACTCCGCTGCCTTTTTGGCTGTACCGCTGCCGTCAACCCCTACAACGATGATTCCGCTCATGTGTTGCTCCTTTGCTTGGTTATTGCGGCTTAAGTCAGTGAGCCCAAGGCTACAGTCCGGCGATGGCTTGCCGCAGTACCGGCGCCAGTCGGCGCACGCCTTCCGTGATGGCTTCCGGCGGCACCGCACTGAAGGCCAGGCGCAGCTTGTTGGACGGCTCGTCCGACGGCGTGAAGGCGGCGCCGGGTATGAACACCACTCCGGCGTCGATCGCCTTGTGCAGCAGGGGGTAGGTGTCCACTCCTTCAGGCAGGGTTACCCAGACGAAGAATCCGCCCTCCGGGCTGGTCCAGCTGGTCCCGGCGGGCATGTGCGCCTCCAGGGCAGCGAGCATTGCCCGGCAGCGCTCCGCGTACAGTCCACGGTACGTTTCGATCTGGCCCCGCCAGTCGTAGTCGCGCAGGTAGGCGGACACCAGCATCTGGTTGAGGGCGGGCGGGCACAGGGTTACGGCTTCGGCCGCAAGGTAGTACCGGCGCTGCAGGTGTTCGGGCACCAGGGCCCATCCGATGCGGAGTCCGGGGGCGAAGATCTTGGAGAAAGAGCCCATATAGATCACGTCGGCAGGGTTGTCGGCGCGGAGGGGCGGCAGCGGTTCTCCGTCGAACCGCAGGAGTCCGTAGGGGTTGTCCTCAAGGATCAGAATATTCGCGTTGCGGCATATGTCCACGATCGCCTGCCGCCGCTCGCGGGCGAGGGTGATTCCGGAGGGATTGTTGAAGTTCGGAATGGTGTACAGGAATTTGACACTCTTCCCAGCGAGCTGCAGGGCTGCGATCTTCGCCTCAAGGAGGTCCGGAACGAGGCCGTCCCCGTCCATCTCCACCGTTTCCACCTGGACCTGGTACGCCTCAAACGTATTCAGCGCGCCCACGTAGGTCGGCTCTTCCACCAGCACCACGTCTCCCGGATTGCAGAAGACTTTGGTGGCCACGTCCTGGGCGGACTGCGACCCTGCCGTGATCACCACGTTCCGGGGCCGGGCGTCGAGGATGCCCTCGGCGGCCATCACTTCGCAGATCTGGGTTCGCAGCTCTTCGGTGCCCTGGCCGCTGCCATACTGGAGGGCCGCCAGCCCGTCCTCGGCGATGATGGTTGCTGCAGTGGCGGCCAGCCGGTCAAGGGGGAGGGACTGCAGGTAGGGACTTCCACCCGCGAGGGAAACCAGCCCGGGGCGCAGGGAGATATCGAAGACGTCCCTGACTGCGGACTGGCGGATGTTGGCGGCGCGCTCTGAGAAGAGTTCCTCATGGCGGTGGGCGGACGTTGCCGCCCGCTCGATGGCATCAATGGCTTCGGCAGGCAGCGTCTGTGCTGCGGCGTCGAGTGTCTCGTGGCTCACATCAATCAGGATACAGGCGAGTGTTGCTGGATAGGCAACACTCGTTGAGTAAAGAAGTACCAGTGAGCGGCAACCCGCCTGTTAGTCCTGCCGCAAAGCCTCGGCCAGGCTGCGCCCGTTGATATGAATCTCCGCCCGGATGGCCCCAACGGCCGAGACCGCCGTCTGTGTCAGCTGGGCTTCTACGCGCGGGAGGTCGCAAACACCTCCCATGCTGAGTGTGCCGGCGAGGTACACCGTGACGGTGGTGCCGTCGAAGCTTCCCGAGAGGAACTTCAGGTCCGAGCCCCGGAGGGCGTTATAGACGTCCGGTGATGGTTGGGGCGGGACTGCATCAGCCGGCGTCTCCAGCAGCGCTCGAATGGCAGCGGGAAGCGGGTCCTCTCCGGCGGACCTGGTATGGGCTACGCCCACCAGGCTGTCATTGCAGCCGAACCGCACGCCGTTGCTGCCGCCGTCGTCCACGAGCACGTAGTAGGCGGTCACCGTCTGCAGGGCCGCCGCACTGCCCGAGGGAACCGGCTCGGATGTAACGGGGCCCTCCAACGGTGGTACTTCGGGCGTTGGCGAAGCCGTGGGCGTGCCGCGGGGCGTGGTCCTGGCCGGGCTGGGCGGGACCACGCCCGGCGTCACCCCGGTTGTGCCTTCGGGAGGCGGCGACTGCGGCTGGGGAGCCGGCGCGGGAGGAGCGGGTGCAAGGGTGGGGGTGGAGCCGGCGCCAACCAGGGGCTCCGGGGAAGGCGGCGGCGTTTGTTGAGGGGGCGGGCTGACGCAGGCGGCGGCCCACAGTGGAAGCGCCAGTGCGGATGCCGCTACTAGAGCGCGCGCGCCCGTTATCCGCCTTCCAGCAATCGGCCCTCTTGCCATCCCTGCACCGCAATCCCGTCCCGGTACGTCCGTGGATTAACGTTACGGCTGGCCCGTCCGCCAAAGAATGTCCACGAGATACCGGTTGGGATAAGAGTTGATCACGGCCCGGGAGGTCGGGGGACTGGGCAGTCTCCGTTCAGGTCCCCGGACGTCCCGGCCATTCCTTGCCCGCCCAGGGGTCGTAGTCGGCGATGAGTTCTTCCTGCGGCGGCCGCTCCGGCTCGGGGACGTGCTGCAGGTTCACCCGCACCCGGTACCAGAGCGAACTCGATCCGCGCATCCCGTCCACCAGCACGTCCGCGGGGTGCAGGGCCGGGACGAGGTCCGCATGCCGGGACTTCCATTCGTCGAGCGCCGCGAGGGCTTCAGGCTTGGTTTTGGTGCGGGCCACCTCGATGAGCGGCATCATCGACTGCCGGCGGCCGGAGCCGTCACCGCTGCGCGGCGCTTTCTCCGCAGGCCCCAACTCCTCCGCCAGGGCCAGGAGCCTGTCCAGTTTGCCTGCGGCCTCGTCGATCCCTGCATGGGGGTCACCCACGTCTTTGAAGCGCGCGGGCACTGTGAGGACCGTGAACTGGTCGGGACGGAAGGAGCGCACCTCATCCCAGGAAAGCGGCGTGGAGACCCTGGCGTCGGGGAGGGGCCGGACCGAATATGCGGATGCCACCGTGCGGTCCTTGGCGTTCTGGTTGAAGTCCACGAACACGCTCTCGCCGCGCTCCTCCTTCCACCACCGGGCGGTGGCGAGTCCGGGGGCCCGGTTTTCGACTTCGCGCGCAAGGGTCTCCGCGGCAAGCCGCACGTCACGGTAGGGCCATTCCGGCGCGATGCGCACCAGGATGTGAAGTCCCCGGGAGCCGCTTGTCTTCGGCCAGCCCACCAGTCCCATGTCACCGAGTACCTCCCGTGCCACATAGGCGACATCCACGATTTGTGACCAGTCCACGCCCGGCATCGGATCGAGGTCCACCCGAAGCTCATCGGGATGCTCAAGGTCCTCCGCCCTGACAGGATGCGGGTTGAGGTCCAGGCAGCCAAGATTCACCACCCACGCCAGTCCTGCGGCATCCCGGATTACAGCCTCCTCGGCCGACGTGCCGGACGCGTAGTGCAGGGTGGCCGTGTCGATGAAGTCAGGGCGGTTCTCGGGCACGCGCTTTTGGAAGAACGGCTCAGCGTCGATGCCCTTCGGGAAACGCTTGAGCACCATGGGCCGCCCGCCGGCGCCGCGGAGCGCGCCATCCGCCACCGCAAGGTAGTACCGCACCAGGTCCAGCTTCGTGAGCCCGGGCCCGGGGAACACCACTTTGTCCGGGCTTGAGATGCGGACCTCCGCGCCACCGATGTCGAGGATCTCGGCCGGGGTCTTCGAGGGCGTCATTCCGTCACGCTAGCAACGATTGGATTTCTCAGCCATAGTTCCGCGGGACGCACCGTGCCGGACGCTCCGGCACGGTGAACGCAGCGGCGCAGCTTAAACAGCTGTGCCCGGCGCATTATGCACCGGGCACCGCGGAAGGCTGGTTATGCTGCAGGCTGGGAAGCTGCGAGGGCATCAAAAACGCCCTTGATTTGCTCCACGACCTCTGCATCGTCCTTCGGGTGGACTTCGGCGAAGCGCACCATTGAACCCGGCACTGCGAGCTTGACGTCCTCAAGGATCTGGGCGCCGGCGATTCCTGCTGCCTTGCGGGCCTCGTCCTGGGCCCAGACTCCACCGTACTGGCCGAAGGCAGTGCCGACGACGGCGGTGGGCTTACCGGCGAGGGCTCCGGCACCGAAGGGGCGGGACAGCCAGTCGATGGCGTTCTTCAGTGCTGCGGGTACCGTGCCGTTGTGCTCCGGGGTGACCAGGAGGAGCGTGTCGGCGTCGTTGGCTGCGGCGCGCAGGGCGGCAGCAGCGGCGGGAACCTGGCCTTCGACGTCAATGTCTTCGTTGTAGAAGGGGATGTTGCCAAGGTTTTCGTGGATGACGACGTCCACCTGCTCCGGAGCGTTCAACTGGATTGCTTCGGCCAACTTCTGGTTGGTGGATTCGGCGCGGAGGCTGCCGACGAGGGTGAGTACGGTGCTCTTGGTCATGGGAACTCCTGGGGTAGGGGCGGCGGGAGGGGTCCGCTGGCCGGGTAATGGCTGAGGCTCTTGCTGCCTTCACCCATCTAAACGGACTACGGTCCGGTTCTTATTCCCGGGGTCTAGAATGTGGACTGTGAGCTTCATCCCAATGAGCCCCGGACTGTCGCCGGGTGAAGCGGTGGAACGCAGCGATGCCGCGCGGAATCGGGAGCGCCTGCTCGATGCTGCCCGGAGCCTCATCGGCGAGTGTGGGGCAGAAGGGCTGACTATGGACCGGCTCGCCGAGCACGCAGGGGTGGGCAAAGGCACCGTATTCCGCCGCTTTGGCAGCCGTGCCGGGCTCATGCTCACGCTCCTGAGCGAGTCCGAGGCCGCCTTCCAGGCCCGCTTTATGTTCGGGCCGCCACCCCTGGGCCCCGGCGCGCCCGGACTGGAACGCCTGGTTGCTTTCGGCGTGGAGCGGATTGCCTACGTGATGGAGTTTGGTGACTTGGCGCTCGCAGCGGAGAACACCTCCCGGGGCCGCTTTGAAGTTCCCGCAGCTGCCCTGTGGTACCGCCATATCGAGGTGCTGCTCAGGGAGGAGGGGTTCGGGGCCGACCCTTGGCTGATGGCGCGTTCGCTGGGCGCCACCCTGGCGCCGGACCGGCTCCTAAATCTGGTTCGGGTGCATGGGGTGAGTAGTGACCGGCTCAATGACTCGTGGCGGGAGCTTGTCACACGGGTTGTCACCGCTTCCTAGACTTCGCCGGTCATTGTTCTTGAGCCCTGTCACACCAAATTTACAGAATTATTCATAACGATCTGATACGGGCAGGTGGGTTTGCCCGCAACCAGCCCTTTTTGGGGAGCGGCTTGTGATAGTTTCCTCTGGAATGTGACCCGCGACATAGTCCACCAGGGCTAGGCCTGCAAAGGCTGCGGGAGCCCAGCTACCGCTGGCAGAGGACCCGATGAGGCGGCACAACCCCCGCTGATCCGGGGATAACGGAAGGATCCAGCACGTGATTGTTGATTTGCCCAACAGCCTGGCCCGCCTGCTGACACCGCGGGGTTTTACCGTCCAGCTGCCGGCGGCGAAGCTGAACTAGCGCCATGCTCAGGTACCTCGCCAAGCGTGGCATCACGTACGCTTTTATGATCTTCCTGACCACCTCGGCGGGTTACTTCCTGGCGGTCAGTTCCCTCAAGCCCGCGCTGCTGGAGCAGGAACGGATACCCCGGCCCACCCCGGAGCAGGTGGCAAACTCGATGCGGCTCAAGGGCCTGGACCCGGACCTGAGCCCGTGGGAGCGCTACGTGGAATGGCTGACTGCCATCGTTACCCGCTGGGACTGGGGCCGCAGCCCCAACGGCGCGTACATCAACGCGGAGTTCGGGGACCGGGTGTGGATCTCCACCCGGCTCTTCCTTGCCTCCATCATCCTGACACTCGTCATCGGCGTGGCACTCGGAGTCTATTCGGCAGCACGCCAGTACAAGTTCCAAGACCGCGTCATTACGTCCTACAGCTACCTCGCCTACATCGTGCCTGCCCCGATCGCGTACTTCCTGGTTCAGCTGGGGGCCATTAACATCAACGAAACCGTGGGGGAGCGCATCTTTTTTGTCACCGGCATCTCCACGCCCGGAATAGAGCCGGGGTGGGCGCAGTTCGTGGACATGCTGGCGCACTACGCGGTTCCGACCATCGCCATCACGCTGGTGGGGTGGGGTTCGTACCAGATTGCGCAGCGCCAGTATCTCCTGGACAACGTGAACGCCGACTTTGTCCGGACCGCCCGGGCCAAGGGGTTGACCCGGAACCAAGCGATCTCCCGGCATGCACTGCGTGTCTCGTTCATTCCCGTAGCCCAAAGCATCGCCTTCACCATTCCGGCGATCTTTGCCGGCGGCTTCTTTGCGGAGAAAATCTTCGCCTGGCCCGGTGTCGGCTCCTGGAGCATCGACGCCATCTCGCTCCAGGACGTCAACGCCGCCACCGCCACGCTGGCCTACGGTTCCGTTATTTTCGCCCTGGGGGCCATCCTGGCGGACTTCGCCACCACCCTCGTTGACCCGAGAGTGCGGGTGCAGTAGCCATGACCAACCTCAACGCCGTGGACCCGGCCGCCGTCGCACAGGACGCCCACCTGGAAAACGCCGATGTCATCATCGGCAAGAACACCATCATCTTCCGCCGTTTTATGCGCAACAAGACGGCCGTGACAGGCCTTGCCATTTTCCTGGCCCTGACCGTCTTCTCCTTTGTCGGTGGCTACTTCACCCCCTGGGACAAGGAGACCATCGATCCCTTCAACATCGGTATGCCTCCCTCGGCCGAGCACTTCCTCGGAACGTCCCAGGCAGGCATTGACCTCTATGCCATGACGGTCGAAGGCACCAGGATCTCCATCCTCATCGGCTTGATCGTGGGGCTTGTCTCCGTCCTGATTGCCGCCGTCTATGGGTGCACCATGGCCTACTTCGGCGGCAAGGTGGACAAAGTGATGCTCTTTGTCCTCGAAGCGCTCATCATGATGCCGGCACTGCTGGTGGTAGCGGTTGCCACCAGCGGGGGAGGGGAAGGGCTGAAGCGGGACCTGCCCTCCTGGCTGCTGCTGATCATCGTTCTGCTGGTTTTCAGTTGGATGGGCACAGCCCGGCTGATCCGGTCGCTGTCCATGTCCCTGATGCAGCGGGACTACGTCAAAGCCGCCCAGTACATGGGTGTCCCGCCGCGCCGGATCGTCTGGCGGCACCTGGTTCCCAATATCGGTTCCCTGCTGGTGCTCGACATTACCCGCGGCGTCACCGGCGCCATCCTTGCGGAGGTTGCCTTCTCGTTCATCGGCATCGGCATCAAAGTTCCGGACGTCAGCCTGGGGGTCCTGATCGGCGGCGCAACATCGCAGGTACAGACCTTTCCCTGGATGTTCTGGGTGCCGTTGACCGTGATGTTCCTGCTCACAGGCTCCCTGGCCATGATGAACGACGGACTGCGGGACGCCTTCGACCCCAGCTCCAGCTCAAGCGGCAGCGCCAAAAAACGCAGCGCCCTGAAAACCCGTGTTAAGGGGAAGTCCTCATGAGCAGCGAAATTGCCGCCGGCCACGCCGAACAGCCACAATCAACAGTGGAGCGGCTGAACGTCGCCGGCCTGCACGCCGCCACGGACGCAGTCCTCTCTGTCCGCGACCTGAACGTCCGCTTCAACACCGAGAACGGCGTAGTACACGCAGTCCGGGGCGTTGATTTTGACCTCCTGCCCGGGAAGACGCTGGGCATCGTGGGGGAATCGGGCTCCGGCAAATCGGTTACGTCCCTGGCCATCATGGGGCTCCTCCCCACCACGGCGGAAATATCCGGGTCCGTCCGGCTCAAAGGCAAGGAGTTGCTGGGCCTCAGCGACAAAGCCATGTGCGAGTACCGTGGCAACGAACTGGCCATGGTCTTCCAGGACCCGCTGTCGTCCCTGACGCCGGTGTACACCGTGGGCACCCAGATTGTGGAAGCACTCACCATCCACAACCCCACCATGAGCAGGCACGCAAAAGAAGCCCGCGCCGTCGAACTCCTGGCCATGGTGGGCATTCCCAGCCCCAAGGACAGGCTGAAGGCCTTCCCGCACGAGTTCTCCGGCGGCATGCGCCAGCGGGTGATGATTGCCATCGCGATCGCGAACAACCCGCGCGTCCTCATCGCTGACGAGCCGACGACGGCCCTGGACGTCACCATCCAGGCGCAGGTGCTGGAGGTGCTGCATACCGCCCAGGAGGAGACGGGCGCCGCCGTCGTGATGATCACGCACGACCTGGGCGTGGTGGCCGGGATGGCAGACGACATCATGGTGATGTACGCCGGCAAGCCCGTGGAGACGGGCGCAGTGGACGACATCTACTACAACCCGCGGATGCCCTACACCATGGGATTGCTCGGCGCCGTGCCGCGGGTCGACGTGGCGGAGAAGGCGTCCCTGGTTCCCATTGAGGGCATGCCGCCCAACCTGCTCCACACACCCACCGGCTGCTCTTTCGCACCCCGCTGCCCCCTCGCAACAGATGCCTGCCTGGAGGGCGAGCCGGCGTTGGCGGCGGTGCCCGGAAGTGCGATTCACCGCGCCGCCTGCATCAAGTCCGGGTCCCTTGGCGGCGACGTCGACGTCCACGACGTCTTCTCGGCCCCGCCGGTGGCGGTGTCCCGCTTTGATGCCATTCCGCGTACGGAACGCTCCACGGTCCTGCAGCTCAAGGACGTGCGCAAGCACTTCCCCCTGACCAGGGGTGCGCTGCTGAAGCGCCGGATCGGCACCGTCAAGGCCGTGGACGGTGTCAGCTTCGACATCCGCGAGGGTGAGTGCTTCTCGATCGTTGGCGAGTCCGGTTCCGGAAAGACCACCACCCTGCTGGAAATCATGGAGTTCCACAAGGACCAGGACGGCGAGGTGACGATCGGCGGCATCAGCAACAAGCAGGCTGCCGATGCCCGGACCAAGAATGCGATGCGCCGCGAGATGCAGATGGTGTTCCAGGACCCCACCGGGGCGCTGGACCCGCGGTTCACGGTCTACGAAGTCCTCGCCGAGCCGCTTCAGAACGCCGGCATGGACAAGCAGGCCATCAGGACACGCATCATGGAACTGATGAAGCTGGTGGGCCTGCAGCCGGACCACGTCAACCGCTTCCCCAACCAGTTTTCCGGCGGACAGCGCCAGCGCGTCGGCATTGCCCGCGCCCTGGCCGTGAATCCGAAGCTGGTGGTCCTGGACGAACCTGTCTCCGCCCTTGATGTTTCCGTCCAGGCCGGCGTGATCAACCTCCTGGACAAGCTCCGTGCCGAGCTGGGGCTCAGCTACCTGCTGGTGGCCCATGACCTTTCGGTGGTCCGGCACATCTCCAACCGCGTGGCTGTTATGTACTTGGGCAAGATTGTGGAGATCGGTGAAGTGGACCGGGTGTTCGACAACCCCCGCCACCCCTACACCCGGGCCCTGCTCTCGGCCATCCCGGTACCGGACCCGCAGGTGGAGAAGACCAGGGAGCGGATCATCCTGCGGGGCGACCTGCCCTCCCCGCTGGACGCCCCCAAGGGCTGCAACTTTGCCACCAGGTGCCCCGTTTTCGCGGCGCTGCCGCCGGTGAAACAGGAAAAGTGCCTCACTCTGGAGCCCCCGCTGGAACCGGTGGCACCCTCGGCAGCGGCCCTGGCCCTGGCCGCCCAGCCGCTGCCGGCCCTGGACCAGCGCTTCGCCTGCTTCTTCCCGGACGGGGAACTGGACGAGGACATGCTGGTAGTCCACGAATCATCGGACCACCATGCACCTTAAGTTTTTTCGACCCATCACCAGCATCACCACCTGCAACAACGAAGGGAACACCATGAGGAAACTGAACAAGATCGGCGGAGCGGCGGCCATTGCTGCTGCTCTGGCGCTGACGGCCTGCGGCAGCGGCGGTGGCGGGGCCACAGGGCCGGAAACGGCAAAGGGGCAGGAAGCAGGCAGCGACCTGTCCAAGCTCATCAGCGTTAACGAAAAGCCCGCCGCAGATCTTGAACAGGGCGGCAAGGTTACCCTTCCGCTGGGCAACATCGGCCCGGACTTCAACGGCTTCTCGAACAACGGCAACAGCGCAGACAACTCCGCGCTGCAGATTCCCATGAACCCTGTCGCTGTAAACAGCGGCGGCATCGGCGGTTGCTGGAAGCTCGACTTCGAGGGCAAGGCCTCGCCCAATAAGGACTTCTGCGAGGAGGTCACGAACGAAGTCAAGGATGGCAAGCAGACCATCACCATCAAGGTCAACGAGAAGGCCACCTACAATGACGGCACCCCCATTGACGTCAAGGCCTTCCAGAACACCTGGAACATCCTGAAGAGCCCCGATGCCGGCTACGACATCGTCTCCTCGGGAGCGTACGAGTTTGTTGAATCCGTCGAGGCGGGCAGCAGCGACAAGGAAGTCATCGTCAAGACCAGCCGGCCGGTGTACCCGCTGGAGGACCTGTTCTTCGGCCTGATCCACCCCGCTGTGAACACTCCGCAGATCTTCAACGAAGGCTTTAACGGGGAATTGCATCCGGAGTGGATGGCAGGCCCGTTCAAGCTGGACCAGTACGATACCGCAGCCAAGACGGTAACCCTGGTGCCCAACGAGAAGTGGTGGGGCAACAAGCCGGTCCTGGAAAGCGTGGTGTTCCGCCAGCTCGAGACCAGCGCCCAGATCGCGGCCTTCAAAAACGGCGAGATCGACGCGATGTCCGCCAACACCATCGCCCTCTACAAGCAGCTCGAAGGCACCAAGGACTCCGAGGTCCGGCGCGGCCAGCGTCTCTTCGCCGGCGGCATGAACATCAACGCCCAGAAAATCACCGATGTCGCAGTCCGCAAGGCGATCTTCGCGGCAGTGGACCGTGAAGCCCTCCGCAAGGTGCGCTTTAACGGACTGAACTGGGAAGAGCCCAGCTCCGGCTCCATGATGCTCCTGCCCTTCTCCGAGTACTACCAGGACAACTACCCCGTGAAGGAAACCGGTCCCGATGCTGCCAAGAAGGTGCTGACCGACGCCGGCTACACCGCGAACGCCAACGGCATCATGGAGAAGGACGGCAAGCCCGCAGCCTTCAAGATCAGCAACTTCGGTGACGATCCCACCACCCTCGCCTTCACCCAGACCCTGCAGAAGCAGCTCCAAGCCGGCGGCATGGATGTTGGCATCGACCAGCGCGCCTCCGCCGACTTCGGCAAGGTGATTGGTGGCCGCGACTTCGACATGAGCGTTTCCGGCTACACAGTCGGTCCGGACGCCACGTCCGCCGTCAAGCAGTACTACGACTCCAAGACCAACGAAAACCAGCTGGGCGATGCCGAACTGGACAAGAAGATCGCCGATCTGGCATCCATCGAGGACAACGCCGAGCGCAACAAGGCGGCAATGGAAGTTGAAAAGGAGCACATGGCGAAGTACTTCTCCATGGGCGTGGTGATGAACGGTCCGCAGATCTCCTTCGTCCGCACTGGCCTGGCCAACTACGGCCCGTCCCTGTTCCAGAGCCTGTCCCAGGTTCCGGACTGGACCACCCTCGGCTGGGAAAAGAAGTAAAACCCCGCCTCAGCTGAAGAGCAACTGACTACGGCAAATACGGCAACACGGCGAGGCCGGCATCTCCTGGAAAATCGGGGGTGCCGGCCTTCGCCGTGCCCGAACCGCCGCCCCCTTTCCGAACGCTCCATCACTTACCGCGGCTTTTTCCGGAACGCTCCATCACGTCCCGCGGCTTTTTCCGGAATGCTCCATCACGTCCCGCGGCTTTTTCCGGAATGCTCCATCACGTCCCGCGGCTTTTTCCGGAACGCTCTCTCACCTTTGAACACTTCGGGGACCGGCGCACACGTGCCGGAGTACCGTAGCCCTATGACTGACTCCGCCGCTCCACGCACCATCCGCACGGCCGTCGTCGGCTACGGCCTGTCCGGCAGCGTCTTCCACGCGCCCTTGATCGGGACGGACGCGCGCTACTCGCTGGACTTCATCGCCACGTCCAACGTGGAGCGGCAGAAGGCAGCCACTGCCCGCTACCCCGGCGTGAGGACAGTGCACGACGGCGATGCTGTCCTGGCGCGCGCCGCTGACCTTGACCTCGTGGTCCTGGGCACCCCGCCAGCCACGCACTACCCGCTCGCCAAGGCAGCGCTGGAAGCCGGCCTGGATGTGGTGGTGGATAAGCCGTTCGCGGTGACCAGCGAGGAAGGACAGGAGCTTGTTGCCCTCGCCCAACAACTGGGCCGGGTGTTGACGGTGTTCCAGAACAGGCGGTGGGACGGGGACTTCCTGACGCTCCGGAAACTCCTGGCAGCGGACGCCGTGGGGAAGGTGACCAGGTTTGAGTCGCGGTTCGAGCGGTGGTCTCCCGCCATCGCCAAAGCGTGGAAGGCGCACGCCACCGTCTCGGACGGGGGCGGCGTCTTGTTCGACCTCGGCAGCCACCTGATCGACCAGGCGCTCCTGCTGTTTGGTCCCGCGACGGTGGTCCACGCCGAGCTGAGGGCCCGGCGCGCGGACGAGCGGGCGGACGACGACGTCTTCCTGGTGCTGCGGCACACCTCAGGAGTGCTGAGCCACCTCACAATGAACATGCTCTGCGCGCAGCAGGGCCCGCGGTTCCGTGTGTTGGGTTCCGTCGGCGGCTACACCAAGAACGGTGTGGATCCGCAGGAGCCGTACATCGTTGCCGGCGGCAGCCCCTTGGACGCGGAGTACGGCGAGGAGGCACCGGAGTGGGCAGGGCTCCTGGGCCGCGACGGCCACCTGGATGCCCTCCCCACCGAGCGGGGCGCCTACCCTGAGTTCTACCGGCTCCTGGCGGACAAAATCCTCGACGGCGGAGCCACCTCACCCCTGCCGCTCCCGGTAGACCCCGCAGACGCCGTCGAGTCCCTCAAACTAATAGAAGAGGCGCGCGAACTGGCCCGCGGCAGGGTTTAAACGACAACGCTGGACCACAGACATCCGGCAGCGTGCTCCCCACCAGCTCCCTAACCTCACAAGCTCAACCAGGGAACCCTGCTGGCGTGGGCCCAGGCGACGAAGGAGCCAGCACGCAGAGGATGTGTGTCGTCCAGCGCAGCGGGTCGAGTCAAGACTTACGCAGAAACCAGTTCGTGCCAGTCCGCTACGAGGGGCAGGTTGTGCGCTTCGGACACGGAGTGGTGTGCCACGTGGCCTGCGGCTATGTTGAGGCCGGCGGCGAGGGCGGGGTCGCGGTCGAAGGCGGCCTTGACGCCGAGGTTGGCCAGGGACACGGCGTACCGCAGGGTCACGTTGGTCAGGGCGTAGGTGGAGGTGTTGGGGACGGCGCCGGGCATGTTGGCCACGCAGTAGAAGATGGTGTTGTGGACCTTGTAGGTGGGTTCCTGGTGCGTGGTGGGGCGGGTGTCCTCGAAGCAGCCGCCCTGGTCCACGGCGATATCCACCAGGACTGAACCGGGCTTCATGCGGGCCACCAGCTCGTTGGTTACCAGCTTGGGGGCCTTGGCGCCCGGGATGAGGACGGAGCCGATTACCAGGTCGGCGTCCACCACGGACTTTTCGATCTCGTAGGAGTTCGATGCCACCGTCTTCAGCCGGCCCTGGTACTGGGCGTCCAGCTCGCGCAGGCGGTTGATGTTGATGTCCATGATGGTGACGTCGGCACCCAGGCCCAGTGCCATGGCGGCTGCGTTGGTTCCGGCAACGCCGGCGCCCAGGACAACTACCTTTGCGGGCCGGACGCCGGGCACGCCGCCCAGCAGCACGCCCTTGCCACCGGCGGGGGCCATCAGGGAAGCGGCGCCCACCTGCACGGAGAGCCGGCCGGCTACCTCGGACATGGGGGCCAGCAGTGGGAGGGTGCGGCCTTCCTGGACGGTCTCGTAGGCGATGGCGGTGACGCCGGAGTTGATGAGCTCACGGGTAAGTTCCGGCTCGGCGGCGAGGTGGAGGTAGGTGAAGAGGATCAAGCCCTTGCGGAAGCGGTGGTACTCGGCGTTGATGGGTTCCTTGACCTTCATCACCATGTCCGCACGTGCCCAGACGTCGTCGGCGTCGTTGACAATCTCGGCGCCGGCGATGGCGTATTCCTCGTCTGTGATCCCTGAGCCCAGTCCCGCGCCGCGTTCCACCAGCACGGTGTGGCCGTGGGTGCGGAACTCGTGGACGCCGGCGGCGGTGATGGCCACCCGGAATTCGTTGTTCTTGATTTCTTTGGGGACACCGATGATCATCGTGGGCTCCAGGTTCTCGGCTGGTAAGCCGGAAAGTGCGGAAGATTCTGTGTTTCCACGATAAATCCGATTGTGAGCCAGCCGACATGTGAAGCAAGGGTCGGTGAATTAAGAACCCCGCCATTCCGCGGATTACAGCACAAGAGAATCGACATTTGTTTAGCCTCTGGGCGTCAGGTGTCGCCTCATGTCCGTTCGTGCAGGCCAGCGCAAAGGCAGTAGTGTTGGGCCATGCAGCAGCAGGGCGTGGAGCAACTGGTCGAGCAGGTGGCGCAGAAACTGGGCCGCGGCTTGTCCCTGGAAGACCTGGACGGCGTGCTGCTGGCGTACAGCTCCAACCAGTCCCACGCCGACCGGGTCCGCGTGAACTTCCTGCTCAGCAAGAAGGTACCGGCCGATGTCAGCGCCTGGCAGCTGTCCCACGGTATTGCCACGGCCGTCCGCCCCGTCGCGGTTCCCGCAAACCCTGACCTTGGAATGCTGGGCCGCGTCTGTGTCCCGCTGATGGTCCGCGGCTTCCGGGTGGGTTACCTCTGGGTGCAGCAGGACTCTGTGGAGGAGAATCCGACGTCGATCCTCACGCAACTGCCAACGGTCACCAACGAGCTCGAGATGCTCTCCGGTTTGCTCCTCGATTCGAACACCGCCGAGTCCGAATTCCGGCGCGGGCGGGAGCGGGAATTCCTTTCAGCTTGTGCGGGGGAAGCAAATGCGGTGGCGGCGGTGGCAGGCTGGAAAGAGGTTCAGGGCCGCGGGCCGTGGCAGATGGTTACAGTGCTCGACGCCGACGGGTGGGCGGGTGGGCCGGATCCCATCGCCTCAACCCTGATCCACCGTTCGGCAGCACTCCAGGCAACGGTGGGTGTTGATGCCGCCCTTTTCAGCGCCGGAACGGAGACCCACTCCGTGGTGCTGTTCCGCGAGTCATCGGGCCGCGCAAACCACGCCCAGGTCCTGGTCCACTACCAGCTGGAACTCGCAAAGCGCTCCGGCCGGCCGGTTCACCGCATCATCTTAGGTATCAGCGAAGGGTTTGCCCGGCCGCGGGAACTCGCCGAGGCCTACCGGCAATCCAAGCTCGCTGCACAGGCCGCCGCAGTGGACGCCCAGCTCGGGGAGCTCGTGGACTGCCGGTCCACCGGCGTCTATCAGCTGCTGGCCTCTGCCGGGGGAGGGGCCGGCGCCTGGGCTGACTCCGGGTCCGTCTACTTCCGAACCCTTGAGGACCACGACCGCAACGGTGAACTGATCCCGGTCCTGGAACTGCTGTACGACAACGACGGTTCCGTCCAGGATGTTGCCGCCAAACTCCACCTGCACCGCAGCAGCATCTACAACAGGCTGGGCCGGATCCGGCAACTGCTGGGGGTGGATCCGCTGAAAGGGATGCCCCGCCTGGAACTGCATGCTGCCCTTAAGATGCGGCGCTGGGCCCTTCGGCCCCGAATCTGAGGTCCCCGTCAGCCTGGTCCGCAACCGCCTTTTTCTGCCGGTCCTTCTTTTGCCCCTCCAGCCACGCCATGATCGCCGCCAGGGGAATGCGCCGGTGGCTGCCCCGGTACTCCACGGGAATCTCGCCGCGGTCCGTCATGTTGCGCAGGTAGGTGTGCGAAATTCCCGCCAGTTCTGCAGCCTTTGACGTGGTCAGCATTTCCTCCACGCTGCTGACGGTCACAGCCTCGCCGCGGCTGAACCGCTGCAGGAGGTCTACCACGGCGTCCCTCGCCAGGGGCGGCAGGCGGTGGACAGTGCCGTCCACAAAAACAGTGATGTCGTCGCTGCCGGCCAGGGCCTGCTGCAGCTTTACGGCGTCGTCGGGCGGAAGGGCGCCGGCCATCCTGGGAGCAATCAGTGCCATGGCCCCAGCCTACCGGTGGATCACCGGCCTGCCGATGTGACAGGTTCACTCGTGCGTCCCGGCCTGCCGGTGGCTTTCCAGCTCCGGCGGTATGCTCGGCTGATGGCATTAACTGGTGGCCGGGACGTTGAATCCGGCGGTTTGCAGGGAAGGCTCTACGCCTCCGTCCAACCGGCAGAGATGGGAGCCCGGCCCACTTATGTGCTGCTGCACGGCATCGGTGTCTCCCACCGCTACCTGGCCCGGCTTCACGAGGAACTGGCAGAAGCAGCGGACGTCTATTCCTTCGACCTGCCCGGCTTCGGGAAGTCGTCAAACCCCGGGCGCCAACTGCAGGTTGAGGAATTCGCTGCCTTCGTAGGGGACGTCCTGACGGAGGCCGGGGTGGACAATTACGTGCCCGTGGGCCACTCGATGGGCACACAGTTCGCGGTGGAACTGGCGCTGCAGGAACCTGAGCGGGTATCCGGCGCAGTCCTGATGGGGCCAGTGGTGGAATCGAGCAGAAAATCGGTGATCCGGCAGGCGATGGCGCTGACGCGGGACGCGATGTTCAGCGAGTCCCTGGCCTCCAACGCCATCGTGTTCGGCGACTACTTCCGGGCGGGCCCGCGCTGGTACCTGACCGAACTGCCGGTGATGATGGAATACCCGCTGGAGGAACGGCTGGCCGCGGTCAGCCAGCCCGTGCTGGTGCTTCGTGGAACCAAAGATCCCATTGCCCGCCGGCCCTGGTGCGTGCGTCTCGCAGAGGTGGCCCAGCAGGGAACGGTGGCCGAAATTTTGGGCCAGGGCCACGTCTTCCAGCACACTGCACCGGAAATCGCGGCCCAGGCCATCAGCGGCTGGGTCCGGGCCGTGAACGGGTTCGGCGTTACTGCCTGACGGACCCCCGCCGGCAGGGCGGGGGCCGGCAGCGTCAGAGTCCCAGTTCCTCCAGGACGGGCAGCCTTTCGCGCACCCACGCCCGGGCCTCTGTGGCGCTGGGCGCGGACAGGGCGAGCTTGGCGAGCTGCTGCGCTTCCTCGAGGGTCACCGTCTTAAGCACCGCAGCGACGGCGGCGAGGGAGCGGGCGGTCATGGACAGCGTGCTCACGCCGAGGCCGGTAAGGACGACGGCGAGCGCCGGGTCCGCAGCTGCCTCACCGCAGACGCCCACGGGTTTGTTGCTGCCCTCGGCGCGTGATCCCTCCACCGTCAGCCCCACCAGGCGCAGAACGGCCGGCTGCCAGGGGGTATTGAGGTTGGCGAGCGGGCCGAGCTGGCGGTCGGCGGCCATGGCGTACTGGGTGAGGTCGTTGGTGCCAAGGCTCGCGAAACCCACTTCGCGGAGGATGGCTTCCGCAGTAAGGGCAGCGGAAGGAACCTCCACCATGACGCCGGGGGTCTTGATGCCGGCATCAGCACACATGGAGGCGAAACGGGCTGCCTCTTCCGCCGTCGAGATCATCGGGGCCATGACCCACACGTCCGCTTCGGACTGCTTTTCGGCCAGCGCGATGGCTTCCAGTTGACGGTCCAGGACGCCGGGGGTGGTGAAGTCGGTGCGGTAGCCGCGGACGCCGAGGGCGGGATTGGGTTCGGTTGAGTCGGTGAGGAAGGGGAGCGGCTTGTCGGCGCCGGCATCGAGGGTGCGCAGGACCACTTTCTTGCCCGGGAAGGCATCAAAGACCTTCTTGTAGGCAAGGGCCTGCTCTTCAACACTGGGTTCGGTGTCACGTTCCAGGAAGCAGAACTCCGTGCGGAACAGACCCACGCCCTGGGCGCCGAGCTTGGCGGCCGCCTCCGCGTCCTTGCCGCCGCCCACGTTGGCGAGCAGGGGGACCAGGTGGCCATCCGCCGTCGAGCCCGTGCCGCTAAACTCGGCCAGCAGCGAAGCCGTGGCCGCCCACGCCTCTGCGGCCGCGCGCAAGGCTTCGTCCGGCTCGGAGGTGACAGCGCCGGCGGCGCCGTCCAGGTACACTTCCGTGCCGTCCGGGAGTTCGTCCACCCCTACTGCCGCGACGACGGCGGGCAGGCCGAGGGAACGGGCGATGATGGCGGTGTGGGACTGGGGTCCGCCGCCTGAGGTCACCAGGGCCAAAACCTTGTTCGGGTCCAGGGTGGCGGTATCGGCCGGGGCCAGGTCCTCGGCCACCAGGACAAAGGGGGTGCTGGACGCCGGGATGCCGGGTGCGGGGACTCCGCGCAGTGCGGCGACGATCCGGGCGCGCACGTCCAGGACGTCGGTGGCGCGCTCGGCCATGTAGCCGCCCAGGTTGTGGAGCATTTCGGAAACGGAGGAGCCGGACTCCCAGATGGCGCGTTCGGCCGATGTTCCGCGGGCAACGAGTTTGGCGGCACCCTTGATCAGCATGGTGTCCTTGGCCATCAGTGCCGTGGCTTCCAGGACTGCCTTGCCGTCGCCGGTGGCATGGGCGGCGCGCGCTTTGAGCTCATCGTGCACGGCCTGCGAGGCCGCCTTCAGCGCTGCTGTGGCTTCCTCGGCGGTGGTGCCTGCTGCCAGTTGCTCGCCGGCCGGAGGCTCGCTGATGGGTTTGGGCATCTGCCGGACGGTGCCGATAACGCGGCCTGGGCTGACGCCTACTCCTGGGAAGTTCTGCACTGAAGGTCCTCATTCTCTGCCGGTTGCCAGGCCCGCCGGTATTGTCCGGCGCCATGCCGGTCCGCCGGAGGACTGCTACGTCCGGAGGCGGGAAACGTGCCTGAAAAAATTGTATGTGATTCAGTTCATATAGCATTGCTATAGGTGCTAGGGTAGCGGTTATGAGTTTGGATGGCCAGCTTCCCCCCAAGATGCGGCTGCTGCGTGCAGCCGCCGAGCTGCTGGCAAACTCTGCGGGAGCGCCTGTTTCCACCCGCCAGATCACCCAGCTGGCAGGGGTGACGGCTCCCACGCTGTACCACCACTTCGGTGACAAGGAAGGGCTGTTCGACGCCGTCGTCGCCGCAGGGTTTGAAGAGTATGTTGCGGGCGAAAGGGATTTCGCCCCCTCCGGACAGCCGCTCGAAGATATCCGGAGAATGTGGGACAACCACGTGCAGTTCGGGCTCAACCAGCCGGAACTGTACCTGGTGATGTTCGGCAACATCCGCCCGGAAAGCCGCCCCGCCATCGTTGCCGATGCCGAGGCGCTGATGGAGGAGATGCTGAACAAGGCAGCGGTGGCAGGCCAGCTGAATGTCCAGCCCCGGGAAGCGGCCAGGTCCATCCTGGCCGCGAACGTGGGCGTGACGCTGATGCTGATTGCGGAGCCCGCCTCCGACCGGAACCTCGAATTGTCCACCATGACCCGGGACGCCATGATTTTCGCGGTGTCCGCCGAGCCGGCCAGCGGCGCGGCCCCGGGCGACACCGGGAAATCATCGGTGGTAGTGGCAGCGATCGCCCTGAACGCCGCACTTCAGGCCTCGCACTCAGACCAGCTCTCCAGCTCGGAACTCAAACTCTTCCTCGAATGGCTTCACCGCATCTCCACCAGCCCGGCGGGCTGAAAAGCGCCAACAGTTCTATCAGTACGTCGTCGTAAGTATCGGACCATCCTGCGGAGCAGCGGGAATGACGGTTAGGAAAGCACATGGCAACAGAGACAGTTGCAAAACCCCGCACCAGTATGCGGGTTGGCGTCCAGAAGTTCGGGACGTTCCTGTCCGGGATGATCATGCCCAACATCGGCGCCTTCATCGCCTGGGGCATCATCACAGCCCTCTTCATTGAGAAGGGCTGGCTGCCTGTTCCACAGCTGGGCGGCTTCGGCGAGACAAACGGGGTGCCGAACACCGGCCTCGTGGGACCAATGATCACTTACCTGCTGCCGCTGCTGATTGGGTACACCGGCGGCAAGATGGTCTACGACGTCCGCGGCGGCGTGGTGGGCGCCATCGGCACCATGGGTGTGATCGTGGGTGCCGGCATCCCCATGTTCATCGGCGCAATGATCATGGGTCCGCTGGGCGGCTGGACCATGAAGAAGATCGACTCGATCTGGGACGGCAAGATCCGCCCCGGCTTCGAGATGCTGGTCAACAACTTCTCCGCCGGCATCTGGGGCGGACTGCTTGCCCTGCTGGGCTTCTACGGCATCTCGCCGCTGGTTTCGGCGTTCAGCACCGGCGCGGGCAACGTGGTGCAGTTCCTGGTCAACAACGGCCTGCTGCCCCTTACCAGCATCTTCATCGAACCGGCCAAGGTACTCTTCCTCAACAACGCCATCAACCACGGCGTGCTCACCCCGCTGGGCGTCCAGCAGTCGCTGGAGCAGGGCAAGTCGATCCTGTTCCTGCTGGAAGCCAACCCCGGCCCCGGCTTCGGCATCCTGCTCGCCTACATGTTCTTCGGCCGCGGTGCCGCCAAGGCCTCCGCTCCCGGTGCCGCCATCATCCACTTCCTGGGTGGCATCCACGAGATCTACTTCCCGTACGTGCTGATGCGTCCGCTGCTGATCCTGGCGGCCATTGCCGGCGGCATGACGGGCATCGCCACCCTGGCCATCACTGGTGCAGGCCTGGTGGCTCCGGCCGCGCCGGGGTCCATCATCGCCGTTCTCGCGCAGACTTCGCGCGACAGCTACGTGGGCGTCATCCTGGCGGTCCTCCTGGCCACCGCGGCGTCCTTCCTGGTGGCCTCGGTCATCATGAAGACCACCAAGCACAGCGATGAGGGCGACCTCAGCGCGGCCACGTCCCGCATGGAGCAGATGAAGGGCAAGAAGAGCTCCGTGTCCTCCACCCTGACGGGCGCGGGTTCCGCTGCCGGTGGCGGCGGGGTTGCTGTTCTGGCCGGACCTGTTCGGAACATCGTGTTCGCGTGCGACGCCGGCATGGGCTCCAGTGCCATGGGCGCCTCGGTGCTGCGGAACAAGATCAAGGCGGCCGGGTTCCCCGACGTGAAGGTCACCAACGCCTCCATCGCCAACCTCAACGACGACTACGACGTTGTGGTCACCCACCAGGACCTGACCGAACGCGCCAAGCCGGCCACCTCCAGTGCCGTCCACTATTCGGTTGACAACTTCATGAGCAGCCCGCGCTACGACGAAATCGTGGAACTGGTCAGGGAGAGCAACACCGACGGTGCCTCCGTAATGGAAGGTCCGGACGCCGGTGCGGGAACACCGGGCGGAGCGTCCGCATCCGGACCGGCGACGGGACTAGCGGCTGGAACTGCAGCTGGAGGAGCCGCCGGCACCGCCGTCGGAACGTCCGAAGCCGAACCCGCGGGGACCGGAACGTCCGAAATCCTGGCCCGGGAGAGCGTAGTGCTCCGCGGAGCAGCTACCACCCGTGATGCCGCCATCGACGAAGCCGGCCGGCTCCTGCTGGCCCGCGGTGCGGTGGATGAGGACTACGTCAGGGCCATGCACGAGCGGGAACAGTCGGTGTCCACGTACATGGGCAGCTTCCTGGCCATCCCGCACGGCACCAACGCGGCCAAGGACCACATCCGGAAGTCCGCGGTGTCCGTGATCCGTTACCCGGAGGGCATCGACTGGAACGGCAAGCAGGTCAAGTTCGTGGTGGGTGTCGCCGGCATCAACAACGAACACCTGCACATCCTGTCCTCCATCGCGAAGGTCTTCACCAACAAGGAACAGGTGGCCCGGCTGGAGGCCGCCACGTCAGAGGACGAGGTCCTGGAGCTCTTTGGAAAGGTCAACGCATAGTGAAGGCGGTACATTTCGGGGCCGGAAACATCGGGCGCGGCTTTGTGGGCCTGCTCCTGCACAACGCAGGCTATGAGGTGGTGTTTGCCGACGTAGCGGAGGACCTCATCGCCGAACTCGCCAAGGCCGAGAGCTACGCCGTGCATGAAGTAGGGGAGAACCCTGCGGTGCGGACGGTGAACAACTTCCGGGCGTTGAATTCCAAAACGCAGGAGGCCGAGCTCGTTGCAGAAATTGCGACGGCGGACATCGTTACCACCGCGGTGGGCCCGCACATCCTGAAGTTCGTGGCGCCTGTAATTGCCAGGGGCATCGTGGCAAGGGGGGCAGAACTGGCTCCGCTGCAGGTCATGGCCTGTGAGAATGCCATCAACGCCACCGACATCCTGGCCAAGGAAATGGCTTCACAGCCGGGGGCCGCCGCAGGGGCGCTGGACGGCAAAGCGGTGTTCGCGAACACTGCAGTAGACCGGATTGTGCCAAACCAGGAAGCAGGCCAGGGCCTGGATGTCACGGTGGAGACGTTCTACGAATGGGTCATCGACCGTACTGCTTTTGCCGGTGCCGCCCCCCAAATCCCGGGTGCCACGTTTGTGGACGACCTCTCGCCGTATATCGAGCGGAAGCTGTTCACGGTGAACACCGGCCACGCGTCGGCGGCCTACTTCGGGTTCGAGGCGGGCCTGGAGAAGATATCCGACGCCATGGCGGACCAGGACGTTGCCGAGGACGTCCGGGCGGTGCTGGAGGAGACCAAGCAACTCCTGGTCTCCAAACACGGTTTCAGTAACGATGAGCAGGAAGCGTACGTCCAGAAGATCCTGGTCCGGTTCTCCAACCCGTACCTGCCGGACACGGTGAACCGGGTGGGGCGTGCCCCGCTGCGGAAGCTGAGCCGGCACGAGCGGTTCATCGGCCCGGCCGCGGAACTCGCTGAACGCGGGGTGGTGCCTGAGGCACTTCTGGGAGCCATTGCCGCAGCCCTCCGCTTCAACGATCCCGCTGATACCGAGGCAACAGAGCTCGCCGAAATCCTCGCCTCCGCCAGCCCGGCTGATGCCACGGCGAGGATCACAGGCCTGGAGCCCGGGCATCCGTTGTTCAACGCCGTCTCCACCCTGGTGGAGGAACGCCAGGCGGAACTCGCCCAAACCCCCGCCTAGACGCTCTCTCAGTTCCTGCGGGTTTTTCGGCAACCCTCTCGCAATTACGACGCCGGCACTTCCCCAAGTGCCGGCGTCGTTGTGTGTGATCTCTCCCACTTATGACTCGATACTGCCACTTCCGTTTTGAAGTTAGCCTTCCCTTACTTATAGGCTCTGGACCATTAGGCAACGAAGTTGTGACGTATTACCCGAGCGGAGAAAAACGTGAAGAAGAGGCTGTCGAGCTACCTGGGGGCACTTGCGGCGGGAGCGGCGCTTTTGACCGTCACCGCTTGCGGAGGAAGCGCGACGGCGACTCCCGCTGACGAAGCAACCACCATCACCGTGGAGCACGCCCAGGGCACTACCGCCAACGTCCCGGTGAACCCGGAGAAGGTTTTCACGTTCGACCTCGGCGTCTTGGACACGCTGGATGCCCTCGGTGTTGAGCCCGCAGGCGTGCCGGAAGCTGCCTACCCGGAAGCGCTCAGCAAGTACGCCGATGCTAAGTACAGCAAAATCGGGTCGCTGAAGGAGCCCGACTTCGAGGCCGTCAGCGCCGGCGAACCGGACCTCATCATCATCTCCGGCCGTACCGCGGGAGCGTATGAGGAACTGAGCAAGATCGCCCCCACTATCGACCTGTCCATCGATGCTGCCCAGCCGATGGAAAGCTTCAAGGCGCAGACCGGAAAGCTGGGAACCATCTTCGACAAGGCAGCCGAAGTGGAAGAAAAGCTCGCCGCAGTGGACGCCACCATCTCCGACACGAAGGCCAAGGCCGCCGACGCCGGCAAGGGCCTGATCGTCCTGACCTCCGGCGGAGAGTTGACGGCTTACGGCGCCGGCTCGCGCTTCGGCATCATCCACGACGTCCTGGGCGTCCCCACGGCAGCAGACGTCAAGGTTGACGGCAGCCACGGCGAGGCAATCTCCTTCGAATACATCAAGCAGGCCAACCCGGACATCCTCTACGTCATCAACCGCGACACAGCGGTAGGCACTGAAGCTTCCGCCGCCAACCCCATCCTGGACAACGAGCTCGTCCAGTCCACGAACGCCGCCAAGAACAACAAGGTCATCAACCTTGATCCCGCCGGCTGGTACATCGTGGGTTACGGCCTGAACAACGTCAAGGCAATGGTGGACGCCGTCGCCGAGTCCGTGGCCTAGCGCCACCCAACTGAGCACCAAGCTCCATGACCGCCACCGCCGTGCGCCCGCTTGCGCCGGCAACCCGCAGCCAGGCCCGCCGCAGTGCAGGCCTGGCTGCGGCCGCAGTTGCCGTCCTTGCCCTCGCGGCCGCCAGCATGTTTGTGGGCGTCAGCGACGTCTCACTTCCGGCCCTCCTGTCGGGCGAACCGGCCACGGTGGAGGTTTTCTGGATTTCCCGTGTGCCACGGACCCTCGCCGTGGTGCTCGCCGGCATGGCGGTGGCTGTCGCCGGCCTGATCATGCAGCTCATGGCCAGGAACCGCTTTGTGGAGCCCTCAACGGTGGGGACGGTTGAATCAGCCACCCTCGGGATCCTGGTGGTTACCGTCTTCGCCCCGCAGGCCCCGGTGCTGGCCAAGATGCTGGTGGCCAGCGCCTTCGCCATGCTGGGAACCGCGCTCTTTTTGGCCATCCTGCGGCGGCTCCCGGCCCGCAACACTCTGCTCATCCCGCTGGTGGGAATCATGCTGGGTGGGGTGATTGCTGCCGTCACCACGTTCTTCGCCTACCGCTACGACCTGCTGCAGACCCTCAGCAACTGGATGATGGGCGACTTCTCCGGGGTCCTCCGTGGCCGGTACGAGCTGCTCTGGATCGTCGCCGTCCTGATGCTGCTGGGCCTCCTCGGCGCCGACCGTTTCACCGTGGCGGGAATGGGCCAGGACTTCACCACCAACCTGGGACTCAACTATGCCCGGACCATGCGGCTGGGCCTGGTTATCGTCTCGTTGATCTCGGCGGTGGTGGTCACCACCGTGGGCGCAGTCCCCTTCCTGGGACTCGTGGTGCCCAACATCGTGTCCCTCATCTTCGGCGACAACCTGCGCCGCGCCGTTCCCTGGACAGCCCTGTTCGGTGCCGCCTTCGTGCTGGCGTGCGACATCATCGGCCGGACCATCCGCTACCCCTACGAGGTCCCCGTGGGAATGGTCATGTCCGTGTTGGGCGCCATTCTCTTCCTCGCCCTGATCCTGAGGAAACGCAATGCGTGAAAGCACAACGCTGCTGCCACCCGCCAAAAGCCCTGGCAATGTGAAGGGGCAGGCCGTGGGGGCAGCGCACAAGCTCAAAGCCGCCATCCGTAACGCCTCCCCCCGACTGGTGGTGGGAGTCCTGCTCGCGGCCGCTGCCGCCGTCGTCTGCCTTTTCCTGTTCTTCGAACTCAAAGGCAATATCGCCTATATCCTGCCGCGCCGAGCCATCAAAGTGGCCGCGATGCTGCTGGTGGCCGTTGCCGTAGGGGTGTCCACCCTCCTGTTCCAGACCGTTACGGCCAACCGGATCCTGACGCCGTCAATTATGGGCTTCGATTCGCTGTACATCCTGGTGCAGACGGTGATGGCGTTCACGCTCGGGGCCGCCGCGGTGGTGGCCGCCCCGCCCGCGCTGCAGTTCGGCGTTGAAGTGCTGCTGATGGTGGCGTTCAGCGCGCTGCTGTACCGCTGGATGTTCACCGGCGCCACCCGCTCCCTCCACCTGCTCCTGCTGGTGGGCGTCATCCTGGGCAGCCTGTTCCGTGGCCTGTCCTCCCTGCTGCAGCGGTTGATGGAGCCGAGCGAATTCATCATCCTCCAAGACCTGTTCTTCGCCAGTTTCAACAATGTGGATCCCGCGCTGCTGGGCGTCTCCACGGTCATCGTTGCTGTTGTCTGTGCTGTTGTCTGGCGGGCGCGCCACACGCTGGACGTGCTCGCGCTGGGGCGCGACGTGGCCATCAACGTGGGTGTGGACCACCGGAAAGTGGTGATGCGGGTCCTTCTGGGGTGCTCGCTGCTCGTGGCGGTGTCCACAGCGTTGGTGGGGCCAGTGACGTTCTTCGGGCTGCTGGTGGTGAGCCTGGGCTATCAGCTGTGCCGCGGCTTCAGCCACGCCTGGCTGCTGCCCATCGTGGTGCTGATTGGCGCCGTGGCCCTGGTGGGCGGGCAGTTGCTCCTGGAAAAGGTGTTCGGCTTCGGCACCGCCCTGAGCGTGGTCATCGAATTCGCCGGCGGCATCCTGTTCCTCTACCTCCTCCTGAAAGGCTCCCTGAAATGACCATCGCGGTCCGCAACGTCTCCAAGAGCTACGGCGGGCAGGCGGTACTCGAGGACGTCAGCTGCGTGATCCCCGAGGGCGGCATCACCTCGATCATCGGCCCTAACGGGGCGGGAAAGTCCACCCTCCTCTCGCTGATCAGCCGGCTGCAGCCGCTCGAGGCAGGCACAGTGTCCGTGGCCGGCCTGGATATCGCCGCCACCGACAGCCGGGAGCTGGCGCGGACCATGGCCATCCTGCGGCAGGAGAACCACCTCACCATGCGGCTCACCGTCCGGGACCTTGTGGCTTTTGGCCGCTTCCCCCACTCCGGCGGCCGGCCCACTGTGGAGGACCTCGCCAAGGTGGAGGAAGCCATCGCCCACCTGGACCTGACGCCCATGGCGGACAAGTTCGTGGACGAGCTCTCGGGCGGCCAGCGCCAGCGCGCGTTCATCGCCATGGTGCTTGCGCAGGACACCCGGTACCTGCTCCTGGACGAGCCGTTGAACAACCTGGACATGAAGCACTCGGTGGAAATGATGCGGCTCCTGCGCAGGCTGGCAGACGAGTTCGGCAAGACCATCGTCCTGGTGGTCCACGACATCAACTTCGCGTCCTGCTACTCGGACACCATCCTGGCCATGAAGGACGGGCGGCTGGTCCACCAGGGCAGCCCCCGCCAAATCATGCAGCAGGCCATGCTCCGGGACGTGTACGACATCGACATCCGCATCGAGGACATCGACGGCAACCGGATCGGCGTCTACTTCGCCTGACGTTCCCCATGCTCTCTCACTTGATGCGTCCTTTCCAGGACGCTCTCTCACTTGACGTGGGTTTTCCGGCGACCCTCTCTCACTTGACGTGGGTTTTCCGGCGACCCTCCTCCACCTTCTGCACGAAAAGCACAAACCCTCCCGCACTAAAAAATGTGGGGGAGGGTCTGCCGTTGAGCTGCGGAAGGTGAAGGAGCGTTCGGTAAAAGGCCCCGTTAAGTGAGAGAGCGTTCCGTGAAAACCCCCGTTAGGTGAGAGAGGGTCTAGCCCTTGGCGGAGCCCTTCGCCACAAACAGCGTCTCTGCCTGCTCCAGCGACATGCCGTTCGTCTCCGGCACCTTGAACATCACAAAGAAGAACGACGCCGCCGCGAACAGTGCGTACATGGCGTACGTTAGCGGGAGCGAACCGGCGGCCATAACCGGGAAGCTGAGCGTGATGGCAAAGTTCGCCACCCACTGCGCAGCCGCGGCAAGGCCGAGGGCCCGGGCACGGATCCGGGACGGGAAGATCTCGCCCAGGAGCACCCAAACCAGCGGGCCCCAGGATGCGCCGAAGCTGACCACAAACACGTTGGCCGACACCAGGGCCACCGGACCCCAGGCTCCAGGCAAAGAAATCTCGGTGCCGGATCCAACTGCGGAAGCGAACGCCAGGGCCATGGCAGCAAGGGACACGGCCATACCCACCGAGCCCGCCAGCAGGATGGGCCTGCGGCCGATGCGGTCCACCAATGCGATGGCCACGAGGGTTACCAGGATGTTGGTGACGGAGGTGGCCACGGAGATGGTGAGCGAATCTTTTTCCTGGAAGCCCACCGCCTTCCACAGCGTGGTGGAGTAGTAGAAGATCACGTTGATGCCAACAAACTGCTGCAGCACGGACAGGATGATGCCCACCCAGACAACCGCCTGCAGGCCGAAGGTTTTGCCGCGGAGCGAGCCTTTCTGACCCGCCAGCTTGTCCTCTTCGATTGCTTCACGAATTTCGCGGATGTGCCGGTCGGTGTCCTCCGCCGGGGCGATGGAGTCAAAGACTTCGCGGGCTTCCTCTTCCTTGCCCAGGAACACCAGGAACCGCGGCGATTCCGGAAGCGTGTAGGCCACCCAGCCGTAAACCACCGCTGGCACCGCTGCGGCCAGGAACATCCAGCGCCAGGCCTCGATCCCCAGCCAGAACGCCTGGTGCGCCCCGCCGGCGCTGGTGGCGAAGAGCGCGTCCGAGAGCAGCGCCGCGAAGATGCCTGTGGTAATGGCGAGCTGCTGCAGCGAGGCCAGGCGGCCGCGGACCTTGCGCGGCGAAATCTCGGAAATGTATGCAGGGGCGATGACCGAGGCAAGGCCGATGCCCAGCCCGCCCACCAGGCGCCAGAAGATCAGGTCCCAGACACTGAAGGCGAAGCCGGTGCCGAGGGCGCTGACCAGGAAGAGCAGTGCGCCCAGCTTCATGGCGGGGATGCGTCCGTAACGGTCGGCGACTTTTCCGGCCAAGTACGCACCGGCAGCACAGCCCAGCAGGGCGATGGCCACAGCGAAGCCTGTGACAGCCTCGGACAGCGCGAACTCGTCCTTCATGGCATCCACTGCGCCGTTCACCACGGACGAGTCGAAGCCGAACAGGAATCCGCCCACCGCACCTGCGAGCGCCAGCCAGATCACCCGCCGCGGTATTTTGGCGGTTGTCTGCTCCTGGGCAGTGGGCATGGTTCTCCCTTGGTTTGGGTTCGGGTGGACGCGGTGTGCGGACGTCGTCGGCTGCGGAACCGGCCACCTGGCCGGCGCACACGCGCTAAACAGTGTTCCACGCCACCGCGGACTGTTCCAGTCGACAGGAGCCTGCTTGCCCCGGGACAGAGGACGACGACGGCGGGAGGCGTCCGCCGTCGTCGTCACATGGTGCGGGGCAGGGCAGGTCAGTGAACCGCGGCGGGCTCCTGCTGAGCTGCCTTGGAGTCCGTGAGCTTCTTGTTGGGCAGTGCGAAGCTGATCAGGAATGCGATGCCGGTGAGCACGGCCGCCGTGAGCATCACGGCGTCGATGGCGTAGGCGAAGCCCTCGGTGATGGGGCGGGTCAGCGTGCTGTTGGCGGTGTGAAGCCAGCTGGTGTCGTTGAGGGATTCGTTGGAGGCGCCGTCCCGGAAGAACTCGTACAGCTTGGCATTGGCGGGGTCTCCGGCCACCGCAGGATCCTGAAGGACTGCCTGGTACTCCGCGCTTCCCATAGCGGACTTCATGGTGTCGGCGATCCGTGTGGCGGCCAGACTGAACAGCATGGAGATGAAAACGGCGGTGCCCACCGCGCCGCCCATGGAGCGGAAGAACGCAGCAGAGGAGGTGCCTACGCCCATGTCCCGGCGCGGCACGGACACCTGCATGGCAAGGGTGAGGGGCTGCATGCAGAAGCCCAGGCCCATGCCGAAGAACACCGCGATGACCCCGGGAACCCACAGGCCGGTGTCCACGCCCAGGGACAGGCCCATCACCAGGGCGGCGGCCGTGAGGATGGCCGTGCCCATGATGGGGAAGATCCGGTAGGTACCGGACGCCGAAATGGTGCGGCCGGCCGTGATGGAGCCGGTCAGGATGCCGACGGTGAAGGTGATCATCATCAGGCCGGCCTCGGTGGGGGTGAGGCCCTTGACCAGCTGCAGGTACATCGGGAGCATGGCGATGGCCCCGAACATGCCGATGCCGATAATGAAGTTCAGCAGCGACGACAGGCCGAAGGTCGCGTTCCGGAAGAGCCGCAGCGGGATCAGCGCGTAGTCGCCGGCACGCTTCTCGGCGAGCAGGAACCAGGCAATGCCCACCACGCCCAGGCCGTAGCAGAGGAAGGAGTTCAGGGACGCCCAGCCCCAGCTGCGCCCCTGCTCCGCCACCAGCAACAGCGGCACGATCGCCAGCGTGATAGCCGCTGCGCCCCAGTAGTCGATCTTTTGCTTCACATGCTTTGCCGGCAGGTGCAGGAACAGGAACACCACGGCCAATGCGGCCAGGCCGATGGGCAGGTTGATAAAGAACACCCAGCGCCAGCCCTCGAACCCCAGGATGTTGGCGGAACCGGCGAAAGCGCCCCCCACTACGGGGCCAAGCACCGAAGAGACGCCGAACACGGACATGAAGTAGCCCTGGTACTTGGCGCGGTCCTTCAGTGAGACGATGTCGCCGATGATGGTCAGGGCGAGGGCCAGCAGTCCGCCGGCGCCCAGGCCCTGGACGCCGCGGGCCAGTGCCAGTTCGGTCATGGAGTGGACCGAGCCTGCGTACAGGGACCCTGCCAGGAAGATGACAATGGCGGTCAGGTACAGAGGGCGGCGGCCGAATATGTCGCTGAGTTTGCCGTACAGCGGGGTGCTCACCGTGGACGTAATGAGGTACGCAGTGGTGGCCCAGGCCTGGAGCGAGAGCCCGTCCAGGTCATTCGCGATGGTGTAAATGGACGTGGACACAATCGTTTGGTCCAGCGATGCCAGGAACATGCCCAGCATCAGGCCCACCATCACGGTGACGATTTGGCGCGGGGTCAGGGTGTCTCCTGCGGCGCGCGCGGCAGCGGGTTTGGGCATGGGTGCTCCAGGGGAAGAAAGGAATCAGGCGGATAGTTGCTTTCAGTAACTATGTTACGCGCAGGTCTATTCCCCGTAGCCAGAAATTTCTGCTGCCGGAGCTAGCGCTCCACGAGGATGCCGTCCGGGTCGCACCAGATCATGGCCCCGGTCCGGATGGTCACACCGTCGATCTGGACGTCCACGGCGACTTCGCCAGCCCCCGCCTTCGCACTCTTCCGCGGGTTGCTGCCGAGGGCCTTCACGCCGAGGTCCAGCCTGGCGATCGCTTCACGGTCGCGGATTGCTCCGTTGATGACGACGCCGGCCCAGCCGTTTGCCACGGCGCTTTCGGCGATCATGTCCCCCATCAGGGCTGTGCCCAGCGAACCGCCGCCGTCCACCACCAGCACGTTGCCGTTGCCCGGGGTTGCCAGGGTGGACTTCACCAGCGCGTTGTCCTGGAAGCAGCGGATGGTGCGCGCCTGTCCGCTGAAGTGTGAACGGCCGCCCAGGGACTGGAACTGCAGTGATATCGAGGCCAGTTCCTCACCGCGCTCGTCGTAGAGGTCCGCGGTGTTGACGGCGGTGCTTGCCGCCGGAGTGGACGCTGCGCTCATGTGGTTCTCCTCGATGCTCGGGCTGCCGCCAGTGGTCGCCGCGCGCCCTCTGACAGCGGCGGTAAAGCCCACGATAGTCTGATTCCCTAGCCAATCAGCCGTACGGGGGAAACGCCATGAGCCTGTCCAACACTCCAGCTCCCCCTGACCGTGGCACCGGGCCGGACGGCGCTGCTGCGCCGTTCGCGGAGCCCACACGCAAGGTCACGCCCCGGTGGGTCACCGGACTGGTCCTGGTCAACGTGGGGATTAACGCCGCCTTCTTTGGACCCATCAACATCTTCATTGGCCAGCAGGCCATCAGTATCGATGAACCCAGCAAGGAAGCGGTCCTTTCCCTTGCCACGGCGTGCGGCGCGGCGGTCTCGCTGGTGGCGAATCCGCTCTTCGGAGCACTCTCGGACCGCACCACGTCCCGCTTTGGCCGCCGCGCGCCGTGGGTGCTGGCGGGCGCAGTACTCGCTGCCATTGCGCTTCTGGCGATGTCCGGTGCCACCACAGTGGCGCTGCTGGTGGCCTTCTGGTGCCTGATGCAGCTTGGGGCGAACGCGGCGTACGCAGCCATCACGGCCGCGGTTCCGGACCGGGTCCCGGTACCCCAGCGTGGCAAAGTTGGGGGGCTCGCCGCCATGGGCCAGACGCTGGGAATACTCACGGGCGCGGTGTTCGGCGCCGTGGTGTCCGGCAACTTCATGGTGGGCTACTGGCTGTGTGCCGGCGCCCTGCTGCTGTCGGTACTCCCCTATCTTGTGCACCGCAATGACCCAGTGCTGCCCAAAGGCGTCCTGCCCCGGTTCCGGCTGGCTGCTTTCCTCCGGGGGTTCTGGATCAGTCCCCGGCTGTACCCGGATTTTGCCTGGGCCGGGCTCACCCGCTTCCTGGTGAACGTGGGCAACCAGCTCACCATCGTCTACCTGCTCTTTTTCCTGCGGGACATCCTGGAACATGAAGATCCCCCGGCAGGGGTGCTCGTTCTCACCGGCATTTACGCGGTGATGGTGATGGTTACCGCCGTGGTGGCGGGCCCCTGGAGCGACAGGGTGGGGCGCCGGAAGCCGTTCGTGATCGGGTCTTCTGTCATCATTGCCATGGCCGCCCTGATCATGGCCTTCTTCCCGGTCTGGCCCGGGGCCTTGGCCGGCGCTGCCGTATTGGGCGTCGGCTTCGGGGCTTACGTCGCGGTGGACTACGCGCTGCTCACCCAGGTCCTGCCCCTGGCGTTGGACCGGGGCAAGGACATGGGCATCATCAATGTTGCCAACTCGCTGCCCCAGGTGGTGGCGCCCGCGCTCGCTTTGGTTGCTGTCACGTACTGGGGCGGCTACAGGTCGCTGTTCCTCGCTGCCGCGGTCATCGGCCTGCTCGGGGCTGTTTTTGTGGTGAAGATCAAGGGTGTCCGTTGACCTGCCGGGATGCCGGAAGTAAGGCAGGCTGACTAATTACGGCACACTACCGTGCCGTATAGTTGAACCGGATTGCAGGCGGTCCGGGATGGGGACGCTCCCGGCTGCTGCACCGTCAAACACAACCCCGGAATACTGATGCCTGAGACCTTTCCAGACCATCCGCCCATGACTGCCATGCCCTCAGCTCCACGCCAGCGCCTGCGCTATTCGCGCATCCTTGAAGCCGCCGGCGGCTTTGCGCGGAAGGGCCTGGACGCCGTGGAACTGCCCGAGGTGGCGGCGAAGGCCGATGTACCCCTGGGCACGCTGTACCGGTACTTCCCCACCAGCACCCATCTGATGCTCGCGCTTTACCGACACCAGCTCGGGGAGCTGCAGGTTGCCGGGCGGACTTCTGCGGCGCGGTTCCGGGGCCGGGCGCTGGGCGGACTGGTGATGGAGCTCTTCCACATGCGCGTCATGCAGCCCGCGGTTGAACAGTGCTTGAGCCGGGGCGTCTACCTTCCGGACAGGGACACCACAGCCCTCCTGCGCGAAATCGACGCGCTGAGTGAAAAAGTGGTGGCCAATGCCTGCGGCGACGCCACGGCCGCCAGGGTGCTCCTGCTGACCGTCACTGGTCTGGTCCAGTCCGTCAGGAACCGCCGCCTTTCACTCTTTGAGGCCGAGGAGGACCTTAAAAAGGCCTGCGCACGGCTTGCTCCGGCCACCGAAGGCAGCTACACACTCCATCAAAGCGCGTAATCGGTCTAGACCAATCGCCCCTTAAATCCGCCTTATTGCCGTGACGTGGGCCACAAGAGTCGTTGCAGAACCGTTTTGGCACGGGTGCCGGCAGTCAAATCGCGCAGAAGCACCTCACGCCGCTGCCTACCATGGTCGAACGGAGCAGCAGGGCGCATCCCCGACGCTCCTTCCAGACCCGCCACCCCTGGGTTTCCGCCGCACCCCTCCGCCTTAGGCCTGTTTGGGCCTGGGCCCCACGTGCCGTGTGCCCACGGCGAGCACCAGGAGACAACGACGTGTCCATTGACGCAATTGCAGCCACTGACAATTCCGCAGCCACCGCGCTGAGCGAAGCTGAGATCTTCGACGCCCACCAGGGCGGCAAGCTCTCCATCGCCAGCACCGTCCCGCTGTCCAACAAGCGGGACCTGTCCATCGCCTACACCCCTGGAGTGGCAGAGGTCAGCCGCGCCATCCACGCCAGGCCCGAACTCGCCCGCACCCTCACGTGGGCCGAGCGCCTGGTGGTCGTCGTGAGCGACGGCACCGCGGTCCTTGGCCTGGGCAACATCGGCGCCAGCGCCTCCCTGCCCGTCATGGAGGGAAAGTCTGCCCTGTTCAAGACCTTCGGCGACCTGGACTCCATTCCGCTGGTGCTCAACACCACGGACGTGGACGAAATCGTGGAAACCCTCGTCCGCCTGCGCCCCAGCTTCGGGGCGGTCAACCTCGAGGACATCTCCGCTCCCCGCTGCTTCGAGCTTGAGGAAAAGCTCATCGAAGCGCTGGACTGCCCCGTGATGCACGATGACCAGCACGGCACCGCCGTCGTTGCCCTCGCCGCACTGACCAACGCCGCCAAGGTCACCGGCCGAGAACTGGAAACCCTGCGCGTGGTGGTCTCCGGCGCAGGAGCGGCAGGCATCGCCGTCGCCGAAATCCTGCTGGCAGCCGGCATCACCGACGTGGTCCTGCTGGACTCCCGCGGCATCATCAACAGCACCCGTACGGACCTGGCCGCGGACCAGGCCAGCAAGAAGGCCGACATCGCCGGCCGCAGCAACCCCCGCAGCCTCGAAGGCGGCCCCGCCGAGGCCCTGGCCGGAGCCGACGTCTTCATCGGCGTCTCCTCCTCCAAGCTGGACGAGGAACACCTCGCCCTGATGAACCAGGACGCCATCATTTTCGCCCTCTCCAACCCCGACCCTGAGGTGCTGCCCGAGGTGGCCGTGAAATACGCCGCTGTGGTGGCCACCGGCCGGAGCGACTTCCCGAACCAGATCAACAACGTGCTGGCCTTTCCGGGTATCTTCCGCGGAGCCCTGGACGCCGGGGCGCGCCGCATCACCCCTGCCATGAAGCTTGCAGCTGCGTATGCCATCGCGGAGCTCGCGGCGGAGGACCTCTCGGCCGACTACATCGTGCCCAGCCCGCTGGACCCCAGGGTCGCCCCCGCTGTCACCGCGGCTGTCGCAGCCGCCGTGGAAGCGGAGTAACTTCCTTTCCCCTGCGGAAATTACGACGGCGGTGCCTCCCCTGAGCGGGAGGCACCGCCGTCGTTGGCTAAGCGGGCCGAACCATAGACTGGGTCCATGAACTCCGAGACCGTGGTGACCGTCCTGTGCGGCCTGGCAATTCTTGTAGGCGTGGCAGGCACCGTCATCCCGGTGCTTCCGGGCAGCATCCTGATCGGTGCAGGCCTGCTGGCATGGGCCATCTGGGGCGGAGCAGGCACAGCGGGCTGGGTTGTGTTCGCCATTGCCATGGTGTTCGTGGTTGCCGGCATGGCTGCGGGCGCCGTCCTCACGGGCAGGAAGCTCAAGGAGCATGCCATACCCAGCAGGAGCATCGCAGCCGCGCTTGTCACGGGCGTCGTGGGAATGTTCATCATCCCCGTCGTGGGGCTTTTCGTCGGTTTCGCTGCCGGCCTCCTGCTCTGCGAGTTCCTTCGGACCCGGAACATCAGTACAGCGGCGACCTCCAGCTGGGCCGCCCTCAAAGCAACCGGGCTGGGCATGCTCGCCGAGTTCGGGCTGGCCAGCCTCGCCGCCAGCACGTGGGTGGTGGGCGTGTGGATCGCCGCCGCCAACGGCTGAAGCGCTTGCGGGCCGGACCCGCCAGGGCGTAGAACGGCAGCATGACCGAGCGAAGTTCAGCACGTGAGCACGTGTCCGCGTGGATGGAAAAGTACCAGGCCGCATGGACCAGCAATAAGCCCGAGGACATCCGTGCACTCTTTACCGAGGATGCACGGTACGAGACGCGTCCCCATGACCCGCAGGCGTGGCAGCGGCAGGATGGAATCGTCGACGGCTGGCTCGCCGCCCGCGATGAACCCGGCGACTGGACCTTCAGCTGGGAGCTGCTGGGCACGGACGGCGACACCGCCTTTATCCAGGGCGTGACCACCTACTCGGGCGAACGCCCCACGTATGACAACCTCTGGGTCCTTCGCTTCGACCCGTCCGGGCGGGCTTCCGCCTTCACCGAGTGGTTTATGGAAAGGCCCTGAGTTAGAGGCCCAGTCCGCCCAGTTTGTCCCCGAGCCCGCCGGGAAGCTTCCCCAGCAGGTCGGCAGGGTTGATGCCCAGCTTGGACAGGAGTCCGGCATGCTGGTCGGTGTCCACCTGGTCCGGCAGCTCGGACTCGGCCTGGGCTGCCTTGTCATTGTCTCCCTGGTTCCTGAGGAGCTCGAGGATCTGGGACTTGTCGATTTGCACGGCATTCTCCTGTTCTGATGAGGAAACTGCTAAGGGTGGTTACCACCCTTACGGAATTGTCCTGAGCAGGCAAGGCCCTCAGGCGGTCCCGTCCCTGCGCCGCCTTCTTCAGGGGCCGCCCCGGCTGTCAGAAGTCCCGGTTAGCATGGAAAGATGACCGCCGGGGATACTGCACCGATCTATTGGGACAGGCGCGACCTCACGCCCTTCGGCCAGCCCCAGCTGCGCACGCCCGTCCATGACCTCGCGGGGGGAGTGGGCGGCCTGCTCACCGGCGTACTGGGCGGCCGCAACCCTGCGTTGCTCTCTGTGGACGGGGAGGTTCCGCGGCTGAAGCGGATGCTGCCCAAACCGGCCAAGGCGGTGCACGAGGCGGTCTTCACGAGCCGCCAGCCCGAACAGCTGATCACGCTGGCGCGCACCTACCCCGGGTGGGCCGGCCTTTGCTACCTCATGTCCGGGCTGCTGGTCTATAAACAGGGCGGCTACCTGCGCGCCTCCGAGCTCCTCCAGCGCGGGCTGACCACCAGGAATGAAGACGAAGCCAACCGCTATTCATCCACCTACCTCACCAGGATCGTCACGCGCATTGAGCTGGCCGAGCGCGTGGAGATCCCTGTCCTGTTCAGCGAGGAGTCGGTGTTCCTGGCACTGGCTCACGCGCTGCGGGAGACGGGGCGCACTGAGGCGGCGCTGGACGCCTTGACCGGACTGCCGCCGTCGCTCCCCATGGCCTTGGCGCGCTGCTCGCTCGCCCTGGCCCTGGGACGGAGCCGGACGGTGATCGACTGGACCGACGGGCTGCTCAACGCGGACGACCTCTCTGCAGCACTGTTGCTGGTGCGTGCGCGGGCCCTGCGGCGGGAGGGCCGGCTGGATGCGGCGAACCAGGCGCTTGCAGAGGTCCTGCGACGGCGGAAGACCCACCTCACCCTGCGGAACGACGCCCTCACGGACCGGGCACTGCTGCTTCTTGATTCCAGCCGCAGGTCACTCAACCCGCGCGACTGGGGACGGCGGCACGAGGATCCGGTGCCGCAGCGGGAAATCGCAGCGCCGGTTCCCATCCGCAAAGACGAGGAGATGCGCCGGATCTGGGAACAGGATTGGAAGAAGCTCAGCGACGAGTAAGTTCGCCCTTGCTAGCTCCCCGAGAACCGGGATCCGGAAACCATCGGCAGGAGCTGTTCGCCGAGCAGTACGGCGCCGAGCGCCACCATGATCACCCCGCTGGCCAGCGTCACCATCCGGGCGGCCCCCGGCCTGCTCTGCAGCAGGGTACGGGACAACAGGGCGACGGCGGTGTACACGAGCCCTGCGAGCAGCACGAACGTCAGGCCCAGCAGGCCCGACTGCACCGGGACAGGCAGGGACGCTTCAGCGCTCACGAACTGGGGAACGAGCGCCACATAGAAGAGCAGGCCCTTGGGGTTGATGCCGCTGGTTCCCATGCCCTGCAGGAAGGTGCGGAGCCGGGTGCTGCCGTCATTGCCGGCCCCGGCCGAAAAGCTGGCTGCGCGCCAGGAACGAAGCGTGCTCACCCCCAGCCACATCAGGTACCCCGCGCCGGCCAGGGTAATCCAGCCGAGGACGCCAGGCATTCCCGTGAGCAGGGCAGCAAGTCCCGCCACCAGTAAGGCTGTATGCAGGACGTATCCGCTGCACAGCCCTGCAACAGCGGGCACAAAGCTGCGCTGCCTCAGGCCCGCAGCGATGGAATACGCCCAGTCCACGCCGGGCGTGCAGGCCAGGGCCGCGGCTACCAGCACAAAGGCCAAAAACAGCTCCGCGTTCATCGTTTCTCCTGCCAGGTGGTCCGTCAGGAGAAACCTTAGATACTTTTGCTCCGGAAGTGCTTTCCCTTTTCGCGCGCAATGCAGCGCTGGCGGTAAGATCTTTGCGTGATCGACCATATTGACCGAAATATCTTGCGCCACCTCAAGGAGGATGGCCGCATGACAGCCACCGCACTTGCCGGCAAGGTCGGTCTAACTGTGGCCCCTTGCCACCGGCGGCTGCGCGATCTGGAGCAGTCGGGCGTCATCCGGGGCTATCGGGCGGACATCGATCCATCGGCTGTGGGGTTGGGGTTCGAAGCGATCGTGTTCGTGACCTTGCGGCAGGTGGACCGCTCCACCATGGAGGTCTTCGAAAACCGGGTCGCAGATAATCCGAACATCGTGGAGGCCCAGCGGCTTTTCGGTTCGCCCGATTACCTGTTGAAGGTTATCGCCGAGGACCTGCCCGCCTACCAGCGCTTTTACGACGCCGAACTCACCTCCCTGCCGGGCGTGGAACGGCTCACCTCCACCCTGGTCATGAAGAACCTGAAGTCCAACGCGGGGCCGCCGGTCTAGCCGTGTCAGTTGTTGAGCAGGCCGGTGGTGCGGTAGGGGATGACCTCGCGGAGGAACATGCTGGTGGAGGTCCGCACGATGCCCGGGCAAAGCCTGATTTCCTCCGAGACCCGGTAGAGGTCGTCCGGGCTTGTCGCGACCACGCGGATCAGCAGGTCGGTATCGCCGGCCGGCGCGTGGCATTCGAGCACCTCCGGAATTTCGCGGAGCGCGGCAATGGCCTCGTTCAGGTGGCTCTGGTCCAGTTCGGCGCTTACGGAAGCGGCCACTCCGCGTCCCAGCGCGGCGGGAAGCACCCTGCTGCTGTTGGGGCGCAGGGCTCCCGACGCCGTCATCCGTTCCAGCCTGCTCTGCACCGTTCCGCGGGCCAGGCCCAGCCGCTGGGCCAGCACCATGATGGGGACGCGCGGGTCTTCGTCCAGCCCCTGCAAGATGCGCTTGTCGGTGGCGTCCAGTTCCTGCACAGCCCGGCCCTTCGTTCAGGATTCAACACCGTTACCCCGGTTCAGGAGCGGACAAAGTCAGCTAGGCCAACTGTATTAGCCGGAAGGCACCAGGCCTAGCTGGCGGGCAATTACCACGGCTTCGAGCTGCGAATGGACTCCCAGCCGGGAATGGATGGCCTTTACATAGCCCCGGCAGGTGTTTTGGGAGATCCCAAGGGTCTTGGCATTCGCTCGCACATCCTTACCCTCCGCCATCAGCCGCAGCACTTCCATCTGCCGCTTGGTCAACAAGGGCACGGCTGACACAGGCTCTGGTAGCTGCGCCTGTTCTCCGAAAGCCGCCAGGATCTGCGGATCGACTTCGATGATCCCGGCATGCGAATGCCGGACCGTAGCAAGGAGCTTGGTAAGGGGCGTGTCCCTGGCCAGGAACGCGGAGGCACCGGCAGCGGCCGCCTGCGCCAAGCCCTGTCTCGTGGGCTCGCTGGCCAGCATCACCACCCGTATTCCCGGCAGCGCAGAAACGATCTCTGCAGCAATTGCGGGGCCCCGGTGGTCCAGCTGGCCCCAGCCCATGACCACGACGTCCGGCTGAAGAGTTCGGCACATATGGAGGCCGAGCGATGCGTTCCTGGCGTAACCCAGGCCCTGCAGGTCCGGTTCACGGTCAACTGCCAACGTCAGCAATTCCGCAAATGAGGTGTGGTCATCAATTACCAGGACAGTCGTTTGGGATACGCCGCTGTCAAGAGCTTCTGCCGTCATTGCCATTTCCCCAATCACCGGTTCCTGCGCGCATCTTTGCGCATCAAGTACACGGTTCCCCTAAATCTTGTTATGCCAAAGTATGCTCCGCTTCGAGCCCCGGGGTATAGGTGAATGACCCCCTTCCTGAGGGTGAAAACCCCCTATTTTGGGGGTTCGCCTAACTAATCTTGGGACTGTTTGCCGGTGCTGCGCAGGGGGAAGCTTAGAGCACTGGCAATGAGGCCACCACCCTGCAGCTTGGATGAGCGATGACCGGTTTGTTTGCACGATGGAGTTTCCAATTCCGGCTGCTGATCCTGGCATTGGCCGCAGGAATAATAGCGATGGGATTCTGGTACTTTCCCAGGTCCTCAGTAGACGCGTTGCCCGAATTCGAGCCTCCCCAAGTTGAGATCCAGACCGAGGCCTTGGGACTGTCCGCCCTTGAAGTCGAACAACTGATAACTTCACCGATGGAAGTGGACCTCCTAAATGGAGTCGCGTATCTGGATGAGATCCGGTCGCAGTCGGTTCCGGGCCTTTCCTCCATCCAGTTGCTCTTCGAGCCGGGGACGGACTTGCCACGGGCGCGCCAACTTGTTGCCGAGCGCCTGGTTCAGGCCCACTCGCTGCCGCGGGTTTCCGCACCTCCCGTCCTGATGCAGCCGAAGTCCTCCACCAGCAGGGTCATGATGGTCCGGCTGTCGTCGTCGGACGTTCCGCTCATCGACATGTCCGTCCTTGCGCGATGGAATATCAGGCCACGCCTGATGGGTGTTCCCGGGGTTGCGAACCTTTCAATCTGGGGCCAGCGTGAGCAGCAGATGCAGGTGGAAGTGGACCCCCAAGCGCTTCAGGCGCGGGGGGTAACACTCAATCAGATCATTCGGACAACGGGCAATGCGGTGTGGGTATCGCCACTGACGTTCCTCGAGGCCTCAACACCGGGAACGGGCGGCTTCCTGGAAACGGATAACCAGCGCATCGGGATCCAGCATGTCCTGCCGATCACCACACCCAGCGACCTGGCGCAGGTCAGCGTCGAAAACGTGACAGGCGCTCCGCTCGTACTTGGCGATGTGGCAACGGTGAAGGAAAACCACCAGCCGCTTATTGGTGACGCAGTGGTGGATGAGGACCCCGCCCTCATGCTGGTCATCGAGAAGTTTCCTGAGGCCAACACGGCTGAAATCACAGCAGCGCTCGAAGCGGCATTGGAGGACTTGAAGCCTGGTCTTTCGGGAATCAACGTGGACACAAGCGTCTACCGGCCTGCAACTTTCCTTGAGTCCGCGGTGCAGAACCTGGGCACGGGCTTCATCGTCGGTTTGTTGCTAGCGGCCCTCCTCCTCGGACTCTTCTTCAAGTCCTGGCGGATGGCCCTTGTGGGTCTAATTGTCCTGACAGTATCCGCGGCGGCAGCTTTGCTCTTGCTGTTCGTGCTCGGCATCGGGCTGAACGTCATGGTCTTCGCCGGGCTGGTTCTGGCTCTGGTCGTGGTTGTGACCGACCTCGTGACTGACCTGAACGGGTTACGCCGGCGGCGGGAGCTTTCCACCCCCGGTTCAGGACGGCGGGCGGCGGCTGCGACTTCCACTGACGTCACGGACGGCGGGAGCATGGACGGCGGCCCGGCGGAGGCAGAGGTGAAGACGGAGCCACGGATGGCACTCATTACTGCCGCCCTCCAGCAGACCCGCAATGCAATCATCTTCGCCGGACTCACCATGGTGCTCGTCCTGCTGCCCGTGCTGTTCCTGACAGGGTTGAACCGGGCCCTTTTTGTTCCCTTGGTCCTGTCCTTCCTGCTGGCGCTCGCGGTCGCCCTGGTCGTTGCATGGCTCCTGACCCCGGCATTGGCCCTCACCTTCATGGGGGGCGAGGAGCGCGCTCCGATGCTCCCGGGCAAAATCAGGGCAGGTATCCGGACAGCATCCGAACGGAGCGCCGCGAAATCCCGGTGGGTGCTGGCGGCAGGTGCTCTGCTCGTAGTAGCTGCGGTAGCGGGGGTTCCGCTCCTGGCTGCCGGGCAGCCCTCGGTAACTGCACTTCAGGACCGGATCCTGCTGGTGGAGTGGGACGGGATGGCAGGGACGTCGAATACCGAAATGAGCCGGATATCCGCACTTGCCAGCAAAGAACTGGAGAACATCCCGGGAGTCGCCAATGTAGGGGGGCACGTGGGCCGTGCCATCACTTCCGACCGGGTAGTGGGGGCAAATTCAGGCGAACTCTGGGTAACCATGGAGGCGGACGCCGACTACGTGAATGTGGCCGAGGCTGTGCAAGAAGTTGCGGCAGGCTACCCAGGGATCAGCGGCAGCGTTGTCACATATGGTCAGAACCGGCTCGATGCGGAACGCAGCCGGTCAGAACATGAGTTCTCGGTCAGGGTCTTCGGGGTCGATCCCCAAGTCCTGCGGGAAACCGCGGAAGACGTCAGGGAGATGATGTCCACCACGCCTGGCCTGGTTGACCCGCAGTTGTCCCTTCCCCAGCTCCAGCCCATCACCGAGATCGAGGTTAACCTGGACAAGGCACAGCAGGCTGGCGTCAAACCAGGTGATGTGCGGCGTGCAGCGGCCACTTTGCTGCAGGGTGTGGACGTCGGCTTCCTTTTCGAGCAGCAGAAGGTCTTCCAAGTGGTGGTCAAGGGAACTCCGGCGACCAACTCGAGCCTCACCAGCATTCAGGAGTTGCTCATTGACAAGCCTGGCGGTGGCCACGTGCGGCTCGGGGAGTTGGCGGATGTCCGCATTGCGCCCAACGAATCGGTGATCACCCACATCGATACCTCCCGCCACATCGACGTGGTAGCCCAAGTGGACGGCAGGTCCACCGGGGACATCACATCAGATGTCAACGCCAAGCTGGCCAACCTTGATTTCCCCATGGAGTATCACGCACAAGTGCCGTCCCAATACTCGGAGCGGCAGGACACTATGCAACTGGTCCTGGCCGTCGCCGGAGCAGCCTTGATCGGCGTCCTGGTCCTCCTCCAGACCGCGCTGGGAAGCTGGCGCGTGGCACTGGTTGTATTCCTTGCACTGCCCCTCGCCCTGGCAGGCGGTGTCTTGGGCGCATTCGTCACAGGCGGGATCGGCTCCCAGGTGACTCTCCTTGCCTTCGCGGCGCTGTTGGCCATGGCCGTGCGTGACTCCATCCTGCTGGTCCGGCGCGCCCAATCGCCGGGCGCTTCCAACACTGCGGCAACTGTAGAGGCGCGGGAGGAGGCCCCCGAACAGGGTGGTTCGCGCTCCTCAATTCTGCAGGCAGCCCAGGAACGCGTGGTCCCGCTCGTGATTGCTGCGGTTATCAGCGCTGCATTCCTGATCCCCTTGGTGGTACTGGGGGGAGTGGTTGGCAGGGAAACTATCCTGCCCTTGGCCGTCGTGGTATGGGGTGGCTTGGTGACACACGCCCTGCTTGTTCTGTTTGTCCTTCCAACCCTCCTGATCCTGTTTGGCACTGGCGCTCCGGAGGATCCCCTGAAGCCACAAGGCCCCACCGACGCCGCGGGGCGCACTGTAAGAACGGAAGTATCATGACGACTGCGAACGTGCCTTGGAAGCGCCACCTGTTCGGTGCCATGGTTATGGCTTGCCTGGTCTGTGGCCCTGTGGCCGCATGCGGGGAAGTGCCTGAGGCGGCGCCGGCAGCAACCGGGCTGGAAGCGGCCACCCTGGAGGAGGTTGACGGCCAGGAAGTCAGCCGCATCACCTTGACGGAGAAAGCTGCAGAACGGCTGGGGGTGGCAACAGGCACGGTGGAAACCGTCGAGGGTAAACTCCAGGTTCCCTACTCGGCCCTGATCTATGACGCCACTGGCGGCACCTGGGTCTACACCAACCCGGAGCCGCTGGTGTTTGTCCGGGCCCCCGTGGCGGTTGAACGGATCGAGGCTCCCGCCGTGAAGTTGGCCAGCGGGCCCCAGCCTGGCACCAGGATTGTAACGGTAGGCGCAGCCGAACTCCTGGGTGCTGAACTGGATACGGCGCACTGACCAGCTATGCGCAAGCTTATTGCTTTCAGTCTCAAGTTCCGCTCGGTGGTGGTAGCGCTCGCCGTCGGAATCATGATGGTTGGTGCCGTCCAGATCAGTTCAGCTTCGGTGGACGTGTTTCCCGAGTTCGCACCGCCCCGGGTGGAAATCCAGACAGCAGCCCTGGGCCTGACGGCCGCGGAAGTGGAGGAGCTGGTCACGGTTCCGCTTGAGGACGCGCTCAACGGCTTGGAGGGGCTGGACGAGCTGCGGTCAAAGTCGGTTTCCCAGCTGTCCTCAGTTCTGATGATTTTCGATCCCGGTACGGATCTGCTGAAGGCGCGGCAGCTGGTTTCGGAAAGAGTCGCAACGGTCACTCCGACGCTGCCCAGCTGGGCAACGCCACCGGTGATGCTGCAGCCCTTGTCCTCCACGAGCCGGGTCATGAAGATCGGCTTGTCCTCGGACGAGCTGAGCTTGATCGAAATGTCCATGTTGACCCACTACAAGCTGCGGGCACACCTGCTCTCCGTTCCGGGGGTGGCCAACGTTGCCATCTGGGGTGAACGGAAGGAAACGCTCCAGGTGCGCGTTAGGCCTGACCGGCTGCTGGCCGAAAAGGTCTCCCTGGAACAGGTGATGTCAACCACCAATGACGCCATGCACGCCGGACTGCTCAAGCACTCATCCGGCAACATGGTAGGCACGGGCGGTTTTGTAGACACCCCGAACCAGCGCCTTGGCATTTCACACGTCCTGCCCATCCGCACTCCTGAGGATCTCGCCAAGATCACTATCCTGGAACGCGACGGGAACCCCCTGCGGCTGGGCGACGTGGCCGACGTCGTGATGGACCATAACCCCCTGATTGGTGACGCCGTCATCAATGACGGCGAAGGCCTGATGCTCATCGTGGAGAAGCTGCCGTGGGGCAACACCCTGGAAGTAACCAGGGGAGTGGAGGAGGCGCTGGAGCAGATGGCTCCGGCATTGTCGGGAATCGACGTCGACACCGCCATTTTCAGGCCGGCCACCTTCATAGAACAGTCGCTCGAAAACCTGAGCCTGGCTCTGCTGCTGGGAATCGTGCTGGTTATGATGGTGCTGGGGGCCTTCCTTTTCCAGTGGCGGACGGCCCTCATCAGCCTGATTGCCATTCCCTTGTCCCTCATCACAGCAGGCGTGGTCATCATGATGACCGGCAGCACGGTGAACACCATGGTGCTGGCCGGTCTGGTCATCGCTGTCGGCGTTGTGGTGGATGACGCCATCATCGATATCGAAAACATCATTCGCCGGTTGAGGCAGCATCGGGAAAGCGGGAGCGGCCAATCCACCGCATCCGTTGTGCTTGAGGCTTCCATGGAGGTCCGCGGGCCAATCGTGTACGCCACCCTCATCATTGTGGTGGCCGCGGTGCCCATCTTCTTCCTTGAAGGCCTAACCGGGGCTTTCTTCCGTCCACTGGCCAGCGCTTATACATTGGCAGTTTTCGCCTCCATGTTGGTGGCGCTCACGGTCACTCCAGCCCTTGCGCTCATCTTCCTACGCAAGGCTCCGCTGGATCCGCGGGACCCGCCATTGGTCCGGGTCCTCAAGCGCGGCTACCACAAGGTCATGTCCCGGGTTATCCGGCGCCCAGGGCCTGGCTATCTCGCTTTTACCGCCCTGACTCTCTCCGGCGTCCTGGTGGCCCCGTTGCTGGGCCAGGCACTGTTGCCTTCGTTCAAGGAACGCGACTTCCTCATGCACTGGGTGACCCAACCGGGCACGTCGCTGGCCGAGGAGGTCCGCATCAGCGAACGGGCCTGCAGGGAGTTGCTGGCGGTAGAGGGAGTCCTGAACTGCGGCGCCCACATCGGGCAGGCGCTGGCGGCAGATGAGGTGGTGGGGGTGAACTTCGGTGAGAACTGGATCAGCGTGGATCCCGCGGCCGACTACGACAAGACCCTGGCCGCCGTGCAGGAAGTGGTGGACGGATATCCCGGGATTCACCGCGACGTGCAGACCTACTTGAAGGAGCGGATCCGTGAGGTCCTCACCGGCGAAGGCGACGCGGTCGTGGTCCGGGTTTACGGCGATGACCTGGAAACCCTGCGCGAGCTGGCCAAGGAAGTCGAGGAGGTGATGGGTGGCATAGACGAGGCCGTCGAGGAGCACATATCGCTGCAGGTGGATATTCCGCAGGTGGACGTCGAGGTCAACCTCGAGGCGGCAAAGCGTCATGGCATTAAGCCCGGCGACGTCCGGCGGGCTGCGGCAGCGATGGTCGCCAGCGAGGAAGTGGGCGACCTGTGGCGGGAGGGCAAGGTCTTCGACGTCCGTATCTGGAGTCCCCCGGAGACCCGCTCAGATGTAACCAGTCTCGGCAACCTGCCCATCGATACTCCATCCGGAGTGCCGATCCGGCTCGCCGAGGTGGCGGACGTAAGGGTTAACGCAACTCCGGGCGTTATTGACCGGAACAACAACTCCCGCAGGATCGATATCAGCGCCAATGCGGCATCCGATGGTGAACTGGGTGCCTTGGTGACGAAACTGCAGGAAGAGCTCGCCGAGGTGGAATTCCCCGCCGGCTACCACGCCGAGGTCCTTGGGGAGTTCGCGGAACGCGAAGCCGCCACCCGCCAGCTCCTGACCTTTGCCGCGGCTGCTCTCCTGGTCATTTTCCTGCTGCTCCAGGCATCATTTGGCAGCTGGCGGTTGGCTGCGTTGATCATGTTTACACTCCCTGTGGCGCTCGTCGGCGGAATGTTCGCGGCCTATCTGAGCGGCGGCGTTCTCTCGCTCGGCTCGATCGTAGGGTTCCTGACGGTTCTGGGCATCGCGGCACGCAACGGCATCCTCCTCATCAGCCATTGCCAGCACCTTGAAAAATACGAAAATGAGAAGTTCGGGCCCGAGCTGGTGCTGCGGGGTGCGGGGGAACGGCTCTCTCCCATCCTGATGACGACGCTCGCCACCGGGCTGGCGCTGGTGCCGCTGATCATGATGGGCACTATCCCAGGCCATGAAATCGAACATCCCATGGCTGTAGTCATTGTCGGCGGACTGGTGTCCTCAACGCTCCTCAACCTTTTCATCCTGCCGTCCCTGTACCTGCGTTTCGGGAAACGGCGGACCAAGGCCGAGCCACCCGCTGCCCCGGTGCCCGCACCGGTGGGATAGGCCGTTGGACAGAAATGGAAGCATATCGATCAATTCGCATCCTGCATGCCGTGAGCCATTGGTCAAATTGACCAACGAGAACAGTGCCTGTTGGTCCTCCCTGCCTGTTTTATGCTCAAATAGTGGCAACGAAGGCAAAAGCTACCGCTGATTCCCTCAGGCTTACAGGTTCCCGGCACACCACCCGGAAACTGGACACCGCTTCCCGCAAGGAAGCCGCCGCTGATTGACACTTGTTCACACCTCGGTCATTCTGCAAACACTGCAAGAGCCCCTGAGCTACCGACGTCGGTTCTTCCGAAGTCAGTAGCTGAGGGGCTCTTGTGCTGTCCCGGCACATTTCCTTCCCGCATAGGGTTGACCCATGACCTCCGCAGGCCGCTTTGCCCCCAGTCCCTCCGGTGACCTCCATGTAGGGAATCTTCGGACGGCAATCCTTGCCTGGCTGTTCGCCCGGTCCACGGGCCGGAAGTTCCTGCTCCGGGTGGAAGATCTTGACCGCGCACGGGCCGGAGCCGAAGCTGGGCAGTTGCGGGACCTGGCGGCCATTGGTGTTAGTTGGGACGGCGAGGTGGTTCGCCAGACTGCGCGCGGCCCGCTCTACGCCGCCGCGGTTTCGCGGTTGGAGGCTGCCGGACTGACGTACGAGTGCTTCTGCACGCGGCGTGAAATCCAGGAGGCACCGTCCGCTCCGCACGCGCCGCAGGGTGCGTATCCGGGGACCTGCCGGCATCTGGACCCCGCAGAGCTTGAGTTCAAGCGCTCGACGCGGCCCGCTGCCATCCGGCTGCGCGCCGAGGTCGCGCACTACAGCGTCCGCGACCTGCTTCACGGCACCTACACCGGCATGGTGGATGACTTCGTGCTGCGGCGCAACGACGGTGTGACGGCCTACAACCTCGCAGTGGTGGTGGACGACGCTGAGCAGGGCATCGATCAGGTGGTCCGCGGCGACGATCTCCTCCCGTCCACTCCGCGTCAGGCGTTCCTCGCAGCGCTCCTGAATATTCCATCTCCGGAATATGTGCATGTTCCGTTGGTGGTGAATGCAGCCGGCGTCCGGCTGGCAAAGCGGGACGGTGCGGTGACGCTCCAGGATCTGGCAGGTGCGGGGAGCCCCGCCGCTGCCGTGCGGGACCGGCTGCTCGAGTCGCTGGGACTGCCTGCCGGTCCGCTTGAGAAGGCCCTGCGGGCCTTCGACCCGTCCGCCCTGCCGCTGGAACCGTGGGTGTGGAGGGGGATGGACGTTACGGGCCTCGAGCCTCGGCTTCATCAGGACGCTGCGTGCACCGACTGATCGTCAGCTTTAGTTGACACCCGATTGAGCGTCAACTAATGTTGACGCAATGGAGGTGGATCGCATGAAGACCCTTGTGGGATCAATGGATGGAATGGGGCCGGCAGAGGCCCTGCACGCCGTCGCTGAACTGCAGAAGGAAGTGAGCCGGACAGAGTCCTCGCTTGTCCGGAGCGCAAGGCAGGCCGGATTGTCCTGGGAAGCCATTGCGCAGTGCCTGGGGGTGAGCAAGCAGGCGGTTCATCGGAAGTACGGCAAGCAGTAGGCGCGCAGGCCGGTTTCCGCCGGTTCAGCCCAAGCCGCCTCTTCAGCCTAGGCTTAGGTCATGTCAGACCAGCATGCCGCGGAGCAGAGCCCGGCGCCCAGATTCACGGTTGAGACCGCCAAGGTACTCGCCGAGGTGGCCCACAACCGGCAGAAGGACAAGCTGAAGCGCCCGTACCGGGAACATGTCCTCGCCGTTGGCGATGCCCTCGCCGATTTCGATGACGATATCCGGATCGCCGGGTACCTGCACGACATCGCCGAAGACACTCCAATGACCCGCCAGGCGCTGCTGGACATGGGCGTGTCCGAGCGGGCTGTGGAAATTATCGAACGCGTCACCAAACGGCTGCACGAAAACCCGGACGACTACGAGGCCGGGATCCGCGAAATCGCTGAAGACCATGATGCTGCGTTGGTCAAGATCGCCGACAACGCCCACAACTCACTGCCCGAGAGGGTTCAGGCGTTGGCGGAGAAATGGCCGGACAAACCGCCTGTCACCAAGTACCGCGATGCCCGTCCCGTACTGTACGCCGCCGTCGAGGTGGAGGAGGTCCGGAAGATCCTTGCACGGGTCAACCCGTGGCTGCTGGAAGAGCTGGACAACCAGCTGGACGAGGCAGACACCACCGACTACGAGAACCTGTCCTACGGGGAACCGGATGCCGCCGGTGGCGCGGGCCTGGATGCTAGGACGGCCGGGGAGCAGTAGCCTCGAGCTTTTCCAGGGCGTGATGCAGTCGGTCGGAACCGCGGCGCTCATCGACGACGATCGACATGCCGAGCGCCAGCACGATTACCAGCATGCAGGCCGGGACCGAAACTCCGGCTGCCGCCATGCCGACTGATGCGGCCAGGGCCGCCAGCACGCCTGCTGCCACGATGATGACTGTCCGGTCCGGGCCCACCATCACGCTGTACAGCCAGGTCAGCGAACCCTTGAACAGTGCCACCGGAACCGCGATGCTGGCCACAGCAACTGCGCCGCTGATGTGTGCCTCGTGGTCGATGAAGTACGCCGCCACGTGCAGCCCGGCGCCGGTGGCGGCAATCGCGGCGAAAATAGGGATGTGGCCGTAGCCGAACAGGAAAGACCGGTGGCGCCGCAGGTGCAACGCGCGTCCGGTGGGAAGCATGAAGTAAATCCACCACATACCGAAAGCCAAGGCTGTGCCGCCAAAGCCAACCAGTGCGGCGTCCACGCTCCAGCCGTGGTTGGCCACGATGGCGCGGAGCGTCTCGATCGCACCGATGAGGCATTCACCCAAAGCGATGATGGCCAGCAGCCCGTACCGCTCGGCAATATGGTGGGCATGCCACGGGGTCCGCGCTTTGCGTTCGGCGGCGTACGGGGTGGCCATCTCCAGGACGATCAAGGGCACAATCATGAAGAATGTGGTGGGAACGTCCGCCTCGACGATCAGTACCGCAATCCAACCGAGCTGCACCACCGCAAGGTATTTGGCGTAGCGCAGGCATGTCTCGCGGCGGGCAGGATCCTGCCTGGCTGCGCGAAGCCATTGGGCAACCAGTGCCAGCCGCATGATCACGTAGCCGCCCACGATCACCGCGTTGTCCACATGTTTTCCCTCCACCAGCGAATGGAACATGGGCTCGATTCCCATGGCAAGGATCAGGACGCCAACGATCTGGATCAACGTGACCACGCGGAAGATCCAGTCATCGGTGTCGTAGGCGCTGGCGAACCACGTGAAGTTAATCCATGCCCAGATGACGGCGAACATCGCGAAGGAGAACCCCATCAGCCCGGCAACGATGTGTGCTTCGGCGATTTCATGGGCGAACTGGCTGCCGGCAACGCCGAAGGCGATTACGAAGGTCAGGTCGAAAAAGAGTTCAAGCGGTGTGGCGGCTCGGTGCTTTTCATGCGGATCGCGGCCGCCCATGCGCGCCATTGCATGCCGGAGGGGGTTGGAGGACATGCATCAAACGTTACTGCCTTACACGCGGCCCAGGGCGTCGATGTCCTCCAGGAAGTCCTGGTGCACTTCGGCACTGACCGTGGTGCGGGTGTCACCAATTGCGTCCAGGTAGTCCTGGGTGGAGGGCCCCTTCCGCACCGCCTCCCGGACGGAAAGTGCGCCGCCGGAAGCGAGCCCGCCGTCGTCGTACACTGCCTTTTCCAGCGCACGCTGGGAGGCGCTGCGGGCGGCGTACTCGATGTCGGCGGGAGAAAAGCCCTCGGTTTTGTCCACCAGCAGTTCCACGTCCACGTCATCCACCACCGGGGCGGGGATGAACCGCTGCCACATGGCCTCGCGGGCCTGCCGGTCGGGAAGGCCGATGGGGATGACGTAGTCGAACCGGCCGTGGCGCAGAAACGCGGAATCCAGGGCGCGGATGAAGTTCGTGGCGCACACCAGCAGCCGGCCCGGCTGTTCACGGAACGCCGGGATGATCTTGAGCAGCTCGTTGGTAACCCCCTGCAGCGGCGACGGCGGCTCGCCCGAGCGCTGGGACGCGATCTCCTCCACCTCGTCGATGAACACCACGGCGTGCTCCAGTTCGGCGATCTCCAGAAAGGTCTCGCGCAGGGCGCCGGCCAGGCCCTGCGGGTCTGCGGCCAGCCGGGAGGGGAACACCTCAACGAAGGGCCATTCCAGGCGGGAGGCGATGGCCTTGGCGAAGGTGGTTTTGCCGGTGCCGGGCGGGCCGAAGAGCACCACGGCACGGGGCGGGACGACGCCGAATTCGTCCGCGAGGTCGGCCTCGGCCAGGGGGAGGACCAGGCGGCGTTCCAGCAGTTCCTTTTCCTTGCGCATGCCGGCCACGTTTTCCCACAGGTCGCGGGCCAGGACTCGGCCGCCGAGCTGGCCCAGCGCGCCGAGCTCCTGCCGCTGGACGGGGATGGTCCGCTCGAAGTAGCGCAGGTTTTTCTTGAGAGCGAACCCGCGGCCCAGGAAGGCCTCCACACGGGTTTCCGATTCGGGCATGAGCGCCGAGAGTTTGTTCAGCCCATGCGGCGCCATCCGGCTTTCGACGGCGGCCAGCAGCGAGGTGCCGATCCCGCGGCCACGGTATTCGGGCAGCGTGGCCAGGAAAACGATCCAGCCCTGGTCGTGGGCGGCGCGTCCGACGGCGGCCCCCACCACCTGCTCGCCCTGCACCGCCACCACGGCATGGTCCTTTTCACACGATGCGAGGACCTCGGACAGTGCGTACACGGGTTCGACGTTGTGGGATTTGAGGGTCTCCCAGAGGTGCAGGATCCCGTCGAGGTCGGCCGAGTGGAAATCCCTGATCCGCCAGTTGGTCATACTGTCTCCCGGTTGGTTCGTCGTTGAACTGCTCCTTACGCCACCCCCGCGGGCGCCGGCGCCAAGGGGCACTCTGCTGAGCATAGGGGATCGGCCCCCGGCCCGGAGTCGCCGGGGCGTTGCGTTACGCCAGGAAGGTTCGGGCGGCTAGAGCTTCGCGGCGCCCTTGTCCTTGGAGCCTCTCCAGAGATGGTGGTGGCGGTGGCTGCTGTCGGCATGCACCACCAGGACCGGGCAGGCGGCGTGCGAAACGCATGCTGAGCTCACTGACCCAAGGTGCATGCCAATGAAGCCGCCGTGCCCGCGGCGGCCCACCACCAGGAGTGCGGCGTCAGCGCCGGCTTCCACCAGTTTCGCCGGCGCCGGGCCGCGGACTATGGCCTGGGTAATCTCCACGGGGGCATCCGGCCCGAACGCTTTGCCGAGAGCCTCGGCCAAGGTCTGCCTTGCGGCTCCTTCAAAGGCGTCGAAGTCGGGCGGAACGTAGCCAGCGTAGATCTGGGGGAAATCCCAGCAAGCCACCGCATGGATCCGCGCGTCGAGTGCAGGCGCCAGCTTGGCCGCCAACCGCAGGGCCTGCACGGAGGAATCAGAACCGTCCACACCTACAACAATCTTTGCTTCCGGATTGTTCAACACGGTCCTCCTCGCAAGCCGTTGAAACGGCAGGATGGGGCGAGGATAAACCCGGGTTTGGCGTGCGTCAAGAGGGGTAGTCGCAGCCGTTGAGAGTAGATGGTGCGAGGAGTAGCGTGTGATTCACCTCACTCGAACCCATTCAGGAGCAACCATGCCACATCTGGGACGCCGGGGAGCTGCCATTACGGCGGCGCTGGCGATGAGCGTGACGACTGGAGTATTGGTAAGCCCGGCCTCTGCCCATTCATGGGAGGCCGACGACTCCGAAAAGGCCCCTGTCGCCAAGGGGTACGGCGGAGCCGTCAGCACCGTTGACCTGGACGCCTCCGCGGCGGCCATCGAAGTCCTTCGCAAGGGCGGCAACGCAGTTGACGCCGCTGTCGCCGCGGCAGCCACCCTCGGCGTAACCGAGCCCTACAGCGCCGGCATCGGCGGCGGTGGCTACTTTGTGTTCTATGACGCGGACACAGGCAGGGTCAAAACCATTGATGGCCGGGAAACCGCCCCTCAAGCGATGCCTCGGGACGCCTTCATCAACCCCGCCACCGGGACGCCTTATGACTTCAAGAAGCAGGCAACCAGTGGAATCTCGGTCGGCGTGCCGGGTACACCGGCAACCTGGGAACGGGCGCTGGACCGCTGGGGCAGCATGAGCCTCAGGGAAGCCTTGGAGCCTGCCATTGACGTGGCGGAGGATGGCTTCCTGGTGGATGAAACCTTCCGCCTCCAGACGCTGGAGAACAGGGAGCGCTTCCTGCCATTCGAGGCGACGAGGGAGCTTTTCCTGCCCGGCCCGGATAACGATGCACCTGCAGTCGGAGCCGTTTTCAAGAACGAGGATATAGCCGAGACATACCGCCTCCTCGGGCACAAGGGTGTCGACGAGTTCTATGAGGGCCCGCTGGCGGAAGAGATCGTGTCCACGGTGCGCAATGCCCCCAGCACTCCGGGCCAGACTGCGTTGCCCGGACCTGCGGGCGTCATGACCACCGAGGACCTGGACGACTACAAGGCCCTTGACCAGGACCCCACCCACATTGAGTACCGCGGGTATGACGTCTATGGCATGGCGCCTTCGAGCAGCGGCGGCACTACCGTAGGCGAGGCGCTGAACATCCTTGAGGTGTTTGACCTGCCGTCCCTTCGGGAGGACAAGCCAAAGGTCCTTCATCACTACCTTGAGGCCAGCGCGCTCGCGTTTGCCGACCGTGGAAAGTACGTGGGCGACCCGGCATTCGTGGATGTCCCCACGGAGGAATTGTTGGACCCGGTGTTCGGAAAAGAACGGTCCTGCGCCATTGACCTCCATCGGGCGGCCACAAAGCCTGTGGCTGCAGGGGACGCGGGGTCATACGACGGCGTGTGCCCGGCAAGGCCGGCAGCGCTTACTGACGCCTCGGATACGGAAAACATCAACACCACCAACCTCACGGTTTCGGACAAGTGGGGCAACGTGGTGGAGTACACGCTCACCATCGAGCAGACCGGCGGTTCCGGCATTGTGGTTCCAGGCCGCGGCTTCATACTGAACAATGAGCTGACGGACTTCTCACCGGTGTACAGCGAAACCGACCCCAACCGTATCGAGCCGGGCAAGCGGCCGCGTTCGTCCATGTCGCCCACCATCGTGCTCGAGGACGGCGAACCGTTCCTGGCGCTTGGTTCCCCGGGCGGTTCAACCATCATCACCACCGTCCTGCAGACGCTGATTAACCGTATCGACCTGGGCATGAGCCTTGAGGACGCCTTGGCGGCTCCCCGCGCCTCACAGCGCAACACCGCAAACGTAACCGCTGAGCAGGCGTTCATCGACGCGCCGTACGGCAAGGACCTCGCCACACGGTACGGCCACAATTTCGCCGCTGCGGGTACGCCGGGTACTTCCGCAGCCGAAATCGGCGCAGCTACTGCCATCGAGTTCCTCGATGACAACAAGGTCATTGCTGTGGCCGAACCGGCCAGGCGTGGCGGTGGTTCGGCGATGGTGGTAAAACCATCCCACTAAGCGGGAGTTGAACAACAACGTACGACGGCGGCACCCCAGCTTCTCGAATTCGAGAACCTGGGGTGCCGCCGTCGTACGCCGTAGAGGGGATTACTTCTTGAAGGTGTCCGCCGGTGGGTTGGCGATCACGGGGGCGGTGCCGGTGTAGCCGTCACGGGTTTCGGCGATTTCGCGGATGCGTTTGCGGCAGGCGTACCAGCCGAAGACCATCAGGATGGAGGCGATGGCGGTGACGAGCATGGTGAGGGGGGATTCGATGAAGACCATGATCAGCACGCCTGCGAGGAAGAGGAGGGAGAGGTAGCCGGTGTAGGGGGCGCCAAACATGCGGAAGGAGGGGCGTTTGAGCCAGCCTTTGTTGGCCCAGCGGTGGAGTTGGATCTGGCATAGGACGATGGTGGCCCAGGTCATGATGATGCCGACGGAGGCGACGTTGAGGACGATTTCGAAGGCGTCGGCCGGGACGAGGTAGTTCAGCGGGACGCCCAGGAGGGAGACGCCGGCGGTGATGGCGATGCCGCCGTAGGGGACGCCGGCTTTGTTCATGCGGGAGGCGAATTTGGGGGCGGAGCCGTTGACGGACATGGAGCGCAGGATCCGGCCGGTGGAGTAGAGCCCGGCGTTGAGGGAGGACAAGGCGGCGGTGAGGACGACGAGGTTCATGATGACGTCCACGCCCTGGATGCCGATGGAGCCGAAGAAGGTCACGAAGGGGCTGACGCCTTTTTCGTAGGAGGTGTAGGGCAGCAGCAGGGCCAGGAGGATCACGGAGCCGACGTAGAACACCGCGATGCGGAAGACCACGGAGTTGATGGCTTTGGGCATGATTTTTTCGGGGTTTTCGGTTTCGCCGGCGGCGGTGCCAACGAGTTCGATGGAGGCGTAGGCGAACAGGACGCCCTGCATGAGGATGATCATGGGCAGCAGGCCGTTGGGGAAGATCCCGCCGTTATCGGAGATGAGGCTGAAGCCGACCTGCTGGCCGTCCACGGGGGTGCCGAAGATGACGAAGTAGGTGCCCACGATGAGGAACACGACCAGGGCTGCGACCTTGATCAGGGCGAACCAGAATTCCATTTCGCCAAAGACCTTGACCGAGACCAGGTTCAGGGCCAGGACCACGACCAGGGCGATCAGGGCCCAGGCCCATTGCGGGACCGCTGCCATCCAGGGAATGTAGTTGCCGAAGAAGTTCATGTACAGGGCCGCGGCGGTGATGTCCACGATGGTGGTGGTGGCCCAGTTGATCCAGTAGAACCAGCCGGAAACGAAGGCTGCTTTTTCGCCAAAGAATTCCCGGGCGTAGGAGACAAATGAACCCGAGGAAGGGCGGTGAAGGACCAGTTCGCCCAGGGCGCGCAGGATCAGGAACGCGAAGAACCCGCAGACGGCGTACGCGATAACCAGGGACGGGCCCGCGGCGTTGAGCCGGCCGCCGGCGCCCAGGAACAGGCCGGTACCGATCGCACCGCCGATCGCGATCATTTGGATCTGCCGCGGCTTGAGGTTCTTGTGATAACCCTTGTCCTCGGCATGCAACGCCGACTCAGAAGCATGCGCCTGTGGCGGGACGGTGTGGTCTGTGATGGGGGGATTAGTCATGGGGATGTCCTTTTAAGATGCCGTTTGATTTGGGGCCGGGACCGGTTTGCTGAGGTTGGCGAGGCGTTCGGGGCTGAGGAGTTCCTGCAGTTGGGTGCTGGTGAGGAGTCCGTGTTCGAGGACGAGCTCGGCCACGCCCTTGCCGGTGGCCAGTGCTTCCTGCGCGATGGCTGTTGCGGTGGCGTAGCCCAGGTGGGGATTCAGGGCTGTGACAAGGCCGATGGACTGTTCCACGGTGAGGCGGAGGTGTTCCGTATTGGCAGTGATACCCCGGATGCAACGGGCCGTGAGGGTGCGGCACGCGGCTTCGAGGTGAGAGATGCTCTTGTGGAGGCTGTGGACGATGACGGGTTCGAAGGCGTTGAGCTGGAGCTGACCGGCTTCGGCGGCCATTGTGATGGTGACGTCGTTGCCGATGACTTCATAGGCAACCTGGGAGACCACTTCCGGGATCACCGGGTTGATCTTGCCGGGCATGATGGAGGAACCGGACTGCACGGCCGGGAGGTTGATCTCGCCGAAACCGGCGCGCGGGCCGGAGGAGAGCAGGCGGAGGTCGTTGCAGATCTTGGAGAGCTTCACGGCCACGCGCTTCAGCACTCCCGAGAGGTGGACGAAGGCGCCCACGTCCTGCGTTGCTTCGATGAGGTCCGGGGCGGTGACCAGCGGGAGGCCGGTGATGCCGGCGAGGTGCCGGCAGGCTGCCTCGGCATAGCCCAGGGGTGCGTTCAGGCCAGTGCCGATCGCAGTGGCGCCGAGGTTGATTTCGTGGATCAGCAGGTCGGCTTCGGCAAGACGGAGCCGGTCCTCGCCGATGGTGATGGCGTAGGTACCGAATTCCTGGCCCAGGGTCATCGGCACGGCGTCCTGCAGCTGGGTGCGGCCCATCTTGACCACCGTGCGGAACTCCAGCGCCTTAGATGCGCAGGCTTCCTCGAGTTCGGCCAAGGCGTCCAGCAGCTCCCGGGCAGCAAAGATGGTGCCCAGCTTTACTGCCGTCGGGTAGACGTCATTCGTGGACTGGGACAGGTTGACGTGGTCGTTGGGGTGCAGGCGGGCGTAGTCGCCTTTGGGGTGACCGAGGATTTCCAAGGCACGGTTGGCGATGACCTCGTTGGCGTTCATGTTCGAGGACGTTCCGGCGCCGCCCTGGATGACGTCCACCACGAACTGGTCGGCAAGCCGGCCGTCCAGGATGTCCTGGCACGCCCGCTCGATGGCGTCGGAACGTTCAGCGTCCAGCAGCCCGAGCTCCCGGTTGGTGCGGGCCGCCGCAAGCTTGACTGCTGCCAGGCCCCGGACCAGGTGCATGTTGGATGAGAGCTTCTGGCCGGTAATGGGGAAGTTCTCCACGGCCCTGAGGGTGTGCACGCCCCAGTAGGCATCGGCGGGGACGTCGCGATCTCCGAGCAGGTCGTGTTCCGACCGGACGGGCGCGGCAGTGTTGATCGTGGTCATGGGGTCCTTACAGGGCTTCGTTGACGGGTATGGACATTGTTGATGTGGGCAGGAAGTCGGCGGCCTGCAGCAGGCCCACCTGGTGGCCGCCGCCGAGAACGGGTGCGGTTGCGATTGATGAGAGCGGCGTGGTGTCCACGCCCAGCGCGTCGAGGAGCTTGACCGTGGCAGGCATCCTGGCGCGGTCGCCGCCGTCGGCAATCTTCACGGCAACGGCGGCACCGTCCGGCAGGCCCACCAGCTGCACGCCTTCGAAGCCGTCCTTGGCCACGGAGCCCGGGAGCAGGCGCATCAGCGCGGTGACGTCCCGGCCTTCCCCGGCCACCATGTCCGGGTGACCCTGCATGGCGAGCCCGACGGCGGCTTCCGCGCTTTGCGAAGCCGGCCCGCCGTCGTCGTCCGCGGCAGCCTTCGCAATCACACCGAAGGCACGGGCCATGCCTCGCAGGGTGAGGGCAAACAGCGGGGTGCCGCAGCCGTCGGTGCTGGCGGCGAGTGGTGTCTCTATGGTCAGGTCCAGGACGGTCCTGGCAACCAACTGCTGCAGCGGGTGGGACGGGTCCAGGTAACCCTTGACCGGCCAGCCATTGATGGTGCAGGTGGCAACCATTGCGGCATGCTTGCCCGAGCAGTTTTGGGTGAGCTGGGTGGAGCGGCCGCCGTTGCGCAGCCACTCCTCCCGCTCACCCGCACCGTAGGGGAGGTCCCTGCTGTTTTCGAAGTCGCTGACGCTCAGCCCGTATTGTTCGAGGATCCGCAGGGCTCCCTGGCGGTGCTTTGCGCCGCCGGAGTGGCTTGCCGCGGCCAGGGCGAGCAGATCAGCCGGCAGCTCGAGGCCGGCGCGCACCATGGCTACGGCCTGAAGCGGCTTGAGGGAGGACCGGGGATAAAACGGCGCCAGGGGAGCACCCGCGGCCGCCACTGTTGTGCCGTCAGCTTCGAGTGCGATAGCTGACCCGTAGTGGACGCTCTCCACCAGTCCGTCGCGGGTGGCAGTAACCAGCGGCGTGTGCTGCGGGAGGGCGGCAGCACTGAGGGCAGGTGAAAGTGCAGGGGAGAGCATGGATTCCTTGGCTGGGTTTGGCTGGGGCTAGCTGTTCAGGATGGATTCGAGGGCAACACCGACAGCGTGCAAGTGGTGTGCCATGGCCTCGCGGGCTTCCTCGGCCGAGCCTGCCTCGATTGCGGCCAGGATGTGCTGGTGTTCGATGTCTGAGGCGTGCTGCCGGTCCGCCACCATGTTCAGGGTCTCGGACTGGTGGGCCAGAGCGCCACGGATGTCCGCCACCACGCTGGCGAATACCTTGTTGCCGCTGGCACGGGCGATGGCAGCATGGAAGCTCGAGTCCAGGGAAACCCAGGACTCGGGGTCGGTTTCGGTGGCCATGGCGGCGACGATGTGGCGAAGAGTTTCCAGCTCTTCGTCGCTGCGGCGTTCCGCGGCCAGTCCGGCTGCGGGTACTTCGATGTGCGGGCGCGCTTCGGTGAGGTCCCGGGCTGAGTACTGGCCCAAGGTGAGATCGTTGGCCACTTTGTTGGCGACGACGAACGTCCCCTTGCCCGTTTTGGTGACGGTGAGGCCAAGGGCAGTGCAGGAGCGGAGCGCCTCCCGGATGACTGACCGGCTTACCCCGTACTGCTGGGAAAGCGTGGCCTCCGAGCTCAGTTTGGCACCCACCGCCAGCCGTCCCGACTCGATGTCCTGCCGGATCGCATTGAACACCGCTTCGGCAGCACTAAGCCGGGCGAGCGGAAGGGCCGCAGGCTGTCCTGCTGTCCGGCTGTCTGACAGGTTCACGCCTTAAATATGGCAGGGGTCACAGCTGCTGTCAATGCGGGGCGGCTAACTGACGCGTACGCGGTCTTCGATCGTGCGGAGGATTCCAGTTTCACAACTTTGTCCTCGCCGGACAGCACGTGGGCCCGGACGGGTGCGAGCTCGTTGTGCAGCGAGACGGTACGCCGCTTGCCCGTGCCTGCCAGCCGCCATGACCATCAGGGCCATGCGCTCGTATCCGTTCTCGTAGGCTTCAGCGACGGCGTTTGCTCCGACTCGCCTCATTTGAAGATCCTAGGTGGTGTTTGGAAGGGTTTGAGGGCGTCCTGTATTTACGGGAACAGATCTGGCTGTAGTGTGAATACACCCCGAGATGCTTCGGCTACTGGTTCGAAGGCTCGAGTGATCGGGGCCTTCGGAATTTAAGCGCCACTTCGATGGCCGATGTACTTTCCCTTTGCCATCGATGGATGACTTCTGGCAACTGGCAGGCAGCAAGCGCCGCAACTGTGATCTGTCGGTGAATGGAGGGGTTGGTCTGCTTGAGTTCGTTGCTGGAGCGTTTAGGTTCCATAGGCGATAACAGGCCCGTAGCCCGATGAAGGTCATCGGAGACCATCCGCATGGGCATGACCAAGTCGGAGTCGTTAGTGGATACAACGTACACATCCGCCTCATCCTTAAATGCGTCGAGCAGCAAGTAGCTGGCCAACGCAACGTCGGAACCTTTCTCTTCCGTTTTCTTGACTTTGGCCGTGACTGGATTTCCGTCTGAATCGAACTCTGTCGGATGGACGGGCATGATCCTCGGGTCGATGCGAAACTTCCCAAGATGGACCGAAGTCCGTGGCAGTGTAGCCAAGGCGCGCAGATAGGCCTGATGACGCTGGGGCGATTGGGGTCCGCGCAGGGCAGCGGCTTGATGATCCCTGTGAAGTAGCGGACCCGGTTTATCTCGTAGTCGGGAAGGACGTACTCGGCTAACGCTTCCAGATCCAGCCATTTGTCTTGAGGATGGCGTGGAGCAGCCTTCGGTACAGGTTGAATCCGTCGATGTAGAGATTTGCGGTCGGTTTACTCAAAGTAGTCCTCGTCCAGCTCCGGCCTCGTCGTAGCTCTGCTTCACCTGCACGCCTACACGGTACTTGATCTTGAGCGTAACCAGGCGGGCGGAGTCGATCAGGATGATCCGGGAGGAAACGTTCTCGGCGAATGACGGGCTCCGGACGTGAAGGTGAATCTACCTCGGTTACCGCGCACATCTTCTTGCGCGCGGCCCGAACCCCGGCTCGATGCTGTCGATAGGGTTCAAATTCCCGCAATTGAGCACCAAAAGGCCATCGCCGGAGGCGTGGACGACGGCATTCTGCAGGTCGCCCGGAGCATTTGAGGAACGCCGCAAGAGCGCCCACTCGGACGATCAAGCGACGTCCTGATTCGACAATTACAACAGCGGATCCGAAGAGCATCCGAGCTCTCGGACCCGCTGTCGTTGGGCGTCTAGCAGGGGCTCCAGGTCTTCCCGCCCGGTGCGTAACACCTGGGACCTGTGTACTTGGAAGGTGCCGGTGGTACATACGGGGCAGGAGCCGGTGGGACATACGGCCTGGGAGCCGGGGCTACGTACGGCGCCGGTGCGGGCAGCCTGCGAAGCCGCTCTGCTTCAGCAGCGGCCTGCCGGGCGGCTTCGTCCGCTGCTGCCTTTGCGGCGGCTGCGGCTTCGTCGGCAGCCTTCTTCTCGGCAGCTGCACGTTCTTCAGCGGCCTTCTTTTCGGCGGCGGCGCGAGCTTCGGCAGCCAGGCGTTCCTCTTCGGCCTTCTTTTCAGCTGCAACCAAGTTTGTCTGGAGGGACATGAATTCGTCCCGCTTCTTTTCACCCACCGAGATCCTGCTGTCGAGGGTAGACAGGGCGGCCGTCGTGGCGGCTGCTGAAAGCCCGGCCCAATAGATAGCCCTGTTTGCGTCCTTGGTCGCAGCAAAGACTGCCCGTAGCGACTTGGCGGTTGCCAGTTCCGTCACGAGCACCGCGGCGGCCGCGCCGGCGGCGGCCGAAGTGGTTGCAGGCGCAGCACCGGCAGCTTCTTCAAGCGCCTGCGCAGTTTGGGCGAGCTGCCCGGGCAATGTGCAATTGATGGTCTCCGAGAAGAGCCCGGTCTTTTCGGTCCGGGCTTCCTCGTAAGCTTCTTCCACCGGCGGCAGGAACCTGACGTTCCCGTCATACTGGACCGGTATGCCCAGTCCCTCACGTGCGATCTCTGCATTGACGAGACTGCCGTCAGGAGCGAATACGCCTGCGAGGGTGCGGCCAAAGCGGTCGTGCCGCTTCTTGTCGAACTCAAGGCGCACGGAGGTGCCCGGCGGAAGGACGCTGGCAAGGTAATCAGTAGCCTGCGGCCCGAGGCATTCGACCGGCTGGTTCGGGTCCTTAGTTTCTGGAGTGTCCACGTTCAGCAAACGGATTGTGTGATCCGCGTTGTTGATCGACACCACTAGGGTGTCACCGTCCACGATTCTGACGACCGTGCCGTTATCAGCGTTGGCTGCCGCGCTTACTGCAACCGAGCCGGCAACCAGGCCGGCCGCTGCAACTGACGCAATGATGAGATTTTTGATCGAGGTCCCCCCTTTGATTGACACATCAGAAATCTGCGGCACTCTGCTTGACCTCGACGAACCCTGAAGCTTTCTTTTAATGCTGTGCGCTACCCCTCAGCTTTAGCTCAAGTTTGGCTCAAGGTTGCCGGAGTCTTCGCGACATAAGCGGGAACGGCACGTTTGTACCGGTTTTCTCTTTTCTCCGGGTCGCCTCGCGACTAGGCTTCCCTAATACAGCAATAACCGGCACGAGCGTACCCATAGGACTGTCATGGACTTGGCATTTACAGACTCCCTGGCTAACGAAGTGCGCTCACGCCGCATCATCCTTGGCCTCACCCAGCGGGACTTGGCCGACATGGCCGGTGTCTCCGAACGGTTCATCCGTTTCGTGGAACAGAGGAAGCCCAGTATCCAGCTGGACTCGCTGATCGCGGTCCTCGACACTTTGGGGCTTGAGCTGCACATCGCCACCCGGACCAGCCACGCCGCCCGCGCCCAGGCAGGTGCGGGAAGCGCTGAAGGCACAACATCGTGAGGCACCGCGTCGCCGACATCTATAAGGCGGGGGTCCTCGCCGCCCGGCTTGAACGGCACGACGGCGGTACCAGGTTCAGCTACCTGGCAAGCTACCTCAGCGCCGGTGGACCCGCCGTCGCCACCTCCCTGCCGCTGGCGAGCGGACCTGTGCTGTCCAGTGCAGGGGCCGCTCCGCCCTATTTCACCGGGCTGCTGCCTGAGGGCCGCCGCCTCAACGCCCTGCGTCGATCCATCAAAACCAGCGCGGACGACGACCTGTCCCTTTTGATCGCGGCCGGCGGCAACCCGGTGGGAGACGTCCAGATCGTCGGCCACGGGGAACCCTTGAACCCTGATGATCACGCGGTCCGCCTGGATCCACGCAGGCCTGTCGATTTCGATCAGTTGCTCGGCGACCCTGACCTGATTGATCCGGTAGCCCTGGCCGGTGTCCAGGACAAGTTGTCCGCCGGAATGATTTCCGTGCCGGTGGCCAGCACCGGGCGCCAGTTCATCCTGAAGCTCAACGCGCCGGAGTTTCCGCATGTAGTGGAGAACGAGTACGTCATGTTCCGCTACGCCGCCAGGCTTCGAATTCCGCTGAGCCGCGTCCGGCTGATCCGGGATGTTGCCGGGCGGCCGGGGCTGTTGGTGGAGCGTTTCGACCGCGTGCCGCTCCCGGAGGCAGGGTCCGATAATGTGCGGCGCCTCGCTGTGGAGGACGGGGCGCAGGTGCTGAAGCTCTACCCGGCGGACAAGTACAACGTGGGGTATGGCCAGGTGTGCCGTGCGCTAGCGGACTACTGCTCAGCACCGCTTCCAGCGCTTCGAAACCTGGCGATCCAGGCGGCGTATGCCTGGTTGACCGGCAACGGGGACTTGCATGCGAAGAACGTTTCGATGGTCCAGCAGCCCCACGGAGAATGGGTCATCGCGCCGGTGTACGACATCCCCTCCACGGTGGTTTACGGCGACAAAACCCTGGCCTTGGCCATGGACGGGAAGAGGACCGGGATTTCGCGCCGCCACTTCCTGGGCTGGGCCACAGAACTGGGACTCACAGACCGGGCGGCTGCCCAGGTTCTGGAGATTGCGCTAAAGGCGTCTGGCCCGCTGATCCAGGATCTGGAGGCCGGGACGGCCTTCCGTGCCCTAAAGGGGCCCGGCCAAAAAGGTAACGACGACGGCGGCCCGTTTCCCGGCATGGTCACCAGGGCGTGGGTCAAGGAGTTGAAGCACCGCCGGAGGTTGATGGAAGGCTAGGCCGGGCTGCGCATGCCCTCATGGACCCTCGTACCAGCGCAGTATGCGAAGAGCGCGGAGGGTGTTCCATCGGCTTGGTTGTCCGTCGCCGTCCTCCAGTGGGAAGTGGACCTTGCCGGGGTGGGTGTTTTCCAGCAGCCACCTGCCGTCCGGTTGTTCCTTTGACCGCAGCACCTCCACCGCCTCTTCGAGGCGTTCATCGCGGGCGCCGCCGGCGGCACGGAAATAGTCCAGCCCGCGAAGGACGTCGTAGAACCAGCGGGTGGGGTAGGAGAACTGAAGCCAGTCCCGGCTAATAAGCTCGCCGCTGGACTCCCGCCTCAGCAGCCGGCGATTCAGGAGATACTCCTCGGCGCGGTGCCGCGCCTCCCGCGATTCAACGGTGCCTCCAGTGCTCCGTTCGTGCTCGAGAAGTCCGTCCAGCACGCAGATGGTGGTGTGGAAGGAGGAGCGGGTGGAGCCTCTCTCCGCCTCGCAGTTCCAGCCGCCGTCAGCCAGTTGTTCGCGGGTCAGCCGCTCCACCACTGCGTGCACGTTCTCTCCGAAGTATGCCCCGAGTGCCACGGTCATCCCATTGATGCACGGTTCCACTTCGCCGTCGAAGAAGCGCTGGTTGCCTTCCTCCCAGCGGCAGTTCGCGCGGACCAGCGCGATAGCTTGCCGGGCTTCCCGGCTGGAGGGGTCCAGGCCGAAGTCGCGCAGGAGAAGCAGGCTGTAGGTGGTGGCCGTCCAGGGCTGACCATCGGGGTCGTCGTCGTAGGCGGGCCAGTAGGTACCGCCCGCCCACTGCCCGTCCGTGTCCTGCAGGGCGAGGAGCCTGGCGCCCCAGCCCTGGTTTGCCAACCGCTCTCGTTCGGCCTGAACCTCCTGAGGCGACGCGTCGGTGAGGTCGCGCAGGACCTGCCAGCGAATGGCGGGGTCGGAGTCGAGCAGCCAGTCGAGCACGTCCGGTCGCGTCACTGGCTTAGAGGTGCTGGATGCCTGCCCGCTGCATCGCGTCTTTGTAGATGTCTACACTCTTGGCCAGAAGCTCTTCCTGCTTCGCCTCGGAGACAGCGAACGCCCGGCCGCCCAGGGCCGTGGCCTTGTAGACCTTGATGCCGCTGTTCTTGAGCGATGAATGGTAGGTCTTCTCGAACAGCGTGAGGAAAGTGGAAGCGTCAGTGCCGTGGGCAATGATCGCGGAAACGCGTGAGTTGATCTTCAGGAACTGGCGGAACGGGCGCAGGCCGTCGGTCTTTTCCTGCACGCTCAGCGCTGACGGCATACCCGGATCGCGTACCCACGGATAGGCGTTCCACGGCATCACGTAGCGGGGTTCGAGCTCAGCCAATTCGTAGATCTGGGTGGCCCGGCGGGCCGCTTCGTCGTCGTTGTAGTGCGAGACGAAGCCGGATTCGGTGCCCTTTCCAGGGCTGACCTGCAGGCTGACGATCCGGCATTCATCCTCGTCGTGCACCGGGTCGATGTAGGGGACGATGGAACCCGGCTTCTTCTCCATCAGTTCGTCGCAAAGCTGGGTTACCTTCGCGATGTTCGGTTCCTGTAGCAGGGCTTTCTTTTCGTCCCAATCAATCGTCACGATTTCTCCCTCAGCAGCAAGGCGTCCAGAATCAGGCGTCTTAGGCCACTCTACGCTTCCGCGCATGGAGGAGGGCAGGGGAAAATGAGGCGCACCACGCCGTTACGCCCCCGTTCCTACTCTGTGGGCGCGCTTGAGGGCCTTGGTGCGGCGCAGTAGAAGGCGTGCTGTTCAATATAGGAATGCAGTTCACCAGGAAGGGCCTGAAAGATGACGGCTTTGCGGGCTTCAGGTCGTTTAAGGACCTTGACGCCATGCGGGTCCCGCAGGGTACAGGCCTCTTCGCCGTTATCGCACCGGAAGGGCTTCAGCCGGAATTCCTGAAGAAAAGCACCGCCGGCGTCTTCAAGAAGAAGGACCCCTCACTGCCGGAACCCGCGCTCGCAGCCGAATGGGTGGATGCCGCCGCTGTGCTCTATCTGGGGAAGGCCGGTCCGGGCAGCAAAGGCAACCGAGGACTTCGGCGGCAGATCCAGGAGTTCCTGGACTTCGGGCAGGGCAAGCCGCCGGGGCATTGGGACGGCCGCCTGGTCTGGCAACTCAAGGACGCCGGGCAGTTGCTGCTCGCCTGGAAGGAACTGCCCGCCGAAGGCTTGAACAAGGCCGAAGCCGAGTACCACACGGCGTTCATTGAGGAGTACGGGCAGCTGCCGTTCGCGAACCTGGTGCGGGCGCGGGTCAAAGGCTAGGCAAGGCCGCCATCAGACTCCGGACAGGCAGCATCATGCCCCGCGGAGGCGTTCCATCTCGCGCCGGTCTTTCTTGGTGGGCCGGCCCGCACCACGGTCACGCTGCGGCAGGCCCAGCGCCGGGGCAACGGGGCGCGGCGGGGTGTGGTCCGTAAAGCAGTGGGACGCCGCCTCCGCACCTACGCGCTTGTTGATCAGCCGGCGCACTTCGAGGATCCGTTCGTAACCGGACATCCGGACCGTCACCGTGTCGCCGTTGACCAGTGTTGCCGAGGCCTTCGCCGGGCTGCCGTTCAGCCGCACATGGCCGGCGCGGCATGCGGCCGTAGCCGCAGAGCGGGTCTTGTAGGCCCGGATGGCCCACAGCCACGCATCGATGCGGACGCTGGCGGGGGAGGAAGGAAGACTGGTCATGGCTGGCACCGAGTATAGACCGGGCGCTGCTGTCCAGGAGACAAAGTATCCCGACCGCGGAACCAGACCTGCCCTTATAGCGGCCGCTACTCAACCCTTACGCTGACGCGCTGCACCACGTTGTTGCCCAGTCCCTGGTAGTTCCAGTTCTGCTCCAGGGGCTGGGTGGCTCCGCTGGCATCCGTGGCGCGGCAGGCCAGCACATGCTCGCCCGGGTCCGCTACCCACGGCAGCGTCCACTTGCGCCACGCGAATCCTCCCGCGGGTTCTTCCAGGTGCGCCGGCAGCCATTTGTCATCGATGCCCACTTCCACAGCAGTCACCGCAGCCTGCCCGGACCAGGCGCGGCCTTGCAGCATCACGGGTCCCTGGGGCAGCACCCGTTTGCGGGTGAAGAATTCCGGGACGCCCGGCGGCACCATCAGCGAACGTACCCTGATCCGCGAAACCGGCGTCCCGGCGTCGTCCGCTGAATCCTGGTAGCGGTATGCCACTTGCTGCTGGTAGCCCGCGAAGGGGGCAGTGACCACCTCGATGGATTCCAGCCACTTCACGCTGGCCATGCCATACCAGCCGGGGACCACAAGCCGCAGGGGATAACCGTGCTGGGGCGGCAGTTCGTTGCCGTTCATTTTGTAGGCGAGTACGACGTCGGCGCGCAGCGCTTCCCGGATCGGCAGGCTCCGCGCGTAGTGGTGGGGGACGCCGCCCTGGATACCGGCATCCGCCCCGGTGAAGACCACTTCCACCGCGTTCTGCAGTACCCCCGCCTTGCCGAGGAGGTACGCGAGGGGAACGCCGGTCCACTGTGCGGTGCCCACTCCTTCAAGGACCCAGGGCTGGCTCATGGGCCGTGGTGAAAGGAGCGACCGGCCATTGCCCGCGCACTCAAGCGTGACGGGAACGGTGATGGCGGGATCCTTCCGCAACGCCGCCATGCTCAGCTCCAGCGCCCGCTCCACGGCGCCGCTGATCCGGAGGTGCCAGGCGGCAGGATCGATGTCGGGGATATCGAAGTGCGTGAGGATGTAGTGGAGTCCCGGCGGAGTGACGTCACGGCGGAGGGCCTCCAGAGGCATGGAGTGGTTGCGGGCGCCCAGCTGGAGTTCCTCCGGAGTGAGCGGGCCGGTAGTGGGCCTGCCCGGCACCGCGGCCGGTGCGCCGGAACCCTCAGCTGGAGGCGTGGACTGCAGGTTGTCGTGGATCTGCTTCATGGCACTGCGATTCTGGTCGGCGGGAATTGTGCAGGGCTGGATGATGCCTTGCCACAGGTTTACGCCCGCCCCGCCGGCACGTCAACGGCCCGCCCCGGCGGTGGGGACAACTACAGCTGCGGCCGGGTCAGGAACTCCGCCAGGCTGAGGGGATCCTGGCCGGTCAGCCCATGTACATCAGGAGACACCCCCGCCAACTCGCCGGCCGCGATAGCCGTGTAGGTGCTCACCCAAGCATCCAGTTGCCATTGCGGTGCGCCGTAGGATGCCCGCGATGAGTAAGCCTCCTCCACCGTTTCCGGATGGTAGCCAACCGTCCGGCCCGTTCCTGCCGTGAGCACCTCGGCTGCCCCTGACATTGAAAGCTCTTCCGGGCCGGTCAGGTTATAGGTCTTGCCCTTATGGATGGCAGGGTCGCGCAGCACGGCAAGGGCACACTGGGCAATGTCCTCCCGGGCAACACCGGAAAACCTACCCTCGCCGGCCGGTCCGCGAATAACGCCGTCCTCGCCCGTCATCAGTGGCAGGAAGTCCAGGTAGAGGTTGTTCCGGAGGAAGGTGAACTCCATTCCGGAAGCCTTGATGTGTTCTTCCGTGGCGTAGTGGTCGCGTGCAAGGGTGAAGGTCGAGTCCGGTGCGCAGCGGTAGATGGAGGTGTACACCAGGTGCTCCACGCCGGCGTCGGCAGCAGCATCAACGAACGTGAAATGTTCGTCCAACCTGTCCTCTGCCTCCGCGGCCGACACCATAAACAGCACCTTGGCGCCTCCAAGGGCACGACGTGCTGCTTCTGAATCTGAGTACGTGCACACCACCGCCGCGGCGTCCTCCAGTTCGGGCGCCCGTGCTGCGTCCCGCACCAGCAGGCGCTGGGCGGAACCAGCCGCGGCGAGCCTCCGCGCCACCATTCCGCCCAGGCCGCCGGTGGAACCGGTAACAGCCAGGTCCGGCAGTTCCGGAGTGGAGTCCACCGGCTAGTGTTCCCGCTTGGAGGGGGACTTCGTTTGCGCGGGATCACGTTCGGCAAGGGAGCCGATGGCGTCGTCGATCTTCTTCAGGACGTCCGGTTCCAGCCTCACCCCTGCCGCCTCCACGCTGTCCGCGATCTGCTCCGGCCGGGACGCACCAATGATGGCCGAAGCGACGTTCGGGTTCTGCAGCACCCAGGCGACGGCAAGCTGCGGCATGGAGAGTCCGGCTTCCTCCGCGATGGGCTTGAGCTCCTGGACCCCGGCCAGGACGTCGTCCCGCATCCAGCGTTCGATCATCTTGGCACCGCCCTTCTGGTCCGTGGCCCGGCTGCCTTCAGGGGCGGGCTGGCCAGGCAGGTACTTGCCGCTGAGGACGCCCTGGGCCATGGGGGACCAGACGATCTGGGACACGCCCAACTCCTCGGACGCCGGCACAACCTCGGCCTCGATGACGCGCCACAGCATGGAATACTGCGGCTGGTTGGAGATGAGCTGGAAACCGAGCTCCTTTGACAGGGCGTGGCCTTCGCGGAGCTGCTCCGCCGTCCACTCGCTGACGCCGATGTACAGTGCCTTGCCCTGCCGGACGATGTCCGCGAACGCCTGCATGGTCTCCTCCAGCGGCGTTTCAAAGTCGTAGCGGTGCGCCTGGTAGAGGTCCACATAATCCGTCTGCAGCCTGCGCAATGAGCCGTTGATGGATTCCATGATGTGCTTGCGGGACAAGCCCAGATCGTTCTTGCCCTTGGGTCCGGTGGCGCCAAAGACCTTCGTGAAGATTTCCAGGGATTCGCGGCGCTCGCCCTTCAGGGCTTCGCCAAGGACGGTTTCCGCAGCCGTGTTGGCGTAGACATCCGCCGTGTCAAAGGTGCTGATGCCTGCATCGAGGGCTGCCCTCACACACTGGGAAGCGACGTCGTTCTCCACCTGGGAGCCGTGCGTGAGCCAGTTGCCGAAGGTAATTTCCGAGACTTTGAAGCCACTGTTTCCGAGGTATCTGAATTCCATGGGTTTCACGCTAACCCAGATGGTTGCTCAGGGTAAGGGCTGTCTGCCCTTATGTGGGTTAACCGTGGACGCCTGGCGGTCGGCGCCGGTTCCCTTAGCGGTTGAATTTTTCGAAGAGGCGCCTTTGACCGCCTGCGCCGGACCGGACAATGACACCAGGGACCCGGTGTCCAACGGCGACAGCGGCCGCGGAGCCTGCGTTTTCTGGAACGACCGCGGCACCCGGCTTGGGCCGTGGGTGTCCAGGGAAGACTCCACGAGCGGAGCCACCTCCACCACCTTTTCGGCAGGCACACGGGGATCGGGCAGATCCCGAACAGACAGCTTGATTTCCGGTGCAGCCGCCCGAGCCCGCGCCATTGCCCTGGCATCCGCCTCAGCAACAGCGGAGGCCCAGTCCTCCGCGAGGACGGGAGGTTCGCGGCGCGCGGCCGTCAGCGCGGGGTGACGTACGACGGCGGTGCGCAGCGCCGAACGCACGTGTGCCGGCTTCAGCGCGGAGCGCCAGTCCCGGCGCTGGCGCTTGGCTTTCGGGGCTTTGGCGGCGGGCACGCCCCCACCGGCCGGACCCGCAGCGGAAACCGAAGTGCCGCCGTCGGGCCCTTCCCTGGAGGGGCCGCCCAGGCGGACCAGTTGGACGCTTTCATTGCGTGAGCGCCTGCCGAACAAGGCCATCAGCGCGACGGCTGCCAGCCGGCCTATCCCCGCGAGCACCAGCGTGATGACCCCCAGCAGGAAGAGGACCAGGAACATCAGGAAAGCCATTCCCACAGTCCCCAAAAAGGTCAGGTTGAGAATGAGCGTATCCGGATTTTCCACGTCATCTCTCCTCTCTGCCGGCCGTGAAGCCCGCACCTGCGCCCCTCCGCCAGCAACAGCTCCTTCTCCACCATACGGATTTTTGCCGGACCTCGCCGACGCGTGCAGCGGTGCGTCCCGGGTTGTTTTAAAGCTGTTATGCCCGCTGGCAGGTTGCCGGGGCGCCTATAGTCGGACGGGGAACCACGGCATGCACTGCGCGGCCGGAAGCAGGAAACAGGAGCACTATGGCGGAGGACACACCCAACACGAACTGCATGTGCCTGTCCGGCGAGCCGTATGCGGTCTGCTGCGGACGGTTCCACTCCGGCATCGCAGAAGCAGCAACGGCAGAACAGCTCATGCGCTCCCGTTACAGCGCGTTTGTACTCCGGGACGGGCCCTACCTGCTGCGTACCTGGCACCCGGACAAGGCCCCGGCGAACCTGGACCTTGATCCGGACCTGCAGTGGCGGCGCCTGGACATTGTCTCCATGAACCGCGGCGGCCCGCTGGACGCCCAGGGGAGGGTGGAGTTCAAAGCATGGTTCCGGCACGGCAACGAGCGCGGTGTGCATCACGAGGTCAGCAGGTTCGTGCGGGAGAACGGCCGCTGGTTTTACCTGGACGGGGAAGTTCTGGCCTGACTACTCGTCGTTGTTGTCCTCGTCCGGAGTGAAGCCGGCGCGGTCCACCTTCCGGTGGAACCGCATGCCTGCCAGCCCGCCCAGCACCGCGCCTGCCAGTGCCACCAGGGCCACCACAACTGCAGCAATGATGCTGGTAGTGGTCAGCTGCCCTTCATTAATTGGAATGCGCGGGAAGCTGTTGAGGTTGGCCAGCACGTTGAACTGCTGCCCGAACACCAGGCCCAGGATGGATACGAGGACAGCCGCGATCAATGCCCAGATCCACACCATGAGGCCTTGCTTGGCACCGTTGAAGCGTGCCATGCGTCCCGCGACGTAACCGCCGCAGTAATAGGCGAGGAGCAGGATGACCAGCAGCACAATGATGCCTACCAGGCCAACGGTGCCCTGGTTCCGGGCCGCCTGGTTCACTGCCTCGTTGACGTCGGTATTGGTTGCAAGGCCCACGGCCGTCCCGGCTGCTGCCACGAGGGCGGTCAGCAGCACGGCCATACCGGTGGCGGTCAGCCAGCCGAAGAACGCCGAGCCCACCTTGATGCCGCCGAACCGCTCCTTCTCCCTGGCGACGGCGGTCTGCCGATCGGTCAGGTTCGGATCAACAGCAGGTGCCGACGCCGCTGGGACATAGTCGCGCTCTGCAGAGGCACCGGCTGAGCCGGTGTGGCCGGCCGGCACCCGATCGTAGGTGGAGGTCGGCGTGGTATCCGCTGCGGGCTGCTGGTCGTAGCTGCGGGTGGCATCATCAGCCGCGGCGGCACGGTAACTTCCGCTCCGGTCAGCGTCCTCCCGGGCGCGTCGTGGGGGCAGGTTCTCTGGGTCCGTTGAGCTGCTCATGAGTCAACTCAATCATCGGGCCGCAGAGATAGCAAGGATGCTTACTATTTTGTGACCGGTGGCGTCAGCGGTAGTTACGGTGCAGGTTTTCCCTTTGCGAGGCCCCGGGGGAGGCATCTGCGATCCACGGGCCGGTGCCTTCCGACTGGTCCAGTACGCCTGCCTCCAGCCACCTGTGGTCACCGGCGAGGACCCTTCGGGTCAGGTGGTGGTCGGCGTCGTCCGTATTCCGCCACAGCTGCTCGAAGTACTCGTCGACGCGCACGCGGGCCTGCTCGCAGTACGCCTCCGCGAGCTCATAGGCGCTCGCGGCTTTGTCGGGAGCGGTATGAAGCAGCATCTCCGCCCGTGAACAGCACGCCGTCATGGCGAACAGTTCCGCACCGATGTCCACCACACGTCCCAGGAATGCCTGCTTGCGTTCCAGCTTTGCCTGCCACCGGCCCATGCCATAGAACGTCTGCCGGGCCAAGCGCCGCGACGAACGCTCCACGAACCGCAGGTGCTTGGCCAAGCGGCCAAACTCGCCGTACGAGCGCGGGTCCATGCCGGCGCCGGCCACCAGCTTCGGCAGCCAGCGGGCGTAGAAGCCGGAGGCTCCGACGGCGGCCTTCGCCTTGTCGGACAGGCTCGCGTCCATCGATGCAAGGTCGCCAGCGGCGGCAAGGTGCGCATCCACGGCTTCCCGGGCGATCAGCAGGCGCATGATCTCCGAGGAACCCTCAAAGATCCTGTTGATCCGCAGGTCCCTCAGCTGCTGCTCGGCGGGTACCGCACGTTCACCGCGCGCCGCCAGCGACTCTGCCGTTTCGAACCCGCGGCCGCCGCGGATCTGTACCAGTTCGTCGGCTATCCGGCAGCTGATCTCCGTCGACCAGAGCTTCGCAAGGGCGGCCTCGATCCGCACGTCCTTCTGGCCGGCGTCGGCAAGTTCGGCGGAGAGCTCGAAGACGGCGTCCAGGGCGAAGGCGGACGCAGCGATGAAAGCGATCTTCTTGCCCACGGCCTCGTGCTCGCCCACCGGCCTGCCCCATTGCGTCCTGGCGTTGGACCATTCGCGGGCGATCTTGAGGCTCCAGCGGCCTGAGCCGACGCAAAGGCCCGGGATGGAAAGCCGGCCCGTATTCAGCGTAGTAAGTGCAATTTTCAGGCCCTGGCCCTCTTTGCCCAGCCTGTTGGCCACCGGGACGCGCACTTGATGGAACCGCGTCACCCCGTTCTCGATGCCCCGCAGGCCCATAAACGAGTTCCGGTTTTCCACGGTGATGCCCGGAGAGTCCATCTCCACCACAAAGGCGCTGATGCCGCCCTTGTGCCTGGTGCCGTCTGCATCAGTGCGTGCCGGCACCACGGCCATGACCACCACCAGTTCGGCGATCACACCGTTCGTGGTCCACAGTTTGACGCCGTCCAGCAGGTAGGCCTCCCCATCCTCCGTGGGCGTTGCCGTGCTGCCCATCCGTGCTGGATCGCTGCCCACGTCGGGTTCCGTCAGGAGGAACGCGGTCACGGCGCCGGCGGCACAGCGCGGGAGGTACTCCCGCTTCTGCTCGGCAGTGCCAAAAACCTTCACGGGCTCAGGCACGCCGATGGACTGATGCGCCGAAAGAAGGGCGCCGAGGCTGGGATGCACGCTGCCCAGCAGGGCCAACGCCCGGCCGTAGTACACCAGCGACAAGCCCAGGCCGCCGTATTCCTCCGGAATCTTCATCCCGAAGACACCAAGGTCTGCCAGGCCCCGAAGGTATCCGTCAGGGATCTGCGCCTCGCGCTCGATAATCCGGCCGTCCATGGTCCGCGCGTATTCGGTGAGGCGGACCATAAACGCCTCACCCCGTTCCACGTCGGCCGGGTCAGGGGTGGGCCAGGGATGAACAAGGCTGAGGTCGAAGCTGCCCAGGTAGAGTCCCTTGGCGAAGCTCGGGCGGTCCCAGCCGGTTTCGCGCGCGGCCTCGGCGACGGCGCGGGCCTCGTCCGCGGTGACGCTCCCGCCGATCTTGCCCGCGGGAACAGGGGTCTCCTCCGCAGGAGCATCCGTTGCTGCGCTGTTGGTGGTGGAGCTGGCGGTCTTTGAGGGGCTGTCAGTGGCGGAGCTCATGGGTTATCTCCTTGGCCGGATAGCTTTCTTAGCCAGGTCCGCCGGGTTGGAGAACCCTTTAGCTGTCTCTCAATATTACCCGCGGGTAAGTTCCTGTGCTAGGGGAGGACTGCCCCGGAAAGTCTCCGGCGGCGTCGAATGCCGTGGCGTGGTGCACCAGCCGGTCCCAGCCCGCGTTGATGCCATGGACCACGGCCAGGAGCGACTTCGAAACGACTGTCCACCCGAGCTTTCCCGTGCCCAGCAGCACCAGCGCCACCAGTCCGGCCGTGAGGACGAAGGCGGCCAGGATAAAGGCGAACACCAGTGTGCCCACGAATACCAAGGTGGCGGTTTCCACTGCGCTTAGATCGAACTGCATGAGTCCCCCTGCTGAAACGTTGCTTTGGTCGAAATCAGTAGCATGAGCGTAGGGGCAGACGGCGTGCCCAGCCAGAGCCGCAGCAGGCTTGAAGAGCTCTTGATATGGGATCGAGATACTACGGCGAAGTAGGTCACGGAGCGGTCGCGGCCGCCTGCGTTAACCTTATTGTTGGCAGTTTTCCGTTTGGAGCCCCTGCCCCGCCCACCCAAACAGCCCAAGGAGAGTGTGTGCCCCGCTCCGCCAGGTCATCCGCTGACGCCATCAGCGCCCGGCTCCGGGACCTCGAACTCCTCACCAAAGGACCTGCCTGGGCCCTGACGCGCTCGGCGCCCTGGGTGATCGCGGTGCTGCAGGCTTCCTTTACCCGCACCCGGCCGCAACTGCCGCTCGAGGAGTTCCATGCCGACGTCGACTCCTTCCTTGAAGAGCTCCGCAGGCAGGAGCCCGGGCTGGGAGGGGGCGCCAACGGGAAGGCCTTTGGCGACGAATGGACGCGCCGGCAGTTCCTGACGCGGCGGAACCAGTCAGGCCAGATCGTCTACGAAGTCACCGAACCGGCTGCGCGTGTGCTGGCGTTCCTCGACAGCCTCTCCAGCGAGCGGTCCACCCTTAACGGTTCGCGCCTCGGCACGCTGCTGGGAGACGTCGAGAAGCTCGCCAACGAGACCAATCCGGACCAGAGTGCCCGCCTCGAGTCCTTGGAAGAGGAGATCGAAGAGCGCCAGCAGCTCATCCAGGACATCAGTTCCGGCGAGTTCGACGGCCTGCTGGATGACGACGAGGCAGTTGAAGCTGCCGGAAACATCCTGGACCTCGCCGCGAGCCTCCCCGCCGACTACAAAAAGATGCGTGACCGGATCGAGGAACTGGTGGGCGGCCTGCGCAACCAGATCATCGAGGAGTCACTGACCAAGGGCGCCACGATGGCGCAGGTACTGGAGGCCGACAAACGCCTCCGCCAGAGCCCGGAGGGCAGGACGTTCCGTTCCTTCACGGCGTTTTTGGAGGATCCGCAGCAGCAGCTCAGGTTCCGGTCCGCAATCGGCGAGGTCCTGAGCCGGCAGTTCGCGGACGACCTCTCAGCCGAGGACCGGGAAACCTTGAAGAACCTGGTGGCCGAACTCCGCCAGCAGCACAGCCAGATCCAGCGGATTTACGGCAAGCTCAGCGAAAGCCTCAACACCTACGTCCAAAGCGATGACTTCCGCCAGTCAGTCCGGCTCCGGCAAGTGCTCCGCGAAGCTGAGCAGGCGATCCGTTCCCTTCCGTACGAACGGGAACGGCCGGGGCTGGTGCCCGGGCCCGTCCTCTTTAACGCGGGGTTCGAGTCGCTGTCCATGGTGAAGCTCTTCGACCCGGACGAGTTTGCCGCACCGCCAAAACTTGCCGACCCCATCGCCTTCAGCGACTCGGACCGCGTGCGCTCGCCGCGGACCGCCAAGGCCAAGCCGGAGGTCATCAGCTCTGCCATGGCCGGCGCTTCCACCCTTTCCGAGGCGTGGCAGCAGCTGCCGCCGGAAGAGCAGCACATCAACACCATCCGGGCGCTCCTCTCGCACGCCCTGCACGCCGGGGCAGGCTTCGATCGGGACGCAATGGATGCCTTGGACTTCGAACAGATTGACGGCACCACGCGCAGGGCCTACCTGCCGTTGGTCACCCTCCCGAAGGATTGACATGACTGAAGAGATGACGACGACGGCGGTCCCCGAAGCTGACCCCGGAGATAGCCATGTGGATGAGAACGGGGGTATGCCAGTGGAGAGCGGAACTGTGCCCGCGACGGGCGGCGATCGCCCATTCGCCGGCGCCGTAACCCCCCGCGACACCTTCGTCGACGGTGCCGCCCTCTTCCCCGGCGATACCGGCGTGCTGTCCATGAAGGTGCGGCAGGCGCTGGTGAAGCTCCTCAAGGGTCCCTACGTTGACGGCGGCCGGGACGAGAAGCTCTGGACGGTCCTGCTGGACAACCAGATCATCCTGCGCAGCCGCCTCTCCGAACTGTTCCTTACGATGCAGCTGGACCATGACCGGAAGATCGCCGTCCTGCGCCCGGTCCACCCGGACGCCATCGGCGGCAGCACGCGTGCCAGCATCCTGCGGCAGCAGCGAGCGCTCAGTCGGGTGGAAACCATCGTCCTGCTGAGGATGCGCCTGCTGCTGGACCGGCACGTCACCGCGCAGACAGACCCAACGATTACCCGCGAGGAAATCGCCGACCTGGTCACCCACTACCAGCCCGCAGGCCAGCAGGACGCGTTGCGCGACTCGGACGTGGTCACCAGGGCCATCACCAAGCTACTGGCCCGCCAACTCCTCCTGCCCACGGGCCTTGACGACGTCTACACCATCTCCAACGCCCTGCCCCTGGCCCTCCCCTTCGAAAACATCGGCGACATTCCCGCCCATATAGAAGCCCTGGCAGCAGCCACCACGGACGCCGCCGGCACCGAAGCGCTCATCGAGCTTGACCGGGACACGGTGGTTGGGCCGGTTGAAACCGAGGACGCCACCGAAGCGGAGGATGCCGAGTGAGCATTGCAACCATGCTGCCTTTGGGCGAGCTGACGAACCCGGGGCAGATGCGCCTTGCCCTGGTGCAGGTGGTCAACTGGGGCACGTTCCACGGAGCCCACACCATGCATGTGGACCGGAACGGCACGCTCCTGACGGGTAACTCGGGCGTGGGAAAGTCGACGCTGTTTGACGCCATGCTCCGGGTTTTCGATGCGAGGCCCAGGTCCAACGAGGCCGCTGCGCAGCGCTCTGGCGGGGCCGTGGAGGACAAGCGGACAACGTTTACATACATGCGCGGCAAAGTGGGCGACAAGGCTGTGGGGGAGGGGTCCGCGAGTGCCTTCCAGCGGCCGGGCGCCACGTGGTCCGCCGTCGCGCTGACGTTCGACAATGCGGCCGGCACCCGGGTGACAGTGTCAGCACTGTTCGACCTGCCGAAGAACGGCACGGAGTCGAGCGTTGGACGGTTCTACCTCGTTGACCACCAGCCGCTGGACCTGGAGGCGCTCGAGGGCATCGCGGACAAGCGGTTTACCAAGGCTGCCCTGGAAACGATTTTTCCGGACGCCCAGGTCTTCGATGTGCACAAGGCGTTCGCAGAGCGCTTCCGCCGGCTGCTGGGGATCAACTCGGACCAGGCCCTTCCTCTCCTGCGCGTTATCCAGGCGGGCAAGGGCCTGGGCGGCAGCGTCAACACCTTCTTCCGGGACCAGGTCCTGGATGCTCCGGCTACTCTCGCGGCGGCGGATGACGTCGTCGAGGAGTTCAGCAACCTGATGTCCATCCGGCAGCGGCTGGAGGACGTCCGGCAACAGCGGGACCAGCTGGCCCCGGTGCCCGGACTGAACAGGGAGTACGCGCAGGCGCTGCTGGACGCGAACCGGTTGCGGGACCTCGCCGGGGAGGAATTCGAGGCCTACAAGCAGCAGCTCGCCGTGACGGTCCACCAAAAGATGCTGGCCCGCTTCAAGGAGCTGGCCCAGGCGAAGGCCAAGGAGCTCGGCGCCGAGCGCGCAGTCCGGGACGGCCTGGCCAAGGAGCTGCGCCAGCTGGAGACGGAGTACAACAACCAGGGCGGCAACGCCATCTCCGCCATTGAGCAGTCACTGGAAAACGCCCGGGTGGGCCTGAAGCTTCGCCAGCAGGTGGAGGAAGCGGCACGCCAGGCGTTGGCCGACGCCGGCCTCCAGCTGGAGTGGAGTGCCGGCGGCTGGGAGCAGGCGCACGAGCAGGCGGCGGCAAGGTCGGCCGAGCTCAAGGATGATTCCCAGGCCCTGCAGGAACTCCGCTTTGAAGCCTTCGACGCCCACGCAACGAAGAAGCGGGAGCTGGCCGCGGCCGAGCAGGAGCTCGTCTCATTGAAGACGCGCAAGTCGCTGCTGCCGCCGTCGAGCATTGAAAACCGGGCGGCAATCGCCGGCGCCACCGGTATTCCCGAGGACCGGATGCCCTTCGCCGGTGAATTGATGGACCTAGCTGAGGGGGAGGAGAAGTGGCGCCCCGCCGCAGAGCGCGCGCTCCGCAACCTTGCCACCACGCTGCTGGTGCCGGGCGAGCACTTCGCCGCGGTGACGCGCTACCTCAACGGCCACAACGTGCGCGGCGCGCTGCGGGCGGTGGACGTTTCCAAGCCGCTTTCCGGGGGCGCGCTGGCGCTGGAGGACGTGCGCGACGGCGACCTGCTCACCAAGCTGGACATCCTGACCACGGGCGTGGCGAGCGAAGCGGGGTCCTGGATCCGCGAGCGAATCGCGCTGGACTTCGCCTACCCGTGTGTGGAGGACCCGGACGAGCTGGCGGTGCTGGACCGGGGCCTCAGCCTGGGCGGCGTGGTGAAGCGCAACCGGCACACTGTGGAAAAGGACGACCGGTTTACCAGCCGGCAGGATTACGTCCTCGGGTTCGATAACGCCGCCAAGCTGGAGCTGGTTGCCGGCCAGGTGGAGGACCTGCGGCAGGAGGTTGCCAAGGCGGCAGAGCTGGCGCAGACCCGCGAGGACTCGCATCAGGGGATGAGCCGGCAGCTCGACGCCCTGCGCCGCATTGCTGAGGATCACCGTCCTTGGGAACAGGTCTCGGCGGCAGTTGCGGCCGACGAGCTTGCCAGGATCGAACAGCGGCTGAAGGACGCCCTGGCAGCGCAGGCAGATCTCGAGCCCCTCCGCGCCACCATCGAGGAAGTGCGGCAGAAGCACCAGGCCAGCACCGAGGCCGCCGCTGTCCTGCAGAGCGAGTACAAGGCATTGGACCGGCAACTGACGGCTTCCGATTCCCTGCTGGAAGCTGCGCGGGACCGCCTGGCCCAGGCGCCGCCGTCGGACGCCACCGTCACCGCGCTGGAGCCGTACTTTGCCGATTTTGGTCATGTGACGGAGATGCATGAGCTGGACAACCTCGCCAACCGGGTGCGGACCGCCCTGCTGGCTGAACTGCATGCAGCGGAGTCTCGCGGGCAAACCACCGCCGAGCGCCTGACGAGGATTTTCGAGGGCTTCGTCCGCGAGTGGGGCAGCGCCATCTCGGCCGACCATGGCACCACCATCGGTGCTGCCGGCGATTTTGAAACCCGCTACCACGCGATTGTCAGCGACGGGCTGCCCGCCCAGGAAGCGGAGTTCAGGCAGTTCTTCAACCAGCGCACCCACGAATCCTTCAGCACACTGCTGCATCTGCTCGACGAGGAACGCCGCTCCATCACCAGCCGTATCCTCCCGCTGAACGGCATTCTTTCGCAGGTCAACTTCCACGAGGGCAGCTTCCTGGAGCTGGATATCAAGCAGACGCTCCCTCCCTCCGCGAAGCAGTTCAAGGACGCCATCCAGAACGCGCTCAAGGCCCGGCACGCGCGGCCGGCAAAGCCCGAAAGTGGCAGGCCCGACGGCACCAACGGGGAAAGGGACGACGACGCGGAACTCACCGCCCGCTACAAGTCCCTGGAGACCCTGGTGAAGCGCTTGGGCTCGCAGGCGCCGGAGGACCGGCGCTGGCGGGCGGAGGTGCTGGACGTGCGCGGGCACCTGTTCATCCAGTGCAAGGAGCACCGGGAAGTTGCCGGGCCGGCGTCGGGCAAGAAAGGCGGGGCAAAGAAGACCGAGGTCTTTATGCATGCGGACACGGGGTCCATGTCCGGCGGCGAGCGCCAGCGTTTCACGGCCTTCATCATGGCTGCTGCACTGAGTTACCAGCTGGGCATCGCGGAGCAGGGCTTCACCACATACGGCACCGTGATGATGGACGAGGCTTTTGTGCTGGCATCCGAGGAGTTCGCCGGGGCCGGAATCAAGGCGCTGCACGAATTCGGGTTCCAACTGCTGCTGGCGGCCCCTGAAAACGTCATCGACCTGTCCCGGCATCTTGGCTCTGTCACCGAGATCCTCCGCGACAAGCGCACCAACCGTTCAGGAGTGCTGACGGCACCGGTCATCCGGCCGCGGCCGGGCGAAGAAGGAGCCTGGCGCTCCGAAGCGAACCCGGTGGACATCGTTTTGCGCTAGCCCGTTATCAACGGATCGGCTTCATAACAAATCGATGGATATATTGCCTGGCAGCTATTGAAAGGCGTAGTCCCGGTGCCATGCTGGTGCGCATCAAATACTTGCCGTCGTGCTCCCACAGGGCAGGTGCGGAACGCTGGGTCCTGCATCACGCCTGATGGGTTGACGGCCTTCCCTCGAAAGGCACCACAGATGCGCCCAGCACGCCGCGCCACCACCTTCATGGCGCTCACCGCCGTCGCAGCCCTCACCCTCGCGGGCTGTGCGGCCGGCGGCACTGCCGCGGACGGCGGTTTCTCCACCAGCCCTGCCGCCCGGGCGGTTCCGCAGAGTCCCTCTGCATCCATCGTTCCCGCCGCTACCTCTTCTCCGGTTCCCAAAGGGCCGGTGACCTTCACGTTCGCAGATGGCCGCCTGTCTTTTGCCCACCCGGAAGGCTGGCGCGTGGAGCATGAACAGGTTTCGGCGTCCCCCGCAGTGGAGACGGCGACCGTCTTGGATGCCAGCGGTAAGGAGCAGATCAACATCTATTACAGCCAGGTTGGTGACGCTACGGCCGGCAATGTCTCCAGGACCATAATTGAGACTGATCCGGTACGGGGGCTGATCGGCGCTTCTGTTCCCACGCCCAGTTCTTCGTTCTTCATTGATCGAGCCGATGGCGCTACTCATTACAGGATGGGACTGACGCCGGGATCGCCAGTCTCGCCGGACGGGCAGGTTCAATACGCCCCTGTCAGGATCGGCGACCGCATTTTGACTGCGGATGTGCTGTTTACTGAACCGCGGTTCACAGGTGATGAGGCAGCACAAGCCTGGTACTGGAGTGACGAAGGCCGGGCACTGAAGTCGGTGCTGATGAGTTTCTCCTACCGCTGACCCACAGTCGAGGGGCCCGCCTCCGCATCCGTGAGGGCGGGCTTCCTCTGCGTTAGTCTGGTTCGCGCCGGCTACCGCCCCGCACCCGTCCCAGGAATTGGGCAGTCCGGTCCTGCAGGCCCCGGATCTGCCGGAGCACCACGGCTGCCGGGTCCGGGTTGATGTCGTTGGCCGGCGGCTCCTTCCGGACGTTGCCGCAGCAAAGGAAATCGGCGCAGATCAGCGTGCCGACGGTGTTGCCGTCGCGGCCGGACTGTCCGGCGCGCTTGGCGACCCAGAGGAGTACGTCCTCTTTGGAAAATACGTCCCGGCACAGCTCGCAAAGTACCGAGCGGTTTTTCCGGGCGCCGCTTTCGGGTGCGCGCAGCATAATTCCGGTGAGGCCTTTGGGCCCCGGAACCACCAGGTAGCCGCGGAGCGGCATCTTGTCGTCCCGCCAGCCCAGGAAGTCAAGGTTCTCCCAGTCGAGGGAATCGAAGTCTTTAGGGAGGGTGAGCTTGGCAGCTTCGGAGCGGCTGGCATTGATGAACGATGAGCGGATGTGTTGAGGCGTGATGGATTGCATTGCTGAAACTTTCGAAAACTGGGCTAAACCCGCGGCAGGGACATCCTGCCAAAACCGAATCTTCCCTGTCCAGCGACCTGAAACCCGGACGAAGTGTGTCTTTTATCACGAAGGGGAATAAGAAACAGAAACCTTGCGTAATGCTCGCGAGGGTAGGCTAGCCTTACTTAAGTTCGCTTCATTCACTTAAGGAGTTCCGTGACTTCCCCCCTCTTCTCCGGGCCCAGCGCCACCCGCCGCACGCTGTTCAAGTCAGCCGGCAAGGCCACGGCCGTTCTGGCCGCCGCGGCGCTCACCCTCTCCGCCTGCGCCACAGGCCCCGCTTCCTCCACTACCGACGCCAGTGCAGCCAGCTCCAGCAGCTCGCAGTTCCCGGTGACCATCGAGCACGTTTACGGCAAGACCACCATCGAAAAGCAGCCCACGCGCGTTGCCACCGTCTCGTGGGTCAACGATGACGTCGCCATCGCCCTGGGCGTTGTGCCGGTAGGCGTTCCCAAGAATGAATGGGGCGGCAACGACAAGGGCTCCACCCCCTGGAAGGATGCAGCGCTGGAAGGCCTCGGCACCGGCTTCGGCTCCGACAAGGCTCCTGCCCAGTACTCCGAAGCTGACGGCATCAACTTCACCGAGATCGCCAAACTCACCCCGGACGTCATCCTGGCTGCTTACTCGGGCCTCACGGAAGAGGACTACAAGAAGCTCAGTGAGATCGCGCCCGTCGTGGCCCACCCTGAACTGGCTTACGGGACCTCCTGGCAGGACTCCACCTCCATCATTGGAAAGGCCCTCGGCAAGGACGCCGAAGCCACCAAGCTGATCTCGGACACCGAGGCCACCATCAAGGAGAAGGTTGCCAAATACCCGCAAATTGAGGGCAAGAGCTTTATCTACGGCAACCTCGAGCCTGCCAAGGGTGACGGCGTCAACGTCTATACCGCCAATGACAACCGCCCCCGCTTCCTCTCGGAAATCGGCATGAAACTCGCTCCGGTGGTTGACGACAACTCCAAGGGCTCCAAGGAATTCTTCATCCCGTGGTCCGCCGAAAAAGCCAACGAGCTTCAGTCAGACGTGTTCGTGACCTGGGTTCCGGATGCCTCCACTACCGACGCCATCAAGTCGGATCCGCTGCTCAGCCAGATCCCGGCCATCAAGAACGGCGCCCTGGTTGCCGACTCGGACAACACCCTGACGCTGTCCATCTCCGCGGCTTCCCCGCTGAGCCTGCCGTGGTCGCTGGACACGTTCCTGCCGCAGCTGGCCGCCGCAGCGGACACAGTGAAGTAAGCACCCTTCCATGACGCACAGTACGACGACGGCGGCCCCCGGGCAGGGGGGTGCCGGCACCTCACTGCCGGCACAAGGACCTAACGGCCCGTCCCGCGGCCGCGCTTTCGGGGGGAAGCGCGCCGCCTGGCTGCTGGCCGCCGTCGTCGTACTTGCACTTTTGGCCGGCGCTTCCCTGGCCATCGGCGCCAGGGGGCTGACCCTGGGCACTGTATGGCAGGCGCTGACCGCGTTTGATCCCGCCAACGGCGACCACGCCGTGGTGCATGCGCGCATCCCGCGGACCGTCCTTGGCATCCTGGCCGGGGGAGCCCTCGGCCTTGCAGGCGCAGCGATGCAGGGTGTGGCGCGCAATCCGCTGGCCGATCCCGGCATTATGGGCGTGAATGCCGGGGCTGCCCTGGCCGTGGTGACAGGTATCTACGTTTTTGGTGTTGCCACGTTCTCCGGCTACATCTGGTTCGCGTTCGTCGGGGCAGCAGTTGCGGCGGTCGTCGTCTATCTCATCGCTTCCCTGGGCAGGGACGGCGCCACCCCGGTGAAGCTGGCCCTGGCAGGCGCTGCGCTGAACGCGGGCCTGTTCTCGCTCATGAACGTCATCCTTGTCTCCAGCCAGGACACCCTGGACAGGTTCCGCTTCTGGCAGGTGGGCGGCGTGGCAGGAAGGGACTGGTCGGTAGTGCTGCCCGGCCTGCCGTTCCTCGCCGCCGGCGCGCTGATTGTGCTGGTGACCGGCCGTATCCTCAACAGCCTGGCGCTCGGCGACGACATTGCCCGCGGCCTCGGCCAGCGGGTAGGTCTGGTCCGCGGCATCACCGCCCTCGGAATCGTGCTGCTGTGCGGTTCGGCCACCGCCCTGGCCGGCCCCATCGGTTTTGTTGGCTTGGTCATCCCGCATGCTGTCCGTTTCCTCACGGGCCCGGATTACCGCTGGATCCTGCCGTTCTCGCTGGTGCTGGCTCCCGTGCTGCTCCTCGGCGCGGACATCGTCGGCCGCGTGGTGCTCCTTCCGGGCGAAGTCCCGGCCGGCATCATGACAGCCCTCATCGGGGCGCCGGTCTTCGTCTGGCTTATCCGCCGGGGCAAGGGGGCGGGACTATGATTTCGAAAGCAGGGACTCTCGCCCAAGACAGGAAACCCGCAGAAACCCCCGTTGCGCTATCAGTTACGGCTGCCAAACCGGGGTCCAAGGGACCAAAAGTGATAGGGCAACGCCGAGGAAGGCTGCTGTTGAACCGGACCGCCATCCTGGCGGCCGCCGTCGTGATCCTGTTCGCTGTTTCCATCCTGCTGGGCAGCTACACGGTCACCGTCCCGGACTTCTTCAAGATCCTTCTCTCACACCTGACCGGCGGCGAGAAGATCCCCGGGGCAAGCTTCATCGTGATGGAGAACAAGCTGCCGCGGGCTGTCATCGGCACCATGATCGGCCTCGCGTTCGGCTTGGCCGGGGCCCTGTTCCAGACCATGCTCCGCAATCCACTGGCCAGCCCTGACATCATCGGCATCAGCTACGGTGCCAGCGCTGCAGCGGTCGTGTCCATCGTGGTGTTCGGTGCCACCGGAGCGGCGGTCTCTGGTGCTGCGCTCGGCGGCGCGCTCGGCGTGGCCGCCATCATCTACGCGATCTCCAGCGGCGGGGCGATGCGCGGAACCAACCGCGGCGATGCCGCTGGCAACCGGCTCATTTTGGCGGGCGTAGGAATCGCCGCCGCGCTGCATGCCGTGGTGAATTTCCTGATGACCCGTGCGGACATTCGCACCGCCGCGGACGTCCTCGTCTGGCTCAACGGATCCCTGAATTCCGCCAACTGGGAGAGGGCCGGCGTGCTTGCCCTCTCCCTCGCCGTCCTGATTCCCGCAGTTGTTGCCATCGCCGGGCCGTTGCGCATCCTGGAGCTCGGACCCGACGCCGCAGCGGGGCTGGGCATCCGGGTGGGTGCCACCCGCCTGGCGCTGGTGATCACTGCGGTGTCGCTGGCAGCAGTGGCGACGGCGGCGGCCGGCCCGGTCTCCTTCGTCGCCTTCCTGGCAGGGCCCATCGCCCGGCGCTTCACCGGCAAAGCCAGCCTCCCGGCGTCGGCATTGGTTGGCGCCCTGATTGTCCTCGCCGCAGATTACGTCGCCGCTAACCTCGCCCCCCTGCTGCTGGACGGCACGGCGCTGCCGGTGGGTGTCATCACCGGCGCGCTTGGCGCCCCGTTCCTGCTGTGGCTCCTGGTCACGGCCAACCGAAAGGATGCCTGACGTGGCAGTTCTCAACGCCAAGGACCTGACGCTCAAATACGATCAGCGCTGCGTGGTGGACGGGCTTACCGCCGAAATTCCCGAAGGCCGGGTGACCATGATCGTGGGAGCCAACGCTTGCGGTAAATCCACCCTCCTTCGCGGCCTGTCCCGGCTCCTGAAACCCGCGGCCGGCGCCGTGACCCTGGACGGCAAGGACATCCACTCACGCCCCGCGCGGGAACTGGCCCGCACCCTTGGCCTGCTTCCGCAGCATCCCACCGCCCCCGACGGCATCCTGGTCCGCGACCTGGTGGGCCGCGGCCGGTACCCGCACCAGGGTTTCTTCCGCAGCTGGAGTGAGGGGGACGACGCCGCCGTGCAGCGGGCGCTCGAAGCCACCGATACGCTGGCCCTCGCCGGGAGGAACGTGGACGAACTCTCGGGCGGGCAGCGGCAGCGGGTCTGGATTGCCATGGCCCTGGCCCAGGAAACCGAGGTCCTGCTGCTGGACGAGCCCACCACCTACCTCGACCTTGCCCACCAGGTGGAAGTCCTGGATCTTGTGACAGACCTGAACCGCCAGCGCGGCACCACCGTGGCCATCGTGCTGCACGACCTGAACCTTGCCGCCCGCTATGCAGACAACGTGATCGCCATGAAAGGCGGCGCCGTAGTGGCAGTGGGCGAGCCTCGGAACGTGGTCACCGAAGGGCTGGTCCGCGACGTCTTCGGCCTTGAGTCGCGCGTCATCCCGGACCCTGTCTCCGGAACCCCCCTGATCATTCCGATCGGCCGACACCACGTCCCCGCCAACGAACTGGAGCTCGTTTCATGAAGACCCGCGATATTGCCGCCGCCTCCACCGAACCGATGACCCTGGCATTCGAAGTCACTGTTTCCTCAGTGCAGGAACTCAGCCCCAACTTCCGCCGGATCACGTTTGGCGGGTACTCGCTGCGGGACTTCGGCGTCAACGGGGACACCCTCGACCTCCGGATCAAACTCATGGTCCCGTCCCTCGCCGCGGACGGCACAGAACTTCCCCTGCCGGCGTTCGAAATGGGCCGCGCCGGCTGGTACCGTGAATGGCTGGCCATGGACCCCACGGTGCGCGGCTCCATGCGCACCTACACCGTCCGCAATGCCCGCCTGGACACTGTTTACCCGGAGATCGACGTCGACTTCGTGATGCACTTCGACAGCCATGGTGACGGCGGGCCTGCCGCCAACTGGGCCCTCAATGCCAAGCCCGGTGATGCAATCACCCTTATTGGCCCGAACAACCGCGCCGCGCAGTGCCTGACGGCGGAGGCCTACGGCGGCATCGAGTGGCGGCCCGGACTGGCGCAGCGCATTCTGCTCGCCGGCGATGAAACGGCTGTCCCTGCCATTTCCGCCATCCTGGAAAGCCTGCCGGAATACATGACCGGACACGCCTTCCTGGAGGTCCCCGAGGCAGGCGACTTCCTCGAACTGTCCTCGCCCGCCGACATCGAGGTCACCTGGCTCGCGCGCGGTGCCGCGATTGGACGGTCCCGGCCGCACGGCGAGCTGCTCCAGGAAGCGGTGCGCAAGGCGGTTCCGGTGCCCGGGTGGGTGGCCATCAAAGCCGCTGACGGCGCCGCCGGACCGGAGCCGGAGGACGTCAACGTGGACGTGGACATCCTCTGGGAGACCCCCCAGCGGATGGAGACGGACGAAATCCAAGCCACCAAAAACCCGGACATGCCCGCTGGTGCCATGCCTTTCTACGCCTGGATCGCCGGGGAAGCTGCGGTTATCAAGGACATGCGGCGGTACCTTGTCCGCGACGTTGGAATCGACCGGAAGCAGGTTGCCTTTATGGGGTACTGGCGCCAGGGCAAAGCCGAGGGCTAATCTCCCTCGTCGCAGCCCCCGCCAACCCTCTCGCACTTAACGTGGGTTTTCCTCCAACCCTCTCGCACTTAAAGCCGGTTATTCACGGACGCTTTCGTACTCAATGTTCATCCCGCCGTCGTCCTCGCTTTTCCTGACAGCGTTACGTTGGGCTGGTGCCTGAACCTTTGCTTCCTGATTCCGGGCGGCGGGTGTTTGTTGCTCTTGGAGACTCTTTCACTGAAGGGGTCGGGGACCGGGACGAGCGGTTGCCCAACGGGGTCCGGGGCTGGGCGGACCGGGTGGCAGAGAAACTGGCGAGGGCGCAGCCTGGATGGCGGTACGCGAACCTGGCGATCAGGAGCAAGCGGCTCCGGCACGTCATTGGCGAGCAACTGGAGCCTGCGCTGACGATGCGGCCCACCTTGGTCACGCTCTACGCCGGCGGCAACGACATCCTGGACCTGAAGACGGACATGGCCGTGCTCATGGACGACTATGAGAAGCTCGTGGCGCAACTGGCGGATACGGGCGCCACCCTGGTGCTCTTTACGGGCTTCGATGTGAAAGTTTCCGCGCTCCTCGAGCCCTTGAAGAAGCGCAACAACTTCTACAACCAGCAAGTCCGGGCCCTCGCAGCCAAGTACGGAGCCGTGCTGGTGGACTACTGGTGCCTGGACGCCTTCCATGACCGCCGGATGTGGGACTCGGACCGGCTCCATATGTCTAAGGCCGGACACAAGTACCTGGCGGGCCAGGTGCTGGACCAGTTGGGAGTGCCGCACAAGATCCGGCTCAAGGACTGGGAACCGCCGGCAAAGCTCAGCCTCCGGGAGTGGGAGCAGCGCCAACGGCGCTGGATCCACGACTGGGTCCTGCCGCTGTTCGGCCGGAAACTGCGCGGCGTCACGCTAGGTGACCAGCTCACGGCGCGCTGGCCGGAACCGGTAAAGGTGCCGCCAAAGGGCGGCCTGAAAAAGCTCGCCGCCAAATCCCCGGCGGGTAGTACTTGGCGCTAACTGTCCAGCAGGTTCTCAAAGCCCGATGCCACCCTGGCGGCGTGGAACTCCACTACTTCGAAGTCGGCAACGCCATTCGAATAGAACGGGTCCTGTGCCAGGCTGGCGTCAAGCGTTGCGCGGTCGGCCCTCGAGAGCAACATACCGCCCGTCCGCGGGACCTTGCGCCCGGCGGCGATGAACACGCCGTCGTCGAAAGCCTTCTGCAGCCAGGCGATGTGCGCGTCGTTATGGAAGTCCACGATGTCCTGGGGGACCCGGTAGCTCAGTGAGACAACATACATGCGCCCAGCCTACCGGCCGGCTCCGCCGCTACTTGAAGGATCAACCGCCCTTTTCTCGTAGAATGGGCGCATGACCGAACCCCGCTGGCTTACCGCCGACGAACGCCGGGCCTGGCTGGCCCTGGTAAGCATCAATACGCTCCTGCCGGCGGCCCTCGACACCAAGCTCCACGCAGCGGGAAAGCTATCCCTTTTCGACTACACAGTCCTGGCCATGCTGTCCGAGGCGGAAGGGCGGTTCCTGCCTATGAGTGAGCTCGCTGCGCGCAGCAGCGCGTCGTTGTCGCGGCTTTCGCACGTGGTGACCAAGCTGCAGAAGCGGGGGTGGGTGGAGCGGCGTCCGCATCCGCACGACGCCCGCGTCACCACGGCCCATCTCACCGAAGAAGGCATGGCGACCATCGTGGGCCTGGCACCCGGCCACGTTGAGACGGTTCGGGACCTGTTCCTGGACGCCCTGACGGAGCAGGATGTGCTGGACCTGGCGCGAATCGGCGAGAAAGTGGTAGGCCGGTTGGACGCCGACCATTGGATTCTGCGGGAGAGCTAGGCGGCCATGGCACGGTTGGTTGCTCCCAGCAACTGATGGCAAACTAGCCGAATGGATTTCACTACCCGGTACGTGGCCCTTGGTGACTCCTTCACCGAAGGTGTGGGCGACGACGATCCCACCCGCCCCAACGGTATCCGCGGCTGGGCGGACCGTGTGGCGGAGCAGTTGGGAGCCGCTGACCCTGGCTTCGGCTATGCCAACCTCGCTATCCGCGGAAAAAAGCTTCGCCAGATCCTGGCTGAGCAGGTGGATGCCGCCGTCGAACTTAAACCCACCCTGGTGAGCATTTACGCGGGTGCCAACGACATCCTGCGCCCGAGGATCGACATCGACAACCTCCTGGTGGAGTACGACGACGCAATCGCCAAACTGCGCGACGCTGGTGCCGCCGTGGTCATGTTCACCGGCTTCGACGCCCGGGGTTCGAAGGTCTTCAGCACGACGCGCGGACGGACGGCCATCTACAACGAACTGGTCCGCGGCATCGCCGGCGATCACGGCGCTTTGCTGGTGGACTACTGGCGCTTCAGTGAATACTACGACTGGGGTATGTGGGCGCAGGACCGGATGCATATGTCCGCCGCGGGCCATGCCAACATGGCCAAGCGCGTGCTGGACGTCCTGGAACATGACCACTCCATCGACGTCCCGCCCATGACCCCCGTCCCGGAGCTCGATGGCGTGGATGCCCTCCGCGCAAACGCCCGCTGGTTCCGTGAGTACGCGGGCCCCTGGGTTGTCCGGCGGGTTACCGGGAAGTCCTCGGGTGACGGCCTGAAGCCAAAGTACCCCCAGCTCACCCGGCTCTAGCCGCCGGCCCTCCTTATACACCCTCCGGGGCCGGATTGGTCTTTAATTGCATGAACTCGTAGACTTGGTAGGCGCTAAGTGCGCGGAGCGTGCGCAATTGCTCCGGTTGTCCGGTAATTTCTCCAGGGCGGCCGGTAGTTAGGGGCTCAAGTTGCGTGACTAACCGTTGCCCTTCTTCATTTTTGGGTCGCCCTTAGCAGCATGGTCCAGCAACAGATATGCGGATCATTACTTTCAATTCTTGAGGAGAAGTCATGGCAGCACACTGCCAAGTGACCGGAGCCGAGCCGGGCTTTGGGCACAGCATTTCGCACTCGCACCGCCGCAACAAGCGTCGGTTCGATCCGAACATTCAGAAGAAGCGCTACTGGGTTCCGTCCCTGCGCCGTAATGTCACGCTGCAGGTTTCTGCAAAAGGCATCAAGACCATCGACGTACGCGGCATCGACGTTGTCGTCGCCGACATTCTCGCTCGTGGGGTGAAGCTCTAGTGGCTAAGGACAAGGACGTACGTCCGATCATCAAGCTCAAGTCGACCGCGGGCACGGGTTACACCTACGTAACCCGCAAGAACCGTCGTAACGATCCGGACCGCATGGTCCTGAAGAAGTACGACCCCAAGATCCGCCAGCACGTCGAATTCCGAGAGGAGCGCTAAACCATGGCTAAGAAGTCCAAGATTGCTCGCAACGAGCAGCGCAAGGTCATCGTTGAGCGTTACGCTGCAAAGCGCCTCGAGCTGAAGAAGACCCTGGTTGACGAAAACGCAACCGACGAAGCACGCGAAGCAGCCCGCCTGGGCCTGCAGAAGCTGCCCCGCAACGCGTCCCCGATCCGTCTGCGTAACCGCGACATCATCGACGGCCGTCCCCGCGGTACCCTCCAGAAGTTCGGTATCTCCCGTGTCCGCTTCCGCGACATGGCCCACAAGGGCGAACTCCCGGGCATCACCAAGTCTTCCTGGTAATTCAGCCCCGCTGAAACCAGCTGCTTGAGAAAGGGCCGGCAACCTCACGGTTGCCGGCCCTTTCTGCTTTTAACCGTCCGTCACTGTGGTGCAGCACATACAAGGAAAGTCCGACGGCGGGTGGCGGGTTTGGGTGCCGACGACCGGTTTGTCCGCGGGATGACGGGGAACAGGAGGGCCCGGAAGGGGATTTGCGGAGCCGCCCGAGGAGGTGTATTGTTTTCTAAGTCGCCGCGAGGGAGACAGCGAAGAGCTGGTTACCCCGGGCGGCCAAAACCCCAAAATCAATACCACTTCTGGTAGGGCTTTCGTCCCCACCTCTGGAAGAGGTGGGGACGACTTCCCACCGACGAGAATCCTGGAACAAGGATTTGCGTCGGAACGGAGGATCGGGTAAGTTTGAAAAGTTGCTCCGGAGCGATCCTGAACCGTTTGGTTGGGTGGTGCCGGGTGTGTCTGTTGTTTGAGAACTCAATAGTGTGCCAAG